>CBDIPU010000001.1:0-452130 GCA_965283765.1 Caulobacteraceae bacterium
ACCCGCGAGGCGTTCGTCGGCCGACGCGTGAAGATCGCCCTGCAGCGCAACCCCGACGCGGCGTTGGAAGAGCGCTATCTCGACTTCGTCTACCAGCCGATCATCGAGGCGGACGGGACGGCCTCGGGCGTCTTCGTCGAGGGCGTGGACATGACGGATCAGGTCCAGGCGGACGAACGCCAGCGCCTGCTGCTGGACGAGCTGAACCACCGCGTGAAGAACACCCTGGCCACGGTCCAGGCCATTGCCCAGCAGACCCTGCGCGGCGCCACGACGCCCGAGGACTTCGCCGCCGCGTTCGAAGCCAGGCTGCTGGCCCTATCCCAGACGCATAACGCCCTGACCGACAGCCAGTGGGCCGGCGCGGGACTACGCCAGCTCCTGATCCAGGAACTCGGACCCTATGGCCCGGAGCGCATCGTCATGGACGGCCCGAATGTACACCTGCCGGCGCGCGTCGCCCTGTCGCTGGGGATGGTGTTCCACGAGCTGGCCACCAACGCCGCCAAGTACGGGTCCCTGTCGAACGCCGGCCGACTGGCGCTGGCCTGGTCGGTGCGCGATGACGAGCGTCTCGTCTTTGACTGGCGCGAGCTCGACGGCCCGCCAGCTCGTCAGCCCACCCGACGCGGGTTCGGCTCACGTCTGATCGAGCGCAGCATTACCGGCGAACTCCGCGGCGCGATCGCGGCCGACTACAGCCCGGCCGGCCTGTTCGTCCGGTTCGACGTGCCGCTTGCGCGGGACTTCGGCTAATTCCCCGGATCCGCGGTCCCGCTAAGCCTTGAACACCGTCAAGGCCAGGTGCTGCAGCAGCATGATAGTCTTGGCGTCGCGGATGCGGCCGTTGGCGATCATCGCCAGGGCCTCGTCGATGGTCGGCTCCAGAACCTCGATGTCCTCACCCTCGTCAGGATGGCCGCCGCCGTCGCCGATCCGCATGGCCGCATCGTACTCGGCGACGAAGAAGTGCAGGATCTCGGTCACCGAGCCCGGGCTCATGAAGGCCTCGAACACCTTGCGCACGTCGCCCAGGCGGTAGCCCAGCTCCTCCTCGACCTCCGCGCGGATGCGAGCCTCCGGCTCGGCGTTGTCCAGCAGGCCGGCCGCCGCCTCGATCAGCAGATCGTCATAGCCATTGACGAAGGCCGGCCAGCGGAACTGCCGGACCAGCAGCACCGTCCGGCTTTTCAGATTGTAGGGCAACAGCACCGCCCCATTGCCCCGGTCGTAGTGCTCGCGATGCTGGGTTTGCCAGGTCCCGTCCCGCCGCTTCCAGTCGAAGGTGGTGGTCTTCAGGACGTACCAGTTGTCGGACAGCAGCTTGGTCTCGCGGACGCGGACCCGATCCTTGACGCTCATGATATTCTCCTAGTCCCGCACCCGCGCCACATAGTCGGCCGAACGCATTTCCTGCAGGCGCGAGACCGTGCGCTCGAACTCGAAGGATCCATCGCCTTCGGGATAGAGCTGTTCCGGCTCGGCGTCGGCCAGGGCCACCAGCTTGGCGTCGGCTTCGTAGAGCGCGTCGATCAGCGTGTTGAACCGCTTGGCCGCGTCACGCCGGGCGGGGGTCAGGCGCGGCACGTCTTCCAGGAAGATGGTGTGGAACCGCTCAGCGACGGCCAGGTAGTCCTGCGGCCCCAGGGCCTGCTGGCACAGGCTGGCGAAGGACGAGCGCAGCATGCCGCCGGCGGCGCGGGGCAGGCGCATCTTGCGGCCCAGCACCTCCAGCGTCGCGCCGGTCTCGGCCGCGCCATCCAGCATGTCGGTCCACAGCCGCTCGAACTCGGCCTGGCTCTCCTTGTCGTTCGGCGCCAGCCAGGTGCGGGCCGCGCGCAGACGATCCAGGCGGAAGTCGACCGGCCCGCGCACGGCCACGACGTCCATGGCGCTCTTCAGCATGTCGATGAAGGGGACGAAGAGCTGACGGTTGAGGCCGTCCTTGTAGAGGTCGTCCGGCGGCCGGTTCGAGGTGGCCACCAGGGTTACGCCCCGCGCGAACAGGGCCTCGAACAGCCGCCCCAGGATCATGGCGTCGGCGATGTCGGTGACCTGCAGCTCGTCAAAGCAGAGCAGGCGAGCGTTCGTGGCGATCAGCTCGGCGGTCGGGGCGATCGGATCATCGCCCCTGGACTGACCGAAGCGCGCCTTGCGCGCCGCAGCATCGCCCTTGCGCCAGGCGTCGATGTCGGCATGGACCTCGGCCATGAAGGCGTGGAAGTGGATGCGGCGCTTCTTGTTGATCGGCGCGCTGTCGAAGAACAGGTCCATCAGCATGGACTTCCCGCGCCCGACCGGCCCCCACAGATAGACGCCGCGCTGGCTCTTGGGCTTGCGGCCGAACAGCGAGAAGCCGGGCTCGCCGGCGTTGTCGAGATCGGCTTCCAGCCGGGACAGGGCGTCGACGGCGGCGGCCTGGGCCACGTCGGGCCGGATCTCGCCCAGAGCCAGGCGCTCGCGATAGGCGGTGCGAAGAGAAGTCGGCATCGGGGACTGCGGTTAGCGCGTGAGCGCCTCGAGGGGAAGCCCGCCCATGCGTCATCCGTCGGGCTGACAGCCTCGTCGACGCGACCTAGACTTCCGGCATGGTTCATGTTCCGGCCTTCGGGGTGGTCGGGGCGCGACAGACGCCCGAGCCCCACATCGTCGATACTCTGATCGCCGAGCGCGCGCCGCGCCTGACGGGGTCCCCGATCTGGCCGCTGGTTCGGCCCGTCGTCTATCGGATACTGGACTACCGCAAGGCCCGGCGGATGGCGCAGAGGATCTGTCAGCTGGACGGCCGCGCGGCGCTGGACCACGTCTCCGACCTGCTGGCCCTGCGGGTCGAGGTCGCGGGCCTCTCGAACCTGCCCGCCGCCGGCCGCTGCGTGATCGTCGCCAACCATCCGACCGGCATCGGCGACGGCGTCGCGGTCTATGACGCCGTCAAGGCCCGGCGGCCCGACGTGTTGTTCTACGCCAACGCCGACGCCCACCGCGTCTGCCACCGGTTCGACGAGGTGCTGATCCCCGTCGAATGGGTCGAGGAAAAGCGCAGCCGCGAGCGGATGCGGCTGACCCTGTCGATGACCCGCGACGCGATGGAGGCCGAGCGCGCCTTGATGATCTTCCCGGCCGGACGCTTGGCGGTGAAGGACGCAGACGGCCGCCTGACCGACCCGCCCTGGATGGCCTCCGCCGTTTCGATCGCCCGCAAGTACGGCGCGCCAATCGTGCCTATGCATCTGGCCGGCCCCTGGTCGACCCTGTTCCACCTGTTCGACAAGCGCTGGAAGGAACTGCGCGACATCACCCTGTTTCATGAGCTGCTGAACAAGAAGGGCCGTCGCTTTTCGCTGATCGTCGGGGCGCCGGTCGATCCGCAGGCCTTGCCCGGCGACGCGACAGAAGCCACGGAAGTCCTGAAGCGCTATGTGGAGCGCATGTTGCCGACCGATCCGACGAGCCACCTGACGTGACCGCCCTTTTTCTCGCCGACGAGGCCGCCACTCAGGACCTGGGCCGAGCGCTGGCCGCGTCCCTGCGCCCCGGCGACGCCGTGTGCCTGACCGGTCCTCTGGGCGCGGGGAAGTCGACCCTGGCCCGCGCCCTGATCCGCGCCCTGACGACGCCGGATGAGGAGGTGCCCAGCCCGACCTTCACGTTGGTGCAGTTCTACGAAACAGCCGGCTTCCCCCTGGCCCACTTTGATCTCTATCGCCTGTCGAACCCCGACGAGGCCTATGAGATCGGGCTGGACGAAGCCCTGGACGGCGGCGTTGCCCTGATCGAATGGCCCCAACGGCTCGAAGGACGTTTGCCCGCGACTCGGCTCGATATAGACATCGCCCTCGACGGCGACGCGCGGCGCGCCGTCGTCACACGGCACGGCGATTTCGAGGGACGTGATCTTGAGTTCTGAGAGAGAAGTGGCGAAGGCCGCGTTCCTGGAAACCCACGGCTTCGGCGACGTCCGCCGAGAGAGCCTGGGCGGCGACGCCTCGACGCGGTCTTATGAGCGCCTGCACCGCGCCAAGGGGGACGAGAGCGAGAGCTTCATCTTCATGGACCAGCCGCCAGCGCTGGAAAGCGTCGTCTGCCCACCGGGCGCGACGGACGCCGAGCGCCTGGCCCTGGGCTACAACGCCGCCGCGCGCCTGGCCGCCGGCTCGGTCGCCGCCTTCGTCGCCACCGCCGACTATCTGCGCCGGCGCGGTCTCTCGGCCCCGCGCATCTTCGCCTACGACGTCGCTCAGGGCCTGGCGGTCCTGGAAGATCTGGGCGACGGCCTCTACGCCACCTTGATCGCGGAGGGCCAGGATGAGCGCCTGCTGTACGAGGCCGCCGTCGACCTGCAGGTGGCCCTGCACGCCGAGACGCCTCCGGACGTTCTGGCCGTCGACGACGTCCGCTGGCCGCTGCTGACCTACGACACCCTGGCCCTGAAATACGCCACCGACACCTTCCTGGAATGGTGGCCCCAGTTCGCCGGCATCCTGGCCTTCAGCCCCGAGGCCGTCGCCGAATGGGACGCGCTGTGGGCGCCCGTCTGGATGCGCGGCGAGGCCGGGGCCAGCGTATTCACCCATCGCGACTACCATGCCCAGAACCTGCTGTGGCTGCCCGAGCGCGACGGCGTCGCCCGCGTCGGCCTGCTGGACTTCCAGGACGCCCTGCGCGCCCACCCCGCCTGGGACCTGACCCACCTGCTGCAGGACGCCCGCCGCGACGTGTCGCCGGAACTGGAGGCGGCCATGCTGGACCGCTATCTGGCCGCCCGGCCGCAAGTCGACCGCGAGGCCTTCATCGCCGACTACCGCGCCCTGGCCGCGTCGAACGCCGCCCGCATCCTGGGCCGGGTCTTCGCCCGCCAGGCCCTGCTGGGCCGCCGTCAGTACGAGGCCTTCATGCCGCGCACCTGGCGCTACCTGGAGCGGAATCTGAACGATCCGGCGCTGGCCGGCCTGAAGGCCTGGTTCGACCAGCACGTTCCCGCCGAGGGCCGCCGATGAGCGCTCCCCCCAATGGGCCGAAAGTCGCGATGGTGCTGGCCGCCGGCCTCGGCACCCGCATGCGCCCGCTGACCAACGACCGGCCCAAGGCCCTGGTCGAGGTCGCCGGCAAGGCGCTGATCGACCACATGCTGGACCGCCTGGCCGCCGCCGGGGTCGAGACCGCCGTGGTCAATGTCCACTACTTCGCCGATCTGGTCGAAACCCACCTGAAGGCTCGCCAGGCTAAGGGGCTTGGCCCGAAGATCGTCATCTCCGACGAGCGGCCTCAGGCCCTGGAGACGGGCGGCGGCGTCAAGCACGCCCTGCCGCTGCTGGGTGAGGGTCCGGTCTTCGTGGCCAATATCGACTCCGTCTGGATCGAGCACGCCGGTCCGGCCATCGACGCCGTGGCCGCCGCCTGGAACCCTGAGACGATGGACGTCTGCCTGATGCTGGCCTCGACCTCGGCCTCACTAGGCTTCCACGACAGCGGCGACGTGTTCCTCGAAGACGGCGTCGTCCGCTTCAAGGATCCCGGCGAGACCGCGCCGCTGGTCTATGTCGGCGTCCATATCTGCAAGCCAGCGATCACCGCCGACGGTCCGGAAGGCCCATTCTCTCTGCTGCCCCTATGGAAACGTCTGGCCGCCGACCACCGCGTCCACGGCGTCGCGCCTGATGGCCTGTGGATGCACGTCGGCGATCCCGACGCCAGGCTGGCGGCCGAAGCCAAGCTCTCGCAAGAAAGTTTGACTGCGCGATGAGCGGACCGGCCCCCTTCTTTGAAAGACCGGGGCCGCGCTGGTTCTCGATCCCCGCCCACCGCCCGTTCGTCGATGACCTGGCGCGCGGCCTGCTGAACACGCTCGAGCCGCTGGGGCCCGAAGCCCTGCCCCGCGCCACGGTCCTGACCCCGACCCGGCGCGGCGCCCGCGCCCTGGCCGACGCCTTCCTGGCGGTCGGCGGCGGTCGGGCGCTGCTGCTGCCGCAGATCCGGCCGCTGGGCGACCTCGATGAAGGCGAGCCGCCCTTCGAACCCGGTGAGCTATCCCTCGACTTTCCGCCCGCCATCTCGTCGCGTCGCCGCCGGTTCGAGCTGGCGCGGCTGGTGATCG
The DNA here is from genome assembly GCA_965283765.1 of Caulobacteraceae bacterium. Classification (GTDB taxonomy): domain Bacteria; phylum Pseudomonadota; class Alphaproteobacteria; order Caulobacterales; family Caulobacteraceae; genus Caulobacter. The sequence continues at coordinate 6,095 of CBDIPU010000001.1, forward strand.
ACCATGGCGACAAGCTGTCGTTCAAGCCCGGCCCGGTTCAGGCCCTGGAACTGGCCAAGGCCCTGTCCGACTTCCTCGACAGCTGTCAGATCGAGGAGGTTCCGTTCGCCGACAAGCTGGACGGCCTGGCCGAGGGCGACCTGGCCCAGCACTGGCAGGTCTCGGCCCGCTTCCTGAAGGGCGTGCTGACCGCCTGGCCAGAGCGCCTGGAAACCCTGGGCCTGATCGACGTCTCCGAGCGTCGGGTGAAGCTGCTGCGGGCCCTGGAAAGACAATGGGCCGAGAATCCGCCGACCGAGGTGCTGGTCGCCGCCGGCTCGACCGGCACCGCGCCGGCCACCGCCGACCTGCTGCGCGTCATCGCCGCCGCGCCCAAGGGCGCCGTGGTGCTGCCAGGCCTCGACGAGGACCTGGCCGACAGCGCCTGGACCCAGATCGAAGGCTCCCAGGGCGAGCAGCATCCGCAAGGCGCGATGAAGCGCCTTCTGGACCGCGCCGGCGTCGCGCGTTCGGATGTCCGCGCCTGGGTTCCCGATGTCGACAGCCGCGGCCGCTGGCGGCGGCGGATCGTCAACGAGGCCCTGCGTCCGGCCGAGGCCACCGCCGACTGGCTGGCCCAGATCGCCGCCCTGCGCGCCGAGGCCCCGGACCTCGACCCCGTCGCCGAGGGCCTGACCGGCTTCTCGGTCATCGCCGCGCGCGCCGAGGAGGAGGCCGCCGGCGCCTGCGCCTTGCTGCTGCGCGAGGCGCTGGAGACGCCGGACAAGACCGCCGCCCTCGTCACGCCCGACCAGACCCTGGCCCGCCGGGTGATGACCCGCCTGCAACGCTGGGGCGTGATCCCCGACAGCTCGGCCGGCGCGCCTCTGGCCGCAGCCGGCTCGGCGATCCTGGCCCTGCACCTGGCGCGGCTGGTCGAGGAGCCGCTGAACCCGGTCCGCCTGCTGGCCTTCGCCAAGCACCCCCTGGTTCTGGGCGAGGACGAGGCGCCCGCCGCCGCGATGCTGGAACGCAAGGGCCTGCGCGGCGCCGCGCCGGGCTCCGCCGAGGTGCTGCGCGCCCGGCTGAGGGACGCGCCAGACGCCCTCGCGCTTTGCGACCGCGTCCTGGCCGCCGTCGACCACGCCGCAGGGCCCTATGCGGACGGCTTCGCTCCGCCTTGCCGGGCCGCCCAGGCCCTGGTCGAGGCGCTGGAAGGCCTGATCGCGGTCAGTCGCCTGTGGGCCGGTGGCGCGGGCGAGTGCCTGGGCGCCCTGATGGCCGCCCTGATCCAGGACGGCGAGCCCCTGCCGGACGCCTCGCCCCAGGCCTTCGCCGACATCCTCGACCGGCTGGTCAACGAGGAGACCGTGCGCGTCGGCGGCGCCACCCATCCGCGTCTGCGGATCCTGGGCGCCATCGAGGCCCGCCTGGTTCGCGCCGACCGCCTGGTGCTGGCCGGGCTGGAGGAAGGCGTCTGGCCGCAGGGCGCGCCGATCGACCCGTTCCTGTCGCGGCCGATGCGCTCGCGCCTGGGCCTGCCGCCGCCCGAGCGCAAGATCGGCCTGACCGCCCACGACTTCGCCCAGGCCGCCAGCGCGCCAGACGTGGTGCTGGTCCATTGCGAGCGACGCGGCGGCGCGCCGGCCGTCGAGTTGCGCTGGCTGTGGCGGCTGAAGACCCTGGCCGCCGGCGCAGGGCTGTCTCTGCCCCGCCGCGACGACGTGCTGGACTGGGTCCGCGCCCTCGACGCCCCCGATCCCTACGCACCGATCGGCCGCCCGGCCCCGACCCCGCCGGTCGAGGACCGCCCGCGCAGGATGGCCGTCACCCGCGTCGAGGCCCTGACCCGCGACCCTTACGCCGTCTGGGCCCGCGACATCCTCAAGCTCTATCCGCTGGAACGCCCCGACGAGCCGGTCGAGGCCCGCGCCCGGGGCACCGCCATCCACGCGGCCTTCGAGACATTCGCCGAGACCTATCCCGACGCCGTGCCCCTTGAGGCCGCCGGCGTGTTCGAACGCTTCTATATCGACGCCTTGGTCGCGGCGGGCATGCCGCCCACCGCCTTGACCCGCGAGAAGGCCCTGGCCCGCGAGGCCGCCCTGTGGGTCGCCGACTGGGAGCGTCATCGCCGCGTCACGGCGCGCAAGGTCGTGGTCGAGGCGGCGGGCGAGCTGTCGCTCAGCATCAACGGCCGCCCCTTCACCCTGACCGCCAAGGCCGACCGGATCGAGCCGACCGCCGACGGGACCGCCCACATCCTCGACTACAAGACCGGCGCCGCCCCGTCGCAGAAGCAGGTCGACACCGGCTTTTCGCCGCAGCTGACCCTGACGGCGGCGATCCTGATGCACGGCGGGTTCCCCGACCTGGGCAGCCCCGCGCCCGGCGACCTGACCTATGTCCGCGTCACGGGCCGCCGCCCCGCTGGCGAGGAGCAGGTCCGCGCCCTGGCCGGCGAGGAGAGCAGCGCCGCCGCCGCCAAGGCGCTGGAGGGCCTCTCCACGCTGATCGCCCGTTATGACGATCCGACAGAGCCCTACCGCTCGCGGGTCGCGCCGCAGTTCGTCAAGGAGCATCCCGGCGACTACGCCCACCTGGCGCGGGTGTTCGAATGGTCGACCAGCGGCGACGACGGGGACGGCGAATGAGCGCGCCCGATCATCAGCGCATCGCGGCCGACCCGACGATCTCGGCCTTCGTCACCGCCAATGCCGGCTCGGGCAAGACCAAGACCCTGATCGACCGGGTCGCGCGCCTGCTGCTGGCCGGGGTCGAGCCCCAGGCGATCCTTTGCGTGACCTACACCAAGGCCGCCGCCGCCGAGATGCAGCGCCGCCTGTTCGAGCGGCTGGGCAAATGGTCGGTGACCAGCGACGCCGACCTGCGGGCCGAGTTGATCAAGCTCGTGGGCGAAACGGATGCAGCTTACAACGCCAAGGGCCTGTCGGACGCCCGCGCCCTGTTCGCCAAGGCGCTGGAAACGCCGGGCGGCCTGAAGATCCAGACGATCCACGCCTTCTGCGAAAAGCTGCTGCGGCGCTTCCCCCTGGAGGCCGGGGTCTCGCCCGGCTTCACGGTGATGGACGACCAGGCGGGCGCCGCCATCGCCCGCGCCGCCCGCCGCGCCACGGCCCAATGGGTCGATACGCACGAAGACGCATTCTCGGAGGCCTACGCCCGCTTCTCCGTGGCGCTGGACTTCCAGAGCTTCGAGAACATGTTCGCGGGCTTCGAGGCCCGACGCGGCCAGATCATGGCCTATGTGGCGCGATGCGGCGGGCTGTCCGAAGCCGTGGCTGACGCCTGGGAGCGCTGCGGTTTTGATACGCCGACCTCGGCCGGCGACCTCGCGGCCCAGGCCATGGCGCGGCTGGACCTCGGCGCCTGGCGAGCGGCGGCCACGGTGCTCTTCGATGGCGGCGGCAAGCAGGACGCCAAGTACGCGGAAGGCTTGGCCGCCGTGGCCCGCGATCCGGACGCCACGCTGGATCTTGCCCTCCGCGCCCTGTTCACCGAGGGCGGCGAGGGCGCGCCGGCGACCTGGCCGGGCAAGACCTCGGGCCTGAAGAGCCGCGAGGGCCTTCGGGAGGCCCTGCTGCTTGACCAGGCCAAACTGGAGGCCGCCCGCGAACGGGTCCGCGCCGCCAAGGTGGCCGAGGACACCGCCGACGCCCTGCGGCTGGCGGTGCTCTATGTGACCTCCCACCGGATCGAAAAGGACGCCCGCGGCGCGCTGGACTTCACCGACCTGATCGACAAGACCCGCGTACTGCTGACCGAAAAAGTCGAGGCCGCCTGGGTGCTCTACAAGCTGGACGGCGGCATCGATCACATCCTGCTGGACGAGGCCCAGGACACCGCGCCGGAGCAGTGGGAAATCCTGTCCGCCCTGACCGCCGACTTCTTCGTCGGCGAGACGTCGGAGGGCTGGAGTGGTCGCCGGGCCGAGCGGACCCTGTTCGTGGTCGGCGATCACAAGCAATCAATTTACTCGTTCCAGGGTGCGGATCCCGCGCGCTTTGGAGCAGAAACCCGAGGTTACATCGCCCGGATAGCTGAGGCTGGCCGGGAAGGAGTGGGCGTCGGTCTAGCGAAATCGTACCGTTCGACGGCCCAGGTCCTGGCTTATGTCGACAGTCTTTTCTCAGCGGAGGAGAACCGCGTCGGGCTCATGCCTGAAGGAGGAGACCTTGAGCCTCATGAGCCTACTCGACCCGAGCCAGGCTGCGTGGACCTCTGGCCTCTAACGCGCGAGTCCCCGGGCGAAGAGCGTGAAGCTTGGGAGGCGCCTGTCGACGCTGAGAGCGAGCAGAGCGCCAATCGCCGCCTCGCTGAGAAAATCGCTGCCGAGGCTGCCGCGATTATCCATCGGGGTGACGCTGTCTTTGACAAGGACCTTCGTATCATTCGCGCCGCCCACGCCGGCAATATCCTCGTCCTGGTCCGTCGCCGCAAGGTGCTGTTCGAGGAGATCATCCGGGCCTTGAAGCGACGCGGCGTGCCGGTGGCCGGGGCCGACCGGCTGTCGCTGTCCAGCCACATCGCCTTCGAGGATCTGCTGGCGCTCGGGCGATTCATCCTGTTCCCGGATGACGACCTGACCCTGGCGGCCTTGCTGAAGTCGCCGTTCTGCGGCCTGACCGATGATGACGTCTACGCCCTGGCCAAGGGCCGCCGGGCCACCTTGTGGGCCGAACTGCGCCGCCGGGCCGAGGAACGTCCGGAATGGACCACGGCGCGGACCGTGCTGGACTGGGCGCTTACGGAAGGCCGCAAGCGCCAGCCATTCGAGTTCTTCGCTGGCTGGCTGGGCCTGGCCGACGCCACCGGCCGCTCGCACCGCGCCAAGGTGCTGACCCGCCTGGGGGCCGAGGCCGAAGAGGCGCTCGACGAGTTCCTGGCCCAGGTGATGGAGGCCGAGCAGCGCGGCGTGCGCGACCTCGAGGCCCTGGTCGCCGACTTCGCGGCGCTGGACATCGTGGTCAAGCGCGAGATGGAGGGCGCCCGGCGCGAGGTGCGAGTGATGACCGCCCACGGCTCCAAGGGCCTGGAGGCGCCGATCGTCTTCCTGCCCGAGACCACGGTCAAGCGCGGGGCCGGCGGTTCACCGCTGCTGGTCACCGAGGATGGCGGCCTGCTGTGGTGCGCCAGCGGCAAGGGCGACTGCGACGCCTCGGCGCGCGCTCGCAAACTGCGCGAGGACAAGGAAAGTCAGGAGGCCCTGCGCCTGCTGTACGTGGCCCTGACCCGCGCCCGGGACCGGCTGATCCTGTGCGGCCGCATCGACGCCCGGACCAAGGACGACAAGGTCGGCGGCTGGTACGCCGCCGCCCGCGCCGCCTTCGGGCATGCCGACATCGCCCCGGAGGTGCGGTCAATTGGCGAGGATGAAACAGCCTTCCTGCGCTTCGGTCCCGATCCGGTCAGCGCCCCGCGCGTCGAGGATACCGTCCGCGATTCGGCGTCCGCGCCGGCCTGGATCAAGGTCGACGCGCCGCCGGAGCCCGCCGCCGCCCGCTACGCCGCGCCGTCGCGGATCGAGGACAACGCCCGCGTCCCGGCCCCCTCGCCGCTGGCCAGGGTCTCGGGCCTGGGCCGCTACCGGCGGGGCGAGATCGTCCACAAGCTGCTGCAGCTGCTGCCCGAGGTCGCGCCGGACCAACGCGCCACCGCCGCCCGACGCCTGCTGACCGCCGAACGCGACCTGACCGACGCGCAGCGTGAGGAGATGGCCCAAGCCGCCTTCGGCGTGCTGAATGATTCGCGGTTCGCCGCCGTGTTCGGCCCCGGCTCTCGCGCCGAGGTCGCCCTGGCGGGGACCAGCGCCCATCTGCCGAAAGGGCTGGCCGTCTCGGGTCGCGTGGACCGGCTGGTGGTCGACGAAGGTCGCGTGCTGGTGGTCGACTACAAGACCAATCGCCCCTCGCCCGACCGGATCGAGGACGCCGACCCGGCCTATCTGGCCCAGATGGCGGTCTATGCCGCCGTGCTGCGAGAGGTGTTCCCCGGCAGAACGGTCGAAGCGGCTTTGGTATGGACGGACGGCCCCAAGCTGATGCCGGTTCCAGAAAAGGTGATGGCCCAGGCTCTGGCGCGGCTGACCTAAGGCCGTTGCCGGACGCGCCCCGTCCTCCTACATCTGCTGCAAGCGCTCGGAACGAATCCGGGCACATTGACCTTATCGCGTCCTCCGCGCCGAACGCGTGACGCCAGACTGGAGCAAGCCATGAGCACCGTTGTGGTGACCGACGCCACCTTCGAATCCGACGTCCTGAAAGCCGGCAAGCCCGTGCTGGTGGACTTCTGGGCGGAGTGGTGCGGTCCGTGTAAGCAGATCGCCCCGGCCCTGGAGCAGATCTCGGAAGAACTGGCCGACGTCGTCACCGTCGCCAAGGTCAATATCGAGGACAGCCCGACAACTCCGTCGCGCTATGGCGTTCGCGGCATTCCGACCATGATGCTGTTCCGCGATGGCCAGATGACCTCGATGAAGGTCGGCGCCATGCCCAAGCAGAAGATCCTCGAATGGCTGAACGAAGCCGGCGTTCAACCGGCCTAAGCGGCTTTCGCGGCTGAATTGAAGACGCCCGCTCCGGTCTCCGGGGCGGGCGTTTTTCGTGTCGGCCTACTTCTTGGGCGTCACGATGAACGGCGAGACCGAGACCGGAGGGGCTTTCTTTTCGGCCTTCGGTTTGCGGACTTCCTTGTTCGACTTCTTCTGACCCTTGGCCATCGGCGGTTCCTGCCAGGACGGGTGCGCTCGCCGAGGATGTCCAGCGGGCCGCGCCGCCCTATCGGCGTGGGCTCAGCCTTACGCTTTTAGGTCGGCCAGTCTCTGGGCTCATCGCCAGGACCTCGCCAGCCAGGTAGAGCGAGCCGCAGATCAGGACGTGGGGCGTCGGCTCCAGCTTGAGGGCCCGGTCCAGGGCGTCCTCGACCGAGTCGCAGGCGCAGGCCCTCAGGCCGGCCAGCTCGGCGGCGGCGGCCGTATCGGCGGCGCTGGCGGCGGCGGCGCCTTCGAAGGTGACGGTGAAGACCTTGGCCGCCACGCCCCGGAAGGGGCCGAAGAAGCCGGCGGCGTCCTTGTTGGCCAGCAGGCCCGAGATCAGCGCCACCGGCCGGCCGTCGCGGGCTGCCAGATCGGCGACGGCGCGGGAGACGGCGCGGCCGGCGTGCGGATTGTGGCCGCCGTCCAGCCAGAGGTCGGCCCCGGCGGCCTTGGCGCGCTCGGCCAGCGGGCCGGCGGTCAGGCGCTGGAAGCGGGCCGGCCAGACCGCGCTTGCGATCCCCCGCCCCATGGCCGCCTCGTCGATGCGGGGATCGGCCAGCGCCAGCAGGGCGGCGACGGCCAGGCCGGCATTGGCGAACTGGTGCTCGCCGAGCAAGGACGGAGCCGGCAGGTCCAGCAGACGGTCCTGCATCTGGACCAGCAGCCGGCCCCGCTCGTTCCAGGCGTCGAAATCGCGGCCCATCAGGGTCAGTTCGACGCCGGCCAGGGCGGCCGTGGTCTCCAGCACGTCTTCGGCTTCGCCATGCTGGCGGGCCGAGACAGCCGACGCGTCCGGCTTGATGATCCCGGCCTTTTCGACGGCGATCTTGGCGATGGTGTCGCCCAGGAACTCGCGATGGTCGATGTCCACCGGGGCGATGACGCAGACCGCCGGCCTCTGGATGACGTTGGTGGCGTCCAATATGCCGCCCAGCCCGACCTCGACGATGCACAGATCGGCCGGAACCTCGGCGAAGGCGACGAAGGCGGCGGCCGTGGTGATCTCGAAGAAGGTGATCGGCAGGCCGGCGTTGGCGGCCTCGACACGGTCCAGCACATCAGCCAGATGGGCGTCGGTGATCAGGGTTCCGGCCAGGCGGATCCGTTCGGCGAAGCGCACCAGATGCGGCGAGGTGAAGACGTGGACCTTGAGCCCGGCCGCCTCGGCCATGGCCCGGAGATAGGCGACCGTCGAGCCCTTGCCGTTGGTGCCGGCCACGTGGATCACCGGCGGCAGGCGGTCCTGCGGATCGCCCAGCGCCGCGCAAAGCCGCCGCATCCGGTCCAGCGACAGGTCGATCAGCTTGGGATGCAGCGCCTTGAGCCGCTCGAGCGCGGCGTCGTGAGCGCGGAGATGCTCGGCCAAGTTCGAGCTCAAGCCGCCTTGCGGTTGCGGCCCATCATCAGGGTGCCCAGGATCGAACCCAGCACCTGCGGCAGGTCCTTGCGGTGAGTGACGCGGTCGACCATGCCCTTCTCGACCAGATATTCCGAGCGCTGGAAGCCCGGCGGCAGGGTCTCGCGGATGGTCTGCTCGATGACGCGCGGACCGGCGAAGCCGATCAGGGCGCCCGGCTCGGCCAGGTGAACGTCGCCCAGCATGGCGTAGGAGGCGGTGACGCCGCCGGTGGTCGGGTCGGTGAGGACCACGACATAGGGCAGGGCCGCGTCCTTCAGCTCGTTGATGGCCAGGGTCGTGCGGGCCATCTGCATCAGCGACAGCGCGCCTTCCTGCATCCGGGCGCCGCCGGCGGCGGTGAAGGCGATCATCGGGACTTCACGCTCGAGCGCGGCCTTGGCGGCGGCGATGAAGCCCTCGCCCGCGGCCATGCCCAGCGAACCGCCCATGAAGGCGAAGTCCTGGACCAGCACCACGGCGTCGACGCCGGCGACCTTGCCATAGCCGATGGCCATGGCGTCGGGCTCGCCGGTGGCCTTGCGAGCCGCGGCCAGGCGATCCTTGTAGGGCTTGCCGTCCGAGAAATGCAGCGGATCCTCGGCGACCGACGGGGTCGGCAGGGCCTCGTACTGGCCGTCGTCGAACGTGAACTTGAAGCGGGCTTCGGGCCCGATCCGCATGTGGCGACCGGCCGGGGTGACCCACAGGGCCGCCTCCAGGTCGGAGCGGAAGATCATCTCGCCCGTGTCGGGACACTTGACCCAGAGGTTCTCGGGCGTCTCGCGCTTGGCGAACGCGCCGCGCACGCCCGGCGCGATCCGCGACAGCCAGCCGCCTCGGCGGTCCGTCGCCACTTTCTTGTCGCCCTTTTTCGGGTCCTGGGGTTCAGCCATAGCCATAGCCTTAGAGCCTCACTTCGTCCCGACTCGCGCCGAACACACAGCCTTAGCCAGCTCCGACGCCTTGAGAAGAACCTTCTCGGTCACGTTTTCGTTCAACTGGGCCGCGGACTCGATTTCGTCGACGAGCGCGGAGCCCACCACGGCGGCGTCGGCCACGCGGGCGACGGCGGCGGCCTGCTCAGGGGTGCGGATGCCAAAGCCCACCGCGACCGGCAGGCCCGAGGCCTTGCGCAGCCGCTCGACGGCGGGCGCGACATCGGCGACGTCGGCCGACTTCACCCCGGTCACGCCGGCGACCGAGACGTAGTAGACGAAGCCCGAGGTGCGGCGGACCACCATCGGCAGGCGCGCATCGTCGGTGGTCGGCGCCGCCAGGCGGATCAGGGCTATGCCTTCGGCCTCAAGGGCGTCCGACAGCGGATCGGCTTCCTCGGGCGGGCAGTCGACAATGATCAGGCCATCGACACCGGCCGTGTTGGCGGCGGCGGCGAAGCTTTCGAAGCCGCGGTTCAGCACCGGGTTCAGATAGCCCATCAGGATGATCGGCGTATCTTGGTCGCCCTCGCGGAAGGCGGCGACCAGGTCCAGCGTGCCCTGCAGGGTCATGCCGGACTTCAGGCCGCGCTGGGCGGCGCGCTGGATGGTCGGGCCCTCGGCCATCGGATCGGAGAAGGGAAAGCCCAGCTCGATCAGATCAGCGCCGGCGCCGGGCAGGCCCTTGAGCACGCTCAGCGTCGTGGCGGCGTCGGGATCGCCGGCCATGACATAGGTCACGAAGCCGGCGCGGTTCTCGGCCTTCAGCGCCGCGAAACGGCGGTCGATACGGTCTTTGGTCACGCTGGATAGGTCCTAGATCTTGCGCCCGAGCGCCTCGGCCACCGTGAAGATGTCCTTGTCGCCGCGACCGCAGAGATTCATCACCACGATCTTGCCCTTGCCCAGCTCCTGGGCGATGTCGCCGACCCGAGCCAGGGCGTGGGCCGGTTCCAGCGCCGGGATGATGCCTTCGAGGGTCGAGCACAGCTGGAAGGCCGCCAGGGCCTCGTCATCGGTGGTCGAGACATATTCTGCGCGGCCGATCTCGTGCAGGAACGAGTGCTCGGGGCCAATGCCCGGATAGTCGAGGCCGGCCGAGATCGAGTGGGCGTCGATGATCTGGCCGTCGTCGTCCTGGAGCAAGTAAGTGCGGTTGCCGTGCAGCACGCCCGGACGCCCGCCGGTCAGCGAGGCGGCGTGCTTGTCGGTGGAGACGCCGTGGCCGGCCGCCTCGACGCCGATCAGGCGCACGCCCTCGTCGGCCAGGAACGGATGGAACAGGCCGATGGCGTTGGAGCCGCCGCCGATGCAGGCGACCACCGCGTCGGGCAGGCGGCCTTCCATCGCCAGGATCTGCTCGCGGGCTTCGGTCCCGATCACGCTCTGAAAGTCGCGGACCATGACCGGATAGGGGTGCGGGCCGGCGGCGGTGCCGATCAGGTAGTAGGTGTCGTGCACGTTGGTCACCCAATCGCGCATCGCCTCGTTCATGGCGTCCTTCAGGGTGCCGGTGCCCGAGGTCACGGGGCGCACTTCGGCGCCCAGCAGGTTCATGCGGAAGACGTTGGGCTTCTGACGTTCGACGTCGGTGGCGCCCATATAGACCACGCAGGGCAGGCCGAAGCGGGCGCAGACGGTGGCGGTGGCCACGCCGTGCTGGCCAGCGCCGGTCTCGGCGATGATCCGGGTCTTGCCCATGCGCATGGCCAGCAGGATCTGGCCGAGCGCGTTGTTGATCTTGTGCGAGCCGGTGTGGTTCAGCTCGTCGCGCTTGAAATAGATCTTGGCCCCGCCGAAATGCTCGGTCAGGCGCTCGGCGAAATAGAGCGGGCTGGGGCGGCCGGCATAGTGGGTGTTGAAGCTGGTCAGCTCGGCCTGGAACTTCGGATCAGCCTTGGCGGCGGCGTAGGCCTCGCCCAGTTCCAGCACCAGCGGCATCAGGGTCTCGGCCACATAGCGGCCGCCGAAGTCGCCGAAGCGGCCGTTGGCGTCGGGATAGGCCGAGTAGTCGTTGGGCTTTGAAGGAGCGTTCACGAGAGCTTCCGAGCTGGGCTTTTCAGTCTTGGGCGCGTTTGACGGCGTCGAGAAACGCCGTGATCAGAGCCGGGTCCTTTAGGCCCGGACCGCGCTCCACGCCAGAAGAAACGTCCACGATGGGGGTTCCGGAGACCTTGATGGCTTCGACCACGTTCCACGGATCCAGGCCTCCAGCCAGGAAATGCGGCCGCGAAAACCGCCGGCCTTTCAGCAGTCCCCAGTCGAAACGGGCGCCGGTGCCGCCGGGCAGAACCGAGCCTTCCATCGGCTTGGCGTCGAACATCAGGTGCTCGGCGACGCTGTCGAAAGCGCTCGCCTGGTCGACGTCGGCGGAGGATGACACCGAGAAGGCCTTGATGACGCCGACGCCAGCCCGGGCGGCGATCTCGCGGACCCGCGAGGGCGTCTCCTTGCCGTGAACCTGGATCAGGTCCGGGCGCATCGTGGCCATCAGGCGCTCGATCAGGGCGTCGTCGGGATCGACCGTCACGGCGACGGTCTTCACGCCGCGACCGCGCCACATTTCGCTTTTGGCCGGCTCGACCAGCCGCGCGGCGGTCTCGGGCGCGAGGTTGCGCGGGCTCTTGTCGAAGAAGACGAACCCCAGGAACGCCGCCCCCCCGTCGAAGGCGGCCTTCACCGTCTCGGGCGTCGACAGTCCGCAGATCTTGGCCCCAAGGGCGGGCATGCTCATTGGGCGGGAGTTACGTCCGGGGAAGGAAAGAGGCAAGCCCAGGGATTTACAGTAGCCCCCTTCCCCCTTGATGGGGGAAGGGTCGGGGATGGGGGTGATGCTGAGCTGGGGGCGGTGCGCGGCATCGACCGCCGTGGTCACCCCCACCCCTGCCCCTCCCCCATCCAGGGGGAGGGAACGTGATTGATCGACCTCGCGCCGTGGGGCTGCGAGTGGGTATGGGGAGGCGACGGAGCGGCCGGGCGAACCCGGAGACCGTAGTGGTTTGTGTGTTTCGGCTCGCGAGTCCGCTCCGCCAGGCTGTTCTTGCCCGTGAGGATGGGGGGCGTGAGCGTCTTTCAGCTCGGGACCCCACTAGCCCCCGGACGGGCGCGGACCAAGTCGATCGGCTACATCCGTCTCGACCCCGACGATCCACGATAGGCGGCTTGTACGATCACCGCCCTGTCGCTCCGCTGTCGGTTTTGATCCCGGACGATCCCGTCACCCACGTGCGCTCCTAAAGAGTAAGCGACGTGGCGCGAAGGCTCCGCCGGGAACCGCCAGCGGCCCCGCTCAACCTATCCCCGCCGCCGTTTTGGGCCGGATCCAAACGCCCTCCCCCGCGACGGGGACAGCTCTGAGTATGCGGTGGTGTTGAACGCCGATGATGCAGGGGCGCGAAAAAGTGGGAAGGGATTGATTTCGTGGGGTTCGATGTCGTGAACGCCGGGGATTGGGCGGGCTCGATCCCCGTGAACCCTCCTGCGACCGGAGGCGCCGTCGCGTAAGGGCCGGCCGGCGTCGCAAGGGGATGACGCCGGCCGGAGGGCTTACGCGTCGGCTTACTGTTGCCGACGAGAACAAGATGGGTACGCCAGACAGGCCCAAAAGGCCCTGTGACGCCCTGACGCGGAGGCGCCCGGCGAAGCTTAGTCAGCCACTTCCTCCTCCGGCTGGTCGTAGGCCGCCATCATCGCCATGTTCAGGATCTTGGACACCGAGGCCGACAGCGGGGCGATCTGGATCGACTTGGACAGGCCCAGCAGCACAGGGCCGATCACCGTGGCCCCGCCCAGCGACTGCACCAGCTTGGTCGAGATCGAGGCGGCGTGGATGGCCGGCATGATCAGGATATTGGCGCTGTCGGTCAGGCGCATGAACGGATAGTTGGCCCGCTTTTCAGGATCCAGGGCCAGCTCGGGCGGCATTTCGCCCTCGTATTCGAAGTCGACGTCCATCTCGTCGAGCATGGCCACGGCCTCGCGCACCTTTTCCGAGCGCAGGCCCATCGGGTTGCCGAAGGTCGAATAGCTCATGAAGGCCACGCGCGGCTTGAAGCCCAGGCGGCGGACGGCGCGAGCGGCCTCGCAGGCGATCTCGACCAGTTCCTCGGCCTCGGGCAGCTCTGTGACGTTGGTGTCGGCCACGAAGATCGTGCGGCCCTTGGCCAGCACCACCGACATGCCCATGATCCGGCCGCCGGGGGCGGGGTCGACGACGCGCAGCACCTCTTCCAGGGCCTGGTCGAAGCTGCGGGTGACGCCGGTGACCATGCAGTCGGCCTCGCCCAGCGTGACCATCGAGGCGGCGAAGCTGTTGCGGTCCTGGTTGATCAGGCGCTGGACGTCGCGCTTCAGGTAACCCTGGCGCTGCAGGCGGGCGTAGAGGGCGTCGACATAGTCCGGATTGCGGTCGGACAGGCGGGCGTTGACGATCTCGAGGCCCGCCGTCTCCGGATCCAGGCCCACGAGCTTCATGTTCTCGTGCACCAGGTTCTCGCGGCCGCACAGGATGGCCGCGCCGTAGCCGCCGGTCTGATAGGCATAGGCCGCGCGGATGACGCTGGGGTCCTCGCCCTCGGCGAACACGATGCGCTTGGGATTGACCAGCACCGAGCCGGAGATCTTCTGCAGGAAGCCGGCCGTCGGATCCAGGCGCTGGGCCAGGCCGGCGCGATAGGCGTCCATGTCGGCGATCGGCTTGCGGGCCACGCCGGTGTCCATGGCCGCCTGGGCCACGAACGGCGGCACGTACCAGATCAGGCGCGGATCGAAGGCCGAGGGGATGATGTAGTTGGGGCCGAACTTCAGCTGGCGACCGTGATAGGCGGCGGCGACCTCGTCCGGCACGTCCTCGCGCGCCAGCATGGCCAGGGCCTGGGCGCAGGCGATCTTCATCTCGTGGTTCACGCGCTTGGCGCGAACGTCAAGCGCGCCGCGGAAGATGTAGGGAAAGCCCAGGACGTTGTTGACCTGGTTGGGATAGTCGCTGCGGCCGGTGCCCATGATGGCGTCGGGACGCACGGCGTGCACCTCTTCGGGCGTGATCTCCGGATCGGGATTGGCCATGGCGAAGATGACCGGGTTGGGGGCCATCGAAGCGATGATCTCCGGCGTGAAGGCGCCCTTGGCCGACAGACCCAGCAGCACGTCGGCGCCGGCGACGGCCTCGGCCAGGGTGCGCTTGTCGGTCTTGACCGCGTGGGCGCTCTTCCACTGGTTCATGCCCTCGGTGCGGCCCTGGTAGAGCACCCCCTTGAAGTCGACGGCGATGCAGTTTTCGGGACGCACGCCCATGGCCTTGATCAGCTCCAGCGAGGCGATGCCCGCCGCGCCGGGGCCGTTCAGCACGACCTTCACGTCCTCCAGCTTCTTGCCAGTGATGTGGCAGGCGTTGATCAGGCCGGCGGCGCAGATGATCGCCGTGCCGTGCTGGTCGTCGTGGAACACCGGGATGTCGAGCAGCTCCTGCAGCTCGGTCTCGATGCGGAAGCACTCAGGACTCTTGATGTCCTCCAGGTTGATGCCGCCGAAGGTGATCCCGATGTTCTTGACCACCGTGATGATCTCGTCGGGATCCTTGGAGCTGATCTCGATGTCGATGCTGTCGACGTCGCCGAAGCGCTTGAAGAGGACAGACTTGCCTTCCATCACCGGCTTGCTGGCCAGGGCGCCCAGGTCGCCCAGGCCCAGGATCGCGGTGCCGTTGGAGATCACCGCCACCAGGTTGCCCTTGGAGGTGTATTCGTAGGCCAGGTCCGGATCGGCGGCGATGGCGTGGACGGGCACGGCGACGCCGGGCGAATAGGCCAGCGACAGGTCGCGCTGGGTGGCCATCGGCTTGGTCGGCACGATGGCGATCTTGCCGGGGGTCGGATAGCGATGGAAGGCCAGGGCCTCCTCGTCCGTGAAGGTCTTGCGTTCCGCGTCGCTCATCCGGCGTTTCCCATTCCTGCTGCGCAAGTTGAAGAAGGGGCGCGCCGATCGATGCGAACACGCCCTTATGTGGGATCACCGTAGCGAGGGGCGCCGAGCGTCACAACCGGGGAAGGACGCGAAAATCCCAGCAAACGCTTGTTGGACTTGGCCTTGCGTCAACTTCGCTGACGTTCGGGAAGGCCGGGAGAGGTTGACCCGAGGGGGCGGATTGGGCGATTTGCCTCAAGTACATTTTGTACTGGAGCCTGACTTGTCCCAGCCCGTGAAGATCGCGATCGCCGGCGCCAACGGCCGCATGGGCCAGGCCGTGGCCAAGGCGCTGGAGGGCCGCGCCGACGCGGTCGTGACCGCGCGCTTCGAACGTCCGGGCGTGGACGGCGCCGGCCTGGTCTCGCGCGACGAGGCCCTGGCGACGACGGACGCCGTGATCGACTTCACCCTGCCGGAAGCCTCGGTGCTGCTAGCCGAGGCGGCCGCTGTCTTGTTTGAGAAGAATGGGGGCGGCCCGGCCCTGGTCATCGGTTCGACCGGCTTCTCCGACGACCAGCTGGCCCGCATCGACGCCGCCGCCCGGAAGGTCGCCATCGTTCGCTCGGGCAACTATTCGCTGGGCGTCAACATGCTGATGGGTCTGGTGCGCCAGGCCGCCGCCGCCCTGCCGGCCGAAGACTGGGACATCGAGGTCTTCGAGGCCCACCACAAGCGCAAGATCGACGCCCCCTCCGGCACGGCCCTGATGCTGGGCGAGGCCGCCGCCGAAGGGCGCGGCGTGGACCTGGGCCAGGTCGCCGACCGCGGCCGCGACGGCGTCACCGGTCCCCGCAAGGAGGGCGCGATCGGCTTTTCGGTCGTGCGCGGCGGCGGGATCATCGGCGAGCACAGCGTGATCTTCGCCGGCGAGTCCGAGAGCCTGACCCTGTCGCACTCGGCCATCGACCGGGGCCTGTTCGCGCGCGGGGCCATCGCCGCCGCCGTCTGGGTGAAGGGAAAGCCGCCCGGCCTCTACGACATGCAGGACGTGCTGGGCTTTTCGAAGTAGGGATCTAAGCTGAGCCGGGGGGCTTTTTCTAGGATCTGGACTGCCAAGGACCTGATGGCCGAGCCCCCGACCGCCCCCGAAACCCGCAAGACGCCCCGGAAGGCCTGGGATCGCGCGCGCCTGATCGACCTCGGCCTCGAGGCCCTGTCGCTGTCGATGCTGGCCATGATCGCCACCGGCCTCGTGGTCTGGTCGGGCCGACGCGAAATCAGCCGCGAGCTGGCCGAGGCCTGGCTGCGCGAGCATGGCGTCGAGGCCGCCGTCGAGCTGGACGACCTGGACGCCACAGGCTTCACCGGCAAGGTCCGCCTGGGTTCGCGCGACAACCCCGTCTTCGCCGCCGACCGGCTGGAAGTCGCCTACGACCTGTCCGCGCCGTGGAACGGCGAGAAATTCGGCATCCAGACCAAGGCCGTGCGGCTGGTCCGCCCGCGGGTGCTGGCCAGCATCGACGACAAGGGCCAGGTGCGTTTCGGCGCCCTGCAGCCGCTGATCGACGACTTCCTGAAGTCGCCCAAAACACCGAACGTCCCGGGACCGGCCGTGCTGGTCGAGGACGCGCGACTGGACCTGATCACCCCCGGCGGCCGCGCCCGGATCACCGGCGACGCCAGCCTCGACGACGGCCAGCTGCTGCGCTTCGACGGCCGCCTGGCGCCGCTGCGCTATGCGGCGCGAAACCTGGTCCTCGACGCCAAGGGCGCGACCGTCACGGCCCGCAAGCGCGGCGACCGGCTGACCATAGACGTCTCGCTGGCCCTCGACAGCCTGGAGGCCGAGGCCGCCGACCTCGCCGGGACCACCGCCAGGCTCTCCGCCGACCTGCCCTATCCGGACCTGGCCAGGATGACCGCCAGCGGCCCGCTGGAAGCGCGGCTGACCCTGCGCGCCGAGGACGGCCGCTTCGGCGACGCCCAGGGCGAGGCGGTGACCGGCGACCTCTCCTTGACCGGACGCCTGGACGGCGGGCTGGAGAGCTTCGCCTTCCTGGGTCGAGGCCGCGCGGCCCTGCGCGGCGGGCGACTGTCGGCGCCGGCGCTGGACGCCCGCGAGGCCAGCCTCGCCGTCGACCTCGCCCGCATCGCCGGCGGCCGCCAGGACGGCCGGCTGACCCTGCGCGGCGCCGCCAGCGCGCAGTTGCGGGTCGGCGAGGCCGTGGCCGCCGGAACCGCGCTCCGCGCTTTTCGCGCTCGAGCGACCTCCGACAATCTGGGCCTGATCGCCGACGCCAACGGCGCCAGCGTCAACGGTCCGCTGAAGATCGAGGCCGGCGCCGACCGTCTGGCCGCCGGCGCGCTGGCCGTGGCCTCGGCGCGGCTGAACGCCAGCGGCCGGGTCGACCAGAGCGCCAAGGGCCTGTTCCTGACCCTGAACGGCTCAGCCGGCGGCCACAGCGCCGTCTCGGGCCCGGACGCCGAGCGCCTGGCGGCCCTGATCCCCAACCCGGACTACGGCAAGCCGTTGAGCCAGGCCCTGCGGACCTTCGACCTGGCCTTGCCCGCCGTCGGGCTGGAGATCAGCGGCGCGCGCACGAAGCTGACCCTGCCCCGCGAGGCGCGCCTGTCCGCGTCCAACGGCGTCGTGCTGACCGCCGCCGCCCCGAAGGCCCTGCTGATGGACGCGGGCCCGGAGGGGGCGCGTGGCGCCTTGCAGGTCGCGCTCGCGGGCGGCGGCCTGCCAAAGGTGCGGATCACGGCCAGCGATTGGCGCGCCGCGGGCGGGATCATGACCTCGCCGCTGACCATCGCCACCGAGAGCTTCGACCTGCCGCCGATCCAGGGCGTCACCGGCCAGATCGATGGCCAGGCGCGGATCGCCGGCGGCCGCTTCACCCTGACCACGCCCAAGTGCGCGCCGATCACCGCCAAGGCCTATGCCCTCGGCGAGGCCCCGGTCACCGCGATCAAGGCGACCCTGTGCCCAGCCAGGGCCCCGCTGGTCACGGCCGGGGCCAACGGCTGGAACGCGGCTTTGCGCTTCCAGGACGCCGAAGGCGAACTGGCCCTCGCCCAGGCCAAACTCCGGGGCGTCAAGGGCGAGGCGACCCTGGGCGGGGCCGGCGGCTTCGAGCGCGCCAGCGTTCAGGTCGCCAGCGCCGCCGTCACCGACGCCGCGCCGGAGCGCCGCTTCAATGCGATCCTGGCGAAGGGGGGCCTGACGCTGTCAGGCGGTCTCTGGAACGGGACCTTCCAGGCCGCGACGCCCGTCGGCGCGCCGCTGGGCGAGATCCGCCTGCGCCACGTGGTGGCGACCGGCGTCGGCCAGGCCGATATCGACGCCTCGAAACTGACCTTCGCCAAGGACGGCCTGCAGCCCGCCGACCTGTCGCCGATGGCCGCCTTCGCCACCGACGCGCGAGGCCCTGCCAGCTTCACCGGCGTCTTCGCCTGGGACGCCCAAAATCCGAATGGAGGGGGGGCGACCAGCCGGGGCCGTCTGGTCGCCGACAAGATCGACTTCACCAGTCCGATCGGCTTCGTCGCCACCCTGAACGGCGCCGTCGCCTTCGACAGCCTGGCGCCCCTGACCACCGCCCCGGACCAGACCCTTAGGATCGTCAAGATCAACTCCATCGTGCCGCTGACGGCCGTGGAGTCGGTGTTCCAGCTTGCCGCCGAGAGCCTCAAGATCTCCAAGACCACGTTCGAGGCCGCCAAGGGCCGGATCTCGATCGAACCGATCGACGTGCCCCTGGGTGTCGACAAGCCGCTCAACGGGGTCATCGTCATCGAGCACCTGGACCTGGGCGAGGTGATCGCCGCCTCGTCCCTGGCCGAGAAGGTCACGGTGCAGGCCGTGGTCGACGGTCGCCTGCCTTTCACCTTCGGTCCCGAGGGCCTGCGCTTCCACGAGGGCAGGATCACCGCCATCCAGCCGGGCCGGGTCGAGCTGTCGCGCGCGGCCCTGACCGGGGTCGCGGCCAGCCCCGCCGACAGCCCGGGCGCGCCGCCGCCGGCGCCGGCCCAGGTCAACGCCATCCAGGACTTCGCCTATCAGGCCATGGAGAACCTGGCCTTCGACCAGATGGAGGCGGGCGTGAACAGCACCGACAACGGTCGCCTCGGCGTGCTCTTCCACATCAAGGGCCGGCACGATCCCAAGGTCCCCGAAAAGGCCCGGGTCGGTATCCTGGACCTGTTGCGCGGCCGCGCCTTCGACAAGCGCATCGCCCTGCCGGCCAAGACGCCCGTCGATCTGACCCTCGACACGTCGCTGAACTTCGACGAGCTTCTCAATGCCTGGAAGCTCGCCTTCTCGAAGCCGGCCCAAACCCGTTCAGGCGCGGTTCAACCTTGACCCGCCAAGCTGAATACGAACTGGAGACTTCACGCATGAAGACGCGCGCCCTCTTGCTAACCCTCGCCGCGACGGGAGCGCTCGGCGCGGCCGCCTGCACGCCCACCGTCCGCGTGAAGGTCGACCCGATCAACATCTACGCCAAGCTGGACGCCGATGTGCGCGTGCGGCTGGACAAGGAAGTCCAGTCGCTGATCCAGCAAAACCCCAACCTGTTCTAGAAGGAGAGCCGACATGATCCGCAAGACGATGACGGTTCTGGCCCTGGGCCTGGCGATGGCCGCCGCCGGCGCCAACCTGGCCATGGCCCAATCCGCCGCCGCCAAGGCCGCCGTGGACGCCGCCAAGGCCGCTGGCACGGTCGGCGAGCAGGCCGACGGCTATCTGGGCATCGTGTCCGGCGGCGACGCGTCCCTGCGCGCCTCGGTGGCCGAGATCAACACCGGCCGCGCCGCCGCCTACAAGGACATCGCCGCCAAGACCGGCGTGACCCCGGACGCCGCCGGCCAGGCCACCGCCAAGCAGCTCTACAGCCGCCTGGCGCCGGGCCAATACTGGAAGCCGCTGGATGGCGGCTGGGTGAAGAAGTAAGCGCCTGATCCAAACCGTCATCCCGCGCCTTGTGCGCGGGATGACGGGAAGGGTTCGCGGCCCTAAAAGCGGCCGATGCCCGCCGCCCGCCAACGCTTCCTGCCCTATGCGGCCCTGATCGGGGCGATCGTCACGCTGTGCGTCGGCACATCGCTGGCCAAGGGCCTGTTTCCGATCGTCGGCGCGCAGGGGACCAGCGCCTATCGGGTCGGCTTCGCGGCGCTGATCCTGATGCTCGTCTGGCGGCCCTGGCGGCATCCGATCTCGCGCGCAGATCTAGGCCGGGTCGCGCTGTACGGCGCGGTGATGGGCGTGCTGAACCTCAGCTTCTACATGGCCATCCGCACGGTGCCGCTGGGCGTGGCCGTGGCCATCGAGTTCATCGGGCCGCTGGCGGTCTCGGTCGCCAGCTCGCGCAAGCTGATCCACTTCGTCTGGATCGGCCTGGCCGTCCTGGGCCTGGCCATGCTGCTGCCGATCGATCCCGGCGCCAAGCCGCTGGATCCCGTCGGGGTCGGCTTCGCCTGCGTCGCGGCGGTGATGTGGGCGCTCTATATCATCCTGGGCAAGCGGACCGGCCACCTGCACGCCGGGCGCTCGGTGGCGCTGGGCATGGCCGCCGCGGCCCTGATCGTCGTGCCGATCGGCGTCGCCTCGGCCGGGACCGCGCTCTTCCAGCCCAGGCTGATCGCGCTGGGCCTGGTGGCGGCGGTGATGTCCAGCGCCATCCCCTATTCGCTGGAGATGATCGCCCTGCGCGCCATCCCCAGGCGCAGCTTCGGCGTGATGCTGAGCCTGGAGCCGGCGATGGGCGCGCTGGCGGGCCTCGTCATCCTGCGCGAACACCTGGCCCTGACCCAATGGCTGGCCATCGCCGCGATCGTCGCGGCCTCGGCCGGGACGATCATGACGACGCCCGGCGAGACCGTGACGGAGGAGGTTCCCTAGGCCGCCGGCCCGCCGCGCACCACGAACCAGCCGTTGCGGAAGCCCTGGTCGGCCTTGCCGTAGAGGAACGGCGAGCCGTCCGGCTGGGTGAAGGTCCCGCCGGCCGCGATCACCACCGCGTGGGCGGCGGCGGTGTCCCACTCCGAGGTCGGACCATGGCGCGGATAGATGTCGGCCGAGCCCTCGGCGATGCGGCACATCTTGATCGAGCTATCCATCGGCGCGCGCAGGTCGAAACCGTATTGGGCGGCCAGTTCCGCGGCGTTCTCCTCGCGCATGGTGTGGCTGACCAGACCCAGAGCCTCGCCCGTGGGCCAAGGACGCACGTGGACCGGCGTCTCGGCCCCGTCCGGGCCCGAGCGCTTCACCGCCCCTTGCGCCGTCGTGAACCACACCTCGCCCGTGGCCGGGGCGCAGACCGCGCCGGCGACCGGAACGCCCTTGTCGATCAGGCCGATATTGACCGTGAAGTTGGGATCGCCGCGCACGAAGGCCTTGGTGCCGTCGACCGGGTCGACCAGGAAGAAGCGCGGCCCCACGGCGTCGGGAGTCCCGAACTCGCTGGCGTCCTCCTCGGAGATCACCGGCACGTCCGGATAGAGCTCGGCCAGTCGCCGCAGGATCAGGCGCTCGCCGGCGCGGTCGGCTTCGGTGACCGGGCTCTCGTCGGCCTTCTGGACCACGGCCAGCTCGGTGCGCCAGAACGGCAGGATGACCGCCGCCGCCTCTTCGGTGATCGTGGCCAGGGCGCGGCCCCAATCCGCGAGATTTTCGCTGCTCATTGTTGTCCCCTCACCCCAGTCCTCTGGGGTCGTCGCCGACGAAGACCAGACGCACGCGGTTGGCGTCGATGGTCTGCTTGCCGGCCTCTTCGAAATTGACGGTCACGCGGTGTCCGATCACGGACTGAACCTGCCCCAGACCCCAGTCGGGCTGGCCGGGATGGCGCACCAAAACGCCGGGCTCTAGAAACGGATCGACCACGGGCTTCGTTTAGAGCGGCGGGCCCCGTTTGCCAAAGCCTCAAATCACGGCAGAGTCCGCCGCCATGACCGACATCGTCCCAGAGACCTCCCTTGCGGCCCCCGCTTCCGCGTCCCCCGAAACGGACGTCCAGGGTCCCGACTTCGCCGCCATGCTGGCCGCGCGCCTGTGCCATGACTTCATCAGCCCGGCCAGCGCCATCGTCTCGGGCCTGGATCTGCTGGACGACCCGGCGGCCCAGGACATGCGCGACGACGCCATGAACCTGATCGCCTCGTCGGCCCGCAAGCTGGCCGACCTGCTGCAGTTCACCCGCGTGGCGTTCGGCGCCTCGGCCTCGGCCGAGAACTTCAACTCGCGCGAGCTGGAAAAGCTGGCCCAGGGCGTGTTCGCCCACGTGCGCCCGACCCTGGACTGGCAGATCGAGCCGCAGGCAATGAACAAGTCCTCGTCGCGCGCCATCCTCAACATCGCCCAGATCGCCGCCAGCGCCCTGCCGGCGGGCGGCGTGGCCACGGTCAAGGGCGTGGCCGCCGACGGCCGCTTCTCGATCATCGCCAACTCGGTCGGCCCCCGCGCCCGCCTGCGTCCGGAGGTCCTGGCCGGCCTGAAGGGCGAGCCCCTGGCCGAGGGCCTGGGCGGTCCGTGGGTTCAGGCGGCCTATCTGAACGCCCTGGTCCGCGCGGCCGGCGGCCAGATCGCCGTCGAGATCGGCGAGGAACGCGCCAGTATCGCGGCTTGGGTCCCCGCCTAGGGTTCTCTGGCGGAAGCTCCACTATAAAAGTTACATTTGCCGCACCCCGATCCGGATCTAGGCAAACCGCTCCTTAACCAGACCGCTCGCACGATGGCGGCCTGAATTGGAGCATGCCGTGAAGACCTGTCTGGTGGTCGACGACAGCCGGGTGATCCGCAAGGTCGCCCGCCGGGTCCTCGAGGACATCGGCTTCGAGATCGCCGAGGCCGCCGATGGCATGGAGGCCCTGGCGTGGTGCCGCGCGGCCATGCCCGACGCGGTGCTGCTCGACTGGAACATGCCGGTGATGAACGGCATCGACTTCCTGCGCCAGCTGCGCAGCGAGCCCGGCGGCGCCGCCCAAGGTCGTCTTCTGCACGGTCGAGAACAGTCCCGATCACATCCGCGCCGCCATCGAGGCCGGGGCGGACGAATACATCATGAAGCCGTTCGACGGCGACATCATCGAGGCGAAGTTCGCCGAGGCGGGCCTGCTGTGACGCCCGAGGACATGGACCTGCTGGCGGCCCTGGGCCGCGCCCGCGCCGGCGTGCGGGTCGAAACCGAAAAGCCTTACCTGGTCGAAAGCCGTCTCTCGCCGCTGGCGAGACGCGAAGGCTATGACTCGATCGAGGCGTTGATCGCGGCCCTGCGGGCCAAGCGCGAGGACCGGCTGATCTGGGCCGTGGTCGAGGCCCTGTGCCGCAGCGACACCACCTTCTTCCGCGGCCGCGAGGCCTTCGCCCAGCTGCGCGACGAGGTGCTGCCCGCCCTGTCGCATCGCCGCCCCGACGCTCCGATCCGCATCTGGAGCGCGGCCTGCGCCACCGGCCAGGAAGTCTATTCGCTGGCCATCGCCGCCAATGAGGCCAACGCCCTGGCCACCGGGACGCGGTTCGAGTTCTTCGGCTCCGACCTCTCCGAGCGCTCGCTGGAAAAGGCCCAGGCCGGCATCTACACCCAGTTCGAGGTCCAGCGCGGCCTGCCGATCCGGATGCTGATCAAGTATTTCGAGAACCAGGACGACACCTGGACGATCTCACCGCGCATCCGTCAGATGGTGCGCTGGAAGCGGATCAACCTGCTGTCCGACCTGTCGGTCATGGGCCGCTTCGACGTCATCCTGCTGCGCGGCGTGCTGCGGAACATGGACGGCGCGTTGCGGGCCAAGGTGGTCCAGGCCCTGGTCGCCCTACTGCCGGGCGACGGCGTGCTGGCCCTGGATCCTGAAGACGACGTCTCGGAATTCGACGACGTGCTGACCGCCGCGCCCGGCGGGGTCGGTATCTACCTGCGCGATCCGTCCGTGCGAGTCGCCGCGGCGGCGTAGGCCTTGGCGGGCGCGCGCGTCACCGTCGCCCCACCGACGAGGCCGCCCAGCGCCTCTCCCAGCTTGGTCATTCCGCGCACCGGCGCCGGCGTCACCGCCGCGAAGGCGGGCGCGAGCTTGCGGAACAGGATCGGCGGCGCCTCCGGACCGACGATGGCGCCGTGCAGGTCCATCAGATCCACCACCCGGCGGGCGGCCTTGCGCCACGCGATCGGCGGGACGATGCCGTGCGGCGCCGGGGCGCGGCAGTCGGAGAAGTCCGGCTTCAGCCCGCAGCCGGCCTCGATCGCCGCCTCGATCTCACGAGCATAGGCTTGGTCACGGGCCAGGCGATCGACATCGACCACCAGGTCGGCTTCCGGCAGGGCCTTCAGGTACGAGCGCAGCCACACCGCCAGGAAGGCCTGGAACGAAACGCTGGCCGGGGCGCGCTTCAGGCGCCGGCGGACGGCGGCGACGCGCGCGTCCAAGGTCCCGCCTCCCTGGCCCCCGGCGTCGAAGTCGCGGCCCAGCAGGGTCCGCGAAACGTCGCCGCAGCCGGCCATCTCGGACAGCAGAACATAGTGGCAGAGCTCGAAATAGGTCGGGCGCGGTCGCTTGCGCAGCGAATAGAACGACAGCCATTGCTGCACCGGATCGCGGATCAGCACTACGTGGAAGCCGCCGAACCGGCGCTTCAGCCATCCCGCCCGGCCCAGGGTGCGGCAGCAGGCCAGCACCGGCGTCTCACCCCGGACCCTGGCGGCGGAGACCAGTTCCTCGACATAGGCCTGCTGGGCCAGGTCGCTGGCTTCGGGCTCGATCCAGAAGCGATCGAGGGCGAAGCCGGGCTCGAAGCGCCGCACGCCGCCCGCGGGGTCGAGGACGACCTCGAATTCCTTCAGGTAGGGCTCGGTCCCGCCCGGATGGCGCAAGCCGCTGTTGTCGGGGGCTTCGACATCGATGGTCCGCGCCGTCAGCCTGGCCAGCTGCTCGTGCCAGGGTTCGTAGTAAGCGCGCACGCCCGCGAGCGCCCTGAAGCGATGCCAGACATAGGTGCTGGAGCAACGCCAGCCGCTATGCACGAAGACGGTGTGGGTGTGTAACGACAAGCGCGCCCCTCGACGGGGACAAGTCTGGCTTGGCAATCTTGCAGTCGGATATCGACGAAGCCACCCAAGGTCGCATTCGCGCAATACTGCGACGTTTTATGGCGCGAACGAAAAAGGCCCGCCGGCGGAACCGGCGGGCCTTTCGCTAGAACAGGTCTGAACGCCTTACTTGACGTCCTTGGCCGTCTCGCTGACGGCCTTGCCGGCCGACGAAACGTCCTTGCCAGCGCCCTCGACGGTGTTGCAGGCGGCGACCGACAGCGACGCGAGGGCGGCGGCGATAATGACGAGCTTACGCATGGTCTTCTCCGATGTTCGCCCCCGAAGGGATGGGGAAGGGGCGCTTGAAACGATTGCCCCTCAAGAACGTCAGCGGCGAAGCTCGGTTCCAGCCTAGGTTAGGGGAATCACCGCCTGCGGGGTCGGGAAGGTCAGGCGTACGGTCAAACCGCGCGGGGTGTGGCTTTCGAACGTCACCTTGCCGCGCAGCTGACGGGCGAAGGCGGTCATCAGGGTGCGGCCGACCCCGCCGCCGACACTGTCGGGCGCGCCCGGACCATCATCGCTGATGGAGAGCTCGGCCTCCTCGCCACGCACGTGGAAGCCGACGCTCAGCATGCCGCCCGCCGGACCGAAGGCGTGCTTCTGGGCGTTGGTGATCGCCTCGACCGCGAACAGGGCGATCGGGGCCAGCCGGTCGGGATCGATGACCAGCGGATCGGCATGGACCTCGGTCCGCACCAGCGGCGAGGTGGACATGTCGTTCGCCAGCAGCTGGGCGGTCAGCTCCTCCAGGAACGGCCGCAGATCGACGCGCTTGAGATCCGGCCCCTGGTAGAGGGCGCGGTAGATCTGGGCCAGGGCGGTGATCCGCTGTCGGGTGTCGTTCATCGCCGCCTTGGCCGCGGGATCGGCCAGGGCCCGCTGCTGCATGTTCAGCAGCGAGGTGATGATCTGCAGATTGTTCTTCACCCGGTGATGGATCTCGCGCATCAGCGCGTCTTTCTCGGCCAGGCTGTCCAGCAGCGAGGCGTCGCGGGCGACGATGCCGCCGGCCATGGCGTCGAGGGTCGCCGCCAGCTCGCGGATCTCCGGCGGCGCGCGCTCGGCCTGCAGCGGCCGAACGGTGAAGCGGCCACGCGCATAGATCGCCGCCACGCGCTGCAGGTAGACGATCCAGCGGATCACCTCCCGCTCGGCGACGATCAGCACCGCGCCCAAGGCCAGGAAGAAGGCCAGAAGCGGCAGCAACAGGCGCGAGATCGGATTGATCCAGGCCCAGGACACCAGGCCCGGCGTGGGGGCCGACAGCACGACGAAGACATCGTCATTGACCAGCGGCGCGGCCGAGTAGGTGCGCTCGTGGTGGGCCGCGTCCTCGTGGCTCCAGATCGCCGCGCCGCTCTTGGCCGCGCGCTCGCGCCAGCCGCGCGGCGGCGCCGAGAAGGCCGAAGGGTCGGTGGCGGCGAAGATCGCGCCGTTCGAATCGGCCAGCGCCACCTCGGCCCCGTCGGGCATGAAGCGGTTGACCGTGCCGACCTTGAGATCGCGCAGGTTCAGGACGGCGGCCATGGCGCCTTCGAACTTGTCGGGCGCGCCGGCGCGGACGGCGGCCAGCACCGCCGGCTCGTTGGCGTAGACCGCGCCGGGATCCGAGGCCACGACCATGCTTGCGCCGTCGCGCAGCTCCTGGAACCAAGGCCTTTGCCCCCGCTCGGCGTCGAACGGCGTGGTGGCCGCGGCGCAGGCCACGCGGCCGCGCGAGTCGAAGCGGATCAGGTTGGCGTAGCCCGGCAGGCGGGCGCGCACGTCGGCCAGGCGCTGGGCGCATTCCAGCCCGACCGAGCCTGGGCCCAGGGTCTGGAGCAGCACCCCGGCCGCCTCGATGCGGGCGCGGGCGTTGGCGGCGCTCTGTCCGGCGGCCAGCTCCAGGCTCTGGCGACGCAAGTCGGCCTCGGCTCGGAAGGCGAAGATCGATTGCGCGCCGCCGATGATCAGCACGGGAAGCAACGCCACGCACAGCGCGAAGGCCAGGCGGACTCGGATGGAGGTTACGGCCTGCTCGGCGCGGCCGGCGAAAGTCTTCACCGCAGAGAGCTCAACCGCTCCGCGTCGGCGAGGATCGCATGCATGGCGTCACCCGCCGATGCGCCGTCACGATCATAGGCCCCCGCTTCGAGGATGGCCTGCAACGCCCGGCGGGCGCGGCTGACCCGGCTCTTGACGGTGCCCACGGCGCAGCCGCAGATCTCGGCCGCTTCCTCGTAGGCGAAGCCCCCGGCCCCGACCAGGATCAGCGCTTCGCGCTGCTCGGCCGGCAACATGGCCAGACCCAGGCGCAGCTCGTCCAGGGCGACGGGCGCCTCGGGATCGTCGACCGCCACCAGGGTCCGCTCGGCGGCTTCCTGGTCCAGCTGGCTCTGGCGCCAGCTGCGGCGCTTTTCCGAATAGAACTGGTTGCGCAGGATCATGAAGGTCCAGGCCTTCATGTTGGTGCCCAGCTGGAAGCTGGCGCGCGCGTCCCAGGCCTTCATCATGGCGTCCTGCGCCAGATCGTCGGCCGCGGTGGGGTCGCCGGTCAGGGTGCGGGCGAAGGCGCGCAGATGCGGAATCAAGGTGACCAGTTCGCGTTTGAACTGGTTGTCACGGACGGGGTCGGGCGGCGAGCGGCCGACTTGCGGTTCGCTCATGCTCAGCGCTCTCCCTTCGGAGGCTCGGCCTTGCGGAGAATCTCGAGGAATTCGTCGGGCACCGCCTCGTTGACCACCTCATCGAACATCTGGCGCAGCTTCACGCCGATGGCCTGCTGGCGCAGACGCGCCTCATCCAGCGCCGCGGCGCTCTTGCGTTTGTCTTCCATGGGTACGTGTTCGATCATGTCCTCGACACCGAACTGCATTTGCATCGGCGTCCGCCCCCTTTGGCCGAATGTCTTTCCGCCAGACGACAACGTGGTTTTCCGTGCCCGGTTCCATAAGCTTGAGCTTAAGATGTCAAAAATCCGCACCGGACGGAACCGCTCAGTTGAGGAGGCGTTATCGACCATCGACGGAACGGCATAGCTTTGCCGTTCGTTCGTTAGTTTTCGAAGACACCGCATCGGGAGGGGTCATGAGTCTCTTGCTCGGCTGGCCGCATCTGCCTTACATCCGCCGCTACGCCCGCGCCCTCACCGGCGATCAGTCGACCGGCAATCATTATGTCCGCGTGGCCCTCGAGGCCCTCGCGGCCGGCGAGCGTTCGCTGGACGACGATCTGTCGCCGCGCGTGGCGCTGTATCGCGTCTTCCACGCCATCTGGCTCAGCTCCGGCGCCCAGCTCGAGGCGCGCCGCGACGAAGGCCTGACGGCTGGCGACGACGCCGCCCAGCGCCTGATGCGCATCGCCCCGCGTTCGCGGCAGGCCTTCCTGCTCACCGCGCTCGAGGGCTTCACCCCGTCCGAAGCCGCCCAGATCCTGGACTGCGACTTCGGCGAGGTCGAACGCCTGATCTCCGACGCCCAGGCCGAGATCGACGCCGAACTGGCCACCGACGTGCTGATCATCGAGGACGAGCCGGTCATCGCCGCCGACATCGAGGCCCTGGTCAAGGAACTCGGCCACCAGGTCACCGACATCGCCGCCACCCGCAGCGAAGCGGTCGAGGCGGTCGCCCGCCGCACCCCGGGACTCGTCCTGGCCGACATCCAGCTGGCCGACGGCTCGTCGGGCATCGACGCGGTCAAGGACATCCTGGGCCGCATGGACGTGCCGGTGATCTTCATCACCGCCTTCCCCGAGCGCCTGCTGACCGGCGAGCGCCCGGAACCGACCTTCCTGATCACCAAGCCCTTCCAGCCGGAAACGGTGAAGGCGGCGATCGGCCAGGCGCTGTTCTTCCACCCGCGCCGGACCGCCAAGGCGGCCTGATCTCAGGGTCGCTCCCGACAAGACCCTTTGAAACGGCTCTCCGAAAGGAGGGCCGTTTTCTTCGGCCCCTGGCGGGAAGGACGGAGCTCCTACGGACATGGAGAAGGGGCGGCCTCCTTTCAGAAGGCCGCCTTCGATCGCCAAGGCTAGAGCATTTCCGACGAAGCGCGGACCGATTTGTTGCCGGAAAATGCGTCCAGACAGAACCCTAGGGCGTCTGGCGCGCCGGCGTCTGCTGGGTGTCGTAACGCTGGGCCTCGGCCGGCGTCTTGGCGCCGTTGTTGACCTCGACCTCGGCGAGATCGCGGGCGCGGAAGGTCCAGGCCCCGAACAGGGCCAGCGCCGCGAGCACGGTGGAAATGATCAGCACCCAGAACACCTGGCGGCCCCAGCGACCCTGGCGGGCGCGGGTGGCGTTCAGGCGGGGGCCCTGCGGGTCTGGCGCGGCGTCGTGATGAATGTCGGCGGGCATGATGTCATACCTCCTTATGGCGTCCAGATACGGGTGGCGTCCGCGTGGTCGCGGTCGTTGAAGGCCTGCACCATCCCGGCGGAGGCTCCGACCGCCACGATCACGACCAAGGCCATGACGCGCGAGCGCACCCTTCTTTGACGCTGCGTGAGCGTCGAGACGAAAACCGTACCGCCATGCTCGGCCTGATAAGTCCGGATCACGACGTTGCTCCCCTGCCTCGGCGGACCACATGTCCGCCTGGGATTTCAACGTGTTCCGGACACCGCCGTTCCCGCCGCCCGCCCCTTTCGGTCGTTCGCGAAAAAAAACGCGCGAGGTCGGAACCGTTCGCGCGAAACGTCGTTTTCATCCTTGCGAAGGCGGCGACGCCCCCCCGACTTGAGGCTGGCGATAGCCAGCCTGCCGCCTTCGCACCCCCCTTTGTTGATGCGAACTTGGGCGGACCGGGCGACCGGCCCGCCTTTCCTTCGGCTGCGCTCAAGCGAACGGCCTGAGCGGCCCGCCCGTCCTGGCCTATTTGCTCTCCAGGTCGAACAGGATGTCCGCCCGACGGCGCAGCGGCGCGGATGCGCCCGACGCCGCCACGGCCCCGGCGTCCCCCACGGCGGTCGTATCGATCTCGACCTTGCCAAAGCCGGCCTTGGCCAGGGCGGCGGTCACCGTCGCGGCGCGCCGCTGTGACAGGACCAGATTCGCCCCGGTGGTCCCCACGGCGTCCGCCAGGCCGGTCACCCGCACGGACTTCACGGCGCAGCCTCTCGCCTGGGTCTGGGCGTTGGCCAGCAGCATGCGGGCCTCCTTCGTCAGATCGGCGCTGTCCTGCTCGAAATAGACCGAGGACTGGAAGTCGGCGCAGGCCGCCGGCGCGGCGGCCACGGGCTTGCGCAGCACCCGCCATGGGCTCTCGGACGTGGCGCAGCCCGCCAGCGCCAGGACCACGCCCGCCACGCTGATGGCCTGCACGGCATAGGTGATCTTCATCGTCTTCATTCGAACCCTCCTCCTCGAACCTGCGAACACAAGAAAGGCGATCGGCTGGGCCGATCGCCTTCCATGGGGCGTCGTCGCGTCTCGTCCAGCTTAGTAGCGGCGCGCGCCATCTTCCCAGTAGTAACGACCGCTGCGGAAGTCGTAATAGTAATAACGGCCCGCCCGCTCGTCATAGTACTGGCGGCGGTTGGTGTCGGTCGCCCCGCAGCCGCCGTCTTCGCGGCAGCCCTTGACGGCCCCGGCGGTCCCGCCGATGGCGGCGCCGATCGCGGCCCCGGTTCCGGCGCTGCCGCTGCCCACATTGTTGCCGATCACGGCGCCGGCCAGGGCGCCGATGGCCGCCCCGCCGGCGGCGTTGCGCTCCACATTGCCGGTCGAGGTGCACGCCGCGGCAAGCACACCCACGCCCATCAGGGCGATCATGGTCATCTTCATCCTGGCTCTCCGTTCCAAGCTTCCTGTCCCCTGCCGCTGCTAACAACTCCCGGGCACGACGGTTCCGTTTGGCGGGGAACCACGGTCGAGCTCCGCCCGTTGCGTCGGCGAGTTTGACGAGAAGAGGGGAGCGCGTGAAGCGTATCGAGGTCATCGCCAACACCGCGTCCGGATCCGTCGGCCCGGACGCGCCGCGGATCGCCGAACAGCTGCTGGCGGAGTACGGCGTTTCCGGCGTCGTCCACGCGCCGCGGCCGGGCGAGCTGATCAACTGCCTGAGGACGGTGATCGACAGCGCGCCGGACGCGGTGCTGGTGATCGCCGGCGACGGCACGGCCCGCGCCGCCGCCGAAATGGCCGGGCCGGACGGTCCCCTGATCGCCCCCCTGCCCGGCGGCACCATGAACATGCTGCCGCACGCTCTCTATGGCGAACGCGACTGGCAGGCGGCGATGAAGGCCTGCCTGGAGAACGGCGAGGCGCGAACCATCTCCGGCGGCGAGGTCGGCGGACGCCTGTTCTTCGTCGCCGCCATCCTGGGTAGCCCGGCCCTGTGGGCCACGGCGCGCGAGGCGGCCCGCGAAGGCCGCTTCAGCGTCGCCCTCGCCCGCGCCCGTCGCGCCCTTCGACGCGCCTTTTCCGGCCGCCTGCGCGTTTCGCTGGACGGCCGACCCGAGATCAAGACCGAGGCCCTGACCCTGATGTGCCCGCTGGTCTCGACCGCCCTGGACGCCGACGAGCGCGCTCTGGAGGCGGCGGCGCTGGATCCGTCCAGCGCCCTGGACGTCTTCCGCCTGGGCTTCAACGCCGCGCGAGGCCAGTGGCGCGAGGACCCGTCGGTCAACGCCGGCCGCTGCCGCACCGGCAAGATCCGGGCTCACGGCCGCATCCCGGCGATCCTGGACGGCGAGCCCGCGCGGTTCGATCCCGAGGTGTCTGTCCGCTTCCGCCCCAAGGCCTTCCGAGCCCTGGTTCCGCCAGATGAGACCCCAAAGGACGAGACGCCAAAGGACGAGACGCCAGAGTGAGCCTAGACCGATGAGACTGGTCCAGCTCTCCGACATCCATTTCGGCGGCGAGAACCAGGAGGCCGTGGAGGCCGCGACAGCCTGGATCGCCGAGGCCCGGCCCGACCTGGTGGTGGTGGCCGGCGACCTGACCCTGGACGGCAAGGCCCCCGAGTTCGACGCGGCGGCGGCCTGGCTGAAGCGCCTGCCCGATCCGATGATCGTCGTGCCCGGCAACCACGACACGCCCTTCGTCGGCCTTGGCGAGCTCTTCGAGCGCTTCACCCGCACCTGGCGGCGGTTCAGGGACCGATTCGGCGACGAGGATGGCGCGGCTTGGCGGACGCCGGGGATCACCGTGACCTCGCTGAATACCGCCCGCGCCGCCCAGGTGCGCTGGAACTGGTCGAAGGGCGCGGTGTCGCGCGGCCAGGTCCGCCGCGTCGTCCGCGAACTGGAGGCCGCGCCCGCCGACGATCTCAAGGTGGTGGTCTGCCATCATCCGCTGATGGAGGTTCTGGGCGGACCGATGACCGCCAAGGTCCATGGCGGGGTCGACGCGGCCAACCGCTTCGTCCAGGCCGGGGCCGACGTCATCCTGTCGGGCCATATCCACCTGCCGTTCGTCACCGCCGTCCCGTTCGGCGACGGCAAGACCCAGGCGATCGGCTCGGGCACCCTTTCGCATCGAGAGCGGGGCGCGGCGCCAGGCTTCAATGTCATCGAGGTCGAGCCCGGCTGCGTGCGCGTACAGGCCCTGGCCTACGCGCACGGCAAGTTCGAGGTCTGGCGCACCTGGGCCTGCGACCGCAGAAGCCCAAACGAAAACGGCGCGGCCTGAACCGCGCCGTTCCGCCGTTTTGTCTCGGTCCTACCTAGCGTGGCGCGCCGCGCCCGCCTCGGAAGAGGTGGCTGACCAGCGACACCAGGAACAGGATCAGGAAGACGTAGAATAGGATCTTGGCGATCCCGATCGCGGTCCCGGCGATGCCGGTGAAGCCCAGGAGGGCGGCGATCAGGGCGACCACCAGGAAGGTCACGGCCCAGTTCAGCATGGGTCTCTCCGGATGAGCCCGGCCTTTCGAGCCGGGGCGTTGTCTTTAATCAAGGCCATGGCCCCGCTTCGAGAAAACGCACCCGACTCCCGGGCGTTCCGGAAATTCATCGCCGAGCATGGCCCTATTCCGGAGCCGGATAGGCCCAGCCTTGCGAACCCGACTTGGCCGCGGCGTACTGGCTGTCGGCCAGGGTCCAGTTGATCAGGTTGTCGAAGACCGCTTCCAGGAAGCCCTTCCGCAGGTTCTGGTAGTCCAGATAGTAGGCGTGCTCCCAGACGTCGGCGACCACCAGGGCCGTGAGATCCTGGGTGACCGGGCTTTCGGCGTCGTGGGTCGAGATGACCTTCAGCGCGCCCGAGGCGTCCGAGACCAGCCACACCCAGCCCGAGCCGAAGTGGCCGATGCCCTCGGCGACGAACTTTTCCTTCAGGGCGTCCAGGCCGCCGAAGGTCGAGTCGATGGCGGCGGCCAGATCGGCGCCCGGGGCGGTCTTGGTGGGCGAGAGGCCGTCCCAGAAGAAGGCGTGGTTCCAGGCCTGGGCGGCGTTGTTGAACACCTTACCCGGACCGGCGCCCTTGATCACCGCTTCCAGCGAGCCCTTGTCGTCGCCGTTCAGCAGGCCGTTCAGCGCGGTCACATAGGCCGCGTGGTGCTTGTCGTGGTGGAAATGGAGGGTGTTGGCGGAGATCGTCGGCTCCAGCGCGTCGTACGCGTAGGGCAGGTCCGGCAGCTTGTACGTCATGTTCACTCCATGGGAAGGCGTTCCAGGGAGGAGGGAACGCGCGGGAAGCATCTAGAGCCCACCAGGACAAAGCGTAAGCGGTTTCACCGCCGCAAGCCGCCAAGGCGCGCTCAAATTTTCGAGATAAATTCCCTTGAAAACTTAGGGTTTCCGGGAATCCGAAGACCAATGCTCCAAGACAAACGCCACCGAACGGATCCGGTGGCGTCTGTCTTGAACAACATTGGCGTGATCAGCGCTGCGGCGGCTTCGGGTCCAGGAACGCCTTGGCCAGCGAGGCGGTCAGGGTCGGGTTCTTCAGCGCGAAGATCCCGGCGGCCAGACCGATGCCGATCGACATCAGCGGCCTGTCGCGCACGATCTCGATGACCTTGCTGGTCATGTCGAAGCCCTGCTGCGGGGCCTGTTGGTTGTTATGATGACGACCTTCGACCTTGCGGGCGGCGATCATGCCGGCGATGGCGACGATCAGGGCCGCGACGGCCGCGACGATCGCGGCCGCGCCGGCCGCCGTGACCAGCGGAACCAGCACGGCGTAGATCGCGAAGGCGGCGGATACGACGGCCACCGCGGCGGCGGCGGCGATCGCCGCGGCCGCGGCCAGCGTCATCAGGGTCTTTTCGAAGATCACCGGTTGTTGCTGCGGCCGCCGGAGAGCAGCAGGCCGATCAGCACGCCGACGCCGAGACCGGCGAGGGTGGCGGTGATCGGACGCTCACGGATACGCTCCGAGGCATAGCGCTGGGCGTCCTCGATCTGCTGGCCGGCGGTGTCGGTATAGGTGCGGCTCTGGGCGCGCAGGGTTTCGAAGCCTTCCGAAACCGACTTCTCGACGCGCTTGGCGGCTTCGGTCAGCGAGACGCGGGCGGCGTCGGCGGCGTGGGCGAAGCTGCGCTCGGCGTGTTCGACGGCCTCGAGCGTGGCCGACTTGGCCTTCTCGGCGTCCTTGGCGGCGGCGGGACTGGCGGGCATGATCATCTCCTGTTCGCGACGCGACCGACCTGGGGCGCTGAAGCTGCGCCTCGTCAACGCCTGCTCGACGTCGGGGTTCCACGTTAGCGCAAGGGCCCAAGCTTCACCACTGTGGAATCCCCGGTTGAGCGCGGGCGAGGCCCGAAAAGAAGCGTCCAAAGGCGCTCGCGCTAGACGCGAAGCGGGTCTAAGGTCGAATCATGGAGGACGCCCCCATCGTCAGCGACGAGCGCCAGGAAGCCGCCCGGCTCAACGCCTTGAAGGCCTTGAACATCCTGGACAGCGCGGTCAACGAGCCTCGCTTCCTGCGCCTCGCGCGTCTGGCCGTCCGGCTGTTCGATGCGCCCAAGGCCGCCGTCGTCCTGGTCGACGAGGACAGGGTCTGGCGCAAGGCCTTCGTTGGCTACGCCGGCCCCGAAGGACCCCGCGCCGGCGACCTGGCCGACCAGGTCGTGACCGCCAACGGCCCCGTCGCCCTCGGCGCGCCGATCCGCGACAAGCAGGGCCATGTGCTGGGCGCCCTGGTGGTGGAAGGCCCAGGCGCGAGCGGCCCCGCCTCCGACGAGGATCTGCAGGCCCTGGAAGACCTGGCCGACCTGGCCGCGGAAGGCCTGGCCGACCAGCCATGCCTGGCCCGCAATCTCGAGAGCGAGCGCCTGGACCTGGCCATCTCGGCCGCCAGCCTCGGCGAGTTCGAGTGGGACATCAAACGCGACGTCTTCAAGATCAGCCCCCGCCTGGCCAAGATCTCGAACGTCGAGCCCGGCGAGATCCCTGCCGAGGACGGCGACGCGCTCTATCAATACCTGCATC
This sequence comes from Caulobacteraceae bacterium, assembly GCA_965283765.1. Lineage (GTDB taxonomy): Bacteria > Pseudomonadota > Alphaproteobacteria > Caulobacterales > Caulobacteraceae > Caulobacter. Next base: position 41,534 of record CBDIPU010000001.1, read on the forward strand.
CCGACGATCGGGCCTGGCTGAAGGAATTGATCGACGAGCAGTTGGCGGAAAGCGATCGCTACGAGGCCGAGTACCGCCGACCCAGCGGCCCCGACGGCCGCGAAATCTGGAACCATGGTTCGGGCGTCATCGTGCGCGACGCCAATGGCGAGCCGGCCTATCTGATCGGCGTCGTCCAGGACATCACCGAGCGCAGGGCCGAAGAGGATCAGCGCGAAAACCTGGTCGCCGAGCTGGACCACCGCATCAAGAACCTGCTGGCCGTGGTTCAGTCGGTGGCGGCCCAGTCGGCGCGCAAGTCGGCCTCGCTGGACGTGTTCCTCAAGACCTTCGCCGCGCGGCTGAAGTCGATGAGCTCGGCTCACGACCTCTTGACCGCCGCCCGCTGGCGCGGCGCGACCCTGGCGCGGATCGCCGCCGCCGAACTGGGCGGTCTGGCCCCGACCCAGACCCGCTGGGACGGGCCGGAACTGTTCCTGACGCCGCGCGCGGCCTCGGCCCTGTCGCTGGCGCTGCACGAACTGGCGGTCAATGCGATGCGCTATGGTTCGCTTTCGACCGAGAACGGCAAGGTCGAGGTCGTCTGGCGGCGCACGCCCGAGGGCGGCTTCGCCCTCGAATGGCTGGAGACCGGCGGTCCGCCGGCCACCGCGCCAGTCGCCAAGGGCTTCGGCGCCACCCTGATCGAGGACGTCGCCGGCCGCGAACTGGGCGGGTCGGCCAAGATCAACTACCGCTCCAGCGGCGTCACCGCCATGATCCAGGGCGCGGCCGAGGCCCTGGCCGACGCGCCGCCGATCGAGCCGGCCGAGGTCGCTCCCGAACGCATCGTCGAAACCGTGGTCGCCGCCGACGAGACCGTTCGTCCGGGCGCCATCGCCGGCCTGAAGGTGCTGATCGTCGAGGACTCGCTGCTGCTGGCCCTGGAGCTCGAAGCCGGCCTGGAGGACGCCGGTGTCGTGGTGGTCGGCTGCGCGGCGGAACTCAACGAGGCGCTGTCGATGGTCGAGATGGACTTCGACGTTGCGGTCCTGGACGCCGACCTCAACGGCCAGTCGGTCGCGCCGGTGGCCGAGATCCTGCGCACCATGGGCCGGCCGTTCGTGTTCGCCACGGGCTATGCCGACAAGGCCGCGCCGATGGGGTTCGACGCCCCGATCGTGCGCAAGCCCTACAACGTGCACCAGATCGCGCGGGCCGTGGCGGGGGTCACGGGGCGGGCTTGATCATCAGCGGGACCGACACCTCGTCCTTCGACAAGCTCAGGATGAGGTTTCTTACTGAACCGCCCCGAAAGTAGTCCTCACCCTGAGCCTGTCGAAGGGCGAGGACGGGCCCTCAGATAACGCCCCGCTTCCGCAGCCCCTGCACCGCCTCCGCGCTCATCCCGGCCGCCTGCGTCAACACCGCCTCCGTATGCTCGCCCAGCGTCGGTCCGGTCCAGCGCACCCCGCCCGGCGTCTCCGTCAGCTTCGGGAAGGCGTTCTGCATCTTGATCTGGCCGAACACCGGGTGCGGGGTGGTGACGATCGACTCCCGCGCCGCGAACTGCGGATCGGCGATCATGTCGGGCGCGCGGTAGATCCGGCCGGTGGCCAGGCCCGCGGCCTCCAGCTTGGGCAGCAGGTCGTCGATCTCCTGGTCGGCCGTCCAGGCGGCGATGCGGGCGTCGAGTTCGGCTTGGTGCGCGCCACGCGCGGCATGGTCGCGATAGCGGACATCGTCGGCCAGATCCGGCCGGCCCATCAGGTCGCAGAGCCGCCTGAACAGGGTGTCCTGGTTGGCGCCGATCAAAACGAGCTCGCCGGACCTGGTGGGGTAGACGTTCGACGGCGCGATGCCGGGCAGCACCGCCCCCGAGCGCTCGCGGACATAGCCGGTCAGGTCGTATTCGGTGATCAGGTTCTCCATCACCGTCAGCACGCTCTCATAGATGGCCACGTCGACCACCTGACCCTTGCCGGTGCGCTGGCGGGCGTGGAGGGCCATCATCACGCCGAGCGCGGCGTTCAGGCCCGACAGGCTGTCGCCGATCGAGATGCCGGCCCGGGCCGGCGGCCGGTCGGGTTCGCCGGTGATGTGGCGCAAGCCCCCCATGGCCTCGCCGACCAGAGCGTAGCCGGCGCGGCTGGCATAGGGTCCCGTCTGGCCGAAGCCCGACACCCGCGCCATGACCAGACCCGGATTGGTCTTGGCCAGCGCCTCATAGCCCATCCCCCACTTCTCGAGGGTGCCGGGGCGGAAATTCTCGACCACCACGTCGGCCTTGGCGATCAGGGCGCGGGCGATGTTCCGGCCTTCGTCCGTACGCAGATCGACGGTGACGGATTTCTTGTTGCGGCCGATCACCGGCCACCAGGGCGACAGGCCCTGAGGCTTGGAGCGCCCCCATTGGCGCATCGGGTCGCCGACCTTGGGATCCTCCAGCTTGATGACCTCGGCCCCGAAGTCGCCCAGCACCTGACCGCAGAACGGCCCGGCGATCAGCGAGCCCATCTCGATCACCCGCAATCCGGCTAGCGGACCCTGCGTCATGCGATTCTTCCCCCACCCTTGCCGGAACCGTTCACGGCCCCGTGAAGTTTTGTTGGTCACACGGCGTCGCGCGCGTCGCCTGTCCACCAACCTCTAAGAAAAACGCACAGGGAAAGACAGAGCCATGAACCGTCATATCATGTTCGGCGCCGCCGCCATCGCCGCCCTCAGCCTGGCCGCCTGCGGCCAGAAGGCCGAAGAGACCAAGGGCGCCGCCACCCCGGCCGAACAGGCCGCGACCCCGGACGCCAATCCGGCGGCCACCGTCCCGACCCCGGCGGACGAGACCAAGGCCGACGTCTTCGCCATGAAGGCCGCCGACAGCGACATGTTCGAGATCGCCGCCGCCAAGCTGGCCGCCACGCGCTCGACCAATCCGTCGGTGAAGAAGTTCGCCGCCGCGATGGAAAAGGCCCACACGGCCACCAGCGCCGAGCTGAAGTCGGCCATCGCCGCCTCGGGCGCGGCCATCACCCTGCCGACCGTCCTGTCGGAAGACGCCCAGGGCAAGATCGACGACCTGACCAAGGCCGACGCCAAGGACTTCGACAAGAAGTACGCCGACGGCCAGGTCGACGCTCACCAGTCGGCCCTGAACCTGCTGCAGCGCTACGCCCAGGACGGCGACACCCCGGCCATCAAGGCCTTCGCCGCCGCCACGGCCCCGAAGGTCCAGGAACACCTGAACATGGCCGAGGGCCTGAAGAAGGGCTTCGACACCGGCGAGGACGTCGCCAAGGCCCGTCAGTAACGCTTAGGGAATGGCGTAGGCGACCGTCGCCTTGGCGGCGGCCCGCTCGCGCCCTTCCGTCCACATCAGGACATCGGCCGTCGCGATGCGGCGGCCGAGCTTGAGCAGGGTCCCCTCGGCGTAGAGATCGCCAGGCTGGCAACCTCTCAGGAAATGAATGTTGAGCGAGGTGGTCACCGCCATGGCCACCTCGCCAATATGCGCCAGGACCAGGGCATAGGCCGCGGTGTCCGCCAGCGTCATCAGGGTCGGTCCTGAGATCACCCCGCCCGGCCGCAACTGCCGGGTCTGATACGGCAGCTTCATCAAAACCCGCCCCGGCTCGACCTCCAGCACGGAGGGCATGTAGTCGGGATCCGTCTCCGGAAACGCGGACCGCAGGAACGCGTTCAGCGCCCCCGCGTCCATCCGGATCGCCGGCCCGCTCACCCGCCGACCTTGACCGTATTGTCGTCGCCGTTCCGGTCGATCACCGTGTTGTACGGATCGACGCCCGCGAACGTCGGCGCCCGGGCCGTCGTGAAGGTGAAGGTCTGCACGCCCGAGCGGATCGACCGGCGCTCATAGGCCACCACGTCCTTGGCGTCGAAGCCCTTGTCGCCCGGCTTGGCCGTGAACAGGCCGATGTCCATGGTCTCGTTCAGGGGCGCGGCGGTTTCCTTGCCCTTGCCGTCGGCATATTTCTTCTGGGCGTCGACCGTGATCGTCACGTCGAACCTGCCGTCCGCCCGCTTCTTCACCGTCGCGCTCTTGGTCTTAAGGTCGTAGAGCGTGATCCTCTCGAACAGGTCGGTGATCAGGGCCTGCTTGTCGGCCGGGGCCTCGGCGCGCAGGGCGGTCAGGAAGTCGGTGGTGATCGGATAGGGCGCGCCCTTGAAGGCGTGGTCGGCGATCAGCTTGCGCAGGGCGCGGTTGACCGTCTCCTCGCCGATCTGGTCCTGCAGCCGGTACATGACCAGCGAGCCCTTGCGGTAATAGACGTAAGGCTGGTTCTCGACCTTGTAGAGCGGCTGCTCGTCGATGACGTCGCCGCCGCGCGCGCGCAGATAGCTGTCCAGCTCGAACTTCAGGAACTTGCGGATCTGCGGCTTGCCATAACTCCGCTTCATCACCATCAGGGCCGAGTACTGGGCGAAGGTCTCGGAGAGCATCGCCCCGCCCTGCTGGTCGGCGCCGATCACCTGGTGGGCCCACCACTGGTGGCCGATCTCGTGCGCCCCGACATAGGTGACCATGTCGATCTTGGTCGGGTCGCGATAGTCGGAGATGAAGAACATCCCCTCCGACCACGGAATGGTGTTGGCGAACGACTGGGCGAACTGGGCGTAGTCCGGGAACTCCTGGAAGCGCAGCTGCCGGAACTGATACGGGCTGAAATTGGTCCCCATATAGTCCAGCGACCGCTTCATCGCGGTCTTCATGCGCTCGATGTTCCAGGGGTGCTGGGCGTCGTAATAGACCGCCAGCTTCACGCCCTTGTAGCGTTCCTCGGCGACCTGGTAGCGGGCCGACTGGATGGAGACGAACGGCATGATCGGCGCCTCGGTGACGAAGCGGGCCACGCGGCGACCGTTCCTGACCGTGTCCGAGACCTTGTAGCCCGGCGCGATCGGGGTCTGGTCGGCCTCGGTGGTGACGGTGATGTCCGAGGTGATGAAGTCGGCGTCCTTGCGCAGGCCGTTGAACTGGCGGGACGGAACGTCGCCCAGCTTGGCCATGCGGCGCTCGGGCGGCAGGCCGTACTTGCGGCGCTTGGCGCGGTCCTGCAGCAGGCCGTCGCGGGCCATGCCCAGGATCGGCGCGATCTCCAGGTTGTTGACGAAGGTCCCGTTGTCGACGACCCGGCTTTCCTGGTCGCTGTTGGGGAAGCCCCGCTGCGAGCGCAGGGTGATGAAGCTCATCTTGCGCCGCTCGCCCGGCTGCATCGGCGTGTCGAAGGCGAAGATGCGGTAGTTGAAGCGCTCGAAGGTCTTCTTGGGTCGCGCGCCCTCGATCGACAGGCCCTTGACCGCCAGGTCACGGTCGAAGCGGACGTGGATCTCCCTCAGCGGCGCGGCGGTCTTGTTCTCGATGACGTACGAACCCTTGGTCTCCAGGCTGGGTTCGTGCGGCTTGATATCGACGTCCAGGGTCATGGCGACGATCTTGGGCTGCGGCGTATTCTCGAACGGCAGCAGGGTCTTTTCGTAGTCGGCCTGCCACTCCTCGTTGTCGATCTTGGTCCGGTAGTCGTTCCAGACATTGGTGTTGACGTAGATGAACGCCCCCAGGCCCACGAAGGCGACCAGGGCGCCGCCCATCAGCAGGCCCGCGACGCCGCGCAGGCGCAGCGGCAGTCGGCGCAGGCGCGGCAGGAGGCGGCTCTCGGTCCCGCGCCGCCACAGGCCATAGGCCAGCACCAGCAGCACCACCGCGAAGGCCGTCCAGTAGGCCCGCAGCCACCAGGCCCCGATCCAGAACTTGCCCAGGCCGTTCATGTCCGAGAACGGCGTGTCGGTGGTCGAGCCGTAGTTGTAGAGCTTGGCCTCGAAGCCCAGATTCACGAACGTAATGGTGGTGACCAGATAGATCACCATCAGGCCCCAGCCGATGAACTTGTGCGGGCTGATCGTCTGCAGGAACACCGCCAGCACGGCCAGCAGGATCCAGTCCACCGCCTGCGGCAGCACGTACCAGATCAGGTACTTGTCGAGCTCCAGCTTGAAATAGCCGTGGAAGATCTGGCTGAGGATGGCCGCGAACACGCTGACCAGCAGGGTCGAGACCAGGACGAGGCTGATGGCCAGGGTCTTGGGCGCCACGAACGCCCAGTCGGGCACGGGGGTGGCGTCGATGATCTCGTGGTCTTGCGCTCGCGCTCGCGCCAGACCAGCTCGCCGGAATAGTAGATGGCGATGATCATCGGGATCAGGCCGAACGAGCCCAGAAGCGGGCTCAGCAGCACGCGGGTGACCGGATAGATCACCCCGCCGTAGCGGCCGGCGTCTGTGGCGAACCACAGGGCGCCCATGGCGTTGGCCAGCCCCAGGAACAGCAGCACGAAATAGGCCGGGCTCTTGAACACCTGGCCCATGTCCAGGCGCGTGCGGACCACAAGTTGGGCCCAGGCCGTGGCGCGGTCGAACTTCGGTTGCGGCAGCGGACCGGCGATCAGGACCGGCGCGGCCTTGTCCTCGGCCTTGCCCTTCTTGACCTTGGCTTGCCCCGAAAGATCGGCCGACTGGAAGCGGAACAGGCTGTAGGCCAGCGTCAGGAAGCCGGCCGACAGCACGACCGCCAGTGCGCGGTTGAACAGCAGCGCCCCGGCCAAGGGCGGGATCACCGCGTTGCGCTCGCTGGCGGTCCAGTACTTGGTCGCCAGGCCGTAGGCCGCGGTGCCCATCGGCTCCCAGTAGGCGGCGATATTCTCGAACTCGGGCTTGTCCAGCGCGATGTTGGCGATGATCCACAGCACCATGAAGGCGACCACGCCGACATAGGTCCACATCATCGAGCGGGTGATCGTGGCCAGGGCGAAGAACAGCGCCGAGGTCAGCAGGATCGACGGCAGGGCCAGGGCGAAATAGGAAAACAGGTAGGCGTGCAGGTCATTCGGGCCCAGGCGCTCGGGGTCGATCCACGGCATGAACGAGCCGATGAAGATCGCCAGCGGCACGGCCAGGAACGAGATCGCCGCCGCCAGGAAGGCCCCGGTGAACCGGCCGTACAGATAGTCGAACTTGCGGATTCGCGTGGAGCGCAGAATCGGCCCGAAGCCCGTCTCGTCGTCGCGCACCACCACATTGGCCACGAAGGCCGTGGTCACGAACATGTAGAAGATCGACAGGATCAGGTGGGTCTGGGCGATCGCGAACGGGGCGTTCTTGTGGATGTTGCCGCCGCCGCCGATGCGGATCTGGTCGATCGTCGCCGCCCCGAAGGTCAGCAGGAAGAAGATGACCGCCACCACCCAGAAGACGGGCGACTTCAGCTGGTAGCGGAGCTCGAAGCCCGCGATCTTGCGAAACATGCCGTCGCTCCCCGTCAGGCCGCCCGCCGGGTGGTCGAGAGGGTGGAGAAGTAGACGTCCTCCAGCCCGCCCTCGACCGGCGTGAAGCCATTGCCGGGATTATCGTCCGACAGGATGTGGATGACCGTGCGGCCGGCTAGCAGGCGCGTGGAGATGACCTTGTACTGGGCCTTGGCGGCCTCCAGCTCGGTCTTGTCGATCAGCTTCTTCCAGATCCGGCCCTTCAGCTGGCCAACCAGGTCCATCGGCGCGCCTTCGCGCACGATACGGCCGTCGCAGATGATGGCCATGGCCGGGCAGAGATCCGAGACGTCCTCGACGATGTGGGTCGACAGGATCACCACCACGTTCTCGCCGATCTCGGCCAGCAGGTTCAGGAAACGGTTGCGCTCCTCGGGGTCGAGGCCCGCCGTGGGCTCGTCGACGATGATCAGGCGCGGATCGCCGATCAGGGCCTGAGCGATGCCGAAGCGCTGGCGCATCCCCCCGAGAAGCCGGCGATGGCCTTCTTGCGCACGTTCCACAGATTGACCTGGTTCAGCAGGTTTTCGACGGTTTCCTTGCGATCCTTGGCGCTGGCGACGCCCTTCAGCACCGCCATATGGTCGAGCATGTCGTAGGCCGAGACCCGCGGATAGACGCCGAAGTCCTGCGGCAGGTAGCCCAGCGTCTTGCGCAGTTCCTCAGGCGTCTTCAGCACGTCGATGTCGCCGAAGCGGATATGGCCCGAGGTCGGGGCCTGCAGGGTGGCGATGGTGCGCATCAGGGTCGACTTGCCGGCGCCGTTCGGACCGAGCAGCCCGTACATGCCGCGGGGGATCGTCAGGCTGACCTCATCCAGGGCGCGCACGCCGTTGCCATAGACATGGGTCAGGTTCTCGATGATCAGCATAACGGCCCCCGAATATAAACGCGCCCACTACCCCAGCGCCGACATGACTTGACGGTGACGACTGGGGCAAGTGAAAGAACGTTTAGGCCAAGGGTTCAACCGCGGGATTTCTGAACAGCGACCACTTTGCGGCTCTTGGGGTTCGCCGGCGCTGTTTGAACCGCACAGGGGTTTTGGGCGGCGGCTTTTGGGTCTAAACGAAGCGCCATGACGACCTACGCCTTTCCCCCGCACGCCATCCCGACGGTTCCGGTGGAGGGATCGGACGCGGTCTTCCCGGTCCGCCGGATCCTCTGCGTGGGCCGCAACTACGCCGCTCACGCCCGCGAGATGGGCGCCGACACCCGCGATCCGCCGTTCTTCTTCAGCAAGCCCGCCGATGCGGTGGCGCCGCTGAAGGGCCAGATCGCCTATCCGCCGGCCACCAACGACCTGCATCACGAGATCGAGCTGGTCGTGGCCCTCAAGAGCGGCGGCGCGAACCTGACCCCCGACCAAGCCCTCGAGGCCGTGTTCGGCTACGCCGTCGGCGTCGACCTGACCCGCCGCGACCTGCAAGGCGCGGCCAAGGCCAAGGGTCATCCCTGGGAGGCCGGCAAGGCTTTCGACGAGAGCGCGCCGATCACCGCCATCCGCGTGATGGACGCCCCGCCCCCCGAGGCCGCCGTCACCCTGTCGGTCAACGGACAGGAACGCCAGCGCGGCGAGGTCGGCGACATGATCTGGAACGTTGGCGAGGTGATCGCCAAGGCCAGCGAACTGTGGACCCTGGCCGCCGGCGACCTGATCTTCACCGGCACGCCCGAAGGCGTCGGCCCCATCGCCCGCGGCGACAAGATCGTCGGCGAGGTCGAGGGCGTCGGCCGCCTTGAATTCACGCTCGTCTAGGAGCTGGAAGTGAAGCTGGTCCTGCACAGCGCCAAGCGCGCCAGCGCGCCTTACAGGGTGCGCATCGGCCTGAACCTGAAGGGCCTCGCGTACGAACTGCGCCCCGTCGACCTGGTGGCCAACGGCCATCATGAACACGCCTATCGGGCGCTCAACGCTCAGGAGCTGGTCCCGACCCTGGAGGTCGACGGCCGGCCGCTGACCCAGAGCCTGGCCATTCTGGAATGGCTGGACGAGGTCTCGCCCGAGCCCGCCCTCTTGCCGCACACCGCCTATGAACGGGCCATCGTGCGCGGCATGGCCGAGATCATCGCCTGCGACATCCATCCGCTGAACAATTTGCGCGTCCTGCGCCAGCTGACCGCGCTGGAGATCGGCGAGACCGACCGCAACGCCTGGGTCGCCCGCTGGATCAGCGACGGCTTCCGGGCCCTGGAGCCGATGGTCGCCGCGCATTCCGGCGGCTTCGCCTATGGCGACGCGCCGGGTCTGGTCGACTGTCTGCTGGTGCCGCAGGTGTTCAACGCCGGCCGCTTCAACCTCGACCTGTCGCCCTTCCCTTCGATCGTCGCCGCCGCCGCCCGCGCGGCCAGGCACCCGGCCATCGAAGCCGCCCATCCCGACCACCATCCGGAGCGCTAGATGCTTGAGGACCTCAAAGCCAACAACGCCGCCTGGTCGGAACGCAAGACCCAGGTCGATCCGGAGTTCTTCAAGCGCCTGGAAGGCCAGCAGAGCCCGGAATACCTCTGGATCGGCTGCAGCGACAGCCGCGTACCGGCCAACGAGATCGTCGGCCTGGATCCGGGCGAACTGTTCGTCCACCGCAACGTCGCCAACCTCGCCCCGCCGCAGGACGCCAACTACCTGTCCGTGCTGCAGTTCGCGGTCGAGGTGCTGAAGGTCAAGCATGTCATGGTCGTTGGCCACTATGGCTGCGGCGGCGTGGCGGCGGCCATCGATGGCCAGCGCCGGGGCCTGGTCGACCACTGGCTGCACCCGATCCGCGAGATCCACGCCGAGCACAAGCACGAACTGGAAGCGATCCCCGAGCAGCGCGCCATGCTCGACCGCCTGACCGAGTTGAACGTCGCCCGCCAGGTCCGCAACGTGGCCGCCGACGTCTTCGTCCAGGACGCCTGGGCCCGCGGCCAGGACCTGTCGGTGCATGGCTGGGTCTATTCGTTGCACGACGGCCTGGTGAACGATCTCAACATCGGCATCAGCAGCCTGGCGGACTACGAGCGGATGATGGCGGACTCTAACCGCCCCTGATCCGCACGCGCGCCTGGGCCTTCCGGCCCCGCGCATCGACCACCGACAGCTTGTAGAAGCCCGGCGCGGCCGGCCTCCAGATCGCGCGGCCGCTGACCGGATCCAGGTCCAGCGGCCGGCCTTCCACGTACCAGGTCAGGCCCTCGCCCTCGGCGGCCAGCACCAGACCCCGCGCCTTGGCATTGAAGGCGTCGACCTGCACCGACGCGCCGTCGGGCGGGAAGATCAGGCGCGGGCCTTCGTCGGCGGCGCGCGGCGTCCGCAAGGCCAGCGGCGCCAGTTTCGGCGCGATCGGACGCGGGGCCGAGGACTGGGTTCCGATGGCGTCGGCGACGTCGAACAGCAGCGGCAGGGCCGCGTCGCGGCCCGTCAGCCCGCCGCGCGCGCCGCCGTCGGCCCGGCCCGTCCAGACCAGGATCGCATAGCCGCCGACCACGCCCGCCGCCACCGCGTCGCGGAAGCCGTACGAGGTGCCGGTCTTGAAGGCCATCGACGGCCCGCCGCGCGTCAGGGCCGAGGGGGCGCGGCCGCGCGGGGCCGGGGCTTCGCGGAGAATATCGAGCACCTGCCGCGCCGCCTCGGGGCGGACCAGCCGCGTTCCCGCCGAGCGCTCGCGGGCCTTGGCGTCCTCTTCCGTCCAGGCCAGCGGCTTGGCGATGCCGCCGTCGCCCAGCGCGGCATAGAGCATGACGAGATCGCGCCAGGTGATGCCTTCGCCGCCCAGCGCCAGGGCGAGGCCAGCTTCCTTCAGCTGCGCCTTGGGCCGCGCCAGATGCGCACCCGCGGCCTCGATGCGGCCGGCGAAGGCCTCGGGACCCAGCTTTTCCAGGGTGGCGACGGCCGGGACGTTCAGCGAGTGGGCGAGAGCCTCGCGCACCGTGACCTTGTCGTGGAACACGCGGTCGAAGTTCTCGGGCTGATAGTCGGCGAAGCGGGTGGTGTTGTCCTGCAACTGGGTGTCGGGCGCGACCAGGCCGTCGTCCATGGCCATGGCGTAGATGAACGGCTTCAGGGCCGAGCCCGGCGAGCGCAGGGCGCGGGTCATGTCGACCCACCCGCCGGCCCGGTCGCGGCCAGCGGAACCGACAGCGGCGCGGACGGCGCGGCCCTTGATCTCGACCACCAGGACGGCGGCGGTGGCGTCCGGACCTTGCGCGCCCGCCACGGCGGCGACCATCGGCTCGAGCCGCGACTGCAGGTCGGCGTCGAGGGTCGAGACCACGCTGGCCTGGCCTTGCGGCGCGTTGCGGGCCAGCTCACCGGCCGCGTGCCAGGCCAGGGCCGGGAACGGCGCGCGGCGGGGCAGCGGCTCGTTCTCGGCCTCGAAGGCGGCCGCCTCCGTGATCGTGCGGGAACGAATTAGCTTGTCGAGCACCGCGCGCCGGGCGGCCTTGGCGGCGTCGGGACGACGGTCGGGACGACGGGCCTCGGGCGACTGCGGCAGGGCGATCAGCAGGGCCTGCTCGCCGTCGGTCAGGCTGGACGGCTCGTGGCCGAAATAGCTGAGACTGGCCGCCCGCGCCCCTTCCAGATTACCGCCATAGGGCGCCAGGGTCAGATACAGCGCCAGGATCTCGCGCTTGGACAGCCGCGACTCCAGCTGCATGGCGCGGACCATCTCTATCAGCTTCGAGCCCAGATTGCGCGGGCGCGGCTCCAGCAGGCGCGCGGTCTGCATGGTCAGGGTCGAGGCGCCGGACGTGACGCGGCCATGGACCACCGCGGAGCCGACGGCGCGCGCCAGCGACAGCGGATCGACGCCCAGGTGCCACCAGAACCGCGCGTCCTCGGTGCGGATCAGGCGCTTCTGGAAGGTGGGGTCGGTGCGCGAGAGGTCGGCGCGGATCCGCCAGCGGCCTTCCTCGACCGGCAGGGCCCGCAGCCAGGCGCCGCGACGATCCAGGGTGACCGGCGAGGAATGCCTGGCGCGGGTCATGTCCGGCGGGAACACGGCGCCGAGGGTGGCGAGGACGACCTCGGCGGCGAGCACGGCGACGAGGATTTTGGTGATCAGCCGAATTCTCCCCTCCCCCTGGATGGGGGAGGGGCCGGGGGTGGGGGTGACTAAGGGATCGGACGGCATCAACGACGCGCCCTATCCTGACGCGCTGTCACCCCCAACCCCGCCCTTCCCCCATCGAGGGGGAAGGGAGAGCTTCCGATCATCACTGCCCCGGCGCGATCGTCGCGCGCGAGGCTTCCGACCTCGCATTGACCGCCGGGCGGTACATGTCCTTGGCCACGGCGCCGGGCAGGAAGAAGCTTCCCGGCGTCACGGCCCGGGCCACATAGGCCAGGGCGAAGCCCTTGTTCCCTTCCAGGTCCAGCGCGGCGATGAACCGGTCGTCGCGGCTTTCCTGGACGTCGGCGGCGGTCAGCTCGCCGAGGAACTTGAACGGACCGTTCTGGGCGTCGTCGGCCCCGAGCGTCGTCTCGATCTCGAAACCGGCCGGCAGGGCGTCGTCGACGACCAGGGCGGTCGAGCGGGCCTGCATCGAGCGTCCGGAGACCAGCACGATGATCCGGTCGCCCTGGCGGATGGTCGCCGGGTCGATCGCGCCGCCGCCCATCGACAGCAGGCGCTTGGAGACCGACAGACCGCTCGCGCTCGCGCCCGGCGCGGCGACCGGCGTGCCGCGCACGCTGACCGTCCGCCAGATCGCGCCCTTGCCGGCGTTGACGAAGTGAGCGTCGGCCAGCTTGCCAACCGCCCAGCGCGGCGCGCCGCCGGCCGGGGGCAGCGGGTTGGCGCCCGTCGCGTTGATCGAGATCGGACCCGAGGCCTGGATCAGGGCGTTGGCCGCGTGCAGCAGCGCCGCCTGTTCCTGGGTGTTCAGGGCGTCCGGATCCTTGCTGACGTTCTCCAGCCGGCCTTGCAGCTGGCGGGCGACATCCATCATGCCGGACTCGGCGGCCAGGGCGGTCAGCACGGCCGTGTCGCGCAGCGGCGTCTGGTACCAGTCCTGCTCGTCCTTGTAGCCCAGGCTCGACACCGCCTGGCGCATGGCCGAGCGGGCGCGGGCGTTGTCGCCCATGCGGGCCAGGCCGGCCGCCACATAGGCCTTGGCGATCGGCTGGGCCTCGTCCTTCATCTGCACGTCGTGCCACCAGCGCAGGCGGGCCAGATCCCCCTTGCCGGCTTTGGCCATCACATAGAGGGCGTAGGCCGAGGCGCGGCGGCGCATCCGCTCCGTCGCCTTCTTCGAAGCGTCCTCGTTGCTCGCCCACCAGCCCGGATATTCCATGCGGTAGGCGACCGACGAGAAGCCCTCGGGCCGGCTGACCTGGCGCATGGCGCCGACCGCCTTGTCGATGGCGTTGTCGGGCACGGCCACGCCCTGCGCCTTCGCCTCCAGCAGGAAGTCGACGACATAGGCGCCGAGCCACGGATCGGCCTCGCCGTCGCCGACCCGCCACAGGCCGAAGGCGCCGTCCAGGGTCTGGCGATCCAGCAGCTTGCCCACGGCTCCGGCGAGGGCCGCCGGCGTGCGTTTCAGCTTCGGATCGGTCGAGAAGGTCTGGGCGTAGAGCAGCGGATAGGCCGTCGAGACCAGCTGCTCGGTGCAGCCGTACGGATAGCGCTGCAAGGCCACCGCGATCGCCGACGGGTCGAAGCCCCGGATCGGCGAGTAGCTGACCTGCAGAGTCACGTCGCCCGCCGCCAGGCCCGACAGCAGCTGGTACGAAGGCGTGAAGCTCTCGCCCGGCTTCTGCGCTTCGGTGGTGGTGCGCACGATGTCGCCCCAGCCGAGACGGGTCTGGATCGGATAGTCCTTCTGGGTCGCGAAACCCGGGCCGGCGACCTTGAAGCCGATCTTGCCAATGCCGGTGACGTCCGGCGCCAGGAAAGGGATCTTCTCGGCGATGCGCTGGCCCAGGATCAGCTGGAACACCTTCTTGAAGGCCACCTTCAGCCCGTTGGTCGAGAACGCCTCGGCCGTATAGGCGCCCGGCTTGCCCTCGACATTGTGCAGCTCCAGCGTGGCGTAGGCCTGGTCGCCCGGGGCCAGGAAGCGCGGCAGGTTCAGGTCGGCCACCACCGGCTGGCGCACGGTCAGGGGTTTGGAGGCCGAGCCGACGGCGGTGTCGGTCCAGGCCACCGCCTGGATGCGCAGCTCGCCATTGAAGTCGGCGGCCGGCAGCTTGATCACCGCCTTGCCGTCGAGACCGGTCTCCACGATGCCGGACCACAGGGCCACGGTCTTGATCGGGGTAGTGGTCAGGCCCTCGCCGCCGACCTCGTCGCCGCCGAAGTTCACATTGGCCGGCGCGCCCAGGTTGGGGTCGAGCAGGCGGCCATAGTCGTCGCGGTAGTTCAGGGTCAGGGCGCGCTTGCCGAAGTACCATTTCACCGGGTCGGGGCTGTCCTGGTGGGTCAGGCGCAGGATGCCCTCGTCCACCGCCGCGATGGTGACCTTGGCCTTCTGGCCAAAGCCCAGGCCGCTCACCTTCACCGGGATCTCGACCGGCGCCTTGCTGTCGATCTTGCTTGGCGTGCCGAGGTCGACCGTCAGCTTGCGGTTCTTGGGATCGATCGGGACATAGACGAGGCCAAGCGCGCGGCGCGGCTTGGGCGAGGCGACCGGGTCACGCGGCTGGATGACGCTGACCATCACATAGGCCCCACCGCCCCAGGCGGCCGAGGTCTTCAGGCGCACGGTCGTGCCGTTCTCGCTGACGGAGACGGTCTTGAGATCGATCAGACGATCGGTGGCGACCGCGATCTGCGCTTCGCCGGCATAGGGCGGCTTCAGCGTGATCTCGACCGTGTCGCCCTGGCTGTAGGTCCGGGTTCCGGCGGACACTCGGACCACGTCCGGCGCCTCGCCTTCGCGGGCCGGAGCGCCCCAGCCGGCCGAGAAGCGGGTGACGGTCCTGGCGCCGTCCGCGCCCTCGACCTCGAGGCGGTAATCGCCCCAGCCGAGACGGCGGGTGAACTTGGCCGGCGAACCGGCGCCGATATTGACCTGCGCCTTGGCCACGATGGCGTCGCGGCTGCTGCGCCGCCACTGCCAGCGGCCGTTCTGCTGGAACCAGTCATAGTCCCAGCGCTCGGCCACCAGGGTGTAGGTGGCGGTCGCGCCAATACGCTGGCCGGCGGCGTTGACGGCGATGATGTCCAGGCTGACGGGCGGATCGCCCTTGCCGGCCTCGCCCTGGTCGACCTTGACGCCGTAGTAGATCGACTTCGGACGCACCTTCAGCTCCAGCCCCTCGCGGACCGGACGGCCGCCCGGCTCGAACACCGAGGCGGTGACCGAGGCCACCAGCGGCTGGGCGGTGTCGCCGGCGTCGGTGGTGGCGACCGACAGGATCGCGTGGCCCTCGCCGTCGGTGACGGTCGAGCCGAGATCCAGGTACTTCTCGTCGAACGGCTTCCCCTGGTCGCCCCATTCGAAGCCTTTGTAGGCCGGGAATGGGTCGGTATCCGCGCGCAGGCGGGCCTCGCCTTGCGTCTGCAGGCCAGCGCCCGGCGCGCCATAGAGGAAGCGGGCCGAGACGTCGACCTTGCGGGCCTCGCCGGCGCCGAGCGCGACGGAGTCCTGGCCCGTGGCGGTGACCGCCAGGCGTTGCGGCGCGAAGTCCTCGACCGAGAAGCTCAAGCTGCCGGTCGCCTCCTCGATGCCCTCGATATGCAGCTCGGCGGTCCAGCGGCCGCGCGGGGCCGATCGCGGCAGAGCGATATCGGCCAGCACGGCGCCGGCATTGGCCTGGCCGAACGGATAGCGCTTGAACTCGACGCCCGAGGGCCGCTTGACGATGACCTCGCCCTTGCGGTCGGAGACGGCCTTGGCCATCCGGTCACGGACCATGGCGGTCAGGTGGACGGTCTCGCCGGGCCGGTAGATGCCGCGGTCGGCATAGAGATAGCCGTCGATATCGGCCGCCACGCTGCGTCCGTCGACGCCGCCCTCGGTGCGGCCGCCGACGCCCTGCTTGGACAGGTCGACCGGCGAGCGATCCAGATCCAGCACGGCCAGGTCGCCTTGCGGGCCATAGGCCATGACCATCTTGGCGCGCTCGGCGCCCTGGCCCTTCAGCAGCGGGCGCAGGAAGCGCACGCGACCGTCGGCGTCGCTTTTGGCCTCGGCCAAGGGCTCGCCGTCGGCGGCGACCAGGTTGACGGTCACGCCCGACAGGGTCTTGGCGCTCTTCAGCGAGCGGACCACGACGTCCAGGCTCTCCGAGCCGTCATAGGCCAGCATGGCCATGTCGGTGAACACGATCCAGCGGCGGGCCTGGGCCGGGTTGTTCTCGCTGTCGTCCGGATCGCGGCCCCCCGAGGCGTCGCGCGCCTTGATGACATAGGCGCCGGCCTTCATCTCCTTCAGCACCGCGCCCAGCGGGAAGACGGTGGTGGCCTTCTGGCCGGTCGCGCCGCCGGTGACCTGCACGGTGCCCTTCCAAACCCGGCGGCCGTCGTCGCCCACGGCGTCCTCGCCATAGTCGCCAGCCCAGTCGCCCTCGCCGGTCGGATCCGGAGCGGTGATCGACTTGCGGACCAGATTGCGGTCCGGCACGCGCCAGACTTCGATGGCCAGGGCCTGGACGTTGATCGTCTCGATGCCGACGCCGTCGGACTCCTCGCGCGGCAGGATCACGCCGTTGCCGGCGAAGCCGACATACGGAGGCTTCTCGCCGAACGTGAAGTCGACGTCGGCATTGGCGGCGAGCGTCTCGCCGCCCTTGGCGGGCAAGCCCTTGAGCAGGGTGATTTCGGTGGTCGGTGAAGCCGATGCCGCCCAGGCACAGCTCGTCGCCCTTCACCCGCACCGAGGGCTGGCGGCCGAGGTCCGGTGAGACCAGCACGAAGTCGGCATAGGACTTGGACGGATCCAGATCCTTGCTCATGCGGATGCAGGCCAGCGGATCGGGGCCGCTGCTGTCGACGCGGGTCTGCCAGACCGCGAAACCGTCGGGCTTGGGGATGCCGCGACGCGGCGCGTTGGCGCCGCGCGGCTTGCCGAACAGCGACCAGGCCTCGCCCTTGACCGCCGTCGCGCCGGCCGGCTTGCCGCCGCCGAAGAACAGGCCGGCCTTGCCGACCGCGAAGCCGCCGCCGAAGCCGACGACCAGCGCCCCGGCCACGGCGATCGCCACCGGGCCTCTCAGCGCGGCGGGCCAGCGTTCCGACACGGTTCGACGAAAGCCGTCCCAGCGATCGCGCCAGGTGTTTTGCCGGGGACCTTGGATGTCGGGACCGCCTTCCGGCGGCGTCTCGTCCGTCGACATCCGTTGTCTCCCACTGATTTGCGCTTGGTTCAGGCGAATTGAACCTAAGCGCGATCAGGGGTCAACGGCGGTCGAATGACAGTGTCACGACCAATGCTCAAGCTTGCCAGCGATTGCTCAGCGTCACTCGCCCCGTCAAAGCGGCGACGCCCGCTTTAAGCGTCGAACGCCACCACGCCCGTGGAGAGGTCGTAGCAGGCCGAGACGACCTTCAGCCGCCCCTCCTCGATCCGCTCGGCCAGGACGCCGTCGGCGACCTTCAGGCGGCCGGCGATGTCGCGGACATTGCGGCGGATGGCGGCGTCCTGCAGGTCGGCCGGATGGGTTTCGTCGGCCTCGAGCACGGCCGGGATGATCGGCAGCACCATCTCGTACAGCGCCCCGTGCAGGTTGGCGTGCTTCTTGGCGACGTCGACCGCCGCGCCGACCGCGCCGCACTTGGTGTGGCCCAGCACGACGATCAGCGGCGCGCCCAGGTGCTCGACGGCGTAGACGATCGAGCCCAGCCCCTCGCGGCCGACGGTCGAGCCGGCCACGCGGACGACGAACAGCTCGCCCAGATTGCAGTCGAAGATCAGTTCCGGCGCGGCGCGGCTGTCGGCGCAGCCGATCACCACAGCGAACGGCTTCTGGCCCTTGGACAGCTCGGCCACGCGCGCCAGGGTCGGCAGGATCAGATTGGCGCCGCCGCGGGCGAAGATGGCGTTGCCGTGCTTCAGGCGGCCCAGCGCCTCGTCGGGCGCGACCTCCTGTCCGGACTCGGCGTGCCCCGCCGGGGCGTGAGCGGGCTCGGCCTCCAGCGGCTTGACGCTGGCCATGGCCTTGTCGAGCGCGGCCTTGTCGCTGGCCTGGTGCTTCAGGGCGCTGGAGGTCCGGCGGCCCTTCTTGGTCAGCAGACTGGGATGGGCCGGGCCGTCACCCTCGGCGAAAGCCAGGGCCGGCGCCGCCAGGCCCGCGAGCGCGCCCAGCAGAAGTCGTCTCGAAACCATTTCGTCCCCCGACGCGGTTTGATGTCGACGGGGAGCTTAGCCGATCGAAGTTAACCGGGATTAACAGCAGTCCGAAGTTTCATAGCGGCAGTTCGACGCGCTTAACGACCGTTCGCATGGCGATACTGCTGCTGACGCGCACCACGCCGGGGATCCGGGTCAGCTCCTGGGCGTGGACCCGTTCCAGGTCGTCGACGTCGCGGACCACCAGGCGCAGCAGGTAGTCCGAGCCGCCGGTCATCAGGTAGCACTCGGCCACCTCGCGGACATTGGCGATGGCCTTCTCGAAGGCGCTCAGCGCGGCTTCCGCCTGCGACGACAGGGTCACCGTCACGAAGACGCTGAGCGGCAGGCCCACGGCCCGCTCGTCGATCACCGCCGCATAACGCCCGATGACCCCCGCCTCCTCCAGCGCCCGCACGCGACGCAGGCACGCGGACTCGGAAGATTTACTCACCCATTTCCACATAGCTGGCGCGGCCCCGCCGTTGCAGCAGGCGGAGAAGCTTCCGGTCGAAGCTGTCGAGGTCGACGGAAGGTTTCTTCACTCAAGCGTCCCTTTCACGCAGGATTCCTGCATAGCATGGTTTTCTCCGCATGAAATCCCCAAGGAACCTGCGAGCCACGAAGCGTAAACCGGCGTCAAATCGCTTTTGGAGGAAAGCACCATGCGCGTAGGCGTCCCTTCCGAGATCAAGCCGGGCGAACACCGGGTGGGCCTGACCCCCACGGCCGTCCGTGAATATGTCGGCCACGGCCACACCGTCCTCGTCCAGTCGGGCGCGGGCCTGGGCGCCGGCTATGCCGACGACGTGTATGTGAAGGCCGGCGCGACCATCGCCCCGGACGCCGCCGCCGTCTTCGCCGGCGCGGACATGATCGTGAAGGTCAAGGAACCGCAGAAGGTCGAGTGGGAAAAGCTCGAGCCGCGCCACATCCTCTTCACCTACCTGCACCTGGCGCCCGATCCGGCCCAGACCGAAGGCCTGCTGAAGAGCGGCTGCGCGGCCATCGCCTATGAGACCGTCACCGACGCGCGAGGCGGCCTGCCGCTGCTGGCCCCGATGTCGGAAGTGGCCGGCCGGATCGCCGTGTTCTCCGCGGCCGAGACCCTGCTGAAGCACAATGGCGGCATGGGCCTGCTGCTCTGCGGCGTGCCCGGCGTGCCCCCGGCCCGCGTGGTCGTGCTGGGCGGCGGCGTGGTCGGCAGCAACGCCGCCCGCATGGCCGCCGGCCTGGGCGCCGAGGTCGTGGTGCTGGAACGCTCGATCCCGCGCATGCGCGAACTGGACGATCTGTATCAAGGCCGGATCCTGACCCGCTATTCGACCTTCGCCGCCGTCGAGGACGAGATCCTCAAGGCCGACGTGATCATCGGCGCGGTGCTGACCGCCGGCGCGGCCGCGCCCAAGCTGGTGCGTCGCGAGCACCTGAAGCAGATGAAGCCGGGCTCGGTGCTGGTCGACGTTTCGATCGACCAGGGCGGCTGCTTCGAGACCAGCAAACCGACCACCCACGCCGAGCCGACCTATGTGGTCGACGGCGTCGTCCACTACTGCGTGGCCAACATGCCGGGCGCGGCGCCGCGCACCTCGTCGGAGGCCCTGGGCAACGCCACCCTGCCGTTCGGCCTGGCCCTGGCCGACAAGGGCCTGGACGCGCTGAAGGCCAACGTCCACCTGGCGCGCGGTCTCAACGTCCTGAACGGCGAGCTAACCCACCCGGCCGTGGCCGAGGCGCTGGGCAAGGCGTCGGTGGATCCCTACGGGGCCTGGAAGTAGGCCAAACCCCACACCCGATCTTCCCAGCGAAGGCCGGGACCCAGATCATCGGGCTGTGAGGCGCATGCAAAGACGCCCGCGATCCTCTCCGGACCGCGGGCGTTCTTGCATCTGGGCCCCGGCTTTCGCCGGGGAGAACGGAATTTAGGTCACGCCGCGAAGCGGGCGATGTCCAGGCGGCTCTCGACCATGTCCAGCACGTCGGTCATCCGGAAGTCCGGGTCGACCGGGTGCAGGGCGTCATAGACCGAGCGCGCGAAGGCCAGGTCGGCGGCGGTCTTGACCCGCCAGTCCAGGCGTGACCAGTCGCGCGGGGCCTTCAGATGGGCCTGGCTCCAGCGCTGGGGCTGCTCGCGGATGGCGGCGGTCGGCGAGATGCGGGCCGTCGGGTCGCGCTCCTCGGCGGCGGCGGCCCGCAGCGCGCCGGCCGTGATCACCTCGACCTCGAGACCGGCCGGGAAGGTGCGATGCACGCGGTTGGACGTGTAGTCGGCGCCGCTGGACAGGGCCATGCGCACGGCGTCGTCGATGATCCCCGGGTCCATGAACGGCGCGTCGCCCTTCAGGCGGACCACGTGGCTGACCGCGCTGATCGCCTCGGCGCAGCGAGCGATACTGGCCAGGATGTCTGCGCCGGTTCCGCGATGGACGGTATGGCCCCGCGAGACCAGGAAGCCGGCCAGGGCGTCGTCGACCGTCTCGTTGCTGGTCGCCACGATGATCTTGGACAGGCAGCGGGCGCCGCGCAGGCGCTCCAGCTGGCGCACGATCATCGGCTCGCCCCGCAGGGTGGCCATCGACTTGCCCGGCAGTCGGGACGAACCCATGCGGGCCTGAAGCACGGTGAGGATCATGACGCGTCTCCCTTCGTTGGGATCAAGCTAGAGCATACTCATAAAACTCAAGTGAATCAGAAGCTTACACGACCTTAATCGACAAGCTTAATTGTCGCTGAAGAGGCGTGCGAACAGGCGGCCGATCCAGCCGCAGTCACTGTCGCAGCTGATTCCAGGTGTGGATCAGGCGACCCAACGTCGCGGGTCGAGCGCGACGGGATCGTCGATCGCCATCTCGTCCCAGTCGAGGTCCGGCGGCGGGCTGGAGGCGGCGGCGACCACCGCCGACAGTTCGGCGGCCGAGTTGACGCCGACCAGCACGGCCGAGCCTTCCGGACGCGACAGGGCGAAGCCCAGGGCGGCCTGGAGCGGATCCGAGCGGCCCTCGGCGATCATCCGGCGCACGCGCGACAGACGGCCCGAGGCGCCTTTCAGCTGGGCCGGGACGCGATCGGGCGGCAGGAACAGCAGGCCATTCAGGAAGATCGAGCGCAGGTGGACCTCGACGCCCATGCCGGCGATGCGCTGCAGCGAGCCGTCGGCCAGCAGGCGCTGGTCCAGCAGGCTGGCCGGAGCCTGCAGGATATCGGGCTTGAAGCGGCGGGCGACGCCGACCGGATCGTCCGTGGCGTGGGCGGCGATGCCGATCTTGGCGAACAGGCCCTGGTCCTTGAGGCGCAGCAGGCGGTCCCACAAGGCCGCGCCGTGCGGGCCGAACAGTTCCGAGGGCGAGTGGACGATGATCGAATCGGCGCGCTCGACGCCAATGCGGCGCAGGGCGGCGCGGGCCTCGGTCTCGACATGGTCGGGACCGCGATCGGCGCGGGCCGTGGCCAGGCAGACGCGGAAGGGCACCGGACGCGGGATCAGGTCGCCCAGCAGGGTCTCGGCGCGGCCGAACAGGCCCGAGGCGTCCAGCACCGACAGGCGGGCGCGGGCGGCGATATTGAGAATGTCGCGTGCTTCGGCTTCGGGCGAGCGACCGCGCGGCGCCGACGAGCTACCGCCGTCGAGGCCGAACTGGGCCGCAGCCAAACCGAGTTTTGAGACCGAAATGGACATCGCCATCCGTGCGCGAACACAACAACAGACCGCGACGCTACGCGCCAAGGTTTGAACATCCGGTTTCTGGAACCTTGCCGAGGGGTTAAAGTCACCCCGATGACGACCGACCTCTCAGACGACGCCAATGCCGACCCATGGCCCATGCACGGCATGGCCGACGACGCCCGTCCCGCCTTGGCGGCGGCGCTTTGCCGAGGGCCGGCGGCCCTGGCCACCATCATCGCCCTGGGCGACGGCGGCCCCCGTCCGGTCGGCGCCCAGATGGTGTTCGGCGAAAATATTCTTTCGGGTTTCTTGTCGGGCGGCTGCATCGAGGCCGATGTCGAGGTCCATGCGCGGGCCTGCCTGGCCGACGGCCAGCCGCGCCGCCTCGTCTATGGCGAAGGCAGCCCCTGGCCGGATATCCGCCTGCTGTGCGGCGCGCGCATCGAGATCCTGGTCGAGAAGATCGAGCCCGACGACCCGGCCGCCCGGACCTTGCTGGACCTGGCCGAGGCCCGCGCGCCCGCCTTCTGGATCAGCGACGGCGCGCGACGGCTGTGCGTCGAGGAGCCGCAGGCCCTGTGGCCCGGCGCCTTCGAACGCGCCTACGATCCCCCGCCGCGCCTGGTGGTGCTGGGCGGCGACCCGACCGCACTGGCGGTGGCCAGCCTGGGCGCGCAGTCCGGATTCGAGACCCACCTGGTCCGCCCCAAGGGTCCGGCCGCGCCGCCGCCCCTGGCCGGTGTCGCCTATCGCCGCGAGTCCGCCGACGAGGCCCTGGCCGCGATCGGCCTCGACGCCTGGACGGCCGTCGCCGTCTGCGGCCACGACATGGAAATCGACCACGCCGCCTTGATGGCCGCCCTGCCCTCGCCCGCGCCCTATGTCGGCCTGCTGGGCGCGCGACGGCGGTTGCCGGAGCGGCTGGCGCGGCTGAAGGCCTCGGGCCTGAGCGACCGCGACCTGGCCAAGCTGCGCGCGCCAATCGGCCTCGACCTCGGCGGCAAAGCCCCGTTCGAGGTCGCGGTGGCGGTGATCGGCGAGATCATGGCCACACGCCACGGCCAACCGGCCTTGGCGCGACGGGCGGTTGAGGCCTAAGCCGGCGCCGTCTCGGCTCCGAACGCGGCGATGTCCTCGAGCAGGGCGTTGGCCGCCATGTCGACCAATTCGCCGCCCTTTTCGGGCGTGGCCTGGGCCGGGTCGGAACCCATGCGGCCGTCGGCGTAGCGGGCGCGGAAGTCCAGGGCTTCGCGGATCGGACCGCTCGGCGCGATCTTCGGCTCATAGGCCGTCGTCTTGATCGTCTCGGGATAGGCCCATTGGGTCACGGCGATCTCGGACGGGGTCGCGTGCGAGCCGTGGCCGACGGGGAATTGACGGTTGGCCAGGGCGTTGACGCCGGCCAGGTCCCACCAGTTCTTCAGCTTCAGGGCGAACGGCGCGCGTTGCTGGCGGAAGCTGTAGTCGGCGTAGATCTCCGAGAAGGCCGCCTCGATCGAGGCGACGTTGCCGCCGTGGCCGTTCAGGAAATAGATCCGCGTGAAGCCGTGCGCGCCCAGCGACCGCACCCAGTCGCCGATCGCGGCGATGAAGGTCGACGGGCGCAGGAAGATGGTGCCCGGAAAGGCCAGGTGGTGCTGGGCCATGCCGATGTTGAAGGTCGGCGCCACCAGAATCCTGTCGCCCGCCCGCTTGCTGGCCTCGTGGGCGATGATCTCCGGGCACAGCCAGTCGGTGCCGAGAAGACCCGTTGGCCCGTGCTGCTCGTTGGAGCCGATCGGCACCACCACGCTCGTGCTGGTCTTCAGGCGGGTCTCGATCTCGGACCAGGTGGATAGGGCGAGCAGCATGGGCGGAACTCCCGGAGCCTGTCTTAACAGGCTCCAATCCAAAAAGGGAGAGCGGGGCGGGCGCCGAAACCGGCATCCACTTTCGGCTGCCCCGCTCTACGATACGCCTCTCAATTGGACCTCGCCCCGCTTCGGCGCAAGAAACCGCGGAGGTCTTCTTGCGCCTAGCGCCGCCCTGCGCATAACTCCGCCGCAACGACAAAAGGGAGTAGGCGGCGTGAGCGACGGACAGGTTTTCCCGGTTCCCGAGGATCTGGCGCGGGGCGCCCATATCGACGCGGCCGCCTATGAGGCCGCCGTGGCCCGGGTCGAGACCGATCCGGAAGGCTACTGGCGCGACATCGCCGCCCGGCTGGACTGGATCAAGGCTCCGACCCAGATCAAGGACGTCTCGTTCGACAAGGACGACTTCCGCATCCGCTGGTACGAGGACGGGGTGCTGAACGTCAGCGCCAACTGCCTGGATCGCCACCTGCCGGCCCGCAAGGACGACATCGCCCTGATCTTCGAGGGCGACGAGCCGGGGACCTCCGACACCCTGACCTATGGCCAGCTGCACGAGGAGGTTTGCCGCATGGCCAACGTCCTCAAGGTCCAGGGCGTCCAGAAGGGCGACCGGGTGACGATCTACCTGCCGATGATCCCGATCGCCGCCGTGGCCATGCTGGCCTGCGCGCGGATCGGCGCGGTCCATTCGGTGGTGTTCGGCGGCTTCTCGCCCGACAGCATCGCCGGCCGCATCCAGGACTGCGCCTCCCACTTCGTGATCACCGCCGACGAGGGCAAGCGCGGCGGCAAGCGCATCCCGCTGAAGGCCAATATCGACGAGGCGCTCAAGCACTGCCCCTGGGTGGGCAAGGTGCTGATGGTCCGCTGGACCGGCGCCGAAGTCCCCCTGGTCAAGAACCGCGACATCGTCTGGCAGGATGTCCGCGAGGCGGTGTCGACCGACTGCCCGCCCGAGCCGATGCACGCCGAGGATCCGCTGTTCATCCTCTACACCTCGGGATCGACGGGAAAGCCCAAGGGCGTGTTGCACACCACCGGCGGCTACCTGGCCTGGGCCTCGTGGACCTTCTGGGCGGTGTTCGACTACAAACCCGGCGAGGTGTTCTGGTGCACGGCCGACGTCGGCTGGGTCACCGGCCACAGCTATGTCGTCTACGGCCCGCTGGCCAATGGCGGGACCAGCCTGATCTTCGAGGGCGTGCCCAACTATCCCACCCCCAGCCGCTTCTGGGAGGTGATCGACAAGCACAGGGTCGAGATCTTCTACACCGCCCCCACGGCCCTGCGCGCTTTGATGCGCGAGGGCGACGACTACGTGACCCGCAACGACCTTTCGTCCCTGCGCGTCCTGGGCAGCGTCGGCGAGCCGATCAATCCCGAGGCCTGGCTCTGGTACCACCGCGTGGTCGGCAAGGCGCGCCTGCCCATCGTCGACACCTGGTGGCAGACCGAGACCGGCGGCATGCTGATCACCCCCCTGCCCGGGGCCACCGACCTCAAGCCCGGCTCGGCCTCCAAGCCCCTGCCCGGCGTCAAGCCGCAGCTGGTCGACGCCGAGGGTCTGGTCCTGGACGGCGCGACCGAGGGCAATCTCGTGATCACCGACAGCTGGCCGGGCATGATGCGCACGGTCTATGGCGACCACCAGCGCTTCTTCGAGACCTATTTCTCGACCTATCCCGGCAAGTACTTCACCGGCGACGGCTGCCGGCGCGACGCCGACGGCTACTACTGGATCACCGGCCGGGTCGATGACGTCATCAACGTCTCGGGCCACCGCCTGGGCACCGCCGAGATCGAGAGCGCGCTCGTCGCCCACGAGACCGTCGCCGAAGCCGCCGTGGTCGGCTATCCCCACGACATCAAGGGCCAGGGCGTCTACGCCTATGTCACCCTCAACGCCGGGGTCGAGCCGACCGAGGACCTGCGCAAGGCCCTGGTCCTGTGGGTCCGTCACGAGATCGGCCCCTTCGCCGCCCCCGACGTCATCCAGTGGGCCCCCGGCCTGCCCAAGACCCGCTCCGGCAAGATCATGCGCCGCATCCTGCGCAAGATCGCCGAGAACGAACTCACCAGCCTGGGCGACACCTCCACCCTCGCCGATCCCTACGTCGTCGACGATCTCGTCAAAAATCGCGCCGGGGCGTGAACGCCAACCGTCATCGCCAAAAACGCGGTGACCGCGCCTGACGAAAGCCACATCGGCGCGTTAGCTTCAGCATGATGCGCCGGCTGGTCCCCTTCGCCCTCCTCATCGCCCTGGCGGGTCCCGCCCGGGCCGACGCCGAGTGGGAGACGAAGGGCGACGGCATCGCCGTCCAGGCGCATGCCGACAACCACGGGCGCGGCGTGGTCCGGGCCAATGTCGAGATCGACGCGCCGCCGGCCGTGGTGTTCCGCATCATCCTGGACTGCGACCGAGCGGCCCGCATGAGTTCGGGCGTCAAGAGCTGCCGCGTGCTCTCGCGCGCGCCGGACGGGACGGAGATCCGCGAGCACACGGTCAAGTGGGGCTTCTTCCTGCCGAGCCTGCGCTCCACCTCGCGCGTCACCGTGGAGCCCGACCGGCTGATCCGCTTCGCCTGCATAGGCGGCGACATTCGGGCCTGCGAGGGGGCCTGGCGGCTCGAGCCGCTGGACGGAGGACTGCGCACCCGCGTCACCTACGACCTGTGGGCCACCGCGCCCTTCGCCCTCCCGGCCGGCATGATCAGCGGCATGATGCGCCGCGACGTGCCACAGTCGCTGAAGGCGCTGCGACGCGAATGCGAGGGACGATGACGGATACGGACGAGCCCGACGGCCTCTGGCTGTTCGACGGCGTCTGCAATGTCTGTACGGGTTCGGTGCAGGCGGTCCTGCGGCTGGACCGCAAGGGCGTGATCCGGTTCACGCCCATTCAGTCGCCCTATGGCCGTGAGCTCGCCCTGGCGCATGGCGTCGATCCTGAAACGCCCGAAAGCTTCCTGTTCCTCGACCACGGCCGCCCCCTGGCCAAGACCGCCGCCATCGGCGCCCTGCTGCGCCGGCTGGACGCCCCCTGGCGCTGGTTCGCGTTCATCGACCACCTGCCGCGCGGTCCGACCGACGCGGCCTATGACTGGATCGCGAGGAATTGCTACCGGCTGATGGGCAGGAAGGACCACTGCATGGTCCCGACGCCGCAGCAGCGAGGGCGGTTCGTGCTGGAATTGGATCCGCCGACCTGACGGAAGGGGCGCTTCAGCGGGCCGCAATGGGTTGAAGGACGCTAGTAAGTTTATGTTTCTAGTGTGCTTTCTGGATTTGAAGTTCGCTCAGAGCCTGATCCAAGTGCGGGCGAACTTCAAATCCAGCACACTAGAACAACGCCGCCACGCTCTCGGCGCTGTAGGGCTTCTGCAGCACCGGCGTCTCCTTGAACCGGTCCGGGAAGGCGGCGCTGTCGCCGAAGCCGGTGCCGAAGGCGAAGGGCACGCCGGCGTCCTGCAGGGCTTCGGCCACCGGGAAGCTGGTCTCCTGGCCCAGATTGACGTCCAGGATCGCGAATGGCGGCGTCTCGTTACTCAGGGCCTCGAAAGCCTGGGCGACGCTGGAGGCGACGATGACCTGCTTGACGCCCAGCCGGACCAGCATGTCCTCGAGATCCAGCGCGATGATCATGTTGTCCTCGAGCACCAGCATCCGCTCGGGGGCGCGCACCGGCGTGTCGGCGCGGCGCGGTTGGCTCACGGCCACGGTCACGCCCTCGCTGGAGACGTAGCGGCCGGGGATGCGGATGCGGGCCTGCAAGCCCTCGGGCCGGTAGTCCAGCGCCACCTCGCCGTTCAGATCGTGCGGGATCGAGTGCTCGATGATCGTCGAGCCGAAGCCTCGGCGGGTCGGCGGCTTGACCGGCGGGCCGTCGCGCTCGCGCCAGTCGATGATCAGGTCGCCCTTGGCGTCGCGCGCCCAGTCGATCGCCACATGGCCGCGCTGATCGCACAGGGCCCCATACTTGGCCGAGTTGGTCATCAGCTCATGGATGACCAGGGACAGGATCGAGAAGGCGTCCGGCGCCAGGGCGGTCGGCGCGCCCTTGAGACGCACGCGCTCGGCCTTGGTCGACAGATAGGCCTCGGCCTCGGCGGTGATCAGGTCGCTGAGCGCGCCCGGTCCCCATTGATGGCGGGTGATCTGGTCGTGGGCCCGGGCCAGGGCCTGGACGCGACCGCCGACCACCTCGGCGAACGCCTCGACGGTCGAGACGCCGGCCTTGCTCTGGCTGATCAGACCCCGGATCAGGCCCAGGATGTTGCGCACCCGGTGGTTCAGCTCGGCGATCAGCAGTTCCTGGCGCTGGTTGGCGCGCTGGCGCTCCTCGTCGGCGAGGTCGGTCAGGCGGAAGACGATCTCCAGCAGGCTGGTGCGCAGGCTCTCGGCGAGCGAACGTTCGACCGTGGTCCACGGCCGACTCTGGCCCCGCACCGTCTCTTCCCAGGCCTCGAAGCTCTTGCGCGGGGTCAGGCGGTCTCCCAGGGGGCCGACCTGGACCAGCTTGGCCGGCTTGCCGGCCCAGACCAGGGTCTTGGCCTCCTCCTTGCGGAAGAAGATCAGGTAGTCGCGCGGCGCGCGCGACAGCGGCACGGCCATCATGCCGGCCGCCTTCTGCGACCAGACGGCCGCCGACGGCAGCAGGCCGGCGATCTCGTTCGTCTCGAACACCGAATGGGTGTCCTTCTCGCGCAGCCCCCGCAACAGGGTGTGGACGTCGCTGGCGTCGGGCGTGGAGTTGCGCAGGGTCAGTCGCCCCTCGAGCCATAGGGCCAGGCCATCGCAGCCGACCAGCCGGCACAGGTCGTCGAGGAACGGGATCAGACTGTCCGCCCCCTGGGGAGCGCTGACCACGGCGCTCATCATCCGGTCGTGCAGATTGCGCGCCTCGGCCATGCGCCGGGTCTCGATCTCGCGCTCGCGGCTCTCCAGCGTCAGGGAGAACAGCTGACCGAACAGCTCGGCGGCCGTGCGGCGCTCATAGCTGATGTGCTTGGGCGCGTAGTGGTGGCAGGCGAACAGGCCCCACAGCTTGCCGTCGCGCAGGATGGAAATCGACAGCGAAGCGGCCACGCCCATGTTGCGCAGGTACTCGATGTGGATCGGCGAGACGGCGCGCAGCATGCTCATCGACAGGTCGACGGGCTCGCCGGCCGGGCTGGTCGGCGGGATGATCGGCGAGACCTCGGCGTCGACATCGGCGATGATCCGCAGCCAGTTGCGTTCGTAGAGGGCGCGGGCCTGCACGGGGATGTCCGAGGCCGGATAGCGCTGGCCCAGGAACGAGCCGACGCCCGGCCGCACCGACTCGGCGATCACCTCGCCCGCGCCGTCGTGGGCGAAGCGGTAGACCATCACCCGGTCGAACTCGGTCAGGGCCCGCACCTGGCGGGCGGCCTCGTGGCAGAAGTCCTCGAAGGTCGGTCGCGCGGCGATGCGGGTCGTCATCGAGCGCACGGCCGAGGCGGCCTCGATCAGGATATCGGGATGGCTGGGCTCGCCCTCGATGATCAGCAGGCGGCCGGAATAGTGCAGGGCAAGGTCGAAGTCCTCGCCGCCGTCGACCAGGGGCTGGCCGAACATCCGCTCGATCGCGTCGGCGCCGCGCATGATCTGCAGGCGGCCGCGGATGTTGTGGATGGCGTGACCGCTCAGCACCTGGCTCAGGGGCTTGCCGATCAGGTCGGCGGGGGCCAGGCCCAGATAGCGCAGGCTGGTGGTCGAGGCGTGAACCACCAGCCAGTCGGAATTGACGGCCAGCAGGAAACCGAACGGCTGTACCGAGCCGAGGGTGTGGATCGGCTCCCGGTCACAGTTGGTCAGATCGACCTCAAACCCCGACATGGGCGCCGGTTCGGACATTCAGGGCTCCAGGCGGGGCTATCGTCTCGAACGCGTCCGAGAAACACTGGAAGCCATATCGCGCCCCGGCCTCCACCTCGTCTGTCCGAGTCCCGACATTGGGTTTCTCAAGCCAGGCCAGAAACGATCGCCAGAGGTCGTCGCCCTCGCCCTGGGTCAGATAGGCCAGCGGCAGGCCGTGGCCGGAGGCGCGGACCTGACGGGCCAGGAAGCGGGCGCCCAGACGCGAGCCTTCCAGGACGTAGAGCAGGCCGGCCCCGAAGTCCGGCGATGGAACGAGGGCGGCGGCGAACGGCGGCGTGTCCAGGCCGAGGGCGGCGAGATCTCGGGCCAGGGCGATGCGGCGGACACGCGCGGGCCAGTCGGGCAGCCAGTCGGCGACCCCCGCTCGCTCCAGAGCCAGTTCCAGCGGCGCGACGGCCAGGACCGAAGCCGACACGAACGCGCGGTAGCCCGGCGACGTCTCGATCCGCCAGCCGGCGACTTGGGCGTCCAGGGCGGCGTGGCTGTCGGAAGTGGCCGCGCGCAGGCGGTCGCGAAGCAAAGTGTCGGACAAATTTCCCCCTACGCGAATTGAGCCCTTCACGCTGAGGGGGCGAGACAATTCGAGGTAACGTGGGCGCGCCACCCCGTTCCCTCCACATAACAGGACGGTAAGGTTTACCGTGCGGGGCCCGGTGATAGGGTCGCCGCCGGACTGTTCAGGAGACCTTCGCGCATGATCCGCACCGCCAAGCTGGCCCTCATGGCCGCGGCTCTTTCCACCACGGCGCTTTCGCCGCTGGCCCACGCCGCCGCCCAGGCCAAGCCGAAGGCCGCCGTCGCCGCGCCCGCTGCTTCCGCGATCAAGGTCCCACCGATCGTCTACCAGCAGCGCGTGCTGCCCAATGGCCTGAAGGTCTACACCTCGCGGGATGCGACGACCCCGAACGTCTCGGTGCAGGTCTGGTACGGCGTGGGCTCCAAGGACGATCCGCGCGGACGGTCGGGATTCGCGCACCTGTTCGAACACCTGATGTTCAAGGCCACCCGCAACATGCCCAGCGAGACGCTGGACCGCCTGACCGAGGACGTGGGCGGCTTCAACAACGCCTCCACCTGGGACGACTTCACCAACTACTACGAGGTCGCGCCGGCCAACCACCTGGAACGTCTGCTCTGGGCCGAAAGCGATCGCCTGAAGTCGCTGGTCATCGACGAGGCGGTGTTCGCCTCCGAGCGCGACGTCGTGAAGGAAGAGCTGCGCCAGCGCGTTCTGGCCGACCCCTATGGGCGCTTTTTCGCCCTGTCGATTCCGCAGCAGTCGTTCACCGCCCACCCCTACCAGCGCCCGGGCATCGGCTCGATCGAGGAGCTGGACGCGGCGACGGTCGACGACGTGCGCGCCTTCCACGCCACCTACTACCGGCCGGACAACGCGGCCCTGATCGTCGTCGGCAATTTCGACCAGGCCAAGCTGGACGCGATGATCGACCAGTATTTCGGCTCCCTGAAGACGCCGGCCGGAACGATCCCGAAGGTCACCGTGGTCGAGCCGCCCCGCACGGGCCCCAAGAGCGTCAACACCTACGGTCCCAACGTGCCGCTGCCGGCCCTGGCCATCACCTGGCTGGCCCCGGCCGCCGCCGACAAGGACACGCCCGCCCTGACCGTGCTGGACGCGGTGCTGTCGGCCGGCAAGTCGTCGCGGCTCTATGACAGCCTGGTCTACGACCAGAAGATCGCCCAGTCGGTGTTCTCCAGCGCCCCCAACAACGCCCAGCCGGGCCTGTTCTACGTCGGCGCGGTGATGGCCGGCGGCAAGACGGTCGCCCAAGGCGAAGCCGCGCTTCGCGCGCAAGTCGCTCGCGTCCGCGACGGCCTGGTCACGCCGGCCGAACTGGCCGAGGCCAAGGCCGGCCTGCTGGCCGACGCCGTCCGCCGCCGCGAGGAGATCGACGGCCGCGGCTTCGCGATCGGCTACGCCCTTGAAACCGAGGGCGATCCGGCCGTGGCCAACACCGCCCTGGCCAAGCTGCAGGCCGTCACCGCCGCCGACATCCAGCGCGTCGCCAAGAAATACCTGGCCGACGATCGCCGCACGGTGATCCGCTACCTGCCGGAAAAGGACCGGCCGGCCGGCGAAAAGGACGCCACCCCGCCGATCCCCAAGGTCGCCTCGGTCAAGTTCGACGGCGCGGTCACCACGCTCGCGCCCGAGGACGAGCGCCAGAAGCCGCCGGCCATCGGCGCGCCCGTACCGGCCGTGATGCCGAGCCCAGCCGAAAAGACCCTGGCCAACGGCCTGCGGGTCATCGTCGCCAAGTCCAGCGACCTGCCGCTGATCACCGCCGACCTCACCGTCAAGGGCGGGGCAAGTTCCGACCCCGCCGGCTTGGCCGGGGTCTCCAGCCTGACCTCCGAACTCCTGACCGAGGGCACCACCACGCGCTCGGCCACCCAGGTCGCCCGCGAGACCGAGGCCCTGGGCGCCAATCTGGAAGCCGGCTCGGGCTGGGAAGCCGCCTCCCTGACCCTCAGCGTCACGGCCAACAACGCCGCTCCGGCCATGGCCATCATGGCCGACGTCGCCGAGCACCCGGCCTTCTCCGCCGAGGAGCTGGACCGCGTCCGCACCGAGACCCTGGACGGCCTGTCGGTCTCGTTCCAGCGTCCGGGCACGCTGGCCGCCTTCGCCACCGCGCCCGTGCTCTACGCCGGATCGGCCTATGGCCACGTGGCCGGCGGCACGCCCGGCTCGCTGCCGAAGATCAAGCGCGCGGATCTGGCCAAGACCCACGCCGCCTACTGGCGTCCGGACAACGCCGTGCTGGTGCTGACCGGCAACCTGACACCCGAGGCCGGCTTCGCCTTGGCAGAGAAGGCGTTCGGCGGCTGGAAGAAGCCCGCGACGCCGCCGCCCGCCCAGCCGGCCGCCCCCGCGGGCTACACGCCGCGCAACGTCGTCATCGACCTGCCCGGCACAGGCCAGGCCGCCGTGGTGCTGGCCAAGCCGGCCATCACCCGCGCCGACCCGAACTACTACCAGGGCGTGGTCGCCAACACGGTGCTGGGCGTCGGCTTCAGCTCGCGCCTGAACCAGGAGATCCGCATCAAGCGCGGCCTGTCCTACGGGGCCGGCTCCAGCCTGACGCCGCAGGGCCGCTTCGGCGGCTTCTCGGCCCGCGTGCAGACCAAGAACGCGTCGGCCGGCGAGGTCGTCACCCTGACCCGCGCCGAGCTGACGCGCCTGGGCGCCGAACCGGCCTCGGCCGGCGAACTGGCCGCGCGCAAGTCGGTGCTGGTCGGTAACTTCGGACGAGACCTCGGCACGTCGGAAGGCCTGGCCAACATTCTGGGCAACTACGCCGTCTATGGCGTGCCGCTGACCGAGATCCAGAGCTACGCCGCCAAGGTCGAGGCCGTGACGCCGGAGGAGGTCCAGGCCTTCGCCAAGGCCAAGCTGGACCCGGCCCAGATGAGCGTCATCGTCGCCGGCGACGCCAAGGCCATGGGCGCGGACCTGGCCAAGGCCGCGCCGAACGCCACGGTGATCCCGGCCGACAAGCTGGACCTCGACGCGTCGAGCCTGACCAAATAAGGGAACGGCTGGTCCCACGATCCGATTGAGGTCTCATGGACGAGGTCGACATCGCGATCGTGGGCGCCGGCGCCGCCGGACTGGCCGCCGCCGAGGCCGTGGCCGCCAGCGGTCTGACGGGCGTGCTGCTGGAGGCCCGCGACCGTCTCGGCGGCCGCGCCCACACGATCCAGACCGTGATCGGCCCCATCGACCTCGGCTGCGAGTGGCTGCACTCGGCCGACGTGAACCCGCTGGTCGCCAAGGTCGGGGCCCTGGGCCTGACCCTCGACAGGACCCCGCCGCCCTGGGCCAATATCGCCGACAGCCCGATCTTCAGCCGCGAGGCGCGCGCCGAATTCGGCGAGGCATTCCAGGCCCTGGACGCGCGGATCGAGGCGGCGGCCCAGGACGGCGGTCCGGACCGGCCGGCGTCCGACCTGCTGGATCCGAACAGCCGCTGGACCCCGCTGCTGAACGCCTTCAGCGCCTTCTACAACGGCGCGGAGTTCGACCAGGTCTCTCTGCACGACTACGCCGCCTACGAGGACACCGAGGTCGACTGGCGGGTCGCCGAGGGTTATGGCGCGGCCATCGCGCGCCTCGGCGGCCACCTGCCGACGCGCCTGTCCTGCCCTGTCTCGATGATCCGTCACGACGGTCACCGCGTGGAGCTGGAGACGGCGCTGGGGACGATCTCGGCCAGGGCGGTGATCGTCTGCGCGCCCACCGCGATCCTGGCCACGGGCGCCCTTCGTTTCATGCCCGCCCTGCCCGATAAGCTGGACGCCGCCGCCGGCCTGCCGCTGGGTCTGGCCGACAAGGTGTTCCTGCGGCTGGACGAACCGGAGATGTTCCCGCCGGAGACCCAGCTCTATTCCGATCCCCACATCACGGCGACCGGGGCCTATCACCTGCGGCCGCTGCACAAGCCGGTGATCGAGGTGTTCCTCGGCGGCGCTCACGCCCGCGCGCTGGAGGGGCAGGGACCTGGCGCGGCGGCTGCCTTCGCGGTCGAGGGGCTGGTCTCGGTCTACGGCGCCGACATCCGATCCAAGGTACACGTGATCGCCGAGACACACTGGGCCGCCGATCCCTTCGCCGGCGGCTCCTATTCCCACGCCCTGCCCGGCCATGCCGGCGCGCGGGCGGTGCTGGCCGCGCCGGTCGACCAGCGCCTGTTCTTCGCCGGCGAGGCCTGCAGCCCGAACTTCTTCTCCACCGCCCACGGCGCCTGGCTGACAGGCCAGGCGGCGGCGCGAGCGGCGATCGCCAGCCTTATCTAGGCTTGGCCAGCAGGTCGCGGATTTCCGTCAGCAGCTTCTCTTCCGGCGTCGGGGCCGGCGGGGCGCTGGGCGCGGGCTGCTCGGCGTCCTGGCGGCGGATGCCATTGACCACCTTGACCAGCAGGAACACCACGAACGCGACGATGAAGAACTGGATCAGGGTGTTGATGAAGGCGCCGTACATGATCGAGACCTTCTCGACCGCCTCGGTGGCCGGATCCTCGGGCCGAAGCACCCATTCCAGCTTCGAGAAGTCGAGACCACCGGTCAGCAGCCCGATCGGCGGCATGATCACCTGGTCGACCAGGCTTTTCACGATGCCATTGAACGCCGCGCCGATGATCACACCGACAGCCAGGTCGATGACGTTGCCCCGGGCGATGAACTCGCGGAATTCCTTGACCACGCTCATGACGAAACTCTCGCTGCCTCAAATACGGCGCCGAGGCTGAGGGCGTTCGCGTCCCAGGGTCAACCCTGGGAGACAATCGTTCTTATTCGTCGCCGTCGGCGTTGAGGCGGGCGCGCAGTTCCTTGCCGCTCTTGAAGAACGGCACGTGCTTGGCGCGGACGTCCACCGCCTCGCCGGTGCGCGGGTTGCGGCCGGTGCGGGCGGGACGCGAGCGGACCGACAGCGCGCCGAAGCCACGCAGCTCCACGCGGCCACCATCCTCCAGGGCCCCGATCATGCGCTCAAGGATCACGCCGACCACGCGTTCGACGTCTTTCTGCGTCAGGTGCGGATTTTCATTCGCGAGCCTGGCGATGAGTTCAGACTTGATCATCGATATCCCCGGAACGCCCTTGGGAGGAGAAAGGCGCGAGCGGACCTTTGCCCAACGATGGCTGAGTTTTCAAGGGGTTGCGTGAGATTCTCGAACGGGGTTCGGTTAATGGCCAAGAGGGTGGCAGCCGAAGGTGCGAGCGGTTTCGGCGTCCGCCACCCTCCATGAAAAGGTCTCACGAACCCTTCGGCGCGCGGATGATCAGGGCCTGCTCGGCCAGCCGGCGACGCACCCTGTCGGCCTCCTCGACCTGATCGAAGGGCAGTTCGCGGCCGATGCTCTGGTCGGACTCGAAGAAACGGGCCTTGCCGCCCCGCAGCTCCGAGATCCGGACGATGTCCGCGTTGGCGATCTTGCCGGTGTAGACCGGCCCCTTGACGGTGAAGCCCGCTCCGCCATTCGGCAACGTCACCTCGACCAGCGCCTTCTTGAAGCTGGGGAACGGCGTGGCGAACGGCGCATCGGCGTTGGGGCCCGGTTCGCGGCGCGGAAACTGAGCGGCCTTACCCGAGCTGGACATCGGCAGACGCCATTCCATCAAGCCGACGTCTTCGTTCAGCCGCCACTCCATGTCGGCGTTACCAGCGATGGTCAGGGTGACGGCGCCGTCCTCGGCGACCGACCAGTCGAAGGTCCCGATTCTCATCCAGCTGCTCGTCGCCGAGAAGCTCTGTCGGAAGCTGCGCTCGATGTCGGCGCGCGGCGCGTTCTCGATCACTCGCGCCATGGCCCGGGCCGCTTCGCCGCGCATGACCATGACCACCGTCGATTTGGCCGGCTTGTCGAGGCCGGCCGAGGCGTCGAAGCGCATGGTCGCGTCCAGGTCGGGTCGCGATGGCGATTGCTGGACGATCGGCTCCAGGGCGGCGCCCGAGGCCTTGATCGGCAGGCCCCACAGGAACGGCGGCGCGGCCAGGGTCTGGAGGCCTCCGCGATCACCCGAGCGCGTGCCGTCCAGCCAGTAAGCCTTGCCGTTGATCGTGGCGCGGACCAGCACGTGATTGAACTGGCTGGCCGAGGGCACGCGCTGGTCCATGCCGTCGGCGGCGGAACCGGCAAGGACCACGACCGGCTCGGCCTGGATGTCGAGGCCATTCAGAATGGCCAGCAGCAGCGCGGTCTTGCCCTTGCAGTCGCCGAACCGGCGCGCCCAGGTCTCGTCGGCGCTGGCCGGCTTGTAGCCGCCGTCGCCCATGGCCAGCAGCAGGTAGCGGGTCTTGTCCTCCACCAGCCGCAGGGCCTTGAAGGCGCGGACCTTGGGGTCGGGACTGGCGGCGGCGATGGCGGCGATCTCGGCCTTCAGCGGCGAGTTCGGCTTCAGCCTCACAGCCTCGTCGTAGAGCGGAGCCATCGGCGCGACGACGTCGGCCCAGCCGCGATAAGTCGCCGCCTGGATCTCGCCGACCTGCCGGAAGCGCGGCGGCGCGCCGGTCGGCGGCTTGGGCGCGATCGTTCCCGTCTGGTCGACCACCAGTTCGTTCAGCCCGTCGGCCCTGCCAATCTTCGGGTCGGGGAAGCCGGCCGTCGTCTTCCAGGCCAGCGGCGTCCCGTCGGCCCACAGCATCCGCACGCGGTAGCGGCCGATCGCGCCGGGCCAGCCCATGCGCTCGAAGTCGCTGACCCGGGGGCCCAGGATCGGATCGCGCCGCTCGATGCTGAACGACCAGTCGACCATGTCGCCGACCCGCAGGTCCTTGATCTGGATCGAGGCGGTCATGCGGCCATCCAGCATGGCCCGCTCCAGGTCCTTCTCGGCGCAGGACCAGGACGTCCTCGCCGTTCTTCAGCACGTCGATGCGTTGGCCGTCTCGGATGATCGCCAGGCCATGCAAGGTGACCTTGTCGCGGTCCGGCTGCCAGGTGATCGTGCGCGAGCCGGAGGACAGCCCCTCGGGCTTGGTGACCCGCGCGATGCGGCGAACGTAGCGGAACAGGCCCTCCTGGCCGAGCAGGGCCTGGGTGTCGTCCAGCACCGCCTGCACGGCCGGAGCCTGGTCGTCGCCGGGCGGGGCCGGGACCTCGGCGACCTTCACCCATGGGGCCGGCGGACCGTAGGCGGGCTTGTCGTCGGCCCGGGCCGCGCTCCCCACGGCCAGAACCGAAACCGCGGCCACCGCCGCCCAACGCTGAAACACGCCACACCCCCGAAACGCTCAACCTCAGGCAATGTGTGGCAGGGTTTCGCGCAAAGAAAACGGCGGCGGGATTACTCCCGCCGCCGCCAGCTTCAGCCCACAGGGGAAGAAGACTATTCCTTGGAAGCGCGCTCGCGCAGAGCGGCGCCCAGGATGTCGCCCAGCGAAGCGCCGGAGTTCGACGAGCCGAACTGCTCGATGGCTTCCTTCTCTTCGGCCATTTCCAGCGACTTGATCGACATCGAGACGCGGCGCGCGGCCTTGTCCACGTTGGTGATCTGAGCGTCGACGCGGTCACCCACGGCGAAGCGCTCGGGGCGCTGTTCCTGACGATCACGCGACAGGTCCGACTTGCGGATGAAGGCGGTCATCGGGGCGTCGTCTTCACCGAAGCGGACTTCGATGCCGCCCGTGGTGACTTCCGTGACGGTGACGGTCACGGTCTGGTTCTTGCGGTAGGTGTCGCCCGACATCGGGTCGCCAGCCAGCTGCTTGATGCCCAGCGAGATGCGTTCCTTCTCGACGTCGACGTCGAGAACCTTCGCCTTGACCAGGTCGCCCTTCTTGTAGCGGGCCATGGCTTCTTCGCCCGGGACGCTCCAGTCGATGTCCGACAGGTGCACCATGCCGTCGATGTCGTTGTCGAGGCCGACGAACAGACCGAATTCGGTCGCGTTCTTGACTTCGCCTTCGACGGTCGAGCCGACCGGGTGCGCTTCCAGGAAGGCTTCCCACGGGTTGGCCAGAGCCTGCTTCAGGCCCAGCGAAACGCGGCGCTTGGACGGATCGACGTCCAGCACGACCACGTCGACTTCCTGCGAGGTCGAGACGATCTTGCCGGGGTGGACGTTCTTCTTGGTCCAGGACATTTCCGAGACGTGCACCAGGCCTTCGACGCCGGCTTCCAGCTCAACGAACGCGCCGTAGTCGGTGATGTTGGTGATGCGGCCCGTGAACTTGGCGCCGACCGGGTACTTGGCTTCCACGCCGTCCCACGGATCCGACTGCAGCTGCTTCATGCCGAGGCTGATGCGCTGGGTGTCCGGGTTGATCTTGACGATCTGGACCTTCACGGTGTCGCCCACGGCGAGCACCTGGCTCGGGTGGTTGACGCGCTTCCAGCTCATATCGGTGACGTGCAGCAGGCCGTCGATGCCGCCCAGGTCAACGAACGCACCGTAGTCGGTGATGTTCTTGACGACGCCTTCGCGGATTTCACCCTCTTGCAGCTGCGACACCAGTTCGGTGCGCTGCTCGGCGCGGGCTTCTTCCAGGATGGCGCGACGCGAGACGACGATGTTGCCGCGCGGACGGTCCATCTTCAGGATGGCGAAGGGCTGTTCCTTGCCCATCAGCGGACCGACGTCGCGGACCGGACGGATGTCGACTTGCGAGCCCGGCAGGAAGGCCGAAGCGCCGCCCAGGTCGACGGTGAAGCCACCCTTCACGCGGCCGACGATGGCGCCCATGACGGGTTCGTTCTTGGCGTAGACGCCTTCCAGACGGGTCCAGGCTTCTTCGCGCTTGGCCTTTTCGCGGCTGATGACCGCTTCGCCGAGGGCGTTTTCCAGGCGTTCCAGGAAGACTTCGACCGAATCGCCGATCTTGATGGTGGCCTTGCCGGCTTCGTCGACGCCGAATTCCTTCAGCTGAATACGACCTTCGGTCTTCAGACCGACGTCGATGATCGCGAAGTCCTTTTCGATCCCGACGACCTTGCCTTTGACGACGGTGCCTTCCGCGAAATCGCGGCCGCCCATCGAGTTGTTCAGCAGCGCTTCGAAATCGTCGCGCGTCGGGTTGAAGCTCATATCGTCAGCCATGCTGATGTTTAGTCTCGTAGGTTGGGGAAGCCCTGTGGCGAGCGCCGCCGGAGAAAGCGGTTCTCGGGATTCCGGATGAAGTGGGTTTTCTGCGGTCCCGCGATGTTCTCTCTATCGCGGCGAGGTCGGCGGTGGATTTGCCCTACCGGCTAGAGCCGGTGATGGGCGCGCGCGTCCTCGACGATACGGCGGGCCGCATCGAAGGCCTGCTCTATAGTCATTTCCGACGTATCGAGCAAGACGGCGTCTTGCGCCTGGGTCATCGGCGCGTCCTTGCGGCCGCCGTCGCGCGCGTCGCGCTTGTGGATATCGGCCAGGATATCCTCGAAATCCACGACCTCGCCCTGTTCCGTCAGCTGCTTCCAGCGCCGCTGGGCGCGAACCTCGGGACGCGCGGTGACGTACAGCTTGGCCGGCGCGCGGGGAGCGATCACCGTGCCGATGTCGCGCCCATCCAGCACCGCGCCGGGCTCGCGCCGGGTGAAATCACGCTGCAGATCGAACAGGGCCGCCCGAACGCCGGGATGGACGGCCACGCGGCTGGCGGCCTCGCCGGCCGCGCGCGTCCGCACCTCGGCGCGGTCCAGGTCCGAGAGATCCAGGGTGCGCGCCACGCCCTCGGCCGCGATCGGGTCGTCCAGATCTCCCGCCCCGGCGAGCACGCCCACGCCGACAGCGCGGTACAGCAGGCCGGTGTCGAGCAGGGGATAGCCATAAAGCGCCGCCAGGCGTCCGGCTATGGTGCCCTTGCCCGAGGCGGCGGGGCCGTCGACGGCGATGACGAAACCCGCCACGTCAGGCTTCCGCCAGGGTCGCGCCCAAGCCGCGCATCAGGTCGACGAAGCCCGGGAAGCTGGTGGCGATCATGCCCGGCTCGTCGACCGCCACGCCTTCCTGGGCGGCCATGCCCAGGATCAGGTGGCTCATGGCGATCCGGTGGTCGCCGTGGGTCTCGACGATCGTCCCGCCGCGCGGCGACTGGCCGGTCCCGCGGACGATGAAGCCCTCCGGCTCCTCCTCGACGTCGACGCCGCAGGCTTCGAGGCCCGCCGCCGTCAGGGCGATGCGGTCGCTTTCCTTGACGCGCATCTCGCCGACGCCGCGCATCACCGTTTCGCCTTCCGCGAAGGCGGCGGCGATGGCCAGGATCGGATATTCGTCGATCATCGACGGCGCGCGCTCGGGCGGAACGATCACGCCCTTGAGCCTGGAGTAGCGGGCGGTGATGTCGCCGACCTCCTCGCCGCTGGCGACGCGCCGGTTCGAGATCAACAGGTCGGCGCCCATTTCCCGCAGCGTCGTGAAGAGGCCGGTGCGCAATTCGTTGAGCATCACGCCCTCGACCGTCACTTCCGAGCCCGGAACCAGCAGGCCGGCCACCAACGGGAAGGCCGCCGACGAGGGGTCGCCCGGAACGGCGACATGCGCGCCGGTCAGCTTCTGGCCTTCCGGCAGGCGAATGTGGCGGAAGGTCTTCTCGCCAACGACCCGATCCTCGACGATCACCTCGGCCCCGAAGGCGCGCAACATGCGCTCGGTGTGGTCGCGGGTGGCTTCGGGTTCGATGACCTCGACCCCGCCCTCGGCGTGCAGGCCGGCCAGCAGCACGGCCGACTTCACCTGGGCCGAGGCCATCGGCAGGGTGTAGTTCAGGCCGCGCAGATTGCCGCCCTTCAGCGTCAAGGGCAGGCGGCCCCTGTCGCGGCCCAGCCAGGTCGCGCCCATGCGGGCCAGCGGATCCAGCACCCGGCTCATCGGGCGACTCCGCAGCGAGCTGTCGCCCGTGAAGGTGGCGCACATCGCAAAACCCGCCGCCGCG
This sequence comes from Caulobacteraceae bacterium, assembly GCA_965283765.1. Lineage (GTDB taxonomy): Bacteria > Pseudomonadota > Alphaproteobacteria > Caulobacterales > Caulobacteraceae > Caulobacter. The sequence goes on from CBDIPU010000001.1 coordinate 82,913, forward strand.
CCCATGATCAGGCGCACGCCGGTGCCAGCGTTGCCGCAGTCGATCACGTCGGCCGGCTCCTCGAACCCGCCCTTGCCCTCGATGCGCCAGCGGCCGACGCCTTCCTGCTCGACCCGCGCGCCGAAGGCCCGCATGGCCCGCGCGGTGGCGAGCACGTCGTCGCCTTCCAGCAGGCCTTCCACCGTCGTCGTCCCGGTCGCCAGCGCGCCCAGGATCATCGCTCGGTGGGAAATGGACTTGTCACCCGGGGCCCGCACGATCCCTCGCAGAGCGCCTGCGGGCGCGCTCTTCAATCCAGCCGACGACATGCCGAGACCGGCTCCTTGGTGCTTGGTGGTTTTCGCGAAGGGGATTGCTTTTGACAGCGGGCTCTCGTCATGGCAAGTGACCGGCCGCTTTTCCCATCCGGATCAAAGGGTTGCCACTTGGCCAATCCCGAATTGGGCGCAAAACAAATTTGCCCCAACTGCCAATCCAAATTCTACGATCTCGGCCGTCGTCCGGCCGTGTGCCCCAAATGCGGCGAGTTGTTCGACCCGGAGGAGGCGCTGAAATCGCGCCGCGTCCGCGCTCGCTCGATCACGCCGGATTATGACGCCGAGGACGAGAAGCCCGCCCCCGCGCCCAAGGACGAGGACGGCTTCGAGGACGAAGTCGATGAAACGCCCGAAATCGACAAGGTCGAGCCGGACGTCATCGAGACCGACGACGAAGACGCCGAACCCGGCGCCCCCGCGGGCGGTGACGACCTGGGCGTCGACTTCGCCGAGGACGAGGATCTCGCCGAAGACGAGGCCGACGACGTTCCGTTCCTGGAGGACGAGGACGACGACGACAATCTCGACGACGAGATCGAAGGCCTGCCCGGCGAGGGCGACCAAGACTAATCCGCCAGGTTAGTCTCTCTGGCTGGTAGCCGGTTTCGGACATGCGAAACCGGCTATCCACAGGGGTTTTCCGGGGTGCGACACTTTTCTCGAAAAAAGTTCGAGAAGAGGCTTGATCCCGAAAAAATCCCGGACTAGTTTCCGCGCCTCTTCGGGGGGCGACGCAAGTCGGAAACGCCGAAGAGACCAAGGATTTCCGAGAGTTACCGCAAGGTTCTCGAAGAAAAATTTGGGGCTATAGCTCAGCTGGTAGAGCGCTTGAATGGCATTCAAGAGGTCAGCGGTTCGACTCCGCTTAGCTCCACCATCAAGGCCCGGACGGAAACGTCCGGGCCTTGTCCATTTCCGGACCTGAATTTCAGCCGGCTCCTCGCACCCCCGCCACCTCTTGAAGTGATTGGCCACGGCCTCCACATCTAGAGCCGTGTCGTGGGGATCGGCGCCGATCCTCGGGTTTATCTCCGCGAACGAAGTCGCTTAAGCGAGGACTTCGCGATGAACCGAATGATCATGTTCGACAGCCCCTTTCTGCTGGGCTTCGAGCACACCCGAGACCTCATAGAGCGCGCGGCCAAGGCCGCCTCGGAAAGCTATCCGCCCTACAACGTCGAGCAGGCCGACAACGGCGGCGTGCGCATCACCCTCGCCGTGGCGGGCTTCTCGCCCGATCAGCTGCAGGTGACGGTCGAGGGCGGCCAGCTGGTCGTCGGCGGCAAGCGCGACAGCGGCGACGGCCGCGGAGAGGCCGAGCGGGCCTTCCTGCACCGCGGGATCGCCGCGCGGGGCTTCGTGCGCACCTTCGTCCTCGCCGAGGGCATGGAGGTGACCGCCGCGACCCTGGAACACGGCCTGCTGCACATCGATCTGGCCCGGCCCGAACCCGAGCGCCTCGTGAAGAAAATTCCCATTCGCAGCGCGGGCTGAGAAGCCGCGTGGAACCCGCCTCGCCGCTCTGGGCTCTGAACCGGCCGGAGAAAGGCGCGTTCCCTAATCAAGGAGGTGGTCATCATGACGCCCAACACGCACTACAGCAGCCCGCTCTTCACCAGCGAAGCTTTCGCGGCCCTTGGCGCGCCCGACCTCGTCTATGTCCGGCCGATCAAGGCGGCCGAGATCCTCGCCGACGTCCCCGAGGGCGTGCAGGACTTCAACCTGGCGCCCGACCAGACCCTCTATGCGGTGTGCCGCGCGGACGGCGCGCGCCTGGCCGTGATGATCGACCGCGACACCGCGATCGCCGCCGCCCTGGCCCACGAACTGGCGCCGGTTTCCGTCCACTAACGGTTTGAAGGGCCGCCCCGCGCGGGCGGCCTTTTAAGCGGCCGTGCTGGTCGCTTCCTGGGTCAGCAGCACATGGATCGCGTCCGCCGAGCGCGCCTGGCGCAGAGCCGACCGCGTTTCAGGCTGACGCATCATCCGGGCCACCCGCGCCAGAGCCCTCAGGTGCTGGGCGTTGGCGTCGCGGGGCGCGAACAGGGCCACCAGAAGATCGACGGGCTTGTCGTCCAGGGCGTCGAAGGCCACCGGGGTGTCCAGGCGCACCACGACCGCGCGGACACGATCCAGGCCGTCCACGCGCGCATGCGGAATAGCCACGCCCTCGCCGACGCCGGTCGAGCCGGCGGCTTCGCGGTCCATCAAGCCTTCAAGCGTTGTGTGGGCGTCGACACCCAATACGCGGGCGGCGACGTCGGCGACCAGGGAAAGAGCCTGGCGCTTGCCGGGCGCGCCAGCGCGCAGCGCCACCGCTCCGGGGTCCAGAAGATCGCCAATGGTCATGGACGTACAAAGCTCGCTAGATGCCGACCGCCTTGGCGCCGTCGCCGCGAATCCGCCGCGACGGCGCCAGACCATGAAGGATCCGGTTAGCTCGCGGTTGACCCGTGCCCGTTCAGCGACTTCGTGCGTTCGGGGTCGATCCAGCCGATATTCCCGTCTGGACGCCGATAGACCACGGACAACCCGCCGTGGGCGGCGTTCCTAAACACGATTGCCGGGTATGCGGTCAAGTCCAGTTCCATGACAGCCATGGAAACGGTCATTGTCTTCACCTCGGCCTGGGTCTCCGCGATGACCATGCCCGCGGGCGCGCCCGTCGGGTGGCCGGCTTCCACATCCCAGTCGTGCTCTTCGCCCTCGTCGACTTCCGGGGCCTTCAGGACGAACATCGCGGCGTTCTCGACCTGCTTGGCCGTGGCCGCCGGCGAGTGGCTCTTCAGCCGCCGCTTGTACCGCCTGATGCGGGTGTCGATCTTGGCCAGGGCCGAGTCGAACGCCGCGTGCGCGTCGCCTCCCGAACCATGGCTGATCAGCTGCTGACCCGAAGCCAGCTTTACCGAGCAATCGACACGGAAGGCGTAGCCGTCCTTGCTGACCACGACCTCGGCGTTGCCACCGCGATCGAAGTATTTCCCAATGCTCAGGGCGATTTCGTCGGAGACTCGCACTCGCAGAGCCTCACCAACGTCGACATGCTTGCCGGAAACTTGGACTTGCATGTGACTACAACGCGCCTGTCGCAGGCGGGTGTCAAGCGGCGCCTTAGACGCCTGTGGACGACCTCAAACGAGCCCCGAAAAGACGCTCAGAAGCTTGCGTACGGCCATCACGACAACGTGCGCGCTGACGAACAGAAGCGCCCCGCTACCGATAGCCATCAGGTAGCCGAGCAGGGCCAGAACGCCGTCGCGCTGGAGCAGCGCCAGGGCCAGGACGGCGACCGTCGCGCCGGGCGCCAGGTTGCCCAGCGGGATGGGCAGGACCAGCACCAAGGCCAGCAGGGTGCAGACCACGCCGATCGCCCGTTCGCCCAAGGGTGCGAACATCGGCCGCAGGCGCGGACGGGTGATCAGCTCCATGCTACGCACGATCGGCGCCAGGCGGCGGAAGAGCCCGCGCAGGTCGTCGCGCTTCAGGGGTTTCTCGATCAGCCCCCTTGGCAGCCACGGCGTATCCGCGCCCATGGCGATCTGCGGCGCCAGGAACAGGATCGGCAGCGACAGGACGGTCGAGGAGCCGGGCGGCAGCGGCAAGGTGTTGAGCAGGCCGAAAACCAGCAGCATGGCCCCGAAGGCGCGGCTGTCGAACGCCTCCAACATCTCGCCCACGGTCAGGATGGGCCGGCTGTCCTCGCCGAAACCCTCGATGACATCCGCGAGCGACTTCTCGTGCATTCCAACCTTCCAGGCGGCGGTAAACGCGGAAGGGGGACTAGACCGCTTCCTTCATCCGACGGCGACGCTCCACCGACGAAGGGATCCGCATGGCCTCGCGGTACTTGGCCACGGTCCGGCGGGCGATGTCGACCCCGGCGGCCTTGAGAATTTCGACAATGGCGTCGTCGGAGTGGACGTCGGCCTCGGTCTTCTCGGCGTCGACCAGGCCCTTGATCTTGTGACGGACGCTGGCGGCCGAGTGGGCCTCGCCGCCCTCCGACGACTGGATGGCCGAGGTGAAGAAGAACTTCAGCTCGAACACGCCGCGCGGGGTGGCGATGTACTTGTTCGAGGTGACCCGGCTGACCGTGCTCTCATGCATGCCGATGGCGTCGGCGACGGTCTTCAGGTTCAGCGGGCGCAGGTGCTCGACGCCGTAGGCCAGGAAGCCGTCCTGCTGGCGGACGATCTCGCTGGAGACCTTCAGGATGGTCTTGGCGCGCTGGTCCAGGCTCTTCACCAGCCAGTTGGCCGTGGCCATGCAGTCCGAGACGAAGGTCTTTTCCTGGTCGGTCCGCGCGCCCTTGGCGACGCGGGCGTGGTAGCGCTGGTCGACCAGCACGCGCGGCAGGGTGTCGGTGTTGAGCTCGACGTGCCACATGCCGCCCAGACCCTCGCGGACCATGACGTCGGGCACCAGGGTCTCGGCCGGTTCGCTGTGATAGGCCGCGCCGGGGCGCGGGTTCAGCGAGCGGATCTCGGCGACCATCTCGCGCAGGTCCTCGTCGTCGACGCCGCAGAGGCGGCGCAAGGAGGCCATGTCGCGCTTGGCCAGCAGCTCGAGATTGTCGAGCATGGCGGCCATGGCGGGGTCGTAGCGGTTCTGGTCCTTCAGCTGCAGCGCCAGACACTCGCGGACGTCGCGGGCGAAGACGCCCACCGGCTCGAAGCCCTGCAGGGTGGCGAGCGTTTCCTCGACCATCTCCAGCGGACAACCCAGGCGCTCGGCCAGCTCGATGACGTCGAGGCGCAGGTAGCCGCCTTCGTCGACGGCGTCGATCAGGATCTCGGCGACGGCGTTGCGAGCCGGCGACAGCGCGGCCTGGACAAGCTGCGTGCGCAGATGGGCGGCCAGGGTCGGGATGTCGGTCAGGGCGCGTTCGTAGTTGTCGTCGCCCTCGAACGAGCCGCCGCCACCGGCGCGCGACCAGTCGATCTGGCCGCCGGCATGTTCGGCGCCGTGCTCGGAGCCAGCTTCGGCGCCATCGCCCGTGGCGCGTTCGCCCGGCGAGACATCCTCGTGCGGCGTGTCCATCTCGCGGCCAGCCGTGGTGTCGGCCACGGCGTCGACATGGGTCAGGCTGGCGTCGCGAACGGCCTCGACCTCGCCCGCGGGCTCGTGATCGCCCTCATCGCGTTGCAGGAGCGGGTTACGCTCCAGCTCCGCCTCGACGAAGGCGTCGAGCTCGATGTTCGACAGCTGCAGCAGCTTGATGGCCTGCTGCAGTTGCGGGGTGATGACGAGGCCCTGACCCTGACGGATCTCGAGGCGGTGGCTCAGCGCCAATGCGCCCTCCTGACAAATCGAAAACTTCGATCGCCATTGAAGGGCCTGTTTGGTTAACGGGTCGCCAACGCCTGCAATTCTTGGGCCGGTGCGACGTTCCGTCCCGGAAAATATCATGCCAGAGGCGTTAGTCCTTACGGGCCAAGGACTTGATCCGGGTGCGGAGGCTTAACGCGGACGCCCTTCGTCGACCCCCGCGCGCCCTGCTCACCGCGTCTTTTTAATCCCCGAGCCGGGGCTCGCTGAAGCTGTCGCCCAGATAGACGCGCTTGACTTCCGGGTTCTCGACGATCTCGCGCGGCGAGCCTTCGAACAGAACCTCACCGGCGTGGATGATCGAGGCGCGGTCGATGATGTCCAGCGTCTCGCGCACGTTGTGGTCGGTGATCAGGATGCCGATGCCACGGCTCTTGAGATAGCCGATCACGTCGCGGATGTCGGCGATGGCCAGCGGATCGATGCCGGCGAACGGCTCGTCCAGCAGCATGAACGACGGCTCGGAGGCGAGCGCCCGGGCGATTTCCACGCGGCGGCGCTCACCGCCCGACAGGGCGACGGCCGGCGACTTGCGGATGTGGGTGATGCGCAGCTCTTCCAGGATGCCGGTGACCTGCTCGCGAGCCTTGCGCGGGTCCCTCTGGCGCATCTCGACCACGGCCATGACGTTCTGCTCGACCGTCATGCCCCGGAAGATCGAGGCTTCCTGCGGCAGATAGCCGACGCCGAGACGGGCGCGCTGGAACATCGGCTGGGCGGTGATGTTCTCGCCGTCCAGATAGATCGCGCCGTAGTCGGCGGCGATCAGACCCGTGATCATGTAGAAGCAGGTCGTCTTGCCGGCGCCGTTCGGGCCCAGAAGGCCGGCGACCTCGCCGCGCTTGAGGCGCAGGGAGGACGTTCTTGACGACCGGACGGTCGCCGAACGACTTGCCCACGGAATCGACGAACAGGCCGTCCATGTCGTTGGAGGTCAGGGTCATGGAGGATCCTAGCGCGGGGCGGCGGGCTGGGCGGGCGCGGCCGGCGCGTCGTTCTTCTTGTCGTCCTGGTAGAACACCGCGCGGACCCGGCGCTGGGAGGCCTTGGCCGAAGGGTTCGACTCCAGCCTGGCGTCGTTGGTCTTGGTGTTGACCGTCAGCTTGTCGCCGCGCGCCACGTCCTTGCCCTTCACCAGCACCACGTCGCCGGTGACGATCGCGATGTTGTTGTCGAAGGTGTAGACGGCGCGGTCGCCGCGGGCGGTCTGCGTGTCGCTGACCATGTAGACGCCGCCCTCGGCTTCCATGCGCTGGGCCGCGCCGCAGGCGTTGGCCCCGTCCGCCGTCGTCCCCGCCTTGCGGGCGCTGTACACGGTCACCTTCTGGGCGCGCAGGCGCGAGCGGTTCTGCAGGATCTCCACATTGCCCGTGAAGATCGTGATGCACTTGCTGTTGATGGTTTCCTGATTGTCGGCGGAAACATCGACCGGCGTGCTCGAAATTGGGCGTAGGCCGCGCCGCTGGCCCCAATCCCACCAAGGATCAACGCGGTCGTCACCGCCGCCGCCGTCCGTCGCTTCATCAGAACCATGTCCTCATCCGTCGCGGCCGCATCCGAAGCGAACCTGCGCCATTGATCTTCTTTACTGCCGTTCGAACCGGGCGCGAACCCCACCCCGGAAGATGACGCGATCGCCCTTGTCATATACGGAGTAGGCGTTGGATTGCACCTGCCCACTGGGGCCTTCGCCGTTCATTGTCGTCTCGCCGGTCACGTCGCCGCTCCTGGTGTCGACGAACAACTCCTCGGACGCGAAGCGGTAACCCGTGCCATCGTCCAGACGGACGTCGTCCTTCAGGTTCAGGCCGAAATTGTCCTGGCGATAGACGCCGTGCTTGGCGGTCATCCGCGTCGGCGTCGGCGAGCCCAGGTCCAGGGTCAGAGCCGGCTCGTCCAGAATGATGCGGCGCGGATCGTTGTCGTCGCGGATCGCCGAGCGCGCGGTGATCATGAAGCTGCGGCCGTCGGTCGACTGACCGTAGAAGCGCGGCGTGATCAGGCGGATCTCGGTCTTGGCCTCCGCCGGCGGGTGCGTGGCGGCCATGTAGGTTCGCCAGCCAACCTGCGAGGCGACGATCAGCAGCAGGCCCGCGATCGCGGCCGGCAGGATGATGCGCGCGGCCATAACGCGGCGCGAGCGGCGACGCCAGCGCGCGAGGTCGGCGCTCATCGTTCGTCCGGTCATGACCGCGGTCGGGTGCATCGCGTCCGTCAGCTATGGGCGAAGATGTCCATCTCCTCCCAGCCGGCCAGGTCGAGCGAGGCGCGGTGGGGGAGATAGTCGAAAGCGTGTTGCGCCAGGGCCATGCGGCCTTCGCGCTCCAGCATGGCGTTCAGCTTAAGCCGCAGCGCGTGCAGGTGCAGCACGTCCGAGGCGGCGTAGGCCACCTGGTCGGCGCTCAGCGATGGCGCGCCCCAGTCCGACGACTGCTGCACCTTCGACAGCTCCACGCCCAGCAGCTCGCGCGTCACGTCCTTCAGGCCGTGGCGGTCGGTGTAGGTGCGGGCCAGCTTCGAGGCGATCTTGGTGCAATAGACGGGTGCGGTCACCACGCCCAGATGGAGTTCGAACATGGCGATATCAAAGCGGCCGAAGTGAAAAAGCTTCAGCACGGCCGGATCGGTCAGCAGGGCCTTCAGGTTCGGGCAGTCGTAGGTCGCGCGATTCAGGCGCACCACGTGCGCGTCGCCGTCGCCCGATGACAGCTGGACCACGCACAGCGGGTCACGGCCCAGGCGCAGACCCATGGTCTCCGAATCGATGGCGATGACGCCAGCGCCGGCGAAGACGCCGTCGGGCAGGTCGCCCTCGTGAACGAAATTAGCCAAGTCTCAAACTCCGGCGATCATATCGCGCCCGCGCGAGCGCGCTCAACCACGCGTCCGAGTAGAACGCGCGACACTTATACTCACGATGAACGAATTAGCATCCGGAGGATTTTTCGCCACCCCCCGCTTCCCGAAAGAAGCTCAGTTAAGGGGTGGTGCCCAGGAGAGGACTCGAACCTCCACGACCTTTCGGTCACTGGCACCTGAAGCCAGCGCGTCTACCAATTCCGCCACCTGGGCCCGCTGTCGCAACCGGTTAGGTCGCCGCGAGGCCGGGACGTTTAGGGAAAGCTTCCGACGCCGTCAACAGACAAAAATCGATAAGTCGCGATTTCATTGCGAAGCCGCTCCCAGTCGTCTAATTCCCCCGGTATCGCGGTAGAGTCATCGCATGCGACGAGGAATGAAGATGCAAGGTCTGGTCACGGTGTTCGGCGGCTCCGGTTTCGTGGGCGGCCAGGTCGTGCGGGCGCTCGCCAAGGCGGGCCATCGCGTGCGGGTGGCCGTGCGCCAGCCCAATCTCGCCTATCGTATGCGGATGCTGGGCGACGTCGGCCAGATCGAGGTGGTCCAGGCCAATGTCCGCAATCCAGCCTCGATCGCCCGCGCCCTGGACGGCGCCGAGGCCTGCGTGAATCTGGTGGGCGTGCTCTGGGAGAGCGGCCGCCAGAAGTTCCAGTCGATCCATGTCATGGCCGCCCAGAACGTGGCCCAGGCCGCCGCCAAGGCCGGCGTGAAGCATCTGGTCCACATGAGCGCCCTGGGCGCCAACGCCGAGTCGGAGTCGAAGTACTTCCGCACCAAGGCCGAGGGCGAGGCCGCCGTCCGCGCCGCCTTCCCGGGCGCGACCATCATCCGTCCTTCGCTGGTGTTCGGCGTCGACGACAAGTTCTTCAACAGGTTCGCCCAGATCGCCGCCCTGTCGCCGATCATGCCGCTGGTCGGCGGCGACAGCCGCGTCCAGCCGGTGTTCGTCGGCGACGTCGCCGCCGTGATCGCCAAGGCCGCCGCCAGCCCGGCCGCGGTCGGCGTGACCTACGAACTGGGCGGGCCGACCGTCTACACGATGCGCGAGATCATGCAGCTCATCCTGACCGAGACCGGCCGAGACCGGCCGCTGGCCCCGCTGCCCTGGCCGGTGGCCTCGCTGATCGGCGCGCTGGGCGACATGGTCGCCGGGATCCTGCCGCCCCCGCTGACGACCGATCAGGTCGAGATGCTGAAGATCGACAATGTCGCCGAGCATGGCCTGCCGGGCCTGGCCGAGGCCGGCGTGGTCGGCACGAGTGTCGAGGCCGTGGTCCCGACCTATCTCTACCGCTACCGCAAGGGCGGCCAGTACGCCGAGACCCCGGCGGGCGCGTTCTAGGCGACACGCGCCTAACCAAGACGACAAAGGGCGGACGCCGCGAGGCGCCCGCCCTTTTCTGTCGCCGTTGGCTCAGGGGCGCAGGTACAGCACCGCCAGGCCGCCGACGCCGACGACGATCCGCCACCAGGCGAACGGGGCGAGGCCGCGCTTGCCGATGAAGTCGAGCATGTACTTCACGACCACCAGGCCCGACAGGAACGACACGACGAAGCCGATGGCCACCACGCCGACATGGCCGGCGTCCAGGGCGTCGCGGTTCTTGTAGACGTCCAGGGCGAAGGCCCCGACCATGATCGGAATGGCCATGAAGAAGCTGAATTCGGCCGCGGCCCGGCGCTCGATGCCGAACAGCATGGAGCCGACGATGGTCGAGCCCGAGCGCGACACGCCGGGGATCAGCGACAGGCACTGGAACAGGCCGACGATCAGCACCTTGTGCAGCGGCAGGTTCATGGCGTCGTGATCGACGGCCGGCGGCGCCTTCTTGTCGATGAATAGCAGGATCGCCCCGCCGATCAGCAGCGACCAGCAGATGATCAGCGGGCTCTCGAACAGGAACGTCTTGATCAGGTCATGCAGCAGCAGGCCCGCCGCGAAGGCCGGGGCCACCGCGATGATGACGCTGAGCGCGAAGCGCCGCGCCTCCGGCTTGGTTGGCAGGCCGATCAGCACGCCCCACAGCTTCTGGAAATAGAGGGCGACCACCGCCAGGATCGCGCCCAGCTGGATCAGCACGATGAAGGTGTCCCAGGACGGGTCCTTCAGCCTCATGGCTTCCTTGGCCAGCAGCAGATGGCCGGTCGAGGAGACGGGTATGAACTCCGTCAGCCCCTCGACCAGACCCAGAATGATCGCGTTCAGCCAGTCAGGCATTGTTCGGCTCCAAACCCGCCCCGGCGTGCGCCCGACACGGTAAATAGGTAGTAAATCCACAAAGTGGACTATTTCAGGGGTGTGTTGCGAGGCGATTGCAAAATCCCCACCCTTGGTGAGGATATATAAGTCTATTTATTTGACCATGACATTCTTCTTGCCCAAAGTTCGTATTCAGGCCCGCCTGAGCAATTTTTCTCCCGTGACGGGGATGAGGGAAGTCGCATGGCCGAGCGCATGCTGAAATTCACCACGGTGGCCCGCAACACGCCTGAAAAGCGCGCGGCGACTGAGCGTTCGGGCGACTTCCACGAGATCTACGCCGACTTCATCGACGCGAAAGCCACCGAGCAGGCCTCGCGCTGCTCGCAGTGCGGCGTGCCGTTCTGTCAGACCCACTGCCCGCTGCATAACAACATCCCCGACTGGCTGCGAATGACGGCCGAGGGCCGCCTGGAAGAAGCCTACGCCCTGTCGCAGGCGACCAATTCCATGCCGGAAGTGTGCGGCAGGATCTGCCCGCAGGATCGCCTGTGCGAAGGCAACTGCGTTATCGAGCAATCCGGTCACGGCACCGTGACGATCGGCTCCGTCGAACGCTACCTGACCGACAAGGCCTGGGAGATGGGCTGGGTGAAGCCGCTGATCGCCGGCGAAGCGCGCGGCCAGTCGGTCGGCGTGATCGGCGCGGGCCCCGCCGGCCTGGCGGCGGCCGAGATGCTGCGCGAGGCCGGCTACGACGTCACCGTCTATGACCGCCACGACCGCGCTGGCGGCCTGCTGATCTACGGCATCCCCGGCTTCAAGCTGGAGAAGGACGTCGTCGAGCGCCGCACCCGGCGCCTGGCCGACGGCGGCGTCGACTTCAAGCTCGGTTTCGAGGTCGGCAAGGACGCCACGCTCGAGGATCTGCGCGAAAAGCACGACGCGGTGCTGATCGCCGTCGGCGTCTACGCCGCGCGCGACCTGACCGTCCCCGGCGGCGGCAGCAAGGGCGTGGCGCCCTGGACTATCTGATCGCCTCCAACCGCGTGGGCCTGGGCGACAGCGTGCCGGCCTATGAGTTCGGCGAGCTGAACGCCGGGGGCAAGGACGTGGTCGTGGTCGGCGGCGGCGACACCGCCATGGACTGCGTCCGCACCGCCATCCGCCAGGGCGCGGCCTCGGTCACCTGCCTCTATCGCCGCGACAAGGCCAACATGCCGGGCTCGATGCGCGAGGTTTCGAACGCCGAGGAAGAGGGCGTCACCTTCGAATGGCTGGCCGCCCCGCGCGCCCTGTCGGGCGAGGCCGAGGCCGTCACCGGCGTGCGCGCCATCCGCATGCGCCTGGGCGCGCCGGACGCCTCGGGCCGCCAGAGCCCCGAGGAAATCCCCGGCGGCGACTTCGACCGTCCGGCCCAGCTGGTGCTGAAGGCCCTCGGCTTCGAGCCCGAGAACCTGCCGGAAGCCTGGTCGGCCCCCGACCTGAAGGTCACCCGCTGGGGCACGGTCAAGGCCGACGTCCGCAACCAGATGACCAATCTCGACGGCGTGTTCGCCGCCGGCGACATCGTGCGCGGCGCCTCGCTGGTCGTCTGGGCGATCAAGGACGGCCGCGACGCCGCCGACGCCATCCACCGCTACCTGCAGGCCAAGGTCGGCGCGCCCGCGCTGATCGCGGCGGAATAAGAGAGGATCTAAGACCATGAACGAGATGGACCTCTATCTGAAGAACCGCCAGGCCCTGATCGACGGCCACGCCTATGACCCCTCGACCGAGCGCGACGCGTGCGGCGTCGGCCTGGTCTGCGCCATCGACGGCCAGCCGCGACGCGAAGTCGTCGAACTGGCGATCAAGGCCCTGAAGGCCCTCTGGCACCGGGGCGCGATCGACGCCGACGGCAAGACCGGCGACGGCGCCGGCGTTCTGGTCTCGGTCCCGCAGGACTTCTTCATCGACCAGGTGCGCCGCACGGGCCACGCCCTGCGGTCGGGCCCGATCGCCGTCGGCCAGATCTTCCTGCCGCGCACCGATCTCGGCGCCCAGGAGGCCTGCCGCACCATCGTCGAGGCCGAGGCCCTGCGCTTTGGCTTCTACATCTATGGCTGGCGCCAGGTGCCGGTCGACACCTCGGTGATCGGCGAGAAGGCCAACGCTACCCGTCCGGAAATCGAGCAGATCATGCTGGCCGGTCCCGCCGGCCTGGAAGGCGAGGCGCTGGAGCGCGCCCTCTTCCTGTGCCGCAAGCGCATCGAAAAGCGCGTCCACGGCCAGAACATCAGCGACTTCTACATCTGCTCGCTGTCGGCCAAGTCGCTGATCTACAAGGGCATGTTCCTCGCCGAGCACATCGACGAATTCTATCCCGACCTGAAGGACGACCGCTTCGCCGCCGCCGTGGCGATCTTCCACCAGCGCTATTCGACCAACACCTTCCCGCAATGGCGCCTGGCCCAGCCCTTCCGGATGCTCGCCCACAACGGCGAGATCAACACGATCAAGGGCAACGTCAACTGGATGAAGTCCCACGAGATCAAGATGGCCGCCCAGGCCTTCGGCGAGTTCGGGGACGATGTGAAGCCGGTGATCCAGCCGGGCGGCTCGGACAGCGCCAACCTCGACAACACCTTCGAGGTGCTGGTGCGCGCCGGCCGCGACGCGCCGATGGCCAAGGCCCTGCTGGTGCCGGAAGCCGCCAATCCGAAGATGAAGGACGCCCACAAGGCGCTCTACTCCTACTGCAACGCGGTGATGGAGCCCTGGGACGGTCCGGCCGCCCTGTGCGCCACCGATGGCCGCTGGGTCGTGGCCGGCAAGGACCGCTCGGGTCTCCGCCCCTTGCGCGTGGCCTATACCGACGACGGCCTGGTCATCATGGGCTCGGAAGCCGGCATGTGCGGCGTCGAGGAAGCCCGCATCACCCGCAAGCTGGCCATCTCGCCCGGCCGGATGATCGCCATCGACCTGGCCGAAGGCCGCCTGTACGGCGAGAACGAGATCATCGACGAACTGGCCGAACGCCACCCCTACACCGAGTGGCTGGGCAACATGGTCGATCTCGAAAAGCAGATCGGCCCCGGCCCCGAGCCGCGCAAGTTCGGCCGCGAGGAGCTGACCCGCCGCCAGGCCGCCGCCGGCTATAGCCTCGAGGACCTGGAAATGATCCTCGCCCCCATGGTCGAGGAGGGCAAGGAAGCCATCGGCTCGATGGGTGACGACACCCCGCTGGCCGTGCTGTCGGAAAAGTACCGTCCGCTCAGCCACTACTTCCGCCAGAACTTCAGCCAGGTGACCAACCCGCCGATCGACCCCCTGCGGGAGACCGGCGTCATGAGCCTGAAGACCCGCTTCAAGAACCTGGGCAACATCCTCGCCCAGGACGCGGCGCAAGCCGACGTCTACGTGCTGGAAAGCCCCGTGCTGACCACCGGCATGTACGAGCGGATCCACGGCCTGCTGGGCGAGAAGAACGTCGCGGTCATCGACTGCACCATGCCCCTGCCCGCGCCCGAGGCCCGGGATGGCGACGCCCTGCGCGCCAATCTCGACCGCATCCGGGCCGAGGCCGAGGACGCCGTGCTGCGCGGCTGCGGCGCCATCGTCCTGACCGACGAGGCCAGCGCCGAGACCCGCGTCGCCCTGCCGATGATCCTGGCCACCGGCGGCGTCCACGCCCACCTGGTGGGCAAGGGCCTGCGCTCTTACGTGTCGATCATCGTCCGCTCGGCCGAGTGCCTGGACACCCACTATTTCGCGGTGCTGGTCGGCGTGGGAGCCACGGCGGTCAACGCCTACCTGGCCCAGGAAAGCTTCCAGGACCGCCTGGAGCGCGGCCTGATCGGCGACAAGACGCTGCGCGACGTCTGCGTCAACTTCAAGACGGCCATCGAGGGCGGCCTGCTGAAGATCATCTCCAAGATGGGCATCAGCGTCATTTCCTCGTACCGCGGCGGCTACAACTTCGAAGCCGTCGGCCTTTCGCGCGCCCTGGCCGCCGAGTTCTTCCCCGGCATGCCTTCGCGCATCTCGGGCATCGGCCTGGCCGGCATCGAGAGCAAGACGGTCGAGCTGCACCGCAAGGCCTGGGGCAAGGCCGCTGTGACCCTGCCGGTCGGCGGCCTCTACAAGGCCCGTCGTTCGGGCGAGGCCCACGCCTTCGAAGCCCGCCTGATGCACACCCTGCAGACGGCCTGCGACACCGGCGACTACGAGCTCTATCGTCGCTGGTCCAACGGCCTGCGCACCCAAAAGCCGATCCAGCTGCGCGACCTGCTGGACTGGCGTTCTGACCGCAACCCGATCTCGACCGACGACGTCGAGAGCGTCAACGAGATCCGCAAGCGCTTCGTGACGCCCGGCATGAGCCTGGGGGCGCTTGGCCCCGAGGCCCACGGCGCCCTGAACATCGCCATGAACCGCATCGGGGCCAAGTCGGTCTCGGGCGAGGGCGGCGAGGACAGCGCGCGCTACAAGCCGCTGCCCAACGGCGACAACCCCAACAGCGCCATCAAGCAGGTGGCCTCGGGCCGGTTCGGCGTCACCGCCGAATATCTGAACCAGTGCGTCGAACTGGAGATCAAGGTCGCCCAGGGCGCCAAGCCCGGCGAGGGCGGCCAGCTGCCCGGCTTCAAGGTCACCGAGATGATCGCCCGCCTGCGTCACGCCACGCCCGGCGTGATGCTGATCAGCCCGCCGCCGCACCACGACATCTATTCGATCGAGGACCTGGCCCAGCTCATCTATGACCTGAAGCAGATCAACCCGATCGCCCGCGTCACGGTGAAGCTGGTCGCCGCCACCGGCATCGGCGCCATCGCCGCCGGTGTCGCGAAAGCGAAGGCCGACGTGATCCTGGTCGCCGGCGGCGTCGGCGGCACGGGCGCCTCGCCCAGACCTCGGTGAAATATGCCGGCGGTCCGTGGGAGATGGGCCTGTCGGAAGCCAACCAGGTGCTGACGCTGAACAACCTGCGCCACTCCGTGGTCCTGCGGGCCGACGGCGGCATGCGCACGGGCCGCGACATTGTCATCGCCGCCATGATGGGCGCCGAGGAGTTCGGCATCGGCACCGCGTCCTTGGTGGCGATGGGCTGCATCATGGTGCGCCAATGCCACTCCAACACCTGTCCCGTGGGCGTCTGCACCCAGGACGAGGCCCTGCGCGCCAAGTTCACCGGCACGCCGGACAAGGTCATCAACCTGTTCACCTTCGTGGCCGAAGAGGTGCGCGAGATCCTGGCGGGCCTGGGCTTCCGGTCCTTGCAGGAAATCGTCGGCCGCACCGATCTGCTGGCGCAGGTCAGCCGCGGTGGCGAGCACCTGGACGACCTCGACCTGAACCCGCTTCTGGTCCGCGCCGACCCGGGCGCGAACAAGCCCTACAACACGGTCGTCGGCCGCAACGCGGTGCCGGATACGCTGGACGCCCAGATCGTCCGCGACGCCGCGCCGCTGCTGGAACGCGGCGAGAAGATGCAGCTGACCTACACGGTCCGCAGCACCGCCCGCACCATCGGCACGCGCACCTCCAGCCACATCGTCCGCAAGTTCGGCATGAAGGGCCTGCCCGCGGGTCACCTGACCGTCCAGCTCAAGGGTTCGGCCGGCCAGAGCCTGGGCGCCTTCGCGGTGCAGGGCCTGCGCATCGAGCTGACCGGCGAGGCCAACGACTATGTCGGCAAGGGCCTGTCGGGCGCGACGATCGTGATCAAGCCGGCCCGTGGCCTGGCGGCCCCGGAGACCAACACCCTGATCGGCAACACCGTGCTGTTCGGCGCCACCTCGGGCCGGCTGTTCGCGGCGGGCCAGGCGGGTGAGCGCTTCGCGGTCCGCAACTCGGGCGCCACCACGGTGGTCGAGGGCTGCGGCGCCAACGGCTGCGAGTACATGACCGGCGGCCAGGTGGTGATCCTGGGCCCGACGGGCGGCAACTTCGGCGCGGGCATGACCGGCGGCATGGCCTTCGTGCTCGACCAGCACGACCGCTTCGAGGATCTCATCAATCCCGACAGCATCGTCGTGCAGCGCCTGGCCTCCCCCTATTGGGAAGGCGTGCTGCGCTCGCTGATCGCCGAGCACGCCCGCGAGACGGACTCGGTGTTCGCCGCGACCCTGCTGCGTGACTGGGACCGCGTGCGCGATCAGTTCTGGCAGGTCTGCCCGAAGGAGATGATCAGCCGCCTGCCCCAGCCGCTGGCGGCCGAGCAAGCCGTGCACGAACGGGCTTAAGCCGCCGCCTTAGCCTCCAGCACCTTGAAGGTCGCACGGGCGCGCGCGACGGGATCCCCGTCCGCGCGCACCGTCGCCTCGGCGAAGCAGATCGAGCGGCCCAGCTTGACGAAGTCGGTGTCGAACGCGAGCCACTGCCCGAGCTTTGCCGAGCCGAGATAGTCCAGCGTCAGCGACACGGTGATGAGACCGCTCGCCCCCTGGCCCGCGGCCGCCAGGTTGACGCCGAGCGACAGGCCCATGGCGTTGTCGGCCAGCGCCGCCAGGAAGCCGCCGTGTGGCATGCTCCGTGAATTGCAGTGCTCCGGCCGCACCCGGACGCCCAGCACCAGCCGGTCCGGCATGGAGCGGGCATAGAGCGGCTCCCACGGATCGGTGAGCGGGCTCTTGCGGCTGTGAGGGACGAAGCCCTCGGGGATCTCGTCCATGCTCGCCTCGGGCAACTTCAAACAATTGTTTTAATCTAGCATCGACCGCCCCCTTGCGCGAGGGGCTGGCGCATCGCGATATGGCGCGAGCTGAACGGAAACGGGCCGACCGACATTCCATGTCCATGCGCGCCTTCGCCCACCTGCTCGACCGGCTGTCCCTGACCAGCTCGCGCAACGCCAAGCTGACGCTGATCGCCGACCACCTGCGCCAGACCCCAGACCCCGATCGCGGATACGCCCTGGCGGCCCTGACCGGGGCGCTGTCGTTCAACGCCGCCAAGCCGGCCTTCATCCGCAAGGCCGTCGAGGCGCGGATGGACGCCCAGCTGTTCGCCTGGTCGTACGACTATGTCGGGGATCTGGCCGAGACCGTCGCCCTGGTCTGGCCGGCCCCCTCTTCCAGAAAATGGCCCGGCGCCAACCGGCCGCCAGAACTGTCCGAGGTGATCGAAGCCCTGCACTCGGCCTCGCGCGCCGAGGTCCAGCGCCTGATCGAGGGCTGGCTGGACGCGCTGGACCCCGACGGTCGCTGGGCGCTGCTGAAGCTGATGACCGGCGGGCTTCGCGTGGGGGTCTCCTCGCGCCTGGCCAAGCAGGCCTGCGCCGATTTCGGCGGCGTCGAGGTCGGCGAGGTCGAGGAAATCTGGCATGCTCTTGAACCGCCTTACGGCGATCTTTTCGCCTGGCTGGAAGGCCGCTCCGAACGTCCGTCGCCGGACGCGCCGGGCCGCTTCCGGCCGGTGATGCTGGCCCAGCCGATCGACGAGGCGGTCGACTTCGCCAGGCTCGATCCCGCCGCCTACGTGGCCGAGTGGAAGTGGGACGGCATCCGCGTCCAGGCCGTGTCCGAACGCGGCGAGCGGCGGCTCTACACCCGCACCGGCGACGACATCTCCGCCAGCTTCCCGGACGTGGTCGAGGCCCTGGACTTCGAGGGCGCGATCGACGGCGAACTGCTGGTGCTGCGCGACGGCGCCCTGGCTCCGTTCGGCGACCTCCAGCAACGGCTGAACCGCAAGACGGTCGACGGCAAGCAACTGGCGGCGTTCCCGGCCGGCATCCGCGCCTACGACCTGATGCTGGACGGCGAGGAGGACGTGCGGTCCCTGCCCTTCGTCGAGCGCCGCGCGCGGCTGGAGGCGTTCGTGGCGCGGCTCTCGACCACCCGCATCGACCTGTCGCCCCTTCAACCGTTCGAGACCTGGGAGGCGCTGGCCGCCCTGCGCCTGGATCCGCCCGAAGGGGACGCGAGGCTCTCCGAAGGCCTGATGCTCAAGCGCCGCGACAGCGTCTACGAGCCCGGCCGCCCCAAGGGGCCGTGGTTCAAGTGGAAGCACGACCCTCACCTGATCGACGCGGTGCTGATGTACGCCCAGCGCGGCCATGGCAAGCGGTCCAGCTTCTATTCCGACTACACCTTCGGCGTCTGGCGCGAGGACGAGGAGGGTCGCCGCGCCCTGACCCCGGTCGGCAAGGCCTATTTCGGCTTCACCGACGAGGAGCTGAAGCGGATCGACAAGTTCGTCCGCGACCACACGATCGAACGCTTCGGTCCTGTGCGCTCGGTCCGCGCCGACCTGGAGTTCGGTCTGGTGTTCGAGGTCGCCTTCGAGGGGCTGCAGCGCTCGACGCGGCACAAGTCCGGGGTGGCGATGCGCTTCCCGCGCATCAATCGCATCCGCTGGGACAAGCCCTCGCGCGAGGCCGACGAACTCAGAACATTGGAAATCATGCTGGATCCTTGATCGGCGTTCACGTCTCGTTTGCCATGTGCCCCTACGCAAGATTGCGAGGAGTACGCCGATGTCCCCCTTCCTTGCGTCACTGCTGCCGCACCTGCGGGTCAACGCCATCGAGCGTTACCGCCAGGTCTATTCCCGCGTCGGCCTGACCGCGCTGCTGAGCTGGGCGTTGAGTTTGATCGGCCGCCCCGACCTGATCCCGCTTTGGCTGGCCGCTAGCCTGTCGGTGCAGGCGCTGGAGTTCGTCGCCGTCCGGCCGTTCGTCAAGGGCCGCTTCCCCGAGCGCCATCTCCAGGCGCGGATCGTGCTGATGCTGGTCGCCATGGTGGCCATGGCCTCCGTGCATGCGGGCGCGGTGCTGATCTTCTGGCAGAGCGGTCAGCCGCCGCTGATGGCCCTGGCCCTGATGGTCCTGGTCGGCGGGGCGCTGAACAATGTCGCCTCGGGCGTCGACAGCCGGCCTCTGTTCTATCTGGGCGTGACACCCTATGCGCTCAGCATGGCCGCCATGCCGGCCCTGGCCTGGAATTCCGCCCGCGGGCTGGTGACCATCCTGGCGGTGTGCGTCGGCTTCTTCATGCTGGCCGTCCACACGATCTGGAGCCGGATGCACAACGACCGCCGCGCCGTGGTCGCCGCCCGCGAGGAGGCCGACCGCCGCCGCATCCAGACCGAGGAGGCCCTGTCGGAACGCACCGCCATGGCCGCCATCGTCAGTCACGAACTGCGCACGCCGCTGTCGGCGATCCTGGCCGGCGCGCACATGATCCGCGCGGGAACCACTCCGGCCCAGATCCACGCCACGGCCGACCTGATCGTCGACGCCGGGCACCTGATGACCGGCCTGCTGACCGACATGCTGGACCAGGCCAAGATCGAGGCCAGGGCCATGAGCCTGGAGGACCGCGACTTCGACGCCCTGGGCGCGATCCGCGACGCCACCCGCTTCTGGAGCGCCAACGCCCGCGCCAAGGGCCTGACCCTGCGCGAGCCGCCCGGCGAGCAGCCCTCGGCCTGGGTGCGCGGCGACCCGTTCCGACTGCGCCAGATCCTCAACAACCTGCTGTCCAACGCCGTGAAGTTCACCGAGGACGGGGTGATCACCCTGCGCCTCTGCGCCCACCCCGCCGAGAACGGTCGGGTGCGGGTGGCCATCGAGGTCGAGGACAGCGGCCCCGGCATCACCACGGACGCGATGAGCCGGCTGTTCACGCCCTACGCCCAGGCCTCGCAGGAGACGGCGCGGACCTATGGCGGTACGGGACTGGGCCTGGCGGTCAGCCGCCAGTTGGCCAGACTGATGGGCGGCGAGTTGGACGCCCGTCCAGGTCCGGAACGCGGCGCGATCTTTCGCCTGACCCTGACCCTGCCCGCCGGCCAGGAACAGGAGGCTCCGCGCCCGGTCGCCCAGCCCGAGCGCGCGACGCCGGACATCGGCGCCTTGCGAGTCCTGGCCGTCGACGATCACGAGGTGAACCGTCGGACGCTGGCCCTGGTTCTGGAGCCCCTGGGTGTCGAACTGACCACCGCCCCGGACGGGCTGGAGGCGCTGAAGCATCTGGAGGCCCGGGCCTTCGACGTGGTGCTGATGGACGTCAACATGCCGGGCCTCGATGGCCGCGAGGCCACGCGCCGCCTGCGGGCGGGTCGCGGCCTCAATCACGACACCCCGGTGATCGGCTTCAGCGCCGGGGTGGCCGACGAGGAGGTCCAGGCCTGCCGCGCGGCCGGCATGACGGACTGGCTGGCCAAGCCGCTGGATATCCGGGCTCTCTACGCGGCGCTGGACCGGGCGCGCCCCAAAGAAGTCGCCTGAGCTAGTGAACGACGGCCTGGGCGGGGGCCGGTGCGCCGGTCTGGAACAGCTTGCCCTTCTCGGTGGCCAGCACGGTCACCAGACCGGCAAGGCCAAAGCCCATGAAGCCGAGCGTCAGCGGCACGGTGGTGCCGTCGAACATCTGGCCGATGAGAAAACCAAACAGCGCGCCCCCGATCGTGGTGATGAAACCCTGGATCGAGGCGGCCGCGCCCGCCACATGACCCAGCGGCTCCATGGCGATGGCCCCGAAGTTCGACATGACCAGGCCGAAGCAGAACATCATGCCGGCCTGCATCAGGGAAAAGCTCAGCAGGGTCTCGTGGCCGGTGATGGCGATCACCGCGTGAGCGGCGGCGAAGGCGATAAAGCCGATCAGCGCCCAGTGCGAGACCTTGCGCATGCCCAACTTCCCGACGATCCGGGAATTCAGCAGCGACGAGACCGCCATGGTTCCGGCGATGGCCGCGAAGATCAGCGGAAAGGTGTCGCCCGCGCCCAGCACCTGCGCGAACACCTGCTGAGCCGAGTTGAGGAAGCCGAACAGCCCGCTCAGCACCACGGCGGCGGCGATCGTGTAGCCCATGGCGATTTGGTCGGTCAGGGCGATCCTGAAGGCCGAGGTGACGCCGGCGACCGAGATCGGGATCCGGTCCTCCGGATGCTGGGTCTCGGGCAGCTTGACCGCCGCCCAGGCCATGACGAAAAGGCCGAAGATCGACAGCACGCCGAAGATCCAGCGCCACGAGGCGAACAGCATGATCGCCTGGCCCAGCGAGGGCGCGATGATCGGGGTGGCCAGGAAGACGATGAAGGCCAGCGACATCACCCGCGCCATCTGGCGGCCGGCATAGCAGTCGCGGACGATCGACACCGACAGCACCCGCGTGGACGCCGCGCCGAGGCCAGTCAGGAACCGGGCGATCAGCAGCATCTCGAACGAGGTGGAGAAGGCGCAGAGGGCGGCGAAGAGCGTGTAGAGCGTCAGGCCGACCATCAGCACCGGCTTGCGGCCATAACGGTCGGCCAGAGAGCCATAGGCCAGCTGCGCCACGCCGAAGCCCAGCAGGTACGAGGTGATCACCCACTGGCGGGCGTTCGGATCGTGAACGCCAAGGGCCTCGCCGATGTGCGGCAGGGCCGGCAGCATCGAGTCGATGGCCAGCGCATTGGTGGCCATCATCGCCGCGATCAGGGTGACGAACTGGCCAAAGCCCATGCCGGGATGCGGCGATGGCGCGGTGTCGGACATGGATTTTCTCGCGCGGGCTGACGCCCCGGCACGAGACGCATGAGGGCGGCATATAGGGCCTGGCGCGCGAGACGCCAGACCTGATGGCCTCGATCAGCCGTTGAAAGCCCGGATCGCCTCTATGATCTTCGCCTGGTCGGCTTCGCCGAGATAAGGGTGCATCGGCAGGGCCAGAACGGTCTCGGCCTTGGCTTCCGTCACGGGCAGGCCGCCCGCGCCGCGCGGAAAGGCCGCGTACGGCGCCTGCACGTGCATCGGGACGGGATAGTAGACCGCGGTAGGAATGCCTTGCGTCTTCAGGTGCGCGGCCAGGCCGTCGCGGTTGGCGTGCTCGATCACGTACTGAGCCCAGACCGAGACGCCGCCTTCGATCACGGCCGGGGTCGAGATCACAGCGCCCTTCAGGCCCTGCGCATAGCGGTCCGCCACCACCTGACGCAGGGCGATCTCCTCGGCGAAAATCGCCAGCTTCTCGATCAGGATCGCCGCCTGGATCGTGTCGAGGCGCGAGTTCATGCCGATGCGGGTGTTCAGGTACTTGGGGTCGTGGTCGAAGGTCTTGCCCTCGAGGTCCGGACCGACCGCCTTGCCGTGGACGCGGTAGCTGTCCATCAGGTCCCACAGGCGGGCGTCATTGGTCAGCACCGCTCCGCCGTCGCCGTAGCAGCCCAGCGGCTTGGCCGGGAAGAAGCTGGTGGTGGCGACATCGGCCCAATGCAGCGGGTGATGGCCGTTCAGCGTGCAGCCGAAACCCTGGGCGCTGTCGGCGATCAGCTTCAGGCCCTCGCGGTCGCAGATCGCCTTGATCGCCGGGTAGTCGGCGGGCTGGCCGAACAGGTCGACGGCGATCACCACCTTGGGCGTCAGCTTGCCCTCGGCCTTCACGGCGGCGATGGCGGCTTCGAGCTTGGCCGGGTCGAGATTGTAGGTGTCGGGCAAGACGTCCACGAACACCGGGGTCGCATCGACCCACGGCACGACTTCCGGCGTCGCGGCGAAGGTGAAGGAGGGGCAGAACACCGCATCGCCCTCGCCCACGCCCCAGGCCATCAGCGGCAGGGCGATGGCGTCGGTGCCGTTGGCGCAGGACAAGGCCAGCCTGGCCTGGCCGAATTCGGCCAGCTTGGCCTCGAACTCACGAACTTGCGGGCCCATGACATAGGCGCCGCTGTCCAGCACCTTGGCGATGGCGGCGTCGATCTTGTCGCGGATCCGGCGCTGCTGCGCGGCGAGGTCGATGAAGGGCATGCTCATGGGCGCAGCCTCTAGTGTCCGATCGCGACGATTTCGAGCCAATTGATGTAACCGACTGTTTCCACGCCACAAGGACGATCAAGCGGAACCGCGGGCTCGTCTTGTCGTTGACCGAACGTGGCGGGGGCGCCTATCGAGAACTCCATGCAGACCAAGCCCAGCATCATCCCGGCGGATACGTCCCTGCCGTCGCTTGCCAACGTGAAGGCCGACGAGACCATGTTCGGACATTTCCTGGACTGGCTGGGCAAGCTGGCGGTAAACCTGGTGGTCGCCGCCCTGATCCTGCTGGTCACCTTCTGGGTAGCTGGCTGGGCGGCGCGGGTCATCCGCAGGGGCCTGGGCCGGGTGCATCGGAACAATCCCGACCCGACCCTGGAGAGCTTCGGCGCCTCGCTGGTGCGCTATGCGGTGATCGCCGTCGGCCTGGTGGCGGTGCTGCAGCAGCTGGGCGTGCAGACCACCTCGATCATCGCGGTGCTGGGCGCGGCGTCGCTGGCCATCGGCCTGGCCCTGCAAGGCGCCCTCTCGAACGTCGCGGCGGGGGTGATGATCCTGCTGTTCCGGCCCTACCGCGTGGGCGACTATATCGAGACGGTGACGCGCCAGGGCACGGTGAAGTCCCTGGACCTGCTGTTCACCGAGATCGCCACCCCCGACAACGTCAAGGTGATGATCCCCAACAGCAAGGTGTTCGGCGACGTGATCCTGAACTATTCCAGCCACCGCAGCCGCCGGGCCGACGTGTTGTTCAAAGTGCCGCTGAAGACGGACCTCGTCATGGTGCTCAAGCGCCTGCGCGAGCGGGCCGAGAGCGACGCGCGCATCCGCAAGGAGCCGGCGGTGATGATCGAGGTCGTCGACCTGTCGGAAGCCTTCGCCCAGGCCGCGATCCGGGTCTGGACGGCGGCCGCCGACTTCGGCCCGGTCAAGACCGACCTGATGCTGGCCGCCCATCTGCTGGCCGAGGACCCCGCTCGCGACGATCTTCCGCCGCCGCGCCCGACCAAGGCCAAGGATCCCTCACCCGCCATGCCGGGCGAGGGAGAGCACCATCACCTGCTCAGCCTGATAAAGCCGCGTCGAGGTCGGAAATCAGGTCCCGGCAAACTCAATCCCCACCGAAAGCCTGATCAGGCCGTCCGAAATGCCCAGGGCCGCGCGCTGATCGGCCGGGATCGAGGCGTGGGTCATGATCGCCGGATGCTCGATCAGGCTCTCGACCCCGCCCAGGCTCTCGGCCAACGTGAAGAGCTGCGTGCGCTCCAGCATCCGGCGCGCGGGGGCGAGGCCGCCCCTTACCTCGGCCGAGATGACGCCGCCGAAGCCGCCGGTCATCTGGCGCCTGGCCAGGTCGTGCTGCGGGTGGCTTTCCAGGCCTGGATAGATGACGCGCTCGATGGCCGGGTGCTGTTCCAGCCACCGGGCGATCTCAAGGGCGCTGTCGCAGGCGCGCTGCATGCGCAGGGCCAGGGTCTTGACCCCGCGCAGCGCCAGGAAGCTGTCGAACGGGCCGAGCACCGAGCCGACGGCGTTCTGCAGGAACTTCATCCCGTCGGCGAGCTCGGCGTTGTCGCCGACCACCGCCACGCCCGCGACCACGTCGGAGTGGCCATTCAGGTACTTGGTCGCCGAGTGCATGACGATGTCGAAGCCCAGCTCCAGCGGTCGCTGGATGAACGGGCTGGCGAAGGTGTTGTCGGCGACGGTGACCAGGTTGCGCGTCTTGGCCAGGGCCGCGATGGCGGCCAGGTCCGCCAGGCGCAGCATCGGGTTGGTCGGGGTCTCGACCCAGATCATCCGCGTCGCCGGCGTTATCGCCGCCTCGACGGCCGCCAGGTCCGCCATGTCCACGAAGCTGAAGGAGAGGCCCGCCGAGCGCTTGCGCACCTTGTCGAACAGCCGGAACGAGCCGCCATAGAGGTCGTCGCTGGCGATCACGTGCGCGCCGCTGTCCAGCGTCTCCAGGATCGTGGAGGCCGCCGCCAGGCCCGAGGCGAAGGCGAAACCGGCCGTCCCGCTCTCCAGGTCGGCGATACAGCGCTCGAAGGCGAAGCGGGTCGGGTTGTGGCTGCGGCTATATTCGAAGCCCTTGTGCTCGCCAGGACTGGCTTGAGCGTAGGTCGAGGTGGCGTAGATCGGCACCATGACCGCGCCGGTGGTCGGGTCGGGAAACTGGCCGCCGTGGATGGTCCGCGTGGCGAAGTCCAGGCGGTTCTTGCCGGGGATGTCGGTCATGCGGGTCCTTCAGACGCTGAGGCGCAGATGGTTGATCAGGTCGACTTGGGTGATCACACCTAGGAACTCCTCCCCGTCGACCACAAGGGCCACCTCGTCGCGATCGAACACCTCGGGCAGGTCATCGACGCTCTGATGGGCCTGCAGGGTGTTGATCGCGCGGGTCATGGCCGCGCCGACCAGGGTCTTGAAGCGCGGAGCCTCATCGCCCGCCTCGACCGCGGCCAGCACGTCGCTCTCGTCGAGGATGCCGACCAGCTTGCCGTGGTCGACCACGGGCAACTGGCTGATGTCGGACGAGCGCATGCGGTTATATGCGGTCAATAGCGTGTCGTCGGGCCCGATGGCGATGACGCCGCCCTCGGCGTAGCGCTTGGCGATCAGGTCGCGCAGGTCGCCGTGCAGCTCGCGACCGTCGAAGCCGTGCGCCGCCAGCCAGAAGTCGTTGAACATCTTGGTCAGGTACTTGCCGCCGGTGTCGCAAACGAAGGTCACGACCCGCTGGGGCTGGGTCTGCTCGCGGCAGTATTTCAGCGCCGCCGCCAGCAGGCAGCCCGAGGACGAGCCCCGAGAATCCCTTCCTTCTTCAGCAACAGTCGGGCGGTGTCGACGCTCTCTCGGTCGCTGATCGAATAGGCCTGGGAGACCAGATCCATCTGGGCGTTGTCGGGGATGAAGTCCTCGCCGATGCCCTCGACGATCCAGCTGCCGGCCTCGCCGAAGGTCCCGGTCTCCACATAGTCGCGCAGGATCGAGCCGACCGGATCGGCCAGCACCATCCTGGTCTTGGGCGAGTGGGCCTTCATGTAGCGGCCAATGCCGGTGAGCGTGCCGCCCGAGCCGACGCCGACGACGATGGCGTCGATGTCGCCCTCCATCTGGGTCAGCAGCTCGGGCGCCGTGGTGGTCTCGTGCGCCAGCGGATTGGCCGGGTTCTCGAACTGGTTGGCGTAGAGCGACCCGGGGATCGACTGGGCCAGGGCCAGGGCCATGTCCTGATAGTATTCAGGGTGGCCCTTGCCGACGTCGCTGCGGGTCAGGCGCACGTCCACGCCCATGGCCCGCAGGTGCAGGATCTTCTCCCGCGCCATCTTGTCGGGGACGATCAGGATCAGCTTGTAGCCCTTGAGGGCCGCCACCTGCGCCAGGCCCAGGCCCGTATTGCCGGCCGTCGCCTCGATGATCGTGCCGCCGGGCTTCAGCCGGCCGTCGGCCTCGGCCGCCTCGATCATCGAACGGGCGACGCGGTCCTTGATCGAACCGCCCGGGTTCTGGTTTTCGAGCTTGAGGAAAAGCCGGCACGGGCCGGTGTCGAAGCGCCTGACCTCGACCATGGGCGTGCGGCCGATCAGGTCGAGCGCGGAACCGGCAATGCCGGGAAGGCCCAATTTAGGGTCGTTCATGGCGCAGCTCCGCAGCCTGGTGAAACGATTTCCCCCAGCTAGGCCTGTTTTTTAAAAGAAGGGAAGAGGGCCAGGGCCGTCGGACATAGGGGTTCGTTCGGGATTTACGAAGGATCACACCCCTCATAGCCTCGTTATATGACCGACGTCTTCGCCGCCGATTTCGAGGATCTGTTCCGCGGGACCTACCGGGCCGCCGCCCGGCGCGTGCGCGACAAGCGCGAACGGCTATCGCCCGAAGCCGTGGCGCTGATCGACTACTTCCGGGCGTTCGTCGCCCACCTGAAAGGAACCCGCCCATGAGCCACGCTTGCGAAAGCTGCGGCATGCCGATCGAGTCCGGTCCCTATTGCCAGTACTGCGTCGACGAGAGCGGCGCGCTGCAGGACTTCCCGACCCGCTTCGAGCGCATGGTGCAGTGGCGGGAGCGGCGCGGCAGCTCGCGCGCCCAGGCTGAAACCGAGACGATCATCTACATGTCGAAGATGCCGGCCTGGAAGGACCATCCCGAGGTCCAGGCCCGCCTTTTGGCTTAAGGTCAGGCCGTCCCGGCCGTGCCACGCTG
This sequence comes from Caulobacteraceae bacterium, assembly GCA_965283765.1. Taxonomy (GTDB): domain Bacteria; phylum Pseudomonadota; class Alphaproteobacteria; order Caulobacterales; family Caulobacteraceae; genus Caulobacter. The sequence continues at coordinate 110,545 of CBDIPU010000001.1, forward strand.
GTTCAGCCACTCGCTGGCGAACTTGCGGGAAAGGCAGACGTCCTCGAAAACCACCCGCCGCAACTGGCCCAGGAACTCGGGCGCGTCGTGGACGATCACGAACGGAAAGTCATTGGCCGACAGGAAACCGTGGAGGAATCGCGAGAAGCGGTCGGCCTCTTCGGGGCCGGCCAGGCGAACTTCGGTCTCGGCGACGGTCGGAACCATGTGCGTGGCCCTCTGTGAACGGACCAAGACTTAACGCACGAACTCGCATTTGCGAACCAGCTTCGCCCCTGCGAAATAAACTGTGATCATTTGATCGCCTCCCGGGCGAGCGGAAACCCGCCCGGAACGCGCAATCCCTTACAGGACAGCCTTAGAGGATAGACTGGCCGGTCGAGGCCCAGTCCTTCAGGAACTGTTCGAGACCCTTGTCGGTCAGCGGGTGCTTGTAGAGCTCGGCGAACACCGCCGGCGGGATGGTCACGACGTCGGCGCCGATAATCGCGGCTTCCTTGACGTGAGCGGCGTTGCGCACCGAGGCGGCCAGAATCTCGGTCTCGTAGCCGTAGTTGTCATAGATCGCGCGGATGTCGCGGATCAGGTCCATGCCGTCGAAGCCGTAGTCATCCAGGCGGCCGATGAACGGCGAGATGTAGGTCGCGCCGGCCTTGGCGGCCAGCAGGGCCTGGGTCGCCGAGAAGCACAGGGTGACGTTGGTCTTGATCTCTTCGTCGGCGAAGGCGGCGCAGGCGATCAGGCCGTCGCGGGTCAACGGGATCTTGACCACCACGTTCGGGGCGATCTTGGCCAGCTTCTGGCCTTCGGCGATCATGGCGTCCGCCGTGGTGGCGGCCACTTCGGCGCTGATCGGACCCGGGACGATGTCACAGATCTCGGCGATCACTTCCAGCATCGGTCGGCCCGACTTGGCGATCAGGGTCGGGTTGGTGGTCACGCCGTCGATCAGGCCGGTCGAGGCCAGGTCGGCGATCACCTTGGTGTCGGTGCTGTCGAGGAAGATCTGCATGGTCGCTCGCGCTGTATTTTATGGAGAAGTTGGGCGTGGGTTTATCGCGATGGAGCCACCGGCGCCAGCATTCACGCCTAGAAACCGGTCGCGATCAGGCGATCGGCCGTTCGCTCGACGGCGATCCGCCAAGGCTCGGGCGTGAAGCCGAACACGGCCTGCAGCTTGCCCGTGTCCAGCGGCGAGCGCGGCGGACGCGGGGCAGGCTCAGCGAACGCGGCTTGGCTCGTCCGCTCCAGGCGCGCCTTGGCTCGAGGATCGCGGTCGATCGCGGCCTGGGCAAAGTCGAAGCGGCTGGTCTCACCGGCATTGGCGAAGTGGAACAGGCCGAACGCCGGGTCCTCGGCGGGCGCTTTCGCCCAGCGCGGCGCGGTCGCGACCAGGAAATCAGCCAGGGCCTCGCCGTCGGTGGGCGTTCCGACCTGGTCGGCGACGATCCTCAGCACCTCGCGCTCGCGCGCCAAGCGCAGCATGAAGCTCACATAGTTGCGGCCATATCTGGAAAAGACCCACGAGATCCGCAGCACCACCGCCTTGGGATGGACAAGCACCGCCCGCTCACCGGCCAGCTTGGAGCGGCCATAGACATTGATCGGCCTGGCCTCATCGGTCTCGACATAGGGGCGATCGGTCAGGCCGTCGAACACCGCGTCGGTCGACAGATGCACGAACGGCAGGCCGCGCTCGGCGCAGGCGGCGGCCATGGCCCCGGGCGCCGCGGCGTTGACCGCGAAGGCCTCGTCGGGCCGGACCTCGGCGGGGTCGACCTGGGTGAAGGCGGCGGTGTTGAGCACGAGGTCGCAGTCGGCGGTCAGGATCACGGCGCGGACGGCCGCGGAATTTTCCAGGTCGCAATCGGCGCGGGAGAGAGCGACGATGTCTGCTCGCCCGTGGGCGGCGACCTGAACCGCCGTGGCCACCTGACCCGTTCGTCCGAACTGCAGGATCTTCATTTCAAGGCGGGAACCCGGTCGCCCAACACCTGGCCGACGAAGGTCCTCAGATTGCCGCCCTTGAACAGATAGCCCGGCAGGCCCGCGCGGGCGCCGGCCTCCACATCGATATGGCGGTCGCCGATGATCACCGCCTCGTCCGGCGCGAGGGCCCATTCGGCCAGACCGCGAAGCACCATGCCGGGATTGGGTTTGCGGTCCGGATGGTCGGCCACCCGGTATTCTTCCACGACAGCCGTCTCGTGGAACGGCGAGTGATAGAAGGCGTCAATCCGACCGCCTCGTTCGGCCAGTTGGTCCTGCATGGCGGCATGGAACCGGTCCATCTGCGTCTGGTCGAAATAGCCGCGACCGATGCCCGACTGGTTGGTCACCACCAGCACCTTGAGCCCCGCCTGGGTCATCGCCGCCACCGCCTCGCGGGCGCCGTCGATCCAGGTCAGCTTGGCGGGGTCGGAGACATAGCCGTGGTCGACGTTCAGCACGCCGTCCCGATCCAGGAACACGGCCTTCAGAGGAGGGAGAGCGGCAGGGCTGGTCATGACGCGAGCACTACCCCGAGCGGCGGCGAAACACCACGCCTCCGTCTTGGCCTCGTCGCGCAAGCTCCCTAGAAGAAGGCGATCCTCTGGAGCTCTCGATGACCGCCTTCGCCGACGCCGCCCGCCTGCGCGACCGCCTGAAGACCTGGGCTCTGGAAGCCGCCTATCCGCTGTGGTGGGAGACCGGCGCCGACCACGTGAAGGGCGGCTTCTTCGAGAAGATCGATCTCGACGGCCATCCGGTGGACGGCCCGCGTCGCGGCCGCGTGCTGCCCCGGCAGATCTTTTCCTACGCCCTGGCCGGCGAACTGGGCTGGACCGGCCCGTGGCGCGAGGCGGTCGCCCATGGCCTGACCTTCTACCTGAAGGCCTATCGCCGGCCCGACGGCCTGTTCCGCGCCCTGGTCGGGCCAAATGGCGAGAGCCTCGACGACACCGCCGATCCCTACGACCAGGCTTTCGCCATGTTCGCCCTGGCGGCCGTGGCCAAGGCGCTGCCGGACCGTAAGGCCGAGGCCAAGGCGGTCGCCGTCCATGTCCGCGACATGTTGTACGCCGAGCGCAAGCACCCGCTGGGCGGCTTCCACCAGACCAACCCGCCGACCACGCCGCTGCAGTCGAACCCGCACATGCACCTGTTCGAGGCGATGCTGGCCTGGAACGAGGTCGACGACGATCCGGCCTGGCGCGCCCTGGCCGACGAGATCGGCGGTTTGGCGCTGACCAAGTTCATTCACGCGAAGAGCGGCCAGATCCGCGAGTTCTTCGACCTCGACTGGAACCCGGCGCCGGGCGTCGAGGGCCGCATCTGCGAGCCGGGCCACCAGTTCGAATGGGGCTGGCTGCTGCTGCGCTGGGGCAGGCTGGCCGGCCGCGACGACGCGATCGCCGCCGCCCTGAAGATGATCGAGGCCGGCGAGACGCACGGCGTGGACCTGGCGCGCGGCGTGGCGGTCAACGCCCTGCTGGACGACTACTCGATCCACGACGACAGCGCCCGTCTCTGGCCCCAGACCGAGCGGATCAAGGCCTCGGTGCTGGCCGCCCAGATCACCGGCGAGGCCCGCTGGTGGGACATGGCCGCCGCGGGCGCGGAAGGCCTGATGACCTATCTGCGCACGCCCGTCCCCGGCCTGTGGCGGGACAAGTACCAGCCCGACGAGACGTTCGTGGAGGAGCCGCGCCGGCCAGCTCCTTCTACCACATCACCTGCGCGATCGCGGAATTCGACCGGGCGGTCAGCGCGGTTTCGTAACCAGGAGCGTGGCGGCGCCGATAGCCCGCGCGCGGGTTTCGGCATCGAGCGGGATCAGGGCCCCGGCGGCGTAAACGTCACCGTCAAACTCCAGCACGCCTTCCAGCACCTGCACGGTCGAGGCCGGCAAAGCCACCACATCGCCGCCCGGAACGCGGCGCAGCTCGACGTCGAAGCCGTCGGTCGAGACCAGGGTCTCGGTCCCGTTCGGCGCGGCGCTCTTGCGCGAGGCGATCGAACGGCCCTTGGCCTTCAGGCCATCGACCAGGGTCTTCACCGCTTGGCTGTCCTTGCGGTGGCAGACGAGAACCGCGTCGGCCTCGACCACCACGACGATGTCGCTGACGCCGATCACGCCGACATAGGGTCCCGTGGTGCGGACCAGGACGTTCGTGGCGCCGTGCAGGTCGACGTCGCCGTCATGGGCGTTGCCGTCATGGTCCCGGATCGACGCTTCCCAGATCGCGTCCCAGGCGCCCAGGTCCGACCAGGCGAAGGCGGCGGGCGCGACGGCGGCCTTCTGGGTGCGCTCCATCACCGCGTAGTCGAGGGAGATCTTCTTGGCCTGGCCAAAGGCTTCGCGGTCCAGGCGACCGATTCCGGCCTCCAGCGTCAGAGCGGCGGCGCAGGCCTTGGCGGCGTCGGCGACGGTCGGCTCGAAGGCCTCGAACTCGCCCATCAGCGTGGCGGCCTTGAAGGCGAAGTTTCCGCTGTTCCAAAGATAGCCTTCAAGCACATAGCGCTCGGCGGTCTCGCGGTCCGGCTTCTCGACGAAGGCGGCGACGGCGTTGACCGAGCCGTCCAGCAGCGCGTCGCCGGGACGGATGTAGCCGAAGCCGGTCGCCGGCGACGTCGGCCGCACGCCGAAGGTGACGATCAGGTCGCTCTCGGCGGCCCGAGCCGCGATCACGGCGGCTTCGCCGAAGATCTCCGGCTCGGCGATATGGTGGTCGGCGGCCAGCATCAGCACGACGCCGTCCGGGTCCTGGCCTTGCACATAGGCGGCGGCGGCGGCCACGGCCGGGGCGCTGTCGCGGGCTTCGGGCTCCACCAGGACGGTCACCCAGGCGCCAATCTCGGCGGTCTGCTCGGAGACGAAGCCGACCATGGCCTCGCCGGTGACGATGACGATCTCGGCGACGCCGGGAATGTCCTTCACCCGCAGCACCGTTTCCTGGAACGACGAGCGATCGCCGACCAGCTTCAGGAACTGCTTGGGCTGGTCGCTGCGCGACGCGGGCCAAAGTCGCGTGCCTGAGCCGCCGCACAGGATCACCGGATAGATCGATGCCAAGTTAAACCCCACCACGTCGCAGTCTTTGACCCTGATAGGGCCTTATTGCGAAGGGTGCTTAAAGGCAAAGCGCAACAGAACGAAGAGTTTTCCTCAGCTTGGCGTCCCAGCGTGCAGTTCGGCCAGCCAGGCGTCGGCGGTGACATCCGACGGCATCCGCCAGTCGCCGCGCGGCGACAGCGCGCCGCCCGATGAGATCTTGGGACCGTTCGGCACGGCCGAGCGCTTGAACTGGTTGGCGAAGAACCGCTTCAGGAAGAGCTCCAGCCAGGTCTTGATCTCGGCCAGGTCATAGGCGCGGCGGGCGTCTTCCGGCAGGCCGACCGGCCAGCCGCCGGCCTCGGCGTCATGCCAGGCGGTCCAGGCCAGGAAGGCGATCTTGGACGGCGCCATGCCGTAACGTGTCATGTAGTAGAGGTTGAAATCCTGCAGGGCGTAGGGGCCGACGAAGCTCTCGGTGGCCTGGGTCTTCTCCCCCGGCACCAGTTCCGGCGAGATTTCGGTGGCCAGGATATCCTCCAGCAGCCCCGTCGTGGCCGCGTCGACGTCACCGGAATGGGCCACGAAGCGGATCAGATGCTGGATCAGCGTCTTGGGCGCCCCGCAATTGGGATTGTAGTGGCTCATGTGGTCGCCGACGCCGTAGGTGCACCAGCCCAGGGCCAGTTCGGACAAGTCGCCGGTGCCGACCACCAGGGCGGCGTTGTGGTTGGCCAGGCGGAACAGATAGTCGGTGCGCAGGCCCGCCTGAACGTTCTCGAAGGTCACGTCATAGACTGGTTCGCCGCGCCCGAACGGGTGGTCGAGGTCCTTTAGCATCTGGGTCGCGGCCGGACGGATGTCGAGCTCGGCGGCCGTCACCCCCATGGCCCGCATCAGCGCCCAGGCGTTGTCCTTCGTGCGATCCGAGGTCGCGAAGCCCGGCAGGGTGTAGGCCAGGATGTTGGTCCGAGGCAGGGAGAGCTGGTCGACCGCCTTGGCCGCCACCAGCAGCGCCTGGGTCGAAATCGAGGCCGCCGGAGATGCCGATGACCAGCTTTTTCAGACCCGAAGCCTCGAGCCGCCGGGCCAGCCCCTGGACCTGGATATTGTAGGCCTCGTAGCAGTTCTCGCGCAGCTTGGCGGGATCAGAGGGGGTGAATGGAAAGCGCTCTATCGGTCGGACGAGGGCCAGGTCGCCGGCCGGCGGGTCGAAAGCGAACCCCACGGTCCGGAACGGCGCCTTGGGCGGCGAAAGCGCCATGGCGTCGCCGAAGCTGCCGACCCGCATCCGCTCCTGGCGCAGGCGATCGACGTCGATGTCGGCGAATGTCCAGGCCGGGCCGGTCGAGAACCGCGGGCTCTGCGCCAGCAGGGCGCCCATCTCGTGGATGTCGACATGGCCGTCCCAGGCCAGATCCGTCGAGCTCTCGCCCGCCCCGGCCGCCGAATAGACATAGGCCGCGATCATCCGCGACGACTGGCTGGCGCACAGCAGACGGCGGGTCTCGGACTTGCCGATGGTGATGTTGCTGGCCGAGAGATTCAGCAAAATCTCCGCTCCGGCCATGGCCTGGGCGGTGCTGGGCGGCGTCGGGGTCCAGACATCCTCGCAGATCTCGACGCCGACGGTGAACGGCGTCACGCCCTCGCCGCGGAACAGGACGTCGGTCCCGAACGGCGCGCTCTGACCAGCCAGGGTCAGAAGTCTGCCCGTCACGCCAGCGCCCGGCGTGAACCAACGGCGCTCGTAGAACTCGCGATAGTTGGGCAGGAAGCTCTTGGGGACTACGCCCAGCACCTTGCCCCCCTGGATCGCCACGGCGGTGTTGTAGAGCCGCCCGCCGTCACGCAGCGGCGCGCCGACCACGATCATCGGCGCCAGGTCGGCGCTGGCCTCGGCCAGGGTCGCGATCGCCGCCTCGACCGCGTCCAGCAGCACGTCCTGCTGCAGCAGGTCATCGATCGTGTAGCCGCTCAGGCCCAATTCCGGGAACACGATCACCGCCACGCCGGCCTCGTGCGCCTCCTGGGCCAGAGCCAGCACGCTGCGCGCATTGGTCGCCGGATCGGCCAGCTTCACCTTGGGGACGGCGGTGGCCACGCGGACGAAGCCGTGGCGATAGGGCGAGAAGAACGACGGACTACCCAAGGAACCGGCCTTTCAGGGTTATGCTTAAATTGAGCATAAGTCTGACTTCACCTATAACGCCCCCGGACGATGTTGCATAGCGTCCTCAACATGTCGCCAGAAGCCCCGCGCGGGTTGACCCCCGGGCGCACCCATGCGAGTGCGCCCCTCGCGCAGCCCCGCAAAACATAGAAAAGACGGAAGCCCCCATGCCCGTTTCGCCCATCAAGATGGCCGACGCGATCCGCGTCCTTTCCATGGACGCCGTGCACAAGGCCAAGTCCGGCCACCAAGGCATGCCGATGGGCATGGCCGATGTGGCCACGGTCCTGTGGGGCAAGTTCCTGAAGTTCGACGCGAGCCAGCCGAACTGGCACGACCGCGACCGCTTCGTGCTGTCGGCCGGCCACGGCTCGATGCTGCTCTATTCCCTGCTTCACCTGACCGGCTTCAAGGCCGTGACGATGAAGGAGATCGAAAACTTCCGTCAGTGGGGGTCGCTGACCCCCGGCCACCCGGAAGTGCATCACACCCCCGGCGTCGAGACCACCACGGGTCCGCTGGGCCAGGGCCTGGCCACCGCCGTTGGCATGGCGATGGCCGAAGCCCATCTGGCGGGCCGCTTCGGCTCTGACCTCGTCGACCACCGCACCTGGGTGATCGCCGGCGACGGCTGCCTGATGGAAGGCGTCAGCCACGAGGCCATCAGCATCGCCGGCCGCCTGAAGCTGAAGAAGCTGACCGTGCTGTTCGATGACAACAACACCACCATCGACGGCGAGGCGACCATCGCCGAGACCGGTGACCAGGTCGGCCGCTTCAAGGCCGCCGGCTGGGCCGTGAAGGTCGTCGACGGCCACGACCACGGCAAGATCGCCGCCGCCCTGCGCTGGGCTGTCAAGCAGGACCGCCCGACCATGATCGCGTGCAAGACGCTGATCTCGAAGGGCGCGGGTCCGAAAGAAGGTGACCCCCACAGCCACGGCTACACCCTGTTCGACGACCAGATCCGCGACGCCCGCGTCGCCATGGGCTGGGACGCCGAGCCGTTCACCGTGCCGGGCGACATCGCCACGGCCTGGAAGAGCGTTGGCCGTCGCGGCGCCAAGGTCCGCAAGGCCTGGGAGGCCAAGCTGGCCGCTTCGATCAACGCCAGCGACTTCAAGCGCGCCATGGCGGGCGACCTGCCGCAGAGCGCCTTCGAGGCGCTCGACGCCCACATCGCCAAGGCCGTCGAGACCAAGCCAGTCAACGCCACCCGCGTCCACTCGGGCTCGGCCCTCGACCAACTGATCCCCGCGATCCCGGAAATGATCGGCGGCTCGGCCGACCTGACCGGCTCGAACAACACCCTTGTCAAGGGCATGGGCGCCTTCGACGCGCCGGAATACACCGGCCGCTATGTCCACTACGGCGTGCGCGAGTTCGGCATGGCCGCGGCCATGAATGGCATGTCGCTGCACGGCGGCGTGATCCCGTATTCGGGCACCTTCCTGGCCTTCGCCGACTACAGCCGCGCGGCCATTCGTCTTGGAGCTTTGATGGAAGCCCGCGTCATCCACGTGATGACCCACGACTCCATCGGCCTGGGCGAGGACGGTCCGACCCACCAGCCGGTGGAACAGGTCGCCTCCCTGCGCGCCATTCCGAACCTGCTGGTCTTCCGCCCGGCCGACGCGGTGGAAGCCGCCGAGTGCTGGAAGGTCGCCCTGCAGCACCAGCGCACGCCTTCGGTCATGACCCTGTCGCGCCAGAAGACCCCGCACGTCCGCACCGGCGGCGGCGACCTGTCGGCCAAGGGCGCCTATGAGCTGCTGGCGGCCGAGGGCGGTGAAGCCGAGGTGACCCTCTTCGCCTCGGGCACCGAGGTCGGCGTCGCCGTGGCGGCGCGCGACATCCTGCAGGCCAAGGGCAAGCCGACCCGCGTCGTCTCGACCCCCTGCTGGGAACTGTTCGACCAGCAGGACGCCGCCTACCAGGCTTCGGTCATCGGCACGGCGCCGGTGCGCGTCGCCGTCGAAGCCGGCATCAAGATGGGCTGGGAGCGCTTCATCGGCGAGGACGGTAAGTTCGTCGGCATGAAGAGCTTCGGCGCGTCGGCCCCGTTCGAGCGCCTCTACAAGGAATTCGGCATCACCGCCGAAGCCGTGGCCGAAGCCGCCGGCGCCTGATCGCCGAAGGGGTGGGGTTTAGAACTCCACCCCGATCCTCAGGATCGCCACCAGGGCGTGGCCCACACCGCTTTCGGCGCCAGGATCCAATAGGTACTGGATGTCGGGCTGGATCGTGACCGGCCCGATCTTGTCCGCATAGGTCACTTCGATCGCGCTTTCGGCATGCCGCAGGCGCAGGCCGGCGTCGATGGCGTTGTCGCGGTACTTGCCCGACAGGAACGCCTGGTTGACGCCGATCGAGAGGGCGCTGTCGGGCCGGCTCTCGAACACGTGCTCCACCAGCATGCCCGCCTGCCAGCCGCCTCTGAAGGCGGTGGTGTCGCCGTCGGAGACGCCCAGGCGGGCGAAGGCGGTCGTCCTGCGAACATCCGCCTCGCCCGTCAGGTGGCGCTCCAGCAGCACATAGGCGCCCTGCGCCGTCGCCGGGGCGGGATCGCCGGACGGGGCCAGGAAACGGATGTCGTCCTGCTTGTCGGTATAGCGCCACGCGCCGAACGCCAGCTTGCCCCGACCCTGCCAGCCAGCCTCGGCGATCAGCAGCAGGCCGTTGTCGAGCGAGGTCTTGATCCCACCCGGGTCACCCAGCACGCCCGCATTGGCGTTCAAGGCCGCCGCCTGGGCATAGACATGCTCGTTCGGCGTCCAGCGCACGCGCACGGCCAGGGCCGTGGAGGGGAAGATCGACGGACCATTCGGACCGGTGGCCGCCAGCTCCGAACCGATGCCGAAGGCTGGAGCCAGCAGCAGGCCGGCGCTGTCGTTGGCATAGAATTCGCTGTTGAGATCATAGAGGCCGGCGCGGACCGACGCCTTGTCGCCGAAGCCCTGCTCGACCCAGGCCTCGAACAGGCGGGCGCGCTGGCGGGCGACCTCGATGTTGTCGACGCCCTGCAGCGTGCCCGCGTCGTCATTGGGCGTGGCGCCGCTGTTGTTCAGAATCTCGAAATGAGCGCTCGCGCCTCTCCAACCGACGGCCTTGTCGAGGTCAAGGTCGCCGAAGACCTGCAAGTCGTCCAGAACACGGCCGCGCTTGGCGAGGCCCCCGCTGACCGTGCCGGCGAGGTCGGCGGTATAGCTTCCGCTGAGCTTGAAGGCGCGATCCTCGGCGTGGGCGCCCTGGGCGGCCAGGCTCCCGGCGGCGATCAAGAGCGCCGCGGCGGCGGCCGCGCGATTGACGGCTCGGTTGGTCGTAGTCTGACGCATTCTCAGCCCCCGCTGACCCGACACTCGATCGGGCGGTACGGTCATCGCTCGGAAGAGGGCGCCATCCGGTAAACCCGGCCTGTGGCGTGTCGTCGCACGCCACTCAAGCGCAAAGGTAAGAACCTGCGGAAGACTGCTGGCGATAGTCCAGAATCGTGGGCTGCGGATTCTCTCTTAGGCGTGACGCTTCTCGCCGGGACCCGTTGTCACGCGCGGCGGATTCGAAGAAGGATTGCAATGGCTTGAGATGAAGCCGCACACTACGCCCAACGACACCGAATAAAGGTGCGCGGCTCAGGGAGGAGCGGGTGCCGGAAACCGTCAAGAAAAGGCATGCCGCCCATGTGCGCGACGTGCTGTCCGACGGTTCCGCGGCGGCGCGATCGGCGCTGGCCGCATCCTGGAAAAGATCGTTCTCCTGGTATGGCTTGAACCCCGAGGACATGACCGCGCCGCGCGTTCTGAGCGAACGCGAATTGCGGGAGGCGCGGGAGCGCATCGAACCCCTCCTGGACGCGGCCCAGTCGACGCTCGACAGGCTGTTCCTGGCCGTGGGCTCCACCGGGTGCTGCGTTCTCTTCACCGATCGCCAGGGCGTTCCCGTCGATCGGCGCGGCGCGGACGTCGACGACGAGACCTTCCACCGCTGGGGTCTGTGGACCGGGGCGGTGTGGAGCGAGGAAGCCGAAGGCACCAACGGCATCGGCACCTGCCTGGCCGAGGAGCGCGCGCTCACCATCCACCGCGATCAGCATTTCCATGCGCGCAACACCGCGCTGAGCTGCACGGTGGCGCCCATCTACGATCACCAGGGACGGTTGGCCGGCGCCTTGGATGTCTCGTCGTGCCGGGCCGATCTCACGGAAGGCTTCGTCGGCCTGATCTCGGCCGCCGTTCTGGATGCGGCGCGGCGCATCGAGCTCGAGCATTTCCGGCGAATGTTCGTGGGCGCGCGATTGATCGTGGTCGAGGGGACCAAGCACGGCGGCGGCGTCGTGGCGGTCGATCGCGACGATCTGGTGATCGGCGCGACCCGCGATGCCCGTCTCAGCTATGGCCTGACCGACGCGCGCTTGGCCGGCCGACTGCACGTGGACGAACTGCTCTTTCCAGAGTCGGCTCTGGAGCAGGACCTGCTTCACCTTGAACGGTCGGGGGTGCAGCGCGCCCTGGCCCTGACCTCGGGCAACGTTTCCGCCGCGGCGAAGGCTCTGGGCGTCAGCCGGGCGACCCTGCATCGTAAGTTGGCGCGCCTGGGCCTGACCCAACGCCGCTAGAGCGTGGCGGTCGAAAGTGTGAGCGGTTTCGGCGCCTGCCACGCTCTAGGTGTTCGAGATAGAGCCCGGAAACTGTCTCACCCATGCGACAGTTGCTCTCGGCGGTTGGGCGCCAGGCCTGACAAACGTCGAGGCGTTGGCGGATGCTTTCCTCTTGACGCCGAACACGGCGCGACAGGAGGAAGCCATGACCAAAGCCGAGTTCACGCGCACAGCCAAGCCGCCGTTCAAAGCGCGCTATGGCAACTTCATCGGCGGCCGATGGGTCGAGCCGACCGCGGGCCGCTATTTCGAGAACACCTCGCCGGTCAATGGCCGCGTCCTCTGCGAGATCGCCCGCTCCGACGCTGCCGACATCGACCTGGCCCTGGACGCCGCGCATGCCGCCAAGGCCGCCTGGGGCGCGGCCAGCGTCACCGAACGCGCCAACCTGCTGACCCGCATCGCCCAGGTGATGGAAGACAACCTGCCGCTGCTGGCCGCCGCCGAGACCTGGGACAACGGCAAGCCGATCCGCGAGACGACCGCCGCCGACCTGCCGCTGGCGATCGACCACTTCCGCTACTTCGCCGGCTGCATCCGCGCCCAGGAGGGCGGCATCTCCGAGATCGACCACGATACGGTTGCCTATCATTTCCACGAGCCGCTGGGCGTGGTCGGCCAGATCATCCCGTGGAACTTCCCGCTGCTGATGGCCTGCTGGAAGCTGGCGCCGGCCCTGGCGGCCGGCAACTGCGTGGTGCTCAAGCCCGCCGAACAGACGCCGGCCTCGATCCTGGTGCTGGCCGAGCTGATCGCCGACATCCTGCCGCCCGGCGTGCTCAACATCGTCAACGGCTTTGGCCTGGAGGCCGGCAAGCCCCTGGCCTCCAGCCCGCGCATCGCCAAGATCGCCTTCACCGGCGAGACCTCGACCGGTCGGCAGATCATGCAGTACGCCAGCCAGAACCTGATCCCGGTCACCCTGGAGCTGGGCGGCAAGTCGCCGAACATCTTCTTCAAGGACGTGATGGCCGAAGACGACGACTATCTCGACAAGGCCATCGAGGGCTTCGTGATGTTCGCTCTCAACCAGGGCGAGGTCTGCACCTGCCCCAGTCGGGCGCTGATCCACGAGGACATCTACGACGCGTTCATGGCGCGCGCCCTCAAGCGCGTCGAGGCGATCGTCCAGGGCGATCCACTGGACCCGGCCACCATGATCGGCGCTCAGGCGTCCGGCGAGCAGATGGAGAAGATCCTCAGCTATATCGACATCGGCCTCGCCGAGGGCGCCGAACTGCTGGCCGGCGGCGCGCGCAGCGACCTGCCGGGCGATCTGGCCGGCGGCTTCTACGTCAAGCCGACGGTGTTCAAGGGCCACAACCGGATGCGGATCTTCCAGGAAGAGATCTTCGGCCCAGTGCTGTCGGTGACCACCTTCAAGACCGACGAAGAGGCCCTGGCGATCGCCAATGACACGCTCTACGGCCTGGGCGCCGGGGTGTGGAGCCGGGACGCCAATCGCTGCTACCGCTTTGGCCGCGCCATCCAGGCGGGCCGGGTCTGGACCAACTGCTATCACGCCTATCCCGCCCACGCGGCGTTCGGCGGCTACAAGTCGTCAGGCATCGGTCGTGAGAACCACCGGATGATGCTGGACCATTATCAGCAGACCAAGAACATGCTGGTCAGCTACAGTTCCAAGAAGCTCGGCTTCTTCTAGCGCGCCGCGCCGCCCCGACTTGACGCGGCGTCGGCATCCCCCGGCGCCGCAACCTCTTCGATATGAAAGGATATCATCATGGCCAAAACCATGAAGGCCGCCGTCGTGCGCGAATTTGGCAAGCCGCTGATCATCGAGGACGCGCCGATCCCCGAGCCGGGTCCCGGCGAGATCCAGGTCCGCATCCAGGCTTCCGGCGTCTGCCACACCGATCTGCACGCCGCCGAGGGCGACTGGCCCGTAAAGCCCAATCCGCCGTTCATCCCCGGACACGAGGGCGTCGGCTTCGTCTCGGGTGTTGGCGCCGGGGTCAAGACCGTGAAGGAAGGCGACCGCGTCGGCGTGCCCTGGCTCTACAGCACCTGCGGCCACTGCAAGCATTGCCTGGGCGGCTGGGAAACCCTGTGCGAGTCCCAGCAGAACACCGGCTATTCGGTCAATGGCGGCTTCGCCGACTATGTCGTGGCCGATCCCAACTTCGTGGGCCATCTGCCCAAGGAGATTTCGTTCAACGAGATCGCGCCGGTGCTCTGTGCTGGGGTCACGGTCTATAAGGGCCTGAAGGTGACCGACACCAAGCCCGGCGACTGGGTGGTGATCTCCGGCGTCGGGGGCCTGGGCCACATGGCGGTGCAATACGCCAAGGCCATGGGCCTGAACGTCGCGGCGGTCGATATCGACGACGCCAAGCTGGACCTGGCCCGCGCGCTGGGCGCGACCATCACGGTCAACGCCCGGACCGTCGCCGACCCGGCGGCGGAGATCAAGAAGCAGACCAGCGGCGGCGCCCAGGGCGTGCTGGTCACGGCGGTTTCGCCGATCGCCTTCAAGCAGGCCCTGGGCATGGTCTCGCGCGGCGGGACGGTGGCGCTGAACGGACTGCCGCCCGGCGATTTCCCGCTCTCGATCTTCGACATGGTGCTGAACGGGATCACCGTGCGCGGCTCGATCGTCGGCACTCGCCTGGACCTGCAGGAGGCCCTGGACTTCGCCGCCGACGGCAAGGTCAAGGCCACGATCAGCACCGCGCGCCTGGACGACGTCAACACGGTCTTCGACCGCATGCGCAAAGGCCAGATCGAAGGCCGCGTCGTGCTGGACCTGAGCCAGTAGGGCGCAGGGCCTCATGGGGGCGTGACGGGGTGCGCCGACACTCCATCGCGCCCCTTCACACGTCAGAAAAAATGCCAAAGGGAGTAGGCGGCGTGAGCGACGGACAGGTTTTCCCGGTTTCCGAGGAACTGGCGCGGGGCGCCCATATCGACGCGGCCGCCTATGAGGCGGCGCTGGCCCGGGTCGAGACCGATCCGGAAGGCTACTGGCGCGACATCGCCGCCCGGCTGGACTGGATCAAGGCTCCGACCCGGATCAAGGACGTCTCGTTCGACAAGGACGACTTCCGCATCCGCTGGTACGAGGACGGGGTGCTGAACGTCAGCGCCAACTGCCTGGATCGCCACCTGCCGGCCCGCAAGGACGACATCGCCCTGATCTTCGAGGGCGACGAGCCGGGGACCTCCGACACCCTGACCTATGGCCAGCTGCACGAGGAGGTTTGCCGCATGGCCAACGTCCTCAAGGTCCAGGGCGTCCAGAAGGGCGACCGGGTGACGATCTACCTGCCGATGATCCCGATCGCCGCCGTGGCCATGCTGGCCTGCGCGCGGATCGGCGCGGTCCATTCGGTGGTGTTCGGCGGCTTCTCGCCCGACAGCATCGCCGGCCGCATCCAGGACTGCGCCTCCCACTTCGTGATCACCGCCGACGAGGGCAAGCGCGGCGGCAAGCGCATCCCGCTGAAGGCCAATATCGACGAGGCGCTCAAGCACTGCCCCTGGGTGGGCAAGGTGCTGATGGTCCGCTGGACCGGCGCCGAAGTCCCCCTGGTCAAGAACCGCGACATCGTCTGGCAGGATGTCCGCGAGGCGGTGTCGACCGACTGCCCGCCCGAGCCGATGCACGCCGAGGATCCGCTGTTCATCCTCTACACCTCGGGATCGACGGGAAAGCCCAAGGGCGTGTTGCACACCACCGGCGGCTACCTGGCCTGGGCCTCGTGGACCTTCTGGGCGGTGTTCGACTACAAACCCGGCGAAGTCTTCTGGTGCACGGCCGACGTCGGCTGGGTCACCGGCCACAGCTATGTCGTCTACGGCCCGCTGGCCAATGGCGGGACCAGCCTGATCTTCGAGGGCGTGCCCAACTATCCCACCCCCAGCCGCTTCTGGGAGGTGATCGACAAGCACAGGGTCGAGATCTTCTACACCGCCCCCACGGCCCTGCGCGCCCTGATGCGCGAGGGCGACGACTACGTGACCCGGAACGATCTGTCGTCCCTGCGCGTCCTGGGCAGCGTCGGCGAGCCGATCAATCCCGAGGCCTGGCTCTGGTACCACCGCGTGGTCGGCAAGGAGAAGCTGCCCATCGTCGACACCTGGTGGCAGACCGAGACCGGCGGCATGCTGATCACCCCCCTGCCCGGGGCCACCGACCTCAAGCCCGGCTCGGCCTCCAAGCCCCTGCCCGGCGTCAAGCCGCAGCTGGTCGACGCCGAGGGTCTGGTCCTGGACGGCGCGACCGAGGGCAATCTCGTGATCACCGACAGCTGGCCGGGCATGATGCGCACGGTCTATGGCGACCACCAGCGCTTCTTCGAGACCTATTTCTCGACCTATCCCGGCAAGTACTTCACCGGCGACGGCTGCCGGCGCGACGCCGACGGCTACTACTGGATCACCGGCCGGGTCGATGACGTCATCAACGTCTCGGGCCACCGCCTGGGCACCGCCGAGATCGAGAGCGCGCTCGTCGCCCACGAGACCGTCGCCGAAGCCGCCGTGGTCGGCTATCCGCACGACATCAAGGGCCAGGGCGTCTACGCCTATGTCACCCTCAACGCCGGGGTCGAGCCGACCGAGGACCTGCGCAAGGCCCTGGTCCTGTGGGTCCGTCACGAGATCGGCCCCTTCGCCGCCCCCGACGTCATCCAGTGGGCCCCCGGCCTGCCCAAGACCCGCTCCGGCAAGATCATGCGCCGCATCCTGCGCAAGATCGCCGAAAACGAGCTCACCAGCCTGGGCGACACCTCCACCCTCGCCGATCCCTACGTCGTCGACGATCTCGTCAAAAATCGCGCCGGGGCGTGAACGCCAACCGTCATCGCCAAAAACGCGGTGACCGCGCCTGACGAAAGCCACATCGGCGCGGTCCCTCAAGAAGGCCATTTGCGGTCTTCGGATATCAGCTGGTCTTGCCGCCAGTGATGAGTGTGAGGTTCGCGGATCCCGTCGGCGCGGCGGTATCGGCCTCTACGGGTCGCTGCAGAACAGTCGCCAGCGCGACGGCGACCTGCGCCCACGCGGCAGGTTCCTGCCCCGCCGATAGCGCCAAGACATGCGCCGCCAGATCCGTCTTGCTGATCACTCCCGCCTTTTCCAGCGCGTCACACAGCGGAAGATAGGTGACGGCGAACAGCTTGACGATGTCCTGGGACGTCAGCTCGGGTACGCCGTCAGAGACATGCTGTCGGGTCATGAGGACTCCTGATCTTCGAACGGGTCGAACACTGGCAGGCCCAAGCGGCGGCCATCGGCCAGGCGCTTGGGCCCACGTCGAGGATCAAAACTCCTCCCAAACCTTTGCGGCGGTCGAGGCGGCCGCTCCCGGCCTGGCGAAGGCGGCCACCCGCGCCTGGGATTGGGCCACCGGATTGCGACCGGGCGCGTGGCGACCGGGAACGGCGGCTTCCAGCCGGGGCGCGACAGCCGCGTTCCCGGTTTCAAAGCGCCCCACAAGGCGCTCCAGTTCGCCGGCTTCGGACTTCAGGTTGGAAGCGGCGGCCGTGGCCTGCTCCACCATGGCGGCGTTCTGCTGGGTGACCTGATCCATCTGGTTGACGGCGGTGTTGACCTGATTGAGACCGGTCGCCTGCTCTTGCGACGACCGAGCGATCTCCGAGACCAGGGCGTCGATTTCGGTGATCTTGCCGACGATGCCCGTCAGAGCCTTGCCCGTGTCACCGACCAGCTTCACGCCGCGCTCGACCTGGGCCGTGCTGCTGGCGATCAAGCCCTTGATCTCCTTGGCGGCGTCGGCCGACCGTTGAGCCAAGGCCCGGACTTCCTGGGCGACGACGGCGAAGCCGCGCCCCGCATCGCCGGCGCGAGCCGCCTCGACACCAGCGTTGAGCGCCAGAAGATTGGTCTGAAAGGCGATCTCGTCGATCACGCCGATGATGTTGGTGATCTGCTTCGAGCTCTGCTCGATCTCGCCCATGGCGGACACCGCCTCGTTCATCACGTCGCCCGACTTGGCGGCGTCCACGGTGGCGCCGGAGGCCGCGGCGGAAGCCTGCTGGGCGCCGTTGGCGCTGCGCTTGACCGTCGCGGTGATCTCGTCGAGCGCGGCGGCGGTTTCCTCCAGGCTCGCGGCCTGTTGCTCCGTGCGCCGTGACAGGTCGTCCGAGGCGGCGGCGATTTCGTCCGACCCCGCCCGCAAGCCGCTCGTTGTCGCCGCGATGGCGTTCATCGCCTCGCGCAAGCTGTCGATCGCGGCGTTGAAGTCGTCCTTGATCTGCTGGTAGCGCCCGTTGAAGGGGACCGCGATCCGCGCCGTCAGGTCACCCTGAGCCAGACGCTTGAGGCTGTCGGCCAGGGCCGTGACGACCGCGTTCTGTTCTTCGACCACCGCCAGACGCTCCGCCTCGACGACCGCGCGCTCTTCATCGGCTTTGGCGTTCAGGACCTGGAAATAGTTGAACATCACGACGCTGGCATCGGAGAACACCGATTTCATCAGGCTCAGCATCAGTTCGTCGGAATTCTTCTCGTTCCAGCCCTTTTCCTTCATCAGCCCGGAGGCCAGACCAGCAGCATACGCCGCGTAGGTCTTGCTGAGATAGGTCGCGAAATCCAGACTGCTGGAAATGTTCTGCGTGATGACGGCTTGTTGTTCAAAATACTCGGCAGGAAAGTTCCCCCTGGCGATGAAGGAGAACTTTTTCTTTTCGTTTTCCCAGACATCGCGCGGCAACGCTTTCAGCGATGGATCGATGATCCGATAAGCGTTGAGGAGAGCGCTCTCGAGATGCTTTCCGGCTCTCTTGTGAACGATTTCCCCGACTTCCCGATCTCTGTCGCTCCAGGTGACGATCTTGGTTTTGATGTCGGACACTGTGACCACTTTCATTTCGGGTTGCGAATAGAAGTATTCTGGAAAATATATTACGCTACAGAGAAGATACTTTCCGATGTTGGTAAGTTTCTTTGCCGATAACAATCATTCTGGAATCGTTTCGTGAATCTTAACCGTGAAATTCTTGTATTCTAAGCTGTCGCACGGGTGAGACACCGGCGCTCATATCCATCATTTTCGCGGGACGGCGGCGGCCAACTTGCTGCGCTATCGAGGACCACTAGGCGCGATAGAGTTTGACTAGCAGGATATAGGCGAACTCTCCGAAGGCGGCCGGCCCGACGAAGCCACCAGCCGATCGGCCTGATTGTTCGGCGGCGCGATCCAGCCGCACGCCAATGACCCAGCCCAAAACGGGCCGGTCGGATTGCTTGCTCCGTTCATGATCTTGACCCACCCACGGTCGGTCGCCGCAGGCGCCATCAGGTCACCCTAGTGGCGATAGAATCCTGATGTAATTATAAGTACATCTGCATCTTTTCATCTGTGACAGGTCGTCACGGAGCAGAAATACATAGAACTATCGTGACGGTTCCGTTCTGAATATTTTCGAAAATCTATCCATGGAACGGCGAAAATATTAATATATCGCAACATGGCTCAAATCGACAGCCACCTAGAAAGGCGCTATATAATATACGTAGGAGTTCGAGCACACGCCGCGCGCTTAGCGCCGGTGACCTGCCCTTGAGATTTTCTTCCACGCGGCGCTAGAAGTCCGAGCTCTGAGAGGACGGACATGAAGCGATGCGCGCTTTCACTGGAGCGGCCGACCCGCGGTTTGATCTCGATCAAGCCGCGCGCGCCAAAGCTCGTGCGTGATGGGACTTGGCCCGAATGAACGGACTTGCCTGAAGCCCTTCTAGCGAGGTTGTGGTGCCGGATCACGGGTTTGACTGGGCTTTTGACGAATTCTGGTCTCGCCGCCTGCCCGCGCCGCCATCGTCAATGGCGCAACCTTCCGGCTTCGCCGGCGTGCGGCTGAGGTTCGAGGAAGCGGAGGCTTCGCTTGAGGCCGGCTGCGCCGCCACGATGGGCGAAGGCTTCTGGCAAGCCCCGGCCGCGCGGCTGGAGCCACGGGAAGAGTTCGTGAGTCGGCCATGACCCTCCTGCGACCGGGCGAAACTTGCTGGCGCGTGGAGACGGCCCGGCGGCTGGCCTTCCTGATCGACGCCCAGGCGTACTACGCCGCCCTGCTAGAGGCGATCGAGGGGGCCAAGCAATCGATCTGGATCCTGGGGTGGGCCTTCGACCCGCGCACGCGGCTCGCGCCCGACGGCCACGAGGGGCCGAGCGACCCCGACGAAATCGGGCAGGTGCTCATTCGCCTCTCCAAGGCCAATCCGGCGCTGGACGTTCGCGTTCTGATCTGGAAGTCGACTCTTTCGGTCAACGGCAGCCACGCGATCCTGGAGCACAGGGCGCGTAAGGCATTCCGCGGCACGGCCGTTCGGTATCGCGAAGATGGCGAGATTCCCTTTGGGGCGTGCCACCACCAGAAGGTCGTGGTCGTCGACGGCGAGATCGCATTCTGCGGCGGCGCCGATATCGCCGTGAACCGCTGGGACACCGTCGGGCACCGCGACGACGACCCGCGCCGCATCCTCCCGCACAGGATTCGCCACGGTCCGCGGCATGACGTGATGGTGCTGGTCGAGGGCGCGGCGGCCGCGGCGCTTGCCGATCTCTTCAGGACTCGATGGGCGCGCGCCTGGGGCAATGACTTCGTCCCCGACCAGAGCGGGGCCGACTGGCCCCGGGTCCAGACGGCCCACCTGCTCGACACGCCGGTCGCCATCGCGCGGACCGAGCCGGCCCACCGGGGGCGGCCGCTGGTCGACGAGATCCTTCGGCTGCACCTGGACTGCATCGCGAACGCGCGGGAGGTGATCTATCTGGAGAACCAGTATTTCACCTCTCACCTGCTGACCGACGCCTTGGCGCGGCGCCTGGCCGAGCCCGAAGGACCCGAGGTGATCCTGATTCTCGCCGAGCGGGCCCCGAGCTGGTTCGACCGCCTCACCATGGATCCGGCTCGCGCGCCGCTGATCCGGCGTCTGATCGCGGCGGACAAGCATGGCCACTTCCGCGCCTATGCGCCGAAAACGGCTCAAGGACGGCCGATCGTCGTGCACTCCAAGGTCAGCCTGTTCGATGATCGTGTGGCCCGTGTCGGCTCGGCGAACCTCAATAATCGCGCCGAGGGGTTCGACACCGAGTGCGAGGTCGCGCTCGAAGCGCACGATCCGACGACGCGGGGCGAGGTCGCCCAGCTGCGTGATGTTCTCCTGGCCCACTATCTCGGCGTCCCGCAAGCCGTGCTCGCCAGGGCCCGGGCAGGCGCCGACCGGCTCATCCCCGTGATCGAGGCGCTCAACGCGCTGGGACGGCTGCGGCCGATCAGGCCGGAACGGCCGGGCTGGTGGAGCGCCGTCGTCTCCGCCTGTCGCTTGGGGGACCCGGCGTATGCGGGCGAGAGCTGGCGACTGATCAAGGATCGCCGCCGCGCGCCCCGGCCGCACGCCGCGCTTGGCCCGGCGGGCTGGACGGCCGGGGCCGCGCCCGGCAAGGTCGGGTACGCGCCGGCCTTGCGTGGCGACGGCAGCTGATGAAGCCATGACACAGAACCCCCCATCCGTCGGACCGGGACGCCGGATCGCCGCCAAGTCGCGGCGCCATCGCATGACTCTGACCGGCCTGGGCGTGGCGCTGATCGCCGCCGGCCTGGCCGCGGTCGCCCTGCCACAAGTCGCGCCGCTGGTGATCGGCGCGGCCGCCGGCTGGCTGCTATGGCTCTTCGGCGCGGTGATGTTGCTGGTGTCGCTGCTCATCGCCACGGGCAAGTCCCTGTGGGGCGGGATCGCGACGAGCCTGGCGGCCGTCGCCGCCGGCGCGTTCCTGTTCTTCCATTATGACGCGGGTCTGATGGCCGCCACGATGCTGATCGGCGCCGTCCTGATCCTCGACGGCGCCAGCGAGCTCGTCCTGGCCCTGGACCTGCGGCCCGCCCGCGTGTGGCGCTGGATGCTGGCCTCGTCGATCGCCAGCGGCCTGGCCGGCGTCGTGGTGGCGGGGGCGGGGCGAGCGCAAGACCTGACGGCGATCTTCCTGGGCCTAGCCCTGGCCAGCACCGGCGCGGCGCTGATCGCCCTGGGACGCCGCCGCGCGGGCCGGCGGCTGGCGAGCGTCATTCAGGCCGGCGGGCCGAGGACCTCGCCCAGGACGCCCTCCACATAGACCA
This sequence comes from Caulobacteraceae bacterium, assembly GCA_965283765.1. GTDB lineage: Bacteria > Pseudomonadota > Alphaproteobacteria > Caulobacterales > Caulobacteraceae > Caulobacter. Next base: position 132,504 of record CBDIPU010000001.1, read on the forward strand.
TGCGGACGAAGACATAGACGACGACCGCGAGCGGGGTGGCGAACAGCACCCCCAGCGGGCCGAGCAGAACGCCCATGGCCAGCACGGCGAACAGCGTCACCGCCATCGGCAGCTGCGCCAGCTGCCGCAACACCAGCGGCGTAATCAGGTTGGCCTCGAGCTGAGCCGAGACCAGATAGACCAGACCGGCCCAAAGCAGGGTCTGCGGGCCGGCTTCGAGCGCGACCAGCAGTCCTGGCAGGGGCGCGACCATTGGGCCGATCACCGGCACGAACTGGCCGATCCCGGCGATCAGGCCCAGCGCGGCGGCGGAGGGAACGCCCACAACCGCCAGGCCGATCCCGGTAGTGACGCCGACCAGGGCCATTGAGCACAGTTGCCCCACGAGCCATTGCCGCAGGGCGCGGTGGATCTGGTCCAGCACTTGTCGCGCCCGCTCCCGGCGCGGACGCGGGAAGAGCATCAGCACGCCGCCGACATAGGAGCCAGGGTGGTAGGCTAGGTAGAGGCCCGCGAAGAGCACGATGATCGTCCCGGCGAGGCCTCCGGCCGTGTCGGCGGCGAGCTTGGGGCCCAGGCTCACCAGCCACGCGAACCCGCGCCATTGTTCCAGCTCGGCCAGGGCCGCGCCCCCGAACGGCGTCGAGGACAGCCGAGCCTGCAACTCGCTCCAGGCGCGCGGCAGGACGTCGTTCAGGGCGATGAACTGGGCCTCGGCCTGGCGGCCGAAGGTCCAGACCGCGGCGGCGACGCAAGCGACGACCACCACGACGGCGAGCGTCAGGGCCATAGGTCTGCGCAGCCGGAGACCCCGGTGCAGCGGTTCGGCGATCGCATGCAGCAGCACGGCGACCAGCACCGCGCCGAAGGCCATAAGGATCACGTCGGCCAGGCGGATCGCCAGCAGGGCCAAGCCGACGATGATCGCGACCAGAATCACGTTGTGCCGGATCGGGTCGCCCGGCGGCGGTGGTGAGCTTGATTCCATGCGAGCAGCTAACCTCGGGCGATCATCGCCAACCTTGATACCGGTCAAGGCCGCTCGCCCGGCTTGAGCGAGGTCAAAGTGCTTCCGCGGCCTTTCGCTAGCGTGCCTCGACGTGCGTTCAGGCGCGGCGGGATTGCGTACGGCCAAAGGAACCCTGTCATGCGCTTCCGGGACATCCTCCTGCAGATCGACAGCTACCCGGCCGCCACCCCCGATGAGTCCATCGAGACGGCGATCGGTTTCGCCAAGGTTCTGGATGCAGAGCTCGCGGTTCTAGCCGTTCAGGTCGACATACCCCTGTCCAGGAACGTTGTCTCCGAAGCCTTGATCAAGCTGGCCGGGCTCGAGCAGGAGTGGGAGGACGCAAGCTTGGCCAGCTGTCGCCAGGCCGTTCGACGTTTCGAGAGCGCTGCAAAGGCCGCCGGCGTTTTCACCGGCGCGGAGATTCATCGGATCAATCTCCTCAAGGTCGACGACAGCCTGGCCCTGCGCGTCCGCGCCCGCGACCTGTGCCTGGCGGCGATGGCCGAGCGCTTCGACGAGCAGATCGAATGGGTAAAGCGGATCATCTTCGCGTCGGGCCGCCCCGTGGTCGTCATGGGTGGGCGACCGCTGCTGGCCGGAGGGCGGATCGGCGATGTCGCGGTGGCCTGGGATGGCGGCCGGCACGCAGCCCGGGCCCTGGGCGACGCGCTGCCGATCCTCGAGCGGGCCCGGGCGGTGCGGATCGTCACCTTCGTCAACGAGAAGGAGGCGGCCCGGCCGGGGCTCGCCGCCGAGGCGGTCCGGCATCTCGCGGCGCACGGCGTCAAGGCGGCCAAAGACGAGATCGACGCCTCGGGCGTTGGGATCGGCCAGGCGATCGACGCCTATCTCGCCCAGAGGCCTGCCGACATGCTGGTCATGGGCGCTTCGGGACGCGCGCCCGTCCTTGAGTTCGTGATGGGCGGGGCTACCGAGCACGTGCTCCGCAATGTGCCCACCGCCTTGTTTCTATCGCACTGAACGGCCGCGCCCTGGGGCGCCGCGGAGGCGTCGCGATGTCGGGGCTCTTCGTCGCCGCCTCGCCGATAGGGGGCCAGGATTTGCGCGGATCAAGCCGAGGCCATTCTCCTTCGGAAGGTGGCGCGAGGCGCGAAGGCACGGTGATCTCGATCGAATTCATGTTCGGCGAGATCAAAAATTATCGCGCGAAAGGCCGCGTTGGGCGGCGACCTTGTAAGTGAATGGATGCGCTCAGCGAATGCCAAAGCGGCTCACCAGGCGTCAATGAAGCCCGTTTCAAATGTGGGGAAAATGTGGGGCGGACGCCAGCGCTTCGGACGATATATCTGTCAAAACAAAGGCTTATGTGGGTCCTTGGTGGAGCCGAGGGGAATCGAACCCCTGACCTCCTCATTGCGAACGAGGCGCTCTACCATCTGAGCTACGGCCCCAAGGAGCGGCGGAGATACGGCTCCAGAGCGCGGACGTCAAGCGGGGTTCTCACCACGCCTTGCCAGCAACCTCCAGGCGCGGCAAGAAGCTGTGGCGTCCAGACGGAAATCCCATGGCCCCGATCATCAATCTCGTCTTCTTCATCCTCAACGCCCTGCTCGACCTGCTGTGGTGGGCGATCGTCATCTCGGCGATCCTGAGCTGGCTGTTCGCTTTCGACGTGATCAATCGGCGTAATCAGTTCGTCTACAATATCGCGACCTTCCTGGACCGCGTCACGGACCCGATACTGGCGCCTTTCCGCCGGATCATCCCCGCGATCGGCGGCGTCGACATCAGCCCGATCATCGTTCTCTTGCTGCTGCGGGGCATCCAGATCTTCATCATGCCGGCCCTGCAGGGCATGCTGCTGAACATCCTTGGCTAAGGAGGTGCTGGCCGTCCGGCTGACCCCTCGCGGCGGCCGCGACGCTGTCGACGGCTGGTCGTTGGACGGCGACGGACGGCCCTATCTGAAGGTGCGCGTCTCCAGTCCGCCGGTCGACGGCGCGGCGAACTCCGCCTTGCTCGTGTTCCTGGCCAAGACGCTGAAGGTGCCTCGCTCGGCCGTCCGTCTGGCCGCCGGCGACACAGCGCGGGTCAAGCGGCTTGAGATCGAGGGCGTCACCGCCCAGGACCTGGAGCGTGCATTCGGGCCACGCCCGTAGCCAAGCTTGCTCAGGAAAAACTTACCTTCACCGTGCGCGAAACAGCGGTTTTGGCGCACGATCTCACCCTGACCACACCTCAAGCCAAGCCATTGACGCGCCGAGATTTTTTTATTTCCCTTTAGCCCTTCGCGCCTAGTCTTGGTGGTGAAGGGGATCGGGGGATCCCTCGGGGCGCCAGGCGGCCATGTCGACGACGGAAGTACAGGGGGATGTGGCTCGCGCCGCCGTTTCGCGGCGTGCGAACACCTATCTGCGCCTGGGCGCCGCCCTGGTCATCGCCGTTATACTCCAGGTCTATGTGCATTCGGTCTGGGGCTGGCCGTGGGCGCTGGCTTACACGCTCTGCCACCTGTTCGAGCTTTGGGTGCGGCGTCCGCTGGAGATCAACCCGAGCGCGCCCGTGGCGACCTGGCGGCGCCTGACGGCGTTCGTCGCGCCGGCCATCACCTCGACGGCGTTCGGCGCCCTGTCGATCATGCTGTTCTCGTCGCACATCCGCTTCGCTCCCACCCTGGGCGGCATGTTGCTGGCCGGGGCGCTGTTGAACGTCGTGGTGGTCAATGCCGGCGACCGCTCGGCCACCCTGATGGCGGCCTGGCCGCACGCCCTCTACCTGCTGATCGTTCCGTTCGTGGCCAAGGCGGCCAATCCGGGCGCCAATCTCGCCGACGTCCTGTGGTTCGGGGCGCTCCTGATGATCGTCTCGGTCACCGTGGCCAGCCGCACCCTGGGCGCCGCCCTGAAGGCCGAGGCCGACGCCAAGGCCGAGGCCGAGCGCCGCCGCCACGAGGCCGAGGAGGCCGTGGCGGCCAAGTCCGCCTTCGTCGCCATGATCAGCCACGAGCTGCGCACCCCGATCAGCGCCATCCTGGCCGGCGCCGCGCGCCTGCACAGCGAGGTCGCCGAGACCAGTTCCAAGGTCCACGCCCAGCTCATAACCGACGCGGGCGGCCTGATGCGGACCCTGCTGAACGATCTGCTGGACTTCTCGCGCCTCGAAGCCGGTCGCATGTCGGTGGAGAACAGCGCCTTCAACCTGCGCCAGACCCTGTCCGACACCCTGCGCCTGTGGCGGCCGGAGGCGGCGCGCAAGGGGCTGCGCCTGCGGGTGGCCGGCGCGGCCAGCCTGCCGCGCTGGGTCGCCGGCGACGCCATGCGGCTGAAGCAGGTGCTGAACAACCTGCTCAGCAACGCCATCAAGTTCACCGAGCGCGGGCACGTCACCGTCGTGCTCGACGCCAGGCCCGTCGGCGATCAGATCCAGCTGTCGATCACGGTCCATGACACCGGCCCCGGCATCCCCGAGGCCGCCCTGCCGCGCCTGTTCACGCCGTTCGACCAGCTCAACACGGCCGTTGTCCGCCAGCATGGCGGCTCGGGGCTGGGGCTGGCGATCAGCCGTGAACTGGCCCGCCTGATGGGCGGCGATCTGACCGTCGCCAGCGCCTCCCCACAAGGCAAGGAGAGCGAGGGCGCGCGTTTCACCCTGACCGCGATGCTCGATACGGCCGAAACGCCGCGCGTCGATGACGAGAGCCGCTCGATCGCCGGCCTGCGGGTGCTGGTCGTCGACGACCACGTCGTCAACCGGCGGGCCATCGAACTGATTCTGGAACCGTTCGGCGTCGACGCCACCCTGGCGGAGTCCGGCGAGGAGGCTCTCGAGCTGCTAAGGTCCGAGGTCTTCGACGCGGTGCTGATGGACCTCTACATGCCGGGCATGGACGGCCGCGAGGCCACGAGGATCCTGCGGGCCAGCGATGGCCCCAACCGCGACATTCCGGTGATCGCCGTCACGGCCTCGGCCACGCCCAAGGACTGGGAGGCCTGCGCCGCCGCCGGCATGAACGCCCATGTCGCCAAGCCGATCGACCCTGTCGAGCTGTTCAGCGCCCTGGCTCAGGTCCTGACGGGCGCGGTCGCGTCGCCGCGAGACGTCGATGTTGACGTAGAGGCCAGCAGGGCCTGAAGCCGGGCGGTCAACGCCGCCTCGTCCTTAAAGTCGCACTCCCAGACCACCTCGACCCGCCAGCCGGCCGCCTTCAGGGCCTCGACCGACCGCCCGTCGCGGGCGACGTTGCGCGCCACCTTGGCCAGCCAATAGTCGCGATTGGCCTTGGGGACCCGCGAGCCTCGCGCGCAGTCATGCCCGTGCCAGAAGCAGCCGTGGACGAAGAAGGCTAGCTCGCGCCCCGGCATCACCAGGTCCGGATTGCCCGGCAGGTCCTTGCGATGCAGGCGGTAGCGGGCGCCGAGACTCGTCAGGATGCGGCGCAGGGCCTTTTCCGGCGTGGTGTCCTTGCTCTTCACCCGCGCCATGACGGCCGAGCGCTTGGCCTTGTCGTAGACGTCGGTCAAGGCGTCGGCTCGCCTGGCTCAGAGCCCCTCGAACAGCGCCGTGGACAGGTAGCGTTCGGCGAAGCTGGGGATGATCGCCACGATCACCTTGCCGGCGTATTCGTCGCGCAAGGCCAGGTCGAAGGCGGCCGTCAGGGCCGCGCCCGAACTGATGCCGACCGGCAGGCCCTCGGTGTTCGCCGCGCGGCGGGCCATGGCGAAGGCGTCGTCGTTGCTGACCTGGACGATCTCGTCGATCACGCCGCGATCCAGCACGCCGGGCACGAAGCCGGCGCCGATGCCCTGGATTTTGTGCGGGCCGGGCGCGCCGCCCGACAGCACGGCCGAGGCCTCCGGCTCGACGGCGACCATCTTCAGGCCGGGTTTGCGCGCCTTCAGCACCTGGCCGACGCCGGTGATCGTGCCGCCGGTGCCGACACCCGAGACCACCGCGTCCACGGCGCCCTTGGTGTCGTTCCAGATTTCCTCGGCGGTCGAGACGCGGTGGACCAGCGGGTTGGCGCCGTTCTCGAACTGCTGGGGCATGACCGCGCCCGGCGTGGCCTCGATCAGCTCCTGGGCGCGGGCGACCGCGCCGCGCATCCCCTTCTCCGCCGGGGTCAGTTCCAGCTTGGCGCCCAGCAGCAGCAGCATCTTGCGACGCTCGATCGACATGCTCTCGGGCATGACCAGGATCAGCTTATAGCCCTTGGCGGCGGCCACGAAGGCCAGGGCGATGCCGGTGTTGCCCGAGGTCGGCTCGATGATGGTCGCGCCCGGCTTCAGAAGACCCTGGGCCTCCAGGGCCTCGATCATCGCGGCGCCGATGCGGTCCTTGACCGAGGCGATCGGGTTGAAGAACTCCAGCTTGGCCAGGACCTCGCCCTTGGGCTTCAGCTCGGCCGACAGCCGCGGCAGGCGGACCAGCGGCGTGTCGCCGATGGTGTCGATGATCGAGTCGTAGACCTTGCCGCGACCAGCGCGCTTGAAACGCGCGGCGTCATAGAGGGAGGAAGCGTCGTCCATCTGAGAACCCAGAGCCTTAGGTTGCGGGAAGCGGGCCGCACCGTAGACCCCGAAGCGGGGACTGTCAGCGGGTCATTCGGCGGCGAGGCTTGTAGTTTTACTATCGAGCAGAGGCTCCAATAGGGTTTCCGCCAGCCAGCGAACCACCGGAACCGCGACGCCGTCGCCAATCACCTGCAAACCGGCCGTCTGCGAACGCGGCAGGGCGTAGCTGTCCGGCAGGCCCATCAGGCGCGCGCCCTCGCGGGGGGTGACCAGCCGCGAGCGGACTTCGCCGTTCTCGATGACCAGCAGGGTCTGGCGCGAGGAACCGCCGCGCGGGGTGCGCAGGCAGCCCGCCAAACCGTCGAACCGCACCTCGGCCCGCTGCTGGCCACCGCGCATCCGGCGGAACACCGCCCCGACCGAGCGGCCACCGGCCTCGCGGCGCGTCTCGACCGCCTGGCGGTGGCTGTCGGCCATCAGGGTCAGCAGGGCCTCGGTGCGCTCCGGCGGGTTCCATGTCACGGCCGTGTCGGGCTCGAGCACGACGGCCAGGTCGGTGTTGCGGGCCGGCGGCGACGGGACGCCCCACCAGATCCAGTGGGCTTGCAGATCCTCGGGCAGGCGCGCCGCCGCTGCGCGCACCGCACGGCTGTGGAAGGCGCTGGAACCCTCCAGGTCGCCGGTCGGCAGGCGGGTGGCGACCACGAAGACGCGGGGCCGCGACTGCGGAACGAAGGCGCCCGCGTCGATCTCCAGCGCCCCGAAGCGATAGCCCTCCTCGGACAACACGCCGCACAGGGCGGTGAAGTCGTCGCCGTGATGCGAGGTCAGCAGGCCCACGACGTTCTCGATGACGATCACCGGCGGGGCGCGGCCCTGCGCCGACAGGGCCTTCATCAGGGTCCAGAAGCCGAAGAAGGCCGAAGACTTGCCGCCCGCCAGGCCCGCCCGCGCGCCGGCCAGGCTGAAGTCCTGGCAGGGGCTGGAGGCCCAGGCCAGATCCGCCGTTGGCAGGGCGGCCGCGCTCAAGGCGAAGACATCGCCCTCATGGAAGTGGCCTTCAGCGTCCGGAAAGTTAGCCCGGTAGGCCGCCGCCTTCACCGCGTCGAAGTCGTTGGCGAAGGCGCATGCCCAGTCTTCGCCCAGGCCGAGGCGCGCCATGCCGCCGCCAGCGAAGAACTCAAGGAAGGAGAGACGAGCGTTCCGATTCATCGACGAGGAGTCTAGCCTTTCCTGCCCTTGCCGGGATAGCCAGAGACATGCGCACCGCCGTCCTGATCGCCGCCGCCCTCGCCCTCGCCGCCTGCGACGCGCCGCTGGGCTCGAACGAGAACGCTCCGCCGCCGGCCGACGCGCCGGTGACGGTGGGCCCGGACTATAGCGGCGACTTCGACGCGGTCGGAACCGAGCCGTTCTGGGCCCTGAAGATCCGCGCCGCCAGCATGACCCTGGCCCGTCCGGACCAGCCGGAGGTCGCCACCGCCAATCCCGGCGTGCGGGCCGACGGCGACCAGGGCGTCTGGGACGGCACGCTTGGCGAGCAGCGTCTCGTCCTGCGCCTGACGCCCGGCGATTGCTCGGACGGCATGTCCGACCGCCGCTACGGCTATTCGGCCGAGGTCTGGATCGACGGCGAAACCCTGCGGGGCTGCGCCTCCAGGACCCAGGACCTGGCGGCCCAACCCCGGCCTTAGTTTGACGCGCGACGGGCGCCGAAACCGGCGGCCACTTTCGGCTGTCGCGCTTCAGTCTCCCTTGGGCCCCAGATAGCCCGGCCCATAGACCGCCGCGCGGAAGTCGCGGTGCAGGCTGGCGTCGAACGGGAAGGTCTGGACGAAGAACACGGCCGTCAGCCTGTTGGCCGGATCGACCCAGAACAGCGTCGTCTCGCGGCCATCCCAGAAGAATTCGCCGACCGCGCCGCGGTTTTCCTCGGCCGTCCTGGGCTGGCTGTTGCGAACCGCGAAGTCGAGGCCGAAGCCGACCGAGCCCTTGCTGGGCAGCCACCACGTCTCGGTGACGCGGGCGTCCAGATGATTGGTTCCCATCAGGCGCACGGTAGAGGGCTTGAGGATCCGCACCCCGTCCAGCGTCCCGCCGCCCAGCAGCATGCGCGAGAAGCGGGCGTAGTCGTCGATCGTGGCGACCAGGCCCGCCCCGCCCATGGTCAGGCGACGGCTGGGGTCGAAGTTCAGCTTGCGGGTCTCGGCGTCGTCCTGGCGGGCCAGCTTCCCATCCGCGCCCTTGTTGTAGGTGGCGGCCAGACGCGCGAAGGCGGCCTCGGGCTGGGTCCAGCCGGTTTCCTTCATGCCCAGAGGGTCTAGGATGTGGGCCTTGGCGTACGCCTCGTAGGACTGGCCGCTCAACACCTCGACCAGGCGGGCCTGGACGTCGACGGCGGCGCTGTAGCTCCACTGCTCGCCGGGCTGGTAGAGCAGCGGGACAGTGGCCAGGCGGCGGCTGAATTCGGCGAGATCGTTCTTCAGGTTCAGCGGATCGACCGTCTGGAAGACCTTGTCGGCCGGCAGGTCGCGCCCGCCGTACGAGAAGCCGGCCGTGTGGCGCATCACGTCGCGGATCAGGATCGGGCGGTTGGCCGGGACGACGTTCCCCTGGGCGTCCATCACCTTCATGTCGGCGAAATCGGGCAGGTAGCGCGACAGCGGGTCATCAAGGCCGAACTTGCCCTGCTCCCACAGCTGCATCAGCGCCACGCCGGTCACCGGCTTGGTCATCGAGAAGATCTGCACCAGCGTATCGCGGCGCATCGGCTTGCCGGCCTCGCGGTCGGCCATGCCGGCGGTCCCGAAATAGCGCTCCTGGCCGTCCTGCCAGACCAGGGCCGAGACTCCGACGGCGCGGCCGCTGTCGACCATGGCCTTCAGGGCCGCGTCGATCCTGGTCTTGTCGATCTTGACCGGGGCGGCGGCTTCAACGGCGGGAACCGCTCGCGCCAGGGCGGGCGCGGCCGGAATGGCCAGCAGCGTCGCCGCGATGGCGGCGAGGATGATCTTCTTGGACACGTGGCCTCCCCGAACGCTTCTTATGACAACGTTGGCCATAAGGAGATTCGACTGTCGCTGAGGTCGGGGCGCTTTTCCAGCGTGTCGTAGTCGTAGATCTGACCGGAGATCAGGTCAGGTCCCGCTCCTGGGTGGCGACCAGCTTCAGATAGGCGCCGTAGGGCGACTTGGCCAAGTCGTGCGCCAGCGCCATCAGTTGCTCGGTCGAGATCCAGCCGTTCTGAAAGGCGACCTCCTCGACGCAGCCGATCTTCAGGCCCTGACGGTGCTCCAGCGTCCGCACGAACTCCGAGGCTTCGAGCAGGCTGTCGTGGGTGCCCGTATCCAGCCAGGCGAAGCCGCGGCCCATGCGCTCGACCGACAGGTCGCCAGCCTCGAGATAGAGGCGGTTGATGTCAGTGATCTCCAGTTCGCCACGCGCACTGGGCTTGAGGTCGCGCGCGAAGTCGACGACACGGTGGTCGTACATGTAGAGGCCGGTCACCGCCCAGTTGGACCGTGGCTTTTCCGGCTTCTCCTCGATCGAGACAGCCTTGCCCGAAGCGTCGAACTCGACGACGCCGTAGCGCTGCGGGTCATTGACGAAATAGGCGAAGACGCTGGCCCCGGACTTCGAGCGCTCCTTGGCCCCCTGCAGGATGCGGCCCAGGCCCGCGCCGTAGAACAGGTTGTCGCCCAGTACGAGCACGGACGGCTCATGGCCGACGAAATCGGCGCCAATGCGATAGGCCTCGGCCAGGCCGTTCGGAGTGGCCTGCTCGGCATAGGTGATGTTGATCCCCCATTTGGCGCCGTCGCCCAGCAGACCCTCGAACAGCGGCAGGTCGCGCGGGGTCGAGATGATCAGGACGTCGCGCACGCCGGCCATCATCAGCACCGAGAGCGGATAGTAGATCATGGGTTTGTCGAAGACCGGCAGCAGCTGCTTGCTGATCGCCATGGTCACGGGATGGAGGCGCGTGCCCGATCCGCCCGCGAGGATGATGCCCTTCATTACGTCTTCTTCTTCAGTCCTGACGGCCGAAACCTAGAGCGGAATTCACGACGGCGTGAGCCCTTAGTTTCAGGGGTTGCGTCTTCAACGCGATGATTTCGAAGAAATTTTGACCGAGGCGACCTCAAACATGCCCCTTGGCCGCGAGATAGCGGTCGAGGGCGTGCGTCCAGTCGGGCATCGGACGACCGATCGCGGCGACCAGCTTGGCGTTCGACAGCGCGCTATAGGGCGGCCGGCGCGCGGGGGTCGGGAACTGGCGGGTCGGGATCGGCGCGACCTCGGCGGCGACACCGGCCCTGGCGATGATCGCTTCCGCGAACGCGCACCACGAGGCGGTCCCCGAATTGACCACGTGATAGTCGCCCGCCGGAGCCTTGGCCGCGATCAGATCGAGGATGGCCTCGCCGGCGTCGAGGCTGGCGGTCGGCGACATCACCTGGTCGGCGACGACGGTCAGGCGGCCCCTCTCCTTGCCGAAGCGGAGCATGGTCTCGACGAAGTTGCCGCCCTTGCCGCTGGCGCCGGCCACGCCGAACAGCGAGGCGACGCGGGCGACGATGACGTCGTCGTGCTCCAGCCTGGCCAGGTCCTCGCCCAGGGCCTTGGTCGCGCCATAGACATTGACCGGCGCCCGGCCGACCTCTTCGCCGAGGGGCTCGCGCTCGCGCTGGCCGCCATAGACATAGTCGGTCGAGACCTGCACGAGCCGCGCGCCACTGGCGGCGCAGGCCTTGGCTAGGCGGCCGGCGAAGTGGGCGTTGATCGCCACGGCCGGGGCCGGGTCCTTCTCGCAGTCGTCGACGCGGGTGACGGCCACGCAGTTGATGGCGACATCGAAGTCCAGACCGTCGAAGCTGGCCGCCGGATCGGCCGCGTCGACCTGGGCGCGGGTCACGGGCGTCAGATCGACGCCGCGCTGGGCCGCGAGCACCACCAGGTCCGACCCCAGCTGACCGTTGGCGCCGAAGAGGGCGATACGCATCAGGCGGTCTTCAGCCCGAGGCGCTGGCCGGCATAGCGCTCGCGCAGCGGCGCCCACCAGGCCTCGTTGTCGAGGTACCACTGTATGGTCTTGCGCAAGCCGGTCTCGAAGGTCTCCTGCGCCGTCCAGCCCAGCTCGGTTTCCAGCTTGGTCGCGTCGATGGCGTAGCGGGCGTCATGGCCCGGGCGGTCGGCGACGAAGGTGATCAGGTCGCGGCGGCGCTGGCCGGCGATCGGACGCAGCTCGTCGAGCACGTCGCAGATCGCCTCGACGACCTGCAGATTGGTCCGCTCATTGCGGCCGCCGACATTGTAGCTCTCGCCCGGGACGCCCCTCGTGGCGATCAGATGCAAGGCGCGGGCATGGTCCTCGACGTGCAGCCAGTCGCGGACATTGTCGCCCTTGCCGTAGACCGGCAGCGGCTTGCCCTCCAGGGCGTTCAGCGTGACCAGCGGGATCAGCTTCTCGGGGAAGTGATACGGGCCGTAGTTGTTCGAGCAGTTCGAGACCACCACCGGCAGGCCGTAGGTGTGATGCCAGGCGCGGGCAAGGTGATCGGACGAGGCCTTGGAGGCCGAATAGGGCGAACGCGGGTCGTAGGGCGTGGTCTCGCTGAACAGGCCCGTAGGACCCAGGCTGCCGAACACCTCGTCGGTCGAGATGTGGTGGAAGCGGAAGGCGTCCTTTTCGGCGCCCTCAAGGCCCTGCCAGTGCTCCAGCGCCGCCTGCAGCATCACATACGTGCCGACGATGTTGGTCTGGACGAAGTCGCCGGGGCCGGTGATCGAGCGATCGACATGGCTCTCGGCGGCCAGGTGCATGACGACGTTGGGCCGGAAGGCCTTGATCGTGGCCGAGACGGCCGCCGCGTCGGCCACGTCGCCCTGCACGAACCGGTAGTCGGCCTTGCCTTCCAGCATGGCCAGGCTGGCCGGCGAGGCCGCGTAGGTCAGCTTGTCGTAGTTGAGGATCGCGATGTCGTTCTGGCCGGCCAGATGACGGCACACGGCCGAGCCGATGAAGCCCGACCCGCCGGTCACCATCACGCGAAGATTTTGCTGCGACATGCGCTGGAAAGCTCGAGCCCTAGAGCATGATAGCCGAAAGTGGCTGCCGGTTTCGGCGGCCATCATGCGCCAAATGTTAAATACGGAGCACGCCCCGTACTCCAGTTTTTAGTGTACGCGCAACAGTCAGTCCCCGAACGTTGGGTCCCGGACCCTTAGTCGGTGAACACCACCGTCTTGCGGCCGTTCAGCAGCACGCGGTCTTCCAGGCGATAGCGCAGCGCGCGTGCCAGTACACGACGCTCGATGTCGCGGCCCTTGCGGACCAGGTCCTCGGGCGTATCGCGGTGGCTGATGCGCTCGACGTCCTGCTCGATGATCGGCCCTTCATCGAGGTCGCCGGTCACGTAGTGAGCCGAGGCGCCGATCAGCTTCACGCCGCGCGCGTGAGCCTGATGGTAGGGCTTGGCGCCCTTGAAGCCCGGCAGGAACGAGTGGTGGATGTTGATGCAGCGGCCCTGCAGCTTGGCCGACAGGCCGTCCGACAGCACCTGCATGTAGCGGGCGAGCACGACGATGTCGGTCTGGGTTTCCTGGATCAGCTTCCAGAGTTCGGCTTCCTGCTCGAACTTGGTTTCCTTGGTCACCGGCAGGTGGTGGAAGGGCAGACCCGAGAGGTCGATGTGCTCGTAGGTCTGCGCCGGGTGGTTGGAAACGACCCCGGCGATGTCCATGGGCAGCTCGCCGATCCGCCAGCGATAGACGAGATCGGCCAGGCAGTGGTCGAACTTGCTGGCCAGCAGCAGTACGCGATAGCGCTCGGTGCGGTCGCGCAAGGTCCACTTCATCTTGAAGCCGTCAGCCACGGCCACGAACGCGTCGCGCAGCTCGGCGCGGTCCTCTGGATTTTTGGCCGCGCCATCGGCGTCGAACACCACGCGCATGAAGAACTGACCGGTCTCCTGGTCGTCGAACTGCTGGGCGTCGAGGATGTTGCAGCCGCGCTCGAACAGGAAGGCGGACACCTTGGCGACGATGCCGCGCTGGTCGGGACAGGAGAGGGTCAGGATCATGGTCCGCTCCCTCTAGAGAACCCCACCGCCGAAGAAAAGCGGCTGACCGCATCAGGCGAGGCTGATTTTGGCGGCGCGGCGGGCGTTTTCCTAGACCTGCGGCACGGCCATGCCTCGTTGGACCGCGGGGCGGTCGCCCACCGCCTGCACCCAGGCCTCGACGGCGGGAACGCCAGGCTCGCGGTCGGGCTCGGCCTCGGCGAAGGCGGCGAGGATGGCCTTGGTCCAGGCGTAGCTGGCGATATCGGCGATCGAGAAGTGCTCGCCAGCCAACCAGGGGTGGTCGTTCAGCCGCCGGTCCATCACCCCCAGAAGGCGCGTGACCTCCTCGCCAAAGCGGTTGATGGCGGCCGGCAGCTTCTCCTCGGCGCGGAGGGCGAAATATTTGTACTGGCCGGACATCGGGCCGAGGCCCCCGACCTGCCAGAAGGTCCATTCCAGCGCCGCCCAGCGCTCGGGACCGCTGGGCGCCAGAAGCTTGCCGGTCTTCTCGGCCAGGTAGACCAGGATCGCGCCGCTCTCGAACACGGTCTGCGGGCCCCCGCTGGCGTCGTGGTCGACGATGGCCGGGATCTTGTTGTTGGGCGAGATGGCCAGGAATCTCGGGTCGAACTGCTCGTCCTTGCCGATGTTCACCGGGTGGACCCGATAGGGCAGGCCCACCTCCTCCAGCATGATCGAGGCCTTGCGGCCATTGGGCGTGGTCCAGGTGTAGAGGTCGATCATGGGGTCTCCCTGCCAGCTTCGAGGTCAACACCGCGCAGTCTAGCGATCTTGCAGCTCGCGGGTAGGCGTCGGCGCGCGAAAGGGTCTGAACTCCGCGCATGGTTTCCTCATCCGAAGTCCTGTCCGACCGCGCCGTCGACATCCTGAAGACGCTGGTGGCGTTCGACACCACCTCGCGCCGCTCGAACCTGGCGCTGATCCAGTGGGTCGAGCAGTACCTGGCCCACCTGGACGTGCCGACCCGCCGGGCGCCGAACGCCGACGGGACCAAGTCCAACCTGTTGGCGACCATCGGCCCAGCGGTCGAGGGCGGCGTCGTGCTGTCGGGTCATACCGACGTCGTGCCCGTCGACGGCCAGCCGTGGTCCAGTGATCCGTGGGTGCTGACCGAGCGCGACGGGCGGCTCTACGGCCGGGGAACCTGCGACATGAAGGGTTTCCTGGCCCTGGCCCTGGCCGCCGCGCCGGACCTGGCCCGGGCGACGCTGAGGAAGCCCGTCCACCTGGCCTTCTCCTATGATGAGGAGGTCGGCTGCCTGGGCGCGCCGGACATGATCGAGGTCATCGCCAACGATCTGCCCCGCCCCGCCCTGGTGGTGGTCGGCGAGCCCACCGACATGGTCGCCGTCCGCGCCCACAAGGGCATCGCCAGCTTCATCGTCACCGTCACCGGCCGCGAAGCCCATTCCAGCCTCACCCACCTGGGCGTCTCGGCCAACATGGCGGCGATCAAACTGATGGGCCTGCTGGTCGAACTGTCGGAAAAGCTGGAGCGTGAAGCCGATCCCGCGTCGCCATTCACGCCCAAGGGCGCGACCCTGACCATCGGCCAGGTCAATGGCGGCACGGCGGTCAACATCCTGGCCCGCGAGTGCGTGTTCATCTTCGACCTGCGAACCCCGGCGGGTCTGGACCCGATGGCGATCCTGACCGACGTCTTCGCCGCCGCCGAGGCGATGGACGCGGAGATCAAGGCCCGCGCGCCCGAAGGCGGCGTCAAGGTCGAGCGCCGCTCGCTGACGCCGGCCTTCGCGCCGGAGGAGAACGGCGTCGCCGAGGCCTTCGCCCGCAGGCTGGCCGGCGACAACGGCCCGGCTCGGGTCGTGCCCTACGCCGCCGAGGCCGGGCAGTTCCAGAACGCGGGCTTCTCGACCGTGATCTGCGGCCCCGGCTCGATCGACCAAGCTCACCAGCCCGACGAATATGTCGAGATCCGCCAGATGCAGCGCGGCGCGGCCTTCATGCGCCGGCTGATCGAGGACCTTTCGACCTAAGGCCGTTTCTCCGGCGAAAGTCGAGGCCCAGATGGAAGGACGCTGGTGAACGCTATAAGCTCGGCGTCAATCCCGTCAGCCCAAGCACTTCGAGATCTGGATCCCGGCTCTCGCCGGGAAGATCGGGGTTAGGGCTAGGCGCCTCGCCATTTTCGAATGACGAACCGCCGGCCGATGAACGCGGCCGGATCGATCGACATCACCCGCAGAATCGCGCCGGGCGAGGCCTTGCGCCTGGCCTGGATCGCGCGGCGATCCGCGAACACCTGATCCAGATCCTCGCGTTTCAGCGCCGCCTTGATGCCCCGGATAGCCGGAGCGACGTCGCCACGCCGCCAGTGCAGCAGAAGCAGGCCCGCCGTCACCGCCACGTGCAGGGGCAAGGTGACCGGAAACAGCCAGCCGGGCGTGTTCTTGACGAAGGTCCAGATCCGGTTGCGCGAGCCGTGGAAGATCGAGAAGTCCGACCGCACGCCCGTGCTGGCCGAACCGACATGGGCGACCTTGGCCTTGGGCAGCAGCAGGGTCGGATAGTCGTAGAGGCGCAGGCGATAGCCCAGGTCGACGTCCTCGCAGTAGCAGAAGTAGCGCTCGTCGAAGCCTCCGACCGCGAGGAACAGCTCACGATCGATCAGCATCGCCGCGCCGCAGGCCGAGAACACCTCGCCCTCGGGTAGGACCGCCGGCGCCTTGCGGCCATACCCGCCCCGGAACGGTATGCCCGCGCTGGTGACATTGTCGCCGGCCCCGTCCAGCAGGCCCGGCTGATCGGCCGACAGCTGCAGCGAGGCGAAACTCTTCACGCTCGGGTGGCGCTCAACGCCGGCCATCAACTCGGCCAGCCACTCCGGCTCGGCATAGGCGTCGGGGTTCAGCAGGACCAGCCAGCGCCCCTTGGCCCGCCGGGCCGCGAAGTTGTTGCCGGCCGCGAAACCCAGATTGGGCCCGCCTCGACGAAATCGACCCATGGATGGGCCTTGGCCGCCGCCTGCGGCGCGCCGTCGGTCGAGGCATTGTCGATCAGGATCGTCTCGAAGTCGCGGAAGGTCTGGGCCGCCAGCCTGTCCAGGCACGGCTCCAGGGTCGGGCCGCTCTGGTAGGAGACGATGATCACGCTTACGAGCGGGCCGGTCTTGTTTTCGTTCGCTGGCTTGTTTTTCGGGTTTTCAGGCGGCATCGGTGGCCGGTTCGTTTCTCAAGGCAAATTACGCGTCATGAAGATCACGCCGCTGGCGATCCCCGAAGTGCTGCTTATCACGCCCGCGCGCCATGGCGATGAGCGGGGCTGGTTTTCCGAGACGTTCCGTCAGTCGGCGCTGGAGGAAGCCGGCTTCAAGGCCGCGTTCGTCCAGGACAACCATGTCCGCTCCACCACGCGCGGCATCCAGCGCGGGCTGCACTACCAGAAGCCACCGCACGCCCAGGACAAGCTGCTGCGCTGCGTGGTCGGGTCGATCTTCGACGTCGCGGTGGATATCCGCAAAGGTTCGCCGACCTACGGCCAGTGGGTCGGGGCCGAGCTGTCGGCCGAGAATCGCCAGCAGCTGCTGGTCCCCAAGGGCTTCGCCCACGGCTACGTCACCCTGACCGACGCCTGCGAGGTGCTCTACAAGGTGACCGGCTACTATGCCCCGGCCGCCGAGGGCGCGGTGCGCTGGAGCGACCCGGCCATCGGCATCGACTGGCCGGTCCCGGTTACGGAGATCACCGCCAACGACCGCGACAACGCCGCGCCGCTGCTGAGCGAGATCGACTCGCCGTTCGTTTATTAATTTCAAAACCCGACCTCCCCAGCGAATGCCGGGGCCCAGATTCACCCGGAGAGTTTGGGGTTCTCGCGCCATAGGCCTCGACCAAGCGCACCAAGTCTGGTGGGTTCGATCTGGGCCCCGGCATTCGCCGGGGAAATCGGAGTGTGGAATGACCGCGTTCACCGACTTCTTCTGGATCTCGCACGAAGGCCTGCCGTTGCACGCCCGTGACTACGCCCCAATGGGCGTTTCTGGCGGCGAGGCCCAGAAGCTGCCGGTGATCTGCATCCACGGCCTGACCCGCAACGCCCGCGACTTCGAGGACCTGGCCCCGAGGATCGCCGCCACGGGCCGCCGGGTTCTGGCGGTCGACGTGCGCGGCCGGGGCCTGTCGGCGCACGATCCGAACCCGATGAACTATCACCCGGGAACCTATGCCGCCGACATCGTCTCGCTGCTCCAGGCGGCCGGGATCGAGAAGGCGGTGTTCGTCGGCACCAGCATGGGCGGGCTGATCACCATGGTGCTGACCTCGCTGAAGCCCGAGGCCATCGCCGCCGCCGTGTTGAACGATGTCGGCCCCGAACTGTCGCCTGTCGGCCTGGCCCGCATCGCCGGCTACACCGGCACGGCCAGCCGGTTCGAAACCTGGGACGACGCCGTCGCCTACGCCAAGGCGATCAACGAGGCCGCCTTCCCCGACTACGCGGCCGAGGATTGGGACGTCTTCGCTCGCCGCCTGTTCGATGAAAAGGACGGCGGCTACGTCCTGGCCTACGACCCCGACATCTCGGCCCCGATCAAGGCCGCCGCCGAAGCGGCCGCGAAGTCGCAAGCCGAAGGCGACCAAAAGGGAGGGCAGGCCCTGGCGCCGCCGGACATGTATCCGCTGTTCCGCGCCCTGGCGAAGGACCGCCCCCTGCTGCTGGTGCGCGGCGGAATCTCGGACCTGATCGACCCCGCCATCGCCGAGCGCATGCGCGCCGCCGCGCCCCACATGGCCTATGCCGAGGTCCCCGGCGTGGGCCACGCCCCGATGCTGACCGAGCCGGAAGCGTGGACGGCGATAGAAAACCTGCTGCGCGAAGCGCCCTAACGGACGCGCCCGAGGGGTGTTTTGGCGGCTTGGCCGTGTTAGACGCCCGCCACGGCCCGTTATTCGCCGCGACAGAGTGCTGAACCGATGACCCTCGACCTTGCCGCCATCCAAGCCGCCGCCGGCCGCCTGAAGGGTCAGATCGAGCGCACCCCGTGCCGCCACTCCAAGACGCTGTCGAAGATCACCGGCGCCGAGGTGTGGGTGAAGTTCGAGAACCTGCAGTTCACCGCGGCCTACAAGGAGCGCGGCGCGCTGAACAAGCTGATGCTGCTGTCGGACGCCGAGAAGGCCAAGGGCGTCATCGCCGCCAGCGCCGGCAACCACGCCCAGGGTCTTGCCTATCACGGCGCCCGCCTCGGCGTGCCCGTCACCATCGTCATGCCGCGCACCACGCCGTTCGTGAAGGTGCAGCACACCCGCGACTTTGGCGCGACCGTGATCATCGAGGGCGAGACCTATGACGACGCCAACGCCCACGCCCGCAAGCTGCGCGACGAGCAGGGCCTGACCTTCGTCCACCCGTTCGACGACTATGACATCATGGCCGGCCAGGGCACGATCGCCCTGGAGATGCTGGAGGATGCGCCGGACCTGGAAGTGCTGCCCGTGCCGATCGGCGGCGGCGGCCTGATCAGCGGCGTGGCCACGGCGGCCAAGGCGCTGAAGTCCGACATCCACATCATCGGCTGCGAGCCGGCCATGTACCCGTCCTTCACCGCCAAGATGCGCGGCATCACCGCCCATTGCGGCGGCCAGACCATCGCCGAGGGCGTGGCGGTGAAGACGGTCGGCGACCTGACCTACGGCGTCGCCCGCCCGCTGATCGACGACGTGCTGCTGTTGGAAGAGCCGTATATCGAGCAGGCCGTGGCGCTCTACTGCAATGTCGAGAAGACCATTGCTGAAGGGGCGGGGGCGGCCTCGCTGGCGGCCCTGCTGGCCTATCCGGAACGCTTCCGGGGCAAGAAGTGCGGCCTGATCCTGTGCGGCGGCAATATCGACACCCGCCTGCTGGCCTCGGTTCTGACCCGCGAACTGGTCCGCGCCCAGCGCCTGATCAGCCTGCGGATCATCGGCGACGATCGCCCGGGCCTGCTGTCGACCGTGGCCAGCGTGATCGGCGCGATGGGCGCCAACATCATCGAGGTCAACCACAACCGCCTGGCCCTGGACGTGCCGGCCAAGGGCGCGGAGTTCGACATCACCATCGAGACCCGCGACGCCCAGCACACCCAGGACGTGATGAACGCCCTGCGCGAGAGCGGCTACCCGCCGCGGGTTGTCTAAGGCGACCTATTCCTTCGGCTTGCCCGGGCCCAGCCGGTTCACGTCCAGCAGTTCGATCTTGAAGATCATCACGCTGTTGGCCGGGATCGGGCCCTTGTCCTGCGCGCCATAGCCCAGGGCCGGCGGCACGTAGAGGATCCATTCGTCGCCGGCCTTCATGCGCTGCAGGGCGATGACCCAGGCCGGGACCAGGCCGTCCAGCGGGAACACCGCCGGCACGCCGCGCTCGTAGCTGGAGTCGAACACCGTGCCGTCCAGCAGCTTGCCCTCGTAGTGGACCTTGACCTCGTCGGCTTGCGTCGGGTGCAGACCGCCCTGCGGACCTTCGCGCACCACCTTGTATTGCAGGCCCTGCGGTAGGGTGACGACGCCGGGCTCCTTGGCGTTCTTGGCCATGAATTCGTCGGCGATGGAAAGGTTTTCCTGCGCCTTCTTGCTAGGCCCGCAGGCGGCCAGGGCCAGGCCAGCGGCGGCGAGGGTGATGAGAAGAGCGCGGCGATGCATGGCAGACCTCAAACGTTCAGGCCGTCCAGCTAGCACGGACCGCCCGCGATTCCATCTCCGTGCAAGCATTGACCCGCGCGGACGGCGATTTCACGGAACAGTGGTGGCTTTCGCTGGCGGCCCCTCTTAGAACGGCCTCCCGAACATCAGACGAGCCGCTCATGAAACCCGTTCGTAAAGCCGTCCTTCCCGTCGCGGGCTTTGGCACCCGCGTGCTGCCCGGCACGAAGACCACCCCGAAGGAACTGCTGAACGTCGTCGACCGGCCGATCCTGTCCTACATCATCGCCGAAGGCCGCGCGGCCGGCATCGAGCACTTCGTCTTCGTGACGGGCCGCAACAAGGGCGCGATCGAGGACTATTTCGACCACCAGGTCGAGCTGGAAGCCGCCCTGGCCGCCAAGGGCAAGACCGCCCTGCTCGACGAGCTGCTGGCGGAGCTGCCAAAGCCGGGCGAGATGAGCTTCGTGCGCCAGATGGCCCCGCTGGGCCTGGGCCACGCGGTGTGGTGCGCCCGCGACATCATCGGCGACGAGCCCTTCGCGGTCATGCTGCCCGACATGGTCATGCACGCCCAGAAATCGGCCCTCGCCCAGGCCATCGAGGCCTATGACCAGGTCGGCGGCAACATCGTCGTGGTCGAGCCCTGCCCCGAGGGCCAGGCCCACCAGTACGGCATCGTCGCGCTGGACGGCCAGGACGGTCGCCTGAACCGCATGACCGGCATGGTCGAGAAGCCGCCGAAGGGCACGGAGCCTTCGAACCTGTTCATCAGCGGCCGCTATATCCTCCAGCCCGAGATCTTCGACCTGCTGGCCAGCCAGGAGAAGGGCGCCGGCAACGAGATCCAGCTGACCAACTCGATGCTGAAGCTGCTGACCACCCAGGACTTCCACGCCCTGGAATACGAAGGCGTCACCTACGACTGCGGCGACAAGATCGGCCTGCTGCGGGCCAATGTCGCCCTGGCCCTGGCCAATCCGGAACTGGGCGCCGCCGCCCGCGTCGCCATCGAGGATCTGCTGAAGGCCTAGGCCCACTCGGCCAATACCTCGGGATCGTCCTCGGCGCGCTTCAGGGCCGAGGCGTCCGCGAGCAGTCGCCGCGCGGCCCACACGGCCGCGCCGCGCACCACCGGCGCGGGATCGGCCAGAAGCGGCTCGACCACCGCCATCAGGCCCACATCGCCGCTGTTGCCGATCGCGTAGAGCACGTTGCGCACGAAGCGATCGCGACCGATCCGCTTGATCGGGTTCTTCGAGAACAGCGCCCGGAACGCCGCGTCGTCCAGGACCGCCAGTTCGGCCAGGGTTGGCTGGCGCAGTTCCTGGCGCGCCTGCAGCTTGGCCTCGCTCGACAGCGACGCGAACTTGTTCCAGGGGCACACCGCCAGGCAATCGTCGCAACCATAGATCCGGTTTCCCAGCGCCCCGCGGAACTCCGCCGGGATCGGACCGGCGAGCTCGATCGTGAGGTACGAGATGCACCGCCGCGCATCCAGCTGGCGTGGGGCCGGAAAGGCTTTCGTCGGGCAGATGTCGAGGCAGGCGCTGCACCGGCCGCAGTGATCGACCTCGGCTTCATCCGGCGGCAGATCGAGCGTGGTCAGCACGCTGCCCAGGAACAGCCACGAGCCGAACTGTCGCGAGACGAGATTGGTGTGCTTGCCCTGCCAGCCCAGCCCCGCGCGCTGGGCCAGCGGCTTTTCCATCAAGGGGGCGGTGTCGACGAAGACCTTCACGTCGTTCCCGAACCGGCGATGCATCCAGCCGGCCAGCAGCTTCAGCCGCTTCTTGATCACATCGTGATAGTCATCGCCCTGGGCGTAGACCGAGATGGCGGCATGGTCGGCGCGCCCCAGTTGCTCCAGCGGATCGAGGTCAGGGCCGTAGTTGACGCCCAGCACCACCGCCGACCTGGCTTCAGCCCACATGGCCGTGGGGTGTGAGCGTCGCTCCAGCGTCTCTTCCATCCAGCCCATGTCGCCATGGCGCTCGGCCTCGACGAAGGCCTTCAGCCATTCGCCATTGGGCCAGGCGGCGGCCGCGTCGGCGAAGCCGCAGGTCGAGAAGCCGAAAGTCAGGGCCTCGGCGCGGATCTCGTCCTTGATCGCTTGCGGCGAGAACTCAGAAGTCGAGGTCGTCATAATGCGCGGCCGGCGCGAGGCCGGGCCAGCGGTCGGCCAGGATCGGACGGAAGGCCGGCCTCGACTTCAGCTTCATGTACCAGGTCTTCGCCGTCGAGAAGTCCTTCCACGGCACGTCGCCGAAATAGTCGATGACGGAAAGGTGCGCGGCGGCGGCGAAGTCGGCCAGACTCATACGGCGACCGGCCAGCCAGTCGCGGGTCTGCAACAGGCCGTCGATATAGCCCAGGTGCATGCGCAGCGCCTCGCGACCCTGGCGCAGGGCGGCCAGATCCGGCGCGCCCATGCGCAGCAGTCGCTTTTCCATCTTCTCGTGCAGAAGGAAGCCGTTGACCTCGTTGTCGAACTTGCGGTCGAACCACTGCAGCAGGCGGCGCGCCTCGGCGCGCTCGGCCGGATCGCGGCCCAGCAACGGCGGCTCGGTCTCGGTCTCCTCGATGTGCTCGAGGATCGCGCGGGTCTCGCAGACGACGAGGTTGCGCTGGTGGCGGGTCTCGACCAGCACCGGCGGCATGCCCGACGGGTTCAGCGAGGTGAACTCCGGCGGCATTTCCCAGTAGCGAACCTGGATCTCGAGGAACGGCAGCCGCTTCTCGCCCAGCGCCAGACGCACCTGTCGCGAGGCGGGGTCGAGAGGGAAATGGTGTAGGGTGCGTTCGACGCTCATGCCCAGGTGCGCTCAGGCTGCATCGAAAGAGCGATGCGCCGCTTTGCTTAATAAGAGATTGCCGAACGGGGTTTACCCAAGAAAAGCACGCCTTTGTGCGGCTCTTTCTCAGATTTAGCTGTTCATCCGAGCAATGAGATTGGTCGTGCTCTGGCCTTGCTTGAGCTCGGCCAGAATAACCTTGCCGCCGTAGCCGAGCACGACATCGGACCCGACCACCGTCTCGACCGTGTAGTCCGCGCCCTTGACCAGTACGTCGGGGCGGAAGGCCTCGATCAGCGCCAGCGGCGTCTCCTCGCCGAACAGCACCACCAGGTCCACCGACGACAGCGAGGCCAGCACCGTGGCGCGCCCCTGCTCCTTTTGCACCGGCCGGCTCGGCCCCTTCAGCTTGGAGACCGAGGCGTCGGTGTTGAGGCCGACGATCAGCCGGTCGCAGGCGGCCTTGGCCTGGCTGAGCAGCGAGACATGGCCGGGGTGGAGCAGATCGAAGCAGCCGTTGGTGAACCCGACCTTCAGGCCGCGCGCGCGCCAGCCCTCGACGATCCGTCGGGCCTGGTCGCGGTCGGCGATCTTGATCTCACCGGGCTCGCCCCCAGCGGAACCGGCGATGGCCATCAGCTCCGCGGCGGTGACGACGTCGGTGCCCAGCTTGGCGACGACCAGGCCACCGGCCAGGTTAGCCAGGTGCGCGGCGTCGGCCAGGCTCGCGCCTGCCGCCACGGCCAGGGCCAGAGTCGCGGCCACGGTATCGCCGGCGCCGGAGACGTCGAACACCTCGACCGCCGTGGCCGGCAGATGAACGTGCGGCTGGCCGCGCACCGACAGGGTCATGCCGGCCCCGCCACGCGTGATCAGGGCCGCCTCCAGGGCCGGCGCCATGGCCAGGATCGCCGCGCCGGCGTCTTCCGAAGCCTCGTCCGAATTGTCGACGATGCCGGTGGCCTCGGCGGCCTCCTTGCGGTTGGGCTTGATCAGAGTGGCGCCGTCGTAGCGGGCGAAGTCGCGGCTCTTGGGATCGACGATCACCGGCTTGCCGGCCGCGCGGGCGGCGGCGATCGCCCCACGCACCACCTCGGCGGTCAACACGCCCTTGGCGTAGTCGGACAGCACCACCACGTCGGCGGCGGACAGACGGGCCTTGAAGGCGGAGAGCAGCGCCGCGCCGTCACCCGGACCACGATCCTCGCGGTCGACGCGCAGCATCTGATGCGAGCCGGAGATGTAGCGGACCTTCTCGGTCGTGCGCCGTTTGGCGTCGATGACCAGTTCGGCCTCCAGGCCCGGTTCGGCGTCGATCATGCCGCGCAGGGCCGCGCCGGCGTCGTCCTCGCCCACCAGACCGATCAGCACCGCCTTGGCGCCGAGGGCCGCGACGTTGCGGGCGACATTGCCCGCGCCGCCCAGCATGGCGGTTTCCTTCTCGACCGCGATCACCGGCACCGGCGCCTCGGGCGAGATGCGGTCAACCGCGCCGTAGATGAAGCGGTCCAGCATCACGTCGCCGAGGACCAGCACGGTCTTGTCGGCGAAAGCGCGGGGGAGGTCGAGGGCGTCGTCCATACGGTTCCGTACTCTCACCGGCTCGGAGAACTCAACCCTCGACCGTTTCGGCGAAGACGCCGCCGTGCTTCTCGGCCAGCCCCCTGGGGTCGGGGTGAATGATGATATCGGCCGACGGGAACGCCTCCAGAAGCCGGTTCTCGGCGGCCACGATGGTGGTGTGCGCCTCGGCCAGCGAGATGTCGGCGGCCAGGTCGGCGTGCATCTGAATATGGACGTAAGGACCAGAGGCGCGGGTGCGCAGTTGGTGAACGCCCAGAACGCGCGGATCGGTGGTGGCCAGGAGCACGATCCGCTCACGTTCGGTCTCGGGCAGTTCCTGGTCCATCAACTGGGCCGAAGCTTCGCGGAAGACGCCGATCGCGCCCCAGATCAACCACAGCGCCACCAGCAAGCCGGCGGCGGAATCGATCCAGGCCAGGCCTAGCCATGTCGCCGCGCCGACGCCGACCAAGGCGACGGCGTTCGAGGCGAGATCGGCGGCGTAGTGGGCCCGGTCTCCGGAGATGGCGATCGAGCCGCTGGCCTTCACCACCCGGGTCTGGGCCGTGATCAGGGCCAGGGTCAGGCCGATCGAGACGATCATCACCACCACGCCGGCCAGGCCGTGCTGGACGGGACGCGGATGCAGCAGGGCGCCGATCGCCTCCCGTCCGATCAGGGCGCCGGACGCGAAGACCAGGCCGCCCTGCATCAGGCTGGAAAAGGCTTCCGCCTTGCCGTGGCCGAAGCGGTGCTCGGCGTCCGGCGGCTCGGCCGCGTAGCGCACCGCATAGACCGTGATCAGCGACGCGACCAGATCGAGGGCCGAATCCGACAGCGAGGCCAGGATCGCCACCGAGTCGCTCATCCGCCAGGCGATCGCCTTGACCACGATCAGGATCGCCGCGACCGCGACCGACAGGAGGGCCACCCGACGAGTGGCGGCGCGCGTTTCGGGCGAAGTGGCGGAGAGGGTCATGGCCACAGCTTAGCAAGGCGGTCTCGCCCGCCCCAGCGCGAACAACTCGCGAGCGTGCAACGCTAAGCGGCGGCGCGCACCTCGGGTCCCACATAGATCGACTGCGGCCGGATCAGCCGTCCGCCCGCCAGTTGTTCCCGAGCGTGAGCCAGCCAGCCGGAGACACGACCCATGGCGAAGACGCAGGTGAAGCTGGACGGCGGCAGGCCAAGGGCCTCAAGCAGCAGCGCCGTATAGAACTCGACATTGGTGTCTAGCGGCCGGTCGGGCTTGTGCTCGCGCAGGATTTCCAGGGCGGCCTGCTCGACAGCCTCGGCGAAGGCCAGGCGACCGGGCAGGCCGCCGGACGCCGCCCCCAGCTTGCGCACGGCCGTCTTCAGGGCGTCGGCGCGAGGGTCCCGGACGCGATAGATGCGATGGCCGAAGCCCATCAGCCGATCGCCGCGCGCCAGGGCCTTCTCCAGCCAAGGACGAGCGTTCTCAGGCGTTCCGATCTCGTCCAGCATCTCGATCACCGGTCCCGGCGCGCCGCCGTGCAGCGGGCCCTTCAGGGCCGACAGCCCGGCCAGCACGGCCGAGGTCAGGCCGGCGCGGGTCGAGGCCACCACGCGGGCGGCGAAGGTCGAAGCGTTGAGGCCGTGGTCGCAGACCGTGACCAGATAGGCGTCCAGAGCGGCCGCCTCGGCGTCGGTGGCGGGCGTCCCGCGCGTCATGCGCAGGATATCGGCGGCGTGCGACAGGGCCGGATCGGGCGCGACCGGACTTTCGCCTTTCGCGACGCGCAGCACGGCGGGGGTGAAGACGGCCGGGGCGGCGATCAGCAGCAGGGCTGTCGGCAGGTCGTCGCCGTCGGGCAGGCGGGCCAGCAGGGCGCGCATGGCCTCGACCGGATCGCGGCGGGCCAGGCCCTCGTCCAGGGCGGCGACCTCGGCGAAGGCGCGGACCCGGGCCTCGCCCAGGGCCGGCCAGATCGCCCATTCCCACGTCCATTTGCGCATCCTCGAAAAAGCCGTCGAACAGCAGATGGGCGGCCTCCTCATAGCGGGTGCGGCCCGACAAATCCTCGACGGCATAGCCCCGGATCACCAGGCGGCCCTTGGCCCCGTCGACATCGGACAGAACGGTGCGGGCGGCGATGACGCCCTCAAGACCATCAGACATGTGCGGTCTCCTCTCTTTCGGCCTGAAAAGACGGCGACGACGGTTGATCGTCAATCTTGATCAATATAATCAATCTATATGGCGGATTGGCTCGACGCGGATCAGGTTCTGGAGCGGCTGGGGATCCGGCCTCAGACCCTTTATGCCTATGTCAGCCGGGGCCGGATCGAGGCCGCCGCCCATCCGCGCGACCCTCGCCGCAGCCTCTATCGCGCCTCGGACGTCGCCGCCCTGGCCCAGAAGAAAGCCCGCGGCCGCCGCGCCGCCGACGTCGCGGCCGAGGCCATCGCTTGGGGCGAGCCGGTGCTGCCCTCGGCGATCACCACCGTGGCCGGCGGCCGGCTCTGGTATCGCGGCCGCGACGCCGTTCACCTGGCCGAGCAAGGCCGAACTTCGAGAACGTCGGCCGGCTGCTGCGTGGGGGCCATGGCGCGGCCCTGAAGGCCTCTCGCCGCCCGGAACCGCTCGACGCCGACAGCGCCCGCGCCCGAATGTTCCTGACCCTGGCCGCCCGCGCCGGCCGAGAACCGCCCGCCCGGGGCCGCGCGCCCCTGGCCCTGGCCATGGAAGCCGCCGACCTGCTGGAGGCCGTGGTCGACGCCGCCACCGGCCAGACCGGCGAAGGCCCGGCCCACGCTCGCTTCGCCGCCGCCTGGGGCCTGGACGCGGGCGGCGCGGACCTCGTCCGCCGGACCCTGGTGCTGCTGGCCGACCACGAACTGAACGCCTCGACCTTCGCCGCGCGGGTGGCGGCGTCGACCGGGGCGTCGCTGTCGGCGGCCTGCCTGGCGGGACTCTCGGCGCTGTCGGGACCCCTGCACGGCGGCATGGCCGCCAGGGTCGAGGCCTTCGTCGAGGAGGCCGAGCGGCGGAATGGCGAGCATGCCGTGTCCGCCAGGCTCGCGCGCGGCGCCTCGATGCCGGGCTTCGACCATCCGCTCTATCCCGACGGCGATCCGCGCGCGGCGGCGCTGCTGGCCGCCTTCGAGCCCCCGCCCCTGCTGGCCGACCTGCGCAAGGCGACCGAGACCGCGACCGGTCTCGCGCCGAATATCGACTTCGCGCTTGTGACCCTGGCCCGGACGCTCAGGCTCCCGCCGGACGCGCCGTTCATCCTGTTCGCGACCGCCCGGAGCGCCGGCTGGGCGGCGCATGCGATCGAGCAGTTGCAGACAGGACGGCTGATCAGGCCCAGGGCGCGCTATGTCGGCGCGGCGCCGGAGGGCTATTCACCCTCCTCCTCGTCGTAGCCGACCAGCCGCAGGGCCCGGGCCGGCAGGCCTTCCAGTTCGCACCAGCGCTCCAGCGCCTCCTCGCGGCCGTGGGTGATCCAGACCTCGCCGGGACGCAATTCGCTCAAGGTCGCCGTCAACTCGTCCCAGTCGGCATGGTCGGAGAGGATCAGCGGCAGCTCGACGCCTCGCTGCCTTGCGCGCGCCCGCACCCGCATCCAGCCCGAGGCGAAGCAGTCGACCGGGTCCGGAAACCGCCGCGACCAGCGGTCGGCCACCGCGCTGGGCGGCGCGACGATGATCTGGCCGGCGAAGGCGCCCTTCGGCCCCGAAGCGGTGGCGGGGGCCAGCGGGCCAAGCTCCACGCCATGCGCCTCGTACAGGGCGTTCAGCCGCTCCAGCGCCCCATGGACGAAAATCGGCCTGTCCCAGCCCCCCTCGCGCAGCAGCCGGATCACCCGCTGCGCCTTGCCCAGGGCGTAGGCTCCGACGATGTGGCAGCGCTCGGGGAACTGCTCGACCGAGGCCAGCAAGCTCCGGATCTCGCCAGTGTCGTCGGGATGGCGGAACACCGGCAGGCCGAAGGTCGCCTCGGTGATGAACACGTCGCAGGGGACGGGCTCGAAGCGGGCGCAGGTCGGGTCGCGGCGGCGCTTGTAGTCACCGGAGACCACCATGGTCAGGCCCTTCCAGCGCACCACCGCCTGGGCCGAACCCAGCACATGGCCGGCCGGGACCAGGGTCACCTCGACGCCGTTGTGGGTGAAGCTGTCGCCATAGCGCAGGGCCTGTCGCTGACCCGTGAAATCCTCGCCATAGCGCGTGGCCATGATCGCCAGCGTCTCGGGCGTGGCGGCCACCGTCCCGTGACCGGCGCGGGCGTGGTCGGCGTGGCCATGGGTGATCACGGCCCGGTCCACGGGGCGGACGGGGTCTATGTAAAAGTCTCCCGGCGGACAGTAGAGGCCGTCCGGCCGGGGACAGAGAAGGTCTTCGGGCTTGATCACGTCTGGATATGACAACGCCTATGGCGCCGGAACGTGGCAGCTGAAAGTGTCAGCGGTTTCAGCGCCTGCCACGTTCCTTCTTTTAAGAGCGCGAGCCTGTTTATCCGCTTCGGATGATTCCATCCGAAGCGGACAGGCTCTAAGCCTATCCGCATGAGCGATCACGAGCAGACAAAACTCATCGCCACGGCGATGAACGAGGGCAGCCCACAGGCCAAGGCGCTGGGCTTCACCACCCTGGAGATCGGCGACGCGGTCGCCATCCTAAAGGTCCCCTACCGACCCGAGATCGTCGGCGATCCCGAGACAGGGGTCATCGCCGGCGGGGTGGTCACCACCCTGCTGGACCACGCCAGCGGCCAGGCCGTGCACGCGGCCATGGAGACCTTCACCTCGATCGCCACGCTGGACCTGCGCATCGACTACATGCGTGCGGCGGAGCCTGGCCTGGACGTCATGGCTCGAGCCCACTGCTACAAGCTGACCCGCTCGGTGGCCTTCGTCCGCGCCGTGGCCTATGACCGCGATCCCGAAGATCCGGTCGCCACTGGCCAGGCGACCTTCATGCTCGACAGCAGCGCCGGCAAGAAGCCCGGCGCCAACCTCAAGCCGCCGCGCGAAACGCGGGCCAAGACCGGGAGCGCCGGCCAATGAGCGATGTCGATACGCGTCTGGTCTCGATGCTGGACTCCATCCCCTATGCCCGCTTCCTGGGAATCAAGGCCGAGCTGGCCGGCGACGAGATGACCGCCGTCCTGCCGTTCGCCCAGCACATCGTCGGCAACCCGATGCTGCCCGCCATCCACGGCGGCGTGCTGGGGGCCTTCATGGAGATGACGGCCCTGGCCCAGCTCTCCGTGGCCGCGCCGATGAAGCGCCAGCCGCGCACGATCGACGTCTCGATCGAATATCTTCGCTCGGGCCGGCCGCTGACCACCTATGCCCGCGCCAGCATCAAGAAGCTGGGCCGCCGCATCGCCAACGTCCATGTCGAGGCCTGGCAGGAGACCCGGTCGGCCCCGATCGCGACGATGCGGGACTCTTCCTCGTCGCGCCCAGCGATGATTAATCGTCAGAAGCCGGAACGATGGTATAAAAGGAGAATGTTTCCCAGGAAACTAAATTTCACGACCACATTAATCCTCTGTAATGCCGGTTAGGTGCGACAAAGTTTCTTAAATCGGCGTCATGAAGCATGAGTAACGTGCATTAACGAGGGTCCGCGCCTATATCCCTGATCACCGGACGCCAACGGGCGCCGGACGACAAAAACAGGGATCAAGACCATGACCATGAAGACCAACGCCGTCGCCGGTTTCGCCTCGCTCGTTCTCGCGGTTCTGCCGCTCGTCATCATCGCCGGTTCGCTCGTCACGAGCTTCTAAGTGATCGCCGCGTAACCTCCGTCGGGCCGCCCGCAAGGGCCGCCTCGACGGAGATGGCGACAGAACGAACGACTAAGATACCGAAGAATAAAGAGATTTCGCCGTCCGATGCAGGATGGCGTGGCGGCCCGCCAGACGATCGATATCCGCGTCATAGCCGCCGCCGATGACCCCGACCACGGGGATCTCCAGAGAAAGACAAGCGCCCAGGACATAGGCCTCCCGTCGCCCAAGACCCTCGTCGGTCAGCGACAGGCGGCCCAGCCTGTCGTCCGCGTGCGGATCGACGCCCGCATTGAAGAAGACGATGTCCGGCCGGACGCCGCGCAGCAGCGCCGGCAGGATCTCCCCCAGCTTTTCCAGATAGGCCGCGTCGCCCGTCCCGTCGGCCAGCTCGATGTCGAGATCGCTGGTGGCCTTGCGATGCGGGAAGTTCTTCTCGGCGTGCATCGACAGCGTGAAGACACTGGGGTCCCCCTCGAAGATCCGCGCCGTGCCGTCGCCCTGGTGAACGTCGAGATCGACGACCAGGGCCTTGCCGATCGCGCCTTCGGCCAGAAGCCGCCGAGCCGCCACCGCCACGTCGTTGAACACGCAGAACCCCGCGCCGCTCTCGGCCGAGGCGTGATGGCTGCCGCCCGCCGTGTTGCAGGCGATCCCCTGCTCGAGCGCCAGACGCGCCGCCAGAAGCGTGCCGCCGCTCGCCGCCCTCGCCCGCGTGGCGACGCTGTCGGTGTTGGGCATGCCGATCCGCCGGACCACGTCCGGCGGCAGGGACAGCTCGATCACGCCCCGGACATAGTCTTCGGCGTGGGCCAGCAGCAGGGTCTCGACATCGATCAACTCCGGCTTCGCGAAGCCGTCCAGGCCCGGAACGCCCTCCGCCTCCAGCACGGTGGCCAGGCGCGAGAACTTGTCCATCGGGAAGCGATGCCCGACCGGCATCTCGGCGCGAAAGGCGGGGTGATGGATGACAGGCGGGGCGGGACGCATCACCTCACGATGGTGACCGCGACGGCCTGACGCAAGGTGACGTCTTGCAGCGCGGCAAAACGCGGCTTATCGCACTGCGCCATGCAGACGACCGAGAACCTCGCCGATATCCTCGACCTTGAACCGATCGAGGTGAACCTGTTCCGCGGCGTCAGCCCGAACGACGGCTTCCCGCGCATCTTCGGCGGCCTGGTGATCGCCCAGGCCCTGCTGGCCGCCTACAAGACCGTGCCGGACCGGGTCTGTCACTCGCTGCACGCCTATTTCATCCGCCCCGGCGATGTGAACGCCCCGGTGCTCTACGAAGTCGAGCGGGCCCGCGACGGCGGCACCTTCACCACGCGCCGCGTCGCCGCCATCCAGCACGGCGAGCAGATCTTCAACCTGGCGGCCTCGTTCCAGACGCCGGAGGACGGCTTCGAGCACCAGTCGGACATGCCCGACGCGCCCGCTCCCGAGAGCCTGCCCACCGAGGTCGAGTTCCTCAAGAGCCTGGGCGACCAGATCCATCCGAAGATGCTGGCCATGGTCGGCAAGCCGCGTCCCGTCGACATCCGCTGGGTCGACCAGCAGAACCCGGTCGCGCCGGTGAAGAAGTCCGGCACCAAGAACGTCTGGATGCGGGCCAAGGCCCCGCTGGGCGACGACGTGAAGATGCAGCAGGCCGCTCTGGCCTACGCCTCGGACATGGCGTTCATGGAAAGCGCCCTTCGCCCGCACGGCCTGATCTGGACGACGCCGGGCCTGCAGGCCGCCAGCCTGGACCACGCCATGTGGTTCCACCGCCCGTTCGACTTCAACGGCTGGACCCTGTTCGCGCAAGACAGCCCCAACGCTTCGCAGGGGCGCGGCCTGGTGCGCGGCCAGATGTTCAGCCAGGACGGTAAACTCCTGGCCTCGGTGGCCCAGGAATGTCTGATGCGGGTGCGGAAGTAGACCCTCAGGCCTGAACCGCCTCGATCCTGACCACGCCGGCGGCGGCGAGCCCGCGCAGCAGCGAGGCCGCCTGCATGCCCACCGTCATCTCGCCGGCCAGCGCCATGCGCAGGGCCTCGGCGGCCGGGACCCAGAGGGTTTCGAGCCGTTCATGGGGATCATCCTTCGGCTCGGCGACCTTCGCCACGTCACGCGCCAGGATGATGTGGATGCGGTTGGTGTGCGTGCCGGCGTTGGGCCGGGTCTCGCCCAGCAGGGCCAAGGTTCCCGCGCAGCCGGCTTCCTCGAGCAGTTCGCGGCGGGCGGCCTCGACCGGATCGGTCTCGTCGGCGTCCATGCCCCCGGCCGGAAGCTCGGTGGAAATGTCGCCCAAAGCGTGACGATACTGGCGCACCAGCAGGACGTTGTTGTCGGCGTCCAGGGCCACCAGTTCGACCCAGTCGCGATATTCGAGCACGTAATAGGGCGCCACCGCGCCCTCGTCGGTCACGCAATCGTCGGCGCGAAGGTGGATCCAGCGGTCCTTGTGGACGACGCGCGAGGCGGTGACCCGCCATTTTCCGTCCGACATCGCTGCAGGCTCCTTGCGAAAAGTCAGTCGCGGTCGCCCAGCTCTTCGTCTTCGGCCGAGCCTTCCGGCTCGCCGACCAGGGCGGGCGGGTCGGCCAGGATCAGGCCATCGGGGATCTTGACCTCGGGCACGGCGGCCCGCGTGAACGGCAGGTACCAGGTCGGACCGCCCAGGTCGGGGGCGATCTCGAGAATGTCGCCGGCGCCGAAGTTCTGGACGCTCTTCACGCGGCCCAGCAGGACGTCGGTCTGGATATGGCGAACCGAAAGGCCCACTAGGTCGGTCAGGTAGAACTCGTCCTCGTCGGGCTGCGGCAGGGCCGAGCGGGGGACATAGAGACGAAGGCCGCGCAGGGCGTCGGCGGCTTCCTTGGTCTCGATCCCCGAACAGCGACAGACGACGCCGTCCTTGGTCTTGCGGGCCGAGGCGATGGTCAGGGCGGGCGAACCGTCCTGGCGCTTCAGCGCCTTGAACGCCGCGATGCTCATCGGCTCTTCGGTATAGGTCGAGATCCGCACCTCGCCGCGCACGCCGAAGCCGCCGGCCACGCGGCCGACCAGGATCAGCGGATCTTCGGGAGAGACGGTCATCGCGCGGACAGAGTCGCGCCGCCGACCCGGGAAGGATCGGCGGCGCTGGAACCCTTAGCCTTCGGTGGTTTCTTCAGCAGCCGGAGCTTCGGCGGCCGGAGCTTCTTCAGCGGCGGGAGCCTCTTCAGCAGCGACTTCAGCGGCCGGAGCTTCTTCCACGGCCGGAGCGGCGGCGGCTTCAGCGGCAGCGGCGGCGGCGGCTTCAGCCGCGGCGGCCTTCTCGGCTTCGGCGGCGGCCTTGGCGTCGATCTCGGCTTGCTTGCGGTCTTCGTCGCGCTGAGCGCGCTCGGCGCTGCGTTCCGTGGCCTTCTTGCCCGGCGTACCCTTTTGCGGGTTGTTGCCGTGGGCCCAGGTGGTCAGGCCTTGGGCGGCCAGGAAGCGGGCGACGCGGTCGGTCGGCTGGGCGCCCTTCTTGAGCCATTCCTGGATCAACTCGACCTTCAGGGTGACGCGGTTGGCGTCGTCCTTCTTGAGGAGCGGGTTGTAGGTGCCGACCTTCTCGATGAAACGGCCATCGCGCGGCGAGTGGCTGTCGGCGACGACGATCGAGTAGTACGGACGCTTCTTGGCGCCGCCACGGGCGAGACGGATCTTCAGCATTTGAGGTAGTCCTTGGTCTAAAGTTCTATTTCTTGAACGGGTTGAAGCCGGGCAGGCCCAGGCCGGAGAGAGGGTTGGGCTTGGCGTCGCCGCCGCCCCCGAGGCCCGGCAGACCGGGCAGCCCCGAGGGGCCTTGGCCCCCCGCTGCGTTGGGATCGGGCTGGGGCATCCTGCCGCCACCCAAATTCTTGAGACGGGCCATGTCGCCGCCGCCCATCATCTGGGCCATGCGGGCCATGCCCTTGCCGCCGTCCTTGGACATGGCCTTGAACATGTCGGCCATCTGGCGGTGCTGCTTGAGCAGGCGGTTGACCTCGGCGACGTCGACGCCCGAACCGGCCGCGATACGACGCTTGCGCGAGGCGGCCAGGATGTCGGGCTTCTTGCGCTCTTCCTTGGTCATCGAGCTGATGATCGCCTGCTGGCGACGGAAGATGCTGTCGTCGATGCCGCTCTCGGCGATCTGCTTCTTGACCTTCTGGACGCCGGGCAGCAGGCCCATGATGCCTTCCATGCCGCCTAGCTTCTGCATCTGGGAGAGCTGGGCCGACAGATCGTCGAGGTCGAACTTGCCCTTGGCCAGCTTCTTGGCCATGCGCTCGGCTTCGGCATGGTCGAGGTCGGCCGCGGCCTTCTCGACCAGCGCCACGACGTCGCCTTGGCCCAGGATGCGGCCGGCGACGCGGCGGGCGTCGAACACGTCCAGCTGGTCGATCTTCTCGCCGGCGCCGAGGAACTTGATCGGCAGGCCGGTGACGTGGCGCATCGACAGGGCCGCGCCGCCGCGGCCGTCGCCGTCGGCGCGGGTCAGGATCAGGCCTGTCAGCGGCAGGCGCTCGTGGAACGCCTTGGCCGTGCGCACGGCGTCCTGGCCGGTCAGGCTGTCGGCGACCAGGATGGTCTCGGACGGCTGGGCGATGCGGGCGATGTCCGCCGCCTCGCTCATCATCGCCTCGTCCAGCGTGGTGCGGCCGGCGGTGTCGAGAATCAGGACGTCGTAGCCGCCCAGCTTGGCGGCGCTCATCGCGCGCTTGGCGATGTCCTGGGCGCTCTGGCCGGGGACGATCGGCAGGCTCTCGACCTCGACCTGCTTGGCCAGGGTCGCCAGCTGCTCCATGGCGGCCGGGCGACGCGTGTCGAGCGAGGCGACCAGCACCTTCTTGCGCTCGGTCTTGGACAGGCGCAGGGCCAGCTTGCCGGTGGTGGTGGTCTTGCCCGAGCCCTGCAGGCCGGCCATCAGGATCACCGACGGCGGATTCAGCGCCAGGTTCAGGCCGGTCGGCTGCTCGCCGCCCAGCATGTCGACCAGGCCGTCATAGACGATCTTGACCACCTGGTCGGCCGGCTTGACCGAACGAATGACCGCTTCGCCAGCCGCCAGCTCCTTGGCCTTGCTGATGAAGTCCTTGACGACCGGCAGGGCGACGTCGGCCTCGAGCAGGGCGACGCGGACTTCTCGCAGAGCTTCGTCGATGTCCTTCTCGGACAGCACGCCGCGACCGCCAAGACGTTCGAAGACGTCGGAAAGTCGCTCTGTAAGGCCGTCGAACATGTCGAACCCTGGTTAAATCCCCGCGCATGACGGACGTCATGCTCGACCCCTTAAGGCTCCGCCTGCTCGCGAGCAGGCGGTGGCCAAACGCAATCAGCCCCCATGGACGATCACGTCGATGGGGGTCCTCGCCGTCCTCGTCCAGATGGATCCTGCGCTAACAGGCTGGGGTCGTGACGGTGGAGGCGCTGCTGATAAAGCGCCGGAAGCCGGGGCTTATGTCTCAAAAAGCTGAAAGATCAAAAGCACCTCTTCAATCCGTCTTCCCGGCGAAGGCCGGGACCCAGATGGAAGAGCGCCGGGGCGGGCGCTATGAACGCCGCGCCGATCCAATCATCCCCGGCGCTTCGAGATCTGGGCCCCGGCTTTCGCCGGGGAAACGGTTGGGTATTGGGGTGGACTTACGCCGTGCCCAGGAAGTCGCGCTTGCCGACCTCGACGCCGTTGTGACGCAGGATCGCGTAGGCGGTGGTGATGTGGAAGAAGAAGTTCGGCATCGCCTGGCCCTGCAGATAATCCAGACCCTTGAAGGTGTAGGTCTCGCCGCGACGAACCAGCTGGACATCACGATCGTGGCCACCTTCGAACGCGGCCGGGTCCAGGCCTTCCACATAGGCGATGGCGCGATCGACGCGGGCGATCAGGTCGGCGAAGCTGGTCTCGACGTCGTCCCAGGCCGGAACTTCCTGCGCGGCCAGACGCGCCGCGCCGCCCTTGGCGAAGTCGGTGGCGATCTGCACCTGACGGATCAGCGGGAACATGTCGGGATAGAGCCGCGCCTTCAGAAGGGCGTCCGGATCCCACCCCTTGGCCTCGACCAGGGCGGCGGCCTTGGTCAGCACGCCCTTCAGACCCTTCAGGCCCTGGATGAACACGGGCACGCTGGCCTGATGGATAGAGATCGCCATGGGAAGCTCCACGAAAGGGGAAGCGCCTAGATAGGCGCGCCCCGTGACGATCGGAAGCGGAACGGTTGGACCAAGCTGAGGGTTTTACAGCCTCGCAATTCCAACCCACGAGGCTCCCCCATGAAAGTCAGCGACGCCATGACCAGCCAGGTCTCGGTCGCCCGTCCCTCCGACACCATCCGCCAGGTCGCCCAGACCATGGCCCAGGTCGAAAGCGGGGTGGTCCCCGTGGTCGACGACGGCAAGGTGGTGGGCGTGGTCACCGACCGCGACATCGTCCTGCGGGTGGTCGCCGAGGGCCGCAGCTTCGACAGCCCCATTTCCGAGGCCATGTCGGACGGCGAAGTGCTGAGCGTGAAGGAAGACGACGTCCTGGCCGACGCCACCGCCAAGATGGCGAACAACCAGGTCCGCCGGCTGGTGGTGCTGAACGACGCCGGCGACCTGACCGGCATCCTCTCGCTGGGCGACGTCGCCAAGGACTACGGCGCCAAGCAGGTCGGCAAGACCTTGGAGGAGATCTCGCAGGAAGGCGGCGAGGCGGCGCACTAGCCGCCCTTGCGTCGTCCCCGTCCTTCGACAAACTCAGGATGAGGACGAGGGCAGGCGCTCAGCTGTAGAAAACCTCACCCTGAGCCTGTCGAAGGGCGGGGTTTTCGAACAAAGCAAAAGGGCGGCCCCGCGAGGAGCCGCCCTTCGTCATTCAGGATCGCGGTTCGCTTAGACCAGCGAGCTGTCGATGGCCTTGCAGGCTTCCATCAGACCCTTAACCGAGGCGACCGAAGCGGCGAACATCGCCTTCTCGGCGTCGTTGGTTTCGAACTCGACGATCTTTTCGGCGCCGCCGGCGCCGATGACAACCGGCACGCCGACATAGAGGCCGTCCAGGCCGTATTGGCCGGTCAGGTAGGTGGCGCACGGCAGGACGCGCTTCTTGTCCTTCAGGTATGAGGTCGCCATGGCGATGGCGCTCTCGGCCGGGGCGTAGAAGGCCGAGCCGGTCTTCAGCAGGGCGACGATCTCGCCGCCGCCCTTGCGGGTGCGCTCGACGATGGCGTCCAGCTTCTCTTGCGTCAGCCAGCCTTGCTTGACCAGTTCCGGCAGCGGCAGGCCGCCGACCGTCGAGTGACGGACCATCGGCACCATGTCGTCGCCGTGACCGCCCAGGGTCCAGGCGTGGATGTCTTCGACCGAAACGCCGGTGGCTTCGGCCAGGAAGTAGGCGAAGCGAGCCGAGTCGAGGACGCCGGCCATGCCGATGACCTTTTCCTTCGGCAGGCCCGAGAACTGCTGCAGGGCCCAGACCATGGCGTCGAGCGGGTTGGTGATGCAGATGACGAAGGCGTTCGGGGCGTGGGCCTTGATGCCTTCGCCGACGGCCTTCATGACCTTCAGGTTGATGCCCAGCAGGTCGTCGCGGCTCATGCCCGGCTTGCGCGGCACGCCGGCGGTCACGATGCAGACGTCGGCGCCGGCGATGTCCTCGTAGGCGTTGGCGCCCTTCAGGGTCACGTCCTTGCCGAACACGGCCGAGGCTTCGGCGATATCCAGCGCCTTGCCCTGCGGGGTGCCTTCGGCGATGTCGAACAGGATCACGTCGCCCAGCTCTTCGCGAGCGGCGATGTGGGCCAGGGTGCCGCCGATCATGCCGGCGCCGATAAGGGCGATCTTCGCGCGAGCCATGGGGTCTCCATCAAGGCTGTGGACAGTGGAATGTCGGGGCGCGGTCTAGACCCGTCGCGGCTCGGCCTCAAGCCCTCTTTCCGGTTTCGCTGCACTGCGGCAAAGATGGCGGAACAGCGATAAGGAGCACCGGGGATGAGCAAGACCGATCCAGGCCATTTCTTCGAGGACTTCCGGCTCGGCCAGAGACTGGTCCACGCCACGCCCCGAACCGTTACGGCGGGCGATGTCGCGCTGTACACGGCGCTTTACGGCCCACGCTTCTCGCTGTTCTCGTCGGACGAGTTCGCCAAGGCCTGCGGCCTTATGTCCGCCCCCGTCGACCCGCTGATCGCCTTCCACGTGGTGTTCGGCAAGACCGTGCCGGACGTCAGCCTGAACGCCGTCGCCAACCTGGGCTACGCCGAGGGCCGCTTCCTGGCCCCGGTGTTTCCCGGCGACACGCTGAGCGCCGTCTCGGACGTGATCGGGCTGAAGGAAAACTCCAACCGCAAGACCGGCGTCGTCTATGTGCGAACGACCGGGACCAACCAGCGCGGCGAGGCCGTGCTGAGCTATGTCCGCTGGGTGATGGTCCGAAAGCGCGATCCGGGCGCCGAGATCGCCGAGCAGGCGGTCCCGACCCTGTCGGCGGCGGTGGCCCCGGCCGATCTGGCGGTTCCCGAAGGCCTGGACCTCAGCGGTTATGACTGGGCCCTGGCCGGCGCGCCGCACGCCTTCGAGGACTATGCGATCGGCGAGAAGATCGACCATGTCGACGGCATGGCGATCGAGGAGGCCGAGCACCAGATGGCCACCCGTCTGTGGCAGAACACGGCCAAGGTCCATTTCAACCAGTTCGAGCGGGCCAAGGACCCGTCGGGCAAGCGGCTGATCTATGGCGGCGTGGTGATCTCGACCGCCAAGGCGCTGTCGTTCAATGGCTTGCAGAACGCCGGCCTGATCCTGGCGATCAACGGCGGGCGGCACGTGGCGCCGTTCTTCGCCGGCGGCACGGTGTTCGCCTGGAGCGAGGTGCTGGACAAGGCCGATCTGGGCTCGGTCGGCGCCCTGCGCCTGCGGCTCGTGGCGACCAAGGACCGGCTTTGCGACGACTTCCCGGACAAGGAGGGCGAGGCCTACAATCCAGGCGTCATTCTCGACTTCGACTACTGGGCGGCGGTTCCGAAACGTGGCTGAGTTCTCGCTCGACCCAGCTTTCGTCGCCACGTCGCATAAGGTCGCCGACCTGCCGCTATGCGAGGTGCGCCTGCACGACGACGCCCGCTATCCGTGGCTGGTTTTGATCCCGCGCCAGCCCGGCCTGCGGGAGATCGAGGACCTCGAGACGGCTCACCGGATCCAGCTGATGGAGGAGATCGTCCTGGCCGGAACCGCCGTTCGCGCGGTCGGGACGGCGCTGGGCCTGGCGGTCGACAAGCTGAACGTCGGGGCGCTGGGCAATGTCACGGCCCAGCTGCACGTCCACGTCGTGGGTCGTCGAAAGGGCGATCCGGCCTGGCCCGGTCCCGTCTGGGGCCACAGCCCGGCCGCCACCTATACCGCTGAGGGCCTCGCGGCCCCGATCGCGGCGGCCCGGGACGCCTTGAGGCCCTAACGCTTCTTCTTTTTGG
Organism: Caulobacteraceae bacterium; assembly: GCA_965283765.1. Lineage (GTDB taxonomy): Bacteria > Pseudomonadota > Alphaproteobacteria > Caulobacterales > Caulobacteraceae > Caulobacter. Next base: position 172,278 of record CBDIPU010000001.1, read on the forward strand.
CCGAGCCCTTCTTGGCCGCCGTCACCTTGCCCTTGCGAGCGGGGGTCGCCTTGGCTTTGCCGCCCTTGCCCTTCTTGAGGGCCGAGGCCTTGCCGCTCTTCTTGGCCGCGGCGGCGCACTTGGCCTTGGCGGCTTTCAAGGCCTTGCCCTTCTTGCCCCGGGTCGAGCAGGCCGGGGCGGCGGCGGCCGGGGCCGGCGAACGGGCGACCACGCGCGGCGGCCAGACATAGGGCCCGCGCCCCTGCCCTTCGTAGCCGGGCGGAGCCTGCGGAAGAATGTGTTCGGCATTGACCGCCTGGGTCGCGCCGTTCTCGACCAGTTCGCCCGACCATCGCTCGTAGCCGGACGGACGCAGGGTCAGGGTCGTGGATTGGCCGCCCTTGGGGCTGAAGCGGACGACGACGACGTCGCCATCGCGGCGCAGGTCGTCGATCAGCCCCGTCGAGCCGACGGCCCCCGGACGGCGGACATCACGCCAGGCGCCTTCCAGCTCGCCATACCCGCCGGCCTTGTCGACGATCTGCAGGGCGTAGAGCTGGCCGCCGTCGTTGCCGACGATCCGCCAGCCGCCGTCCAGCGGGCCTTGCAGGTTCTGGGCGGCCGCGATCGAGCCCTTGACCCGAAGTTCGTAGACCTGGGCCTTGGTCAGCTCGCCGCCGGTCGGCGCCTCGGGCTCCGGCGGCGGGATCGGCAGGATGGCGGCCCGGTGCTTGGCGGCGGGCTTGTTGGCGGCGGTCTCGGCGGTCTCTTCGTCGACCGCCTGGCCGCTCTGCGAGATCAGGTCGGCCATCGGATCGAGAGCCTGCGGGATCTGCGACGAGTCCAGGACGGGCGCCTGCTGGGGGGCAGGCGCGGCCGGCGCCCGACTGGAGGCGCCGGAGCGGTCGGCGGCGCGGCCTGGGTCCCGAAGGCCGGCACATAGCCCGCGGGCGGGACCGTCGCCGGGGTCTGTTGCGCCAGCGCGGGGCTGGCCAGCAAGACGACGGAAAAAACGATAGCCCGAGCCCGCATACGAAACCTTCTAGCGCCCCATTTCGGCGTCTGCCCCGCGTCCCGCGATGGCCTGCGCCACCGCGACAAGACGCTGCGCCTGCGTCAGATGCAAGCGCTCGACCATCTTGCCGTCGACCCGCAAGGCTCCTTTGCCAGCATTTTCGGGCGCGTTGAAGGCGGCGATCACCGCCTGGCTCCAGGCGATGTCGTCCGGCGAGGGCGAGAACACCCGGTTGCAGATTTCCAGGTGCTTGGGATGGATCAAGGTCTTGCCGTCGAAGCCGAAGTCGACGCCCTGGACGCAGACCGCCTCCAGGGCCTCCAGGTCCTCGATGTCGTTGTGCACCCCATCCAGGATGTTCAGGCCGTGGGCCCGCGCCGCCGCCACCGACAGGGTCAGCAGCGGCAGGAACGGCGCGCGGTCCGGCGTCTGGCGAGCCCGCATCTCCTTGGCGAAGTCATTGACGCCCATGACCCAGGTCGACAGCCGCGTGCCGTGGACCGCGCCGGCTATATCCCACAGGTGAAAGGCGGCCTTGGCGGTCTCGATCATCGTCCACAGCCGGGTCGCGGGCGGGGCGGCGTTCAGGTGCTGGTCGTACAGCCGGACCTCCGCGGCGTCGCTGACCTTCGGAACCAGCACCGCGTCCGGCCCGGCCTCGGCGGCGGCCCGCAGGTCCTCGGCGCCCCAGGGGGTGTCGATTCCATTGACCCGGATCACCACCTCGCGCGCCCCGAAGCCGCCGGCCTTGACCGCCGCCACCGCCGCCTCGCGCGCCGCCGGCTTCATCTCCGGCGCGACGGCGTCTTCCAGGTCGAGGATGATCACGTCGGCGTCCAGGGTGCGGGCCTTCTCGACGGCCTTGGCGTTGGAAGCCGGCATATAGAGGGCGCTGCGGCGCGGGCGGATGGCGGTGTCGGTCACGGAAAATCCCCTGCTCTCTTGTCCTTGGTGCGACCCTAGCATCGCTGCGACGCAGCAAAAGCCTTCCCCGTACGGGAAGCGGCTTGGCGCCGTCCCTCACAGGACTAGGATCGCCCCATGAGCACCACTCGATACGACAAGAGCGCCAGGAACGTCATGGGCGGCGAACTCGTCCCGTGCTCGATGGATCCGGTCACCGGCTTCTACCGCAACGGCTGCTGCGAGACGGGGCCGCACGACCTGGGCCTGCACACCGTCTGCGCGGTGATGACCGACGACTTTCTGGCCTTCTCCAAGAACCAGGGCAACGACCTCTCCACGCCGCGTCCCGAACTGGCCTTCCCGGGGCTGAAGGCTGGCGACCGCTGGTGTCTGTGCGCCGGCCGCTGGAAGGAAGCCCTCGACGCCGGCATGGCGCCCCAGGTGGTGCTGGACGCCACCCACGAGGAGATGCTGGCGGTGGTGACCCTGGGGGTGCTGAAGGACCACGCGGCGGCGTGAGAACGCACGGCTCCGCCGCTTCACGCGGAGACCGCTGAAGGTGTGAAAGGGACCGCGGAGCTCTAGCCGAACCGCGCCTTGAAAAGCGCCGCCGCGTCCGCGCCGGCGGGGAAGCGCAGCCGGCCCTTGGTGTCGGCGACGGCGTCCCAAACAGCTTCGGCGACGTCGATCTCCCGGGTGGTCATCGCCGGCTTGGCGAAGCTCTCGAAGATCGGCGCGGCGAAGTCGGCATAGGCCGGCGGGATCAGGTCCTCGACCTTGACGTCGGTGTTCTGGCTGAAGCGGGTCGTCGGGCCATAGCCGGGCTCGACCAGCTTCACGCGCACGCCGAAATGACCCAGCTCGTGGGCCAGCGACCCCGTGAAGCCCTCGATGGCCTGCTTGCTGGCGGTATAGGCGGCGGCCAGCGGCATGGCGGCCAGGGTGACGGTCGAGGTGACGTTGACGATCACGCCCGAACGGCGCGCCCGCATCCCCGGGATCACTGCCTGGCACATGGCCATGACGCCGAAGGTGTTGGTGTCGAACACCTTGCGGATGTGGGCCATCGGCGTGGCTTCGAACGCGCCGACGACACCGACCCCGGCATTGTTGACCAGGGCGTCGATCGGACCGGCGGCGACGATGGCCGCGGCGATGCTGTCCGGCTGGGTCACGTCCAGCGGCAGGATGCGCAGGGTCTCTGAACGCGGCAGGACGCTCGGGTCGGGCCGGCGCATGGTGGCGATGACGCGCCAACCATTGGCCAGAAAATAGCGAGCGGTTTCGAGGCCGTAGCCCGAGGACGCGCCGGTGATCAGGATGGTTTGCATGGGGACCTCCACAGATTGGACGTCTCCTCAATGCGCCTTCACACCAGGCCGATCGATAATCGAACGTCCAAGATTAGTTTCCGATCGTCCAGATCAGGCGGCGAGGCTTCGAACGAACCGGCCAGGTGAGCAGCCCTGCCGCTTGCGAAAGGCCGTGCTGAAGGCGCTGGCGAACTCATAGCCGATCTCGTCGGCGATCCTGTCGAGGGTCTTGTCTCCGCTGACAAGGGCGGTCCTGGCCAGGGCCATGCGCCAACGCGCCAGATACTCGATCGGCCCGCAGCCCAGCACCTCGCCGAAGCGCGCGGCGAAGGCCGATCGCGACAAGCCGGCGATCTTGGCCAGTCCCGCGACCGTCCAGTGGGCGCGCACGTCGGCGTGCATGGCCCGCAGAACCCGGGCCAGCGCCGGGTCGCGCAGGCCATTCAACAGGCCGGCCCGGGCGTCATCGCGGGCCACGCCCCGCCAGCGCAGGGCCTCGACCAGCAGGACCTCCAGCATCCGCCGCAGGATCATGTCCTTGCCTGGCTCGTCGCGTCCGCATTCGTCCATGATCAGCGCGATCACGCCCGCCAGGCGGTCGGTCCGCCCCTCCGAGGCGGGGATGTGGATCATGCGCGGCAGCAGGGCCAGCAGCAGCGACGCGTTGACCCGCTCGATGTCGAAAGCGCCGCCCAGGAACTCGAAATCGGCCTCGCCCTCCTGCTCACCGTGCCGGACGGGGATGTCCGTGGGTTCGCGCGCCTCGCCGGCCATGCCGGGGCCGCTGCTCAGGGTGAAGGCCGGCGTCGACGGCAGCAACAGGAAGTCGCCCTGCCCCATCCGGAAGGCCGGCTGGCCCTCGAAGGCGATCCAGCATTCGCCCTTCAGAACGATCGCGAAGCCGGGCGCGTCGTGGGCGGCGTAGCGCACGCCCCAGGCTCCCCGGCCGGTGATGGGCTTGGAGATGACCGAGTTCGGCCGGAGCAGGGCGATAACGTCGCTGAGCGGATCCATCCGGACGATCGAAACTGAAATCGAGCCCGATGATTATCGATCATCGCACTTGACTGTCCAGTCCTCGTCGAGGGGTTCTTGCGAAAACCGCTGACGAAATCGACGCCCACATAGCCCCAGGCGCCGGGGGTGTAGAAGGCTTCCGGCAGCACGCTCCAGGCCGGGAACAGGCGCTTGAGCTTGTCCCACAGCGCCCAGAGTTCGGCGGTCTCGCCCGTCGCCACGCTTGCCGATGTATTGCTCGCCATACGGTTTCCGCACTCAACCTGTGGGAAGGTCTAAGCAGCCAGGCTCGCGATGTCGATCCCGCTCAGGACTTCGACGACAGGTCCGGGCGCGAGGCCAGGAACGCCGCCTTTTCCTCGGGCGTCAGCACCTTGGCGGTCTGACGCCGCGCCACCTTCGGCGTGGGGCGGGCATAGGTCTCGGCGGTCGACCCGGGCTTGATGTCGGCCAGGCGCTTGATGGGCGGCTTCATGTCTTTCCCCGGCTACGGCGCAAGTCTAGGCGGTGATCCGTGACGCCGGCAAGACAGACCTACCGCGCCACGCTGGCCCGCGCGCGCTTCAGGCCAGGACGGGCGGCGGGCGCGGTGGCCTCGTTCTGCTCCAGAGCCGCCAGCAGGTCAGCCTTGACGACGGCCACCTTGCGGGTCTCGGTCAGCTTTCCGCCTTCCGGCGTCTGGACGTAGAAGGCGTCGACCGCCCGCTCGCCATAGCCGTCGATATGGGCCGACTGGATGGACAGGCCGTTGTCGGCCAGGGTCTTGGCCAAGGCGTGCAGCAGGCCAGGCCGGTCGCGGCCCGAGGCCTCGACCACCGTGGCGTCGTTGGACGCCTCGTTGTCGATCGTCACGGTCGGCGCGATGGCGAAGGCGGCGGCGCGGGACTGTTCGGAGCCCCGGCGCGGCTCGACGCCCAGAGACTCGCCCTTGCCGGCGGCTTCCAGCGCATCGGCCAGGCGGCGCAGGGCGCGCGGGTTCTCGCAGCCGAACGGCGCGCCGGTCACGTCCTGGACGTAGAAGACGTCCAGCGCCTGGCCCTGGCGGGAGGTGAAGACGCGTGCGCCGACGACATTGCCGCCTAGGGCCGAAATGGCCATGGCCAGGTCGGCGAACAGGCCGCGACGGTCCTTGGCGGCGATCACGATCTCGGCGGCGTTCTGGTTAGGGTGCACTCGGCCCTCGGCGGCGGCCCCGCCCTGGATGGCGGCGCGGCGGGCCAGAGCGGCATGCTCGAACAGTTCATCTTGTGGGAAGGCGCTGAAATAGGCGTTTTCCATCGCTGACACCCAGCCCTTGGCGGCCGGGTCGATCTCCAGCAGCGTGGCGCGAGCGGCCTCGGCCAGACTCTCCTGGTGGCGCAGGACGTTGGCGGCGGCGTCGCTGCCGCGCCCGCCCCGGAACACGGCCTCGGTGGCGTTGTAGAGCTCGCGCAGCAGCTGGCCCTTCCAGCCGTTCCACACCCCCGGCCCCACGGCGCGGATGTCGGCGACGGTGATGACCAGCAGCAGGCGCAGGCGCTCGGGGTTCTCGACGATGCGGGCGAAGGCGGCGACGGTGCCGGGATCGGACACGTCGCGCTTCTGGGCGAAGTCGCTCATCACAAGGTGGTTCTCGACCAGCCAGGCGACCAGCTCGACCTTGGTGCGGTCCACGCCCAGACGCTCGCAGGCGCTGCGGGCGGCGCGGGCCCCGGCCTTTTCCTGGCCGCCCACCCCGCCCTTGCCGGTGTCGTGCAGCAGCATGGCCAGGAACAGCGCCTCGCGGTCCTCGATCAACGGCATGATCGAGACGGCCAGGGGATGGTCCTCCACCAGCCGGCCGGCCGCCATGTCGCCGATCACCCCCACGGCCCGCAGGGTATGCTCGTCCACCGTGTACGAGTGGTACATGTTGAACTGCATCTGGGCCACGACCCGGCCAAACTCCGGGATGAAGCGGCCCAGCACGCCGGCGTCGTTCATCAGGGTCAGGGTGCGATAGCTGCGCTTGCCGCGCGCCAGGAGGTCCAGGAACGCCCGGCAGGCCTCGGGGGCCCGGCGGACCTTGGACGTGATCAGCGACAGGCCGCGGGTCACCGCCGTGAAGGCGTCCGGATGCAGGTCGAGGTCGCGCTCGTCGGCGATCTTGAACAGGCGGATCAGATTGACCGGATCGGCCTCGAAGACCGCCGGCCCGTCGATATTCAGGCGACCGCCATCCTCGTAGAAGCCCTCGACATCCAGCGCCTTGCGCTTGGGGCGGCCGCCCGGCAGGAACCGCGAAATGCCCTTGGGTTCGTTCTTGAAGTGCTCGGCTTCCAGCTTGGCCGAGAAGGCGCGGGTCAGGGCCCCGACCTCCTTGGCGATCAGGAAGTAGCGGCGCATGAACCGCTCGACCGCCGGCGCGTCGCCCCGGTCGCCATAACCCATGCGCCGGGCGATCTCGGGCTGCAGGTCGAAGGTCAGCCGCTCTTCGGGCCGGCCCGTCGTGAAGTGCAGGTGGGCGCGCACGGCGTGCAGGAAGTCGAAGGCGCGGATGAAGGCCTTGGTCTCGCGGGTCGAGAACACCTCCATCTTGAAGACGTCCTCGGGCCGGTCGACCGGGTGGAGATATTCGGCGATCCACATCAGGGTATGGAGGTCGCGCAGGCCGCCCTTGCCTTCCTTGACGTTGGGCTCGACCATATAGCGGCTGGTCCCGGCCCGGGCCTGGCGGTCGTCGCGCTCCTTCAGCTTGGCGGCGACGAACTGGGCGCCGGTGCCCTTCATCACGTCGTCGCGGAAGCGCTTCTTCAGATCGTTGGCCAGGCGTTCGTCGCCGGTCAGCCGGCGGGCCTCCAGGATCGAGGTGCGGATCGTGAAGTCTTCCTTCGAGAGGCGCACGCACTCCTCGATGGTCCGCGAGGCGTGGCCGACCTTGAAGCCCAGGTCCCACAGCGCATAGAGCATGAACTCGATCACGCTCTCGGCGTGCGGCGTCTGCTTGTAGGGCCGCAGGAACAGGAGATCGATGTCGCTGAACGGGGCCAGGGTGCCCCGGCCATAGCCGCCGACGGCCAGCAGGCACAGGCGCTCGCCCTCGGTCGGGTTGCGGGCCCGGAAGACGTGGACCGTCGTGAAATCGTAGAGGGCGGTGATCACCTCGTCGGTGACGCCGCTGATCAGGCGGGCGGTCTCGACGCCGCTGGCGCCGTTCTCCAGCCGCTCCTTGGCGATCATCCGGCCGCGAAACAGCGCCTGCTTGAGGATGTCGATGGCCCGGGCGCGCTGCTCGGCCTCGTTGCCGATGGAATCCAGAGCGGCGGCGGACAGGCGCGCACGCAGGGCGTGCCCGTCGACGACATGTTCCAGGCGGGTGGGGCGAAGGCGACGGGGCATATGGCCTATATGGTTACGCGCTAGGTCTTGAGCAGACCCTTAAGACGATAGAGGGCTTCCAGGGCCTCGCGAGGGCTCATCCCGTCAACATCGAGGTCGGCCAGGGAGTCCTCGACGACGCTGGGCGCCGCTTTGGCGGGCGCCTGCGCCACGGCCTGGCTGACGGCGAACAGCGGCAGGTCGTCCAGCTTGGCCGGCGACTGGTCCTTGCTCTCCAGGCGGTCCAGAACCTCGCGGGCGCGAACGACCACCGGACCAGGCACGCCAGCCAGCTTGGCCACCTGCACGCCGTACGAGCGATCGGCCGGCCCCGGCGCCGCCTCGTGCAGGAAGACGAGGTCGCCGTTCCACTCCTTGGCCCGCAGGGAGAGGTTGGAGACGTGCGCCATCCGCTCCTCCAGCGTCGCCAGCTCGTGATAGTGCGTGGCGAACAGGGCGCGGCTCCTATTGGTGTCGTGCAGAGCCTCGGCGCAGGCCCAGGCGATCGCCAAACCATCGTAGGTGGCCGTGCCCCGGCCGATCTCGTCCAGGATCACCAGGCTGCGCGGCCCGGCCTGGGTGAGGATGGCGGCGGTCTCGACCATCTCCATCATGAAGGTCGAGCGGCCGCGGGCCAGATCGTCGCCCGCGCCGACGCGGCTGAACAGGCGGTCGACGACGCCGAGGCGGAAGCTGGCGGCCGGCACGTAGCAGCCCGATTGCGCCAGGATCGCCAGCAAGGCGTTCTGGCGCAGGAAGGTCGACTTACCGGCCATGTTCGGACCGGTGACGATCGACAGCCGCGCGCCAGTATCGCCCGAGGCGTCCAGACAGCAGTCGTTTGGGGTGTAGGGATCCCCGGCGCGCTTGACGGCGGCCTCGACCACCGGGTGGCGAGCGCCCTTGGCGTCGAAGGCGTAGGACGTGTCGACAATCGGCCGCACCGCGCCGGCGTCCTCGGCCCACTCGGCAAGGGCGGCGGCCACGTCCAGGCGCGCCAGCGCTTCGGCGGCGATCTGGATGGCGTCGGCGTGGGCGCGGGCCTGTTCGCGCCAGTCCTCGAAGGCGGCGACCTCCATGGCCAGGGCCCGCTCGGCGGCCTGGGCGATGCGGGCGTCCAGATCGGCCAGCTCCACGGTGGTGAAGCGCACCTGGTTGGCCAGGGTCTGGCGGTGGATGAAGGTGGCGTTGAGCGGCGGCTGGAACAGCGGGTCGGCCTTGCCGGCGGTGGCCTCGACGAAATAGCCCAGCACGCCGTTGTGACGGATCTTCAGCGGCACGCCGCTCTCGGCCATCAGCTGGGCTTCCAGGGCGATGACCACCTTGCGGCTGTCGTCACGCAGGCCCCGCGCCTGGTCCAGCTCGGGCCGGACGCCAGCGGCGACGAAGCCGCCGTCGCGGGCCAGGGCCGGGAGATCGGGGCCCAGGCCCTGCTCCAGGGTGTTCAGGAATTGCGACAGCCCCTCGTGCAGCGACGGGGTCAGGGCCTTGAAGGCGTGCTCCAGCTCGAACGGCGGCGGCGACAGCGGATCAGGCGAACCGCCCGCCATGCCGGCCAGACGCTCACCACACTTCAGGGTGTCGCGCAGGCAGCCCAGGTCGCGCGGACCGCCTCGACCGAGGGCGAGACGGGACAGCGCGCGGGCCATGTCGCCCGAACCCTTCAGCACCTCGCGCAGGCGTTGGCGCAGCGGGCGGTGCTCGACGAACCACTCCACGGCGTCCAGTCGCTGATCGATGGCGGCGACGTCCAGCAGCGGCCGGGCCAGGCGCGAGGCCAGCATCCGCGCGCCGCCGGCCGTCACCGTGCGGTCGATACAGGCCAAGAGCGAGCCGTTGCGGTCGCCGGTCTGGGTGCGGTCGATCTCCAGGCTGCCGCGCGTGGCCGGGTCGATGGCCATGACGTCGGCGTCGGCGGCGCGGCGCGGCGCGCGCAGGGCCGGCAGCTTGCCGGCCTGGGTCATCTCAAGGTGGGCGGCGATCAGGCCCAGGGCCCCGATCTCGGCCGGGGTGAGACCGCCGAAGCCATCCAGGGTCTCGACGCCGTAGAGGCGCTTGACGCGCGCTTCGGACGCCTGCGGCTCGGACAGGGCCGAGGGCATCGGCTGCACCAGGCCGCCGCAGATCTTCAGGGTCTGGGAGAGGGCGTCGTCCGACAGCAGGCGGTCGGCGACCAGGGTCTCGGACGGGGCCAGGGCGGCCAGGATCGGCGCCACGGCCTCCTTGGCCACCGCGAACACCTCGACCTCGCCGGTCGACAGCTCGACCGAGGCCACCGCCGCCTGGCCCGCACGGATGGCGACGGCGGCCAGGCGATTGGCGCCGCGGGCGTCCAGCAGGCCGTCCTCGGTCAGGGTGCCCGGCGTGACGACCCGGACGATGTCGCGACGAACGACCGACTTGGAGCCGCGCTTCTTGGCCTCGGCCGGGTCTTCCATCTGCTCGCAGACGGCGACCTTGAAGCCCAGGCGGATCAGCTTGGACAGATAGGCCTCGGCCGCGTGCTGCGGCACGCCGGCCATCGGGATCGGCTGGCCGTTGTGGGTTCCCCGGAAGGTCTGGCTGATGCCCAGCGCGGCGGCGGCCTTGTAGGCGTCGTCGAAGAACAGCTCGTAGAAGTCGCCCATGCGGAAGAAGATCAACGCATCGGGCTGCCGCGCCTTCATCTCGAAGAATTGCTGCATCACCGGCGTCGCGCCAGCGGGATCGAGCAGGTGGGCAGGGGTCGGCGTGGCGTGGGCGTTCATGACGCCCGAAACTACAGAGCGTCGCGGGTGGCGTTAAGGGGTTGGAAAGGGTTATCCACATGGGGAGCAATTTGCATTTTTTGCACAATGCTCCGAACCAGCGCTCTCAAGAACCGAATGCGCTCACTTCAAACCCCTTCCCGTATTCTTGATGGCCTTCTGAAGCCTGCGCCCCACTTTCTTGATGTCTTCGGCAGCAGGAAGCGCCTCTGGCATCCGCCCACCAATGTCCTTGATGGTTTGGCGAACCTTCGCTCCGACATCAAAGTGCGCGCGATTGGCAGCCAATCGGCCCTTGATGCCTTCGCGGCGCAGCTTCTCTTCAGTTTGCGTAGCGCGAAAGAGATTTGCCGCGAGCTCTGTGCTGCCCATGTGATCAAGAATGGCTTGCTTGGCCGTCAAACTCTTACGTAGGCGAATGCCCGCAACATCCAGTCCACCATACGCTTGCTATCTGACGGCTCAGAATGGTGACGGCCGAAAACGACCGATAGCCTTCGCGCAGACCTACTTCGCAATCCAGACGCGCCGTCAGGAGATCGCGGACCAAGAAGCCCAAGGGTATCTACCGCTGTCCGAGGACGAGCGGAGGGTTCTTCTTCGTGATGAGATCAAAACTCACAACAAGCACCTAGCGAGTGCGGCGAAGAACGCGGGTGTTCGTGAGGGGGTGGAATTCGCGATCTTTCAGACCGAAGGATACAAAGGGCTGTAGCGGCTGAGAACGATGTCATCGATCTCGCGCTCTGCTCCGCTACCGAGTTGGACCATTTTCCCGACGCCGGCAAAATGGTCTTCACGTCGATGACCGGCTTCAACGCACGCGTCCTTGGCCTTAGCGATGACAGCGAGAAAGTTGTCCCACTTGGTGTACCCAAGCAGGATCTGCAGATCGCGGCCGAACCAGTACTCGCTACCGTTAGCGTCGAGCTGAGCGGCAGCTTCGAACGCCGCCATCAACCCTTCTATCGTTTCCTCGGCCCGCCGCACGGGGATAGGCTCCGGGGGAGCGTGAGGGTGATCCTGAGAAAGTTTCTGAAGCGCTTCGTTGAATGCCAAGTCGGCGATTTTACGAGCGTGCTCGGGATCATCAGACATCAGGAAGGCACCTCAGCGAGTAGGCACCCGGCTCGCAGGCCAGATCAGAACAATTATAGAACAATTCCGAAATCCTGCTAGAGCGCCAAGCGCGCCCTAATTCCCCGTGACCTCTTCCCAGAACCTCTTCGCCTTGCCGACGAAATTGGCGGACTTGGGGTTCTGTTTCTCGCCGCACAGGCCGGCCAGCTCGCGCATCAGTTCCTTCTGACGGGCGGACAGGTGGGTCGGGGTTTCGACGAACAGCTCGACCACCAGGTCGCCGCGCTGGCGGCTGCGCAGGGACGGCATGCCCTTGCCCTTGAGGCGGACGGTCTTGCCGGTCTGGGCGCCTTCGGGGACGGCGACGGTGATCTTGCACTCGCCGTCGCAAGCCTCGCCGCCCAGCAGGCAGGGGGCCTCGATCTCGCCGCCGAGGGCCGCGGTGGTCATCGGCACGGGCACGGTGCACAGCAGGTCCAGGCCATCGCGCTCAAACAGCTCGTGCGGGATCACCGACAGGAAGATGTAGAGGTCGCCGCGCGGCCCGCCGCGCGCGCCCGCGTCCCCCTCGCCCGCCAGACGGATCCGGGCGCCGTCGTCGACGCCGGCGGGGATGCGGACCGACAGGATGCGCTCGCGGCGCACCTGACCGTGGCCATGGCAGTTGGTGCAGGGATCCAGGACCAGGCGGCCCGAGCCGCCGCAGCGCGGGCAGCCGCGCTCGACCGCGAAGAAGCCTTGGGTGGCGCGGACCCGGCCGGCGCCGCCGCACGTACCGCAGACGGTGGGGCTGGTGCCGGGCTTGGCGCCCGAGCCCTCGCAGACCTCGCAGGTCATGGCGGCGGGCACCTTGATCTCGACCTCGGCGCCGGCATAGGCCTGCTCGAGGGCGATCTCCAGGTCATAGCGCAGGTCCTGGCCGCGCTGCGGGCCGTTCGACTGGCGACGACCGCCGCCGAACATCTCGCCGAACACGTCCCCGAAGACATCGTTGAAGATGTCGCCGGCGTCGAAGCCCTGGCCGCCGAAACCGCCCGCGCCGCCTTGGCCGCCGTTGACGCCGGCATGGCCGAAGCGGTCATAGGCCGCGCGCTTCTGCGGATCGGAGAGGACCGAATAGGCCTCGTTGATTTCCTTGAACCGGCCAGTGGCGTTCTCACAGCCCCCGTTGCGGTCCGGGTGGTGTTCCATCGCCAGTTTGCGGAACGCGGACTTCAGACCAGCATCGTCGATGGTCCGGGTCACGCCGAGAATTTCGTAATAGTCGCGCATAATCAGCGTCTGGCGCCCAAAAGGCCCACGAAAGTGGCGTTGATGAAGGAAGAGGTGGGATAGCACGCGGCCCGGCGCAAGGCGTCCTCGGGCGAAGCGGCAAGAGGTCGCGGCCGCGGAACAGGGCTGTCGCTGATGTTCCGCGGCGCGCGCATGGCGATTAGTTCGCCGGCTTGTTGTCGTCGACTTCTTCGAACTCGGCGTCGACGACGCCATCGTCCGCGGCCCCAGCGCCGTCAGCGCCTTCGGCCGAACCCTGCTGCGAAGCGTACATGGCTTCGCCCAGCTTCATCGACGCCTGGATCAGCGCCTGGGTCTTGGCCTGGATGGCCTCGACGTCCTCGCCTTCCAGGGCGGTCTTCAGCTCGGTGACGCCGGTCTCGATCGCGGTCTTTTCAGTCGCGCCGACCTTGTCGCCATGCTCGGCCAGAGCCTTCTCGGTCGAGTGCAGGATCGCCTCGCCCTGGTTCTTGGCCTCGACCAGCTGCTTCTTCTTCTCGTCCGCGGCCTTGTTGGCCTCGGCTTCCTTGACCATGCGCTCGATGTCGCTGTCCGAGAGGCCGCCGTTGGCCTGGATGCGGATCGAGTGCTCCTTGTTGGTAGCCTTGTCCTTGGCGTGGACTTGCACGATGCCGTTGGCGTCGATGTCGAAGGTGACCTCGATCTGCGGCACGCCGCGCGGCGCCGGCGGGATGCCGACCAGGTCGAACTGACCCAGGACCTTGTTGTCGACGGCCATCGGGCGTTCGCCCTGGAACACGCGGATCGTCACGGCCGACTGGTTGTCGTCGGCGGTCGAGAAGGTCTGCGAGCGCTTGGTCGGGATCGTGGTGTTGCGTTCGATCAGCGGGGTGAACACACCGCCCAGGGTCTCGATGCCCAGGGTCAGCGGGGTCACGTCCAGCAGCAGCACGTCTTTGACGTCGCCCTGCAGCACGCCGGCCTGGACGGCCGCGCCCAGCGCCACGACTTCATCGGGATTCACGCCCTTGTGCGGTTCGCGACCGAAGAAGTCCTGCACCGCCTGCTGGACCTTGGGCATGCGGCTCATGCCGCCGACCAGGATCACTTCGTCGATGTCGCTCTTCTTCAGGCCGGCGTCCTTCAGGGCCTGTTCGCACGGACCGATGGTGCGGGCGATCAGGTCGTCGACCAGGGCTTCCAGCTTGGCGCGCGACAGCTTGATGTTCAGGTGCAGCGGGCCCGAGGCGTTCATGCTGATGAACGGCAGGTTGACCTCGTACTGGGCCGTCGAGGACAGCTCCTTCTTGGCCTTTTCCGCTTCTTCGCGCAGGCGCTGGAGGGCCAGCTTGTCCTTGCGCAGGTCGACGCCCTGCTCCTTCTTGAACTCGTCGGCCAGGTAGTCGACGATCCGCAGGTCAAAGTCCTCGCCGCCCAGGAAGGTGTCGCCGTTGGTCGACTTCACCTCGAAGACGCCGTCGCCGATTTCCAGGATCGAGACGTCGAACGTGCCGCCGCCCAGGTCATAGACGGCGATCTTCTTGCCGTCGTTCTTGTCCAGGCCGTAGGCCAGGGCCGCCGCGGTCGGCTCGTTGATGATGCGCAGGACTTCCAGGCCGGCGATCTTGCCGGCGTCCTTGGTCGCCTGACGCTGGGCGTCGTTGAAGTAGGCCGGAACGGTGATGACCGCCTTGGTCACGGGCTCGCCCAGGTGGGCCTCGGCGGCTTCCTTCATCTTCTGCAGGATGAAGGCCGACACTTCCTGCGGGCTGTAGTCCTTGCCGTGGGCCTTGACCCAGGCGTCGCCGGTCGGGCCCTTGACGATCTCGTAGGGCACCATGCCCTTGTCCTTTTCGACCACCGGATCGCTGGCGTTGCGGCCGATAAGGCGCTTGATCGCGAACAGCGTGTTGGTCGGGTTGGTCACGGCCTGGCGCTTGGCGGGTTGGCCGACAAGGCGCTCGCCGTCTTCCAGGAAGGCCACGACCGACGGCGTGGTGCGAGCGCCTTCGGCGTTCTCGATCACCTTCGGGTTCTTGCCGTCCATGATGGCCACGCACGAGTTCGTGGTGCCAAGGTCGATGCCGATAATCTTGCTCATTTTGGTACCTGTTCGCTCCTTTAGGCGGACGGTGGTGACGAGGGCCTTCTCGGAAGCGCCCCGGTTTTTCTCGTTCCCGTCCCCGATGGGTTCGTACGCTCTACGGTTAGATCCACATCCTGCTCCGCCGGTGAAAGCCGAGCGGGCAAAATGCGTTGTGCGAACTTGACGAGCCCGTCAACCCCGCTTCGAAGCCGGATATGGGGGATGGGTAGCGGGGTGCAAGGCCATAACCCCATACCGCGAGGGGGATTCTGTCCTCAAGACAAAGAAAAATGGCCGCACCCCTGTGGAGCGCGGCCAGGAAATATATCACGTTATCGAGGATTTAGCTGTTCTTGCCCACCCAGGCGGTGATGGCCGGCAGGCGCTGCTGGCGGATCTTGGCGCGGTTCAGCACCGAGGCGGCGGCCTTGTCGGCTTCCTTGCGCGAACCTTCCGCCAGATTGGCCGCGGCCCAGGCCTTGATCTTCTCGGCCATGGCCGGGTTCGACGAGCCGGCGCCCAGACCGGGGATGAACCGGGTGCGCGAGGTGGAGTCGACCTTTTCGTTGACCTTGTCCTTGTTGGCCACGGCCCAGTCGAAGGTCATGTCCGGATGCGCGCCGGCGACGCGTGAGATCATCGTGCTGGACATGGTCTCGCCCGGCTCCGGCGTCAGGGCCAGCTCCAATGCCTTCCTGGCCAGGGTCTCGTCCTCGGCCGAGGCGAGCAGCGAGAACAGCTGGGCGCGGATCAGCGGGGTCTTCTCGGCCAGGGCCTGGGCATGGATGGCGTCCCAGGTGGCGGCGTCGGCGTGACGGGCCACGACGCTGAGGATGGTCTTGCGCAGCGGACCGGGGATGGCCGACGGATCGGTCTTCTCGGCGTTGAACCGGCGGGTGGCCTCGGCCACGACCTCCGGGTCACCCAGGCCGCCCAGCGTGCCAATCAGTTCGCCACGCAGGATGGCGGTGCTGTCGGGCTCGCCCGACTGGGCGGTCCAGCCCACCTTGGCCAGCAGCGGGCGCAGCTTGGCGACGGCCAGCTTGCGGAACGCAGCGCGTTCGGCCGGCATGCCCTCGTAATAGTTGTCGATGCTGGAATAGACGCCGGCGATCTTCGAGAACACCTGCGGGTCGGCGTCGGCCGGCGTGGCCTTGGCCAGGTCGAGGAAGTCGGTGGCGGGCTGGTAGCCGGCCAGGCCCATCGACCAGGCGTCGCTCATCACGCCCAGCTGGTCGATCGCCGGCAGCTTGGCGAAGCTCTGGACGATGCCGCCGAAGCGCTCGGCGCCGTATTGGGTGCGGAAATAGCCATTCTGGCCGGCATTGACCACGACCGGGCCGCAGCCGTCGACCGTGACCGAGCCCTTGCCGCCAGTGACCAGCGTCTTGGCCTCGCCGCCGCCGATAGCCTGAACGGTGACGGGCACGCGCCAGAGCAGCGGCGTCTTGCCCGGCATGTCCTTGCTGAACTCGCCCTGCGTCAGGGTCAGGGTGGTCTTGCCGGCCGCGCAGGTCGCCGCGTCGACGGTGATCATCGGCACGCCGGGCTGCAGGGTGAAGTCGTGGGCGATGGCGGTGATCGGCTTCCTGGCCGCGCCCTCGACCGACGACCACAGATCGTCGCTGACCGTATTGCCGTGGGCGTGCTTCTTCATGTAGGCGCGCACGCCGTCACGCCAGGCGTCGTGACCCACATAGCTTTCCAGCATGCGGATGACGGCCTCGCCCTTCTGGTAGGTGATGCCGTCGAAGGCTTGGCTGGCCTGCTCGACGGTGGTCACATGCTGAACCACCGGATGGGTGGTCGACAGGGCGTCCAGGCCCATGGCGTATTCGCGGCCGCCCACGGCGTTCAGGTTGGCGTTCCATTCCGGGTGGAAGTGCTCGGTCGCCCGGCCCTCCATCCACGAGGCGAAGCCCTCGTTCAGCCACAGGTCGTCCCACCAGGCCATGGTGACCAGGTCGCCGAACCACTGGTGGGCCATCTCGTGGGCCACGGTGGTGAAGACGGTCTGCTTGTCGCTCTCGGTCGAGATCTTCGGGTCCAGCAGCAGCGCGTATTCGAAGTAGAAGATCGCGCCCCAGTTCTCCATGGCGCTGAAGAACTGGCTGCGGCCCGGAGCGGCGATGTTGTCCAGGACCGGCAGCGGGTACGGGGTGCCGAAATAGTCGTTGTACCAGGGCAGGATGTCGGCGGCCGCCTTCAGGGCGAACTGCGCCTTGGGGGTGTCGCCCTTCTTGGTGACCACGCCAACGTCGGCGCCGGCGGCCTTCACCGAGGCGCGATCGAACTCGCCCAGGCCGAAGAACAGCAGGTAGGTCGACATCTTCGGCGACGTCGCGAACTTCACCAGGGTCTTGCCGTTCCCCAGGTCCTTGGACGCGGCGATCGGCATGTTGCCCAGCGCCATCTGGCCGGTCGGGATCGTCGCCTCGACGCTATAGGTCGCCTTGTAGAACGGCTCGTCCCACGAGGGGATGAAGCGGCGGGCGTCGGAGTTCTCGAACTGGGTGTAGATCGCGCGCTTCTTGCCGGTCTCGGTCTCGTAGTCGAGCGCGAACAGGCCGGCGGCCTGAGTGTAGATCTTACCCGTATAGTCGAGGGCCAGGACGTACTTGCCCTTCGGAAGGACCTTGGCGAACGTGAAGCTGGCGGTCTGGGCCTCGTCGTCGACCTTGACCTTCGCGACGCCCACGCCAGCGATCTCGGCCTTGGAGAACGCCAGGTCGGCGGCCTGCAGGGTGACGGTCGCGGTCGGCTCGACCACCTCGATGGCGATCTTCACGCTGGCGGCGAAGGTCATCTTGTCGGCGTCGGGCGTGAACGACAGGTCGTAGTGCGTGGGCCGGACGTTGCGCGGCAGCTGGGTCGTCACCGAAGCGAAGGTCGCGCCCTTACTCCCGGCCTGGGCGGCGGCGACGATCGGCTTGGCTCTCACGGCGGTCGCGGCGGACACGGCGCCGGCGGCGAACAAAATCACGGCGACGGCCGCGGAGGACATAAGACGGCGCATGTACAGTCCTGATATGGAAAATTAGTCCGGCGTCCGCGCCGGAGGCGCAAACCAACACCTTCCGTCCCTATGGCGCGTCTTAAATTTCAGTAATGTTTCAGCCCCTCTCCGTTATTCCCGGTTTCGACCTCTGGCCCGGCCTGCTGGACCTGTCGGCCCAGCGCGCGCTGATCGACGCGGTGATGGACGCCGCCCAAGCCGCGCCGTTCGCGCACTACGACACGGCCTATGGCAAGGCGATGAGCGTGGCCATGACCGCCTTCGGTCCGTTGGGCTGGACCAGCGACAGGGCGGGATACCGCTACGCCGAACGCCATCCGGGCACGGACCAGGCCTGGCCCGAGATGCCGCAAGCTCTGCTCGATCTCTGGAAGACGCTGGGCGACCCCGACACCCCGCCGAACTCCTGCCTGGTGAACCTCTATCGCGGCGACGCGCGCATGGGTCTGCACCAGGATCGCGACGAGGCCGATCCAGCCTTTCCGGTACTGTCGATCTCTCTGGGGGACACGGCGGTGTTCCGGATCGGCGGGATCAGCCGCAAGGATCCGACGCGGAGCCTGCGGTTGGGCTCGGGCGATGTGTGCCGATTGTCCGGCCCGGCGAGGCTCGCCTTCCACGGCGTCGACCGGATCCTGGCCGGTTCATCGGGCCTCGTACCGGGCGGCGGTCGGATCAACCTGACGCTTAGACGAGCCCTGTAGGGCCTCGCCCACAACGAAGAAGGCCGCCCCTTTCGGAGCGGCCTTCTTGTCGACGCCGATCTGAGGCCGGATCAGCCGCGCAGCTTGCGGGTGATGACTTCCAGGTCGTGGTTCAGGGTGCTGTCCTCGGCGCGCAGGGCCTCGATGCGGCGCACGGCGTGCAGGACGGTCGTGTGGTCGCGACCGCCGAAGCGACGGCCGATGTCCGGCAGCGAACGGGTGGTCAGCTGCTTGGCCAGCCACATGGCGGCCTGGCGCGGACGGGCGATGGCGCGGTTGCGGCGCTCCGACAGCAGATCGGCCTGCTTCATGCCGTAGTGGTCGGACGTCGCCTTCTGGATGTCGTCGATGGTGATGCGCTTCTCGCCCGACCGCAGGTGGGGACGCAGGACCGCCTGCACCTCGTCCAGGGTCATGCGCGACAGGCCCTCGCCCGCGCGGGCCGACAGGGTGTTCAGCGCGCCTTCCAGCTCGCGGACGCTGTCGGTGAAGCGGTCGGCCAGGAACTGCAGCACGTCAGGACGCATGGTCGGCTCGAAGCCGTGGGCCACGGCCAGGGTCTGGATCTTACGCTCCAGGATGCCCAGGCGCAGGTTGCGGTCGGCCGGCTCCAGGCCGCACACCAGGCCCGCCGACAGGTGCGAGCGCAGGTGGGCGTCCATCTCGGTCATGGCCGACGGCGGACGGTCCGCCGAGAACACGACCCGGCCGCCGTCGCCGACCAGGGCGGTCAGGGTGTGGAACAGCTCTTCCTGGGTCGACTGCTTGCCGGCGATGAAATGCACGTCGTCGATGATCAGCAGGTCCGCGGCGCGCAGCTCTTCCTTGAAGGCCGCCGTCTGGCGATCCATCAGGGCGCGCACGAAGGTCGACAGGAAGCGTTCGGCGGTCAGATACACGACGCGCTTTTCCGGCGCGTTGCGCATGGCTTCCCAGGCCAGGGCGTTCAGCAGGTGCGTCTTGCCGAAGCCGTAAGGGCCGTGGAACAGCACGGGATTGAAGTGGCCGTCGGCCCAGTTGGCGATCCGGCGCGCCACGGCGTGGGCGAACTCGTTGGCCGGACCTGGGACGAAGGTCTCGAAGGTGAAGCGCTCTTGCAGACCCTGGGTGCGGGTCGACTTGGTGATCGGGGCCGGCACGTCGCTGGACACCGGCAGAACGATCTCGATGGGCTCGGCGGCCACGGCCTTGGGGGCGGCCTCGACATAGGCGCCGCCGTTACCGGCCAGAGCGGCCTCGAACTCCAGGCGCGACTTCAGGTCGATGCGACGGGCGGTCGGGTCGTTGGCGGCCCACAGCTCGCCGATGCGGCGCCAGGCGCTGCGACGGATCCAGTCGCGGGCGATGCCCGTCGACGTGACCAGGACGACATCGCCGGCCGCGGCCTCGCGCAGAGCCGCCGGAGCGATCCATGACCCGAAGGCCGCATCGCCAAGCTCGCGTTTCAGAGCCACGCAAACCTTCGACCACACACTCGTCGCCGGCTCTACAGCCGCCGCGATCACTGTCGAGAAGTCCTGGCTGGCCGCCCCGCCCTTCATCGTCATTCGTCCACCGCCTCGCACAAAAACAACCGCCGCTACCATTCCTGCCGCCCGCCCCCCATGGCGTACGGCCGGTCTTCTCAACGCACACAGGTTCTTACCCGGCGAACGCAATGGTTCCGCCGCCGCCTCGTTTTTTCCAAGACTGGAGAAGCGCTGAGACGCTTAAACTAGCCACCGGCGGGGGCCGGTCAAACGGAAAACTTGCGTCCGAGCCCGGATATTTCTGTTAACTCGCGAGAGCCCCTCGCCCGGCAAGGGAATAGTGAAGACAGCTGCTCAGATCACAGATTGCAACGACAGGAATAGGGCGTTGGATTCAAAGCAAAAGCCGACCAGGCGGACCTGATCGGCTTTTGTAAATACTTGAAATCGTTAGACGAACGGCGTTCGTCCAAAATCTGGACTAGGCGGCGGCCTTGTCCAGCTTCTTCAGACGGGCCGCCAGACGCGACACTTTGCGCGAGCCCGTGTTGGGGTGAACCACGCCCTTCGAAACCGCGCGCATCAGCTCCGATTGAGCCTCCACGAAAGCGGCCTTGGCGACGGCCACATCGCCCTTGGCGATGGCGTCGTCGAACTTGCGCAGGAAGGTGCGCACGCGCGAGCGACGAGCGGTGTTGACTTCGGTGCGGCGAGCGATCTTGCGGATCGCTTTCTTGGCGCCGGGATTATTGGCCATTAGGTCGGACCTTCAAACGGACAGCCACGCGGGCGGCCGCGAAGCAGGGAAAATAGAGCGCGCGGATATACGGGAAGCGCCGGCCGGGGTCAACGGTCCACAGGCGGAATCCTGCGAGCCATCCTGACGCAATCGTTTCGCAGGCGTGACAGCCGGAAGTGGAACCCGGTCCCGGCGACCATCCCGCATAAAAGGACATGCGGGAGCATCACGCGCCCTTGAACGTCGGCTTTCGTTTCTCGACGAAGGCGGCCATGCCTTCTTTCTGATCTTCGAAGGCGAACAGCGAATGGAACAGGCGCCGCTCCAGCGCCACGCCCGTCGTCAGGGTCGTCTCATAAGCGGCCTCGACCAGTTCCTTGTTCATGGCCACGGCCAGCGGCGACTGGGCGGCGATCTTCGCCGCGACGGCCAGAACCTCGTCGATCAGCGTGTCGGCCGGGAAGACCCGCGAGACCAGACCCGAGCGCTCGGCCTCCTCGGCGCCCATCATCCGGCCGGTCAGGATCATGTCCATGGCCTTGGACTTGCCGACGAAGCGGGTCAGGCGCTGCGTGCCGCCGATGCCCGGCGAGACGCCCAGCGTGATCTCGGGCTGGCCGAACTTGGCGGTGTCGGCCGCCAGGATGAAGTCGCACATCATGGCCAGCTCGCAGCCTCCGCCCAGGGCGTAGCCGGCGACGGCGGCGATGATCGGCTTGCGGCACTGCTCGACCGCCCGCGCCCCGGCCGTGAAGAAGTCGGCCTTGAACATCTGGGCGTAGCTCTTGTCCGACATCTCCTTGATGTCGGCGCCGGCCGCGAAGGCCTTGGCCGAGCCGGTCAGCACGATGCACCCCACCGCGTCGTCGGCCTCCGCCGCGGTCAGCGCCTGGGCCAGCTCGCCCAACAACTGGGTGGTGAGGGCGTTCAAGGCCTCGGGCCGGTTCAGCCGGATCAAGGTCACACCCGGCGCGCTTTCCGGCGTCTCGACGATCAGGGTCTGGTACTCGGCCATCGATGGGTCTCTCCTGCTTGAGCGGTGCATTTATAGAGAGCCGGGCGGCTTTGGGCAGCCCTCTAGACGGCCCGGTGGCGACGCTTGACCACCCCCTTCGATTTAGGCGAGACCTTGGCTCAATTTGAAGTGGCGTCGTGACTTTGCGTTGTCCGCGCGCTTGGGTGCAGGGGGTTTCGGCATGGGCGTCTTCATCGGTACGTCGGGCAACGACACGATCGACGGCGGCCCCGTCAACGACACGCTGATCGGGCTCGAGGGCGACGACATCCTCAGGGGCGGCCGAGGCTATGACCTCCTCGAGGGCGGTCCTGGCGACGATCTGCTCGACGGTGGGACGGACACCGCGGACACCGCGGACTACTCCCACGCCACGGCCGGAGTGACGATCGACCTGACCATCACCGGCCCGCAGGCCACTGGTGGCGCGGGAACCGATACCTTGATTGGGATCGAACGCCTCCTGGGCTCCGCCTTCGCCGATCGGCTGACCGGGGATCGCTTTACGAACGTCTTTAGAGGGGGCGACGGCAACGACATCCTGATCGGTGGCGGGGGCGACGACGGTCTTTATGGCGGACAGGGCGACGACGTACTCGACGGCGGCGCAAACGGCCCATTTGGCGACACGGCCGACTATTCGGATGCGAATAACGGCGTGACGGTCGATCTCTCGCGGTCGGGTCCGCAAGCGACCGGATGGGGTTCCGACACCTTGATCGGCATCGAGCAACTGAGCGGCTCGGCCTACAACGACGTGCTGATCGGCGGCGCCGGCGCGGACACTCTTCTCGGCAATGACGGGAACGACATCCTTCGCGGCGGGGCCGGCGACGATATCCTGACGGGCGGCAACGGCGACGATGTCGTCGACGGCGGCGACGGCTTCGACACGGTTGAGTTTGACTACTTCAATTCAGGAGACTGGGCTTTCTCCGGCGCTACGGTGGATCTCTCCCTGGCCGTCCCTCAGGGGCCGGCCGGACAGCAAAAGACCTATATCAGCATCGAGCGGGTGGTCGGCGGCCTCGGCGCCGACGTTCTCAAGGCGGGCGCAACCGGCGCGACCCTGGAAGGGTCTGAGGGCGCGGACATCCTCTATGGCGGGGCCAGGGACGACATCCTCGACGGCGGCGACGGCGACGACACCTTCTATATCGGCGTTGGCGACGACAAGGTGACCGGCGGCTTCGGAACCGACACGGTCCACTTCGTGGCGGGCGCGACGGCCCTGAACCTGGATCTGAGCACCTTCAAGAACGGCCAGTTCGCCGCCGACGGCCTCTCGATCAAGGAAGTCGAGGTCATCGGCTCGATCACCGGCAGCGCCCAGAACGACAAGATCACGGTCGGCGCGGGCTATGCCGGTTCGGTCACGATCTACGGCGGGGCCGGCGACGACGTGCTGGTCGGCGGTGGCGGCGACGACATCATCCGCGGAGGGGCCGGCGACGACACCATCGATGGCGGCGCCGGCAAGGACACGGTCCGCTACGCGGGGACGATGCGGGACTACCGCGTCGTCACCAACGGTGACGGCTCGATCACCGTTACCGATCTGCGCGCGGGGTCGCCCGACGGCGTCGACCACCTGACAAGCATCGAGACCCTCGCCTTCGCGGCCACGCCCTCGGCCGTCGAGGTCTCGGCGCGGGTGCTCAACATCCTGCGGCTGCCTCCCGGCGGCGCGGGCGCGGCCTTGTCTCAGACCCTGTTCGCCCAGTGGCAGACCGGCCAGTTGTCGGACGACCAGGTGACCAAGGCCATGGTCGACGCCGCCGACGCCACGACCTCGGTGGCCTCGATGAGCTACCAGTTCTTTACCGGCAAGGTCCCCACCCAGGGCGGCGTCGACTTCTTGATCGCGCCGACGGGGCCGAACCCGACGAACCTGAACAGCGCCTATTATGCCGAGTTCAACACGGTGAACCGTTACATCAACTTCGCGGTGAACCTCGGCAAGAACGGCGAGGGCGCCGATAATTTCCTCGGCGGCTATCAGTACCTGTCGCTATTTGACGCCACCAAGAAGGCCTATGCGGCGATCTTCGGCGGCACGCCCAGCGACGCCAAGGTCCACAGCCTGATCGACAGCCGCGTGGACTATCTCGCCTATTACGGCGGCGACGGGCCGGAGGGCATGGGAACCAAGGCGGCCATGGTCGGCTTCCTGCTGGCGGCGGCGGCGACCGAGAACCTGGGCGTGATGGCCCGTTCGAACGACGCCTGGCTGACGGACCTAGCCGACGGCATGGCGCCGTACGCGGTCAACATCCTCGATCCGGCCGCCGGCTACTACAAGACCGAATACATCTTCGGCGGCGGCTAGCTCACACCTGGCACAACGGGCAGAAGAAGGTCGAGCGGCCGGCCTGGACCTGGCGGGCGATGACGCCCGCGCAGCCCGGCGTCGGGCAGGGCTGGCCCTCGCGGTCGTAGACGCGGAAGCGGTGCTGGAAATAGCCCAGCGCCCCGTCGGCGGCGGCGAAGTCCTTCAGGGTGGAGCCGCCGACCTCGACGGCCTCGGCCAGCACCTCCTTGATCGCGAAAGTCAGGGGCGCGAGACGCGTCTTCGCGATCCCGCCCGACGGCTTGAACGGCGAGATACACGACCGGTGCAGGGCCTCGCACACATAGATATTGCCCAGGCCCGCGACGGTGCGTTGGTCCAGCAGCAGGGTCTTGGGTCCCTGCTTGCGGTTGGCGAACGCCTTTTCCAGCGTTTTGGCGTCGAAGCCCTCGCCCAGCGGCTCAGGTCCCATGGTGGCGAACCAGGGATGATGGCTGACGCGATCGGTGGGGATCAGGTCCATGAAGCCGAACCGGCGCGGATCATAATAGGTGACCATCGCGCCCGCCTCGGTCTCGAAGACGACATGGGCGTGCTTGTCGTCCGGCTTGACTTCGCGGGCGAAGTCGCCGGGACGGACAGCGCCCTCCGGCGCGGCGATCTCGAAGCGGCCGGTCATGCCGAGATGCATCACCAGGGTGTCGCCCCGGTCCAGCGGGGCGAGGATGTACTTGGCCCGGCGATCGAGGCGCAGGATCTTCGCGCCCGTCAGCCGCTGGACGAAGCCATCCGGCAGGGGAAAGCGCAGGTCAGGCCGGTTGGCGCGAACACGGGCCAGGCGCGCGCCGGACAGGACGGGCTCGAGACCGCGTCGCACGGTCTCGACTTCGGGCAATTCGGGCAAGGATCATTCCTTAAGGCGATGACGCGGCGCGAGGCGCAAGCTAAGAGCGTCCTGTCATATAAAGAGCGCGGCCCAAAGACGTCATGAGCAACACCTCCGCCAGCTTCGGTTTCAAGGATGTCGACGCCTCGCTGAAGGCCGGGATGGTGCGCGGCGTGTTCGACCGCGTCGCCAAGAACTACGACATCATGAACGACCTGATGAGCGGCGGCGTGCACCGGCTCTGGAAGGACGCCGTGGCCGCGCGGCTCAACCCGCAGCCGGGCGAGGTGATCATCGACTGCGCCGGCGGCACCGGCGACATGGCCCGCCGCTTCGCCAAGATGGCCCGGAGCGCCCAGCAGCGCCGAGGCGGCCCCGACGCGACAATCAACATCATCGACTACAATGCCGAGATGATCATGGCCGGCATCGAGCGCGGCGGCGAACCGGAGATCACCTGGACCGTCGGCGACGCCCAACGCCTGCCGCTGCCGGACGCCTACGCCAACGCCTATGTGATCTCGTTCGGCATCCGCAATGTCACCGACATCGACGCGGCCCTGCGCGAGGCCCGCCGCGTGCTGAAGCCGGGCGGCCGCTTCCTGTGCCTGGAGTTCTCGCGTCCGGTGACCGAGGCCCTGGCCAAGGCGTATGACGCCTACAGCTTCAAGGTCATCCCGCAGGTCGGCGAGTGGGTCGCCAAGGACCGGGAGGCCTATCAGTATCTGGTCGAGAGCATCCGCCGCTTCCCCGACCAGCGGACCTTCGCCGGCATGATGGAAAACGCCGGCTTCAAGCGGGTGACCTTCACCAACTTCACCGGCGGCGTCGCGGCTCTGCACCAGGGCTGGGCGCTCTGATTTGCTGATGGCCTTTTTTTCTCCCGACTTCCCCGACGAATGCCGGGGCCCAGATCATGGGGCTGAGCTGCGCCAGGTTTGGTCAGCGCTCAGGCTGTATCTGGATCCCGGCATTCGCCGGGAAGATCGGGGTGAAGGGAAGGGGCGCGCCAAGTGACAAACTTCTCCGCGCTTCTACGCCTGACCGGCGCGGGCTGGGCCCTGGTCCGGGCCGACGCCCTGATCCCGCGCGAGGTCGAGCCGCAATTGCCGCCGTCGGCCAAGTTGGCGGGGCGGCTGCTGCGCCTGTTCGCCGGCGGGTCGGCCAGGCGCGGCCGTCCGGGCGAGCGCCTGGCGCGGGTGCTGGAAAAGCAGGGACCCGCAGCGATCAAGATGGGCCAGTTCCTGTCGACGCGAGCCGATATCTTCGGAACCGCCTTCGCCGAGGACCTGTCGCACCTGAAGGACCGCCTGGCCCCGTTCCCGCTCGAGACGGCCAAGGCGGAGATCGTCCGCAACCTCGGCAAGCCGCTGAGCGAGGTCTACCTTGAGATCGGCGAACCGGTCGCCGCCGCGTCCCTGGCCCAGGCTCATCCGGCGGTGCTGATCGACGGCCGCAAGGTGGCGGTGAAGGTGCTGCGGCCCGGCGTCGAGCGCCAGGTCGCCCAGGACAGCGCCGTCCTGCGGCTGGCCGCGCGCCTGGCCGAGAAACTGGCCCCCGCCGCGCGCCGCCTGCGCCCGACCGAATTCGTCGAGGTCGTGATCCGGTCGCTGGACCTGGAGATGGATCTGCGCTTCGAGGCCGCCGGCTGCGCCGAGCTGGGCGAGGCCATGGCGGTCGATCCCTATATGCGCGCGCCGCTGGTCTGCTGGGAGGGCGTCGGCAAGCGGGTCCTGACCCTGGCTTGGGCCGAAGGAACGCCCCTCTCGGACCCCGCCGCGCTGGAACTGCCCGGCCTGGATCGCAAGGCCCTGGCCGAGAACGTCACGCGCGGCTTTCTCGCCCAGGCCCTGGACCACGGCCTGTTCCACGCCGACCTGCACGAGGGCAACCTGTTCGTCGCCGCGCCGGCCGAGGTGGTCGCCGTCGACTACGGCATCGTCGGTCGCCTGGGTCCCGGCGAGCGCCGCTATCTCGCCGAGATCCTCTACGGCTTCCTGAACCGCGACTACGCGCGGGTGGCCAAGATCCATTTCGACGCTGGCTATGTCCCCGCCCATCAGGACATGGACGCCTTCGCCCAGGCCCTGCGCGCCGTCGGCGAGCCGGTCTTCGGCCGCAACGCCCGCGAGGTCTCGATGGGCCGGCTTCTGGCCCAGCTGTTCGAGATCACCGCCCTGTTCGACATGGCCCTGCGGCCGGAGCTGGTGCTGCTGCAGAAGACCATGGTCACGGTCGAGGGCGTCGCTCGCCGCATCGACCCCACCCACGACCTGTGGGCCGCCGCCGACCCGGTGGTGCGCCGCTGGATCGGCCGCGAGCTCTCGCCCGCCGCCAAGGCCCGCGACTTCGCCGAAGAAGCCCTGCGCGCCATCAAGGCCCTCGCCCGCTTGGCCGAGGCCCCGCCGGCGCCCGTCCCGGTCAAGGTGGAGCGTGACCAGACCTGGCCGCTGCTGTGGTTCCTGGTCGGCGCGGCGACGGCGGGCGCGGCGTTCGTGACGGGCCTGCTGCTGGCGCGGTAGAGCCCTACCCTTCCGCCTGTTCACGCCGCTTGGCCGCCGAAGCCCGGCGCGCCTCGCGGGTCTTCTGTTCGTCCCAGTAGGCCGCGCCCTCGTCCGGCTTGAACATCGTGCGCGGCGCGCCTTCGCGCGACACCACCGCGAAGACATTGCCCTTGGGGTCGTAGATCAGCAGGTCGCCGTTCGCGCGCTTGAGCGTCTCCGCGCCCTTGGGCGGGTCGCTGACAAAGGCGTGGACCTTGGCGACATAGTCGTCGGTTGACCGGGCGTCGAAGGTCTTGCCGTTGCTCTGGAACGAACGCTCGGCGTTTTCCTCCGCGGTGCGGGTGCGGTTGGCGGCCCAGTACGGCTTGCCCGCCACCAGCTTGACCGGCGCATCGCGCGGATCGGCGCGGCGGGCGCCCTCGCCCCTGCCGCCGTCGGTGGTCTCGGCCGGAGCGCCAGCCTCGACGCTGGCGCGCTCGCCAGCCTTGGGCGCCTTGACCGCCGACGCCCCGCTATCGCAGGCCGAAAGGCTCATCAGGCCGAGCGCGGCCACAACGCCCGCCGAGATATGTCGTACAACCTTCATGATCGTATTCGCCCCATAACTCTATCTATGCGATTACTGAACGAAAGCGGAACGAGAGTCGAGTCCTATCTTCGCCTTGTGATTGCCGCTCGAATTGCCTCTGGCGCTTTGGTTCGAGCGTGGGCATGTGCAGGGGACGAGACGAACGCGGAAAACGGAGCGCGACGTGAGCGGAAAACGGGTTCTTCTGATCGTTGGCGGCGGGGTGGCGGCCTACAAGGCGCTGCTGCTGACACGGCTCCTCCGCAAGGCGGGCGTCGGCGTGCGGCCGATCCTCACCAAGGCCGGCGCCGAGTTCGTCACGCCGCTGTCCCTGGCCGCCCTGGCCGAGGACAAGGTCTATCAGGAGCTGTTCTCCCTGACCGACGAGCACGAGATGGGTCATATCGAGCTGTCACGCTCGGCCGACCTGATCGTCGTGTCCCCCGCGACGGCCGACCTGATCGCCAAGGCGGCCCACGGCCTGGCCGGGGATCTCGCCTCCACCACCCTGCTGGCCACCGATAAGCCGGTGCTGATGGCCCCGGCCATGAACGTGCGGATGTGGCTGCACCCCGCCACCCAGCGCAACATCGCGACCCTGAAGGCCGACGGCGTCAGCTTCGTCGGGCCGGACGAGGGCGCCATGGCCTGCGGCGAGTTCGGCCCCGGCCGCCTGGCCGAGCCGGAAGAGATCTTCGCGGCGATCATGGCGCTCCTTGAAGGAAAGGCCGCCCGGCCGCTGGCCGGGAAGAAGGCCCTGGTCACCGCCGGCCCAACCTTCGAGCCGATCGACCCGGTGCGCGGGATCACCAACCGCTCCAGCGGCAAGCAGGGCTTCGCGATCGCCGAGGCGCTGGCGAAACTCGGCGCCGAGGTCACCCTGATCGCCGGCCCGGTCGCCCTGCCGACCCCGGTGGGGGTCAAGCGCATCGATGTCGAGACCGCCCGCCAGATGCTGGCGGCCAGCCAGGCGGCCCTGCCCGCCGACGTCGGCGTGTTCGTGGCCGCCGTCGCCGACTGGCGGGTGGACGAGGCGTTCGGGACCAAGCTGAAGAAGGAGAAGGGCGGACCACCGGCCCTGACCTTCGTCGAGAACCCCGACATCCTGGCCACCCTCTCGGCCACTGGCCCGCGGCGGCCCAAGCTGGTCATCGGCTTCGCGGCCGAGACCGACCATGTCGAGGAGCACGCCCGCGCCAAGCTGGCCCGCAAGGGCTGCGACTGGATCATCGCCAACGACGTCACCGAGCCGGGCGTGATGGGCGGCGGCGAGAACGCCGTGCTGCTGATCACCAGGGAGGGAACCGAGCGCTGGGAGCGCGCGGCTAAGGAGCTGGTGGCCGCCCAGATCGCAAAGCGGATCGCCGACGCCCTCGCTTAAGCGGCGCTGGCCGGAGGCCCGGCAAATCAGCTACAGCCGGGCCGACCTTTCCCGCGCCTATCCTATGGATAGGCTCACTCTAACATAGAGAGCGTGGCGAACGCCGAAACCGCACACACTTTCGGCTGCCACGCTCTCCCAGGAACCGCCCGCATGTCCGCCATCCCCGCCGGCCTCGCTATCCGCTTCAAGCGCTGGGACGGCAATGCCGACCTGCCGGTTCCGGCCTATGCGACCGCCGGCGCGGCGGGCTTCGACCTCCGCGCCCATGTGCCTGAAGACGAGCCGATCGTCCTGAAACCGGGCTCGCGCTGCATGGCCCCGACCGGCTTCTCGGTGGCCATTCCGGACGGCTATGAGATGCAGGTGCGCCCGCGCTCGGGCCTGGCGTTCAAGAACGGCGTCACGGTGGTCAACGCCCCGGGCACCGTCGACAGCGACTATCGCGGCCAGGTCTGCGTGCTGCTGATCAATCTGGGCGAAGAGGATTTCACCATCCGCCGGGGCGACCGCATCGCCCAAGGCGTGATCGCGGCGGCCCCGCAATGGACGCTGGTCGAGGTCGACGACCTGGACGCCACCGACCGAGGCGCGGGCGGCTTCGGCTCGACGGGCGTCTAGACTTTTCCTGGATCGCGCGGTGGCCGCCAAAAATGGCGGCCACCCTTGGCAATCGCTCAGACGGCCGGGTGGATAGCCCGCAGGCCCAGCATCAGATAGCCGCCAAAGCCGGCCGCGAAAGCAGCCGCGGCCATCCAGAGCACCGGGCGGATCATGTCGAGCGGCGTCTGGGGGTGGGACTTCATCTGAACCTCCTGCGACCTTCAGCGGGGCCGGCGAATACTGACGCCGGAGGAGATACGCGCTCCCGAACCGTTGGTTGCCGTTGGGGAGCGGCTTTTAATCTGTCGTGATTCCGGCGCAAGAAAAATCGTGGCGTGTCGTCGCAGGGTCAGGCTCACGGCTGCCAAGACCGCGACGGCCCGTCGGCTCGACGATGTCCGGGAACCTTTCTTCGATCGTTGATTTTTGGACGGGTGCGTCCATTTATCCCTTGAAGGGCGCGCCGGACCCCAGTATCCGGCGCCTTCGAACTTTCGATCGGAACAGATCATGGCCTCGCCGGAAACCTCCGCGAACAGGAAGAGCAAGCTGGTTCCGATGATCGCCGGGGGGGCCATCCTGGCCGGCGTGGTCGTCGGCGGGACGTTCTGGTTCCTCGACAAGCAGCACTTCGAGAGCACCGACAACGCCTTCGTCCAGGCTGACACCGTCTCGGTCAGCCCGCAGGTCTCCGGCTATGTCGCCGAGGTGCTGGTGGCCGACAACCAGCGGGTCGAGGCTGGCCAGGTGCTGGCCAAGATCGATCCGTCGACCTTCCAGGCGCGCCTTGACCAGGCGATCGCCAACGCCAGCGCCGCCGACGCGGCCATCCGCGCCATCGACGACAAGGCCAGCCTGGAGCAGGCGATGATCGCCCAGAAGGCGGCCGGCGTGACCAGCGCCCAGGCCGACGCCGGGCGCGCCAAGGCCGACCTCGAGCGCTACGACGCCCTGGCCAAGCAAGGCTGGGTCTCGCAACAGAAGGTCCAGACCGAGCGCGCCGGCGCCACCCAGACCGCGGCCGGCGTCGCCAGCGCCCAGGCCGCTCTCGAGGCCGAGAAGCGCGCCGCCCAGTCGCTGGGCTCGGCCAAGGCCCAGACCATCGCCCAGGCGGCCGCCGCCCACGCCGCCGTGGAGCAGGCCAAGCTGGATCTGGAGCGCACCGTGATCCGCGCGCCTGCCGGCGGCGTAGTCGGGGCCCGCTCGGTTCGTCCGGGTCAGCTGGTCCAGCCGGGCGTGGCGCTGATGTCGATCGTGCCGCTGGGCCAGGCCTATATCGTCGCCAACTTCAAGGAGACCCAGGTCTCGCGCATCCGTGTCGGCCAGCCGGTCGAGATCAAGGCCGACGCCTTCGGCAAGCAGAAGATCGTCGGCAAGGTCGACAGCTTCGCCCCCGCCACCGGCCAGGAGTTCGCCCTGATCCCGGTCGAGAACGCCGTCGGCAATTTCACCAAGATCACCCAGCGCCTGCCGGTCAAGATCGTGGTCGACCGCAGCCAGCTGGGCCAGGCCCTGCGTCCGGGCCTGTCGGTCGAGATCAAGGTCGACGTCCGCGACCGGTCGGGCCCCTCGTTCGCCGAGGCCGGCCAAGCCACGCCGCAAGTCGCCCGCCAGGGCGTGGACCGCTAGAGCGAAGGAGCGCGTCATGACCGACGCCGCCCTGCCCGCCACCACCGTTTCCAAGGCCCCGACAAAACCCGAGGTCGACTGGACCAAGCTGTTCCTCGGCTTCGGCGCCATGGTCATCGGCCAGTTCATGGCCATCCTGGACATCCAGATCGTGGCGGCCTCGCTGCCGCAGATCCAGGCCGGCGTCGGGGCCAGCACCGACCAGATCAGCTGGATCCAGACGGCCTATCTGATCCCCGAGGTCGTGATGATCCCGCTGTCGGGATACCTGTCGCGCCTGTGGGGCACCCAGCGCCTCTATCTGATCTCATGCACGGGTTTCATCGTGATGAGCGTGCTGACGGGCCTGTCCTCGTCGATCGACATGATGATCCTGACGCGGGCTCTGCAGGGCTTCATCGGCGGGGCGATGATCCCGACGGTGTTCGCCGTGGCCTTCACCGCCTTCCCGCCCGAGCGGCGCATCACCGCCAGCGTGATCATGGGCCTGATCGTCACCCTGGCCCCGACGGTCGGTCCCACCCTGGGCGGACACCTGACCGAGGCGTTGAGCTGGCGCTGGCTGTTCTTCATCAACGTCCCGACCGGGTTGGTGGTGCTGTTCGGCGTCTATCGCTGGGCCGACTTCGACAAGGGCGATCCCAGCCTGGCCAAGGGCTTCGACTGGTTCGGGCTGATCGTCATGGCGATCTTCCTGATGAGCATGCAGTTCGTGCTGGAAGAGGGCGCCAAGGACGATTGGTTCGACGACAGCGGCATCCTGTGGCTGACCGTGGTCGCCGTCCTGGGCGGGGTGACCTTCATCTGGCGACAGCTGACCTACAGGAACCCGATCGTCGAACTGCGCGCCTTCGCCAATCGCAACTTCTCGGTCGGCGTGCTGATGACGGCCGTCTCGGGCGCCAGCCTGTTCGGCGGCACCTTCCTGCTGCCGCAGTTCCTGGGCCGGGTACGTCATTATTCGGCGTCGGAGGTCGGCACCACGATGATCGTGTCGGGCCTGTCGATGTTCCTGACCGGGCCGATCGCCGGCCGCCTGGTGCGCAAGACCGACCCGCGCGTGCCGATGTTCATCGGCTTCATTCTGGCCGGCTGGGGCATGTACATGGCCCACGGTGTGACCAAGGACTGGGGTTTCTGGGAATTCGCCGGCGTCCAGGCTTGTCGCGGCGTCGGCGTCATGATCGCCATGATCGCCACCCAGCAGATCACGATGAGCACCCTGCCCCCGCATATGGTCAAGAACGCCTCCGGCCTGGTGAACCTGTCGCGCAACACCGGCGGGGCCATCGGCCTTGCCCTGCTCGCCACCTCGATCTCCCAGCAGACGGCGCTCTACTACGACGACCTGACCTCGAAGGTGACCCAGGGCGGCGCGACGGCCGGCATGATGGCGGGCCTGATGGAGCGGATGCAGCAGCTGGGCGTCGCCGACCCCGGCGGCGCGGCGCGCAAGGCCATCGGCGGCATGTTGCAGCAGCAGGCCACGGTCATGGCCTTCGGCGACAGCTTCACCCTGCTGGCCATCGGCTGCTTCGTCGCCGCCGGCGTCTCGCTGCTGGCCGCGCCGGTCAAGAACGCCGCCCCGGCGCCCTCGGACGCTCACTGATGCCCGGAGTTTTCTGATGCCAAGGGTGCCCGGACAGATCGACGTCGCCAAGACCGAAGCCATCCTCGACGCCGCCGTCGAGGTGATCGGCGAACGCGGCCTGGCCGCTCCGATGGAGGCGATCGCCCGTCGGGCGGGGGTCTCCAAGCAGACGGTCTACAACCACTACGGCTCCAAGGCCGAGCTGATGCGAGCCCTGATGAATCGCCGCGTGGAGGCCATCACCGCCCCCCTTCGGGAACCCGGCGCCATCGAGAATCCCACCGAGGCCCTGGAGGCCTATGCCCGCTCGGTGCTGGAGACGGTGATCACTAGCAAGAGCTACTCGATGATGCGGGTGATCATGCTGGGGTCCGGGGAGATGCCCGACGTCGCCCAGGAGGTCTTCGAGGCCGGTCCCTTGAGCGCCCGCCGGCAGTTGGCGGCGTTCCTGAAGACCGAGACCGAGCTGGGCCGGATGAAGGTCGAGGATTTCGACCAGGCCGCGGAGTTCTTCTCCGGCATGGTCATGGGCCACGGCCAGCTGCGGTCCCTGCTGCGCCTGCCGTCCGACAAGACCCCGGAACAGTACGGCCGCCTCGCGAGGGAGGCGGCCGAGAGGTTCATGCGGGCTTACGCGCCGTAGAGGTCTGGCGTCCTTCGAGGCCCGCTTTGCGGGCGCCTCGGGATGAGGAATTCAGAACAACCTCATCCTGAGGTGCGCGCTCCTGAGCGCGCCTCGAAGACGCACAACGGCTCAGCAAGTCGCCCTACGCCTCTTCGGGGTCGGGCATGCCCATCATGTGGAAGCCGGCGTCGACGTGGACGACTTCACCCGTGGTCGACTTGCCAAGGTCCGAGGCCAGCCATAGGGCGCAGCCCGCGACGCCTTCCATCGAGGTGTCTTCCTTCATCGCCGAGAAGGCGCGGCCCTGGGCGATCATGCCGCGGCCGCCCGAGATGCCGGCCAGCGACAGGGTGCGCATGGCGCCGGCCGAGATGGCGTTGGCGCGGATGCCCTTGGGGCCAAGGTCGCGAGCGATGTAGCGGGTCGAGGCTTCCAGAGCCGCCTTGGCCACGCCCATGGTGTTGTAGTTCGGGATCGTCCGCTCCGACCCCAGATAGGTCATGGTCACCAGCGAGCCGCCGTTCGGCATGATCTTGCTGGCGCGCTTGGCGACGTCCACGAAGCTGAAGGCCGAGATGTTCATGGCCGTCAGGAAGCCTTCGCGGGTGGTGTTGTCCACGAACGAGCCCTTCAGCTCGTTCTTGTTGGCGAAGGCCACCGAGTGGATCACGAAGTCCAGCGTGCCGAACTCCTTCTCGATCAGCGCGAAGGCCGCGTCCATCGAGGCGTCGTCGGTGACGTCGCAGGGGATCATCGTCTTGACGCCGATGCTCTCGGCCAGCGGGCGCACGCGGCGCTCCAGATCCTCGCCCTGATAGGTGAAGGCCATCTCGGCGCCCTGGGCGGCCAGTTGGCTGGCGATGCCCCAGGCGATCGAGTTGTGATTGGCCACGCCCATGACGAGGCCCTTCTTGCCCCGCATCAGCTCGCCCTTGGGGAACGCGTATTCGTCGGCCATGTGTCGGGCCCTTTCCGGAAGTCGTTGACCGCTGGTTAGCAGGGGGCTCCGCCGGGCGGAACCCTCCCCAACCTAGTCGGCGCGGCTGAAGATCAACGTGCCGTTGGTGCCGCCGAAGCCAAAGCTGTTGGACATCACCGTCTGCAGCGGCTTGTCGACGCGCTGGCGCAGGATCGGCAGGTCGGCGAACTCGGGATCCAGCGTCTCGATGTTGGCGCTCTCGCAGGCGAAGCCGTTGTTGAGCATCAGGATCGAGTAGATGGCCTCCTGCGCGCCGGCCGCGCCCAGGCTGTGCCCGGTCAGCGACTTGGTCGACGAGATCATCGGGGCCTTGTCGCCGAACACCTCGCGCACCGCGCCCATCTCCTTGCTGTCGCCGACCGGCGTCGAGGTGCCGTGCGGGTTCAGGTAGTCGATGGTCCGGCCGCCGGCGTCGGCCATGGCCAGCTTCATGCAGCGCGCCGCGCCCTCGCCCGACGGGGCGACCATGTCATAGCCGTCGGAATTGGCCGCATAGCCCACGAGTTCGCCGTAGATCTTGGCCCCGCGCGCCTTGGCGTGCTCGTACTCTTCCAGCACCACGACGCCCGCGCCGCCGGCGATCACGAAGCCGTCGCGGTCCTTGTCGTAGGCGCGGCTGGCCACCGCCGGGCGGTCGTTGAAGTTGCTGCTCATGGCGCCCATGGCGTCGAACAGGTTCGACAGGGTCCAGTCCAGCTCCTCGCAGCCGCCGGCGAAGATGATGTCCTGCTTGCCCATCTGGATCTGCTCGGCGCCCGCGCCGATGCAGTGGGCGCTGGTCGCGCAGGCCGAGCTGATCGAATAGTTGATCCCGCGGATCTTGAACCAGGTCGACAGCACCGCCGACGGACCCGAGCTCATGGCCTTGGGCACCGCGAACGGACCGATCCGCTTGGGACCCTTCTCCCTCGTCGTGGCGGCGGCCTCGACGATGACGCGGGTGGACGGGCCGCCCGAGCCAACGATCAGGCCGGTGCGCTCGTTGGAGATGTCGCTCTCCTCAAGGCCGGAGTCGGCGATCGCCTGCTCCATGGCGATGTGGGCGTAGGCCGTGCCGGGCGCCAGAAAGCGGGCGGCGCGGCGGTCGACCAGCGGCTCCCACTCGATCTGGGGCGCGGCGTGGACCTGACAGCGGAAGCCGAGCTCGGCATATTCCGGCGCGGCGATCACGCCGGACTTGGCTTCCTTCAGGGACGCCAACACCTCATTGGCGTTGTTGCCGATGGACGAGACGATCCCCAGTCCGGTGACGACGACGCGACGCATATCGTAAATCCTCTTCTCCCCCTCGAAATCCGCCAGGGGCCAGCTCTCCCAAATCCCCGAGCGCGGCGTCACCGCTCCCGGAATGGCCGGTCTCGTCTAACGGATCAGGACGCCATCTGTTCGGGCGTGAACAGCCCGACCTTGAGGTCCTTGGTTTCGTATATGGCCTTGCCGTCGGCTTCCAGGACGCCGTCGGCGATTCCCATGACCAACTTACGCATGATCACCCGCTTCAGGTCGATCTTATAGACGACTTTCTTGACGTCCGGCGTCACCTGGCCCGTAAACTTGACCTCGCCGACGCCCAGGGCGCGGCCACGGCCGGGACCACCCGACCAGCCCAGGAAGAACCCGACCAGCTGCCACATGGCGTCCAGGCCCAGGCATCCGGGCATGACGGGATCGCCGATGAAGTGACAGCCGAAGAACCAAAGGTCGGGATTGATGTCGAACTCGGCCTCGACATAGCCCTTGCCGTGCTTGCCGCCCTCGGCCTCGATCCGGACGATGCGATCGAACATCAGCATCGGCGGGGCCGGAAGCTGGGCGTTGCCGGGGCCGAACAGCTCGCCGCGGCCGCAGGCCAGGAGTTCTTCGAAGGTGTAGGCGTTCTTCTGCATGGGGACGCCCTAGCACGGCGGCGGGTCAGGTCTCAACGTTTCCCTGACGGGGGGTGTTCCGACGCCGGGCGGACGGGCGCCTAACCCTTGCGACACTGCACGGCCGGATCCGCGCCCCAGATGTCGCTTTCCTTGGCCCAGCCGGACGAGCCGTCGGCGCGCAGCTTGCACCAGCCCTCTTCGCACTTGTCGAGCTGGGCGACCGAGCGGCCCTTCAGATAGGCGCTGACCTTGGCTCCATCCCGGGGGCGCCGAGCAGAGGCAGGTTGGTCGGCTGCACGCGCATGGCCGAGCGGCGGCCGTCGGTGGTCCGCTTGTGCACCCAGGCCAGTCCGCCTTCCGGATCGCAGATCCGCCGCCACTCGCGGGTTTCGGCCACCACCTGCACCGGCAGGCCCTTGGCGTGGTAGATCCAGAGCAGCCGATGGGCCTCGTCCGGGCCGTTGCGCGCGTTGACCTCGGCGTATTTCAGCGACACATAACGTGGCACCTCCAGGCCCGACGGCGTGATCTTGGGGCCCTCCGCCAGGGCCGGACCCGCCAGCAGACCGACGATCGCCCCAAGAACGACATGAAACGAACCTTGTTTTGTTTTCGACGGCATGTTGCTTGGCCCCCTCGGGCCCCTTTGCTACAGCTTTCAAACGCCCGTCAGTGAGAGCTTTTCAAACCGCCCATGGCCGCCCGCAAGCTCAAAGTCATCGTCACCCGCAAACTCCCCGATCCGGTGGAGACGCGAATGTGCGAACTGTTCGATACCGAACTGAACGTCTCCGACAAACCCTTGACGGCGGATGAACTGGTCGAGGCCATGAGCCGCGCCGACGTGCTGGTGCCGACGATCACCGATCGTATCGACTCGCGCCTTCTGTCGCGATCCGGCGATCGGCTCAAGCTGATCGCCAATTTCGGGGCCGGTGTCGACAATATCGACGTCGCCACGGCCAATGCGCGCGGCATCATCGTCACCAATACGCCGGGGGTCCTGACCGAGGACACCGCCGACCTGACCATGACCCTGATCATGGCCGCCTCGCGCCGGATCGTCGAAGGCGCCGAGGTGGTCAAGTCCGGCGGCTTCCACGGCTGGTCGCCGACCTGGATGCTGGGCCGCCGCCTGTGGGGCAAGCGCCTGGGCATCATCGGCATGGGCCGCATCGGTCAGGCCGTGGCTCGGCGCGCCAAGGCCTTCGGCATGCAGGTGCACTATCACAACCGCAAGCCCGTCAGCCCCCGCATCGCCGAGGAGCTGGGCTGCACCTACTGGGAAAGCCTCGACCAGATGCTGGCCCGGATGGACTTCGTCTCGGTCAACTGCCCACACACCCCGGCCACCTATCACCTGCTGTCGGCTCGCCGCCTGAAGCTGCTGCGGCCGCACGCGGTGCTGGTCAACACCGCCCGCGGCGAGGTGATCGACGAAGGCGCGCTGGCCAACATGCTGGCCAAGGGCGAGATCGCCGGCGCGGGCCTCGACGTCTACGAGCACGAGCCCGCGATCAACCCCAAACTCTTGAAGCTGCCCAATGTCGTGCTGCTGCCCCACATGGGCTCGGCGACGGTCGAGGGCCGGATCGACATGGGCGAGAAGGTCATCGTCAACGTGAAGACCTTCATGGACGGCCACCGGCCGCCAGACCGGGTGATCCCGGCGATGCTGTAAAGGCTCAGCGGGTTGTCATGTTGGCGGCCATGCGCCCGAAGACGTCGTTGAGCGCCCCGGCCATCTCGCGATCGACCTGAACCTGGTCCAGGGCGCGGCGCATCGCCTCCGTCCATTGCCCCGCCGTGGCGGCGTCGATCGGCATCGCGCGG
This sequence comes from Caulobacteraceae bacterium, assembly GCA_965283765.1. Classification (GTDB taxonomy): domain Bacteria; phylum Pseudomonadota; class Alphaproteobacteria; order Caulobacterales; family Caulobacteraceae; genus Caulobacter. The sequence continues at coordinate 210,690 of CBDIPU010000001.1, forward strand.
TGCATGGACATCATGCAGACGCCTGGGTTCGCGACGAACCAGTCGCGCGGGCCGCCCAGCCAGCCGGTCAGCCAACCCTTCAGCGCGGCGCGCACGTTGGTCATGTCGGGCGCGTGCATGGCCCGCAGTGCCGCATAGGCCTGATCGGTCTCGACGAGGTCGTAGAAGGCCTCGACCAGGGCGTTGACGCGGGCGGCGCCGCCGATCTGGTCGAAGGCGGTCTGTTGAACGGTCATCGAAGGCTCCGGACTCGAAACCGGCAGGATCGACGCGATCGACCGACCGCGCCTTGATCCCCCTCAAGCCCGTCGCGCGAACCTAGCCGCGCATGTCGCCCGTCTCGACGAACCGCTGGTGCCAGGCGAAGGCCTCGTCCAGCAGGGTCGGGGATTGCTGACCGTAGGAGTCGCGGCGGGCGCGGGCCAGATAGTCCTTGAGGGCCGGACGGTAGTCCGGGTGCGAGCAGTTCTCGATGATCACCTCGGCCCGCTGGCGGGGCGACAGGCCGCGCAGGTCGGCCAGGCCCTGCTCGGTGACCAGGATCTGGACGTCCTGATTGATGTGGTCGACGTGCGGCGCCTTCGGGACGATGGTCGAGATCTTGCCGCCCTTGGCGGTCGAGGGGGCCATGAAGATCGAGACATAGGCGTTGCGGGCGAAGTCACCGCTGCCGCCGATGCCGTTCTGGATGCGCGAGCCCATCAGGTGGGTCGAGTTCACCGCCCCGTGGATGTCGGCCTCGATCATGCCGTTCATGGCGATGCAGCCCAGGCGGCGGATCAGCTCGGGGTGATTGCTGATCTCCTGGGGCCGCAGCACCAGCCGATCGCGGAAGCGGGCCATGTCGGCGTTCAGGGCGGCGGCCGCCTCGGGGCTCAACGAGAACGCGGTGGCCGAGGCGGTCAGCAGCTTGCCGGATTCCATCAGCTCCAGCATCCCGTCCTGCAGCACCTCGGTAAAGGCGGTCAGGTTGTCGAACGGACCGTGGACCAGGCCCGACATCACCGCGTTGGCGATGTTGCCCACGCCTGACTGCAGCGGCAGAAGGCTGGCCGGCAGGCGGCCGCGCGCGACCTCGTGACGGAAGAATTCCAGGAGATGGCCGGCGATGGCGCGATGATCCTCGCCCGGGGCGTCGAACGGCAGATTTCGGTCGGGGGAGTCGGTTTCGACGATGGCGACGATCTTGGAGGGATCGCAGCGGAAATAGGCCTCGCCGATGCGCTGGTCGGGCCGCACCAGCGGGATCGGCACGCGGTTCGGCGGCAGGGCGGTGCCGTAATAGATGTCGTGCATCCCTTCCAGCGCCGGATTCTGCCAGCGGTTGACCTCCAGGATCACCTTCGAGGCCCGGTCGATCCAGGTCTTGTTGTTGCCCACCGACGAGGACGGGATCAGCGCGCCGTCGGGGCGGATGCCGCTGACCTCGATGATCGCCGTGTCCAGCGGACCTAGGAACCCCTGCCAGGCCATCGGCGCGACCTGGGACAGGTGCATGTCGAAATAGTCCATCTCGCCGCGATTGATCTTGTCGCGGGCGATGGGATCGGAGTTGTACGGCAGGCGGAATTCGATGCCGTCGGCCTTGGCCAGGGCGCCGTCCAGCTCCGGCCCCGTCGAGGCCCCGGTCCAAACTCTCAGGCGGAAGGGGTTTCCAGCCGCGTGCTCGGCTTCGATGCGGCTGGCCAGGGCCATCGGCACGGCCTTGGGATAGCCCGATCCGGTGAAGCCGCTCATGCCCACCGTCTCGCCCGGCGCGATCAACGCCGCGGCCGCTTCGGCCGGCATGATCCTGGCCGCCAGGCTCTCCAGTCCGATCCGTGATCCGCTCATCTTCCAAGCCTCCGTACAGGATGCCGAAGGCTTAGCTTGGCCGTCGGGCCGGTGTCTGTCCCGTATTAGCCCGCGGTGGTCAATATGTGACGGGGTGCGTCGCCAGCCACGCCTTCAGATCGGCCACCGATCGGTCTGGAATCTGCTCCATCGGCACGTGGCCGACTCCCGGATAGAGGATCAGGGTCGCGCCCGGTATGGCCTTGTGGAATTTCTCGCCGTCCAGGGCCGGGATCAGCCGGTCGTCCTGGCCGAACATCACCAGGGTGGGAACATGGATCCGCGACAGCTCGGACGCCGAGGCCAGGCGGCGCGGGCCGGTCTGCAGGCCCAGCAGGATATCCCGGTGACCCGGCGCGCGCGCCAGGTCGACATAGCGATCGATCAGCGCCGGGGTGACCAGCCTGGGATCCAGATAGGCCGCGCGCAGGCCCTGGGCGACCAGCGGCCGGGCGTCGATGTTTCGCAACAGCTTTCTTCCAGCGGATTGCGCAGGATCGCGAAGATCGAGGCCCCTCCGGCCTTGCTCATCGGCCAGCCGGCCGCATCGACCAGGACCAGGCGCTGGACCTTGTCCGGATGGTTCAGCGCATAGGCCCAGGCCACCCCGCCGCCCATCGAGTTGCCGCCGAGGGTGAAGCGGGTCAGGCCCAGTTTGCCCGTCACCCCGTCGACGACACGTCGAAGCCGTCTCGCCCGGCCGCATAGCCCGGGGGCGTACGGGTCAGGCCATGGCCGGGCAGGTCGAGGACAACCACGCGATAGTCGCTCGACAGCACCTTGGCCCACGCGTCCCAGGCATGGGTCGAGGCCGAGAAGCCATGCACCAGCACGATGGCCGGCCCCTCGCGCGGGCCGAGATCGCGATAGTGCGCCCGAACGCCGCCCGGCAGATCCATGTACTGGGAATCGGCGTAGCCATACCGCGCTTCCAGCGCGGCGTAGGGATGTCCGGCCGCTGCAGCAGAAGCCAGCCGGCGGTCGCCAGCACCACGATCAGTCCAAGAGCGGTCGCGAGGCCGCGCGCCAGCGTCTTCATCCCGCCCCTCCCGGCGCCTGAACCCCAGCTTCGGAATTTGGACGAACGCCGTTCCGCGTCAAGCGCCGCACGACGGACAACGGGGATCGGCCCCGATCCGCACGGTGCGGGTTTCGGCCGAAAGGGCGTCATAGATCAACAGCTTGCCCGACAAGGGTTCGCCCGCGCCGACGACCAGCTTGATCGCCTCGAGGGCCATCATCGATCCGATCACCCCCGCCAACGCGCCGACCACGCCGACCAAGGCGCAGGTCTCGGCGTCCGGCGGGGTTTCCGGCACCAGGCAACGGTAGCACGGCCTGCCGTGGAAAATCCCGACCTGACCAGTCCAGCGCCCCAGGGCCCCGCTGACCAGTGGCTTGCCGTGGACCAGGCAGGCGTCGCTGACGGCGAAGCGCGTGGCGAAGTCGTCGGTGCCGTCCAGGACGAGGTCATACCGGCCGACGATGTCGCCGGCATTGGCGGAGTCCAGCCATACCGGATGGGTTTCCACGACGGTGTGCGGGTTCAGGGCGGCCAGACGCTCGACCGCCGCCTCGACCTTGGGCCGGCCGACATCGGCGGTGGCGTAGAGCACCTGGCGCTGCAGGTTCGACAGCGAGACGGCGTCGGGATCCAACAGGCCGATCGTCCCGACCCCGGCCGCGGCCAGGTACAGCGCCGCCGGCGCGCCCAGGCCCCCGGCCCCGACCATCAGCACGCGCGCGCCTTTCAGCTTTTGCTGACCCGGACCGCCGACTTCGCGAAGCACCAGATGGCGGGCGTAGCGCTCGACCTCGGCCTCTGAAAAACTCATGGCGCTTGACCCTCCGGCCCGGCCTCGCCACATGCGAAGCCATGCAAAGCAGCAATTCCTTCCCCGACTGGCACGGCACGACCATTCTGGCGGTGCGCAAGAACGGACAGACGGTGATCGCCGGCGACGGACAGGTCTCCATGGGCCCAACCGTCGTCAAGGGCAACGCCCGCAAGGTGCGCCGCCTGGCCGGCGGCAAGGTGGTGGCGGGCTTCGCCGGGGCCACGGCCGACGCCTTCACCCTGATCGAGCGCCTCGAGGCCAAGTTGGAGCAATATCCCGACCAGCTGGCCCGCGCCTGCGTGGATCTGGCCAAGGACTGGCGCACCGACCGCTATCTGCGCCGGCTGGAAGCCATGCTGCTGGTGGCCGACAAGACCGCCATCTACACCGTCACCGGCGTCGGCGACGTGCTGGAACCGGGCGAAAGCACCGACGGCAATGCGGTGGCGGCGATCGGCTCGGGCGGAAATTATGCTCTGGCGGCGGCTAAAGCGCTACTCGACCAGAGCCTGTCGGCCGAGGAGATCGCCCGCAAGGCGATGGCCATCGCCGCGGAGATCTGCGTCTACACCAATGGCAATCTCACCGTCGAAGCGCTTTAGGGCGAGGCCCAGCGGGTTTTCGTCGCAAACGAGATGCGCGGCAAATTCTCCCGGCGCTTGGCTAGGCGCGGGGAGGATCCCGCCATGCTGAAGACCCTTTTGATCGCTTGCGTTGCGTTGGCCGGCGCCGGCGCCGTTCAGGCCGAGTCCAAGAACCCCGCCGACCAGGTGGAGGCCGCCGAGCGCGCCTTCGCGGCCGACGGCCTGGCCTTGGGCGTGAAGCGCGCGTTCCTGAAGCATATGGCCGACGACGCCATCATCTTCACGCCCACGCCGGCCAACGCTCGCGCCTTCCACGAAAGTCGGGCGCGCGACAATGGGCCCAAGCTGGAATGGTGGCCGGCCTGGGTGGTCGCCGCCCGGTCCGGAGACCTGGCCCTTTCCACCGGCCCGTCCTTTTTCGACGGCAAGCCGGGCGGCTGGTACTCCAGCATCTGGCGCAAGGACGCCGACAATGTCTGGCGCTGGATCTATGACGGCGGCAGCGCCGCCGACCCGGTCTCGGCTCCCGTCCAGACGACGCCGGCGCGGAAAGGGCCAATGTCCAAGACTGGCGAAGGCTCGGCCGCCAAGGCCTTCGACGCCGTGCGGGCGGCCGAGACGATGCTGAGCCAATCGGCTGAGAAGGACGCGCCCCAGGCTTACAAGGCCGTTCTGTCGGCCGACGCCCATTTGATCGGTCCGCGCGGAACCCGCGCCTTGCTCCCAACGGCGATCGCGGAACGCTTGGAACAGCGTCCGACGGCCATGACCCTGACCTTACGGGGCGGCGGCGCCGCCAAGGCCGGCGATTTCGTCTGGACCCATGGCGAAGCCGCGTGGTCGGAGGGTCAAAAAGCCGTCGCCGCACACTATATGCATGTCTGGCAAAGGCGGCCCAACGGGTGGCGCCTGATCTTCGAGACCCTGATCAACGACCGATGACCGAGTTTTCCCCCGCGAGATCGTTTCCGAACTGGACCGTTACATCGTCGGTCACGCCGAGGCCAAGAAGGCCGTCGCCGTGGCCTTGCGCAACCGCTGGCGCCGCCGGCGCGTGCCGGCCGATCTGCGTGACGAGGTCACCCCCAAGAACATCCTGCTGATCGGCCCCACCGGCGTCGGCAAGACCGAGATCGCCCGCCGCCTGGCCAAGCTGGCCCAGGCGCCGTTCCTCAAGGTCGAGGCCACCAAGTTCACCGAGGTTGGCTATGTCGGCCGCGACGTCGACCAGATCGTTCGCGATCTCGTGGAAAGCGCGCTTGCCATGGTCCGCGACAAGCGGCGCGCCGCCGTGAAGGCGAAAGCGGAAGCCGCCGCCGAGGAGCGCATCCTCGACGCCATGACCGGCCCCGGCTCGACCGCCGCCCGCGACAGTTTCCGCAAGAAGCTCCGCGCCGGCGAGCTGGACGACAAGGAAATCGAGCTGCAGCTGGCCGACACGGGCGGCGGCGCCAGCTTCGAGATCCCCGGCCAGCCCGGCGCCCAGGTGCTGAACCTGTCGGAAATGATGAAGTCGTTCGGCGGCGGTCGCACCAAGACCCACAAGACCACCGTCACCGGCGCCTGGGCCCCGCTGATCGCCGAGGAAAGCGACAAGCTGCTCGACCAGGAAGCCCTGACTCAAGAGGCCCTGGAGCTGACCGAGAACCACGGCATCGTCTTCCTGGACGAGATCGACAAGGTCGCCAGCAGCGCCCAGCGCTCGGGCGCCGACGTCTCCCGCGAGGGCGTGCAGCGCGATCTGCTGCCGCTGATCGAGGGCACGACGGTCTCGACCAAGTACGGACCGGTGAAGACCGACCACATCCTGTTCATCGCCTCGGGCGCCTTCCACGTGGCCAAACCGTCGGACCTGCTGCCCGAGCTGCAGGGCCGCCTGCCGATCCGCGTCGAGCTGAAGGGCCTGTCGCGCGACGACATGCGCCAAATCCTGACCGAGCCGGAGGCCAACCTGATCCGCCAGCACCAGGCTCTGATGCTGACCGAGGGCGTGACCCTGACCTTCACCGACGAAGCCATCGACGCCCTGGCCGACGCGGCCGTGGCCGTGAACAACTCGGTCGAGAACATCGGCGCCAGGCGTTTGCAGACGATCCTGGAGAAGGTGGTCGAGGAGATCAGCTTCTCGGCGGCCGATCGTAGCGGCGAGACCGTGGCGATCGACGCGGCCTATGTCCAGGAGCGGATCGGCGCCCTGGCGGCCAACGCCGACCTGAGCCGGTTCATCCTCTAGGGCGACCGAAAACCCCGCCCTTCGACAAGCTCAGGGTGAGGTTTTCTACTGATCGGCGGCAAGAGTAGTCCTCGCCCTGAGCCTGTCGAAGGGCGAGGACGGACCCTGGGTTTCATGAGGCGACCGCGACCGCCTCCATCCCGAGGATCGCCGCCTTGCGGGCCAGGCCCCAGTGGTAGCCGGTCAGCTTGCCGCTCTTGCCGATCGCCCGGTGGCAGGGGATCAGCAGCGAGATCGGGTTGGCGCCGATGGCCCCGCCGGTGGCCTGGAACGCCCTGGGCTTGCCGGCCCAGCACGCCACTTGTCCGTAGGTGGCGGTCTCGCCGGCCGGGATCCGCAGCAGGGCCTTCCAGACCTGCACGTGATAGGGCGAGCCGATCAGCACCACCGGCAACGGCCCTTCCCCGCCCGTGAAGGCGTGGATCGCCGTGGCCTGGGCGGCTTCGTCGTCGCGCCGCCAGTCGGCGGCCGGGAAACGGCGGTGCATGTCGGCGAAGGTCGCCTCGTCGTCGCCGTCCGAGAAGGCTAGGCCCGCCAGGCCGCGCTCGGCCATTACGAACAGGCCCTTGCCGAACGGCGTCGGGGCCCAGCCCCAGCGCAGCCGCATGCCCGCCCCGCGCCGGCGCACCTCGCCAGGGGTCGCGGCCTCCTGGGCGATGAACAGGTCGTGCAGCCGCGAAGGGCCCGACAGCCCGGCGTCGAAGGCCGCGTCCAGCACCGTGCCGCCGGCCTCCAGCGAGCGTCGGGCCTCGGCGTGGGCTATGGCCGAGACGAAGCTCTTGGGGCTGACCCCGGCCCAGCGGGTGAAGACGCGCTGGAAGTGGAACGGCGACAGGCCCACGGCCTGAGCGGCCTCGTCCAGCGAGGGATGATCCGACCACCGCTCGGCCAGCCAGTCGAGCGCCTTGGCCATGCGATGATAGTCGACCGAGCGTTCGGCCAGACGAACCAGCTCCTGGCTGGCGGTCTCCTGGATCGCGGTCGAAAAAGGGGATGCGTCGTAGGCCATGCTCATAGGCTATGGCGCGCGGAGAACAGTGTCCGCCCGGTTCTTGCGGTCGGTTTCTGGGCGGTCTGCTTCGGGGCGATCATGACCAGCGCTCGTTTCGGGCCGCGCGGATGGCGTCCTGCAAGGCGCTGGCGAAGCGGGTCCGCTCGTCGGGACCGAGCGACCGGGCCAGGGTCAGGCGCTTGCGATAGATCATCAGGCGGACGCGGGTCTCATGCTCGCCAAGATGGTCGACGCCGACCCGGGTGAAGGCGGTCGGCGATGTCCAGACGGTGCGTGCGCCCTTCTCGTCCTCGCGGCTGACCGTGACGGCCTCCGCCGTGACCTGGACCCGCTCCACCCGCCGAGCGGCGCGGTCCGAGGCCCGCAGCGCCAGCCACAGGGCCAGGACGTCCAGTCCCAGGAACGGCAGGACCGGCGGCGCGCCGACCACCAGCAGGAAGATCGCCACCATCACGTTGAAGGCCATGACCACCGCCAACAGCACCACGGCGCCCCGCGGCGTCAGCGAGCGGTGGGGCGCGATCACGCGGTCCATGTAGATCGGCGGGGCCATGGCGGGAATTTACGACCGTCGGCCGCGCTTGGCGAGCCGTCCTTCTTGGCGTTTCTGGCGCATCACGGCATGGTCCGCGCCATGGCCAAGCCCGCGCTCGCGAAGAAAAAGAAACCCGCCCAGAAACGCGTCAGCCCCGCCGAACGCGAGCGGGTCGAGGTTCTGTTCGCGCGCTTCGAAAGCCTGGAGCCGCATCCCAAGACCGAGCTCAACTACGCCAACCCCTACGAACTGGTGACCGCCGTGGCCCTGTCGGCCCAGGCGACGGACGTCCAGGTCAACAAGGCCACCGGCCCGCTGTTCCAGGTCGCCGACAGCGCCGAGAAGATGCTGGAGCTCGGCGAGGAGGGGCTGATCAGGTACATCGCCTCCATCGGCCTGTTCCGCACCAAGGCCAAGAACGTCATCGCCGCCGCCCATATCCTGATGGACAAGCACGGCGGTCAGGTCCCGCTGAACCGCGAAGACCTGGAAGCCCTCCCAGGCGTGGGCCGCAAGACCGCCAGCGTGGTGCTGAACGAGCTGGACATCGAGCCCGCCATCGCCGTCGACACCCACGTCTTCCGCGTCGCGCACCGCCTGAAGCTGTCGGCCGGCAAGACGCCCGACGCGGTCGAACAGGACCTGATGCGGATCGTGCCGCCGCCCTACCAGACCCGGGCGCACCATTGGCTGATCCTGCACGGGCGCTATGTCTGCGTGGCGCGGAAACCGAAGTGCGAGATCTGCAAGATCAGCGACCTGTGCCCGTCGCGGGAGCTGTTCCTGGGGGCTTAGCCGATCGCCTTGATCACCGCCCGAGCGAAGGCCTCGCCTCGGTCGTGCGCATGTTCCAGGAAGAGATCCGGCTCGATCGCCTCCAGCTCCATCAGTTGCGGGGTGTGCTCCAGGCCCCGGATCAGGTCCACGCGGGCGTAGGTCAGCGGCGCGCCGGCCGCCTCCAGCACCATCTCGGCCGCGCGCAGGGCCTCGGGCTCAGGCGCGATCTCGGTCACCCTGCCGCCGAACTGCGGCTGGACGCGGAAGTCGCCCTCCACGGCGACCTTGGCCACGGCGTGGCTGAAGACGCCATCGAAATAGAACAGGGAAAGCTCGCCCTCTTCCCCGACGGCCGGCAGGAACGGCTGGATCAGGGCCGGACCGCTGGGGCCGCCCTCCAGCAAATCGTGGCGCTTGACCCGGATGGTCTCGTGCGAGCCGGCCGAGATCTGCGGCTTGACCACCACCTCGTCCACCCCGAAGGCGTCGAAGGCGGCCTCGACATGCTCCAGCGTCAAGGCGTCGCAGGCAAGGGTCGGTACGACCGGCGCGCCCTTCCCGGCCAGCTCCACCAGATAGGTCTTGGTCGAATTCCAGCGCAGCACCGATGGCGGATTGACCATGCGCAAGCCGGCGGCTTCGAACGCATCGAGTTGGGCGAACCAGTCGGCCTGGCGCGCGTGATAACCCCAGGCCAGGGAAGGCATGACCAGGCGCGCCTGATCCCTGCCCACCGGATCCGTCCACGGCTGGGCGGCGATGGTCAGGCCGTGGCGGCGCAGCGGCGTCGCCAGGCGCTCCAGCAGCGGCGTCCAGCTGTCGCCGTAGCGGTGCTCGTCGCGGGCGGGGACCAGGATCAGGACGTCGGCCATCGGCATACTCGCGTTCAACGAAGCCTCGCAGCTAAGATGTCGCGACACGCGCGGCAAGCCTTGCGTTGCCTTGAGCCCCCACTTCCTTTAATCGCCAAGTGTTTGTGGCTTCCCTGCCCTGTTCTTTCAAAGGTTTGTTCCGCTCCATGACCGCGCTCTACGACGTCGCCGGCATCGGCAACGCCATCGTCGACGTCATCGCTCAGTGCGACGACGCCTTCCTCGCCCAGGAAGGCCTGACCAAGGGCTCGATGGCCCTGATCGACCCGGCGCGGGCCGCGAGCCTCTATGACGCCATGGCCTCCGGCATCGAGGCCTCGGGCGGCAGCGTCGCCAACACCATGGCCGGCATCGCCAGCTTCGGCGGCAGGGCCGCCTATATCGGCAAGGTCGCCGACGACCAGCTGGGCCGCGTGTTCCGCCACGACATGAAGGCGATCGGCTGCGTGTTCACCACGCCCTCGCTGGCCGAAGGTCCGGCCACGGCCCAGAGCCTGATCAACGTCACCGCCGACGCCCAGCGCACCATGTCGACCTATCTCGGCGCCTGCGTCGAGCTGTCCAGCGCCGATGTCGATCCCGAGATTATCGAGGCCGCCCAGGTCTCGTATCTGGAAGGCTATCTGTTCGATCCGCCGGAAGCCCGCCGCGCCTTCGCCAAGGCCGCCGCCCTGGCCCACGGCGCCGGCCGCAAGATCGCGATCACCCTGTCGGACAGCTTCGTGGTCGAACGCCACCGCGCCGGCCTGCTGGGCTTCATCCAGACCCAGTGCGACATCGTCTTCGCCAATGCCGCCGAGGTCTGCGCCCTGTTCGAGACCGACGACTTCGACGCCGCGACCAAGGCGCTGACCGAGATGGTCGAGATCGCCGCCGTCACCCGCAGCGAAAAGGGTTCGGTCGTGGCCTCGGGCGGGCAACTTCACGAAATCTCGGCCTACCCCGTGGAAAAAATCGTGGACACGACCGGCGCGGGCGACCAATACGCCGCAGGTTTCCTCTACGGCCTCACCAAGGGTCTCGCGCTGCCGGTCTGCGGCCAGCTGGGCTCCCTGGCCGCCGCCGAGGTGATCGATCACTACGGTCCGCGCCCGCAGGTTTCCCTGCGCGAGCTGGCCGCCCAAAACGGTCTTTAGGCTAGAACGGACTGTAGGATTTCAATGGCCCGCACCGCTGAAGTGGTCCGCGAGACGAAGGAGACCCAGATCCGGGTCTGGATCGATCTCGACGGGACCGGCGCCTCGACGATCTCCACCGGCATCGGTTTCTACGACCATATGCTGGAGAGCTTCGCGCGCCACGGCGGCTTCGACCTCAAGGTCGAGACCAAGGGCGACCTGCATATCGACATGCACCACACGGTCGAGGACACGGGCATCGTTCTCGGCTTGGCGATCAAGCAGGCGTTGGACGGCTTCAAGGGCGTCCGGCGCTTCGGCCACGCCTATATCCCGATGGACGAGACCCTGACGCGCTGCGCCATCGACCTGTCCAACCGGCCGTATCTGATCTGGAAGGTCGACTTCAAGCGGCCCAAGGTCGGCGAGATGGACACCGAGCTCTTCAAGGAGTTCCACCACGCGTTCGCCATGAACGTCGGGGCGTGCGTCCATCTGGAGACCCTGTACGGCGACAACACCCACCATGTGGCCGAAAGCGGCTTCAAGGCCCTCGCCCGGGCGCTGCGTCAGGCGGTCGAGATCGACCCGAAGACCGGCGGCCAGGCTCCGTCCACCAAGGGCGTGCTGTAAGGATCCTCCATGCAGACCGTCGCCCTGATCGACTACGGGTCGGGCAACCTGCGTTCGGCCGAGAAGGCCCTGCGTGAGGCGGCCCGTCGCCGCGCGCTCGACGCCGAGATCGTCGTCACCGCCGACCCCGACCTCGTCGCCGAGGCCGACCGCGTCTTCCTGCCCGGCGTCGGGGCCTTCGCCTCATGCCGCGCGGGCCTGGACGCCACCGGCGTCTACGAAGCGATGAACCACGCCGTGCACCGCCGCGGTGTTCCCTTCATGGGCATCTGCGTCGGCCACCAGCTGCTGGCGACCGAAGGCCTGGAGTTCGGCGTCACGCCGGGCCTGGACTGGATCGCCGGCCAGGTGAAGAAGCTCGAGCCCAACGACCCGGCCCTGACCATCCCGCACATGGGCTGGAACGCCATCAGCTTCGTCCGCCCTCACGCCCTGTTCGCGGGGATCGAGGACGGCGCCCACATGTACTATGCCAACTCCTTCGCCCTGGACGCGGCCGACCCGGCCGATGTCGTGGCCACCACCGACCACGGCGGCCCGTTCGTCGCGGCGGTGGCCAAGGACAATGTCGCGGGCGTACAGTTTCACCCCGAAAAGTCACAAGCTTCAGGGCTCGCCCTGCTCGCCAACTTCCTGGAATGGCGCCCATGATCCTCTATCCCGCCATCGACCTGAAGGACGGCCAGTGCGTGCGCCTGCTGCACGGCGACATGGAGAAGGCCACGGTCTTCAACACCTCGCCCGCCGACCAGGCCCAGCGCTTCGTCAAGGACGGCTTCTCGTGGCTGCATGTCGTCGACCTGAACGGCGCCATCGAGGGCAAGTCGGTCAACACCGCCGCCGTCGAGTCGATCCTGAAGTCGATCTCGATCCCCGTGCAGCTGGGCGGCGGCATCCGCACGCTGGAAGGCGTCGAGGCCTGGATCGAGGCCGGCGTCAGCCGCGTCATCCTCGGCACCGTGGCCGTCCACGACCCGGACCTGGTCCGCAAGGCCGCGCGCCTATGGCCCGAGCAGATCGCCGTGGCCGTCGACGTGCGTGACGGCAAGGTCGCCATCGACGGCTGGACCGGCCTGTCGGACCTGTCGGCCATCGACCTGTCGCGCCGCTTCGAGGACGTCGGCGTCGCCGCCTTGATCATCACCGACATCAGCCGCGACGGCGCCCTGACCGGCGTCAATGTCGAGGGCGTGGGCGAACTGGCCGACGCGGTCTCCATTCCCGTCATCGCCTCCGGTGGCGTGGCCGCTGTCTCCGACATCGAGCGCCTCAAGGCCCGCCCGGGCGTCGAGATCGCCGGCGCCATCCTGGGCCGCTCGCTCTACGCCGGCACGATCAAGCCGTCCGAAGCCCTGATCGCGGCGGCCGCCTGATGCTGAAGACCCGGATCATTCCCTGCCTCGACGTGAAGGACGGGCGGGTGGTCAAGGGGGTCAACTTCGTCTCCCTGCGCGACGCCGGCGATCCGGTGGAGCAGGCCCGCGCCTATGACGCCGCCGGCGCCGACGAGCTGATGTTCCTGGACATCACAGCCTCCAGCGAGGGCCGCGGCCTGATCCTGGACGTCATCTCCCGCACCGCCGAGGTCTGCTTCATGCCCGTCTCGGTGGGCGGGGGCGTGCGTCAGGTGTCGGACATGCGCCGCCTGCTGCTGGCCGGGGCCGACAAGGTCTCGACCAACACCGCCGCCGTCGAGAACCCCGACCTGATCGCCGCCGGCGCCGACGCCTTCGGGGCCCAGTGCGTGGTCGTGGCCATCGACGCCAAGCTGCGCGAGGACGGTTCGGGCTGGAACGTCTGGACCTATGGCGGCCGCAAGGACACCGGCCTCGACGTGGTCGACTGGGCCGCCAAGGTCGTCGAGCGCGGGGCGGGCGAGATTCTTCTGACCTCGATGGACCGCGACGGGGCCAAGATTGGCTACGACATCCCGCTGCTGAAGGCCGTGACCAGCGCGGTGTCCGTGCCGGTGATCGCCTCGGGCGGCGCGGGGACCACCGAACACCTGGTCGAAGCCGCCCGCGACGGCCACGCCGCCGCCGTGCTGGCCGCGTCGATCTTTCACTTCGGCGAGATCAGCATCGGCGAGGCCAAGCAGGCCATGGCCGACGCCGGCATCCCCGTGCGCCTGGACCGGAGCGCCGCATGAGCCAGCGCCTGACTGACGTCCTGCAACGCCTCGCCGCCACGATCGCGGCCCGCAAGGGCGGTGATCCGTCGGTGTCCTACACCGCCAAGCTGCTCAACGACCCCGCCCTGGCCGCCAAGAAGCTGGGCGAGGAAGCCGTCGAGACGGTGATCGCCGCCGTGGCTCAGGATCCGGACGCCCTGGCGGCGGAGAGCGCCGACCTGCTCTACCACTGGCTGGCGCTGATGGCGGCGTCGGGGGTGTCCCTGGACGCCGTGGCCGAGAAGCTGGAGGCCCGCGAAGGGACCTCAGGCATCGCGGAAAAAGCTTCGCGGAAGAGCTGAGGGGCCCGAGGCCTCGCGCTAACCCTTGCGCTTCAGCGCCACATACAGCGCCCCGTCACCGCCGTGCCGCTGATCGGCGGTCGAGACCCCGGCGATCATCTCGCGCACGGCCGGCCCCGCCAGCCACTCCGGCGTTCGCTGTTTCAGCACGCCGTGGCCGACCCTGCCCTTGCCGGTGATGACCAGCACCGCCCGGTGGCCGTCATCATAGGCCCGTCGGATGAACCCCTCGAGCGTGGCCCTCGCCTGGTCCTGGTCGAGGCCATGCATGTCCAGGCGCGCGCCGATCGGGTCGTGCTCCTTGGCTATGCGGCGCTTGCGGTTGGGCTCGATGCGGTGGGCGGGACCTTTCAGGGCCTTGGCCGGAGCGGGCTTGAGCTCCTCGGGACTGACGCGCAGCGGCGCGATCGAGGCCAGGTGCGTGGGCTGCTCCACCGGAATGGCCGTGTCGCTCTTCACCGGCCGGATCCGCGCCTTGGAGCGCATCTTCTCGGGCTTTTCCGGCGCGCGCGGCGTCACGGTCGAGGCGACGAGCTTCCAGAGGCGCTTGTCGTCCTCGGGCCCGGGCGGCGGCTTCCTGACCATGTCAGCGCGGTACGAGCCGGTACAGGCGCAGGGCGTGGCGCACACGGCCGGCCTCGGCGCCGGCGGCCGCGCCCGTGCCCATGTAAAGATCGGCGCGGACGTCGCCCTTGATCGCCCCGCCGGTGTCCAGCGCCATGGCCAGGCGGCGATAGGCCGGAAAGGCGCCCGCCAGCTTCGGCGCGGCGGCGTCCAGCCAGTAGAGCTCGCCCATCGCGTGGCGGCTGGGATCGATGGCGATGGCCCGTCCCGGCGGCAACGGCACGCCGGCCGAGCCGACGGGCTCCTTGCCGTCATCGGGGAGCGTCTTGAAGAACACATAGCGCGGGTTCAGCTGCATGACCGCGTCGGCCTCAGGCCCGCGATGGTCGGCCAGCCACGCGCGGATGGCGTCGCCGGAGGTATTGTTGTCGGGCAAAAGGCCCTTGTCGCGCATGGCGTCGGCCACGCCCACGAACGGTCGGCCATTCGTGCCGGCGAACATGGCGCGCACCCGGCGGCCATCGGGCAGGACGAGCACGCCCGAGCCCTGGATCTGCAGGAAGAACAGCTCCTCCGGTCGCATCCACGCCAGGGGTCTGTCGGTCGGGGTCGCCTCGATCTCGGCGCGGTCCGGATAGGGCGCGAAGGTCGCGCCCTCGACGTGACCGGTGATCTTCTTGCCGACGAAGCTGGGCTCGAACGCGCCGAGGTCCAGCACGACCAGATCGGCCGGCAGGCCGCGCACCGGGACGGTGAACTCGGCGTTGCGCGACATCCGCGCCTCATACTGGGGGGCGAAATAGGCGGTCAGCAGGCCCTCGTCGCCTCCCTCCTTCTGGCGAACCGGCTCGATCCGGAAATTGGTCTCCAGGAACGCCCGCGCGCCGGGCTCGTCCCGGACGGTGGCGTTGCGGGCCAGGCCGCAGACGCGGGCCATGGCCGGCTCCCTGGCGACGCCGCAGCCGGCGCGGAAGGCGTCGAGGGCCGCCACATGATCCTCTTCGGCCCAGCCGGCCAGGCTGGCGAAGGACAGCGCCGACGCGGGCGGGGTCGAAGGCGACGGCGTGGCGCCGATCGCCGGTGGCGAGATCGTCGGCCCGGTCGGGACGGGCGGCGCCGTCGTCGTGCTGGCGCAGGCGCCCAGCAGCAGACCCGCCAGGGCCAGGGGGGCGAAGGCGGTTGGGGCGCGGCGGATCTTGGCCATTACGCCTCGGCGGCGGCGACGAAGGCCAGGCGCCAGTTGGGATTGCCGCTCTTGACCTCGCGCTCGAAGGTCCAGAGCTCGGCGGTGCGGCGATCGTCGACGCCTTCGCCGCGCTCGTCCTTAGTGCGGGTGCGCACCTCGGCCAGAATCCGCACCACGGCCTTGGCCAGGTCGCCGACCACGTCGATCCGCTCGAGGTCCAGGCGCGGCGGAGCCATGAACTCGACCTTCTCGCTGCGGCCGGCGGTCTCGCGCGCGGCCATGGCCTGCTCGAAATTGGCCATGACGTCCGGGGCCAGCAGCGGTTTCAGCGTCTCGCGGTCGCCTTCGGCGTAGGCCTTGACGATCTGCTCATAGGCCGAGCGGGCGCCGGCCAGGAACTTGGTCGGATCGAAGTCCGGTTGTTTCGACTTCAGGGCGGCCAGGCCTTCGGTGCGCAGGATCGGATGCGTATCGGCCGGCGCCGGGGCCGCGCCGGGCTGAGCCGTCACCACGTCCTCGGGCTGACGGCCCGTGCGGCGCCCAGGGTGGCGTACAGCTGATACAGGACGACCGCGGCGACCGCGGCGAGGAACAGGATCTGGAGCACTTCAAGGTCCGGCAACGGGCTTTGGGCCCAGGATATCATCTCTATATAGGTGAGACGCGTTCTCCCGTCAGGCGCCCAGCGTTGCGCCGGACGGGCCCTCATGGTAGCAGCGCCCACCTTTCTTAGGCGTTTTAGACGCCGATTACGGATTTTATCCTAATGACCGACACAACCGCCCCCAATGGCGCCCCAATGGCGCCCCGAGGCGACTTCGGACGACAACGCCGCCGCGCAATCGGGCATCCGTATCCTGGCCCAATTCGTCCGCGACTTCTCGTTCGAGAACCCCCTGGCGCCCGACAGCCTGCGGGCCGGCGCGGCCCAGCCCGCCATTGACATGGGCGTCGAGATGAACGCCCGCGGTCGCCCGGATGGCCTGTTCGAAGTCGATCTGAAGCTCTCGGCCCGCGCCACGCGCGAAGAGCAGGCGGTGTTCCACATCGAAGTCGTCTATGGCGGCCTGTTCCACATCGCCGGCGTCGCCGAGGAAGACCTGGAGCCGGTGCTGCTGATCGAATGCCCGCGCTTCCTGTTCCCGTACGCGCGTCGCCTGATCTCGGACGTCACCGCCGAAGGCGGCTTCCCGCCCTTCCTGATCGATCCGATCGACTTCGCCGGCGTCTACGCCGCGCGCAAGGCCCAGGCCGAAGCCGGCGGCGTGATGGGCAACGCCTAGCTTCGAACGCCACCGCGAAAATGTAAGAAGGCCCGGTCATCGCTGACCGGGCCTTTTTTGTTACGGTTGCAGGCGGTAGCCGCCCATCTCGGTGATCAGGATCCTGGCCGCCGCCGGATCCGGTTCGATCTTCTGGCGCAGGCGATAGACGTGGGTTTCCAGCGTGTGGGTGGTGACCCCGGCGTTGTAGCCCCAGACCTCGGTCAGCAGCTCCTCGCGCGACACGGGCTTCGAACCGGCGCGGTAGAGGTACTTGAGGATGTTGGTTTCCTTCTCGGTCAGCCGCACCTTCTTCTGCTTCTCGTCGACCAGCAACTTGGCCGAGGGGCGGAATTCGTACGGACCGATGCGGAACAGCGCGTCTTCCGACGCTTCGTAGCTGCGCAGCTGGGCGCGGATTCGGGCCAGCAGAACGCCAAAGCGGAAGGGCTTGGTGACATAGTCGTTGGCCCCGGACTCCAGGCCCAGGATGGTGTCGCTGTCACTGACCGCTGCCGTCAGCATGATCACCGGGGCCGTGACCCCGTTCTTGCGCATCAGGCGGCAGGCCTCGCGACCGTCCATGTCGGGCAGGTCGACATCCAGCAGAATCAGGTCGGGCTTGACCTCGCGCGACATCTTCACGCCCTCGCCGGCCGTCGCGGCCTCGGCCACGGCGAATTCCTCGTGCAGGGCCAATTGCTCGGCCAGGGCGCCGCGCAGGTCCTCATCGTCGTCGATCAGCAGAAGCGTCTTGCGTTGCGCCATAAGGCGGAACATGCACCGCTGCGGCCCTCGGGGACAACCCCGAGCGGGGCCTTAAGCTCAATAGCCGAAAGTGGTAGCCGGTTTCGGCGGCGACTGAGCGCCAAACAGAGAAGTCTGGGAGACGACCATTGATGCTGTTCCGGGCCCACGCCGATGGCCGCTTCGAACTGAATGGCCGCACCCTGCGCTGCGCGATCGGCAAGGCCGGCGCGATCGCCGCCGCCGACAAGCGCGAGGGCGACAACAAGAGCCCGGCCGGGACCTGGGTCATGCGCGAGGTCTGGTACCGGCCCGACGTCTATAAAGGCGGTCCGAACACCGCCCTGCCCGTCCACGCCACCCGGCCCGACGACGGCTGGTGCAACTCCCCGGGCGATCCGAACTACAACCGCCCCGTCCTGCTGCCTTACCCGGCCAGCGCTGAACGGATGTGGCGTGACGACCACGTCTACGATTTGGTCGTTATCCTGGGCCATAACGACCGTCCGCCCGTGCCAGGCATGGGTTCGGCGATCTTCATGCACCTGGCCCGCGACGGCTATCCGGGCACCGAGGGCTGCGTGGCCCTGGCGCGACCGGACCTCGAGGCGGTGCTGGCGATCGCCAAGCCCGGCGACGCGGTCCAGATCGTGGCCGACTAACCGTAGTTGCGGCCGCCGAACAGCGCCGATCCCACCCGGACCGAGGTCGCGCCTTCGGCGATGGCGATCTCGAAGTCGTCGCTCATGCCCATCGACAGCTTCTCCACGCCGTTGCGCGCGGCGATGGTCCGCAAGGACGCGAAATAGGGCGCGGGATCGGCGCCGACAGGCGGGATGCACATCAGGCCCTCGATCGTCAGGCCGTAGGTCTCGCGGCAGGCGGCGAGGAAGCCGTCGGCCTCTGCGGGCGCGACGCCGGCCTTCTGGGCCTCTTCGCCGATATTGACCTGGACGTAGAGGCGCGGGGCCTTGCCCGCCCGCTGGATTTCCTCGGTCAGCACGCGGACCAGTTTCTCGCGGTCGAGCGTCTCGATGACGTCGAAGAAGCCGACCGCCTCGCGGGCCTTGTTGGTCTGCAGCGGACCGATCAGGCGCAGCTCCAGGCCTGCGCGGCGCGGGCCCCAGCGATCCATGGCTTCCTGGACGCGGTTCTCGCCATAGACTTTCTGTCCCGCCTCCAGCACGGGCGCGATATGCTCCCAGGGCTGGGTCTTGGACACCGCCACCAGAGTCACCGATCCGGCCGGCCGTCCGGCGCGCCTCTCGGCGGCGGCGATGCGGTCCTGGATCCGAGCGAGGGCGTGGGACATTGGGGGTAGCCTTGGACGGGAACGTGAGCGAACTGGAAGTCCTGTCTAGTGCCGCCGCGGCCTTTCCGCCAAGGATCGTGCGCGGCCGGACCCTGCCCGGCCTGCTGTTCTTCACCGATCCACAACGCGTCCCGAACCCCGAGGCCGTCGCCGAGCGCCTGCCGGCCGGCGCGGGGATCGTCTACCGGGCGTTCGGCGCCGAGGACGCCATCGCGCGCGGACGTCGCCTGCGGGCTATCGCCACGGAGCGCGGCCTGCTGCTGCTGGTCGGCGCCCATCCGGGCCTGGCCGAGGGCGTCCGCGCCGATGGCCTGCACATGCCGGAGCGGCTTTCGGCCGAGATCCCTCGCCTGCGGGCCGAGCACGCGCGCTGGCTGATCACCGTCGCGGCCCATGATCGTGGCGCGCTCCAGGCGGCCGAGCGAGTGGCCGCCGACGCGGTCGTCGTCTCGCCGATCTTTCCCAGCAACAGTCCGTCAGCCGGAGAACCGCTGGGCGCGGAGGGTTTGAAGGATCTGGTCGCGACGACGTCGCTGCCCGTCTATGCGCTGGGCGGGGTGCGTGCGCGCACGGTCTCGCGGCTGTTCGGCAGCGGGATTGTCGGGATCGCGGCCGTGGAGGCGTTGGCCGGTTCTTAGAATTTGAAAGCGGTCTCGAGGCGGACGCGCGGGGCCGGATCGGGCTGCTGAGCCTTGCGGGCGGCGAGCGCCGGGTTGGATTCACCCAGGCTCACGGCGCCGCCGACGCGGATCGACGGGGTCACCTTGAAATAGGCTCCGGCCTGGACGTCCTGCATTTCCATTTCACGGCTGGACGGTTGGTCGAGATCCAGCTTCAGACCCCAGCGGCCCTTCTTGGCGTCCCAACGCAGGGTGCGCTTTTCATCCTGCGGATATTGGACGCCGGCGGCGGCGCTGGTGAAGTCGTTCTTGACCGAGAAATCGGGGGTGACGGCATGCGGCTTGGCCTGGGCGAACGCCATCGACGCCGATCCCGTCAGGATCAGCGCGGCGGTCCCCGCCAGAAAGAAACGCGTCGCGGTCATCACCACTCGCCGCCTATACTCAGTTGTCCCTACCCATCCCATTTAGGAACGGGGCCCTTACATTGCGATTAAAGGCTGGAGCGGAACGCGGTCAACCTCGCTTCGGTCGCACCCGGCGCCATATTGGGCAATTCAATCGAGTCCTGTTGCCACGAGGTCACGCGATTCCTGTTTTGAGGCGGCGCAGCCATGCTATAGACCGGCTCCCGGCCGCGGGGGCGCGCCAGGGTGCGCGCGAGCGCCCGCGAAATATTTGGAGCGAGGTACTATGGCGTTTGAACGTGGGTCTGTGATGCGCGGCCTCGCCGCGGGCGTCCTGGCTCTGTCGATGCTGGGCATGACCGCATGCGCCAGCAACAAGGCCCCCAAGACGTTCTCGACCCAAGGCGAGAAGAAGGGTTTCCTGGGCATCGGCGGCTCGAAGGACACTCCGGCCTCGGAAGGCTCCATCGGCGTCAATGGCTACCTGTGGCGCGCCAGCCTCGACACCCTGGCCTTCATGCCGCTGGCTTCGGCCGATCCATACGGCGGCGTGATCATCACCGACTGGTACGTGAACCCGGAAACCCCGGCCGAGCGCTTCAAGGCCACGGTCTACATCCTCGACACCCGCCTGCGCGCCGACGGCCTGAACGTCACGGTGTTCAAGCAGTCCAAGGACATCAACGGCGCCTGGGTCGATGCTCCGGTCTCCGACCAGACCGCGACCGACCTCGAGAACGCGATCCTGACCCGCGCCCGACAGCTTCGGCTTTCGAACATCAAGGGCTAAGGCCCTTCCAAGGGTTCTCGTCGACGCGGCGAGAACCCTTGTGACACCCTATATTTCCTGCGCGCTCCAGCCGCGAAACCGCTTAATTTGTCGCGGACGCGCCTTTGGGGCGCGTTCCTGCATCCAAGACCCTGGTTTCCGATGGCCCGCTACAATCCCAAAGACACCGAGCCCAAGTGGCGTGAAGCCTGGGCGAAGGCCGACGTCTTCAAGACCGGCGAGATCAACGACGGCCGTCCGAAATACTACGTGCTCGAGATGTTCCCGTATCCGTCGGGCCGCATCCACATGGGCCACGTCCGCAACTACGCCATGGGCGACGTGGTGGCCCGCTACAAGCGCGCCCAGGGCTTCAACGTGCTGCACCCGATGGGCTGGGACGCCTTCGGCATGCCGGCCGAGAACGCGGCCATGGAGCGCGGCGTCCATCCCAAGGGCTGGACCTACGACAACATCGCCGCCATGCGCGAGCAGCTGAAGTCGCTGGGCATTTCGGTCGACTGGTCGCGCGAGTTCGCCACCTGCGACCCGGAATACTATGGCAAGCAGCAGGCTTGGTTCCTGCGCCTGCTGAAGCGCGGCCTGGTCTATCGCAAGGAAGCCTCGGTCAACTGGGACCCGATCGACATGACCGTGCTGGCCAATGAGCAGGTCATCGACGGTAAGGGCTGGCGCTCGGGCGCCACGGTGGAGAAGCGCAAGCTGACCCAGTGGTTCCTGCGCATCACCGACTACGCCGACGCCCTGATCGACGGCCTGAAGACCCTGGACCGCTGGCCCGACAAGGTTCGCCTGATGCAGGAGAACTGGATCGGCCGCTCCAAGGGCCTACGCTTCAAGTTCCAGTTTGACGGCGAGGCCCCCGACGGCATGGCCGAGGGGCTGGAGGTCTACACCACCCGTCCCGACACCCTGTTCGGCGCCAGCTTCGTCGGCGTCGCGCCCGAGCATCCGCTGGCCGAGCGCCTGGCGATCAAAAATCCCGAGATCCAGCAGTTCATCGCCGACTGCCGCAAGGGCGGCACCTCGGAAGCCGAGATCGAGAGCGCCGAGAAGCTGGGCTACGACACCGGCCTATGGGTCACGCACCCGCTCGACCCAGAAATCAAACTGCCCGTCTGGATCGCCAACTTCATCCTGATGGACTATGGCACCGGCGCGATCTTCGCCTGCCCGGCCCACGACCAGCGCGACCTGGACTTCGCCCGCAAGTACGGCCTGCCGGTCAAGCCCGTCGTCCTGCCGAACGGCGAGGATCCGGCGACCTTCCAGGTCGGCAAGGAGGCCTATGTCGGCCCCGGCAAGATCTTCAATTCGGAATTCCTGGACGGCATGGACGTCGAGACCGCCAAGGCTGAAGCGGTCGCCCGCATCGAGGCGGCCGGCCAGGGTCAGGGCGCGACGGTCTATCGCCTGCGCGACTGGGGCGTCTCGCGCCAGCGCTACTGGGGCTGCCCGATCCCGGTGGTTCACTGCCAGGCCTGCGGCGTCGTGTCCGTGCCGGAAGACCAGTTGCCGGTCGCCCTGCCCGAGGACGTCACCTTCGACAAGCCGGGCAACCCGCTGCTGCGCCACCCGACCTGGCGCCACACCACCTGTCCCTCGTGCGGCGGCAAGGCCGAGCGCGAGACCGACACGCTGGATACGTTCATCGAACTCCAGCTGGTACTTCGCCCGTTTCGCCGACACCCACGCCGCCGAGCCGGTGGGCAAGGACGCGGCCGACCACTGGCTGCCGGTGGATCAGTATATTGGCGGCGTCGAGCACGCAATTCTGCACCTGCTCTATGCCCGCTTCATCACCCGCGCCCTGAAGGACGAGGGTCTGTTGTCGGTCGAGGAGCCGTTCGCGGGCCTGTTCACCCAAGGCATGGTCACCCACGAGGCCTACAAGAACGAGGCTGGCGAGTGGGTCGAGCCGTCGGACATCCGCATCACCGTCGAGGGCAATAGCCGCTCGGCGGTCCACGCCACGACCGGCGCCCCGATCATCATCGGCGACGTCGAGAAGATGTCGAAGTCCAAGAAGAACGTCGTCGCCCCCGAGGACATCTTCGAGGCCTATGGCGTCGACAGCGCGCGCCTGTTCGTGATGAGCGACAGCCCGCCGGAACGCGATGTCCAGTGGACCAATTCGGGCGTTGAGGGCAGCTGGCGCTTCACCCACCGCCTGTGGAACGAGTTCGACAGCCAGCCGGCCGGCGACTTCGCCCACGACGACGGCGACGAAGCGGCGCTCACCCTGCGCAAGGCGGCCCACAAGCTGATCGGCTTCGTCACCGACAGCATCGAGGGCTTCCGCTTCAACAGCGGCGTGGCGCGCCTGTACGAGTTCCTGAACGCCCTGAAGGCCGCTCCGGCTGAAGGCGCTTCGGACGCCGTCCTGGCGGCCCGCGCCGAGGCCCTGAACATCCTGGCCCGCCTGGTCGCGCCCTTCACGCCGCACCTGGCCGAAGAAGCCTGGGCCCGTATCGGCGGTGAAGGCATGGTCGTCGACGCGCCCTGGCCCAAGGCCGATCCGGCCCTGGCCGCGGACGACGAGCGCGTCCTGCCGATCCAGATCAACGGCAAGCGTCGCGGCGAGATCAAGGTCAAGGCTGGCGCGCCGGAAGACGAGGTCCAGAAAATCGCTCTGGCGGATCCCAACGTCCTGGCCCACCTTGAGGGCGTCACGGTCCGCAAGGTGATCGTGGTCAAGGACCGCATCGTCAACATCGTGGCCAACTGAGACCCCAAGGGACCTCTATGAAACGCACCCTGGCGGCTGGCGCTTTCGCGCTCTCGACCCTCGTCCTCTCGGCCTGCGCCGGCTTCACGCCGCTGTACGGCCGGCCGGGCGTCGAGGGCGGTCTCTCCAGCATCGAGACCGTCGCGGCCGAGGGCCGGGGCGGCTACCTGCTGCGCGAGCAGCTGGACGACGCCTTGGGCCACAAGCAGGGCGACGCCGCCGCCTACAAGCTCTATTTCTCGGTCAAGGAGTTCCGCTTCGCCCGGGGCGTGCGTCTCGACAACGTCGCCAACCGTTACGAACTGCGGATGACCGTCGGCTGGCGCCTGATGGACGCCAAGACCGGCAAGGAAGCCACCAACGGCAACACCGAGGTGTCGGTGACCTACAACTCCGCCGACCAGCCCTATGCGGCCATCGCGGCCCAGAACGACGGCCAGGAGCGGGCAGCGACCGAAGCGGCCCGCAAGATCCAGCTGGATCTCGCCACCTGGCTGGCGGCGGGCAAGAAGAAGCCGGCTTAAGGGCCGCGGCCGATGATCCTCTCCAAGCGTCCGGACGTCGAACGCTTCCTGCGGGAGCCGGCCCCGGACATCCGGGCCGTGGTCATCTACGGCAAGGATCGGGGCGTGGTGCGTGACCGCGCCAACGCGCTGGCCAAGCGCGTGGTCGCGCGGCCGGACGACCCCTTCGACACCGCCATGCTCACCGACGGCGACCTGGACGCCGATCCGGCCAAGCTGGAGGACGAGCTGTCGGCCATGTCGCTGATGGGCGGCCGGCGTCTGGTGCGCCTGCGCCTGGCCGGCGAGAAGGCCGGACCCGACAAGCAGGCCGCCGAAGCCCTGACCCGCCACGTCGAGGGCCAGCTCAATCCCGACGCCTTCTTCCTGGTCGAGGCCGGGGCGCTGGGTCGCGACTCCCAGCTGCGCAAGGTCGGCGAAAAAGCCAATGGCTGCGCCGTCATCCCCTGCTACGAGGACGAGGCCGGCGACCTGGCCCGCCTGACCCGCGACACCCTGGCTAACGACAAGGTGGGGCTGAACAGCGAGGCCCTGGACCTCTTCGTCTCGCGTCTGCCCAAGGAGCGCGGCGTGGCCCGCGCCGAGATCGAACGGCTGGCCCTCTATCTCGGCCCCAATAGCGGCGTCACCGCCACCGCCGCCGACCTGACCGATTTCCTGGGCGTCGAGCCCGAGGCCTCGCTCAGCGACGCCGCCGCCGACGCCTTCGGCGGCAAGGCCGGTCCTGCCCAGCAGGCCCTGCGCCGCGCCGCCGCCGAGGGCGAAGGCGGTCCGGCCGCTGTCCGGGCCATGAGCTACTATCTGGGCCGCCTGCGCCGCGTGCTGACCCTGCACAAGAACGGCGTCGACCTGCAGGCCGCCGCCAAGGCCTCGGGCGTCTTCTGGAAACAGGAGCGTGAGTTCCTCCGCCAAGCCCGCGCCTGGAACCTGGAGGCCATCCTGGAGATTCAGGGCGAGGTTCTCAACGCCGACCGCGCCTGCAAGACGTCCGGATCGCCCGATCAGCTGATCTCCGAGCGCCTGGCGCTGATGATCGCCGGTCGCGCGCGGCGCTTGGGCCTCTAAGCCCGAAAGCGCCGCAAAACAGGCCCTTTGCGCGCCTGTGGACGTTTCTTAAGAAAGCCTTTCGACAGAAGGGTTTGTGGCGGAAATCGCTGTGAACCGATCTCCTCTCACGAAAACGGCGCCTCCGCGGGTACGGGAAGGCGCCGTTCGGTGCGTGACAGGGGCGATTTTAGACGGGCCTAAACTCCGATCATCCGCACGCTTTTGGGTGCGACTGATCAGACCCCGCGCGTCAGGCGGTTGCAGAGATCGTCGAGCTGCTCGAGCGTCGCGTAGGTGATGGTCAGGGCGCCTCCGCCCCGCGATGGTCGATCGAGACATCGAGGCCGAGCACCGATGAGAGGTCCGCCTCGAGCGCCTGAGTGTCGGTGTCCTTCACGCGCGGCGGACGGCCGCCCTTGTTCTTCGACGGCGTGGCGGTCGGCGCCTTACGCGCCAGGGCTTCGGTCTCGCGAACCGATAGGCCGCCGTCGATGATCTGCTTGGCCAGGGCCACGGGGTCGGCCGCCGCGGCGATGGCGCGGGCATGACCGGCCGAAAGCTCGCCGCTGACCAGGTAGGACTGCACCTCGTCCGGTAGGGCCAGCAGGCGCATCGTGTTGGCGACGTGGCTGCGGCTCTTGCCGATGGTCTGGGCGATGGCCTCCTGGGTGCGCTCGAACTTCTCCATCAGCACCTTGTAGGAGAGCGCCTCCTCCAGCACGTTCAGGTCGGCGCGCTGGACGTTCTCGATGATGCCAATTTCCAGCACCGCCAGGTCGTCCAGCTCGCGCACCATGATCGGCACGGTGCGCAGGCCGGCGCGCTGAGCCGCACGCCAACGGCGCTCGCCGGCGACGATTTGATATTCTCCGGGCGCACCGGGCGCCGGGCGGACCAGGATCGGCTGCAGGACGCCCTTCTCGCGGATCGAGTTGGACAGTTCCTCCAGGTCTTCCTCGCGGAAGGTGCGGCGCGGCTGGTCGGGATTGCGCTTCAAAATCTCGATCGGCGCTTCGCGCGAGCCGGGAGCGTTATCGCCCGGCGCCTGGGCCGGCGCGTTCTCGACCTCGCCCAGCAGGGCGGAAAGCCCCCGCCCCAGACCACGACGCCCTTCGGAACCACTCGCCTCAGCCACCACTGACTCCATCTTCTTCTCGTTCTAGTTCGGATCAATATTCGAAAAAGGCTTAGGCAGCCTGGACCTGGCGGTCGCGCTCGCGGCTGATCACCTCTCGGGCCAGCTTCAGGTAGGCCTGGCTGCCGGCGCATTTCAGGTCATACAGCAGCACGGGCTTACCGAATGACGGCGCCTCCGAGACGCGGAC
Source organism: Caulobacteraceae bacterium (assembly GCA_965283765.1). Lineage (GTDB taxonomy): Bacteria > Pseudomonadota > Alphaproteobacteria > Caulobacterales > Caulobacteraceae > Caulobacter. The sequence continues at coordinate 237,109 of CBDIPU010000001.1, forward strand.
GTTACGCGGGATGACCGCGTCATAGACCTTGTCGCCGAAATAGTCGCGGACGTCGCGCGCCACCTGCTCGGACAAGCTGTTGCGGCGGTCGTACATGGTCAGCACCACGCCCTGGATCTCCAGGCGCGGATTGAGGCTACCCCGGATGCGCTCGATGGTCCGCATCAGCTGGGTCAGGCCCTCCAGCGCGAAGAACTCGCACTGCAGCGGCACGAACACCGCGTCGGCGGCGGTCATGGCGTTGACGGTCAGCACGTTCAGCGACGGCGGGCAATCGATCAGCACATAGGTGTAGGGCCCGTTGGCGCGGACCGTCTCCAGCGCGTCGCGCAGACGGTATGACCGTCGGGCGGTCTGACCCAGTTCGATCTCGATGCCCGACAGGTCGGCGTCGGCCGGTATGACGTCCAGGCCGGGCAGCTCGGTCTTCACCGCGGCGTCGATCACCGGCGACTCGCCCATCAGCACGTCATAGAGCGTGGTCCGGCGCTGGATCCGGGTGATGCCCAGACCCGTCGAGCAGTTGCCCTGCGGATCGGCGTCGATCAGCAGCACACGCTCGCCGCAAGCCGCGAGGGCGGTGCCCAGGTTGATGGCGGTCGTGGTCTTGCCGACGCCGCCCTTCTGGTTGGCGATGGCGAAGACGCGGAGAGGATTAGCGGGCACGGGAAAGCCTCTTCACTTGAACGATGCGGCCGCGAGGGTCGCTTTGACTGGGGAGCAGCTCGCTGGCGAACGACCAGGCCTTGCGGGCCTCCGTCAGCTCGGTCGCGACATCCTGACCCTTGAGGAACAGACCGGTCGCACCGCGATAGAGATAGGGTTCGGCGAAGCCCAGCAGCCTGGTCATCGGCGCGCAGGCGCGGGCAGTGACCACATCGACTTTCAGCTTCAGCTCTTCGGCCCGGACATTGTGGATCTCGACGGGCAGATCCAGCGCCTTGGCCGCGACCTCGAGGAAGCGGCAACGCTTGGCCATGCTCTCCACCAGATGGACCTTGGCTCCGTCCTGGCCCTTCAGCAGTATGGCCAGCACGACCCCGGGCAGACCGGCGCCGGCTCCGAGGTCGGCCCAGGTCCGCGCCCCGCGCCAGGGCCAACAGCTGCGAGCTGTCCAGCGCATGGCGGGTCCAGTAGGTGGCGATGGTCAGCGGCCCGACAAGGTTCATGACCGCGTTCCATTCCGCCAGCAGGTCCTGGAAGCGCGACAGGTCGGCCATCTGGGCGTCGGAGACGCCGGTAAGGGCTTGGTAACCAGACGCGTCCAGCACCGGGGGTTCGGCAATCATGGCTTCAGGCTGCACGGCCGCGCCTCACATGGGCTAGCAGCGCGGTCAACGCGCCAGGGGTGACGCCCTCGATGCGCGCCGCCTGGCCCAGGGTCAGCGGACGCACACGGGTCAGCTTTTCGCGGACCTCGTTCGACAGGCTGCCGATGTCGGCATAGTCCAGATCGGCGGGCAGGCGCAGATCCTCGTCCTTGCGCAGCGACTCGGCGTCGGCGCGCTGGCGGTCGAGATAGCCGGCATAGGCGGCCTCGATCTCGATCTGCTCCCTGACGTCGGTGTTCCACGTGAAAACCTCGGGCCATACGGCGCCGAGGTCGTCCAGCGTCACCTCCGGATAGGCCAGCATGGCGAACAGGTCGCGGCGCACACCGTCGCTATTGACCTTGAAGCCGACCTTTACGGCCTCGTTCGGCGTCAGGCTGACCGAGCGGGCAAAGGCTCGGGCCGTTTCCAGACCCGCCTTTTTCTCGCCCCAGGCGGCGGCGCGACGCTCCCCGACCACGCCCAGCGCGATCCCGCGATCGGTCAGGCGCTGGTCGGCGTTGTCGGCGCGCAAGGTCAGACGGAACTCAGCCCGGCTGGTGAACATCCGATAGGGCTCGGTGACGCCCCGGGTGACCAGGTCGTCGATCATCACGCCGATATAGGCCTCGTCGCGCGCGAAGACGGCCGGCTCCCTGCCCTGTACGGCCAGGGCCGCGTTCAGGCCGGCGACCAAGCCCTGGGCCCCCGCCTCTTCATAGCCGGTGGTGCCGTTGATCTGGCCGGCCAGATAGAGACCCGGCAAGCGCTTGGTCTCCAGCGTGGCGTACAGCTCGCGCGGATCGACATAGTCATATTCGATCGCATAGCCGTAACGCTTGACCTCCACCGCCTCCAGGCCGGGGATGGTGCGCAGGAACAGCAGCTGGGTCTCTTCCGAGACCGAGGTCGAGATGCCGTTCGGATAGACCGTGGTGTCGTCCAGGCCTTCCGGCTCGAGGAACACCTGGTGGCTGGTCTTGTCGGCGAAGCGGACGACCTTGTCCTCGATCGACGGGCAATAGCGTGGGCCGATCCCGGTGGCGCGACCGCCATAGACCAGCAACTCGCTCAGGCGGTCGGCGATGATCTGGTGGGTCTCGGCGGTTGTGAAGGTGATGCCACAGGCGATCTGCGGGGTCTCGATCCGATCGTTCAGGAACGAGAATGGCACGGGTTCGTCGTCGCCGGGCTGCATCTCCAGGCGATCCCAGGCGATGGTCGAACCGTCCAGGCGCGCGGGCGTGCCGGTCTTCAAGCGACCCATCTGGAAGCCCAGCCCGTAGAGCCGATCCGACAGGCCGATCGCCGGTTGGTCGCCGACGCGGCCGGCCGGGATGCGGGTTTCACCCAGATGAATGACGCCCTTCAGAAAGGTGCCAGTGGTCAGGATGACCCGCGGCGCGCGGTATGACCGGCCTTCCCCGTCAATCGCGCCAGCGACCTTACCCTCCTCGACGATCAGGTCCTCGGCGGCGGCGGCGATGATGTCGAGGTTTTCCGTGGCGGCCAGTTCCGCCTGCATCGTTTCGCGATAGAGCTTGCGGTCGATCTGGGCGCGCGGACCGCGAACGGCCGGCCCCTTGGAGCGGTTCAACATCCTGAACTGGATGCCGCCCTTGTCGGCCATGCGGCCCATGACGCCGTCCAGGGCGTCGATCTCACGCACGAGATGACCCTTGCCCAGGCCCCCGATGGCCGGGTTGCAGGACATCTCGCCGATGGTTTCCAGCTTGTGAGTCAGCAGCAGGGTGCGCGCGCCGGTGCGCGCCGAGGCGGCCGCCGCCTCGCAGCCGGCGTGACCGCCGCCGATGACAATGACATCCCAGGTGTTGGACAACGGACTCGCCTCAATGCGAACGCCCCCGGGATACTGCGGGGGCGTTGGACTCGATCTATACGCCAATCAGGCGAGGCGGTCGATGTGACTCAGCGGCGTTCCACGTGAAACACCCCCACCCCAGCTGTGAGCGCGCTGTGGATAATATAGGGGATGTTTCACGTGGAACATCATTTGCCGATGCAGAAGGTCGAAAAGACGCGGCCGAGCACGTCCTCCGGGTCGACCCGCCCCGTGATCTTTTCCAGCGCGCGGGCGGCAAGCCGCACATCTTCAGCGGCCAGTTCGACCTCCAGACCGACTTCGGAAAGAGCCCGAAGAAGATGACCTTGGGCCTCCCTGAGACGTTCAGCGTGACGCAGGCGGGTGGCGGCGGGGAACTCGGCGCCGGAGAGCGCCTCGGCGACGTGCGCGGACAGCGCCTCTCGAACTTCGCTCACCGCGGCCGCCGAGCGCGCGGACAGACGAACGACTTTCAGCCCCTCCCCCGCCCAGCGCGCGGCTGCCTCATCGAGCGCGGAACCCTCGGCGATGTCGGCCTTGTTCAATATCAGCCAGTCCCCAGGCCGAACCGCCTCTTGAAGCTTCACCGTATGTTTCACGTGAAACCCATCGACGACCCAAAGCCTTAGGTCAGCTTCTTCAGCCCAGGCTCGCGCGCGGCGGACGCCCTCAGCTTCGATGGCGTCAGTCGTCTCGCGAAGACCTGCCGTGTCGGCGACAAGAACCTTGTAGCCGGCGAGAACCAGAGGAACCTCGATGACGTCCCGGGTCGTACCCGGTGTGTCCGTCACGATCGCCGCTTCTCGCTCGACAAGCCCGTTCAGCAATGTGCTCTTCCCGGCGTTCGGCGCGCCGACCAGCGCGATGCGGAAGCCGTCTCGCACCCGCCGTCCACGGGAGACATCGGCCAGCGCTGTGTCGAGCTCGGCGCTGAGGGTGCGCAGCCCCGGGCGCGCACGTTCAGCCACCGCTTCCGGCAAATCCTCATCCGGGAAGTCGACGGCCGCTTCCAGCATGGCCAGAGACTGGATCAGTAAATCACGCCAGCGGTCATAGCGCTGACCCAGCGCCCCGCCGACCTGGCCGAGCGCCTGCTTGCGCTGAGCCTCGGTTTCGGCGTCGATCAGGTCAGCGACGCCCTCGGCCTGAGTCAAATCGAGCTTGCCGTTCTCGAAAGCCCGACGGGTGAACTCCCCGGGCTCAGCCAGCCGCAGACCCAGGTCCGATAGCGCCGACAGCAACGCCTCGACCACGGCGCGACCGCCGTGCACGTGAAACTCGGCGCTGTCCTCACCGGTATAGCTGGCCGGTCCCTCGAAGCGCAGGACGAGAGCCTCGTCCAGATCCACCCCGCCATGACGCAGGGTACGCAGCGCCGCCATCCGCGCCTTAGGCGGGCGACCGGTCAACGCCTCGACCACCGACAAGGTCGCGGGACCCGAGACCCGCACGACGGCCACGGCCGCGCGCCCCGCCGCGGTGGCGGGCGCGAAAATCGTATCCGTCATGGCTTAGTCGCGCTTGCCGGCCGCCGCGCCCGCCGCCGCCGTCATCAGTTTGCGGAACTGCTCCTGGGCGCCGGTGCCGAACGCCATCCAGTTCTTCATCAGCTCCTCGGGCGCCAGCATGGCCATGTTGGCGTCCATGCGGTTCTGCATCTCCTTCACCAGATGCTCGTTCAAGGTGCTGACGTCGGGCAGCCCCAGAAAGCTGCGGGCTTCTACAGGGGTGCAGTCGATCTCAATGGTCATCTTCATGCGGAGGTTCCCTTCGGGTAGGGCACGATATTGTTATGGGCCAAGCCCCGTCGGCTCAGGTTAGAGCGCTTTGGTCGAAAGTCACATCGGTCTGACTTGGGACACAGTAAGGACGGAGACCCGCGATGAGTGAGACCCTCACGATCACCACGCCCGATGGCGACTTCTCGGCCTATGTCGCCCGGCCCAAGGCCGAGAGCGCGCCGGCCATCGTCGTGATCCAGGAGATCTTCGGCGTCAACAAGGTGATGCGCGACATCGCCGACGGCCTGGCCGCCCAGGGCTATGTCGCGATCGTGCCCGACCTGTTCTGGCGGATCGAGCCCGGCATCGACATCACCGACCAGTCCGAAGCCGAGTGGAAGCGGGCGTTCGAGCTGTTCAACACGTTCGACGTGGACGCTGGTATCGGCGACATCGCCGCCACCATCACCAAGGCCCGCGAACTGCCGGGCGTCAACGGCAAGGTCGGCGCGGTCGGCTACTGCCTGGGCGGCCTGCTGGCCTTCCTGACCGCGACCCGCACGGACGTCGACGCCAGCGTCTCCTACTACGGCGTCGGCATCGAGAAGCACGTGAACGAGGCCGAGAAGCTGACCCATCCGCTGCTGATGCACATCGCCGAGAAGGACCAGTTCGTCCCGCCGGAAGCCCAGCAGCTGATCCTGAGCGCCCTGAAGGATCACCCCCAGATCGAGCTGCACACCTACGCCGGCCGCGACCATGCCTTCGCCCGCGAGGGCGGCGCCCACTACGACGCGGCTGACGCTGCCAAGGCCAATGGCCGCAGCCTAACCTTCTTCCAGAAGGCGCTGGGCTAATGCTCGCGATCCAGGCTGTTCGCACGGGCGGTCCGGAGGTTCTGGAAGCCGTGGAGCTTCTCGTCCCCGCGCCTGCCGCCGGACAGATCCTCGTGCGTCACCAAGCCGTGGGCCTGAACTACATCGATACCTACCACCGTTCAGGCCTCTACCCGCTGAAGATGCCGGCGGTGATCGGACTGGAGGCGGCCGGGACCGTGGAGGCCATAGGCGACGGCGTCACCCGGTTCCAGGTCGGGGACCGCGTCGCCTACAACGGAACCCTGGGGGCCTATAGCGAAGCGGCGGTCGTTCCGGCCGAGCGCGCGGTGAAGGTTCCGGAGGGCGTCAGCTCGGAAACCGCCGCCGCCGTCCTGCTCAAGGGCATGACCGCAGAGTTTCTGGTGCGGCGATGTTTCCACGTGAAACCTGGCGACCTTGTCCTGATCCACGCGGCCGCCGGCGGCGTCGGCCAGATCCTGGTCCAGTGGTGCAAGGCCCTGGGCGCGACGGTGATCGCCACGGCTGGCGGCGAAGCCAAGCTGGCCCTCGCCCGCCAGCTTGGCGCGGACCATGTCATCGACTATCGCCACGAGGATGTCGCCGCCCGGGTCGCCGAGATCACCGGCGGAAAGGGCGTGACGGTCGTCTATGACGGGGTCGGCAAGGACACCTGGGACGCCAGCTTCAAGAGCCTGGCCAGGCGCGGGATGCTGGTCACCTTCGGCAACGCCTCTGGCCCGGTCCCGGCCTTCGCGCCGCTGGAGCTGTCGGGCAAGTCGCTGTACGTCACCCGACCTCGCCTGTTCGACTACATCGCCACGACCCAGGAACTGGATGAGAGCGCCCAGGCGCTGTTCGCCGTCCTCGGCTCCGGCGCGGTGAAGATCGACATCGGCCAGACCTTCCCGCTGGCCGAGGCCCGCGCGGCGCATGAAGCGCTCGAAGGCCGCCGTACGACCGGCGCCACCGTGCTCATTCCGTAGGGCCGAACCCGGCCCGACCAAACCAGTAGCGCCCAACAAAAAAGGCCCCGGTAGCACCGGGGCCTTTCTGTATCGGCCAAAAGCCAAAATGTGAGTCCGTTTGGACTCAGGTGTTCATCGACTGGAAGAAGTCGCCGTTGGTCTTCGACTGACGCAGCTTGTCGAGCAGGAACTCGATCGCGTCCGATGCGCCCATCGGGTTGAGGATGCGGCGCAGCACATAGGTCTTCTGCAGCTGGTCGCGCGGCGTGATGAGTTCTTCCTTGCGGGTGCCGGACTTGAGCACGTCGATGGCCGGGAAGATGCGCTTGTCGGCGACCTTGCGATCCAGGACGATTTCCGAGTTACCGGTGCCCTTGAACTCTTCGAAGATCACTTCGTCCATGCGGCTGCCGGTGTCGATCAGGGCCGTGGCGATGATCGACAGCGAGCCGCCCTCCTCCACGTTGCGCGCCGCGCCGAAGAAGCGCTTGGGGCGTTGCAGGGCGTTGGCGTCGACACCGCCGGTCAGCACCTTGCCCGAGGACGGGACGGTGGTGTTGTAGGCGCGGCCCAGACGCGTGACCGAGTCCAGCAGGATGACGACGTCGCGCTTGTGCTCGACCAGGCGCTTGGCCTTCTCGATGACCATCTCGGCCACCTGCACGTGGCGCGTCGCCGGCTCGTCGAAGGTCGAGGCGATGACCTCGCCCTTCACCGTGCGCTGCATGTCGGTGACTTCTTCCGGGCGCTCGTCGATCAGCAGGACGATCAGGTAGCACTCGGGGTGGTTGGTCTCGATCGACTTGGCGATGTTCTGCAGCATGACCGTCTTACCCACGCGCGGCGGGGCGACGATCAGGCAGCGCTGGCCCTTGCCGAGCGGAGCGACGATGTCGATGACGCGGCCCGAGCGATCCTTGATGGTCGGATCGGGCAGTTCCATGTTCAGGCGCTCGTCGGGATAGAGCGGCGTCAGGTTGTCGAAGTGGATCTTGTGCTTGACGTTGTCAGGCGCTTCGAAATTGATCTTCGCCACGCTGGTCAGCGCGAAGTAGCGCTCGCCTTCGCGCGGTGAGCGGATGGCGCCGTCGACGCTGTCGCCGGTGCGCAGGCCATACTTCCGGATCTGTGAGGGCGAGACATAGATGTCGTCCGGGCCCGGCAGGTAGTTGGCTTCCGGCGAGCGCAGGAAGCCGAAGCCGTCCTGCACCACTTCCATGGTGCCCGAGCCCGAGATCTCCACGCCTTCTTCGGCGAGGGTCTTCAGGATGGCGAACATCATGTCCTGCTTGCGCATGGAGTTGGCGTTCTCGACCTCGAAGGTCTCGGCGAACGCCAGCAGGTCGGCCGGGGATTTCTCCTTCAGCTCCTGCAGGGACATGGACTTCAGGCCCAGCGCCGCGACGGCTTCGGCGATCCCGGAGCCATCGTCTTCGCCTTCGGCCTCGGCTTCCGCGTCGGCGGACGCGGCCTCCACCGTCGTATCGATATCGACGGAGCTCTCTTCGGGGGTCGCCTCTTCGGCGGTCCCACCATCCGAGGCGAGAATTTCGTTTTCGGTTTCTTCGGTCATGACAAGACTCAAGAGTGGGCGCGGACCCCAAGACGAAGTCCGGCCGGTAAGACTTCGATAGTCACACCGGTCCGCCCATGCGGACGGACCAGGCGAGCGCGTCGATTGACGATGACGCGGATCGTTCGGGGGACGGACCTTGGAGCGGATCGCTCGCGGGGCGCGCCAGGACGGGCGCCGGTCCGTAGAGGGGAGTTCGGAAAATCCGAACTTCCCTGGATGCAAACCACGCGGCGAACCGGCGGTCAAGCCGCCGGCCGGACTCAGTGGTTCAGGAACTTGGTCGTCACCGACAGGACGATGACGATCGCCAGCACGAACGGGATCTCGTTGACCATCCGCCAGAACTTTTCGGACCGGGGATATTCGCCCTTCTCGAACTTCTTGCGCGAGGCCGACAGAAAGCCGTGGAAGCCGTAGAGCCCGACGAGGGCCACCAGCTTGGTCGCCATCCAGGGCTCGACCAGGAAACTCCAGCCGCGGATCTGGGCGTCGGCCAGGATCAGACCAAGACCGAACAGCGCCGTGGCGATCGAGGCCGGATTGATGATGCCGCGCAGCAGACGCCGCTCCATGACCGTGAAGGTCTCGTGCATCTCCGAGCCCGGCGTTGCCTTGCTGTGATAGACGAACAGGCGCGGCAGGTAGAGCATCCCGGCCATGAAGGCGATGACCGACAGGATGTGCAGGCCCCGCACGACGTTGAAGTGCGCCACCAGGAAATCGGTCATGCCGAGGCCGCCTCGTTGCACGGACAGTTGAACGCGCCGCAGCGCCAGTCGCCGCCGGGAACGACGCCATTGCTGGCGAGGGCCTGACGGACCATTCCGGCCAGGCTGGCTATGAACTCCGGCGCGACGCCCAGGGCCGGTACGCGGATATAGGGCGCGACGCCGACCGCCTTCGCCAGCTCGGCGTATTCGTGGTCCAGTTCGACCAGGGTCTCGACGTGTTCGGAGACGAAGGCGATTGGGGTGACGATCAAGCCCTTGCCTTCGGCGCCCGCGCGGCGGATCTCGTCGTCGGTCGAAGGACCGATCCACTTCATCGGCCCCACCCGGCTCTGATAGCTGACGGTCCAATCCAGGCCCGCCGGCAGCCTGGCCGCCACCGCGGCGGCCGTGGCCTCGATCTGCTTCTGGTAGGGGTCGCCGCCCAGGATGACCTTCTCCGGCAGGCCATGGGCCGAGAACAGCAGGCGGACATTCGCCGGCGAACCGGCCTTCTCCCAGGTGTCGCGGATCAAGCGGGCATGCGCTTCGACGAGCTTGGTCTCGTTCGGATAGCAGCAGACCGTGGTCTGACGCCCGGGACCCGAATAGCTCTTCGCCCAGGCCTTCAGCGACGAGCCAGTCGTGGTCTCCGAATATTGCGGATAGAGCGGCAGCAGCACGATCTCGTCCGGCGCGAAGGCCTTCACCTGTCTGGCGGTCTCAGCCGTCAGCGGGTTCCAGTAGCGCATGGCGATGAAGCACTTGGCCTCGACGCCCGGCAAGCTCCTGGCCAGTTCGGCCTCCAGCGCGCTGGCCTGCTTCTCCGTCTCCGGCAGCAACGGCGAGCCGCCGCCCATGATCGCGTAGTTGGCCTTGGCCATCTTTTCACGGCTGGTCGAGATCAGCGCCGCCAGCGGATAGCGGAAGATGGCCGGCAAGCCGATGATGGCCGGATCACGGAACAGGTTGAACAGAAACGGTCGCACCGCGCGCGGACCGTCCGGCCCGCCGAGATTGAACAGGACGACGGCGAGCTTGCGGGTCATCCGCCGACCTTATGGCCGGTCACCCGCTCCAGCACCAGCTCGACATTGGCGATCGGCGTGTCGGGCAGGATGCCGTGTCCCAGATTGAAGATGTAGGGGCCCTGGTTCCACTGTTCCAGCAACTGGTCGACGCGACGCAGCAGCGCATCGCCACCGGCCCGCAGCAGCAGCGGATCGAGCGCGCCCTGGATGGTCTTGGTCTTCTGGATCGCTTGACCCAGCTTGGCCGAGGCCGAGGTATCCAGCGCCACGCCCTGCACCGGAACCTTGGCCGCGTAGTCCTCGACCAGCGTTCCGGCGCCACGCGGGAAGCCGATGATCGGCACGGTCACGCCGCGCGCCCGCAAGCCCTCGATGATCCGGATGTGCGGCTGGGTGACCAGCCGATCGAACAGCGGCTCGGAAAGGCCCTCGGCCCAGCTCTCGAACAGCTTCAGGGCCTGGGCCCCGGCGTCGACCTGCATGGCCAGATAGTCGACCGTCGAGTCGACCAGTACCTGGATCAGGGCGTCCAGCTTTTCAGGGTTCTGATAGGCGTAGGTCCGCGCGCCGCTGCGATCGCTGGAGCCGCCTTCGATCATGTAGGTCGCCACCGTCCAGGGCGCGCCGGCGAAGCCGATCAGGGCCTTGGACGGATCGAGCTCTGAGCGAACCCTCGTCAGCGTCTCCCCGACGAGCTTGAGGGCCTCGCCCGCATTCCCGGCCCTTTCGGCCATGGACTCGATCGACGGCATCTCACCCAGCTTCGGGCCTTCGCCGGCCTCGAACCAGACTTTCTGGCCCAGAGCGCCCGGGATCAGCAGGATATCGGCGAACACGATCGAGGCGTCGTAGGGAAACCGACGCATCGGCTGCAGGGTGACTTCCGCCGCCTTCTCCGGATCGAAGCAGAAACTGATGAAGTCCGGAGCCGTGGCGCGGACCGCGCGGTACTCCGGCAGATACCGTCCCGCCTGACGCATGAACCAGATCGGAGGATTCGCGTGCTTCTCGCCGGACAGCGCGGAGAGAAACTTCGGGGTCCCATTTTCAGGGCGTTGGGTCGGAGACGTCATGGAACGGGTTAAAGCCCGGCGAGCGTCCAGGCTCAAGCCCGTAAGGCCCCTAAGACCTTCCTCTCATATCTTAATAAGAAATTAAGTTTGAAAGAGGGGGTGGGAGGGCAACTGCATAGTGGGGAAAACGCCTGACGGGCGAGTGACTCGCACAGCCGCTCCCTCGTTACCCCCAGCCCTTCCCACATGGGGTTAAGGATCTGTTAATCATGTGGACAGACCCGTAAGCGCCTTGAAGGTCTTAATGAATTCTTAACACGCCGAGGCGGGAGAAAGACCCTTCGCGAACTCTGTCCCGAGCCTTGGACGGTTGGGATTCACTTATCGGGGGATGCGGGGCGAGCCTGGGGATGGTACGCGGGCAATGCGACCGTTGATCACAGCGGCGCTATGACACGACGTCTCTTGGGCCATTCGGCGCCCGGGCGTCCCCAGAGGCAGGACAAGTGGTTAAGCAACCGTTAACGGATGATCCACAGGAGAGTCTGGCTCGGGGGGAAGCGGAACGGCTGCCACCGCGCTTCGCCACCTACTTCCATATCCACCTGGTGTCCGATTCAACCGGCGAGACTCTGAACGCCATGGCGCGCGCGGTCTGTGCTCGCTTCACCGACATCCTGCCCATCGAACATATCTACGCGCTGGTTCGCTCCACGCGGCAGCTGGATCGGGCGCTCGAGGAGATCGGCGGCGCGCCTGGCGTGGTGATGCACACCATCGTCGATCCGGGCCTGCGGGCGGCGCTGGAAGAAGGCTGCCGCAAGCTGGAAATGCCCTGCATCGCCGCGCTGGATCCGGTGATCAGCGCTATGTCCCGCTATCTGGGCGCGCGGATCTCGACCCGGGTCGGGGCCCAGCACGCGCTGACAAACGACTATTTCGACCGTATCGAGGCGCTGGACTACGCCATCGCCCACGATGACGGCCAGGGCGGCCAGGATCTGACCCAGGCCGACGTCATTCTGGTCGGCGTGTCACGGACCTCCAAGACCCCGACTTGCATCTATCTGGCCCACCGCGGCGTGCGCGCCGCCAATGTGCCGCTGGTCCCGGGCCGCCCGCCGCCGCAGGATCTGTTCGAGCTTAAGAACACCCTGATCGTCGGCCTGATCACCTCGCCCGATCGCCTGATCCAGATCCGCCGAAACCGCCTGCTCTCCCTCAAGGAAAACCGCGAGAGTGACTATGTCGACGGCGACGCCGTTCGCCAGGAGATCATCGCCGCCCGCCGCCTGTTCGAGCGGATGAACTGGCCGGTCATCGACATCACCCGTCGCTCGGTCGAGGAGACGGCGGCGGCGGTCATCAACCTCTTGTCGGGCGGCCGCGGCAAGGTCGAGGTCCTGCGATGACCCCCGTAACGCTCGCGTCCAAGAGTTCGGCGCGACAGATGATCCTGAAGAACGCCGGCGTCGCCTTCGAGGCGGTCAGTCCCGGCGTCGACGAGGACGCGGCCAAGGCCGGTCTGCTGGCCGAAGACGTCACGCCACGCGACATCGCCGACGCGCTCGCGGAGATGAAGGCGGTCAAGGTCTCGACCAGGCGGCCCGGCCTGGTGATCGGCGCCGACCAGACGCTCGACCTCAAGGGCCGGCTGATCGACAAGGCCAATTCCCTGGAAGAAGCCCGCGAACGCCTGCTGGAACTCCGCGGGACAAGCCACAAGCTGCACTCGGCCGTGGTCGTGGCCCGCGACGGCCAGCCGATCTGGCGGATCGTCGAGAGCGCCAAGCTGTCGGTGCGGCCGTTCAGCGAGGGCTGGCTCGACGCCTACATGGAGCGGCGCGGCGAAGCCCTGCTGTGGTCGGTCGGCTGCTACGAGCTGGAAAGCGAGGGCGTGCAGCTGTTCGACGCCGTCGACGGCGACTATTTCACCATACTGGGCCTGCCCTTGATCGGGCTTCTGGACTTTCTGCGTCTTCACGGAGCCCTGGCCGCATGACCTCCCAACTGGCTTCGGGGATCTCGGGAGCCGCCATCGTCGGCGGCGTCTGCGGCGCGCCGATCAAGCATTCGATGAGCCCGCTGATCCACAATGCCTGGATCCAGGCGGCGGGGCTCGACGCGGCCTATGTTCCGTTCGCGCCCGGCGTGGACAATTTCGAGACCTTCGTGAACGGCTTCCGAGGCGGCGCCATCCGGGGGCTCAACGTCACCATCCCGTTCAAGGAACGCGCGCTCGCGGTCGCCGACCACGCTAGCGACCTCGCCAGCATGGCGGGCGCGGCGAACCTGCTGATCTTCGAGGCCGACGGCTCGGTCCATGCCGACAATACCGACGGGCCTGGCCTGTTGGGCGCGATCGCAGAGCAGGCGCCAGGCTTCGCCGTCTCGGCCGCGCCGGTCGTGATCCTCGGCGCCGGCGGCGCGGCGCGCGGCGCGACCGCCGCCCTGCTGCTGGCCGGCGCGCCCACGGTCCGGATCGTCAACCGCACCGTCGAGAGGGCTCAAGAGCTGGCCGACGCCTTTGGCGAAAAGGTCGTGGCGGCCGGCGAGCCGGACCTTGCGGTCCTGCTGGCCGATGCGGGCCTCGTCATCAACGCCACCTCGCGCGGCCTGGGCGGCGGCGAAGGCCCGGCGGCGGATCTGGCCCTGACGCCAGAGACGGCGGTGATCATGGACATGGTCTACAAGCCGCTGCGAACCGAATTTCTCCGTCGCGCCCAGGCCGCCGGTCGCCGCACCGTCGATGGCCTGGAAATGCTGCTGCGCCAGGCCGTCCCAACCTTCGAGAGGATGTATGGCGTGACGCCGCCAGCCGAAGTCGACGCGCGTGGCCTGTTGCTGCGCCTTCTCGGAGAGGCCTGACATGTTGATCCTGGGTCTCACGGGCTCCATCGGCATGGGCAAGTCGACGACCTCGGCCCTGTTCCAGGCCGAGGGCGTGCCCGTCTACGACTCTGACGCCGCCGTCCACGCGCTCTACGCCAGCGGCGGCGCGGCGGTCGGGCCGGTGGGAGAGGCCTTCCCCGGCGTCGTCGTCGACGGGGCGATCGACCGGGCCAAGCTCAGCGCCCAGGTGGTCGGTAATTCCGAGGCCCTGGCCAAGCTGGAGGCGATCGTCCACCCGCTGGTCGGCGCTCATCGCATCGGTTTCTTCGAGAAAGCCCAGGCCGAGGGCCACGAGATCGTGGTGCTGGACATCCCCCTGCTGTTCGAGACCGGCGGCGAGAAGAAGGTCGACAAGGTGGTGGTCGTCTCGGCGCCCGCCGAGGTCCAGCGGCAGCGCGTCCTGGCCCGTCCCGAAATGACGCCGGAGAAGTTCGAGGCGATCCTGGCCCGCCAGACGCCGGACGCCGAAAAACGCGCCCGCGCCGATTTCGTGATCGATACCAGCCAGGGCGTCGAGCACGCCCACGTCCAGGTCCGCGACCTTCACTCTGTTGAGAAGTCCCGGCCCCGCTTGAAGCTCGCCACGAACGGCGGCATTGAAGGATCATGGCCCGGGAAATCATCCTCGACACCGAAACCACCGGCTTCGATCCGAAGACGGGCGACCGCCTGGTCGAAATCGGCTGCATCGAGGTGGTCGACTTCATGCCGACCGGCCGTTCGTTCCATGAATATTGCGACCCACTGCGCGACATGCCGGCCGAGGCCGAAAAGGTCCACGGCCTGTCGTCGGCCTTCCTGACCGGCAAGCCGAAGTTCCACGAGATCGCCGACCGGTTCATCGACTTCGTCGGCGACAGCGTCGTGGTCGCCCACAACGCCGCCTTCGACCGCTCGTTCGTCAATTTCGAACTGGAGAAGTGCGGTCGCGCGCCGATCCATGAGGAGCGCTGGATCGACACCCTGGCCATGGCCAAGAAGCGCTTTCCGGGCATGTACAACTCGCTCGACGCGCTGTGTAAGCGGTTCAAGATCAGCCTGGACAGCCGCGACAAGCACGGGGCGCTGATCGACTCGCACCTGCTGGCCGAAGTCTATCTGGAACTGCAGGGCGGCAAGGAACGCGCCCTGGAACTGACTCACGTCGAGGTCCTGTCGATCTCGGCCGCGATCCAGGGCTCGTACGGCGCCCGGCCGCGTCCGCTGGCGCCCCGCTCGACCGACGCCGAACGCGAGGTCCACGCCGCCTGGATCCGCAAGAACCTCAAGGACTCGGCGCTCTGGATCAAGCAGGGCATCGTCGCGGCCGAGGGTTAGGACCGCGCGTCTCTAGAAGCCGTACTTGGCGAACGCCTGGATCCGGTCGAGCGCGCCGTCGGCCCCGCTTTCCAGAACCCGCCGGCCCTTCATGTACTCGATCCCCACGTCGAAGCCCGCCACGGGCGTCCAGATCAGGTTGCCGTGCAGGCTTTCGGCCCGACGGTTGACGTTGAGGCCCGAGGCGGCCGGATTGTCGACGACCTGGGTCGAATAGAACAGGCTAGACCGCAAGGCCGGGCTCCACAGATGGCGGTAGGCGACGAACCCGGCCGTGACGCCGACCGGCCGGATGGCTCCGGCGCCGTCCGCGGCGACGTCGTTGGCGAAGTTCAGACCGACATAGCGTCCGATCCCTCGACCGCGCGTCATCATCAGCCGGATATCGTCTCGCCCGCCGACCTTCACGCGCGCCGCGGCCGAGAGACCCCAGCCGAAAGCGGCGTCGCGAAGCCCGCCCTGGTCGACCGAGAGCCGGCGGCCCAGGGCGGCCAGCGACCAGTCTCCCCACGGGCGGCGACCGTCGAGACGAACCACCAGGTCGGGCAGGCGATTGTCGTCTGCCACGAGGCGGGCGCCGCCGCCGGCGGGCGTGACCGTCGTCTCGGGATTTTCCAGGGCCAGGGTCAACGGTCCCCGCGTGCGCCGGATCTGCGCCTGACGGACGAAGACGAGGCCCTCGCTAGGACCGAGATAGTCGGCGGTTTCCGGCAGGACCGCGATGTTCTGGAACGTCGACCAGTCCTGGCCAAACAGCCAGCCGTCGACCGACACATAGGCCCGGCGCAGCGCGAAGGTCGACGGATTGGTGGTGCGCGCGTCGCCGCCGCCCGGCAGGGTCTGGAAGTCGCCCTCGATCCTGGCCTGGATGTCGTGACCGCCCAGCCGGCGGCTGGCGCTCGCCCAGAGACGGGTCTGGCGGGCGTTGAAATCGACCTTCGCGCCCTCTCCCGCCCCGGCGACCGGGATCGCCCCGGGCGAATAGAAGTCGCGAATCGGATCGCCCAGCGCCGGATCGGCGCGCTGGAACCGGGTGGCCATGGCGTCCAGCTTCACATAGCCGCCGAAACGCAGCTCGAGCCGGTCCGTAGCCGTCGAAGCCGTCGGATCGGACAGCGGCCGAGCGGCTGGAACGATAGCTGGCGGCGCGGCCTGGGCGTCCCGGGCCGCCATCTGGGCCTTGAGGTCGGCGAGGGCGCTTTCGAGTTCGCGCACCCGGGCCTCCAACTGGGGGTCGGCGGCCCGGGCCAGGGACGGGACGGCAAGCATCGCCAGCATCGCGGCCAGGGCGGCGCGGTCGCGGAACATGGCGCGGCCCAGGGTTAGCCGGCCGCCCGCAGGGCGGGCCCGGCCCGTCCGGCGGCGCGCCCGACTTGTTCGCCCAGACGGAAACGGCCCATCAGCCGCACCAGCTCGACGGTCTCGTTGCGCAGCGAGTGCACCGCGGCCGTCGATTCCTCGACCATGGCGGCGTTCTGTTGCGTCGTCTGGTCGATCTGGCCCATGGCCATGTTGATCTGGCCCAGGCCGTGGGACTGTTCCTGGGTCAGGTCGGCGATCTCTCGGACGACGGTGTCGATCTCGGCGACCTTGGAGACGATGTCGCCCAGGGCGGCGCCCATGACGCGCACCTGGTCGACCCCCTCGGCGATCTGGGCCGTGGTCGAACCGATCAGGCTCTTGATCTCGCGGGCGGAATCCGCCGAGCGCTGGGCCAGGGCGCGGACTTCCTGGGCGACGACCGCGAAGCCTCGGCCGGCTTCACCCGCGCGGGCGGCCTCGACGCCGGCGTTCAGGGCCAGCAGGTTGGTCTGGAAGGCGATCTCGTCGATGACGCCGATGATCTGATGGATCTGTTGCGAGGAGTTCTCGATTTCGCTCATCGAGGCGATCGCCCGCTCGGCCACGCCGCCGCTGTATTCGGCCTGCTTCTGGGTCTGGGCCACGGCGGCGCGGGCTTGGCCCGCGCCCTTGGCCGAGCGGCTCACCGCGTCGGTCAGCTCACCCAGCGCCGCGGCGGTCTCCTCCAGGGTCGCGGCCTGCTGCTCGGTGCGCCGCGACATGTCGTTGGACGCCGAGGCGATCTCGTCGGCGCTGCTGCTGATGCCGGCGGAATTGTCCTGCACCACCTTCATGGCGTCGGCCAACTGGTCCAGGGCGGCGTTCAAGTTCTCGCGCAGCACGGCGTATTGCGCGGGGAAATCGGCGGCCAGCCGGATCGTAAGGTCTCCGTCGGCCAGGCGGGCGGCGACGGCGGTGACATCGGCCACCACGCGCTCCTGGATCCTCGCCGCCGCGAGGTTCTCGGCCTCGCGTTCGTGGCGAGCGGTCTCGGCGGCCGCCCGTTGCAGCGCGGCTTCCGATTCCAGCCGGTCCTTCTCCACCGCGGCCTCGCGGAAGACTTCCAGGGCCTGCGCCATCTGGCCGACCTCATTCGAGCGATCGACGAACGGCACCGGGCTTTCCTTGTCGTTGCGGGCCAGGGCGGTCATTCGCAGCGTGAGGGCCTTGACCGGACGCGAGATGGTTCCGCCCAGCAGGCTGGCCAGGGCGGCCATGGCCAAAAGGAGAACCAGGCCCACGGCCGAGAGCTCCAGCGCGGCCTTGTTCACGGCGGCCTCAATGTCATCGACATAGACGCCCGAACCGATGACCCAGCCCCACGCAGGCAGCAGCTTGACGTAGGAGATCTTGGGCTGGGGCGCCTGGTGGCCGGGCTTGGGCCACTGGTAGTCGACGAAGCCTTCTCCCTTGGTCTTGGCCACCTCGGTCATCGCCGCGAACAGCGCCTTGCCATTCGGATCGCGCAGGTTGGACACATCCTGGCCATTCAGCGCTGGCTTGAACGGGTGCAGCACCATTCGCGTGTCGAGGTCGGTGATCCAGAAATATTCCTGGTCGCCATAGCGCAGCGCCGACACGGCCTCCCGGGCGGCGGTCTGGGCCTGGGCGCGGGTTATGCGCCCGGTCCGGGCCTCGGCCGCGTAGTGCGCGACGATCGAACTGGCGGTCTCGACCTGGCTTCGGGTCTTTTCGGCGATGTCGGCGTGCATGGTCGCGCCCAGCTTCACCAGGCCCAGGCCGATCGCCACCGCGAGGCCCAATCCGGTGAGCAGGATAACCAGTCGCAACCTGGCCATGATCGAGAAATCGCGGAATTTTCGCACACCGTGCCCCTGGAGAGGATTGACCAAGTTAACCAAGGGTCATGGGGCGCTCAAAGCAGTTAAGCAAAGATGGTCGCTAGGCTCTTGCAGCTGCGACAACTTGTCTTGGTTTCGACCTCAACAAGAAAGTTACCGGTATCATTTTCCGGATTTGGGTAAAGTGTACTCAAATTGGGAAATAGTACTTTTGGCTAGGTCGAAACCGCGACGACAGCTTTACAGCCGCAAATCCGCCGTCACCGGGGCATGGTCGCTGGGTCGCTCCCACTCCCGGACGGTGTCGTGGACCCGCGAGGAGACCTTGCCGTCCACGATCGCCGCGTCGCGCAGGCCGGGGCTGGCCAGGATGTGGTCCAGGCGCAGGCCGCGGTTGGACTTGCGGAAGTCGGCCGCGCGATAGCTCCACCAGGAGAACAGTTTTTCCGGCTCCGGCGTCGCCAGGCGCGGCAGGTCCAGCAGGTCCATCGACTTTATCATCGCGTCAAAGGCCTCGAGCTCGGGCGGGGTGTGGCTGACCACCTTCAGCATCTGGCGGTGGCTCCAGACGTCGTTCTCGCCTGGTGCGATGTTGAGGTCGCCGGTGACGATCAGCGGCGCTTTGGGGTCGCGCTTCTTCAGGGCGGCGGTCAGGGTCTCGTAGAAGTCCAGCTTGTGGTCGAACTTCGGATTGCCGATGCGGTCGGGCGTATCGCCGCCGGCCGGGATGTAGAAGTTCTGGATGTCGACGCCGGCCACCTTGACCGCGACGCAGCGGGCATGGCCCTCGCGGCAGTTCATCAGGGTCGGGACATCCTCGAACGGCAGGCGCGAGGCGATGGCCACGCCATGCCAGCCCTTCTGGCCCGCGATCTTGAGGTGCTTCAGGCCCATGGCTTCGAAGGCCTCTCGCGGGAACTCGCCCTCCTGGCACTTGATCTCCTGCATGCACAGGACATCCGGCGCCTGCTCGTCGACGAAGCGGGCGGCCTGTTCAGCGCGGAGGCGGACGGAATTGACGTTCCAGGTGGCGATACGGAGGCGCATCCGACGGCTCTAACGTGGAAACGCGAGCTGTAAAAGAAAAACGCCCTAGCGCAGGGGCCCCAGCCGGCCGCAGGCCGGCGTTCCTAAAGAAAAACGCCCCAACGCAGGGGCGTTGGGGCGAAAGTCTAGTCTCTCATGCCGCCGCCGGGAGGGGATAGGATCCGGCACGGTTTGCGAAGAGCGGGTCGGTCGCTCATCGCCATGCGTGTCAAATATGCCACTTCAAAACTTTAAGTCAACCCTGGATCAGGTTGATTCTTGCCTGTTGTGAGAATGTCACATTTCGGCAGCGCTAGGGTTTGCCGACCTTGCGGCGGGGGTCGGTCAGCACGAAGAGCTTGGGATCGAGGTCCGAGGTCTCGGCGAAATCGATCAGCCGCACGCGGATCTGACCGCCCTTGATGTCGGTGACCGTCCAGCCCATCAGGCCGACCGGCGAATTGGAGAAGTCCATCGAGATGCGGCCCAGCGCCTGGCGCTTGGCGTCCTGGGCGACGATGGTGAAGCCGTCGGCCAGCGGGCGAATGTCGGTGATGGTCACGCCGCGATCCAGGCGCACCTCGCGGGCCAGCAGCAGGTTCAGCGGCGTCTTGCTGAGCGGATAGCTCTCATAGGTCTTCAGCCGGCTATCGAAGATGTTGACATTATTGCCGTTGCTGACGACCAGCAGGCCCGCGGGCGGGTCATAGGCGAACCGCGCCTTGCCCGGGCGCTGCATGTAGAAGGCGCCCTGCGTCTGGGTCCCGCGCGCGTCGGTCTGCACGAAGCGGCCCTTGGCCGAGCCCAGGCCCTGGATATAGGCGGTGGCCTTGTCCAGCAGGGCCTTCTGTTCGGTGGTCAAGGCGGCCGGGACGGGCTTGGCGTCCTGCGCCAGAACCGGAGAGGCGATGGCGGCGGCCAGGCCGGCCGCCAGAAGAATACGGCGAGTGGTCATGCGATCTCCTTAGCCGCAACCTTGGCCCGCGCGAAGGCCGCCGCGAGGCCATTTTCCGGCGCCCCGATGAAGCGCCGTTCAGGTTGGGATGCTGGGAACGCGTCCAAACGGCCAAGGTTTCCCCTCATCCCGCTCTCCCCGGCGAAAGCCGGGCCCAGATTCATCCTGAGCGTCAGATGTTGAAGCGCCCTCCGCCGAGGCTCGACGAAGGGCGCTCTGGGTTCGATCTGGACCCCGGCTTTCGCCGGGGAGAGCGGAGTAGAAATTACATGGGCGGTGGCGGCGGGGCCAGGATCTCGCGCTTGCCGGCGTGGTTGGCGGCGCCGACGACGCCTTCCTTCTCCATCCGCTCCATCAGCGAGGCGGCGCGGTTGTAGCCGATCTGCAGGCGGCGCTGGATGTAGCTGGTCGAGGCCTTGCGGTCGCGGGTGACCACGGCCACGGCGTGGTCGTAGAGGTCGTTGGAGCCGCCCTCGCCGGCGAACGCGCCCTCGATGGCCTCTTCCTGTTCCTCGTCGCCGCCGGCGGTGACCTCTTCCAGATATTGCGGAATGCCCTGGTCGCGCAGGAACTTGGCGACCTGCTCGACCTCGCCGTCCGAGACGAACGGGCCGTGCAGGCGGGTGATGCGGCCGCCGCCGGCCATGTAGAGCATGTCGCCCTGGCCCAGTAGCTGTTCGGCGCCCTGCTCGCCCAGGATGGTGCGGGCGTCGATCTTGCTGGTGACCTGGAAGCTGATCCGGGTGGGGAAGTTGGCCTTGATGGTGCCGGTGATGACGTCCACCGACGGGCGCTGGGTGGCCATGATCAGGTGGATGCCGGCGGCGCGGGCCATCTGGGCCAGGCGCTGCACGGCGCCTTCGATGTCCTTGCCGGCCACCATCATCAGGTCGGCGACCTCGTCGATGACCACGACCAGATAGGGCATGGCCTCGGGACGGATCTGCTCGGTCTCGTAGATCGGCCGGCCAGCGTCGTCGAAGCCGGTCTGGACGGTGCGCTCGAAGTGCTCGCCCTTGTCCAGGGCCTCGTTGGCCTTCTCGTTGTAGCCGCCGATGTTGCGCACGCCGATCTTCGACATGCGGCGATAGCGGTCCTCCATCTCGCGGACGGTCCACTTCAGGGCGACGACGGCCTTTTTCGGATCGGTCACGACGGGGGCCAGCAGGTGCGGGATGCCGTCATAGACCGACAGTTCCAGCATCTTCGGGTCGATCATGATGAAGCGGCACTTGTCGGGCGGCAGCTTGTACAGGATCGACAGGATCATGGCGTTGACGCCGACCGACTTGCCCGAGCCGGTGGTGCCGGCGATCAGCAGGTGGGGCATCTTGGCCAGGTCGGCGATATAGGGTTCGCCGCCGATGGTCTCGCCCAGGGCCATGGGCAGGATCTGGCTGGCTTTCTCGTAGTCGGCGCTCGAGAGCAGGTCGCGCAGATAGACCGTCTCGCGCTTGGAGTTCGGCATCTCGATGCCGATGGCGTTGCGGCCTTGGGCCACGGCCACGCGGCACGAGATCACGCTCATCGAGCGGGCGATGTCGTCGGCCAGGGCCACGACGCGGGCGGTCTTGACGCCAGGCGCCGGCACCAGCTCGTACATGGTGACCACGGGGCCGGGACGGATCTGGTCGATCTGGCCCTTCACCCCGAACTCGGCGAGTACGCTTTCCAGCAGGCGGGCGTTCTGGCGCAGGGCGGCGGCGTCGACTTCCGACGAGCGTGGCTTGGACTTGGCCAGCATCGCCAGCTCCGGCAGCTGGAAGCCCGCCTCGTCGTCGAAATCGAAGGCCTTCTGCTGCTCGCGCGCCTCGCGACCCGATTCCTTGGGTACGGTCTTGGGTTTGGCGATCGCCATCGGGCGGGCGTCCAGCGAGGCCTCGAAGGCGTCCTCGTCGTCCTGCGGGGGCGGGGTGTAGGCGCGCTCCGTCGCGCGCTGCGACACCGGGGTCGGCGCAGCGGCGACCACGGCCTCGTCGTCATCGGCGTCGATCGGCGGCAGGCGGCCCGGCCGCTCGCGCTGGGGCGGGGCCTCGGCCTTTTCCCTCTTGGCGCGGGCCGGCTTGGGGGCTGGCTCGGGCATCGGTTCCGGCTCGGCGCGGACCCGCGGTTGCAGGGCGTTGCTGACGGCGGTGTGGATGGCGTCGGGATCAACCTCGCGCACGCCGATGGCGAAGCCCAGGGCGACGATGGCCGCGACGGCGAACAGGATGGCGGCGACGATCGTCGCGCCGGGAATGTGGGCGAAGCGCAGGACTCCGGCCACCATGTGCAGCAGGGCGTCGCCCCAGAAGCCGCCCAGGCCCTTCTCCAGCTGCCAGATCGCCGGCGGCGGCGGAGCCGCGAGGGTGGCGGAGAGCGCCAGCAGGCCCAGGGCGCCGACAAGGGCGCGCTGGCGCAGATCCTTGCGCTCGGCGTCCGGGTCGGCCTGGGCCACGCGGGTGACGCCGAAAACGAGCATGAACAGGGCCACGCCCCAGCCGGACAGGCCCAACGACTGCATCAGCAGGTCGGCGATCGCCGCGCCGGGCGCGCCCAGGGCGTTGCGGGCCGGCTCACCCGTGGCGGCGTTCAGGCTGGGGTCGGTGGCGTTGTAGGTGGCGATGGCCAGCAGCAGGACGGCCCCGATCACGGTGATGATCCCGCCCCGGAACCGGGCGGTCCAGGGCTGGACCCAGCCGTAACGGATCGCATCCCAGAGGAGCTCCGTCGTGGATCGCCGCGCGGCTCGCGCCATGAAAGTCTCCGAACTCAACTTCGTCGTCCGACCCTCAGAATGGGTCGAACCGCGATGTTGTGCCCGAAGAGCGTTAAGAGGCGTTTACGGCGTTCGTCAGGACATGATTTACAACGTCGCGGATGCGCCAGGACGCAGGGCGCTATCCGGGCAATGTTCAGGCCGCCTCGAACGTTACCGGGCCACCCCAGAACCCCTGAACCAGGCCGTTCTGCGGTCCCGGCGTTCCGGTGGTCAGGAATACCCGCCCGCCCTTGGTTCCCGTGGCATAGTCCGGATGGCGCTGCAGATAGAGCTCCAGCGCGTCGGCCGTGGCTTCGGGCTGCTGGATCAGCGGCGTGCCGGCCGGCAGGGCGGCGCGGAACAGGTCGGCGATGATCTCGTAGTGGGTGCAGCCCAGCACCACGCGGTGCGGATAGCGGCCGATGCGGGTCTTCAGGGTCTCGACGTGACTCTCGACCGCCTTGGCCAGCTCGACCACCGAGGCGTCGCCCTCGATCAGGGGCACGAGCTCCGGGCAGGCCTCGGAGAACACCGCCAGGTCCTGTTTGCGCTTGTCGATCTCGATTTCGTAGACGCGCGAGCGGACCGTGGCCTGGGTGGCGAAAACGCCCAGGATGTCCAGCTGCTCGACCTTCTCGCCGCGCCGCTCGGCCTCGTGCTCCCACGGCAGGCCGGTGGCCTTTTCGATGGTCGGCACGATGATCCCGAGGATGTTGACCGGCCGGCCGATGTCCTTGCGGTAGCCCGGCAGCCAGGTCTGCTGCAGGCGGCGCAGGGCGATGGCCGAGGCGGTGTTGCAGGCCAGGACCACCAGGCTGGCGCCGCGGTCGAACAGGCGGATGCAGCCGGCCTTGGTCAGCTCGACGATGTCCTCGCCGGTGCGCACGCCATAGGGCGCGTGGGCCTGGTCGGCCAGATAGGTGAAGTCCGCCTGGGGCAGACGCTGCACGAGGGCGCGGTGGACCGTAAGGCCGCCCACGCCGGAGTCGAAGACGCCGATCATGGGCCAAGCTTTAGTCCCCAAAGCGGGCGCCGTCCACGGACGGGGCGCGGTTCCCGAAAGGTTACGCGCCTGTCATGTAACACGCCCCGGAACCTTGTTAGGGTCGCTTCCAAATCTTCATCGGAGACACTCCGTGCAACGTCGTACATTCCTGGCCTCGGCCGCCGCCACCGGCGCGGTCGTCGCCCTCAATCCGAGTTTGTCCATGGCCCAAGCCAATACGTCTTCGGGAAGCAATCCGATGACCCAGAAGTGGGTCGGCCCCTATGGCGGCGTGCCGGCCTTCGACAAGGTCAAGGTCGCCGACTTCAAGCCGGCCCTGGAAACGGCCATGGCCAAGAACCTGGCCGAGATCGACGTGATCACCGCCAACGAGGCCGCGCCGACTTTCGACAACACCATCGGCGCGCTGGAAGACGCCGGCCGGATGCTGAACGACGTCTCGACCTATTACGGCGTCTGGGGCTCGACCATGAGCACGCCGGAGTTCCAGAAGGTCGAGGAGGAGATGGATCCGAAGCTCTCGGCCCACGGCGACAAGGTCAACCAGAACGCCGCTCTCTTCGCCCGCATCGAGGCCGTCTACACGTCGCCGGACAAGGCCAAGCTGACGCCGGAACAGCAGCGCGTGCTGTGGATCTACTACACCAACTTCGTGCGCTCGGGCGCCAAGCTGTCGCCCGAAGCCAAGGCCCGCGTCGGCGCGATCAACACCGAGCTGGCCGGCCTCTACACCAAGTTCAGCCAGAACCTGCTGGCCGATGAAAGCACCTGGATCGAGCTTTCCGACGCCGATCTCGCCGGCCTGCCCCAGGGCCTGAAGGACGCCGCCGCCTCGAACGCCGCCGCGCGCAAGCTCCCGGGCAAGTTCGTCGTCGTCAACACCCGCTCCAGCGTCGACCCGTTCCTGGCCGCCTCGCCGGTCCGCTCGGCTCGCGAGAAGGTCTGGCGCGCCTTCGTCAATCGCGGCGACAACGGCGGGGCGACCGACAACAACGCCATCATCAGCAAGATCCTGAAGCTGCGCGTCGAGCGCGCCAAGCTGCTGGGTTACAAGACCCACGCCCACTGGCGCCTCGAGAACGCCATGGCCAAGACGCCCGAGAACGCCATGGCGCTGATGGAGGCGGTGTGGACCCCGGCCATCGCCCAGGTCGCCATCGACGTGGCCGACATGCAGGCGATCATCGACAAGGAGGGGGGCGGTTTCAAATTGGAGCCGTGGGACTATCGCTTCTACGCCGAGAAGGTCCGCCTGGCGAAGTACGCCCTCGATATGAACGAGGTGAAGCCGTACCTGCAGCTGGACAAGCTGCGCGAGGGCATGTTCTGGGCCTCGGGCCAGCTCTACGGCTTCCAGTTCAAGAAGCTGGACGGCATCCCCGTCTACCACGAGGACATCACCGTCTATGAGGTGACCCGCGCCGGCAAGCATGTGGGCCTGTGGTACTTCGACCCCTATGCCCGCCCGGGCAAGCGCTCGGGCGCGTGGATGAACGCCTACCGCACCCAGGAGCGGTTCAAGGGCGAGATCACCACGATCGTCTCGAACAACTCCAACTTCATCAAGGGCAAGCCCGGCGAGCCGCTGCTGATCTCGTGGGACGACGCCGTCACCCTGTTCCACGAATTCGGCCACGCCCTGCACGGCCTGAACGCCAACGCGACCTATCCGTCGGTGTCGGGCACCAACGTGGCGCGCGACTATGTCGAGTTCCCCAGCCAGCTGAACGAGCACTGGCTGCCGACGCCGCAGGTGCTGAATCAGTTCGCCCTGCATTACCAGACCGGCAAGCCGATCCCGCAGGCCCTGGTCGACAAGATCGAGGCCGCCGGCAAGTTCGGCGAGGGCTTCGGCACGACCGAGTACCTGTCCAGCGCCCTGATCGACATGAAGCTGCACCTGGCCGGCGACGTCGACATCGATCCGGACAAGTTCGAGCGCGAGGAGCTGGCCAAGCTGAACATGCCGCACGAGATCGTCATGCGTCACCGCACGCCGCAGTTCGGCCACGTGTTCTCGAGCGACGGCTATTCGGCCGGCTACTACAGCTACCTGTGGGCCGACACCCTGACCGCCGACGTCGCCGAGGCCTTCGAGCAGGCGCCCGGCGGCTTCTATGACAAGCCGACCGCCAAGCGCCTCTACGAGACGATCATGTCGAAGGGCAACGCGGTCGACCCTGTCGACCAGTTCCGCGCCTTCCGCGGCCGCGACGTCAAGATCGGGGCCCTGATGCGCAAGCGCGGCTTCCCGGTCCCGGCAGGGGCCTAGGCGCCTGACCCAAGCCCTTCTCCCGCCACGGGAGAAGGGCTAAATGGGCTGGGGGGCTGAAGGAGTATCTATGGCTGCGTCCAAGCTCGTACCTCTGGCCCTTTGCTTGGCCCTCGCCACCCCTGCCCTCGCCCAGACCGCGCCTTCTCCGCCCGTGGTCGACATCGGCCAGGCCCCGGCTCAGGACGAGAGCGCGGTGGTCGCCGAACTGACCGTGGTGGCCAAGCCCAAGGGGCCGGCGATCTGGCTGGTCGAGAAGGACGGAGCCAAGCTCTATATCCTCGGCTCGGCCGCGCCCCTGCCCCATCAGCTGAAATGGGAAAGCCCGCGCCTGAACAGGGCCTTGGACAAGGCCAGCCTGGTGCTGGTCCCGCCTCAGGCGGCGGTCGGCGTCACCCAGGCGGCGGGTTTCATCCTCAGCTTCGGCGGCGGGCTGCGCCAGCCGATGGGCAAGAAACTGGAAGACCAGTTGCCGCCCGACCTCAAGGCGCGCTTCGTGGAGTCCCGCAACCAGGCCCGCAAGGGGGCGGGCGAATACAAGAACTGGAAGCCGGGCGTGGCCGGCTTCCTGCTGCTGTCGGATTTCCGCCAGGCGGCCGGCCTGTCCGAAGCCAAGCCGGTCAGCACGGTCGAGCGCATGGCCAAGGCCCGCAAGCTCAAGGTCAAGTCGGTCGGCCAGTACCGGATGAGCGCGGTGACCTCGATCGTCTCGAAGCTCTCGCCCGAGGACCAGCTCTACTGTCTGCGGGTGGCGCTGGACGAGATCGCCTATGACGGGGCCCATTCCACCACGATCGGCCAGGATTGGGCGCAGGGCGATCTGGGCTCTGTCCGCGCCCGCTACCGCGCCAGCGGCGCTCAGCGCTGTCTGCTGCGCGCGCCGGGGGGGCCAGCCCTGCTGGAGAAGGGTGTCGACCAGACGACGGACGCCATGACCGACGCGCTGAAGCGTCCCGGCGTCACGGTGGCGGTGGTCGATCTCGGCTTCCTGCTGCCGGCCAACGGCGTGCTGGACCGGCTGAAGGCTGGCGGCGCGACGGTGAGTTCGCCCGTCGAGTAGGGGATCGTTGACGCCTGCCCGCCCCTGCCCTCAACCTCGGGCGGGGAGGGACCTCACATGAAGACGATGATCGCCGCCGCCGCCCTGGCGCTGCTGGCCGCGGGTTCGGCGCGGGCCGAGGTCGCGGACGCCCAGCCCAACGGATTCGAGGTCCGGCATCAGGTCGTGATCGCCGCGCCAGCCAGCGCCGTCTGGGCGACGCTGGTGCAGCCTGCGAAATGGTGGGCCTCGGCCCACACCTGGTCGGGTTCGGCCGCCAACCTGTCGCTGGGCGCGGCCTCGGGCGGCTGCTTCTGCGAGCGGCTGCCGAACGGCGGCTCGGCGCTGCACATGACCACGGTCAACGCCGCGCCTGGGACGAAGCTGGTGCTGGTCGGCGCGCTCGGTCCGCTGCAGAGCTCCGGCGCCAGCGGGGCCCTGACCTTCCTGCTCGCCGAGAAGGACGGCCAGACGACGGTGACCGTCACCTACGATGTCGGCGGCTATTTCAAGGGCGGGCTCGACAAGATCGCCGCGCCGGTGGACGGCGTGCTGGCTGAGCAGGTGGCCGGGCTGAAGGCGGCGGCGGAGGCGAAGTAGCCCGCCCTCCTCCGATCTTCCCGGCGAAAGCCGGGGCCTGGATCGCAGGGCTGTGAGGCGAACGCAGAAACGCCCGCGATCCTGTCTGGAACGCGGGCGCTTTCGCATCCGGGTCCCGGCTTTACGCCGGGAAGATCGGACGTCTGAGTTAGGCGCTTTCCGCCATGCCGTCGTCCGAGGCGCCCAGCAGGGCCATCTGCAGGCGCGATCGGTCGCGGCGGGCCGCTTCCAGGGCGCCTTCGGCCAGGGCGGCTTCCGAGGTGAGGCGCTCGATCGTGGCCTGGAGTTCGGCGACCTTGTCCTCGTGTTCGCGACGGAGCTGGTCCTGGGCTTCCTGCATGCCGTCGAGGCGGGTGCGCAGTTGCTGAGCCCGTTCCTCGGCGCGCTTCATCGCCTTTTCCTGGGCGACGGCGCTCTTGGCCAGCTGGTCGGCGCGCTCGATCGCCGTGGCGCGGGCGGTGTCGACACCGGCGTGGCGCTGACGCAGGCCTTCGGAATCCTCCTCCAGCGTGCGGATGCGTTCCAGGGCGCGTTCCAGGGCGACGTTGAGGTCGCCGGCGCGGCGCTCGACCGCCTTCTGGTGCGCGGAAGATTTCGGCGAGACGAGCCGAGATCTGGCCGTTCATCTCTTCCAGCTTGTCGGCGCGACCGGTGGCGGTCTCCAGGCGGGTCTGCAGGGCCGAGATCTCGGCGCGGGCCGCCTCGACCTGGCTTTCCAGGTTACGGATGGTGCGGCCGCTGTCGGTCTGGTGGGCCGAAAGGGCGTTCTCGATCGCCTGCACGCGGGCGCGCTCGCCGGCCAGCTGGGCCTCGAGGTCGGTTTCGATGCGCGACAGGCGGGCGACGTCCAGGCCGGCCTGGTCGACACGCTTCTTCAGGGTCGAGACTTCGTCGCCCAGCAGGGCGTTGTCCTGGTTGGCGCGGGCGAGCGCCGCCTCGGCGTCGCCGCGGCGGGTGTCGATGTCCTGGGCCTGAAGGCGCAGGCCCTCGACGTCCTGCACCAGGTGCTCGATGCGGGCGGTGGAGTCGCGCAGGCTGGCGTCGAGGCTGGAGACCTTCAGATCCGACTGCAGCAGGGCGTTGCGCAGGCGGTCGATTTCAAGGGCGTTGTCTTCCAGCGCCGCGTCCTGGGTCTGGCGTCGGGCGTCGGACTCTCCAAGAGCGGTTTCGGCGGCGGCCAGGCGGGCGCTGACCTCGCGTTCCTCGGCCTGGATCTGGGTGACCTGGCGCTGGGCGTGCTCGTAGTTGGCGCGTAGGGCGATCAGCTCGGCGTGTTCGGCGCGGCGGGCTTCGAACTCCTGGGCGACCGGACCACGGATCTCGGCGATCAGCGGCTCGATGGCCTTCAGGTGCTCCATCACGCGGCCGATGCTGTCGAGACCGCCGTGAATGGTCTCGTAGCGCTGGCCGATCGCCTGGGTGGATTCGATCTGGTGCTGTACGGCCTCGACCCGGGCCTCTTCACCCAGAACGGCCGGCTTGCCGTTCTTGTTATCGCGAGGATTCTTCGACAGCAGTCTCATATCGCCCACCTTCACCCCGTGCGGCCCCAGCGCGACTTCAAAAGTCGCCTTGCGGACGCCGCGAATCTCTTACCCAGAGGTTAACAACTTAGTTTATTGGCAAGGTGAATGTCGAGGGGCGGACGCCGCGACCTGGCGTCGCGCATGGGCCTCAGAAGCCCGAAAACTGGGGACGATCCACCGTTTCGACCGCCAGCACCCGGCCGACCGCGTGAACCACGGCGGCGATGCGCAGGGCGGCCTGGACCTGGACGGGCTCCACGCCGCGCTTCCGCAGTTCCGTCTCATGGCTTTCGAGGCAGGCGCCGCAACCGTTGATCGCCGACACGGCGAGGCACCAGAGTTCGTAGTCGACCGCCGCCACGCCGGAATGGGTCAGGCGGTTCATCCGCAGACGCGAGGCCAACGCACCGTATTCGGGCGCTTTCATCAGGTGAACGGCGCGAAAATAGACGTTGGTCATGGCCATCATCGCCGCGGCGGTCTTGGCCGCGGTGAAGGCCTCGGACGAGATGTTGGCCTCATGCGCGGCGATGGTGATCGCCTTCAGGGTCTCTGGCTCGCCGACCGCGCAGGCGCTGGCGACGAAGCAGCCCCAGCGCGCCTGGTCGCTCAGCACGGTCTCGCCGGCCAGGGCGCCCAGATTGGTCCCGATATCCTTGGCGTAGTCGGGCAGCTGGGCGCGTAGGGCCTCGATCGACATGGGGACGCTCCGTGAGATCTGGAGCGGGCTTAGCATCGCGGGAAAGGTTCGTCCCGGTCCGCGCCGCTGGGAGGGGGAGACGCGGGCGGACCGGGTTCAACGGGTTGGGGCCCGGCGTCGGTGGGGGAGACACGCCGGAACTTCACCGCGAGACAGAGGTATGCGCTGACCGATCAGATAGCCAATCGATAGTTTTTGGCTTTCCGATAGATCACGCCTATATCTAGGCCATGCTTCTCCCGACCCTTCGCCAGCTGCAGTATCTGAAACTCCTCTCGGAGCACGGCTCGTTCAGCCGGGCCGCCGAGAGCGCCTATGTCACCCAGCCCACCCTGTCGGCCGGCATCCAGGAACTGGAAAAGATCCTGGGCGCGTCGGTGGTCGATCGCGCGCGCTCGGGCGTGATCCTGACCGCCGCCGGCCAGGAGGCGGTGCGGCGAGCCGAGGATATCCTCGCGCGGGCCGAGGACCTGGTTCAGGCCGCGCGCGGCGCCGGCCAGCCGTTGGCCGGTCGTTTCCGCCTGGGCGTGATCCCGACCGTGGCTCCGTACCTGCTGCCGCGCGCCCTGCCCGTCCTGCGCGACAGGTTCCCGAAGCTGAAGCTGTTCCTGCGTGAGGACCTGACTCAGCGGCTGATCGCGGCCCTGAAGAGCGGGGCGCTGGACGCGGCGCTGATCGCCCTGCCCTACGACATGTCCGGCCTGGACTGGGCCCATGTCGAGGACGACGAGCTGCTGGCCGCCGCGCCCGCCAACCACCCGATGGCCGCCTCGACCCGGGTCGATCCCGACAGCCTGCGTGGCGACGACCTGATCCTGCTGGAAGATGGCCACTGCCTGCGCGATCATGCCCTGGCCGCCTGTGGCCTCGAGCCCCCGCGCGGCGTCGGCGACGACGAGACCTTCGCCGCCACCTCGCTGCCGACCCTGGTGCAGATGATCGGCTCGGGCCTGGGCGTCTCGTTCCTGCCGGCCATGGCGGTGCACGCGGGCCTGACCGACAAGACCGCGCTGACGATCCGTCCCCTGGCGACCGAGCATCCCAGCCGCGAGATCGTGGTGGCCTGGCGGGCAGGCTCCAGCCGTGGCGTCGAAGGGCGGCTGCTGGCCGAGACCTTGCGAGAAACCGAAGCTTAACGCGGGGGCCAGCTTGGCGCCGCCGACCTGAAGAGTGGCCGCGATCAGCAGGCCCGCCGACAGCGTGGCGGCGCGCGACATCCTAGACCGCGTGCGAGATCGGACCCTCGGCGCGGCCTTCGACGAACTGGCGGACATACGGATTGTCGGTCGTGCGCAGTTCGGCGGCCGGCCCGCGCCAGATGATCTTTCCGCCGTGCAGCATGGCGATTTCATCGCCGATGGTCTGGGCCGAGGCCAGGTCGTGAGTGATCGACACGGCGGTCGAACCCAGGCGCCGCACCTGGTGGGAGATCAGCTCGTTGATCGCCGCCGCCGTGATGGGGTCCAGGCCGGTGGTCGGTTCGTCGAAGAACAGGATCTCGGGTTGGGCGACGACGGCGCGGGCCAGACCCGCGCGCTTCTGCATGCCGCCCGACAGCTCGGACGGGAAGCGATCGGCGACGTCGGGAGACAGACGCACCTGCTCAAGGGCTTCGATCGCCCTTTCCCTGGCCTCCTTGCGCGGCGCGCCGTCGGCGTTGATCAGGCGGAAGGCGACGTTTTCCCAGACGGTCAGGCTGTCGAACAGGGCCGCGCCCTGGAACAGCACGCCGACGCGGGAGAACAGCTTGCGGCGGGCGCCCTCCGACAGGGTGACGGTGTTCTTGCCGTCCAGCTCGATCTTGCCGGCGTCGGGGCGCATCAGGCCGAGCGCGGTCTTGATCGTCACCGACTTGCCCTGGCCGGAGCCGCCGATGATGACCAGCGACCGGCCTGGCGCGACCGACAGGTCGAGTCCGTCGAGGACCGCGCGGCCCTCGAAGCGCTTGGTGACGCCCTTCCAGGCGAGTTTCGGGGTCACGTCGGTCATGAGGCGTGGGTGAAGAGGGTGGTCAGGAGGTAGTCGGAGCCGAAGATCAGGATCGCCGACGAGACCACCGCGTGGGTGGTGGCCCGGCCGACGCCCCGCGCACCGCCCTTGGCGTTGTAGCCGTGGTAGCAGCCCATCAGCGCCACGATGAACCCGAACACCGCGGCCTTGATCAGGCCCGAGACGATGTCCCAGCTCTGCAGGAAGTCGATGGTGTTGCGGATGTAGACGGCCGAGCTGAAGTCCAGCACCCGCGTGGCGACCAGCCAGCCGCCGGCGACGCCGATGGTGTCGGCCACCGCGGTCAGCAGCGGCGTCATCAGGACGCCGGCCAGCAGGCGCGGGCCGACCAGATAGCGGAACGGGTCGGTCGACAGGGTGCGCATGGCGTCGATCTGCTCGGTCGCCCGCATGGCGCCGATCTCGGCGGCGATGGCGGCCGAGACCCGGCCGGCAAGCATCAGCGCCGCCAGAACCGGGCCCAGCTCGCGGGTGATCCCCAGGGCCACGATCTGCGGCATTACCTGCTCGGCGTTGAAGCGCCCGCCGCCGGTGAAGATGTTCAGGGCCAGGGCCGCGCCGGTGAAGATGGCGGTCAGGCCCACCACCGGCAGCGAGAAGAAGCCGATGGCCACGAACTGGCGCCACAGCTGGCCGAGGAACCAGGGCGGGGTCAGGGCGGCGGCGACGCCGCGCACGGCGAAGACGCCGACCGACCCGACCATGCGCACGGCGGCCAGTGTCGAGCGACCCAGAGCCCGGACGGGGTTGGCAAGAGAACGAGGGGCGACCTGCCGGGTCGCCTCGGCCGCGGCCATGTCAGTAGCTCGCGGCGGGCTGCGAGGCGTCCGGCGCGGGTGCGTCCGACGAGGCCGCCGCATCCGAACCGCCCTGCGGACGGATCACCGAGCCGATCAGGCCGAAGATGTCCACGGCGCCTTGCGTGTTCTCGATCTGGCCGCCCGGCTTGATGTCGTCCATGGCCGCGCCCGGCGCGATCGAGACGTGCGCGCCGCCCAGCAGGCTGTCGCTGGTGATCTTGGCGGTCGAGTCCGACGGCAGCTTGACGGTCGGGTCGATGCTCAGCTTGGCCACGGCCAAGAAGGTCTTCGGCTCCAGCGTGATCTGCGAGACCGTGCCGACCTTGACGCCGGCCACGCTCACCGCCGCGCCCGGGGCCAGCGAACCGGCCTCGCCGAACTTGGCGTTGATCTCATAGTTTCCGCGCTTCATGTGGACGCCGCCCACGCTCAGCGAATAGGTCAGGAACCCCGCCGCCAGGGCGAGGACGACGACGCCCATGGCTGTCTCGGCCCATTGTTCGCGCAATGCCAAATCCCCTTGGTCCTTAACGTGTCGTCCCGTCGCTACTTGCGACGGCCAGAAGGCGCCGAGCCGCCCTTCTGGAGTTGATTGATCAGCACGTCGATGTTGCCGCCGGCGTTGTCGATCGTCGAGACGAAGTCCTGCTGCTGGGTGATGGCCAGCCAGATCCCCTTGAACTGGACATCGACGACCTTCCAGGTCTGGCCGCCGCCCAGCACGCGCCAGGAGACCGGCAGGGGCTGAGTGATCTGGCCGCCCGAGATCACGGTCTTGACCGTCACGTCGCCCGGCTTGTTGACCACCGAGCCGACCACCTTCAGCTGCTCGCCGCGATAGTCGTCGATACGGCTCTGATAGACGTTCTCGGCATAGGTGCGGAACACCGGCGTGAAGCGCGCGCGCTGCTCAGGCGTGATGGTGCGGGCGTACTTGCCCAGAACGAAGTTGGTGATGCGCGGCACGTCGGCCAACTCGTCCACCGCCTGGTGGAAGACCTGGGTCTTCTGGGCGTCGCTCATGCTCTTGTTGGCCAGAACGGTGATCACGCGCTGGGCCTTGGCCTGGACGAAGGCCTCGGCGCCGGCGTCGCGCGCGCTGTTCTGGGCCAGGGCCGGGCCGCCGATCGCGACGGCCCCGAAGAACGCCAAAAGCGCGGCGTTGGCGCCGCGCCGGGTGGAGGGGGTGTTGGTCATGGTCTTACCGGTCATGGTTTGGGCGTCGCGGGTGAAGCGTCCTGAGGCGGAGCTTCCGGGGGCGGCGCGTCGAAGTCGGGCAGCACCTCGGCGTCGCCCGTGGCGTCGCGGACGAAGGCCTCGCGATACTGGGTGTAGGCCGAACGGGTGGTGACATAGGGGTCGGCGGCGTCCTTCAAGGCCTGGAACGCCGGGTCGGTGTTCGAGCGCAGATCGACGATGGTCACGCCCGTACGGGCCTTGCCGAAGTCGGTGGAGAGGCCGCCGACATACAGCGAGACGGGGTCGGTGACGAAGTCGAGCGCGCGGCCGACGCCGTCGCGGACATTCAGCGGACCCATCAGCGGCACATAGAGATAGGCCCCGGGCTTGGCGCCCATTTGCCGAAGGTCTGGCCGAAGTCGGCGTCGCGACGCGGCAGGTTCATCTTGGCGGCGACGTCGAACAGGCCCAGGACGCCGAAGGTTGAATTGACCACGAAGCGGGTGGTCGAGCGCATGGCGCGCTTGGGCTTTCCTTGCAACACCATGTTCATGACGGTGTTCGGCTCGCCCAGATTATAGACGGCCGAGCTGACCCGGTTGCGGACCACGCGGGGCGTGACCGCCATGTAGCCGTGGGCGATCGGCGCCAGGATCACGTGATCCAGGCCCATGCCCAGCTTGAAGGCGCCCCGATTGAAGCCTTCCAGCGGATCGTTGGCCGCCTCGACGTTCGCGGTGGTTCCGACCGACTGGCCCTTAACGCCCTGTTCCCGAGCGAGGGCCGGCGAGAACGTCGCCAGGCTGGCGGCCGCGGCAAGCCCCATGGCGGCGATACGCCGACCGGTCGCCCTGCGGCGGAGGCCGTTATCCTGGTCGTTCAAGCCCGTGCTCCTGCGTCTACACGCCGGCATGTATTCACGCCGCAATCCGTATCAAGACTGATTACGTTGTATTTCGGCCACGTTGGGTCGGCCTTGCTTCAAATCGCCCTGACTTAAAGCGGCGGGCCACGAAAAGGGCGATGCCGCGCCGCCGCGTTCTCCGATACAATCAGATATATCGAAAATAGCTCTTGACCTAGTCGCGATCCGATATATCTATAATTCCGATATAACGAAACAGGATCTAAAAACACAATGTTTGGACGACATCACCATCACCGCGGTCACTGGCGCGGCCACGCCGACGAGCATCACGGCCGTCATCCCTTCGGCTTCCACGGCGGTCCCGCCGGTCATCATGGCGGCCCGCGCGGTCGCGGCGGCCGTATGGGCCGGTTCTTCGATCATGGCGACCTGCGCTTCGTGGTTCTCAAGCTGATCGCCGAGAAGCCCAGCCATGGCTACGAGCTGATCAAGGCCATCGAGACCGCGGCCGGCGGCGCCTATACGCCCAGCCCCGGCGTGGTCTATCCGACCCTGACCCTGCTGGAAGAGTTGGGCTACGTCACCGCCAGCGACGCCGGCGGCGGCAAGAAGCTCTACACGATCACGCCGGAAGGCGAGGCGTTCCTGGCCAGCAACGACGCCCCCGTCCGCTCGCTGTTCGAGCGCATGGCCGAGGCCGCGTCCGCCAGCGCCGCCTTCTCGCCGCAGATCATGCGGGCTCGCGAGAACCTCAAGACCGCGCTGCGGCTCAAGCTGCACGGCGGCCAGCTGAGCGCCGAGCAGATCGCGGCCATCGCCAAGGCGATGGACGACGCCGCGGCGGTCATCGAGACCATCTAGGGGACGGACGGCGATGGAAAGCCACGCTCGCGTCGCCACCGACAAGGCGGCCCGCTACATGACCCAGTTGGCCAAGCACTGGGCCCACAGGTTCGAGGTCGCCTATGACGAGACCTCGGCCCTGTTCCCGCTGCCGTTGGGAACCTGCCGGATGGTTGCTCATCCCGATGGCCTCGACATCACCGTCGAAGCCGCCGACCTCGAAGGCCTGGCCCGGCTTGAGGACGTGGTGGCCAAGCACCTGGACCGCTTCGCCTTCCGCGAGGGCGAGCTGAAATACGGTTGGACTCGCGCCTGGGCGGCCGGTTCGGTTGATCCGCGGGCCATGCGGATCAACGCTCTCCACTAAGCGCGTGATCCTAGCCCTTCGACAAGCTCAGGGTGAGGATCAGAATAAAAGTCTGTCGATAGAGAACCTCATCCTGAGCTTGTCGAAGGACGAGGTTCGCGGACCCGCTAGTGCAGCCCGCGCAGCAGGTCGATGCGGCGCATGGCCTTGCCGGGGATTTCGGAGATCCGCCCCAGCGGCAGGGATTCGGCGACGCTGCGCATGCCGTAGGCGGCGTGGCGGACCAGGGTCGGCAGCGAGGGCGAGCCCAGGAAGCCGAACACCACGGTCTGACGGGCGTTGGACAGCTCACGCTTGAACCGATAGTCGCCGATGCCGAGGTCCAGGCGCGAATAGTCCGTGCCGTCCATGCTCTTCAGGATGTCCTGGAACAGCAGCATGCCGGGCGAATAGCGATCGAGCTCGGGATTGTGGGCGATCAGCCAGCCGTGGATCGTGTGCTCGCCGCGCAGGTGCAGGTGAACCGCCGCCAGCTGGTCCCCCAGGTGCAGGGTGTAGAGCCCGCCGCCGAAGTGGGGGGCGCGGTTCTGGAACA
Source organism: Caulobacteraceae bacterium (assembly GCA_965283765.1). Classification (GTDB taxonomy): domain Bacteria; phylum Pseudomonadota; class Alphaproteobacteria; order Caulobacterales; family Caulobacteraceae; genus Caulobacter. The sequence goes on from CBDIPU010000001.1 coordinate 273,932, forward strand.
GCGCCTCGACGAGGTCATTGACCCAGGGCGTCTTGAAGAGGTCGGTCTGGCCGGTGGCCAGCAACTGAGCCCGCTTCCAGGCGATCAGCTGGTCGAAGTCGCCGCGGCTTTCCGACATGGCCGTGTAGCGCGAGGGCCCGACCTCGCGCTCGGCCTTGCGGCGCTTTTTGTCGATGTCCTTGAGCACGCCGACATTGGCGGCCTTGCGCTCGGCGGCGTAGGCCTCGTAGCCGTCTGGCAGTTCGATGATCCAGGAGTCCGCCTGGCCACGCCCGTGGCGGGCCAGGGTCTCGTCGTCGGCCAGCATGTGACAGAAGTCGATGCGCGAGGCGTGCAGAGCCGCCAGCAGGTCGCGCGGATTGACCGCGACGCCCGGGGCCGAAACCAGGGCCTGATAGTCGCACATCGGAGCGCCGGCCGGCATGGCCACGCCCTGGCGGATGCGGGCTGGAAGGAAGGCCAGGGCCTCGCCCTCGGCGCCGCGCACGATCGCGACCTTGACGGCCTCGCCCTTGTCGCCCTGGGCGCGGGCGACCGCTACGGCCCAGTGCGGCGACAGGAACGGCGAGTCCAGCCGCGCCTGGCTACGCTGCAGCTCCATCCACCGCGCGATATCGGCGGGGGAAAGGTCAAGGGCTTTGACGACTTGGATGGGCACTGTGACGGGTCCGACAGCTTTGTCGGAGCGCATCTTGGCGTCGATAACTTTCGTTTGGGTTGACGGCGCGGCGTTATCCGAAACGCCGCGCCGTTTTGCTCAATCCATCAGCTTGCGACTGAGATAGACATATTCCAGAGCCTGGCGACGGGCGGTTTCGGCCAGGTTGGCGCTGGCCGCGTGCCCGCCGTCGATGTTCTCGTAATAGAGCACCGGATAGCCCAGTTCCTCCAGCTTGGCCGCCGCCTTGCGGGCGTGGGCCGGGTGGACGCGATCGTCCTTGGTCGAGGTCTCGATGAACACCTCGGGGTACTTCTGGCCGGCCTTGAGGTTGGAGTAGGGGTCATACTTGGCGATCACCGCCCGCTCGGACGGGATGGCCGGGTCGCCATATTCGCCCACCCACGAGGCGCCCGCCCCGATCTGGCTGTAACGGATCATGTCGAACAGCGGCACCTGAACGACGATGGCGTTGTAGAGCTCGGGCCGCTGGGTCAGGGCCACGCCCATCAGCAGGCCGCCATTGCTGCCGCCCATGATGCCCAGCCGGCGCGGCGAGGTGATCTTGCGGGTGATCAGGTCCTGGGAGACGGCGAAGAAGTCGTCATAGACCTTCTGGCGGTTGGCCTTCAGGCCGGCCTCGTGCCAGGCCGGGCCGAACTCGCCGCCGCCGCGGATGTTGGCGACGACATATGTGCCGCCGCGCTCCAGCCACAGCTTGCCCATCACGCCCGAATAGCCGGGGGTCATCGGCACCTGGAAGCCGCCATAGGCGTAGAGCAGGGTGGGGGCCTGGCCGTCGTACTTGACGCCCTTGGGCCGCACGACGAAGTAGGGGATCTTGGCGCCGTCGGTGCTGGTCGCCTCGAACTGCTCGACCACGTGGGTCGAAGCGTCGAAACGGGCCGGCGAGGCCTTGACCTGTTCCAGGTTCAAGGAGCCGGCGTCGGCCAGCCAGTAGGTGGTGGGGGCCAGATAGCCGGTGACCGTCACGAACAGGCGCTCATCCGTCTCGGCGGTCGAGCCAAGGCCGATGGCGCTGTTGGCCGGCAGATCCAGGGCCTGCGACGTCCAGCCCTTCGGGCCGTGGGTCAGCACCCGCGCCGCGCCCTTGACGTTATCCAGCAGGCCGACAACCAGCTTGGTGCGGGTGGTGGTCACCTGCTCGACCGACTGACGGGCGGTCGGGCGCAGGACCAGGGTCGCTACCGTCTGATCCGGCGCGGCCTTCAGCCTGGCCAGGTCGAAGCTGACCAGGTCGCCGGTCTTGAAGCCCTTCCAGTCCTGCTCCATCAGCACGATCATCTGACCGGCGACATAGCCCTGGACCGAGCTCTTCAGCGGCAAATCGAGCTTCACGGGCTTGTCGCCCTCGAGCAGATAGGTTTCGGCCTCGAAGAAGGTCACGCCTCTGCCGGCCATCACCGCCACGGCCTTGCCGTCGGCGTCGCGCAGAACGAACGGATTGACCGAGACGTCGGTCTCCGCCCCTCGGAACACCTCGACCGCCTGGTCCAGGCTCTGGCCGCGCTTCACGGTTTTCAGGACATAGGCGTAGCCGGACTTGGTCAGCTCGCCGGGTTTCCACTCGCGGCCGACCAGCAGGGTGTCCTTGTCGAGCCAGGTGTAGTTCTGCTTGCCCTCGGGCAGGGTGAATCCACCGGGACGAAGCTCTTGGTCGCCGTGTCGAATTCGCGGACCGTCACGGCGTCCTTGCCGCCGTCCGACAGGGTCACGAGGCAGCGCGTGTCCTCGGGCGGCAGGCACGAGGCCCCCTTGAACACCCAGTTGGCGTTCTCGGCCTTGGACAGGGCGTCGATGTCGAGGATCGTCTCCCAGGCCGGCGTCTCGGTGCGATAGCTCTCCAGCGTGGTCTGGCGCCAGACGCCGCGCACATGGTCGGCGTCCTGCCAGAAGTTGCGCAAGGATCCGTCGCCAGCGAACGAGACTCCCGGCACGCGGTCCTTGGCGTTCAGGATCGCCAGGGCCTTGGCCTCCAGGTCCGCATAGCGCTTGTCGCCCTGCAGCACCGGCAGCGTCCTGGCGTTCTGGGCCTTGGCCCAGTCCATGGCGCGAGTCCCTTCGATCTCCTCCATCCAGAGATAGGGATCGTTCTTGCCCAGCTCGGTCAGCGGGGTTCGGGCTTCTTCGGCGGCCTTGGGCTTGTCGGTTTCGGCGGCGATCGCGGGGGTTATGGTCATCAAACTCGTGGAGGCCATGAGAACGGTCAGCAGCTTACCCACTTAGTGATCCATCAGCTGGCGCGACAGGTAGGTGTAGTGCAGCGCCCAGCGGCGGGCGTTGTTCTTGGGGTCGGCGCCATTGGCGTGCCCGCCGTCGGTGTTCTCGAAATAGAGGTGGTCGACCCCCAGATCGTCCATCCTGGCGGCGAACTTACGGGCGTGGCCCGGATGGACGCGGTCGTCCTTGGTCGAGGTGGTGATGTAGGCCAGCGGGTATTTCACGCCCGCCTTCAGGTTCTGGTACGGGCTGTACTTCTCGATCCAGGCGCGCTCGGCGGGGATGGCCGGGTCGCCATACTCGCCGATCCACGAGGCCCCGGCCGGCAGGTAGGTGTAGCGGATCATGTCCAGCAGCGGGCTCTCGACCACCACCGCGTTCCACAGGTCCGGACGTTCGGTCAGGGCGACGCCCATCAGCAGGCCGCCGTTCGAGCGGCCATAGGCGCCCAGGTGGCGCGGCGTGGTCGCCTGGGCGGCGATCAGCGTCTCAGCGACCGCGAAATAGTCGTCATAGGCCCGCTGGCGGTTGGCCTTCAGCGCCGCCTCGTGCCAGGCCGGTCCGAACTCGCCGCCGCCGCGGATATTGGCCACGGCGTAGGCGCCGCCGCGTTCCAGCCACAGCTTGCCGATCAGCGGGTCGTAGACCGGCAGCTTGGAAAGATTGAAGCCGCCATAGGCGTGCAGCAGGGTGGGGTTCTGGCCGTCCAGATTCCAGCCCTTCTTGTGGACCAGGAAGTAGGGGATGGCCGTGCCGTCCTTCGAGGTCGCCGACTTCTGCTCGACCACCAGGTCCTTGGTCTCGAACTGGGCGGGCAGGGCCTTGATCGTCTGGGCGGTGGTCCCGGTGGCGTCGGCCAGCTTCAGCTCGGTCGGCGTCAGGAAGCCCTCGTTGGTGTAAAAGACGTCGTCGCCTTCGTCGGAATGCGAGACCAGGGCCACCGAGGCGTTGTCGATCACCGGCAGGGGCTGGGAGGTGACGCCGAATTCGCCGCGCAACCGCAAGCTGACCAGACTGCCGCGCACATTGTCGTAGACCACGGCGACGACGCGGTTGTCGGTGACGGTGAGTTGGTCGATCGACTGGCGCGGACCCGGGGCCAGGAGCTGGCAGGGATCACAATCATTGCTGATGACCAGCGTGTTATCGGTCGACGGAACCAGGACCTTCAGCGACACGGCGACGATCGAGCCGGCCGGATAGGTCCGGGGCGTGTTGGCCACTGTGACGGTCCAAGGCTCCTCGGTCTTGACGATCAGCTTGCCGGCCAGAAGGCCACGCACGCTCAGCTTCTGCGGCAAGGGCAGGGGAACGACCTTGGCGCCGTCCCACAGATAGGTCTCGTCGTGGAAGAAGTCGGTGGCGCGCGAGATCAGCACGACCCGATTTCCAGCCGCGTCGCGCAGCACGTTTGGCCGCGCGGAGACGTCGGCCGCCTGGCCGCGATAGACCTCGACCGCCTGGTCCAGGGCCTGGCCGCGCTTCAGGGTCTTGATGACGAAGCCGTAGCCGCTCTTCGTGGTCGTGCCTTCACCCCAGTCGCGGGTCAGGATCAGGGTGTCGGGGTCCAGCCACTCGATCGACTGCTTGCTCTCGGGCAGCACGAAGCCGCCCGCGCCGGGGTCGACGAAGCTCTTGGCGGTCAGGTCGAACTCGCGGACCGTGACCGCGTCCTTGCCGCCGTTCGACAGGTTGACCAGGCAGCGGTCGTGGGTCTTTGGACGGCAGTCGGCGCCTTTCCAGATCCAGTTCTTGCCCTCGGCCTTGGCCAGGGCGTCCAGGTCGATGACCGTTTCCCACTGCGGGGCGGCGGTCTTGTAGGACTCCAGGCTGGTGCGCCGCCAGACGCCGCGCACGTGGGTCTCGTCCTGCCAGAAGTTGAACACGGTCTTGCCGATGAAGTTCGGCATGGCGATCCGGTCCTTGGTCGACAGGATCTTCAGCGCCTCGGCCTGCAGGCCGGCATAGCGCGGGTCGCCCGACAGGACCGGCAAGGTCTTGTCGTTCTGGGTCTTCACCCAGGCCAGGGAGTCGGGGCTTTCCACCGCCTCCAGCGCCAGGTGCGGATCGGCGTCCTGGGCGAGGGCGGGAGCGGCGAGGGCGAAGGCCAGGGCGATCGCCGAGCAGGTGCGGAGCAGGGTCATGGCGCGGGACGGTATCGAAAAATTTCCCCCGCGCCAGAGCTAGGCCGAGCCGATCACGCCCCGTCGTCCGGAATGTTCAGCAGAACGCCACAGGCCTTGCAGTGGACGGCGTCCGGATCGTGCCGGCGCAGGCCGCAGGCGTGGCACTGATAGACGACCTTGTGCGGCCGCAGGATCGACTGGATCAGGCCGATGAACAGCGACACGCCGCCCAGCATCACCGCCATCGACAACAGCTTGCCCCACACGCCCGGCAGGGTGACATCGCCATAGCCGGTGGTCGTCAGGCTGGTGACGGTGAAATAGAGCGCGTCGACATAGCCGGCGATGCCGTCGTGGCGGCCGGCGAAGCTGGAATAAACGAAGCCCGTGACCACGAAGACGAAGGTGACCAGCGAGCTGGCCGCCCGGGTGATGTCCTCGATCCGGGTGTCGTCGTAGCGCCGTCCGACCGTGCGCCAGAAGAACTCGCTGTGGATCAGGGTCCACAGGCGCAGCACCCGCAGGAAGCCGAAGTTGAACAGCCAGGCGGGAAACAGCAGGGTGGCCAGCACGAACAGGTCCAGCCAGACGATCGGCTTCCTGAGCCAGGACTTGATGTCCCCGTGCGCAACGGCGCGGGCGCTCAGGTCCAGCGCCAGGAAGGCCGCCACCCCGTAGTCGATCAGATAGAAGGTCAGGCCGTGCCGCTGCATCAGCGGGGCGGCGATGAAGAAAGCGATGATCGCCAGGTCGATCAGGATGATCCCGTAGCGGAACCGCACCGCGACCGGCGAGGCGCCGTGATAGAGGGCCCGCAATCGCGCGCGCAGGCGAAGGCCGGCGTGGTCCTGTTCGTCGCGGTGCATTTCGCTCTGCTTTCCACTATATAGCCCGGCTATGAGCCGCACCTTCCTGAAGATGAACGGGCTGGGCAACGACTTCGTCGTCATCGAGACCCAGACCCAGTCCTTTGAACCGACCCCCGAGGAGATCCGCGCGATCGCCAAACGGGGAGACGGCGGCGTGGGCTGCGATCAGGTCATCGCCATCGATCCGCCGAAGGCGGAGGGCGCGTCGGCCTATGTGCGCTTCTGGAATTCGGATGGCGAGGAGACCGGCGCCTGCGGCAACGGCACCCGCTGCGTGGCGTGGCTCTTGATGCAGTCGTCCGGCAAGGACGCCGTGGCGTTCGACACCGTGGCGGGCCGCCTCTCTGGCGTCGCGGCGGGCGAGAAGCTGGTGACGGTCGACATGGGCGTCCCGGGCCTGGACTGGACGCAGATTCCACTGTCCGAAGAGATGAACACCGAGCGGGTCGAGCTGCAGGTCGGTCCGATCGACGCGCCGCTGGTGCATACGCCTGTCTGCGTCTCGATGGGCAATCCGCATGTGGTGTTCTTCGTCGACGCCCCGGTCAGCGACGCCTTCGCCACGGGCACGGGCTCGCTGGTCGAGCATCACCCGCTGTTCCCGGAAGGCGTCAATGTCGGCTTCGCGCACATCGCGGCGCGCGATCATATCCAGCTGAAGGTCTGGGAACGGGGCGCGGGCCTGACCGCCGCTTGTGGCACCGGCGCCTGCGCGGCCCAGGTCGCCGCCGTGCGTCGCGGCCTGACCGACCGCAAGGCGCGCGTCGAATTCGAGACGGGCTCTCTCGTCATCGAATGGCGCGAGAGCGACGGTCACGTGATCATGACCGGCCCGGTCAGCATGGATTTCGCCGGCAAGCTGCCGGAGCGGGTCGCGGCTTGAGGTCATGACCACCTACACCGTCATCAAGGCGACGCCGAAGCCCAGGCCGGAAGCGGGCGAGGAGGGCGGTCCAGCCACGACCATGTCGGGCCCGGACGGCGTCGACGTCGTCACCTTCGGCTGCCGCCTGAACGCCTATGAGAGCGAGGCCATGCGAGCCCGCGCCGCCGCCGACGGTCTGTCCGACGCGGTGGTATTCAACACCTGCGCCGTGACCAACGAGGCCGTGCGTCAGGCCCGTCAGGCGATCCGCAAGGCGCGCCGCGAGCGGCCGGGCGCGCGGATCATCGTCACCGGTTGCGCCGCCCAGGTCGATCCGGCCGCCTTCGCCGCCATGCCCGAAGTCGACCTCGTGCTGGGCAACGCCGAAAAGGCCGCGCCGGGCGCGATGACGGACACGACCGCCCGCGTGCGGGTCAACGACATCATGTCGGTCAAGGAAACCGCCGGTCACCTGATCGACGGCCTCAAGGATCGCGCCCGGGCCTATGTCGAGGTCCAGAACGGCTGCGATCACCGCTGCACCTTCTGCATCATCCCCTATGGCCGGGGAAACTCGCGCTCGGCCCCGGCCGGGGAGGTCGTCGAGCAGGTCCGCAAGCTGGCGGCCGAGGGCTATCGCGAGGTGGTGCTGACCGGCGTCGACGTCACCTCGTGGGGCGCGGATCTGCCGGGCCAGCCGACCCTGGGCCAACTGGTCGGCCGCATCCTGCGCATGGTCCCGGACCTGCCCAGGCTGCGGCTCTCGTCGATCGACGCGGCCGAGATCGATCCGGACCTGTTCAAGCTGCTCGAGACCGAGCCGCGTCTGATGCCGTACCTGCACCTCAGCTTGCAGGCGGGCGACAAGATCATCCTCAAGCGCATGAAGCGCCGCCACAGTCGGGAGGACGCGCTGAAGCTGGTGGCCGAGGTGCGCCGCGTGCGTCCGGACACCGCCTTCGGCGCCGACCTGATCGCCGGCTTCCCCACCGAGACCGAAGAGGCGTTCCAGAACACGCTGGACCTGGTCGAGGAGGCGGGTCTGGCCTTCCTGCACGTCTTCCCCTACAGCGCCCGCCCCGGCACCCCGGCCGCGCGGATGCCGCCGGTGAAGGGTCCGCTGATCAAGGCGCGCGCCAAGCGCCTGCGCGAAGCCGGCCAGCGCGGCCTCGAGCGCCACCTGCAACGCCAGATCGGCCGCACCCTGCCGGGCTTGGTCGAACGGGAAGGCGTCGCCCGCGCCGACGACTTCACCGAGATCCGCTTCACCGGCGCCGCGCCGCTGGGCGAGATTGTAACCTTCACGATCACCGGCCATGACGGGGCTCACGTCATAGCGGAGCGTGCAAACTGATCCGGTCAGCCTGGGCCCTTCTGGCGCTTTGCCTGCTGACGGCCGCGCCGGCGCGCGCCGACGAGCCCAAGCCGGTGACGCTCAGCGTCATGACCTACAATATCGAGGGCCTGCCCTCGCTGGTCCGCAAGGGTCGCGGGACGGCGCTGAAGCAGATTGGCCACGAGCTGGCCGCCATGCGCGCCAAGGGCAAGGAGCCGGACGTCGTCCTGATCCAGGAGGGCTTTCGCGACGAGACCTGGGATCTGATCGACGAGAGCGGCTATCCGTACGTCGCGCGGGGGCCGCGCAAGGGTCAGCGCGACGAGAATTACCTGAAGAGCGAGAAGACCGACTACCGGCGCGTGAAGTATCGCCGCCAGGGCGAGGGCTGGGGCAAGTGGGGCTCCAGCGGCCTGTGGGTGTTGTCCAACCATCCGATCGACTGGGTCAAGTCGCACGCCTATCGTTATTGCGCGGGCCTGGATTGCCTGGCCAACAAGGGGGTGATGCTGGTTTCGATCCAGGTCGCCGGCCTGCCGACCTCGGTCGAGATCGCCGACACCCACATGAATTCGCACGGGGCTTCGAAGGTGCCGCGCAAGCGCTACAACGAGGCCCACGCCCTGCAGACCCAGGAGCTGGGCCGGTTCCTGCAGGCCAGCCGCACGCCCGGCGCGCCGCTGATCGTCGGCGGCGACTTCAATGTCCGCCGCTCGCCCGACCGCTTCGACAAGATGATGAGCGACTACCCGTTCGTGGTGGTCAGCCGCTGGTGCCACGAGAACCCGGGCGCGTGCGACACCCAGATCTCCTACACGGGCGAGGCGCCGTGGCTGAACACCCAGGACCTGATCGGCTTCCTGGGCGGCGACGCGGTCGAGGTCACGCCCAGAGCGGTCGAGGCCACCTTCGATGGCGCGGACGAGCCGGTGCTGTCCGATCACAACGGCTACAAGGTCACCTTCAGGCTGACCCCGAAGGGGTAGGGACATCCTGCTTCAGGTCAGGCGGTCGAGGCCGCCAGAGGTCAGGCGTCGCGGGCCTCTTCTTCTCCCGCGAAGCCTGGCAACTCCAGCCGAACTTGATCGCGCAGGCCCGCAGCCCGAACGCGGCGACGAACCCCGTGACGCCCGCCGGCCAGAACGGCGCGCCCAGCAGTTTCAGGACCGCGAAGACGCTCGCCCCCAGCAAGGCGGCGGTGATGTAGATCTCGCGGCGCAGCAGCAGGTTCGGCTCCTCGGCCAGGACGTCGCGGATCACGCCGCCGAAGGCGGTGGTCAGCACGCCCATGACCACGGCGCTGAACGGGTGGACGCCCAGGCCCAGGGCCTTGGCGGTGCCGACCACGGCGTAGGCGGCCATGCCCAGAGCGTCGAGCCAGAGGAGGGCGCGGAACCGCCATCCGCGTTTGCCCAGCAGCCAGACCACCGTGGCGGCCGCCAGGCAGGCGATGATGTAGCCCGGCCGCTGCACCCAGAAGACCGGCGCGCCGATCAGCAGGTCGCGCAGGGTGCCGCCGCCCACGCCGGTGATGGCGGCGAAGAATCCGAAGGTGATGATGTCATGCTTGCGTCGGGCGGCCGCGAGGGCGCCCGTTGCCCCGAAAACGGCCACGGCGGCGTAGTCGAGCCAGAAAAGCGCCGCGCCCAGTGGGTCAAGTTGCAAGTCCATGCCCTTTCTTCGCACGCGTCGCGCGACCGCGCTAACCTCGCGCCGGTAATCTCCGATTTACACTTTCGCCCGTTCCACTAAAGGGGCGCGGATGAGCGAGAAGCCCGAACAGAAAAAAGGCTGGTTCCAGCGCCTGACGTCCGGCCTGACCCGGTCGTCCCAGCAGATGACGGACCAGGTCACCGGGGTCTTCACCAAGAAGCCCTTGGACCAGGAACAGCTGGACGCGCTGGAAGAGATGCTGATCGAGGCCGATCTCGGTCCGCAGATCGCCGCCCGCATCACCGAGGCCTTCGGCAAGTCGCGCTTCGGCAAATCGTCGACCGACGACGAGGTCAAGGAAGCCTTGGCCGAGTTGATCGCCGCCGAGCTGGCCGATCGCCAGGGCGATTTCGACCCGCTGAGCGGTCCGCGCCCCTATGTGGTGCTGTTCATCGGCGTCAATGGTTCGGGCAAGACCACCACCCTGGGCAAGATCGCCGCCGACCTGACCGAGAAGGGCGCCCGCGTCCTGATCGCCGCCGGCGACACCTTCCGCGCCGCCGCCGTCGAGCAGCTGAAGGTCTGGGCCGATCGGGCCGGGGCCGACTTCATGTCCAAGCCCACCGGCTCCGACGCCGCCGCCCTGGCCTACGAGGCCGTCGAGCGCGCCAAGGCCGAGCACTACGACGTGGTGCTGATCGACACCGCCGGCCGCCTGCAGAACAAGCAGGGCCTGATGGACGAGCTGCTCAAGGTCATCCGTGTCGTGAAGAAGGTCGATCCCGACTATCCGCACGAGACCCTGCTGGTGCTGGACGCCACGGTCGGCCGCAACGCCCTGGCCCAGGAGAAGATCTTCGGCAACCAGGTTGGCGTGTCCGGGATTGTCATGACCAAGCTGGACGGCACCGCGCGCGGCGGGGTGCTGGTGCCGGTGGCGCGCGCCTCCGACAGCCCGATCAAGCTGATCGGCGTCGGCGAGGGCGTGGAAGACCTGCAACCGTTCGACGCCCGCGCCTTTTCGCGCTCCCTCGTCGGCCTGAAGGACTGATCCGTGAGCGAAGCGTCCGCAGAGACTCCGAAGAAGAGCAACGGCTGGGTCCGGACGGTCGTCGACTACGGCGCCGCCATCGCCTTCGGCGTCGCCTATTTCGTCACCAAGGATTTCCAGAAGGCCACCTGGGTGCTGGTCGCCGCCTCGGCCGCGGCCCTGGCCATCGGCTTCGCGGTCGAGCGGCGCCTGGCCCTGCTGCCGCTGTTCTTCGGCGGGATGGCGCTGATTTTCGGCGCGCTGGGCCTGATCTTCCACTCCGACGTGTTCGTGAAGATCAAGGTCACGGTGATCAACCTGGCCCTGGCCAGCTTCCTGTTCGGCGGCGTCTTCACCGGCCGCCAGCCGCTGAAGCTGATCATGGGCGAGGCCCTGCACCTGTCCGACGCGGCCTGGCGCACCCTGACCCTGCGCTACGGCGGCTATTTCGGCGTCGTGGCTCTGTTGAACGAGATCGTCCGCAATACCCAGGACACCGACACCTGGGTGAAGTTCCGCCTTGGTCTCTTGCCTTTGGCGCTTGTGTTCGTCGCCACCCAGGTGCCGTTCATGATGAAACACATGGCCAAGGGCGACGAGCCGGCCGCGGTCGAGCCGCCGGACGCCGGTTTCTAGAGGCGCCGTTTCCGCCGTCCACGGACCGTTGTCGTCAAATCGACGTGTAAAGGTGCTACCGTTCGTCCGTCGGCCGAGCACGGCCTGCGGAAACGGGGCGCGAGCATGGCCAAGAGCAAGGGCGAAAAGACGGTCGGGGGTCTCCTGGAGCGCTCGCCCAGCCACCTGCTTCACCGGGTCCTGCAACTGGCGCTCGACATCTACGCCGAGGAGTGCGGCGAGGCCGGGGTCACCCAGCGCCAGTTCGCCGTGCTGGCCGCCGTGGCCGAGAACGAGGGCGTCACCCAGACGGCCCTGGTCCGCGCCACCGGCATCGACCGCTCGACCCTGGCCGACATGGTCGCCCGCATGATCACCAAGGGCCACCTGGAGCGCCAGCGCTCCAGCGAGGACGCCCGCGCCAACAGCGTCCGCCTGACCGACGCCGGCCGCGAGGCCCTGGAGGCCATCCGTCCGATGGTCGGCATGGCCGACGCGCGTATCCTGGCCCTGCTGAAGCCCGGCAAGCGCGAGGGCTTCCTCGACCTGCTGTCCGACATGGCCGGCGCCGAGCTGCACCCGGCCGAACCGGAGCCCAAGGCCAAGAAGCCGAAGGCCGAAAAACCCAAGAAGGACAAGAAGCCCAAGAAGGACAAGGCCGCGAAGAAGGCGGCCTGAGCCTCTCTGGGCTAGACCACGATATTCAGCAGCGAGCCGGGGCGCAGGATCCTCGTGGGCTGGGCGTCCGGCTGCACGAACGGCTTCTGCGGCGCCTGGCGCTGTTGCGGCTGGGCCATGGTCTGCATCTGCACGGTCGACGGCGCGACGGCCGGACGGGTCGGGGCCGCGTCGCCCAGGGCCTGCTGGAAGAAGGCCGCGCGCGTCTGAGCGGCCGGACCCGTAGCGGGGGCGGAAGCGGGCTTCGACGGGACGGACGGCCAGCCGGCCGGGCGAACGTTGCTCATGACGCGAACTGTAACATGGTTAACAGAGGTTCGGCGAGTATGGTCAACGCCGCGTTAACGCGATAGCTCCGCGACCTGAGAGCGCACCCCCGCGCGAGACATGACGTCTGGAGACCCCGTGAGCCGGCAGAAGATAATCTTCCTGATCGTCCTGGTCGTGGTCGGGCTGTTCATCGCCTCGATGGTCGGCTCGATGATGCCCAGCAAGCAGGTCCTGCCGAATGGCTACCAGGTCTCGGTCGGCGGCAAGGGCGAGACCTGGCTCCGGTCGCCCGACCGCCAGACCCTGGTGACCGACGTGAGCTCGGTCTGGATCTCCGCCGACCGGATGCTGGTGGAGCGGCATGCGACCGACGAGAAGCCGCCGTTCGAGCTTCTCGATTGCGACTACCAGGTCGCGGAGGGGCGCGGCGCCTTGCATCCGGTCGCCAAGGCCGAGGCGCTGGCCATGCTGGCGGGCCTGGAGCGTCAGGCCGTGTCGCCCAAAACCTGCGTGAAATAGCGCCTGGAGCCCTTTAGCTTCAGGTGGCGTCACCTAAAGCTAAAGGAATATAAATATTTGATTTATAGCCTTCGTCCCGTTAGGCGGCTCCGCTAAACGGGACAGGCCTTAGGTGCGCGGCGGCCGGCTAAAGCCGCTCCGGGATCCGCACCATCATCCGCTCGTAGCCCTTCACGAAGGTCGAATAGACTCGCTTGGGCTCTTCCAGCACCTCGATCCGGGGGAAGCGCTTGAGGATCTCCTCCCAGACGATCTTCAGCTGCATCTCGGCCAGGCGATTGCCGACGCAGCGGTGGATGCCGAAGCCGAACGACAGGTGACGGCGGGCGCTGGGCCGGTCGATGATGAAGGCGTCGGCGTTCTCGATCACCGTGTCGTCGCGGTTGCCCGAGACGTACCACATGACGACCTTGTCGCCCTTCTTGATGGTCTTGCCGCCCAGCTCGTAGTCCTCCAGCGCCGTGCGGCGCATGTGGGCCAGCGGGGTCTGCCAGCGAATGATCTCCGAGACCATGTTCGGGATCAGGCTGGGGTCGGCGCGCAGCTTGGCCTCTTCCTGCGGATTCTTGGACAGGGCGTAGAGACCGCCGGTCAGCGAGTTGCGGGTCGTGTCGTTGCCGCCGACAATCAGCAGGATGACGTTGCCCAGATACTCCATCGGCGGCATGTCGCGGGTGGCCTCGCCGTGAGCCAGCATCGAGATCAGGTCGTTGCCCGGCTCGGTCTGGTTGACCCGCTCGTTCCACAGATTGGTGAAGTAGCCCAGGCACTCCAGCAGTTCGGCGCGGCGGGCGTCCTCGCTCTCGATGATGCCGCTCTCGGGCGAGGCGGTGGCCACGTCCGACCAGCGGGTCAGCTTGCGGCGCTCTTCCCAGGGGAAGTCGAACAGAGTGGCCAGCATCTGGGTGGTCAGCTCGATCGAGACCTTGTCGACCCAGTCGAACGGCTCGTCGATCGGCAGGTTGTCGAGGATCTGGCAGACCCGTTCGCGGATGACGCCTTCCAGCCGGCCCAGGTTCTGCGGCGAGACGATCGGGCTGACCGTCTTGCGCTGGATGTCGTGCTTGGGCTGGTCCATGGCGATGAACATCGGCAGGACGAAGTCCTCGTCGAAGTCGCGGATGGTGATGCCGCCCAGGTGCGCGTCCGACGAGAAGACCTGGTGGGTCGTGTCGACGGTCATGATGTCGTTGTAGCGGGTGATCGACCAGTAGGGGCCGGTCTCCTCGTCGCCTTTCGACCAGTGCACCGGGTCTTCTTTCCGAAGCCGTTCGAAATAGGGCCACATGGCGTCGGCCTGGAACAGGGCCGGGCTGGCCACGTGGATGTCTTCCAGGGGCATCGCGTAGGCTTCAGCCCGCGCGGCTTCCTTCAGGTCAACCGAACCATCGCTCATCTTCAGGATCCTCCCGCGGACCATTGTTATTCCGCCATACCGCCAGAAAATGACGCCTGTGTCACTTTTAAAATTCGCCGGTCTACGGTCTTGTGAACGCGGCGGCCGGTCTTGCGCCACGACCTCGCGAGGTCCATTTCAGAAGTCATGTTCATTCAGACCGAAACCACCCCGAACCCCGAGGTCCTGAAGTTCCTGCCCGGCCGCGAAGTGCTGGGCTCAAATACTTCAGGAGGGAGCGCGCGGGAATTCCGCACCCCGGAAGAGGGCGATGTTTCGCCGTTGGCCAAGGCCCTGTTCGACCTGGGCGACGTGACGCGGGTGTTCTTCGGTCCCGATTTCCTGACCGTGACCAAGGGCGAGGACGCCCAGTGGCCGCACCTGAAGGCGCCGATCCTGGCGGCCATCATGGACCACTTCACCAGCGGTCGGCCGGTCCTGCTCGACCAGAGCGCCAATGGGGGTGGCGGCCACGACGAGGACGGCGTCTATGACGAGGAGACCTCGCAGATCGTCGCCGAGATCAAGGAACTGCTCGACACCCGCATCCGTCCCGCCGTGGCCCAGGACGGCGGCGACATCGTCTTCTCGCGCTTCGAGCCGCAGACCGGCGTGGTCTGGCTGCACATGCGCGGCGCCTGCTCGGGTTGCCCGTCCTCGTCGGCGACCCTGAAGGCCGGCGTCGAGAACATGCTCAAGCACTATGTGCCGGAAGTGACCCGGGTCGAGCAGACGCTCTGAGCGCGAAGGGTTGATCCCGTCGCGTGGGCGGCTATATCGTAACTCATAGAGTTACAGATAGCCTCCCGAAGGATCGATCATGGCCAAGCTCGAAGACGGCGCGCTCGCCCAGCTGTTCACCGAAGCCCGCACCCGCAACGGCTGGGACCCGACCCCCCTGCCGGAAGAGACGCTGCACGCGCTGTACGAGCTGGTGAAGTTCGGCCCGACAGCCGCCAACGCCAGCCCGGCCCGCTTCTATTTTCTGACCTCGCCGGAAGCCAAGGAGCGCCTGGCCAAGCTCGCGTCGGGCTCGAACGCGCCGAAAATCCTGCAGGCGCCGGTGACGGTGATCGTCGGCTACGACCTCGATTTCCCGGAAACCCTGCCGAAGCTGTTCCCGCACGCCCCGGGCGCCAAGGACTGGTTCAGCGACATGACGGCCCGTGAGTGGGGCGCGCTGCGCAACAGCTCGCTGCAGGGCGGCTATCTGATCCTGGGCGCGAGAGCCCTTGGCCTGGACGCCGGTCCGATGTCCGGCTTCGACAACGCCGGCGTCGACGCCGAGTTCTTCGCGGGCACGAACATCAAGAGCAACTTCATCGTCTCGATCGGCCATGGTACCGACGAGGGCCTGTTCCCACGCAACCCGCGCCTGAGCTTCGATGAGGCCGCGAAGATTCTCTGACTTCAAGTGACGGCCTCCTGTCGGCTTTGACGACAGGTTGGGTGACGGCGAGGGGGCATCGGGCTAGAACGCTCGCATGACCCTCCGCCACACCCTCCTCGCCCTGCCGCTCGTGCTGCTCGCCGCCTGCGGGCCGGCCAAGAAGGACGAACTCAGCCCGCTCCTGGCGCGACACCCGCCGCCGAGACTGGCGCGAAAGCCCCCGTGCGTGTCGCCATCGCGCCCTATGCCGGCGGCCCGCTGAAAGTCGGCAACGACGGTGTCGGTCCGATCAACAGCTCGGTCGCCTTCGATCTGGCCACGTTGAAGGTGCTGTTCCCCAAGGCCAAGGTCGAGCAGGCCTTCATGCACTTCGGCGAAGGCCCAGCCCAGCCGATCATCACTGTCGAGCAGGACAACACGCCCTTGGCCGAGATCGGCAAGAACGACGAGGCCGAGATCGCCTATGTCCGGGTCGAAGCCGGCGATGCACGGGGCCCCAAGGACGAGCAGCTCCTGGCCAAGTGGGCCGGCCTCGGCTTCACCGTCGACCAGTGCCGGGCCGGCGAAGGCCGCGAGATCAACCAGACGATCTGCGTCCGTCCCGAGGCCCCGAACGTCTCCTACGTGTTCGGCGTCCCCGGCTACACCGGCAAGGCCGTGCCGCCCGAGGCGACCCTGAAGGCCAAGGGCCAGCTGAATGCGTTCATCTGGCGTCCGGCCGAAGGCGCGGTCGTCGGCGCCGGCTGATCCATGATCCTGTCGATTGACACCTGTCTCGGCGCCAGCTCGGTCGCCGTGCTGGACGGCGAGCGCGTGCTGGCCGCCCGAAGCGAGCCCATGACCCGCGGCCATCAGGAGCGGATCGGCGTCCTGGCGCGCGAGGCGGCCGCCGAGGCCGGCGTGGCCTTTACGGATCTGACCCGCATCGGCGTGACGGTCGGCCCCGGCTCGTTCACCGGACTGCGCGTGGGCCTGGCCTTCGCCAAGGGCCTGGCCACGGCGCTGTCGATCCCGTGTGTCGGCGTCAACACGCTGGAGAGTCTGGCGTTCGGCCACAAGGGCTTCGTCGCCGCCGTCATCGATGCGCGGATGAACCAGGTCTATATCCAGGTCTTCGCCGACGGCGCCTCGCTGATGGCGCCGGACGCCCTGGGCCTTGGCGAGGCCGCCGCGCGCCTGGCCGAGCTCTATTCCGGCGGCCCCGCGACCTTGGTCGGCTCCGGCGCGCCGCTGCTGGCCGACACGCTGAGCGGCGTCACCGTGCTGACCCTGGCCGCGCCGGATCCCGTCGCCGTCGCACGCCTGGCCGCCGCCAAGCCCACGCCGAGCCATTCGCCCCGGCCGCTCTATCTGCGCGCGCCCTACGCGACCTTGCCGGCCGCCCAATCATGAACCTGCGTCCCGTCGGCTCCGAAGCCGCTTTCGATCTCGCCGATCTCCACGACAAGGCCTTCGACCGGCCCTGGACGGCGCCGGAGTTCGACGACCTTTTGAAATCCCCCGGCGCTTTCGCCGTTCTGGGCGAGGCCGGTGAGCCGGCCGAGGCCAAGGGCTTCATCCTGTGCCGCTCGATCGCCGGCGAGGCCGAGATCCTGACCATCGCCGTCGATCCGGCCGCCCGCCGTCGCGGCTGGGGCGCGGCGCTGGTGGAAATCGCCGCCGGAATCGCCGCCGAGACGGGGGCCGAGGCGATGTTCCTGGAGGTCGCCACGGACAATCTGGCGGCCATCGCCCTCTACCAGACGACCGGTTTCGCCAAGGTCGGCCTGCGCAAGGGCTATTATCCCCACCCGGATGGGGCCAAGGACGCGCTTGTCATGCGGCGGGCGCTTAACACTTAAGGGCCGACCGCCTATCTTGCCGCGACTTAAGACGGAGCTCCGCCGTGGATCGACTCGAAAAGGCCTGTATCGAAAAGGGCATGCGCATGACGGACCAGCGCCGCGTGATCGCGCGCGTGCTGTCGTCGGCCGACGACCACCCGGACGTCGAGGAACTGCACCGCCGGGCCCACGCCATCGACCCGCACATCTCGATCGCCACGGTCTACCGTACGGTCCGCCTGTTCGAGGAAAGCGGCATCATCGAGCGCCACGACTTCCGTGACGGTCGCTCGCGCTACGAAGAGACGCCCGATCATCACCATGACCACCTGATCGACATGAAGACCGGCAAGGTCGTCGAATTCGTGGACGAAGAGATCGAGGCCCTGCAGAACGCCATCGCCCGCAAGCTGGGCTACAAGCTGATCGACCACCGGCTGGAGCTCTACGGCGTTCCGCTGGAGGATTGATCCGGCGACGGTGTGACCCTGGCGAACTTGCGCCAGGGGCCGCGTGACCCCATAACCTCGCCCATGAGCGAGACCCCGCAAAAGCGCCTCTATATCAAGACCTACGGCTGTCAGATGAACGTCTACGACAGCGAGCGCATGGCCGATGTCCTGCGCCCGCTGGGCTATGGCGTGGTCGACGACCCGGAAGGCGCGGACCTGGTGGTGCTGAACACCTGCCACATCCGCGAGAAGGCGACCGAGAAGGTCTATTCCGAGCTCGGCTATATCAAGCAGATGAAGGACCGGAAGGCCGAGAGCGGCGGTCGCATGACCATCGCCGTGGCCGGTTGTGTCGCCCAGGCCGAAGGCGTTCAGATCATGCAAAGGCAGAAGGCGGTCGATCTGGTGGTGGGGCCTCAGGCCTATCACCAGCTGCCCGAGCTGATCGCCCGCGCCCACCGGGCGACCGGCGAGCGCCTGGCCGCCGACTTCGCCGCCGACGAGAAGTTCGACGCCCTGCCGGCCGAGCGTCATGTGACGGGCGTGACCGCGTTCCTCACCGTGCAGGAAGGCTGCGACAAGTTCTGCACCTTCTGCGTGGTGCCCTATACGCGGGGCGGCGAATGGTCGCGGCCGGTCAACGACATCGTCGAGGAGGCCAAGCAATTGGCCGGGAAGGGCGTGCGCGAAGTCACCCTGCTGGGCCAGAACGTCAACGCCTATGACGGCGACGGCTCGACCTTGGCGAAGCTGGTTCGCCGGCTGGCTCACATCGATGGCCTGGACCGCATCCGCTATACGACCAGCCATCCGCGCGACATGGGCGATGATCTGATCGAGGCCCACGGCGAGCTGCCGGAGCTGATGCCCTACCTCCACCTGCCCGTGCAGGCGGGGTCGGACAAGATCCTCAAGGCCATGAACCGCGATCACACGGCCGAGAGCTATGTGAAGCTGATCGAGAAGATCCGCGCGGCGCGACCGGACATCGCCATGAGCGGCGACTTCATCGTCGGCTTCCCCGGCGAGCGCGACGGCGATTTCGAGAAGACCCTGGAGCTGGTCCGTGAGGTCGGCTTCGCCAGCGCCTTCTCGTTCAAGTATTCGCGCCGTCCGGGGACGCCGGCCTCGGCGATGCCCGGCCAGGTCGACGAGGCGGTCAAGGCCGAGCGCCTGGAGCGCCTGAACCAACTGCTGGACGAGCAGCAGCGCGCCTTCAACACCAGCCAGGTCGGCAAGGTGATGCCGGTGCTGTTCGAGAAGTCGGGCCGCCACCCTGGCCAGATCGTGGGGCGCAGCCCATATCTGCAGGCCGTCCACGCCGAGGGCCCCGAAAGCCTGATCGGTAGGATCGCGCCTGTCCGCATCGAAAGCGCCGCCAAGATGAGCTTGGCGGGCGTTCTGGAAACCCAACCCGACACGATCCAGCCCATTTGGGAGACCGCTTGAGCCGCACCCCTGAGTTCCTGCCGCTGTCCGATGACGCCGTCGTCGCCGTTACCGGCCCGTCCGGCCGTCACGCCGCCCTGATCGAAGACGCCTTCAAGGTGCTGATCGAGACCCCGGGCGGCGGCGTCACCATCACCGGCGACGCGCGCGGCCGCACCGGCGCCAAGCGGGTGCTGCAGACCCTGGCCGCCCGCGCCGACGCCGGCGAGGAGGTGGTCGAGGCCGACGTGCGCATCGCCATCGGCCAGGCTCACGAGACTGGCGGCCAGGCCTCGCCCCGCGCGGTGCGCAAGGGCAATGTCTCGCCCAAGACCAAGGGCCAGGCCCGCTACATGGAGGCCATGGCCAGCCATCCGCTGAGTTTTGGCCTCGGTCCCGCCGGCACCGGCAAGACCTTCCTGGCCGTGGCCCATGGGGCTGGCATGCTGATGCGCGGCGAGGTCGATCGTCTGATCGTCACCCGTCCCGCCGTCGAGGCCGGCGAGAAGCTGGGCTTCCTGCCGGGCGACCTGAACGAGAAGGTCGATCCCTACATGGCGCCGGTCTGGGAGGCTCTGACCGACATCATGGGGGCCGATCAGCTGCGTCGGCGCCGGGAAAAGCTGGAGATCGAGGTCGCCCCGATCGCCTTCATGCGCGGCCGCACGCTGGCGCACGCCTTCGTCATCGTCGACGAGGCCCAGAACTGTTCGCGCCTGCAGATGAAGATGGTTTTGACCCGCCTGGGCGAAGGCGCGCGCATGGTGGTGACCGGCGATCCGACCCAGGTCGATCTTCTGAACCCGCGGGATTCGGGCCTGGCCCATGCCGTCTCGATCCTGGAGGGGGTCGAGGGCGTGTCGGTGTCGCGCTTCACCTCGGCCGACGTCGTCCGCCATCCGCTCGTCGAGCGGATCGTCAAGGCCTATGACGCCGACGCGGCCCAAAGCACGCCCAGGTAAATGAGTACGCCCCGCTAGATGACCATCACCGTCGACATCGAGATCGAAGACGAGGCCTGGACCAGGGCGCAAGCCGATACGGAGGCCCTGGTCTGGCGCGCGGCCCAGGCCGTGCTGGACGCGCACGAGGACATCGAAGGCCAGGGGATCGTGATCCTGCTGACCGACGACGACAGCGTCCAGGCCCTGAACCGCGACTTCCGCCAGAAGGACTACGCGACCAACGTCCTGTCCTTCCCCTCGCCGCAAAATCCGGAAGCCAACCCCGAGGGTCAGATCGGCGACATCGCCCTGGCCTATGGCGTCTGCGCCCGTGAAGCGGCCGAGCAGGGCAAGTCCCTGGCCCACCATCTGCAACATCTGGTGGCGCATGGCGTGCTTCATCTCCTAGGATACGACCACGAGGACGACGAAGAGGCGGAGGCCATGGAGTCGTTCGAGCGCGAAATTCTGGCGGGTCTGGACGTTCCGGATCCTTATGCCGGTGATGAAGAGGGGCGCTGACAGGGGCCATGCCCAGCGACGAGCCTAGTCGACAGCCCGCCGGTCCGGCTCGCAGAAGCCGGGGCGTGCGGGCGTTTCTTCGGCGTATGCGCCGGCAACTGACCGGCGGCGAGCCCTCGCGGCCGCCCGAACCCCCAGCCGCGACCGGCGCCGTCGACATCGTCGACCAGGCCGAGGCCTTCCAGACCTTGCGGGTCGCCGACGTCATGACCCCGCGCGCCGACATCGTCTCGGTCGAGCTCTCGACGCCGTTCGAAATGGTGGTGGCGCAGTTCGCCGAGGCCGAGCACTCGCGGATGCCGATCTATCGCGAGACCCTCGACGATCCCGTCGGCGTCGTCCACGTCAAGGACATCTTCCGCCTGCTCTCCGACGAGGCCAAACGGCCGGCGGCGGGCGATCTGGTGCTGAACAAGCTGCGCCGTGACGCGTTGTACGTGCCCGCTTCGATGAAGGCCGCCGACCTCCTGCTCCGCATGCGCACCAGCCGTATCCACATGGCCCTGGTCATCGACGAGTTCGGCGGCACCGACGGCCTGGTCTCGATGGAAGACCTGATCGAGGCGGTGGTCGGCGAGATCGACGACGAGCACGATGACGCGGCCGCCGTCGCGATCGTGGCGCGGCCGGGCGGGGTTTTCGACGCCGATGCCCGCGCGCCGCTGGAAGAACTGGAGGCCGCCCTCGGCCGCGAGCTGGCCCCCTCGGACATGGAAGAGGACATCGACACGGTCGCCGGCCTGGTCGTGGCCCTGGCCGGCCGTGTGCCGCAGCGGGGCGAGGTCATCGCCCATCCGGACGGCTACGAGTTCGAGGTGGTCGAGGCCGATCCGCGCCGGGTGCGCCGGGTGCGTGTGCGCGGCGGTTCGTCACAGCAGGCAGCGCCGGTCGCCGAGGATGTTTCCGCTTCGTGACCGCCTGGCAGGACTTCCGAGCGAAGGCCTGGAGCGGCCCGGTTCTGGCGCTGCTCGCGGGTCTGGCCGCCGCTCTGGCCCACCCGCCGTTCGGCTTGCTGCCGGGATTGCTGGGTTACGCCGCGCTGCTCTTCCTGCTGGACGACGCCAATCCGGCCAAGCCGCTGCGTTCGGCCTTCTGGCGCGGTTGGCTGGCCGGGGTGGGGTATTTCGGCCTGAGCACCTGGTGGATCGCCGAGGCCTTCATGGTCGACGCCGCCAACCAGGGCTGGATGGCCCCGTTCGCCGTGGCGGCCATGGCCTCGGGCCTGGCGCTGTTCTGGGGCCTCGCGGCGCTGCTCTACCGCTGGGTTCGGCCGGCCAGCGCCTGGCGAGTCCTGACCTTCGCCGGGGCCTTCGCGGCGCTGGAATGGGCGCGCGGCCACGTCCTGACCGGCTTTCCCTGGAACCTCCCGGGCGAGACCTGGCGCGCGGGCTCCTGGCCGTCCCAGGCCG
The DNA here is from genome assembly GCA_965283765.1 of Caulobacteraceae bacterium. Taxonomy (GTDB): domain Bacteria; phylum Pseudomonadota; class Alphaproteobacteria; order Caulobacterales; family Caulobacteraceae; genus Caulobacter. The sequence continues at coordinate 296,156 of CBDIPU010000001.1, forward strand.
CCGCCCTGGTCGGCGCCTACGGCCTGACCTGGATCACGCTGGCCATCGCCGCCGCTCCCGCCGCGTGGCGCGAGGGCAAGGCCGGGAAGGTCGCGCTGGGCGCGGCGGGCGCCGGCCTCGTCGCGCTCTACGCCTACGGCGCGGTGGCGCAGTCGCGACCGCTGGCCGAGGGGCCGTCGACGACCGTGCGGATCGTCCAGGCCGACATTCAGCAGGACGCCAAGTGGGACGCCGACCGCTTCTCGCGGATCGTACAGTCCTATGTCTCGCTGACCGCGGCGCCGTACAAGGACAGGCCCGCGGACATCGTGATCTGGCCCGAGGGCGCCTTGCCGGCGGCGACCAACGATTATCTCGCGCCGGGGACATGGGTCCGCCAGGCGATTGTCGACAGTCTCCAGCCTGGGCAGCTGCTGCTGATCGGCGGTTATCGTTACGAAGGGCCGATTCAGGCGCCAGTCTATCATAATAGCCTGATCGCCCTGCGTCGCACGGCCACGGATCTCGCGGTGGTCGGGATCTATGACAAGCATCGGCTGGTGCCGTTCGGCGAATACCTGCCGGCGGAGAAGTTCCTCACCCTCATCGGCTTCAAGAGCCTGACGCATCTGGGCGACAGCTTCGCCACGGGCCCGCGCCCGGCCCCCCTTCGCATCGCGCCCGACCTGCTGGTCCAGCCGCTGATCTGCTACGAGAGCCTGTTTCCCGGCTTGGCTAAAAGCGATCCGAACGTCCGCGCCCTGATCAATGTGTCGAACGACGCCTGGTTCGGCGTGACGTCCGGACCTTTGCAACACCTCAATCTCGCGAGCTATCGCGCCATCGAGAGCGCCAAGCCGATCCTGCGCGCCACGCCGACCGGCGTTAGCGCTATCATCGACGCGCGTGGTAAAATCATCACTGGGGCCCGCCTCGACCTAGGCAAAAGCGGCGTCATCGACGCGTCAATACCGGGGATGGGTGACGTTACACCCTTCGACAACTTCGGGGATCTCGCGTTTCTCGCGCTTCTACTGACATCTGCGGTTGCGTCAGTTCGCCCGCGGGCAGGTAAATCCTTTTCCTCTATTGCGCGCTTGTAAGACTTAGGCTGAATTAAAACCGCAATTTCAGCTATCAAGCGTGGGTATGAGCGACCTGCCGCACACCGAGCGCCACCCCAACCCCATCGACCTGCACGTCGGGGCGCGTATCCGCATGCGCCGGAAGATTCTGGGCGTCAGCCAGGAGCGACTGGCCGAGCATCTGGGTCTGACCTTCCAGCAGATCCAGAAGTACGAGCGCGGCGCCAACCGGGTCAGCGCCAGCAAGCTCTATGAAATCGCCAAGAGCCTGCAGTCGTCGGTGGCCTATTTCTTCGAGGGCCTGGCCGATACCGCCAGCGAGGGCGTGGCCGAGGGCGGCAAGGTGTTCGTCCACGATTTCCTGATGACGCCCGAGGGCCTGGAACTGGCCAGCCTGTTCCCTCGGATCACCAAGCCGAAGGTGCGCCGGCGGATCCTGGAGCTGGTTCGCTCGATGGCCGAGGAAGAGGAACCCGGCGACGACGAGGCGTAAGTCTCTCAGGCGCCGCTTGATCGCATAAACATATCTTTATATGGTTCCGGTCTAACTGACGCCGTACCGGGCGCCTGTCCGCCTGCGCGGAATTTCATGACCGGAGCTGTCTCTTGAGCCGTTCGTCCTACATCTTCACCAGCGAGAGCGTCTCTGAAGGTCACCCCGACAAGGTCGCCGACCGTATCAGCGACACCGTCGTCGACGCCTTCCTGACCGTCGATCCGGAGGCGCGCGTCGCCTGCGAGACCCTGGTGACGACCAACCGTATCGTCCTGGCCGGCGAGGTCCGCGCCGGCAAGCCGGATGGCGACAAGAAGGCCAACAAGCAGTTGACCAAGGACATCCTCGCCTCGCTCGAGCCCAAGGTTCGCGCGGCGATCAAGGACATCGGCTACGAGCAGAAGGGCTTCCACTGGCAGAAGGCGAAGTACTCGAACTTCCTGCACGGCCAGTCGGCGCACATCGCCCAGGGCGTGGACGCCACCGAGAAGAAGGACGAGGGCGCCGGCGACCAGGGCATCATGTTCGGCTACGCCAGCACCGAGACCCCGGAACTGATGCCGGCCACCCTGCAGTACAGCCACAATGTGCTGAAGCGCCTGGCCGAGCTGCGTCACAGCGGCGAGCTCTCGGCGCTGGAGCCGGACGCCAAAAGCCAGGTGACCCTGGAATATGACGGCAATGGCCGTCCCGTGCGCGTCGTCTCGATCGTCGTGAGCCACCAGCACAAGAAGAAGATCGACGGCAAGGCCGCGACTTCCAAGCGCGTGCTGGACCTGATCAAGCCGCACATCCTGCCGGTCTTCCCGGACGGCCTGATCACCAAGAAGACCCAGTGGCTGGTCAACCCGACCGGTCGCTTCGAGATCGGCGGCCCGGACGGCGACGCCGGCGTCACCGGCCGCAAGATCATCGTCGACACCTACGGCGGCGCGGCTCCGCATGGCGGCGGCGCGTTCTCGGGCAAGGATCCGACCAAGGTCGACCGCTCGGCGGCCTATGCCTGCCGTTACCTGGCCAAGAACGTCGTGGCCTCGGGCCTGGCCGACCGCTGCACCATCCAGATCGCCTATGCGATCGGCGTGGCCCAGCCCGTCTCGTTCCACGTCGACCTGCACGGCACCGGCAAGGTGGATCCGGCGGTGCTGGAAAAGGTTCTGCCGCAGCTGATCGGCGGCGCTACCCCGCGCTCCATCCGCGAGCACCTGCAGCTGAACCGCCCGATCTACGCCCGCACCGCCGCCTACGGCCACTTCGGCCGCACGCCGGACAACGAAGGCGGCTTCTCGTGGGAGAAGACCGACCTCGTGGGCGAACTGAAGGGCCTGGCGTAAGCCTCACCTTCGACCCCTCGCGAAACGGGCTCCGATCCATCTGGGTCGGAGCCCGTTTTCATTTCGCTTTCAAAGCTCTAAGACGCCGCCATGACTTCCGCTCCCATTCCTCACGGACCGCTGCGCTCGTTCGGTCGTATCAAGGCGCGCCCGGTGAAGCCGCGCCAGCAGGCTCTGCTCGACACACTGCTGCCCGAGATCGCCGTGCCGCAGGGCCCGTTCCAGCCCCTGGACCTGATGCCCGACGCCAAGGCCGTGTGGCTGGAGATCGGCTTCGGCGGCGGCGAACACATGGCCGCCCAGGCCGGCCGCGTTCCCGAAACCCTGGTCATCGGCGCCGAACCGTTCGTCAACGGCGTGGCCAGCGCCGTCCGTCACGTGGAAGAGCAGGCGCTGAAGAACGTGCGCATCCACGAGGGCGACGCTCGCGACGTGGTCGACTGGCTGCCCGACGCCTGCCTCGATCGCGTGTTCATCATGTTCCCCGACCCCTGGCACAAGGCGCGCCACAACAAGCGCCGCCTGATCCAGCCGGAGTTCGTGGCCAAGCTGGCGCGCGTCATGAAGCCGGGCGCGGCCCTGCGCTTCGCCACCGACTGGGCCGACTACGGCGAGTGGACCACCGAGCGGGTCCTGGCTGATCCGAACTTCCGCTTCGCCGACCCGGACGCCGACCGCAACGCGATCCCGGCCGACCACGTGACCACGCGCTACGAAGAAAAGAAGCTGGGCGATTGCGCCCCGGTGTTCCTGGATTTCGTCAGGGCATAGGCGCTGACCTTCCCTCCCCACGAGGGGGAGGGGCGTCATCGTCTGGCCTAGTACGTTTCGTTGTAGCGCTTGATCGCCGTGCGGATGATGTCGGCGGTCTCCTCGATGTCCGCCCAGCCGCTGATCTTGGTCGACTTGCCCTTTTCCAGATCCTTGTAGTGCTGGAAGAAGTGGGCGATCTGCTCGGTCAGGATGGTCGGCAGGTCGCGCCAGCTGGACACGCCGGTATAGAACGGGTGCAGCTTGTCGACCGGCACGGCCAGGATCTTTTCGTCCGAACCGGCTTCGTCGACCATCATCAGGGTGCCGATCGGGCGGCAGCGGATGATCGCGCCCGGCACCACCGGGGTCGGGCCCACGACCATGATGTCGGCCGGGTCGCCGTCGTCGGCCAGGGTGTGCGGGATGAAGCCGTAGTTGGCCGGATAGAACATCGCGGTGTGCAGGAAGCGGTCGACCATCAGGGCGCCGCTTTCCTTGTCGATCTCATACTTCACCGGCTCGCCGCCCTGCGGGATCTCGATGATGGCGTTGAGGTCGTAAGGCGGGTTGGCCCCGGTGGGGATCTTGGAGAGGTCCATTGTGACTCTTCGTCTTATGAGGTCCGCGGGGAGGCGGCCTGCGCGGGCTGGCTTATAGAGCGTGATAGCCAAAAGTGTGAGCGGTTTTGGCGGCCATCACGCTCTACTTTTTTCAAAACGAGCCTGTTTATCCTTTTTGGATGCAGGCATCCAAAAAGGACAGGCTCTTCCTAAAATTGCTGCGGCGCGGAAGGGGCGTACGCCGATGGAGTCGACAAGGTTTTTCAATTCGCCTATAAAGCGTCCTACATCGTCCGTTAGCGCTAGATGGCGCTTTCGAGCGGCGGCCGAAAGGCTGCCGCTTTTTGTTTGGCTGAACGGGAGTTTTCCCGCCAGCCGTATCGAGTTGAGAAGAACGTGCGCGGCAAGACGCAGGAAGACCGTGATCTGATCGACATGCTCGATCCCGTGGCCGAAACCCTTGGCTACGAGATTGTCCGGCTGCGCCTGATGGGCGGCGCCGAGCAGCGTCGCCTGCAGATCATGGCTGAACATCCGCTGCAGGAAGACGGCAGCGGCGGCGACATGAACGTCGAGGACTGCGCGAAGCTGTCGCGCGGGATCTCCGAAATCCTCGACGCCGCCGACCCGATCGCCGGCGAATATACGCTGGAGGTCTCCAGCCCCGGCATCGACCGGCCGCTGACCCGCCTGAAGGATTTCGCCGACTATGCCGGCCTCGAGGCCCGCATCGAACTCGACCGCGTGGCCGAGGGCCGCAAGCGCTTCAAGGGCGAGCTGGCCGGGATCGAAGACGACCAGGTCGGCCTGAACATCGAGGGCGAGGACGACGTCACCGTCTACTTCCCCTTCGCCTGGATCATCGACGCCAAGCTCGTCATGACCGACACCCTGATGGAGCGGGGCGCGAAGCAGCGCGCCGCCCGCATTCAATCCGACAACGACGACCTGTCCGAAAGTGAAGAGGACTGACCATGGCCATCGGCATCTCCGCCAACCGGCTCGAACTCCTGCAGATCGCCGACGCGGTCGCGCGTGAAAAGAGCATCGAGAAGGAAGTCGTCATCGAGGCCATCGAGGACGCCCTGCAGAAGGCCGCCCGCGCCCGCTACGGCGCCGAGCACGACATCCGCGTCAAGATCGACCCGCGCACGGGCGAAATGACGCAGAAGCGCGTGATCGAGGTGGTGCCCGACGACGCCGAGCTGGAAGGCGAGATCGGCAAGATGCAGCTTTCGATCGCCAAGCGCACCTGGCGCGACGCGGAGGTCGGCAAGATCTACGAAGAAGTTCTGCCGCCGTTCGAGATCGGCCGCGTCCAGACCCAGATGGCCCGCCAGGTCGTCATGCATAAGGTCCGCGAAGCCGAGCGCGAGCGTCAGCACGAAGAGTACAAGGATCGCGTCGGCGAGATCGTCAACGGCAGCGTCAAGCGCGTCGAATACGGCAATGTCATCGTCGACCTGGGCCGCGGCGAAGGCATCATGCGCCGCGACCAGTCGATCCCGCGCGAGAACTTCAACGTCGGCGACCGCATCCGCGCCTACATCTACGACGTCCGCCGCGAGACCAAGGGCCCGCAGATCATGCTGAGCCGCGCTCACGGCGGCTTCATGGCCAAGCTGTTCGCGCAGGAAGTGCCGGAAGTCTACGACGGCGTCATCGAGATCCGCGCCGTGGCCCGCGACCCGGGGTCGCGCGCCAAGATGGCCGTCATTTCCAACGACAGCTCGATCGACCCCGTCGGCGCCTGCGTCGGCATGCGCGGCTCGCGCGTGCAGGCGGTCGTGGCCGAGCTGCAGGGCGAGAAGATCGACATCATCCAGTGGTCGGAAGACGAGGCCACCTTCATCGTCAACGCCCTGGCCCCCGCCGAAGTCTCCAAGGTCGTCATGGACGAGGAAGACGAGCGCGTCGAAGTCGTGGTGCCGGACGAGCAGCTGTCGCTGGCCATCGGCCGCCGCGGCCAGAACGTCCGCCTGGCCTCGCAGCTGACCGGCTGGCAGATCGACATCATGACCGAGAGCCAGGAGAGCGAGCGCCGTCAGCGCGAGTTCGCCGAGCGCACGACCCTGTTCCAGGAAGCCCTGGACGTCGACGAGGTCATCGCCCAGCTGCTGGTCACCGAAGGCTTCGCCGCGGTGGAAGACGTGGCGTTCGTCGAACCGCACGAGATCGCCTCGATCGAGGGCTTCGACGAGGAGACCGCCGAGGAACTGCAGGCCCGCGCTCGCGAATTCCTCGACAAGGAAGCCGCCGCCCTGGACGCCAAGCGTCTGGAGCTGGGCGTGCAGGACGAACTCCTGGCCGTCGAGGGCGTGACCCTGGCCATGGCCGTGGCCCTGGGCGAAGGCGACGTGAAGACGGTGGAAGACCTCGCGGGTCTGGTGCCGGACGACATGCGCGGCTGGTTCGAGACCAAGAACGGCGAGCGCGTGCGCGAGCCGGGCATCCTGGAAAGCTTCAACCTGTCGCCGGAAGACGCCGAGGCCCTGATCATGCGCGCCCGCGTCGCCATGGGTTGGGTCGAAGCGCCGCCGGAACCGGAATACGAAGCGGAAGCCGAGTATGAGGCCGAAACCGAAGCCGAAGCTGACGGCGAAGGCGAAGCCGTCGCCGAGGCCCCCGCGACCGAAGAAGCCGCCGCCGAAGAAGAGGCCTAAGCCCTTCGGAGCGTGAAACGACGGCCTCGCGGAGCGATCCGCGGGGCCGTTCGCCATTCCGGAGCGCGGCGTTCGCCTCGCTCCAAGCAAAAGACAAGATGACCGAGACCGACCCCAAAACCCACGCCGAGGCCAATCGTCTGCGCAAGGACATCGTCCTGGGCGAGGCGACGGACGAAGCGCGCCTGGTCCGCTTCGTGGCGGGGCCGGACGGGACGGTCACGCCCGACGTGGCGAGAAAGTTGCCGGGCCGAGGTATCTGGGTCGGCGCCGACCGGGACTCGATCGCCACGGCGGCCAAGAAGGGCCTGTTCTCGCGCGCGGCCAAGACCAAGCTGACGGTTCCGGCGGATCTCGCCGACCAGGTCGAGGCCTTGCTGGTTCGCCGGCTGTTGGACAGCCTGGGCCTTGCGCGCAAGGCTGGAAGCATTATCTCGGGATACGAAAAGGTGGTCGCCGCCCTGGGAACGGGCAAGGTGGCCTGGCTGATCGAGGCGTCCGACGCGGCCGCCGATGGTCGCCGCAAGATACTTAACGCCGCCCGAAAGGCCCCCACGCCGCCTCGTTTGCTGGGCGCCTTCAATTCGGATGAATTGAGTTTGGCCTTGGGCGGGGAGAATGTGATACACACCGCACTCCTCGCCGGGCGCGGCGCCGAACGTTGGACATTGGATGTCGAGCGTTTGTCAGGTTTCCGCCCGCTTTTGCCTCCCGAATGGTCGGCGAACGGACGTGAGGACGGCTAGCGGCCTTCCCGCCCTCGGCGGATGAGAAGGCTGCTGGACTAAGAGGGCGGGCCTGTTCGCCCTGGTCGGTCAGCCGGCCGGGACAGGCTCTAGGGCTTTTGCATCCCACTGGATCCGCTTCAGTGCGATGGAAAAGCTCTAGAAATTAGACGTTGGGCGCGGCTATTCGGGTCGCGTTCGTGAGTGAAGGGTCGGGAAACGCGCTTGCCTCGGCAGGTACGTCCAGGCCCCTTTCTCACATGGAAAATGCGGTTTTTTAGCCAGGTACCGCCTGGCGGAAGTACAAGCGAGCGCATGAGCGACGAGAACGAAAACGGCCGACCCGGCGGACGAGCCCCCATCACCCTGAAGCCCCGCCAGGGCTCGGTGAGCGCCGGGGTCGTGAAGCAAAGCTTCAGCCACGGCCGGACCAAGACGGTGGTGGTCGAAACCAAGCGCACGCGTCCGCACGCGTCCGCGACGGGCAATCTCGCCGCGCCGTCTTCGGCTGAGCGTCGCCATGACGCGCCGCCGCCGCGCCAGCAGTCGTCGCAAGGCGGCGGCCACGCCCCGTCGGGCGGCGGTTCGGCCGGTGGTCTCTCGCAGGAAGAACTGCGCGCTCGCCAGCGCGTCGTCGACGCCGCGCGCGAAAACCAAGCGCGTCAGGCGGCCGACCAGGCCGCCGCCGAGGCGCGCGCCCGCGCCGCCCAGGAAGCCGCTCAGCGCGAAGCCGCCGCCAAGGTCGCGGCCGAACGCGCCGCCGCCGCGCCGCCGGTTCAAGCGCCCGCCGCTCAAGCACCGGCTCCGGCGCCGGCTCCAGTCGCGCCCGCCGCACCGGTGACGCCGCCACCGGCCGCGCCGGTTCAGCGTCCCGTGGCCCAGGCTCCGGCGGCGCCGCGCGCCGAGGCTCCGCGCCAGGACGCGCCCCGTCATGAAGGTCCGCGTCACGAAGGTCCGCGTCACGACGGGCCTCGCCCGGCGGCTCCCGCTGGCCAGACCCGCACCTACGAGCCTAGCCGCGAGCGCCGCGACGATCGTCCGAGCACGACGACCTATCGTCCGGCCCCGCAAGGCGACCGTCCGTTCAACCAGCGCGCCCCGCGTCCTGACGCCGGCGCCAACTTCGGTCAACGCGCGCCGCGTCCCGAGGGCGACCGCCCGCGCGGTCCTCGCCCCGAAGGCGATCGTCCGCAGGGCGACCGCGGCGGCTACCGTGGCGACCGCCCGCAGGGTGATCGTCCGCAAGGCGACCGTCCGCAGCAGACCGTCCGCTATTCGGCCCTGGCCCCGCGCCCGGCGCCCGGCGCCCGCACGGGCCCTGGCGGCCCGCCGCGCGGCCCGCGTCCGGGTGTGCCGGCTCAGGCTCCGGCCACGCCGGAAATCCAACGCGCCATGCGTTCGGCTCCGCGTCCCGGCGGCGAAGTCAGCCGCCGTCCGGACGACGATGACGATCGCCGCAAGGCCGCCAACGCGCCCAACAAGGCCGTTTCGCGCGTCAAGGGCGCTCCGCAGCGCCGCGAAGGCCGTCTGACCATCCAGGCCGTGGCCGGTGATGGGGATTCCGCCGACCGCATGCGCTCGCTGGCCTCGGTTCGCCGGGCCCGTGAACGTGAAAAGGAAAAGCGTCGCGGCGGCGTCGCCGAACAGACCCGCGTCGCGCGTGAAGTCGTCATTCCCGACGTCATCACCGTGCAGGAGCTGTCCAACCGGATGGCCGTGCGCGGCGTCGAGATCATCAAGTTCCTGATGCGTCAGGGCGTGATGCTGAAGATCAACGACGTCATCGACAACGACACCGCCGAGCTGGTGGCGACCGAATTCGGTCACACCGTGCGCCGCGTGTCGGAAGCCGACGTCGAAGAAGGCTTCATCGGCGCCGAGGACATCGACGATCACCTGGAACCGCGCCCCCCGGTCGTCACGATCATGGGTCACGTCGACCACGGCAAGACGTCGCTTCTGGACGCCCTGCGCTCCACGGACGTGGCGGCCGGCGAACACGGCGGCATCACCCAGCACATCGGCGCCTATCAGGTTCGCCTGAAGGACGGCCAGCGCGTGACGTTCCTCGACACGCCCGGCCACGCCGCCTTCTCGGCGATGCGCGCCCGTGGCGCCAACATCACCGACATCGTCGTGCTGGTGGTGGCGGGTGACGACGGCGTGATGCCTCAGACGATCGAGGCGATCAAACACGCCAAGGCCGCCAACGTGCCGATCATCGTCGCCGTCAACAAGATGGACAAGCCGGGCTCGGATCCGACCCGCGTGGTCAACGAGCTGCTGCAGCACGAGATCGTCGTCGAAAGCCTGGGTGGCGACACCCAGATCATCGAGGTCTCGGCCAAGGCGCGCACGGGTCTCGACGAGCTGCTCGACGCCATCCTGCTGCAGGCCGAAGTGCTGGACCTGAAGGCCAACCCCGACCGCACCGCCGACGGCGTGGTGATCGAGGCCAAGCTGGACAAGGGTCGCGGCGCGGTTTCGACCGTGCTGGTCAATCGCGGGACGCTGAAGCGCGGCGACATCGTCGTCGCCGGCGCCCAGTTCGGCCGGGTTCGCGCCCTGCTGAACGAGCGCAACGAGCAGCTGACCGAAGCCGGTCCGGCCACCCCGGTCGAGATCCTGGGCCTGGACGGCGTCCCCTCGCCCGGCGAAGCCTTCGCCGTGGTCGAGAACGAAGCCCGCGCCCGTGAACTGACCGAGTACCGCATCCGCCAGAAGCGCGAGAAGTCGATGGCCCCCGTGGGCGCCGGCGCCTCGATGGCCGACATGATGGCCAAGCTGCAGGACAAGAAGCTGAAGGAACTGCCGCTGGTCATCAAGGCCGACGTGCAGGGTTCGGCCGAAGCGATCATCGGTTCGCTGGACAAGATGTCGACCGACGAGGTCCGTGCGCGGATCATCCTGTCGGGCGCCGGCGCGATCAGCGAAAGCGACGTCATGCTGGCCAAGGGCGCCGGCGCGCCGGTCATCGGCTTCAACGTCCGGGCCTCGGCCCAGGCGCGGGCCCTGGCCGAACGCGAAGGGGTCGAGATCCGCTACTACGCGATCATCTACGACCTGCTGGACGACATCAAAGGCGTGCTCTCGGGCATGCTGGCCCCGATCCAGCGCGAAACCTTCCTCGGCAACGCCGAGGTCCTGCAGGCCTTCGACATCTCGAAGATCGGCAAGGTCGCCGGCTGTCGGGTCACCGAGGGCGTGGTCCGCAAGGGCGCCAAGGTCCGGATCATCCGCAACGACATCGTCGTTCTGGAACTGGGCACCCTGGCGACGCTCAAGCGCTTCAAGGACGAGGTCAACGAGGTCCCGTCCGGTCAGGAGTGCGGCATGCTGTTCGCCGGCTTCCAGGACATCAAGGTCGGCGACACCATCGAGTGCTTCACCGTCGAAGAGATCAAGCGTCAGCTCGACTAGGGCTGATCGCGAGATCGAAAATTCGAAGGGCGCGGATCGCGAGGTCCGCGCCCTTTGTCTTTTGGGCGCTTAAAGCCAGACTGGAAATCGCCCCAATCCGGCGCTACCCCTTTCGCATGCGCATCAAGATCCTCCTTGCCCTGACCGCCCTAGCTGCTGGCTTGAGCGCCTGCGCGACCGTGAATCGTCTCGACGCCGGCGGCGACGTGCACGACCTGCTGGTCGCCATCCGCGACAACGACAGGGCGACGTTCGAGGCGCATGTCGATCGCCGGGCGCTGAAGGCCCAGATCGAGACGCGGCTGATGGAAGAGGCGCGTCAGCGCGGCGGGCAGAGCAGCGGGGTCATGGCCCTGGCCGCCCTGGCGGCGGGCCCATTGGCCGACGCGGCCGGCGAGGCGCTGATCCGGCCCGAGACCTTCCACGCGGCCGCCAACTACTATGGCTACACGCCCGATCGGCCGATCCCGGGCCGGGTGGCGATCGCCGGCGCGCTACGCCCCGTCGGCGACGGCCGGGTCTGCGCGGCCAAGAAGGACGGCCCCTGCCTGCTGACCTTCACCCAGGAAGGGTCGACCTGGCGCCTGACGAGCTTCGACGCCGAGGCCGCGAACCTGCATCTGAAACGATGAAGCCAGTCGTCTGGGGGGGCGTCGCCCTAGCCTTGCTGTCGGCCTCCGCCGCCCGGGCCGAGACCCGGCTGTTCTCGTACGACCCGATCTCGGCCGACGCCAAGCGGCTGACCGGCGCGGGGGTGACGATCCTGTTCAACCAGGGCTTCATGGGCGCCAGCCGGCCGATCAAGGTGCTGGCCACCGGCGTGCCGGCCGAGGCGCGGCTGAAGGACGGCCGCCAGAAGGACCTGGGTCCAGGCGGCCTCTCGGGCATGGAGGGCGTCGACGCCGACGCCTCGCTCTACGAGGTCGACGCCACGGCCGCCCAGGGCAAGATCTATGTCCGCGCCTTCTGCCCCGGCTCGACGCGGCTGTGGCTGTCGTTCAGCACCATCGCCCTGCGCCGCGACCTGCGGATCCAGGCGTTCGGCGACGATCCGAAGGCGGAGGGGAAGGCGCGGCTCTGCGGCACGCTGGATTTCTCGTATCGCGGCGAGTGGCGCCTGCCGCGCGGCCGCAACGGACCGGACCCGATGTCGGACTGGACCGACAATCCCCAGCATCCCGACACAACCAACTAGGCGATCGTTCAAGAATTTAGCCGCCGCATGTCGCAACAACAGGGGCTGGCGCGTCTTTAGGATGAGGCCGGCGATTTCCCGGCGGGAGACGCGCGATGCGGTTCATGGTGTTGCTGAAGGTCGAAACCGACGTCGGGCCGGAACTGGGCCAGGCCATGCGGGACTATGACGCCGAGCTCGTCAGGGCCGGCGTGGCGGACCGGGCGAGGCTGTCGGCCCGCGGCGCGCGGATGGAAGCCGACGCCTCCGCGGAAGGTCGAACCCTGGCCGGCTTTTGGGTGTTCGATGTCGCCTCGCGCGAGGACGCCGCCGCCTGGGTGCGCCGTTGTCCCGCGCCGGCGGACGGTTCGGCCGAGATCGAGATTCGCCTGCTGCTTGAGCCGGGCGATCTCTCCGAACGTCCCGAGCCGGGCAGGCCGCGGCCCGCCTGGAAGCGGGCGATGGCCTTCTGATCTGACCGGGAGCCTTTTGCTTTGACCCATTTTCTGACGCCGAACCGGTATCCACTTCGTCGGAAAATACTCTAGCCTTCTCGAAACAAAGAGGGGGCGGTCATGGCTGACGACGGGCTGTCGGGATTCGAGCGCTTCGAGTTCGACGACGGGCGCTGGACGCGCGAAGTCTACAAGATCGGCTCGGGGCCGGCGGTGATCGTCATCCACGAGGCGCCGGGCCTGCATCCGGGCGTGCTGGCCTTCGCCCGCGACCTGGCCGCCTCGGGCCTGACCGCCTATTGCCCCAGCCTGTTCGGCAAGCCCGCCAAGCAAGTCACGCGCGGCTATGCGATCGGGGTGATCCTCAAGAACATCTGCGTGCGGCGCGAGTTCAGCGTCTGGAAGGGCGGCCGCTCCAGCCCGATCGTCGACTGGCTGCGGGCCCTGGCCCGCCAGGCGCACGAAGACTGCGGCGGCAAGGGCGTCGGCGCGGTGGGCATGTGCTTCACCGGCGGCTTCGCCCTGGCGATGATGACCGAACCGGCCGTGGTGGCGCCCGTGCTGTCCCAACCCTCCCTGCCGCTGAAGGACAAGGGCGGCCTGGATTGCTCGGCCTCCGAGCTGGCCTGCGCCAAGCGGCGGTTCAAGGACGAGGATCTGTCGCTGCTGGCCCTGCGCTTTTCCGCCGACAAGCTGGTGCCCGACGCCCGTATCGCGCGGCTGAAGGCCGAGTTCGGCGACAAGGTCGAGGTGGTCGAGCTGGATGACGCGGACGCCGCGCCGGGCGTGCCCATGGCCCCGCACTCGGTGCTGACCCTGCACCTGCACCGCTCGGTCCCGGACAGCGGGTCGATGAAGGCGCGAGACAAGGTGATCGCGTTCTTCAAGGATCGGGTTGGCGCCTAGGGAAGGGGGGCGGGGCTGGACTTCCGCCGCTTACGCGCCTAGACACCCGCCTCCGATTTTCCCCGCGCACCGGCGTTCGATCCGCCGGCCGGGCCACAAGGATTCCGCGCCATGAAGCGCCTCTCGGGCCCCAAAAAGGCCGAAACCAAGAAGGCCTCCCCGACGGGCCCTTCGCAACGCCAGCTCCGCGCCGGCGAACTGATCCGCCACGCCCTGGTCGATGTCTTCCGCGAGGAAGGCCTGGCCGACCCGGTGCTGGTCAACGTCTCGTTCACGGTGTCGGAGGTGCGGATGAGCCCCGATCTGCGCCACGCCGTCTGCTTCGTCGAACCCCTCGGCGCCGGCTTGAAGGGCGAGGCTGGCCGCGGGGACGAGGACATCAAAGAGGTCATGAAGGCCCTGAACCGGGGGGCCAGCTTCCTGCGCGGGCGCCTGGGCAAGGTGATCGACATGAAGTTCACGCCGGACCTGAAGTTCATCCACGACGAGAGCTTCGGCGCCGCCGCCTACATGGACCGCCTGTTCGACGACCCGCGCGTGCAGCAGGACGTGCGCACCCTCGCGGACGTCGCCGGCGAAGACGATCAGGGCCATGGGGACGAGCACTAGGCATGGCCCGCCGCAAGAAGGGTGACGCCGTCTCGGGCTGGATCTGCCTGGACAAGCCCTACGACCTGACCTCGACCACGGCCGTCAGCCGGGTGCGCCGCGCCTTCAACGCCCAGAAGGGCGGCCATGCCGGCACGCTGGACCCGTTGGCCACGGGGATCTTGCCCATCGCCCTGGGCGAGGCGACCAAGACCGTCCCGTTCCTGATGGACGCCGACAAGGCCTATCGCTTCACCATCGCCTGGGGCCGCGACACCACGACCCTGGACCGCGAGGGCGAGACGACCGGAACCTCGGACGTGCGTCCGACCCGCGAGCAGGTCGAAGCCGCCTTGCCGGCCTTCATCGGCGAGGTCGACCAGATCCCGCCGAACTTCTCGGCCATCAAGGTCGACGGCGAGCGCGCCTATGACCTGGCGCGTGACGGGGTCGAGTTCGAGCTGCCGACCCGCAAGATCAAAATCCACGACCTCCGGATCGCCGACATTCCCGATCCCGATCACCTGACCCTGGAGATGGAATGCGGCAAGGGCGCCTATGTCCGGGCCGTGGTCCGGGACCTGGCCAAGGCGCTGGGAACCTGCGGTCACGTGGCCGAGCTGCGCCGGACGCGGGTGGGCGACTTCGCCGAGGCGACCGCGATATCGCTGGAAACCCTTGAGAATTTGAGCTATGAGGCCCGGCTGTCGGAGGCATTGCTTCCGGTCGAGACCGCGCTGGACGACATCCCGGCGTTGGCCGTGACCGACGAAGACGCCTTCCGGCTTGCACAGGGACGCGCCATCGTCCTGCTTCCGAGGCAGGTTGAAACGCTGAAAGCCGAGCTCACGCCCGGCGATCGCACCGTTTCCGCCATGTCCGGCGACAGGTTGGTGGCCCTGTGCGAGATGCGCGCCGGGAAGCTCAATCCGGTGCGGGTCTTCCAACTCACCTGAGCGGAGACAACCCGATGTCGATCACCATCGAGCGCAAAGCCGCTCTTATCGCCGAACACGCCCGCACCACTGGCGACACCGGCAGCGCTGAAGTCCAGGTCGCGATCCTCTCGGAACGCATCTCGAACCTGACCGAGCACTTCAAGACGCACAAGAAGGACAACCACAGCCGTCGTGGCCTGCTGAAGCTGGTTTCCCAGCGTCGCCGGCTTCTCGACCACCTGAAGAAGTCCGACGCCGGTCGCTATCAGGCCCTGATCGAAAAGCTGGGTCTGCGTCGCTAAGGCACAATTCGGCCGCTCTGCTTTCGTAGAGCGGCCGAATGCTTTTTGGAGCGTGCCGGTCGAGCTGGTTTGCCGAAAGTGGTTTCCGGCTTCGATATTCGTCACGCGACAAGTCTAAGCCTTCGTTTCGAGACAGGCCGAAACGAAAGGTCGCCGCGGGTCCGCTGTATGCGCGATCCGAACACGTAAGCCGGAGATCACGATCTCCGGACGCCTGTCGAACTGGATGAGGAAATCTCGGGACCGCCCTTCGGCCGCCCGCCCCTGTCCGTCCTGAAGGAAATGGGTCCTTCGGAACCGAAAGAAGCAAAAATGTTCGATATCAAGCGCAAGACGATCGAGTGGGGCGGCAAGACGCTGGTCCTCGAAACCGGTCGCATCGCCCGTCAAGCCGACGGCGCCGTTCTGGCCACCATGGGCGAAACCGTCGTCCTGGCCACCGCCGTGTTCGCCAAGAAGGCGAAGCCCGGTCAAGATTTCTTCCCGCTGACGGTCAACTATCAGGAAAAGACCTTCGCGGCCGGCAAGATCCCCGGTGGCTTCTTCAAGCGCGAAGGCCGTCCGTCGGAAAAGGAAACCCTGGTTTCCCGCCTGATCGACCGTCCGATCCGTCCGCTGTTCGTCAAGGGCTTCAAGAACGAAGTCCAGGTCGTCGTCACCGTGCTGCAGCACGACCTCGAGAACGATCCCGACATCCTGGGCATGGTCGCCGCCTCGGCCGCCCTCGTCCTGTCGGGCGCCCGTTCATGGGCCCGATCGGCGCCGCGCGCGTCGGTTACGTTGACGGCGCCTACGTGCTGAACCCGACGCTCGACGAGCTGAAGGAAAGCAAGATGGACCTCGTCGTGGCCGGCACCGCCGACGCCGTGATGATGGTCGAATCGGAAATCCAGGAGCTCTCGGAAGAGATCGTGCTGGGCGGCGTCAACTTCGCCCACAAGGAAATGCAGACGGTGATCGACGCGATCATCGACCTGGCCGAGCACGCCGCCAAGGAGCCCTTCGACTTCCAACCGGAAGACACCGACGCCCTGAAGGCCGAAGTGAAGAAGGCCGTCGGCAAGGATCTGGCCGAAGCCTACACCATCCGTGGCAAGGCCGAACGCGTCGCCGCCCTGGGCGCCGCCAAGACCAAGGCCATCGAGACCTTCGCCAAGAGCGACACCAACCCGGCCGGCATCGACCCGCTGAAGCTGGTCTCGGTCTTCAAGGAACTGGAAGCGGACATCGTCCGTCGCTCGATCCTCGACACCGGCATCCGCATCGACGGCCGCGACGTCCGCACCGTCCGTCCGATCCTGGGCGAAGTCGGCATCCTGCCGCGCACCCACGGTTCGGCCCTGTTCACCCGCGGCGAGACCCAGGCGATCGTGGTCGCCACCCTGGGCACCGGCGACGACGAGCAGTTCATCGACGCGCTGGAAGGCACCTACAAGGAATCCTTCCTGCTGCACTACAACTTCCCTCCTTACAGCGTCGGTGAAACCGGCCGTATGGGCAGCCCGGGCCGCCGCGAAATCGGCCACGGCAAGCTGGCCTGGCGCGCCCTGCGCCCGATGCTGCCGGCCAAGGAAGACTTCCCCTACACGATCCGCCTGGTCTCGGAGATCACCGAGTCGAACGGCTCGTCCTCGATGGCCACGGTCTGCGGTTCGTCGCTGGCCATGATGGACGCCGGCGTGCCGCTGATCCGTCCGGTCTCGGGCATCGCCATGGGCCTGATCCTGGAAAAGGACGGCTTCGCGGTTCTGTCGGACATCCTGGGTGACGAAGATCACCTGGGCGACATGGACTTCAAGGTCGCCGGCACCAGCGAAGGCCTGACCTCGCTGCAGATGGACATCAAGATCGCCGGCATCACCCCGGAGATCATGAAGCAGGCCCTGGCCCAGGCTCACGAAGGCCGCGCCCACATCCTGGGCGAAATGAACAAGGCCATGGACGCCCCGCGTGAAGACGTCGGCGACTACGCGCCGAAGATCGAGACCATCACCATCCCGACCGACAAGATCCGCGAAGTGATCGGCACCGGCGGCAAGGTGATCCGCGAGATCGTCGCCACCACCGGCGCCAAGGTCGACATCAACGACGAAGGCACCGTGAAGGTCTCGGCCTCGGACGGCGCCAAGATCAAGGCCGCGATCGACTGGATCAAGTCGATCACCGACGAAGCCGAAGTGGGCAAGATCTACGACGGCAAGGTCGTGAAGGTCGTCGATTTCGGCGCCTTCGTGAACTTCTTCGGCGCCAAGGACGGCCTCGTCCACGTCAGCCAGATCAGCAACGAACGCGTCGCCAAGCCGTCGGACGTGCTGAAGGAAGGCCAGATCGTCAAGGTGAAGCTCCTGGGCTTCGACGATCGCGGCAAGACCAAGCTGTCGATGAAGGTCGTCGATCAGGAAACTGGCGAAGACCTGTCCAAGAAGGAAGCGGCGGCCGAAGAAGCGTAAGCCTCTTCAGCTTCCATTCCGGACGCGATCAGGCGGGCGGCTCCGAAAGGGGCCGCCCGTTTTGCGTTTTGGCTTTTCATTGTTCTCTCTTTGTTCCATTCTGAGTTGCGGAACAGGAGGCGAGCGATGGCCGACCATGTCGTTCAGTGCGGAGCGTGCCGCGTCGATGTCCAGGTTGTGCGAGAGGGCGATGGCTTTGCCGCGCGCTGTCCCGCCTGCGCCCGGACCGCGCCCAGGGATGAGGCCATCCGGGTGGCCCGCAGTTCTCTGATCGACGTCGTCATGCGCGATCTCGACGAGAACCTGCGGGAGATCGTCCGCGCCAGCCCGATCGTTGGTTACCAGCCGGCCCAGCGCTACGACTGGGTGCTCAAGGGCGTCGGCGGATAAAGTTCAAAATTGGAAACAATGGATTTCTATAGTTTCCATATACGCGATAATCGTCCGCGTTCATTCTCTCCTCATCGGAACAACGGGACGGGCCAGACGGCCTCCCAGCCAGAGGGAAAACGGACATGAGCAGCGGCTATTTCACCACCAGCGACGGCGCCCAGATCTTCTTCAAGGACTGGGGTTCGAAGAGCGCCCAGCCGATCGTCTTCCACCATGGCTGGCCGCTGTCGTCGGACGACTGGGACGCCCAGATGATGTTCTTCCTGGCCAAGGGCTATCGCGTCATCGCCCATGACCGTCGCGGCCACGGCCGGTCCAGCCAGACCGACACCGGCAACGAGATGGACACCTAC
Organism: Caulobacteraceae bacterium; assembly: GCA_965283765.1. Lineage (GTDB taxonomy): Bacteria > Pseudomonadota > Alphaproteobacteria > Caulobacterales > Caulobacteraceae > Caulobacter. Next base: position 314,730 of record CBDIPU010000001.1, read on the forward strand.
GCCGCCGACGTCATCGCCCTGGCCAAGCATCTGGACCTGAAGAACGCCATCCACATCGGTCACTCGACCGGCGGCGGCGAGGTGGCCCACTACGTGGCCCGGGCCGAGCCCGGCCGTGTCGCCAAGGCCGTGCTAGTCGGCGCCGTGACGCCGCTGATGCTGAAGACCGAGGCCAATCCGGGCGGCCTGCCGCTGGAGGTGTTCGACGGCTTCCGCAATGGCACGGCCAATGACCGCGCCCAGTTCTTCCGCGACGTCGCCGCCGGCCCGTTCTACGGCTTCAACCGCGAGGGCGCGCGGGTCAGCCAGGGCGTGATCGACAACTGGTGGCGCCAGGGCATGATGGCCGGCGTCAAGGCGCTGTACGACTGTGTGGCGGCCTTCTCGGAAACCGACTTCACCGAGGATCTGAAGGTCATCGATGTGCCGGTGCTGGTGCTGCACGGCGAGGACGATCAGGTCGTGCCGATCGACGCCTCGGCCCGCCAGGCGATCAAGCTGCTGAAGAACGGTCAGCTGATCACCTATCCGGGCTTCCCGCACGGCATGGCGACCACCGAGGCCGAGACGATCAACAAGGACCTGCTGGCCTTCATCCAGGGCTGAGGCCGACGCTCTGGGGCCGCGTCCTTCCTTCGGGAAGGGCGCGGTCTAGCGGGCCTTCTTCAGCAGGTCCTCGGCCGCGTCGGGCGTCAGCGGGCCGGTGTGTTTGGCCAGGATCGTGCCGTCCGAGCCCACCAGATAGGTCTCCGGCACGCCGGTGACGCCGAACTCCAGGCCCGCGCGGCCGTCGCGGTCGACCAGCCGCTCGGCGAAGGGATCGCCCAGGCGGGTCAGAAAGGCCTGGGTGTTGGCCGGCGCGTCCTTGTAGGCGATCCCCACCACCTTCACGCCCTGGGCCTTGAGGGCCATCAACTGCGGGTGCTCGACCTCGCAGGGGGCGCACCACGAGGCGAAGAAGTTGACCAGGATCGGGCCGTCCGTTGTGGCCCGGATCGGGGCCGGGCGGCCGCTGTCCAGTTCGGGCAACGACAGGGCCGGCATCGGCTTGCCGACCAGGGCGTGCGGCTGGACGTGCGGATCACGCTTCAGGGCGAAACCCGCGAACAGGGCCGCGAGGGCGATCAGGATGATCAGCGGCGTGAAGGCCAGCCAGCGCCTCACGGCCCAACACCTTCTTGGCCGACCTCGTTCAACTCGGCCTGCAGGCGTTCGGCCTCGCGCTTCCACCGGCGGGTGGTCAGCAGGCTGTCGGCGATCATCCAGGCGAAGGCCGCCGCCGAGATGGCGAAGGCGGGCCACAGATAGACGGCGTACTTGCCGGCGTCGAAGTCGAAGCTCATCGCGCGCCCTCCGCCAGCTTCATGGCCAGGCTCCGGGCCTTGCGCCGCCACACCAGGCCGCGGATGCGGACCAGCCACAGCGCGCCGAAGCCGCCGAGATAGGCCAGGCCCATCAGGACGGCCGGCCAGGCGTAGATGGCCGGCAGGCCGTCGCCATCCTTGGCCATGAAGGTCGAGGAGCCCTGGTGCAGGGTGTTCCACCACTCGACCGAGAACTTGACGATCGGCAGGTTGATCAGGCCGACCAAAGCGAGGATCGCGGCGGCGCGGGCGGCCTTCTGCTCATCTTCCAGAGCCCCCCGCAGGGCCATGTAGCCGAGATAGAACAGCAGCAGCACCAGCACCGAGGTCAGGCGCGCGTCCCACACCCACCAGGCGCCCCACATCGGCTTGCCCCACAGCGAGCCGGTGATCAGGGCCAGGGCCGTATAGGCCGCGCCGATCGGGGCGCAGGCCTGGGCGGCGAGGTCGGCCAGGGCCTGGCGGAAAACCAGGGCCAGAAAGCTGGCCGCGCCCAGGCAGACATAGATGAAGATGGCCAGCGAGGCGGCCGGAATGTGGATGAACATCATCCGCACCGTGTCGCCTTGCTGATAGTCCTCGGGGACCAGGAAGGTCATGATCAGGCCGGCGATCCCGGCGAGCGCCGACAGCGCGCCCAGCCACGGCGCGGCCCACCGCGAGAAGGCCATGAACCGCTCGGGGTTGGTCAGGAAATCGAACGTGTGGCGCGCGTCCATATCGGCTGCTTAGAGCGCGGCGAGAGCGCGGGCAATGGTCGTATCGTTACTGAAGAGGAGAAGGCGCGTCGGTTGCAGGCCCGACGCGCCTTCGTGCTCGGTCGGGGTCAGCCGACCTTGCGCTGGATGACGACCCTACGGTCGTCGCTCTTGATCATCGGGCCGTGGGTTTCGAAGCGACGCACGAAGACGCGCTGATCGCCTTCGCCCTCGCCCATGCCCAGGATGTCGAAGGTCTTCTGCTGGGCCGGAGTCAGGGCGGTGTAGAAAGCGCGGGTGGCTTCCGCGCGCGTCTTCATGGCGTCGGCGGCCTTGGTCACGCGGTCCAGGCGCTCCAGGGTGGCCAGCGGCTTGCGCTCGGCCCATTCGCCCCCCTCGCGCTTGGAGTCGCCGTCCTTCTTGTCGTTCTTGGAGACTTGGCGCTTCTCGATGACGGTCTTGGGCGTGGTGGCCTCGACATAGGCTTTCAGGGCGCCGTCCTGGTCGCCGCGCAGCTGCAGGATGTCGCGCAGACGCTGGGCGCGCTTTTCCGGGTCGGCGTGGCGGTCCTGGCGCATGAACATCATGTCCGGACCCATCGCCATCATCATGTCCATCGGGGGCATGGGAGGCAGGGGCGCTTCCGGCGGCGGCGGCGGGGCGGGCGGGGCCGGAGGCGGCGGAACCTGGGCCAGGGCCGCGCCGGCGAGAAGGGTTGTGGCAGCCCCTGCAAACGCCAGGCGGGTAAGGGTTTTACGCATGGTTGTGAGCTCCCTGTCGTATGATGGCGAGAGCTTGGCCATCGGGATATGGCGCGAAAATGTCAGAAAACATGAACAATGTTCCATGTTTGACGAAGTCCGCGAAAGGTTCCGTGTTTGCGCTCAAGCTGGCGTGCATTATGTCAGCTGCCAGTTCCGGGATCGTCGTGATCTAGAGGACGCCGGTCCCGCCGTGCGTCCGCGCCGGTCTGCCCGCGTTTCCGGCCCGGAGTCCTTTCATGAAGTCGATCGCTTTCGTCGCCCTGGCGCTGGCGGGACTGTGCTGGGGCCTGGGCTTTCCGACCGGCAAGTTGATCCTGACCGAGATGGACGCGGCCCATATGGTGCTGCTGCGCTTCGTGGTCGCCGCCCTGGCCGCCGCGCCGTTCGCGCTGCGCTCGCCCGAAGTCCGGGCTCTGTTCAAGTCGCCGGTCGTGCTGCTGGCGGGCGTACTCTACGGCGTGGCCTTCATGGTCCAGTTCGAGGGTCTGGCCCATGTCAGCGTCACGGTCGCGGCCCTGCTGGTCGGCGCCATGCCGGCTCTGATCGCGGTCAGCGCCAAGGTGCTGGGCGAGAAGGTTTCGCGGATGTCTTGGGCGGGCGTGGCGGCGGCGACCCTGGGCGCGGCCCTGATCGCCGGCAAGCCGGATGGAGCCAGCTCGCCGCTGGGCGTGGCGCTGTCGCTCGGGGCGCTGTTCCTGTTCCTGGCCTGGCTGCTGACCTTGCGCCGCGCGCCGAAGGCCCCGAACGCCATGGCCATCCCGGCGGTGTCGATCATCATCGCGGCCGCGACCGTCCTGCCGATCGCCTTCGTCATGCACGGCCCGCCGAAACTGACCCTGAGCGCCCCGGTCTGGACCGCGATCCTGGCCCAGGGCGTCCTGGCCACTCTCCTGGCCACAGCCGCCTGGCAATATGGCGCGGCCCGCGTCGGCGCGGCCAGCGCCGGGGTGTTCATCAATATCGAGCCGCTGATCGGCGCCTGCTGCGGCGTGCTGCTGTTCGGCGACCACCTGACCGCGGCGTTGTTCGCCGGCGGCCTGCTGATCATCGGCGGTTCTCTGGCGGTGGTGCTGGGTGAGAAGAAGGCCGCGCTGGGCGACATCCAGGCGACGGTGGCGCCGACTCCCTGAAAACTGTCATCCCGGCCAAGCGCGGAGCGCGCCGAGCCGGGACCGCCGGAAGCTCCGAGCCTGTCGCGGTCCTGGGTCGTAGCTGCGCTTCGCCAGGGATGACATGTTTGGCTCAATCCAAGGCGTTCCGGCAGGCCGCGCCCATGGCCAGCGGCGACAGGGCGATCGCGCCGACGCAGTAGGCCAGCAGCAGCAGCAGCCCGCCGGTCCACGGCAGGCCGGCCGAATAGCCGTCCAGCGCCCCGGCTCCGAAGATCACCGGCGGGGCGAACAGCGGCAGGACGATCACCGCCACCAGCAGGCCGCCGCGCTTGCTGCCCAGGGCTAGCGCCGCGCCGAGACCGCCGAGGAAGGCGAAGGCCAGGCCGCCGGCCAGGGCGCACAGCACCAGCAGCGGCATGACCTTGAGATCCGCGCCCAGCATCAGCGCCGCGATCGGCGCGGCGAGCGCGAGCGGCGCGCCGGTGGCCAGCCACTGGGCCAGGCACTTTGCTACGGCGACGGCCTCCAAGGGCGCGGGACCCAGGGCCAGCAGGTCCAGGGTCCCGTCCTCGTAGTCGCGCTCGAACAGGCGCTCCAGCGACAGCAGCGCCGCCAGGGCCAGGGCCAGCCAGGCGATCCCGGGCGCGATGGCGGCCAGGCGCTCGGGCGCTCGGCCCGAGGCCATCGGCAGCAGCACCACGACGCAGGCGTAGAAGGTCAGGGCCAGCAGCGGCCCGCCGCCCTTGCCCCAGGCCAGGGCCAGTTCCCGCCGCAGGAGGATGCCGAAGCCTTTCATCGCCCGGCTCCTTCCATTCCAATGGGCACCGACCGGGTCGGGATCGGCAGCGGATCGTGCACCGAGGCCAGGATCATGCCGCCGCCGGCCAGGTGCTCGGCCATCACCTGGCCGAACGCCGCGCGCTGGCCCGCGTCCAGCGGGGCCATCGGCTCGTCCAGCAGCCATAGCGCCCGCGGACTGGCCGCCAGCCGCGCCAGGGCCAGGCGACGGCGCTGGCCGGCCGACAGGCGGCGAACTTCCAGGTCCAGCAGGCGATTGAGGTCGAAGCGCTTGGCCGCCGCCCGGGCGTTATCCTCGGTTCCGCCGGTCCACAGCGTCTGGAAGCGCAGCTCCTCCCAGGCCGTCCGGCTGGACTTCAGCCCGTCCTGGTGGCCCAGCAGGTGCAGGTGCTCGGCCCGCGCGGTGTCGGCCTCGATCGGTCCGGTCTCGCTCTCGAAGGCGATCGTTCCTTCGGCGGGGCGCAGCAGTCCCGCCACGGCCCGCAAAAGGCTGGTCTTGCCGGCCCCGTTGCGGCCCATCAGCACCGCCGCCTCGCCGGCGCGCAGCGTCAGATCCAGGCGTGAAAACAGCGTGCGCTCGCCCCGCGTGATCGCCAGTTCCTTAATGAGAACAACTCTCAACACGTCAAGACCCCGCGCGCGACATGGACGTTCGACGACGGCGGCGCTAATAAGCGCGCGGTCGTCCCCCTCCAGTCGTTTTGGGTGGTACGCGGCGCGGAGGCGGAACCTGTGTGTCCCTTTCGATCAGCGCGTGATCCCGGGAGCGGTTTTCGGACGGCCGTGGACAGAGAAGGATCCTTGAGCATGGCGTCTGTTGACAGCCTGAAAGCCCGCCGCGAACTGAAGGTCGGCAACAAGTCTTACGTCTATTACAGCCTTCGCGCCGCTGAGGAAGCCGGTCTGACCGGAACTTCGTCGCTACCGGTGTCGATGAAGGTGCTGCTGGAGAACCTGCTCCGCAACGAAGACAGCGTTTCGGTGTCGGAAGACGACCTGAAGGCCGTCGCCGCCTGGCTGCAGAACAAGGGCTCGGTCGAGCACGAGATCAGCTTCCGTCCGGCCCGCGTGCTGATGCAGGACTTCACCGGCGTTCCCGCCGTCGTCGACCTGGCCGCCATGCGCGACGCCATGGTCGCCCTGGCGCCAACCCGGCCAAGATCAACCCGCTGAACCCGGTCGATCTGGTCATCGACCACTCGGTGATGGTCGACAACTTCGGTAACCCGAAGGCCTATGACGACAACGTCAAGCGCGAGTATGAGCGCAACATCGAGCGCTATCGCTTCCTGCGCTGGGGTTCGTCGGCGTTCAACAACTTCCGCGTCGTGCCGCCCGGCACCGGCATCTGCCACCAGGTGAACCTGGAATATCTGGCTCAAACGGTCTGGACGAACGAAGTCGACGGCGATGAAGTCGCCTATCCCGACACCGTCGTCGGCACCGACAGCCACACCACCATGGTCAACGGCCTGGCCGTCCTGGGCTGGGGCGTGGGCGGCATCGAGGCCGAGGCCGCGATGCTGGGCCAGCCGATCCCGATGCTGATCCCGGAAGTCATCGGCTTCAAGCTGACCGGCGCCATGCCGGAAGGCGCGACCGCGACCGACCTGGTGCTGACCGTCACCCAGATGCTGCGCAAGAAGGGCGTGGTCGGCAAGTTCGTCGAATTCTACGGCGACGCCCTGGCCAACCTGACCCTGGAAGACCAGGCGACGATCGCCAACATGGCCCCGGAATACGGCGCCACCTGCGGCTTCTTCCCGATCTCGGCCTCGACCGTGGCCTATCTGAAGGGCACCGGCCGCACGCCCGAGCGCGTCGCCCTGGTCGAAGCCTACGCCAAGGAACAGGGTCTGTGGTGGGAGCCGGGCACGCCCGAGCCGACCTTCACCGACACGCTGGAACTCGACCTGTCGTCGGTGCTCCCGTCGCTGGCCGGCCCCAAGCGCCCGCAAGACCGCGTCCTGCTGTCGGAAGCCTCCTACAAGTTCCAGGAATCGCTGGCGGGCGAGTTCGGCAAGGCCGATCAGCCTGACCTGCGCGCCCCGGTGGAGGGTGAAAACTTCGACGTCGGCCACGGTGACGTGGTCATCGCCGCCATCACCTCGTGCACCAACACGTCCAACCCCTCGGTCCTGATCGCCGCCGGCCTGGTGGCCAAGAACGCGGTGGCCAAGGGCCTGAAGGTCAAGCCGTGGGTGAAGACCTCGCTGGCCCCCGGCTCGCAAGTCGTCACCGACTATCTGGCCAAGGCTGGCCTGACCAAGCACCTCGATGCGCTCGGCTTCAACCTCGTGGGTTATGGCTGCACCACCTGCATCGGCAATTCGGGCCCGCTGCCGGAAGCCATCAGCAAGACGATCAACGACAACGACCTGGTCGCCTGCTCGGTGCTGTCGGGCAATCGCAACTTCGAAGGCCGCGTGAACCCGGACGTGCGCGCCAACTACCTGGCCTCGCCGCCGCTGGTGGTGGCCTACGCCCTGGCCGGCACGATGAAGATCGACTTGGCCACCCAGCCGATCGGCCAGGACAAGAAGGGCAACGACGTCTTCCTGAAGGACATCTGGCCTTCGAACGAAGACATCGCGACCCTGCAGCGCAAGGCCATCAACGAGAAGATGTTCGCCACCCGTTACGGCGACGTCTTCAAGGGCGACAAGAACTGGCAGGGCATCAAGGTGACCGGCGGCCAGACCTACGCCTGGGAGGGCGACTCGACCTACGTCCAGAACCCGCCGTACTTCCCCAACATCTCGATGACCCCGACCCCGGTCACCGACATCGTGGAAGCCCGCATTCTCGCGGTGTTCGGCGACTCGATCACCACCGACCACATCAGCCCGGCCGGTTCGATCAAGACCTCCAGCCCGGCCGGTCAGTACCTGATCGACAACGGCGTCCAGCCGGTGGACTTCAACGGCTACGGCGCCCGCCGCGGCAACCACCAGGTCATGATGCGCGGCACGTTCGCCAACATCCGCATCCGCAACAAGATCACCCCGGAGATCGAAGGCGGCGTGACCAAGCACTTCCCGACCGGGGAAGTGATGCCGATCTACGACGCGGCCATGAAGTACCAGGCCGAAGGTCGTCCGGCGGTCGTGTTCGGCGGCAAGGAATACGGCACCGGCTCGTCGCGCGACTGGGCCGCCAAGGGCACCAAGCTCCTGGGCGTCCGCGCGGTGATCTGCGAAAGCTTCGAGCGCATCCACCGCTCGAACCTGGTCGGCATGGGCGTGCTGCCGCTGCAGTTCGTCCAGGACGGCTGGCAGAAGCTGGAGCTGACCGGCGAGGAGATCGTCTCGATCCGCGGCCTCACGGACCTCGCGCCGCGCAAGCAGCTGATCGTCGAGCTCTATCGCCCGACCGACGGCCGCATCGCCCGCTTCCCGGTCCGCTGCCGCATCGATACGCCGACCGAGCTTGAGTACTTCAAGAACGGCGGCGTGCTGAACTACGTGCTGCGCAACCTGGCCAAGTCGGCTAGCTAAGCGAAGCGTTCAGGCGCACGAAAAAGGCGGCCGGCTCCCTCGGGGGTCGGCCGTTTTCGTTGGAGGAGCGCGTGACAACGATGTCTCCACCTTTTCTCCCCATGACCGACGCTATTCACGGCCTCGTGAACGGCTATCTCGGGCGTTCTTGGCTTAAGTGACCCGCAATGCGTAAGGCCGCCCTCTCCCTGCTCGCCCTGGCCCTGTCCGGCGTCGCCATCTCCCTGTCTTGGGGGCCCGCCGCGTGGGCCGCCAAGCCGCCGGTGGTGGTCGAGCTGTTCACGGCCCAGGGCTGCTCGTCCTGCGGCAAGGCCAACCAGCTGGCGGCGGATCTTTCCAAGCAGGACGGCGTCCTGGCCCTGACCTATTCGGTCGACTACTGGGACTATCTCGGCTGGAAGGACACCTTCGCCAAGCCGAGCTTCGCCGAGCGCCAGCGCGCCTACGCCAAGAAGTTCGCCCTGCGCGACGTGCCCACGCCCCAGATGGTGGTGGGCGGCCGCGTCCAGGTGTCGGGCGCCAAGGCCGAGGCGGTCGAGGACCTGGTCAAGACCGCCAGACGCTCGCCCATCGATCCGCCGGACATGCAGTTCGTCGGCAAGACGCGCGTCGCCGTCGGTTCGGGCCCGGCGCCGCGCGGCGGGGCCGAGGTCTGGCTGGTGCGCTACGACCCGCGCGAACAGGACATCGCCGTCAAGCGCGGCGACAACAAGGGCCAGACCCTGGTTCACCGCAATGTGGTGCGCGAACTGGTCAAGCTGGGTCCCTGGGCAGGCCGGCCCAAGCTTTATCGCCTGCCGGCCTCGACCGACGACGGTCTGGAGAGCGTGGTCTTGGTGCAGGGCGCCAAGGGCGGCCGCATCCTGGGCGTGCTGGAAACCACCACCCCCGAGCGCTGAGGTCTCTGAACTTCAGGAACCGGTCAAAAGAAAACCCGCGTGGCCGGAGGGGACGGGCCACGCGGGTTCCTTTGCATGCCGACGAGAAGCGTCTCGTGACCGGGCGGGCTGGGGGGGCTGGACAGGAACCCGGTCCGCTCTTCGTCGACACATCCCTTATCGCCGCCCAAACAGGCGAGGACTGGACCAAACAAAGGTCGTTTCTGGGCGGGCTGTGTCATGGATGAGACACGTCATGGATGAGGCGCGCGCGCAAAAAAGCCCGCGCGGCAGGGGGGATCCGCGCGGGCTCGTTTGGGGGAGGGGATATAGAGTTTGTCGGCTGACCGGCCCGCGATCTGGGGGGCTGGGGGGGCTGTTCAGGATCCTGGACCACAGGGTGTCCGATCAGCCGACAATCACTTTATCGACCTGCAAACAGGCGGGCGAACGACCGAAATAAGGTCATATCGGGGCGCAGCATGGCCGTGGCGTGTCTTTTTGGCCGGGCGTGACCGGCGTGACACGAAGGCCGGGGTTTCGTGGCCCCAGGCTGTTCCAATCGTCCGATTTGGGATTAGATTCCGCCGATGGCCTTGGAATCCCAATCCGCGCCCCCCTCTGTTTCCGGCAGCGGCGGCGTTGTCTTCTTCGAACGACGTGAGCTGGACCAGCTGATGCGCCTCTACGGCCGCATGGTGGCGGCCGGCGAGTGGCGCGACTACGGCATCGCCGGTCTCTCCGACCACGCCGTGTTCTCGATCTTCCGCCATACGGCCGAAGCGCCGCTCTATCGGGTCGAGAAGCGTCCGGCCCTGGCCCGCAAGCAGGGCGCCTGGGCTGTGCAGGGCCAGGGCGGCCAGATCCTCAAGCGCGGCCACGAACTGGCCCAGGTGCTGCGGGTGTTCGAGAAGGGCAAGTTCTCGGTCGTCGACTGACCGCTAAAACGAGAAACCCAGCTTGGCGCCGACGAAGCGGCCTTCGTTGTCGTAGCCCCGCGCGGCGCCCACCCCGCTGGTGTCGGCGCTGGGCTGGATGCCGCACAGAACCCCGATCCCGCCCGAACTCCGCCCTCGCGCCGCTCGATCGCCGTCCGGGCCACGCCGCGCGGCAAGGGCGGCCGCGCCTGGGCGTAACGCAGTTCCACCGGACCGACGGGCTTTAGGTTCAGGGGCGCGGAGAGGTTCGGGGTCTTGGCGACCGGCGGATAGGCCGGGAGCGTCGTCTCGGCGCGGGCCCCGACGGCGAACAGCAGTGCGGCGGTCAGGACGAGGGTTCGGATCATGGTCGTCTCCATCCCCGACACTGTGGGCGCGATGCACGCAAAGAAAAAGCCCCGGCGGTTTCCCGCCGGGGCTTCGTCGTTTCGACCTCGGTTCTTTCCAGTCTCCGGTCCGCCCCTTCGGTCGGACCGGTGGCCGTCTTAGCGACGGCTGCCCAGGATGCTGAGCAGGAATTGGAAGAGGTTGATGAAGTTCAGGTAGAGGTTCAGCGCGCCATAGTTGGTGGCCACGGCCATCGACTGCTGCTCGCCGCCCAACTGGTAGTAGGTCATCTTCAGGCGCTGGGTGTCGTAGGCGATCAGACCCGCGAAGATCAGCACGCCCAGGACGCTGATGATGAAGCTCAGGCCCGGCAGCTGCAGGAACATCTGGACCAGCGAAGCCAGCACCAGGCCGATCAGGCCCATGATCAGGAAGCTGCCGAGACCGGTCAGGTCCTTCTTGGTGGTGTAACCCACCAGGCTCAGACCGCCGAAGGCGATGGCGGTGATCAGGAAGGTCGAGGCCACCGAGGCGCCGGTATAGGCCAGCAGCCACACGCCCGCGCCCGCGCCGATCGACGCGACCAGGGCCCAGTAGAGGATGCCCGACGAACGCGCCGTCGGGTTCTTCATGGCGAACATGGCCACCAGCATCATGGCCAACGGCGCGAAGCGGACGATGGTGCCCAGCATGGTGAAGCCGGCCAGGCGGCCGTCCGGGGTCAGCACGTACAGCTGGCTGGCGACCGGCGTATAGGCGCTGGTCAGGAAGGCCAGGCCGGCCGACAGCAGGAGGCCCAGCGCCACCTTGTTGTAGACGCCGAGCATGAAAGTACGCAGGCCGGCGTCAACCGACATGTCGGCGCGATCCGCCGGGATCGAGCGCGCGTAGCCGCGGTTGAAGTCGTTCATCGAAGTAAGCCCTTGAGCTAGAGCGTCCACGGTGGACGCTAGACGAATATCGGGTGTCGCGACCGGTCGCGCAATCCCCTCACGAAAGTGTTCATGGTATGCGTTCGTGAAGGGGCCGGTTCCCTGACGCGGCCATCGACGCGTCTTGCGGTGACGCGATGACAGCCCTTAGAACGCTTGCCTGACAAAGCTTGCCCAATGGGCGCCAAGAAACCCGCCCAATAGGGCGAAAGAGGGGCTCGCCCATGCAGTACGTCAAGCTCGGCCGCACCGACGTGTCGGTCTCGCGCTGCTGCCTGGGCACCATGACCTGGGGCTCGCAGAACACCGAGGCCGAGGCTCACGAACAGATGGACTACGCGCTGTCGCGCGGCGTGACCTTCTGGGACACGGCGGAGATGTACGCCAGCCCGCCCAGCCCCGAGACCCAGGGACGCACCGAGCAGTATATCGGCACGTGGCTGGAAAAGACCGGCAAGCGCCACGAGATCGTGCTGGCCTCCAAGGTCGCCGGCCAGGGCGCGGCCTTCGGCGGCCTGTCGTGGATGCGCAAGGACGGCGCGACCACGCGCCAGACCAAGGCCCAGATCGACGAGGCCGTCGAGGGCTCGCTGCGTCGCCTGAAGACCGACTATCTCGACCTCTACCAGCTGCACTGGCCCGACCGCAAAGTGCGGGTGTTCGGCGGCCAGTCCTACCGCGACTACGACCAGGACTTCGAAGCGTTCGGCGACATCCTCGAGGCGCTGGACGCCCACGTGAAGAAGGGCTCGATCCGCCATGTCGGCGTCTCGAACGAGTTCCCCTGGGGCGTGATGAAGTTCCTGGCCGAGAGCGAGACCCCAAAGAACGGGGGTGGGGGCCTGCCCCGCATCGCCTCGATCCAGAACGCCTATCACCTGGCCAACCGCACCTTCGAGTTCGGCCTGGCCGAGATCGCCATGCGCGAACAGGTCGGCCTGCTGGCCTATTCGCCCCTGGCTCAAGGCCAGCTGACCGGCAAGTACCTGGACGGCGGCCTGCCCGAGGGCTCGCGCAAGGCGCTCTACAACCGCATGCAGCGCTATGAGGGCCCCGGCGCGGTGGAGGCGTTCCGCGCCTATGTCGCGCTGGCCAAGGCCAACGGGCTGGACCCGGCCCAGCTGGCGCTCAAGTTCTGCGACGCACGTCCGTTCGTGACCGCCACGATCATCGGCGCCACCTCGATGGCCCAGCTGAAGACCAATATCGACGCCTTCGACCTGGCCTGGACCGACGACCTGGAAAAGGCGGTCAACGACATCCACGCCCGCCAGCCCAATCCCTGCCCGTAACGCTTATCGGCCAATGATCCGCCTGTTCACCGCCATCGCCATCCCGCCGGAGATCGGTCAGGGCCTGCTCTCGCGCCAGCACGGGATCGAGGGCGCGCGCTGGCGGCCGCTGGAGGCGTTCCACATCACGCTGAAGTTCATCGGCGACGTGCAGGAGCCGGTGGCCGCCGAGCTGGACGAAGCGCTGGCCGAGATCGCCGCGCCGACCTTCGACCTGGAGCTGGCTCGCGTGGGCCACTTCGGCGAGGGCGCCGACCTCCACGCTGTCTGGGCCGGGGTCGAGGACAGCGCGCCGCTGCGCCGCCTGCAGAAGGCCCATGAGCGCGCCGCCCGGTCGGTGGGGCTCCAACCCGAGAGCCGCCTCTACACCCCCCACGTCACCCTGGCCTATCTGAAGCGCGCCTCGGTCCAGGAGGTCGGGGCCTGGATCCAGGCCAACAACCTGCTGCGCTCGCCGGCCTTTCCCGTCGACCGCTTCGGCCTTTATTCCAGCTGGCAAACCAGCGAAGGCTCGGCCTACCGGCTGGAACGGGAATACCCGCTGGGGTGAAGGAGGGTTGGTGATCCCGAGACCCCATAACCGTCGTCATTCCCGCCCTTGTGGCGGGAACCCCTCTGTCCGCCGCAAGGGCGGAGGTGTGGCGGGCCGGCCCGCCAAGGCGTCTCACGTGTCAGCTGAACCAGGAGTTCCCGCCACAAGGGCGGGAATGACGGTTGTTTGTGGGGATTGAGGGCGCTGTATCCCCGGTGTTCACGGCGCCGAACCCCACGAAATCAACGGCTTCCCACTTTTTCACACCCCTGAATGATCCGCGTTGAATCCGCCGCGATACTCAATGCGTCCCCGTCGCGGGGGAGGGCGTTTGGATCCGGCCCAAGACGGCGGCGGGGATAGGTTGAGCGGGGCCGCTGGCGGTTCCTGGAGGTTCGAAAGTCGCCCCGTCCGTACTCTTTAGGCGGATCGGTTGGCGAACGGGCGGTCTTCGGGATCAAAGCCATCAGCGGAGCGACAGGGCGGTGATCGTACAAGCCGCCTATCGTGGATCGTCGGGGTCGAGACGGATGTAGCCGATCGACTTGGTCCGCGCCCGTCCGGGGGCTAGTGGGGTCCCGAGCTGAAAGACGCTCACGCCCCCCATCCTCACGGGCAAGAACAGCCTGGCGGAGCGGACTCGCGAGCCGAAACACAAACAAACCCTCACGGTCTCCGGGTTCGCCCGGCCGCTCCGTCGCCTCCCCATACATCTTCAGCGGCCGCGCCGCGTGAAGCCGCCAAGCCGTGCCGGCTCAGCACAGGCCCCCACCTGACCTGCTCACGCAGGTCTGTCCGCCCCCAAGCGGGGCGGAGAGGGAACCGCGTCCTCTTCTCTCTCCTCCCCTCTTGGGGGAGGGGGACCGGCGGAGCCGGTGGAGGGGGGCAGCGCCGCCCTTGACGCCCCTCGCCCGAAACCCCAGAAGCCGTTGGTGACCGACGCCGTTCCCCCCGCCTCAGCCGATACGTCGCCCCCCGCGCCCAAGACGGGAGGGCTGCTCAAGTCGTCGGCGATCTATTCCGGCCTGACCCTGGTCAGCCGGTTCATGGGCTTCGCGCGCGATCTGGCCATCTCGTACCGGATGGGGGCCAGCGCCACCCCGGCCGCCGACGCCTATAACGCCGCCCTGGCGTTTCCCAACCTGTTCCGCCGGTTTTTCGCCGAGGGCGCCTTCGCGGCGGCCTTCGTGCCGGCCTACGCCAAGTCGCTGCAGCGCGACGGCGAGGAGAAGGCCGATGTCCTGGCCGCCGACGCCATGGCGACCCTGGCGGCCTCGACCATCCTCATCACCGTCGTCTGCCAGCTGGCCATGCCGTGGCTGATGATGCTGATCAGCCCGGGCTTCGGCTGGGGCACCGAGAAGTACAAGCTGGCGGTGCTGCTGACCCAGATCACCATGCCCTACCTGCCCTGCATGGCGATCGTGGCCCACCTGTCGGGGGTGCTGAACGCCCGCGACCGCTTCATCCTGTCGGCCGGCGCGCCGATCCTGCTGAACCTCTGCACCCTGGCCTTCATCCTGCCGCAGAGCACCGCGATCGACGCGGCCCGCTGGGGCTCGATCGGCGTCGTGGTCGCTGGTGTCGCGCAAGCCGCCTTGCTGACCTGGGGCGTCAACAAGTCCGGCGCCAAGGTCCACTGGCGGCTGCCGCGCCTGACGCCGGAGGTGCGCGAGCTGATCGGCAAGGCCATCCCCGGGGCCCTGGCGGCCAGCGCCACCCAGGTCAACATCTTCATTTCCGGTAACCTGGCCAGCCATGTGCCGGGCGGCCGCACCTGGCTGGCCACGGCCGACCAACTCTACCAGCTGCCCCTGGGCCTGGTGGGCGTGGCCATCGGCGTGGCCCTGCTGCCGCGCCTGTCGCGGGCCGTGCATTCGGGCGACCGCGCGGACGCCCAGAGCGCCATGGACCAGGGCATCACCCTGGCCATGGCCCTGACCCTGCCGGCCGCGGCGGCGCTGATCGCCATGCCCGGCTTCCTGTCGGACGGCCTCTATACGCGCGGCCAGTTCACCGCCTTCGACGCCAGCCAGACGGCGGCGGCCCTGTTCTTCTATGGCCTGGGCACCCCGGCCTTCGTGCTGCAGCAGCTCTATTCGCGGGCCTTCTTCGCGCGCGGCGACACCAGGAGCCCGATGCGGTTCGCCCTGATCTCGGTGGCCGTGAACATCGCCTTCGGCGTGGTCCTGTTCCAGCTGGTCGGGGTCAAGGGCATCGCGGCGGCCACGGCCATCGCCTCGTGGATCAATGTCGGCCAGATGGCCTGGGCGCTCTCGGCCAAGAAGGACTATGGCCCCTCGTCGCGGACCTGGTCGCGCCTGGCGCGGATCCTGACCGCCAGCCTGGGCATGGGCCTGTTGCTGGCCGCCGCCTCGCACTATCGCGACCTGATCGAGGCGCCGTTGCGGGGTCTGGGCCTGACCGGCCATGCGATCGGCGCCAAGGAATTCGCCCTGGCCCTGACCTGCCTGGCCGGCGTGGCGGTCTATCCGCCGCTGCTGTTCCTGTTCGGCGGGGTCAAGCCGGCCGAACTGAAGGCGGTGCTGCGACGTGGCAAGGCTTGATCCATGCTCGCGAGGAGGCTAACCAGCGGGGCATGGCTCCGATCGGTCCCCTCGCGCCGCGATGGCGCGGCTCTTTCTGACTTCGATCATCGCGCGCTCCTCCCTGGGGCGCGAGAAGCGCGTTTCCGCGCCCGCCATCCGTCTCGAATTCGACAACAAGGCTTAAAGCCATGACCGACCAAGCTCCCGTCGACCCGGGCCCCATCGCCTATACGGGTCCCGCCCGCGTGCTCTCGGGCGTCCAGCCCTCCGGCGCCCTGCACCTGGGCAACTATCTCGGCGCGCTGGTGAAGTTCAGCCGCCTGCAACACGAGATCGACACCTTCATCTTCGTGGCTGACCTGCACGCCATCACCGTCTGGCAGGACCCGGCGGCCCTGGCCCAGCAGACCCGCGAGATCGCGGCCGCCTACATCGCCTCGGGCCTGGACCCGGACAAGGCGACGATCTTCCCGCAGTCGGCCGTGCGCGAGCACGCCGAGCTGGCCTGGATCTTCCAGTGCGTCGCCCGCCTCGGCTGGCTGGACCGCATGACCCAGTTCAAGGAGAAGAGCGGCAAGCACAAGGAGCGCAGCTCGGTGGGTCTCTACACCTATCCGGTGCTGCAGGCGGCCGACATCCTGATCTACAAGGCCACCCAAGTGCCGGTCGGCGAGGACCAGAAGCAGCACCTGGAGCTGACCCGCGACATCGCCCAGAAGTTCAATCACGACTACGGGGCGCGGGCTTCTTCCCGCAGCCGGAGCCGCTGATCCAGGGTCCGGGCGCGCGGGTGATGAGCCTGCGCGACGGCGCGGCCAAGATGAGCAAGTCCGACCCGTCGGACTATTCGCGCATCAACCTGACCGACGACGCCGACACCATCGCCGCCAAGATCAGGAAGGCCCGCACCGATCCGGAACCGCTGCCGGAAACCCTGGAGGAGCTGACCGCCCGCGCCGAGGCCGACAATCTGGTCGGGATCTTCGCGGCGCTGGCCGGCCGGACCAAGGCCGAGGTGCTGGCCGAGTACGCCGGCAAGGGCTTCGGGACCTTCAAGCCGGCCCTGGCCGAGCTGGCGGTCGAGAAACTGGCCCCGGTCGGCGACAAGATGCGCGGCCTGCTCGGTGACCCAGCGGTGCTGGACGCCATCCTGGCCAAGGGCGCGGCCAAGGCCTCCGAGGCCGCCGCCCCGACCCTGGCCGAGGTCAAGAAGCTGGTCGGCTTCTGGGGGGCCTAGTTCTTGGGGGACTTGAGGTTGGCGGTGAAGCGGCGTCATCTCGCGAAATGACCGACGCCGCTTCATCCAACGCCTTGGGCAGCCGCCGCAAGTTCCTGGTCGTCGCCGACAACTCGCCGGAGTTCGCGGCGGCGCTGAAATACGCCTGCCGCCGCGCCCGCTCGACCGGCGGTCACGTGGCGCTGCTGAAGGTGATCTCTCCCGCCGAGTTCGAGCACTGGAGCGGCGTGCGCGAAGAGATCGAACGCCAGGAGCGCGAGGAGGCCGAGGCCCTGCTGCAGAGCCTCGCCGGTCAGGTGGTCGCCGCCACCGGCCTGCCGCCCGAGTTCATCATCAAGCACGCCGACGGCGTCCGCACGGCGCTGAAGCAGGTCATCGCCGCCGACCCGGCCATCAAGATCCTGATCCTGGCGACCTCCACGGCCGGCCGGGGCCCCGGCCCCCTGATCTCGGCCATCGCCAAGGAAGGCGTCGGCTTCGCGGGGCGCAAGCTGCCCGTCACCGTGGTGCCAGGCGACCTGACCGACGCGGAGATCGAAGCGCTGGCCTAGAGCCCGTCCCGTTGGGCGGCTCCATCTGAACGGGACAGACTCAGCCCCGCGGCGTCACCCGCACCGGCGAGGCGTCCGGCGCGCCGTTGCCGCCGCGGCAGGCGGCGGGCTTGAACTTCAGGTCCAGGCAGACCCAGACCTCGGTCAGGCGGCCGTCCTTGACTCGGATATTGAGACCCTCGCGGGTCATGCCCCTGTTGCGCTTGAGGAAGGCGTCGCGGATCTGGCCGGCGGTCATGGTCTCGCCGACGGGCGCCAGGTCGGGAACGTTCAGGCCCTTGCGGACCTTCTGGGCCTTTTTGAAATAGGCCTCGGGGCTGTCCCAGTTGCACGTGCCGTGCGCCTGCCACTCGTGCTGCAGCAGCCAGGGCGAAGGGGTCATGCAGAGATTGGCCTTCACCGTCGCCGGGCTCATCGGCGGGCTGGGTTTGCAGTAGCGCGGGTGGACCTTGTCCGGCCCGTTCGGCCACAAGCCGTGCACCGTGAAGCCGAAGCGGTTGTTCTGGCACTGGATGACCTTGTCGGACTCCGGAATGCCGGCGCGGCAAGCCTCGGGCGACCAGAACAGCGCCAGCAGATAGGCGGCGATCGGCACGTTGGTGTGGATCTCGTCGGCCGGAGGCGCCTCGGCCGGGGCGGGGGTCACAACGGGCGGGACCGCGCAGGCCTTCAGGTCGGAAGCCTGGGCGCCGGTCGCGAGCGTCAGGACGGCGAAAGCGGTGGCGAGGGCGGTCTTCATCATGAACTCCGGAACAGCGGCGCGGATAGGGACCCGCGCCGGCGCCGACGTCAAGAAGCCCTTTGGCGACACCCCGGGGGGCGCGTCTCGATGGCCCGCGCGGCCAGGACGCCCGCATCTCGCCATATTCACCGCGATTGAGAACGATTATCATTGCGACTGCATCGCAGGATCGCTAAGAACGCCTCGCAATTTCAGGAGGGGCTCTCACGGCGAGCCCTCGGGGAATAGGGACGATCATGCGTAATCTGAACTCCGTCGGCGTTGTCAGCCGGCCTCGTCGCGCCCTGGGCGCCGCCGCCGTCGCCGGCTTGGCGGGTCTCGGCTGGGCCCACGCCGCCGCTGCTGGCGAGGCGACCGCCGCCATCGCGACCGCGCCGGCTGTCGCCGCGCCAGCGGCTGACGAAGACAGGACCGAGGTGTCGACCGTCAAGATCGACGCTCGCCGCGTCGCCGACCCCTCGTCGAGCAAGTTCACCGCGCCGCTGGTCGACACCCCCAAGTCGGTGACGGTCATCCCGTCGCGGATCATCGAGCAGACCGCCGCCACCTCGCTGCAGGACATCCTGCGCACCTCGCCGGGCATCACCTTCGGCGCCGGCGAAGGCGGTCAGCCGCTGGCCGACCGTCCGTTCATCCGGGGCTCCAGCTCGGCCAACAACATCTTCGTCGACGGCGTCCGCGACAGCGGCGGCCAGACCCGCGAGATCTTCAACCTCGAGCAAGTCGAGGTCGTGAAAGGTCCGGACAGCGCCTATAGCGGCCGTGGCTCGGGCGGCGGCAGTATCAACCTGTCGTCCAAGACCCCGAAGGCCGACACCTTCGCGCGCGGCTCGGTCGGCATGGGCACGGACGCCTATGTCCGCGCCACCGCCGACTTGAACTACGCGATCAACGACAGCGTCGCGGTGCGCCTGAACGTGCTGGGCACGCAAGGAAACACCCCCGGCCGCAAGGCCGTCGATTTCGACCGCTGGGGCGTCGCGCCCTCGCTGGCCATCGGCCTGAACGGCGACACCCAGATCACCGTCGCCTACTACCACCTCGACACCAACCAGACGCCCGACTACGGCATCCCGTTGATGACCAAGACGACCGAGCCGCGTACGGCCTCGGGCATCCTTAACGTCGACCGTCGCAGCTTCTACGGCATCAAGAGCCGCGACTTCCAGAAGACCAGGTCGGACATCGCCACCTTCGCCATCGACCACAAGATCGATGACGACCTGAACGTCCGGCAGGTGGTTCGCTACTCCAAGAGCGTGAACGACTATCTGGTCACCAACCCCGGCGACGGCGGCGCGGCCCAGTTCGTCCAGGGCCAGTGGTGGATGAAGCGGGGGACCAAGAGCCGCTGGAACCCGACCGAGACGGTCGCCGCGGTCACCGACCTGCACGGCAAGAAGGTCTTCGCCGGCCTGGAACACAGCTTCGATGTCGGCATCGAGTTGAGCCGCGAGGAAAACCGCAACGCCGCCTACCTGCCTTACGGTACGACGACCTCGGCCTGCCCGACCGGCTTCGTGATCGCCGCGACGGCCCTGACCAGCGTCGGCGGCGGGGACTGCACGCTCGTCTACAAGCCCAACGCCAACGACGTCTGGGTCGGCACGCTGAACAAGGGGCCGCTCACGCGCAACCTGACCAAGACGGCCGCGATCTACGGCTTCGACACCATCAAGCTCGGCGACAAGGTCCTGCTGAACCTGGGCCTGCGCCACGACAGCTACGAGAGCCGTGGCGTTGACGCGTCCTCGACCAGCGCCAACGGCGTCGTCACCTCCGTGACCTACACGCCGCGCGGCGGCTCGTGGGACTTCACCAACTACCAGGTCGGCCTGGTCTACAAGCCGACGACCAGTTCCAGCCTGTATGTCTCGTACGGCACCTCCTCGACGCCTCCGGGCATTTCGGGCGGCGACCAGAACAGCAACACCTCGACCGGCACGGGCAACCTGGCCACGGTTCAGCTGGAGCCGGAAGACAGCGAAAGCTTCGAGCTGGGCGCCAAGGCCAATGTGTTCCACGACACGCTGGCCCTGTCGGCGGCCGCCTTCAAGACCACCCGCAAGAACGCCCAGATCCTGATCGACGCCAACACCTACGCCCAGGTCGGCGAGGTCGAGGTGAAGGGCCTCGAACTCGGCTTCTCGGGCAACGTCACGCCGAAGTGGCAGGTGTTCGGCGGCTACACCTACATGGACAGCGAGCTGGTCCGCGGCGCCTATACCAGCGTCAACCAGGGCGACCCGCTGGCCAATACGCCCAAGCATACCTTCTCGACCTTCACGACGTACAAGATCACTCGCCAGCTCGCCCTGGGCGGCGGCGCCTACTACGTGTCGACCAGCTTCGGCGGCAACCAGGGCGGGGCCGGCGGCGGTACGAACCGCATCTATGCGCCGTCCTACACGCGCTATGACGCCTTCGCCTCGTGGAGCATCAACCCGAAGGTCGACCTGCAGCTGAACATCCAGAACTTGACGGATGAACGCTACATCGCCCGCACCAATGGCGTGCACCACGCCGATCCGGCGCCGGGCCGCCAAGCGATCCTGACCGTCAACGTGAAGTACTAGGTCTCCCCTGAACAGCGTGACGGCGTCACGGGCTCAGAGCCCCCCGGGAGGAAAGGTTTGAAGCCTTTGCCTCTGCGCCCCGTCCGGCCCTCCATGGCCGGGCGGGGCGATTTGGTTTCGGTCTGATCCGGATCAAACAAGA
The DNA here is from genome assembly GCA_965283765.1 of Caulobacteraceae bacterium. Classification (GTDB taxonomy): domain Bacteria; phylum Pseudomonadota; class Alphaproteobacteria; order Caulobacterales; family Caulobacteraceae; genus Caulobacter. Next base: position 335,659 of record CBDIPU010000001.1, read on the forward strand.
CGCGACGCGGCGTGCTAGGAACGAGTCGCAACAAGGACGTCCCCATGATGCTGCAGATTCCCGAGGTGCTGACCAAGGCCCAGGTCGCCGAGTGCCGGGCGATCCTGGACGCCGGTCCGTGGGTGGACGGCAATCTGACCTCGGGCTTCCAGGCCGCGCGGGCCAAGACCAATGAGCAGCTGCCGCAGGACTGCGAGGCCGCCCTCCGGGTCGGCGAGGCGATCCTCCAGGCGCTGGAGGCCAATCCGTTGTTCGTCTCGGCCGCCCTGCCGCAGTTCATCCTGCCGCCGATGTTCAACCGCTACGGCGAGGGCATGGGCTTCAAGGATCATGTCGACAACGCCATCCGTCGCGACCCGGTCAGCGGCCGGCGCCTGCGCACCGACCTGTCGGCCACCCTCTTTCTGGAGGAGCCGGAGAACTACGACGGCGGCGAGCTGGTCGTGAACGACCTCTATGGCGATCACGTCGTCAAGCTCTCGGCCGGGGACATGATCCTCTATCCCAGTTCCAGCCTGCACCATGTCACCGCGGTGACGCGCGGTAGGCGCACAGCCAGCTTCTTCTGGATCCAGAGCCTGGTCCGCGACGACGCCAAGCGCACGATGCTGCTGGAGATGGACGTCGCGATCCAGCGCCTGGCCCGCAAGGTCGAGGCCGACGACGAGGGCGTCCTGTCGCTTACCGGCGTCTATCACAACCTGTTGCGCCAATGGGCCGAGGTGTGAAAATCGATTGAAATAGCGTGTTCGCGGAACGCGGGTCCTTCTTGCGAACCATAAGTTTACGGTTGCGTCCCACGATCCGCCCAACTTGGCGGAGACCTGATGTCCCAGGGACGAGATAACGAAGGGGTCGCGGACACGCCATCGCCGTTTGGCGAGGCCGAGGCCGCGCGTTGGCTGTTCGAGAACGCCAGCGATCTCTTCGCCGTGGTCTCGCCCGAGGGCCGCTTCGTCAGCGTCAACGGCGCTTGGACCGCGCTAACGGGCTGGACCCCCGAGGAGCTGATCGGTCAGCCCACTCTGAAGTTCGCCCATCCCGACAGCCAGGCCGAGCTGATCGAGAGCGGCTCTCGCCTGCGCGCGACCGGCGAGACGATCAACGAACTGAAGATCCGCTGCAAGGACGGCCGTACGATCTGGGTGCAGGGCCGTTCGCGGTTGGGTCCGAACGGTGAGCTGATCGCACTGATGCACGACATTTCGGCCGAGGTGGCGGTCCGGGCCGGACTGGAGTCGGCGCGCCGCACGCATCAGATCCTCGCCGAGGAGGCCGGCGTCGGGATCTGGAGCTACGAGCCGGAGGGCGAGCGCATCGACTGGTCGCCCGACGTGCTGGCGCTGCTGGGCCTATCGCCGGCCGACGTGGCCACGGCGGATCTGTTTCTGGCCCGACTGCCCGACAACCAGCGCGAGACGGTGCGCGAGGCCTTCGGCCACGCCACCCGCACCGGCGAAGGCGGCGCGATCGAGTTCCGCCTGCGCGGCGACGACGGCCGGTGGGAGACCTTCCGCAGCACCTATCGGGCCGCCGACCGGCGTGGCGCGCTGTTCGCCCTGAAGGGCATCACCCAGAACATCACCGACGTGGCGCGCAGCCGCGACAAGGCCATCTGGAGCGAGCGCCGGGCCCGCCGCCTGGTCGAGGACGCTCCGTTCGCGGTCGCCGTCTACGACCTGGACATGCGCCTGCGGCTGGTCAGCCCACGCTTCCTGGAGATCTTCCGGTCGACCGAGGCCCAGGTCATCGGCAAGACCCTGACGGAGCTGACCAACAGCGGGCGCGGCCGCTTCGTGGCCGGGGTCGCCCGGGCCCTGTCCGGCGAGGTGGTCTCCCGACGCGAGGATCGCTTGTTCGACGCCGAGGGCGTGGAGCGCGCTTTCCGGTGGGAGGCCCGGCCTTGGCTGGACGCGGCCGGCGAGATCGTCGGCGTCATCACCTATATGGACGACATCACCGCCCTGACGGCGGCGCGGCGCGAGGCGCGGATCAACGCCCGCCGCCTGAAGGTCGCCCTGGGCGCGGCGCGGGCCGGCGTCTACGAGATCGACCATGAGGCCGAGAGCTTTTGGGGCTCGCCGGAGTTCCACCGCATCATGGGGCGCCGGGTCGTCTATGACGATGTTCGCGAGGCCATCTTGCCGATGGTCCACCCCGAGGATCGCGCCCACGTCTACAAGGCCGCCGCCGAGTGGTGGCGCGACGATCTCGGCGGAACCCAGGAATATGACGTGCGCGTGCTGTCGCCTGACGGCGAGACGCGCTGGGTGCGGATTTTCCACGACGTGCGCCGCGACGCCCGCGGCATCGCCCGCAAGGCGGTAGGCCTCGTCCTCGACATCGACGAGAAGAAGAAGGCCGAGCTGGCCCTGGTGGCCGCCGAGCGCGCCGCCCAGGCCGCCAACGAGGCCAAGGCCCAGTTCCTGGCCAATATGAGCCACGAGATTCGCACGCCGATGAACGGGGTGCTGGGGGTCATGCACGTGCTTCGCCGCGAGCTGCCGGCCGGTGACAGCGCCGACCTTTTGGCGGAGGCCCTGGCCGCTGGCCAAATGCTGTCGACCCTGCTGGACGACGTGATCGACATCTCGCGCATCGAGGCCGGACGCCTGGATCTGAACCGAGAGCCGGTTGATCCGCGCGAGCTGGCCCGGGGCGTGGCTCGTCTGCTGGCCGGCCAGGCCTCGCACAAGGGCTTGCGGCTGGAGCTCGATCTCGCCGACGACCTGGGCTGGATCGAGACCGACCCGACCCGCGTCCGCCAGGCCCTGTTCAACCTGATCGGCAACGCGGTGAAGTTCACCCTGAAGGGCTCGGTGACTGTCCGGGCCCGCAAGGCCATGACGGCGGAGGGCCAGCGCCTGGTCTTCGATGTGATCGACACTGGCATCGGCGTGCCGCTGGAGGCGCAAGGCAGCCTGTTCGAGCGCTTCCAGCAGGCCGACGCCAGCACGACCCGCCGCTTCGGCGGCTCGGGTCTCGGTCTGGCCATCACCCGCAAGCTGGCCCAGATGCTGGGCGGCGAGGTGTCGTTCCGCTCGACGCCGGGCGAGGGTTCGACCTTCACCCTGACCATCGCCGCCCCGCCGGCCGTCGCGCCCGCCGCCATCGAGGCGGCGGCCGACGACCTGCTGGCGGGCCTCAAGGTATTGGTGGTCGAGGACAACCCGACCAACCAATTGGTCGCTTGCCGGATCCTCGAGCAGTTGGGCGCCCGGGTCAGCGTCGCCGACGACGGCGCGGCGGGCGTCGAGGCCGCGCGTATCGGCGCCTTCGACCTGATCCTGATGGACGTCCAGATGCCGGGCATGGACGGCTTGGAAGCCGCCCGCCGCATCCGGGCCCTGCCGGGGGCCGCGGCGCGCGCGCCGATCATCGCCCTGACCGCCAATGTCATGGCCCACCAGCGGGCCTCTTACCGCGCCGCCGGCATGGACGGGGTCGCCGCCAAGCCGATCGCGCCCGCCGCTCTTGTCGCCGAGATCCTCCGCCTGTCCCAGGCCGGCGACGACAGCCGGGGCGCGGTCGCCTAACCTCCGTTTCCGAAGCTCTTTCCCCGCCCCCTTTTCCCTGGGCCCTGAACCACGCTAAGCAGGGTCAAAATACGGGGGAACAGAGATGGCCGAAGCCGATCAGGGACGCGCCTCGATGCGCACGGTGGTGGCGGCCTCGTCGGCCGGCACGGCCTTCGAATGGTACGACTTCTTCATCTTCGGCAGCCTGACCCAGGTCATTTCCAAGACCTTCTTCGCGGGCCTCAACGACACGGCCGGCTATATCGCGGCGCTGGCCCTGTTCGGCGTCGGCTTCGCTTTCCGGCCGCTGGGCGCCCTGGTGTTCGGCAAGATCGGCGATCAGGCCGGCCGCAAGGGCGCGTTCCTGGCCACCGTGCTGCTGATGGGCGGCGCGACCTTCGCCATCGCCTTCCTGCCGACCTATCAGCAGGCCGGCATCATCTCGCCGATCCTGCTGATCCTAATGCGTTGCGTGCAGGGCTTCGCCCTGGGCGGCGAATACGGCGGGGCGGCGATCTATGTCGCCGAGCACTCGCCGCCGAACCAGCGCGGCTGGTCGACCTCGTGGGTGCAGACCTCGGCCGCCTTCGGCCTGTTCGGGGCCTTGCTAGTGATCATGGGCGCGCGCGCGGCCGTCGGCGTGGAAGCCTTCGACGCCTGGGGCTGGCGAATCCCCTTCGCGGTCTCGATTGGCCTCCTGGGCGTGTCGGTCTGGATGCGCATGAAGCTGACCGAGAGCCCCGCCTTCGCCGCCATGAAGGAAGAAGGCCAGGCCTCCAAGGCGCCCTATGCCGAGGCGTTCGGCCAGTGGAAGAATCTGAAGCTCGTCATCCTGGCCTTCCTGTCGATGATGTGCGCGCAGGGGGCGGTCTGGTACACCAGCTTCTTCTACGTCCAGACCTTCATGGAGAAGTTCCTGAAGGTCGACGCCGCGACGATCAATGGCGTGATGATGACCGCCACGGCGATCAGCGCGGTGTTCTACGTCGTCTTCGGCTGGCTGTCGGACCGGATCGGCCGCAAGCCGGTGATGCTGGGCGGCATGACCCTGGCCCTGCTGTTCTATTTCCCCGGCTTCCACCTGCTGGAAAAGGCCGCCAACCCGGCCCTGGCCGAAGCTTCGGCGAAGTCCCCCGTCGTGGTCGTGGCCGATCCCAAGGACTGTTCGCTGCAGTTCGACCCGGTCGGCAAGACCGCCTTCGTCAGCTCGTGCGACATCATCAAGAGCGCTTTGGCCAATGCGGGCGTCTCCTACGCCAACCAGAAGGCCCCCGCCGGCTCCGTGGCGGTGATGAAGATCGGCGGCGCCGAGATCGCCTCCAGGAGCGCCAAGGGCCTGCCCAAGGCCGAGGTGAAGGCGGTGAAGACCGGTGTCGAAACCCGGATCAAGGCCGCCCTGACCGAGGCCGGTTATCCGGCCAAGGCCGATCCGGCGCGGATGAACAAGCCGCTGATGCTGGGCGTGCTGTTCGTCTTCGTGATCGGGGCGACGGCCCTGTTCGGCCCGCTGGCGGCCTGCCTGGTCGAGCTGTTCCCGACGCGGGTGCGTTACACGGCCCTGTCGCTGCCCTATCACATCGGCACGGGCTGGGTGGGCGGCTTCGTGCCGTTCTTCGCCTTCGCCATCGTCACGGCGGTCGGCAACATCTATGCCGGCCTCTGGTATCCGATCGCCTTCACCCTGATCAGCGTGCTGACCACGGCCTTCCTGCTGCCGGAGACGAGGGGACGGTCGCTGGACTAGGCCACAGACCCATAAACGGGATTCCCAAAAAGTGGCGGGGCTGATTCAAACCTTCTGAGACGGGAGGTTTGAATGGCGCGATTTGATCTTACGGATTTCGAGTGGGCGGTGATCGAGCCGCTGCTGCCCAACAAGCCGCGCGGCGTACCGCGCGTGGACGATCGGCGGGTGCTCAACGGCATTTTCTGGCGACTGCGGACGGGGCGCCTGGGCGGACATCCCCGGTCGCTACGGGCCTTACACGACCTGCGTCAACCGCTTCAACCGCTGGCGCAAGGCCGGCGTCTGGGACCGACTTCTTGAAGCAGTTTCAAAAGCTTATGACGGCGACATCCAGATGATCGACAGCTCGTCGATCCGCGTGCATCAGCACGCCGCCAACGCCCAAAAAGACGACCGATCCCGTTGCATGGGTCGCTCGCGGGGCGGCCTGACCACCAAAATCCACGCCCTGGTCGACGCCGAGGGGTTGCCCATCGCCCTCAAGCTCACCGAGGGTCAGGCCCATGATGGTCGCAGCGCTGCCGACATGCTCGCCTCGATCGGCAAAGGCCAGATCCTGCTGGCCGATCGCGCCTATGACAGCGACGCCTTGCGCAGAGATCTCGCAAGCAAAGGCGCCTGGGCCAACGTCAAGCCCATGCCCAATCGCAAAAACGTCCCCGCCTTCAGCGGCTTCCTCTACCGATACCGCAACCTCGTCGAGCGCTTCTTCAACAAGCTCAAGCACTTCCGAGGCGTCGCAACACGATACGACAAGCGCGCCGACAACTATCTCGCCGGCGTCAAACTCGCCTCAGTACGCATTTGGCTGCGATTTAATGAGTCCGTGGCCTAGAGCGGATTGGGATTTCTGGGAATCGACGGATTCTCAAATCGGCTGAGGTCTGATTCAAGCTTCCTGCTGGGACGGGAGGCCGGCAGGGATGACCAAACCATACTCGTTGGATCTTCGTGAGCGTGTGGTCGCGGCGGTTGAGGAAGAGGGCTTGTCGCGCAACCAGGCGGCGGCGCGTTTTGGGGTGGCGGTGAGCACGGCGATTCACTGGGTGAGACGCCATCGATCGACGGGCAGCGTCGCGCCGTCGAAGATCGGCGGCTACAAGCCCAAGACGCTTCGCGGTGAGCACGCCGAGTGGCTGATCGCCCGATGCCGGGAGAAAGACTTCACCCTGAGCCAGCTCGTCGAGGAATTGCAGATGGCTCGCGGGCTGAAAGTTGATCGTCACTCGGTCTGGGACTTCGTCCACGCCGAGGGGCTGAGCTTCAAAAAAAAGCCTGTTCGCCAAGGAGCAGGATCGTCCCGACGTCGCCCGGCGACGTGAGCAGTGGCGCAGGTATCAGGGGCGCATCGATCCGCGGCGTCTGGTGTTCATCGACGAGACCTGGACCAAAACCAACATGGCGCCGCTGCGCGGATGGGGACCGCGCGGTGATCGCGTGAAGGCCAAGGCCCCGTTCGGCCGCTGGAAGACCATGACCTTCATCGCCGCGCTTAGGCATGACCGCATTGATGCACCCTGTCTCTTCGACGGGCCGATCAACGGCCAAGCCTTCCTGGCCTATGTCGAGCAGGTTCTGGTCCCCACGCTCAGCCCGGGCGACGTGGTGGTTCTGGACAACCTCGGCAGCCATCGCGGCAAGGCCGTCCGCCGAGCCATCCGTCAGGCCGGGGCTAAGATGCTCTTCCTGCCGAAATACTCGCCCGACCTGAACCCCATCGAGCAGGTCTTCGCCAAGCTCAAGCACCTGCTGCGCAAGGCCCAGGCCCGCTCCTGCGACGCCGTCCTCAGCGCCATCGACCGGACGCTCAAAACCTATCCGCCCGACGAGTGCGGAAACTACTTCCGTAACTCCGGTTATGGAGTCGTCTAATCCCAACCCGCTCTAGGCGGTCGCCGCCGGCAGCACCTCGACCGTGACGCCGGCCTGGGTCAAGGCATGGACCAGGGCCGGGTCGATGGCGTGGGTGATCAGCCGCACGATCTGGCGACCTTCGCGCGCCAGCTGCACCAGGCGATCGGCGTCGGCTTGCGACGGGTCGAGCCGTTCGACGTCGCGGCGGGCCATTTTCACGACCTCCGGCTCGGCGTCGCCATCCAGGACCAGCACGTCGGCCGCGCCGAGGGCCCGGCTGGCGCGCAGGGTCAGCAGGTCGGCGGGACCCTTGCCGGCGATGAAGCGCACCACGCCCTTGCGGGCCGTGCCCTTGGCGAGGGCCTCGCGGAACAGCTGGCCGGCCTTTTCCATGTCGCCGTCGCGGGCGGCCTGGGCGGCCTCGCCCAGCACCGCGTCGCGCAGGAAGGCCCGGCGCTCGTGCAGGGCCGGCAGGGCGCCGCGCACCTCGCTCTGGAACTTCCGCAGCAGGGCGGCGACACGACCCATACCCTCGGGCACCTGGGCCTCTATGTCGTTGCGCAGCATGGTGGCCAGCACCGGCGCCGAGCCGCCGGTGCCGACCGCCGCCACCACCTCGCCACGGTCGATCACGGCGGGGGTGTTGAAGTCGCAGAGTTCGGGCCGGTCGACGACATTGACCAGCACCCGCGCCGCCCGCGCCGCGCTGGCGGCGGCCTGGACGAACACCTCGTCCTGGCTGGCGACGAAGGCCAGGATCGCGCCGGTGTAGGACCCGGGGAGATAGGCCTCATGGCCGTCCAGGCGGATCACCGTGGCGGGCGAGCCCTCGAACAGGCGGGCCTTGGCGTCGGCGGCGTCGCCCGAACCGGCGATCACCACCTTGCGGCCGGCCAGGGGGAAATAGGCGGGGAAGGAATCCAACGGGAACCTCGGAACTATTGCGAGCGGCAATCGGCGTAAGGACCGCCGGGGAAGCCCTTGAGCATGGCGTCCGCGCCCTTGCTCCACAGCTCGGCTTCGCCGGCCGCGTAGCGCGCGCCGGACGCCGAGCGGGCCAGCTTCAGCGTCTTGGTCGCGCCGCCGGCGGTGACCACCACCGTCTTGCCGTGCAAGGCGTAGGCGCTGGTGAACCGCTTGCCGGCCTTGCAGCTGTAGCGGATCGGCGCGTCCGTGGAGTCCATCGGAGCCACGGTGGCGCAGCCGGCCAGGGTGACGGCCAGGACGGCGAAGGAAACGAGGACGCGGCGCAAGACGGAGATCTCCACACGGGTGCGGCCAAAGCATAGCGGGTTTCGAAGACGGCGCCCGCCCGCCTTCGCATCCGCGGAAGCGTTTTTACAATGCCGCGCGTTTTCCTGCCCGCCCCCCTGGCGAAATCCCCTGGTCAAGCCCGGAGTGAACGGTGTTAGGTTTCGATATCGGCGAGACCTTATCGTTGGAGACGAAGACGCATGGCCGTGACGCTCGATATCAATGGCAAGCCGACCGCGATCCAGGCCGCGCCGGAGACACCGCTGCTGTGGGTCCTGCGCGACGAACTGGGCATGACCGGCACCAAGTTCGGCTGCGGCGTGGCCCAGTGCGGCGCCTGCACGGTGCACCTGGACGGCCAGCCGATCCGCTCCTGCGTGACGCCGATCGCGGCGGTCGGCGCGGCCAAGATCACCACCATCGAGGGCCTGGGCGGCCAGCATCCGGTGCAGCAGGCCTGGGTGCGCCACGACGTGCCGCAGTGCGGCTACTGCCAGTCGGGCCAGATCATGTCGGCCTGCGCTCTGCTGGCCCAGAAGCCCAAGCCCTCCGACGAGGACATCGACAACGCCATGGCCGGGAATATCTGCCGCTGCGGCGCCTATCAGCGCATCCGCGCGGCGATCAAGGACGCGGCCGACTTCGGTCCGCCGCAGGGTGACAAGCACGCCGACATCGACGAGGCCATCGTGGCCGCCTCGGGCGCGACCAATCGCGGAGCTGGCCGATGAACGCGCCCGTCAGTCCCAAGGACCTCGCCCAGGCCCGGCCCAGCCGCCGCGACGTGGTCGTGGCCTCCGCCCTGGTCGGCGGAACGCTGCTGGTCGGCTGCTCGCCGGCCGACATCATGAGCGCCGGCTCCAAAGTCGAGGTCGGGGCCTTCGGGCCTTTCATCAAGATCGCGCCCGATGGCGTGGTGACGGTGATCTCCAAGCATGTCGAGTTCGGCCAGGGCAATCACGCCGGTCTCGCGGCCATCGTCGCCGAAGAGCTGGACGCCGACTGGACCAAGGTCCAGGTCGAGCAGGCCCCGGCCAACGCCAAGCTCTACGCCAACGGCGCCCTGGGCGCGCAGCTGACTGGCGGTTCGTCGGCGATCGCCAACTCGTGGGACCAGCTACGCAAGGCCGGCGCCGGCGCACGGGCCATGTTCGTCCAGGCCGCCGCCAACAGGTGGAACGTCGCGGTCGGCGAGGTCACGGTCAAGGACAGCGTCCTGACCCACACCTCGGGCAAGACCGCCGGGTTCGGCGAGCTGCTGGCCGACGCGGCCAAGGTTCCCCCGCCGACCGACGTCAAGCTGAAGGATCCCAAGACCTTCACCCTGATCGGCACCGACCGGGTGCGCCGTAAGGACGCCCAGGCCAAGAGCGACGGCACGGCTCGCTACACCCAGGACGTCCGCCTGCCCGACATGCTGACGGCGGTGGTCGCCCACGGCCCGCGCTTCGGCGCCAAGGTGAAGAGCTTGGACGCCGTCGACGCCAAGAAAGTGCCGGGCGTGGTCGACGTCTTCGAGATCCCGACCGGCGTGGCGGTGGTGGCCCAGACCACCTACGCCGCCCGCATGGGCCGCGAGGCGCTGAAGCTCGAGTGGGACGAGGACAAGGCCGAGAAGCGCGGTTCGGCGGCGATCGCCCAGCTTTTCCATGACGTCGCCGCCGGCAGGAACACCGAGACCAAGTGGGAAGCCTTCGACCAGCGCGGCGACGCCACGGCGCTCGCGTCCGCCAAGGGCGAGAAGGTGTTCGAGACCACCTACGAATTCCCGTATCTGGCCCACGCGACCATGGAGCCGATGAACTGCGTCGCGGCCGTGGACGGCAGCAAGGTCAAACTGACCTTCGGCTCGCAGGGCCAGACCCTGGACCAACTGGCCGCCGCCAAGATCGTCGGCTGCCTGCCGGGCTCGGTCGAGATCGAGACCCTGTTCGCCGGAGGCTCGTTCGGCCGGCGCGCCAACTTCCAGTCCGACTACGTGGCCGAGTGCGTCCACGTCGCCAAGAAGGTCGGCAAGGGCCGGCCGGTGAAGCTGGTCTGGACCCGCGAGGACGACATGCGGGCCGGCTATTTCCGGCCGCTGACCATCCACGCCGTCAAGGTTCAGCTGGACAAGGACGGCTATCCGGCGGCCTGGCGCCATCGGATCGTCAGCCAGTCGATCATGAAGGGCTCGCCGATGGGCGGCAAAGGCCCCGACCAGACGGCGATCGAGGGCACGGCCGGCTCGCCGTACCTGAAGGCCACCCCGATCGTCGACGCCCAGGTGGCGCTGCCCGATGTCGGGGTGCCGGTGCTGTGGTGGCGCTCGGTGGGCGCGACCCACACCGCTTTCGTCATGGAGCACACGATCGACCAGCTGGCCGCCAAGGCTGGCAAGGACCCGATCGAGTACCGACGAGCGCTCTACACCAAGGCCGGGGCCGACCGGCACCTGGCGGCCCTGAACCTGGCGGTCGAGAAGGCCTCGACCCCCACGGTCGGCTGGACGCGCGGCGTCGCCGTGCACGAGAGCTTCGGTTCGGTCGTCGCCCAGGTGGCCGAGGTCAAGCTCGAGGACGGCGTCCCGCGCGTCGGCCGCGTGGTGACCGCCATCGACTGCGGCGTCGCCATCTCGCCCGACCAGATCGCGGCGCAGATGGAGGGCGGGACCTGCTACGGCCTCTCGGCGGTGCTGTTCGGCGAGGTCACCCTGACCGACGGCCAGGTCGACCAGACCAATTTCGACCGCTATCGCGTGCTACGCATCAACGAAGCGCCGATGGTCGAGACCAACATCGTGCCGTCCGGTAATCCGCCCAGCGGAGTTGGCGAGCCTGGCACGCCGGTGATCGGTCCGGCTGTGGCCAACGCCCTGTTCGCCCTGAACAAGACGGCGACCACCCGCCTGCCGTTCGTGCGCTCGGAAACCTGACCCACTGCAATTACCCGTTTCGCTCGCTAGACGGGAACAATTGGGCCGCCCATCCTAGGCGCATGGTTCAGGGCGTCAGTACCGCGTTCGAAAAGCTTACCCCGCGCGAGCGGGAAATCCTGCGGTTGGTGGCGGGCCATCTCCAGTCCAAGGAGATCGCCCGCGCGCTGGGCCTGTCGCCCAAGACCGTCGAGATGCACGTGCTCAGCGCCCGCCGCCGCCTGTCGGGCCTGAGCCGCCGCGACGCCGCCCTGGCCTTCGTGGCCTGGGAGGGCGGCGACCCCGGCAATGGCTACCGTAAGCAGCCAGACGGTCTGGCAGCGCTTGCCGGCCTGCCGCCTTCTGAGCGAGAGGCAGGGAGCGGCGATGCACGACCAAGACCTGGGTTTTCTAACCCCTCGACACGCGGCGAACACGACCGACTTCGTGGCCAGCTGGGTGTCGCTGGAGGCGTGCCTGACCTTGCTGGCGGTCACGCCGGAGCGAGGCGCCCTGGCGCCGGAGACGGTGTCGGCGCTGCGCAAGGCCCAGGCGACTGGCGAGCCGTCTTCGCGGACCTTGTTGAGGGTCCTGGCGGCGACGGCGTTCCTGACGGACGACCGGCCGCTCGGCGGGCCAATGGGCGGGCCAATGGGCGGGCCAATGGGCGGGCCAATGGGCGGGATTGGCGCCATGAGTTGACCAACGTCCAATGGCTCGGCCTGATCCTCGTGGTGACTGCCGTGACCGCGGTGCTGCTGGCGGTGACCACCATCGGGCTGCACCAGTTCATCAAGGCGGTCGAACGGATCATGGCGCCGCACTACAGCTAGGCGCCTGTCCGGTCGTCTCTCCGAAATCCCAGCGTCTCCAACGCGCGGCCGGCGCCGCGCGACAGGATTTCCTTTGCATGAAACGGTCTAGCGCCAGATCATCGGCCCTCCGCGACCACGGGGTGTGGTGCTCTTCGGGATCAGCGTTTGTTCGAATATCTCGCGTCAGTCACCTACGTCCTCATGTGGGCGATCTGCGGCGTGGCCTTCTGGCTGGGCGACCGACCGCTCAAGGCGACGGCGGCGGTCAGCATCTTCTTCTGGAGCATCACGCCGCTGGTCAGCCACTGGTGGCAGGGCTGGAACCTGCCGACGATCGTCGTCGACCTGAACGCCACGCTTGCCTTGACCTGGATCTCGCTGCGGTGGCGGCGATTGTGGAGCACCGTGATCGTCGCTCTGAGCTTCCTGCAGGTGTTGACGCCGTTTGTCGCCTACCCGGCGCATTTCCACCGGTTCTACTGGCAGAGCGCTTACAATGTGCTGGGCTACCTGCTCCTCGCGGTCATGGTCGTCGCCACCGTGCTGACCGTGCGCGCCCGGGGACGGGCCGATGAGGGAGCAGTTCGATCCTGACCTCGACGCGATCGCCGACGCCGAGGACACCGCCGAGTTCAAGCGCAACCTGGTTGGCGTCAATGCCGACCATCGCCGGATTCTGCGGGTGCTGCTGCCCAGGTTGGCCGCCCTGCAGGAGCGCGGCGACTGCTCGGCCGCCCTGCGGCTGATCGCGGAGATCAAGCGCATCGTCATCGGCGAGGAGGAGCCGCTGCATTGAACCTAGCGGGCGAAGGTCGTGGCCGGGTCTCGGGGGAGAGCCCCGGCGTCAGCGGCCTTCAAGGGCGCGGGCAAGGTCCTCGGGTCGATCCACGTCGAGGTGGATCCCTGGGTCCTGCACGGGAATCCGCGCCAACCGGGCGCCCGCGTTCTCCAGGAGGGCGCGGGCGCCTTCGTCTCCGGACAGCGCCCGCAGGGCCGGCAGCCAGGTCGCGCCGAACAGCACCGGATGGCCGCGACGGCCCAGATGCGTGGGCGCGACGATGTCGTATGGGCTCTTCAGGGACCGGGCAAGCAGCGCCGGCGTGGCCGGATCGACGGCCGGCATGTCGCCCAGGAACACGAAGACGCCCGCCGTGTCGTCGGGCAGGGCCGACACCGCCGCCCTCAGCGAAGCGCCCATGCCCTCATCGGCGTCCTCGACCTGAACCATCACCAGCCGCTCCAAGGCCTTGAGCCGCTGGGCCGCAGCCTCGGCCGCCGCGCGCACCGCCGGATCGGCGACGGCCACGAACACCCGCCGCACGGGCGACAGCAAGGCGGTGCGCAGGGCGTGGGCCACCAGCGGCGCGTCCTCCAGCATGGCCAGCAATTTGCCGCCGCCAAAGCGCACGCCGCGGCCAGCCGCCAGCACGACGGCCTCCAATCCGTTCGTATCGCTTTGCGTCATGGGCTCCAGCGCCTATTCTTACAGACAGACATGACGCCCTATGACGACAGTCCCGCGCAAGCGGTTCACGCGCCCGCCCCCTCGCCGAGCCCGGTCTTGATCGACGGGTTCGGGCGCGCCGTCACCTATCTGCGCGTCTCGGTCACCGACCGCTGCGACCTGCGCTGCCTCTACTGCATGTCCGAGCATATGACCTTCCTGCCGAAGGCTGAAGTGCTGACGCTTGAGGAGCTTGATCGACTGGCCTCGACCTTCGTCGGCCTGGGGGTGCGCAAGCTGCGGCTCACCGGCGGCGAGCCGCTGGTGCGCAAGGGCTTCATGACCCTGGTCGCCGGCCTGTCGCGCCACCTGCGCAGCGGAGCGCTGGACGAGCTGACCCTGACCACCAACGGCACCCAGCTGGAAGGCTACGCCGCCGACCTCGCGCGTCATGGGGTGCGCCGGATCAACGTCTCGATGGATACGCTGAAGCCCGACCTCTTCCGCACCCTGACCAGGGGCGGGGACCTCGACCGGGTGATCGCCGGCGTCGATGCGGCCCTGGCGGCCGGGATCGCGGTGAAGATCAACGCCGTGGCCCTGAAGGCCGACAACGCCGCCGAACTGCCCGAACTGATCCAGTGGGCCCACGCGCGCGGCTGCGACATCACCCTGATCGAGACCATGCCGATGGGCGAGGTCGATCAGGACCGTACCGGCCAGTATCTGTCGCTGCAGGATGTGCGTCGCGATCTGTCCTCCTTCTGGACGCTGGAGGACATTCATCACACCACCGGCGGTCCGGCTCGCTATGTCCGGGTGGCCGAAACCGGCGGGCGGTTGGGCCTGATCACGCCGCTCAGCAACCACTTCTGCGACACCTGCAACCGGGTGCGCCTGACCTGCACCGGCACCCTGCACACCTGCCTGGGCCGCGACGACGCCAGCGACCTGCGCGCGGTGATTCGGGGCGGCGCGACGGACGCGGAACTGCGCGCGGCGATTTTCGCGGCGATCGGGTCCAAGCCCAAGGGCCACGACTTCCAGATCGCCCGTCCCGCAGTGGCGCGCCACATGTCCCAAACGGGCGGTTAGACGATGGCGCGGGTGCTGCTGTTCGGACGCCTGGCCGACCAGGCCGGCTGGCGCGAGCGCGTGGTCGCGGCCGGCGATCTGGCTAGCTTGCGCGCGACGCTTTCGGCCACTGACCCCGAGCTGGGCGAGGCTCTCTCCGGTCCCGGCGTCCAGGTCGCCGTCGACAAGACTATCGTGCGCGGTGAGAGCGTGCTGACCGCCGCGACCGAGGTGGCCTTCCTGCCCCCCATGAGCGGCGGATGAGCGTCACGCCCACGATCACCTTGGCCGACCAGCCATTCGAACCCGGCGCGCTCGTCACCGCCTTTTGCGCGGGTCGCCAGGAGACCGGCGCGGTGGCCACCTTCGTCGGCCTGGCCCGCGCCGAGCGGGGCGCGGCGGCCGCGCTGGAGCTGGAGGCCTATCCCGGCTTCACCGACGCGGCGATCAGCGAGATCGCGAAGGACGCGATCAAGCGGTTCAAGCTGCAGGACGTCCACATCGTCCACCGCACGGGACGCATCGCGCCGGGCGAGGCCATCGTCTTCGTCGCCACGGCCGCCGGCCACCGGCGGGAGGCCTTCGAGGCCTGCGACTTCCTGATGGATTATCTGAAGAGCCGCGCGCCCTTCTGGAAGAAGGAGCATGGCCCGGACGGCGCGCGCTGGATCGAGCCGACGGACCGCGATAGGACCGACGCCGAACGTTGGGACGGATAGGAGAGACGGAATGACCGAAGCGCTGAAGCCGGGCGGCGGGATCAAGCCGGGCCTTCCGTTCAAGCCGGTCCGCGTGGCCGTGCTGACCATCTCCGACACCCGCGATGAGGAGAGCGACACCTCGGGCCAGATCCTGGTCGACCGCGTCAAGGCCGCCGGCCACGACTTGGGCGGCCGGGCGGTGGTCCGCGACGATGTCGAGCAGATCCGTCGCCAGGTCCGCGACTGGATAGACGCCAAGGCCGTCGACGCCATCGTCACCACCGGCGGCACCGGCCTGACCGGCCGGGACGTCACCCCCCAGGCCTTGGAGCCGCTGTTCGACAAGAAGATCGACGGCTTCTCGGTGATTTTCCACCTGGTCAGCTACGCCTCGGTGGGCCTGTCGACCCTGCAGTCGCGAGCCACCGCCGGGCTGATCGACGGTGTTTTCGTCTTCTGTCTGCCAGGCAGCAACGGCGCGGTGCGCGACGGCTGGGACAAGGTGATCAGCGCCCAGCTCGATAGCCGCCACAAGCCTTGCAACATGGTCGAGCTGATGCCTCGACTGCTGGAACAGTGAGGCCGCCGCGGCCGTGAGCAAGCTTACCCATATCGACGAGCAAGGCCGGGCTCGCATGGTCGACGTTTCCGACAAGCCGGCGACGGCGCGCGAGGCGGTGGCGACCGGCTTCGTGCGGATGCGCGCGGAGACCCTGGCTCTGGCGGTGTCGGGTTCGGGCCGCAAGGGCGACGTCCGCGCGGTGGCGGAACTGGCCGGGGTGATGGCCGCGAAGAAGACCTCGGACCTGATCCCGTTGTGCCACCCGCTGGCGCTGTCGAAGGTGGTGGTCGAGGTCGAGCCGGCCGAGGGCGGGCTGTCGGTGACGGCGCGGGTCAAGACCAGGGGACCGACGGGCGTCGAGATGGAGGCCCTGACGGCGGCGTCGGTGGCCTGCCTGACGATCTACGACATGCTGAAGGCGGCCGAGAAGGGCATGGTCATCGAGGCCGTGCGGCTGCTCGAGAAGACCGGAGGCAAGTCGGGGGACTGGACGGCCGACTCGCCGGCCTAAGCCGCCCGCCGCGGCGCCGTCTCACCCGCGATCCGCAGCTCGCCCATCCGCTGGGCCAGGCGCGTGGCCTCCTGCGCCAGCGCATGGCTCGCCGCCGTCGTCTCTTCCACCATGGCCGCGTTCTGCTGGGTCACCTGATCCATCTGGTTCACGGCCACATTGACCTCGGCCAGGCCCCGGGCTTGTTCCTGGGCCGAGGCGGCCATGGCGCGAACCAGGCCGTCAATCTGCTCGACCTCGGCGGCGATGGCGCGCAGGGCCTCGCCGGCCTTGCCGACGAAGTCAACGCCCTGGTCGACCTCGGCGGCGCTGGCGGCGATCAGGCTTTTGATCTCCTTGGCGGCGTCGGCCGAGCGTTGGGCCAGGGCCCGCACCTCTTGCGCCACGACCGCGAAGCCGCGGCCAGCCTCGCCCGCGCGGGCCGCCTCGACCCCGGCGTTCAGGGCCAGCAGGTTGGTCTGGAAGGCGATTTCGTCGATCACCCCGATGATCCGGCCGATCTGGCTGGAGGACTTCTCGATCGCACCCATGGCCCCGACGGCCTGGTCGACGATGTCGCCGCTGGCCCCAGCCGCGTCCCGGGCGCGCTGGACCACGGCACGGGCGCGGTCGGCGCCCTCGGCGGTCTGGCGTACGGTCGAGGTGATCTCGTCCAGGGCGGCGGCCGTCTCTTCCAGGCTGGCGGCCTGTTGCTCGGTGCGGCGGGACAGATCGTCGGCCGCGTCGGTGATCTCGCGCGCGCCGCCGTGGATCATGCTGGTGGCCTCCAGGGACGCCGCGATCACGCCCGACAGCTTCTCGATGGCGATGTTGAAATCGACGCGCAGCCGTTCGTAGCCGGCCGGAAACGGACGCTCCAGGCGTTGCGTCAGGTCGCCCTCCGACATCGACCTCAACGCGCCGGCCAGGCTCTCGACCACGGCCTTTTGAGTGGCTTCGGCCTCGTCGCGGCGCGCTTCGGCTTCGGCGCGCTCGATCTCCAGGGCGTCGCGGACGTCGGCGGCTTCCAGCTCCTTGCGGCGGGCCTCGACGGTGTCGTGAAAGGT
The DNA here is from genome assembly GCA_965283765.1 of Caulobacteraceae bacterium. GTDB lineage: Bacteria > Pseudomonadota > Alphaproteobacteria > Caulobacterales > Caulobacteraceae > Caulobacter. Next base: position 353,078 of record CBDIPU010000001.1, read on the forward strand.
CTGGAGGGCCTCGGCCATCTGGCCGATCTCGTCCTGGCTGCGCTTTTCGGGCAACACCACCGACAGGTCGCCGGCCGCCAGGCGGCGCAGGGCGCGGGTAATCTCGACCAGCGGCGCGACCAGACCCTTCTGGGCGGCGATCATCAGGATGGCGGCGAAGGCGGCGGCGACCAGCAGCAGCGCGCCCATCACCACCTGGCCCAGCAGGCCTATCGTCTTGGCGGCCTTGGCGTCGCGGATGGCGGCGGTCTCGATCTTGGTCGAGGCCTCTTCCATTTTGGTCTCGAGGGCGGAGAACTGCCTGGAGAAGTCGGGCAGCCCGGCGCGCGCGCCGGCCGCATCGGTGTCGGCTCGGCCGACGATCGCGTCGGCCGAGGCGATGTAGGTCGCCAACGGCCCCTCGACGTCCGCGAGGGCGGCCTTGATCGCCGGATCGCGGGCCAACTGGCCGCTCGCGGCGATGTCGCTCTCGAAAGCCTGGATGTGCTCGGCGAGATCCGCTTGGACGGCCTTGATATCGACGCCCAGGGCAGGGTCGGAGGACATGATCCCGCCCATGACGTCAGCGCGCAGAGCGTCGTGCATCATGTCGGCATGCATGTGAAGCCGCAGGATCTTGGCCGAGATCTCGGAGCGGGTGAGGGCAGAGTCGAGGCTCATCGCCACCCAAAGGCCCGTGCCGGCGGTGGCCGCGCACAGCAGCGCAGCGCCGGCGGCCGCTCCTATGACCTTCTGACCCAAGGACGCCATATCGGTATCTCCCCGCGACGCATCGCAAATTCGCGGGGCAGGATGCGGGGATAGTTATCTAACGGCCCTTAACCTTGGCCGTATCGAGCCGGCGACATAGTGTCGCGTACCAGCGATATCTAGCGCGGGATTTCGGCGGTCTTGACCAGGGCGACCTGACGATAGACGGCCGCGACCTCGAAATAGCGGCCGAAGGCGGCGTGGAACTGATCGACGGCTTGCTTCACGCCCGGTCCGCCGATCTCACTGATGTCGTGCCAGTAGTCGTCCAGCACCATCATGCCGCCGACGCTGAGCAGGCTGGCGCAGAAGCAGAGATCGATCAGCACGGCCAGGGCCGTGTGGCTGCCGTCGACATAGATCAGGTCGAACTGTTCATTCCGCTCCAGCATCTGGGGCAGGACGTAGGTCGAGAAGCCCTTGTGGGTGTCGAGGCTCTTGAAGCCGCACTTGGCCATGTTGCGGGCGAAGCGTGGCTCGACGGCGTGGTATTTCTCTTCAGGGTTCAGGGCCTCGTCGAACCAGGGGTCGATGACGGTGACGGCCAGGCGTTGCGGCAGCAGCCAGTCCATGAAGGCCAGGTTGCGGCCCTCATAGGCCCCGATCTCCATATAGCGGATCGTCTCGCCCTCGGGGCGCTTGGCCGCGAAGTCGCGCAGCAGCGGGGCCACGAACGGGATGTTGTTGCTGGCCCAGGTCGAGGTGAACTCGAAGCCCGCCTGCTCGGCGTGGGCGTTGAACGCGTCGACCACGGTCGGGTCGCGCTGCCCGCCCAGCATGGTCCTGGCCAGGTTCGAGGCCAGGCGCGGATTGATCTTGGTCAGCGAGCGCAGCTTGGCGAGACCGGCGCGGTGGGTGACCGTCTCGGCGTCGAAGTGCATGTCGGCGGCGGCCATGGTCCGGTTCCTCGCGATCGTTGGCGAGACCGTACGGGAAAGGTCTTAAGCGACGATGATCTGGCCGTCGCGGACCTCGACCGGCCAGGGGAACAGCTTGTCGCCGGGGCAGGGGCCCGCCACGCAGGCCCCGTCCTCGATCTTGAACAGGGCCGCGTGACCCGCGCACAGGATCAGGTCGTTCTCGCGGGTCAGGTAGCGGCCGGCGAAGCCCGCCAGCGGCCAGCCGGCGTGCGGGCAGCTGTCCAGATAGCCGACCACCCGTTCGTCCTTGCGGACCACGAACCCGGCGAACATCGCGTCGCCCGCGCGCCAGCGGAAGCCCTTCGCGCCGGGCGAGGCGATCTCGTCCAGCGCGCAGAGCACCGTTCCGGGCGTGGGGCGGGCGGGGTTGTCCGGATCGGCGCGCAAGCTAGCCGAGCGAGCCGACGCCGACGCGCCAGGCCTGGATCTCGGCGCTCTCGAAGATACCGGCCAGGGTGTAGGGGTCGTTGTCGAGGAAGGTCTGCACGGCGGCCTTGTCCTCGGCTTCTACGATCAGCAGCGAGCCGATCGGATCGCCCGCGTCGCTCAGCAGCGGACCGGCGGCCTTCACCAGGCCCGCGGCGTTCAGATAGTCCAGGTGGGTCGGGCGAGTGGCCATGCGCGTCTCGAGCGCGCCGGGCTTATCCTTGCAGTAGATGACGAAGAGGGCCATGCGGCGGTCCTTTTTAGGTTTCTGATTGCTCTTAAATTTCAGACTTCAGGGGGCGAGACAGCAGGCGCGCGATGGCGGCGTCGACCTCGATCTCGCCGTCCAGGATGGCGGCGACGGCCTCGCAGATCGGAACCTCGACCCCGACCTTGCGGGCCAGGGCGCGGACGGCGGGGGCCGAGGCGACGCCTTCGGCCACGGATACCTTGCCGGCCAGGGCCTGCTCCAGGGTCAGGCCCCGGCCCAGCGCCAGGCCGACGCTCATATTGCGCGACTGCGGGCTGGAGCAGGTCAAAACGAGATCGCCCAGGCCGCAGAGGCCCGACAGCGTCTCCGGCTTTGCCCCAAGGGCCACGGCCAGGCGGGTCAGTTCGGCGAAGCCCCGGGTGATCACCGAGGCGTGGGCGTTGCGGCCCAGACCCTTGCCCTCGACCACGCCGCAGGCGATCGCCAACACGTTCTTGACCGCCCCGCCCGCCTCGGCGCCGATCAGATCGCTGGCCGTGTAGGGACGGAAGGTCGGGGTGGCGATGGCCTCCGCGATGGCGCGGCCCAGGGCCTCGTCCGCGCAGGCCAGGGTGACGGCGGCCGGTAGGTTGCGGGCCACCTCGCCGGCGAAGCTGGGCCCCGACAGCACCGCGATCGGCGCGCCCGGCAGGGCCTCGGCGGCGACCTCCGTCATCAGCTTCAGCGTGCCCTGCTCGACGCCCTTGGCGCACAGCACGATCGGCGCGCCGGCCTGACGATGCGGGGCGAAGGCCGCCAGCGCGGCGCGCAGGTGCTGGGCCGGGGCCACGGCCAGGATCAGGTCACAGCCGGCGAGGGCGGCCAACTCCGTCACGGCCGTGATCCCAGGCTCCAGCCCGACGCCTGGCAGGAACACCGCGTTCTCGTGGCGCTCATTGACGGCCGTCACGACCTCGGACTCGCGGGCCTGCAGGGTGACCTGCAGACCGGCGCGAGCGCAGACCTGGGCCAGGGCGGTGCCCCAGGCGCCGGCGCCGATGACGCCCACGTGCTTAAAGGTCATGCCTTGGCTCCCTTGCGTCCGTAGGCGTTGGCGGGGTTGGCCAGCGCCGCGGCCTCGTCCAGCGGCCAGCGCGGTCGGGCGACCGCGTCGAGATCGTCGAAGATCCCCAGGGCCAGCCGCTCGGCCCCCGCCAGGGCGATCATGGCGGCGTTGTCGGTGCAATAGGCCAGCGGCGGCGCGGCGAAGGAAAAGCCGTTCTTCTCGCAGTCGGCCAGCAGGGCCGCGCGCACCGCGCCATTGGCGGCCACGCCGCCGGCGACGACGAAACGCAGGTCGTCCGCGCCGTGGCTATCCCTGTAGAGCTTCATCGCCCGGTCGACCCGTTCGGACAGCTGGCGGGCGATGGCGCCTTGGACGGCGGCGGCCAGGTCGCGGCGCTCGTCGTCGGTGGTCAGGGTCTCGGCGATCCGCGCCGCGGCGGTCTTCAGGCCCGAGAACGAGAAGTCGCAGTCCTTGCGGCCCAGCAGGGCCCGGGGGAGGCTGTAGCGGGTCGCGTCGCCGCCGACCGCCAGTTTCTCCAGGGCCGGACCGCCCGGATAGGGCAGGCCCAGGCTCTTGGCGATCTTGTCGAAGGCTTCGCCGGCCGCGTCGTCGATCGTGGTGCCCAGGCGCTTGCAGGCCCCGACGCCGGAGACCTCCAGCAGCTGACAGTGACCGCCCGAGACCAGCAGCAGCAGGAACGGATAGGCGATGTCGGCGCCGAGGCGGGCCGAGACCGCGTGGCCTTCCAGGTGGTTGACGGCGACCAGCGGCACGCCCCGCGCCAGCGACACGGCCTTGCCGAACGCCAGGCCGACCATCACCCCGCCGACCAGGCCTGGACCGGCCGTGGCGGCCACGCCGTCCAACTGGTCGAAGGTCAGGCCCGAGGCGCGCATGGCCTCGGCGGCGATGGCGTCGATCGACTCCACGTGGGCGCGGGCGGCGATCTCGGGCACCACGCCGCCGAACGGCGCATGCTGCTCGAACTGGGTGCCGATGACCGAAGACAGCACTTCAACCGTCCCGTCCGGCGCGCGCCGCACGACCGAGGCCGCGGTCTCGTCGCAGCTGGTTTCCAGGCCGAGGATGGTGAGGGTTGAATCCGTAAGGACAGTCATTCGTTGCGGGCTTCCCGCCGCTCCTGTAGCAGCGAAGATGAAATCTTGTCTCCGCAGGTAACGTTCCGACCGTGTCCCGGCAACCTCCCATCCGTATCGGCGCGCGTGGCTCCAAGCTCTCCCTGGCCCAGTCGGGGCTGATGCAGGCGCGGATCGCGCACGCGCTGGGTGTCCCCAAGGGGGCCTCGCAGGCCGAGATCGAGGCCGCGGCTCCGCTGATCCCGATCGTCACCAGCGGCGACCGCATCCAGGACCGCCGCCTGATGGAGATCGGCGGCAAGGGGCTCTTCACCAAGGAGATCGAGGAGGCCCTGCTGGACGGTCGCATCGACTGCGCGGTCCATTCGCTGAAGGACATGCCGGCCGAGCTGCCGCCGGGCCTGATCCTGGCCGCCACGCCCGAGCGCGAGGATCCGCGCGACGCCTTCATCAGCCATGTCGCCGAGCGGCTGGAGGACTTGCCCAAGGGCGCGCGCCTGGGCACCGCGTCCTTGCGTCGTCAGGCCCAGGCGTTGCACGTGCGGCCCGACCTTGAGATCATCATGCTGCGCGGCAATGTCGACACCCGCCTGGCCAAGCTGGAGCGCGGCGAGGCCGACGCCATCCTGCTGGCCCAGTCGGGCCTGAACCGCCTGGGCCTGGGTCACCTGACCCGCAGCTGGCTCGACCCGGAGGCCGCTCCGCCGGCCCCTGGACAAGGCGCGCTGGTCATCGAGACCCGCCTCGAAGACGCCCACGCGCCCTGGCTGCAGGCCGTCAGCTGCCGCGAAACCACGCTCGCCGTCGCCGCCGAGCGCGGGGCGCTCTACGCTCTGGAAGGCTCGTGTCGCACGGCCATCGGCGCCCGCGCGGTGCTGGACGGTTCACGCCTGACCCTGATCGTCGAGGCCCTGACTCCGGACGGCGCGCAGCGCTTCCGCCGGCGGGGCGAGACGACCCTTTCGGGGGGGGATGATATCGCCGACGCCCGCGCCCTGGGCCTGGAGCTGGGCGCCCAGGTCCGCGTCGAGGGCGGCGACGCCATCCTGCTGCCGGAATAGCGCCGTGGACGCGGGCGCGCCGGTCTGGATCACCCGCGCCCGCCCCGGCGCCCTGGCCACCGCCGAGCGCGTGCGGGACCTGGGCTTCGAGGCCATCGTCGATCCTCTGCTGGCCGTCGAAATCCTGGACGCCGAGTTGAACCTCGCCCACGTTACGGCGCTCGCCTTCACCAGCGCCAACGGGGTCGAGGCCTTCGCGCGGCTGTCGGACGAACGCGGCCTGCCGGTGTTCGTGGTCGGTCGGGCCACGGCCAAGGCGGCGCAGGGCGAGGGCTTCGCGTCGGTCTCCAGCGCCGACGGAGATGTCGAGGACCTGTGCGCGCTGATCGCCGCCGGGGCTTCCGGACCGGTGCTGTGGGCCGGGGCCAAGGAACCGGCCGGCGATCTCGTCGGCATGCTGCGCGGCCACGGGGTGATGGCCAGAGGCGTGGCCGTCTACGAGACGCTGGAGCGCGCCCCTTCCGATGACACTCTGGCGCGGCTGGACGCGCCAGCGGCGGTGCTTGTGCACTCGCCCCGCGCGGCCCGCGCCTTGGCGGCGCTCCTGCGTGAGCGGCCCGCGCCGGCCGTGCGATTCCTGTGTCTCTCCAAGGCCGTCGCCGCCCCTCTGCGCGACGCCGCCGAACCCGGGTCTGTGACCTTCGCGTCGCGTCCGGAGGAATCCGCGTTGCTGGATCTGCTCAACACCACAGGTCTGTCTGAACAGACAGACCTGATTTCCTAGGGGAGCGCGACGGTCGCCAAAACCGGACGCCACTTTTGGCTGTCGCGCTCAAGCGCGCCGTTGCGAAGCGCGGCGGCGTGGGGCACGAATGGACGTCATGAACGCCGCTCCCGATCCCGCTGAAATCGTCGCCCCCAGCGATCCGGCGCTGTACGCCCGCCGCCGCGTGATGGGACCCGGCGTCTGGATCTGGCTGATCCTCTGCGTGCTCTGCATCGCCCTGGGCGCGGGCGTCGCGCATTACGGCCCGAACTGTTCAAGAGCAAGGCCGCCCCAACTGACGGCGTGGTCTCGGCCGAGCCGAGCCCGCACGCGGTCGCCGATCGCGTCGCCACGGGCTCGGCCCTGCCGGTCGACGCCGGGACCAGCGCCGTGGCGCCGCCGGCCGCCGATCTCGAGCGCCTGGACGGCCGAATTGCCGCCCTCGAATACAGCCAGAAGGGCGTGACCGCCGCGGCGGCCGCCGCCTTGGCGGTTTCCGCCCTCGCGGAGGCCACCGAGACCTCGCGCCCGTTCGGCCAGGAGCTGGCCGGCCTGCAGCGCGTGCTGCCGCCCTCGCCCGACCTGCGGGCGCTCGGCGAGCTGGCTGACAAGGGTGCGCCGACCCGTGCCGGCCTGGCCGTGCAGTTCAGCGCCCTGGCTGGCCGCGCCGCCAGCGCTTCGCGCAATCCCGGTCCGGACGCCGACCTGTTCTCGCGCATCCGCTACGCCCTCTCCAGCATCGTCTCGATCCGCCATGTCGGCTCGACCACCGGCTCGACGCCCGACGCCATGCTGGCCCGCGCCCAGGCCTTGCTCGACGACGGCGATGTCGAGGGCGCGGTCCAGGCGCTGGACCCGCTGCCCGACGCGGCCCGCGTCGTCCTGGCCCCGTGGATCAACGCCGCCAACCGCCGCATCGAGATCGACCGCCACGTCGCCGCCATCCGCGCCGACGCCCTGACCGGCCTGTCTCGTGTCACGCGGACGGGCTCCGAGGGCCTGCCATGACCCGCGTCGCCTTCGCCCTCTTCCTCGTCGCCGCCGTCGCGGTCACCGTCCTGGCCCTGACCGGCGAGCCGGGTCGCGCCGCGCTGGATTGGATGGGCTGGCGCATCGAGATGACCGCCGCCGCCGCGGCCCTGCTGACCCTGTTCTCGGCGTTGGGGTTCACCCTGCTGTGGCGCGGCGTGATCTGGATCGTCGAGGCGCCGCGCCGGGCCGCCCGCGCTCGCGTGGAGGCCAAGCGCAAGTCGGCGATCGAGGCCCTGTCGCGCGGCTTCCTCGCGGTCGCCGCCGGCGACGGTTCCGAGGCCCGCCGCCTGGCCCAGAAGTCCGCCGAACTGGCCGAGGACGCTCCGGCCCTGGTCCGCGTGCTGGCCGCCCAGGCGGCCGAGGCGGCCGGCGACCTGGGCGCGGCCAAGAGCGCCTACAATGCCATGCTCGGCTTTCCCGAGATGCGCCTGGCCGGCCTGCGCGGCCTGATGCAGGCGGCCCAGGCCGAGGGCGACCGGCCGACGGCCCTCCGTCACGCCGAGACCGCCTACGGCCTGGCGCGCACCGCCCGCTGGGCCTGGCGCGCCCTGCTGGAAGCCCGGCTGGAGGTCGGTGACTGGGCCGCGGCCCTGGATCTCGTCCAGGGCGCTTTGGAACGCAAGATCGTCTCGCCGGTCGTCGCCGATCGCAGCCGCGCCGCGCTCCTGGCCGCTTCGGCCGCCAGCCTGGAAGACAGCCCCGAGCCCAAGGCCCGCGTCCAGGCGCTCGACTTCGCGACTCAGTCGGTGAAACTGAAGCCCGACTTCGCACCCGGCGTGGTGATGGCCGCCCGCCTGCTGGCCGACGATGGCAAGGTCGCCAAGGCGGGCCAGCTGATCGAGACCGCCTGGAAGGCCGAGCCACATCCGGCGCTTTGGCTGGCCTATCGCGACCTGAAGACCAACGAGACTCCCAAGGTCCGCGCCCAGCGCCTGACCGCCCTGGCCGCGATGAAGCCCGAGCCGCGCGAGAGCCGCATCCTGCGCGTCGAGAGCGCCCTGATAGGCGGCGACCCCGTCGCCGCCCGCGCCGCCGCCCGGCTGCTGGACGCCGAGGCCCCGACCGCCCGTTTCGCCGGCCTTATGGCCCGCGTCGCCGCCGCCAACGGCGAGGCCGACGAGGCTCGCGCCTGGATCGCTCGCGGCGTGGAGGCCCCGCAGGAGCCCGACTGGTCCGACCTCGACCCCGAGGGCCGCGCCTTCGCCTATCGCCGCGAGGACTGGGCCCGCCTGGTGGGCAGCTATGGCGAGACCGGCCAGCTGATCCACCCACGCCACGAGCGCCGCGAGCGGACGATGAACGACCTGCCCGAGCTGCCTTCGGCCTATGCCGACTACGCGGCGTCGACGCCGTTCATTCGCGCGGCCGAGACCGGCGGCGCCCTGATGCCCGTCCCTGACGATCCCGGCGTCTTCGACGCGCCGCCGATTTCGGACCCGCCGGAAGGGCCTCTTGGGGGAGGGTCGGCGCCTCGTCGCAATTCTGGTGCAAGACGGCGCTTGGCAAGCGGCTCGCGCGCCGCTAAATAGGCGCTCCCTTCGCCCTGAAGCCCTGCTTCGGGGTGCGTGGGCCGCCTTAGCTCAGCCGGTAGAGCGGCGCATTCGTAATGCGTAGGTCAGGTGTTCGAGTCACCTAGGCGGCACCACTTCTTCTTTCCTTTTTGAAATCCGGAACTCTCGCCACGACGACTCCGTTCGTGTCTCGAAGGAGTTCCGCATGCCCAACCGCGTCGACGACGATACCGCCCTTGAGGAAGTCATGAGCTTTCTCGACTCACCGCCAGAGGAAGGCAGCGCCGACGACGCCCGGTTCGGGGAGCGGTTGAGGCAGGTGATCGCGGCGGCGATTCCGTTGGATGAGGGCGAGGATCCGGCGGACGGGCCGACCTTGCAGCTGGACGACAGCCTGCGGGGTCGTCTGGAAGCGCTGGCGAAAAAGCGGGGCGGGAGCCACTATTTTGGCGACCATCCGGACGGCATTGGCCCGACCCTGGGCATGGATGTGAGCAAGTCCTAAGCGCCGCTCAGTCGTCCCAGCCCTTGCGCTTCTTCTTCTTGCCCAGGGCGAAGATCCCCGGATAGGGGCCCTTGCCGACGCGGTAGAGGCACCAGTCGTCGTCCTTGGCGCAGTCGCCGTCGAAGGCGGCCTTCTTGTCCGGGTCGATGGCGGCGTACATCGGGGCGGTGCGCGAGCGCTGGCCATCGGCCTCGGCGCAGGCGGCCTTCTGGTCGCGGTTCAGGGCGACGGTCTTCTCGTGCCGGCAACCGAGACTTTCGCGCAGGCTCTCGCGGGTCTGGTCGCTCTGCTCGACCAGCTTGCGAGCGGTGAAGCCGGGCGGAGCGACGATGGCCGGCGGGCCTGTGGGCTTGGCGGCGGCGGGCGGCGCGGGAATGGTCGTGGGTGACGACAAGACGGCGCTTGGGCGGCCTTGGGCCGGCGCGACGGCAGCTGACGCGGGCTTATCGACCGGACGAGACGGCGCGTCGAGTAGCTCGGCTTCGATGACCGGTGGTTCGATCAGTTGGGGCAGCCAGCGCGCCCCGGAGACCAGGGCTAGCAGCACCAGGATGTGCGCGGCCAGGACGGCGCCCAGGACCGCGAGGTTGCGCCGCAGCTCCCGCCGCGAGGGGCGCCGCCAGGTTCCGATGGCGATCGCCGTACTCATGGTTTCTCCAGGCGCTGCGGCGCTAGATATGGGTAGGTCGGCGATACGGCGCGAGCGTGGCCGTACGGGACAAGAAAAAGGCCCGGTGTTTCCACCGGGCCTTTCCTTGTTTCAGCGATGAGGCTGGAAGCTTTACGCCGCCGCCTTCGCCTTGACGCCGAAGCGGCCGTAGAAGGTCTCGCCCTTTTCGGCCATTTCGCGCAGCAGGGCCGGCGGCGCGAAGCGCTTGCCGTACTGCTGGGCCAGGCGGTCGCAGGTCTCGACGAAGGCCTTGGCGCCGACGCCGTCGATCAGGCTGATCGGGCCGCCGGTCCAGGGCGCGAAGCCCCAGCCCAGGATGGCGCCGACATCGGCCTCGCGCGGGTCGACGATGACGCCTTCCTCGAAGCAGCGGGCGGCTTCCACGGCCTGGCGATAGAGCAGACGCGTGCGGATCTCCTGGATCAGCGTCGCGTCGGCGTCCTTGGTGGTCACCGGCGCGAGGTCGGCGAGGCCCTTCCAGATCGTCTTCTGGCCGTTCTCCGGATAGTCGTAGAAGCCCTTGCCGTTCTTGCGGCCCAGGCGGCCCAGCTCGACGACCATCTTCTCCAGCACCGGAGCGAACGGACGCTCCTCGTACTTGTCGCCGAGGTCCTTCTTGGTCTGCTCGCCGATCTTGTAGGAGAGGTCGAGCGCGACGTCGTCGTTCATCTCCAGCGGACCGCGGGGCATGCCCGTGGCGCGGCCGACATTGTCGATGATGGCCGGGGCGATGCCCTCGGCCATCATTTCCAGGCCTTCCTGCACGAAGGTGCCGAAGCAACGCGAGGTGTAGAAGCCGCGGCTGTCATTGACGACGATCGGGGTCTTCTTGATCTTCAGGACGTAGTCGATCGACTTGGCCAGGGCTTCCTGGCTGGTCTGCTCGCCCATGATGATCTCGACCAGGCCCATCTTGTCGACCGGCGAGAAGAAGTGGATGCCGATGAACGAGGCCGGACGCACCGAGGCCTTGGCCAGACCGGTGATCGGCAGGGTCGAGGTGTTGGAGCCGAAGATGGCCGTGTCGGCCAGTTCGGCCTCGGCCTTCTTGGTCACTTCAGCCTTCACGTCGCGGTTCTCGAACACGGCTTCCACGACCAGGTCCGAGCCCTTGACCAGGCTGTAGTCGGTGGTCGGGGTGATCAGGGCGAGGATGGCGTCGCCCTTTTCCTGGGTCATCTTGCCGCGCGAGACGGCCTTCTTGACCAGACCCTCGGCGTAGGACTTGCCCTTGTCGGCGGCTTCCTGCGTCTGGTCGATCAGCACGCTCTCGATGCCGGCCATGGCTTGGACATAGGCGATGCCCGCGCCCATCATGCCAGCGCCCAGGACGGCGACCTTCTTGACGTCATAGTGCGGGACATTGGCCGGACGGCCCGAACCCTTGCCCAGCTCCTGCAGGGAGAGGAACAGGGTGCGGATCATGCCCTTGGCCTGGGGCGTCATCATGGTCTTCAGGAAGTAGCGGGTCTCGATCCGCAGGGCGGCGTCGAACGGCACCTGCGTGCCCTCATAGACCGCCTTCATGATGTTCAGCTGGGCCGGATAGTTGCCATAGGTCTGCTTGCGCAGCATGGCGTTGCCCATGACGAAGACCTGGCTGCCGGTCGGGGTGTAGGGACCGCCGCCCGGAAGCTTGAAGTCCTTCTTGTCCCACGGGGCGACGGGATCGCCCTTGGTCTTGACCCAGGTCTTGGCGGCTTCCACCACCTGATCGGCCGGGACGACCTCGTGCACGACCTTGTTGGCCAGGGCCTCGGCCGGCTTCATCGACTTGCCTTCCAGCAGGTACGGCGCGGCGGCCATCACGCCCATCAGGCGCGGCAGACGCTGGGTGCCGCCGGCGCCCGGTAGCAGGCCGACCTTGGCTTCCGGCAGGGCCAGCTGGATCTTCGGATTGTCGGCGACCACGCGATAGTGGCAGGCCAGGGTGATCTCCAGGCCGCCGCCCATGGCCAGGCCGTTGATGGCCGCGGCCACCGGCTTGCCGCAGGTCTCCAGGGCGCGGAACGCCTTGTTCAGCGCGAAGCCGGCCTCGAAGGCGGCTTTCAGGCCCTCTTCGCCCGGCTTGCCGCCGCCCAGGCCGCCCGAACCACCGAGCTCACCCAGGTCGGCGCCGGCGCAGAAGCCGGTCGTCTTGCCCGAGGTGATGACGGCGCCCTTGATGGCCGCGTCCGACTTGATGGTCTCGACCACCTCGCCGATTTCCTTGATGACCGAAGCGGTCAGGGTGTTCATCGAGCGGCCGGGCACGTCGAAGGTGACCAGGGCCACGCCGTCGGAATCGACCTCGATCTTGAAGTTTTCCATGGTGCTAGCTCCTCGGCCTTAGACGCGTTCGATGACGGTGGCGGTGCCCATGCCGGCGCCGACGCACAGGGTGATCAGAGCGGTCTCCTTGTCGGAGCGCTCCAGCTCGTCGAGCATGGTGCTGATCAGCATCGCGCCGGTGGCGCCCAGGGGGTGACCCATGGCGATGGCGCCGCCGTTGACGTTCATCTTGTCGTGCGGGATGTCCAGCGCCTGCATCATGCGCAGGACGACGGCGGCGAAGGCCTCGTTCAGCTCGTACAGGTCGATGTCCTTGACGCTCATGCCCAGGCGCTTGAGCAGCTTCTCGGTGACCAGCGACGGGCCCGTCAGCATGATCGAGGGCTCCGAACCGATCGAGGCGCCGCCCTTGATGCGGCCGCGCGCCTTCAGGCCCAGGGCCTCGCCCATTTCCTTGGTGCCGATCAGCACGCCGGCGGCGCCGTCGACGATGCCCGAGCTGTTGCCGGCGTGGTGGACGTGGTTGATCTTCTCGACCTGCGGATAGCGCTGGGTGACCACGGCGTCGAAGGCCATCTCGCCCATGCCCGTGAACGAGGGGTTCAACGAGGCCAGGGTCTGCATGGTGGTCGAGCCGCGCACGGTCTCGTCATGGTCCAGGATGGTCAGGCCCAACTGGTCCTTGACCCCGATCACCGACTTCTTGAAGCGACCGTCGGCCCACGAGGCGGCGGCGCGGCGCTGGCTCTCGACGGCGTAGGCGTCGACGTCGTCGCGGCTGAAGCCATAGAGCGAGGCGATCAGGTCGGCCGAGACGCCCTGCGGCGCGAAATAGGTCTTGAAGGCCGAGGACGGGTCGGTCGGCCAGGCGCCGCCGTCGCTGCCCATGGGCACGCGGCTCATGCTCTCGACGCCGCCGCCGATGGCCATCTGGGCTTCACCCGAGGCGACCTTGGCCGCGGCCATGTTCACGGCTTCCAGGCCCGAGGCGCAGAAGCGGTTGATCTGCACGCCGGCGACGCTTTCGGCATAGTCGGCGGTCAGGACGGCGGTGCGGGCGATGTCGCTGCCCTGCTCGCCGACGGGGGCGACGCAGCCCAGGATGACGTCGTCGACCTTGCTGGTGTCCAGGTTGTTGCGGTCACGCAGGGCTTCCAGCACCTGGGAAGCCAGGGACAGGGACGTGATCTCGTGCAGAGACCCGTCCTTCTTGCCCTTGCCGCGCGGGGTGCGCACGGCGTCGAAAATGTAAGCGTCAGCCATGGAATGGCTCCTTCCTGCGAAGTGGTGTTCGTGTCGTTGAAAGCGGCGGCCGGGGTGTTTTCCGAAGGAAAATGCTCCCACCTTTGAAGGGGTGTTGGAGACCGGCCCTATTGTTTCCAGTTGCCGATCGGGTACTTGCCGATGGGCTCGCACTTCAGGCCGCTGGCGCCGGCCTTGGCCCGATAGTAGAGGCGCGAGCCAAACTCGGGCGGGGGCAGCGAGCAGGCGGTGAAGCCAGAGGTCGTGACCTCCAGCCTCCACTCGGCGATCTTCGAGCGCAGCAGCGTGTTGCAGACGTCTTTGCCGGGCGGCGTCAGCGGCAGCTTGAAGGCGCCAGGTTGCGGGCGCTTGCCGACCAGCTCGCCGGAAAAGGTCAGGGGGCGCGGACCGGGGGCGGCGCGCACGCAGACCACGGCCGAGCGGGCGTCGGCTTGAGCGGGAGCCGGCGCGGCGGGGCCGGCCAGCAGCGCGATGAGAGGCAGTACGATCACAGCGTCCTCGCGATCAGGAGTTTCATGATCTCGTTGGTGCCGCCGTAGATGCGCTGGATGCGGCTGTCCTTGTACATGCGCGCGATCGGATACTCGTTCATGAAGCCGTAGCCGCCGAACAGCTGCAGGCAGCGGTCGACGATCTTGTTTTCCAGGTCCGAGACCCAGTACTTGGCCATCGAGGCGGTGGCCGCGTCCAGCTTGCCGGCCAGGTGCTGCTCGATGCAATGGTTGGTGAAGACACGGGCCACGGTCGCCTCGGTCTTGCACTCGGCCAGGACGAACTGGGTGTTCTGGAAGTCGATGATCGCCTTGCCGAACGCCTTGCGGTCCTTGACGTAGGCGATGGTCAGCTCCAGCGCGCGCTCGATCGTCGCCATGCCCTGCACGGCGATGTTCAGGCGTTCCTGCGGCAGCTGGCCCATCAACTGGAAGAAGCCCTGGCCCTCGTCGGTTCCCAGCAGGTTCTCGGTCGGGACCTTCACGTCGTTGAAGAACAGCTCGGAGGTGTCCTGGGCCTCGTGACCCAGCTTGTCGAGGTTGCGGCCGCGCTCGAAGCCTTCGGTTCCGTCGGTCTCGACGATCAGCAGGCTGGTGCCGCGCGCGCCGCCGGCCGGGTCGGTCTTGGCGACGACGATGATCAGATTGGCCGTCTGGCCATTGGTGATGAAGGTCTTGGAGCCGTTGATGACGTACTGGTTGCCGACCTGCTTGGCGGAAGTCTTGATGCCTTGCAGGTCCGAACCGGCGCCCGGCTCGGTCATGGCGATGGCGCCGACCAACTCGCCGGTGGCCAGGCGGGGTAGCCAGCGCTGCTTCTGCTCTTCCGTGCCGTAGTGAAAGATGTACGGCATGACGATGGCGTTGTGCAGGCTGATGCCGAAGCCGTCGACGCCCTTGCGGCCCAGCATGTCCATCAGCACGACCTCGTGGCGATAGTCGCCGCCGGCTCCGCCGTACTGATCGGGCGTGGAGAGGCCGAGCAAGCCGGCCTCCCCTGCCTTGGTCCACATGTCGCGATCGACGCAATGGTTCTTGCGCCACCCCGCAACGGTCGCCTCAGGGGCGTGCTCATCGAAGAACTTGCCCACCGCGTCCTCGAAGATCGCGATGTCCTCTTCGGCCATGAAGGCGGGCTTTTCGACGTTGAGCACGCTCATGATCAGAAGGCCTCCGCGGGCAGCGCCATCAGGGTCGCCGAACCGGTCTTCAGCTTGGCCAGGTGTGCCCCGGCGTCAGGCAAGATGCGTTCGATGAAATAGCGGCCCGTGACCAGCTTGGTCGTGAAGAACGGGTCGGACGAGCCGGCCGCGATCTTGGCGTTGGCCGCCTTGGCCATCAACGCCCACATGTACGCTAGGCCGGTCAGGCCGAAGAGGTGCATGTAGTCGGTCGAGGCCGCGCCGGCGTTGTCGGGGTTCTGCAGGCCGTTCTGCATCAGCCACATGGTGCCGTCCTGCAGCTGCGCCTTCACGCCCGCCAGGGCTTCGATAAAGGGCTTCAGGCTCTCGTCGGCGTCGTTCTCGCCGATGAACTGGTCGATTTCCTGGAAGAAGGTCATGACCGCGCGGCCGCCCTTGGAGGCCAGCTTGCGGCCCACCAGGTCCAGGGCCTGGACGCCATTGGTGCCTTCGTAGATCAGGGCGATGCGGCAATCACGCATGAACTGGCTGACCGGGAAGTGCTCGGTGAAGCCGCTGCCGCCGTGCACCTGCACCGCGTTGGAGCAGACCTCGAAGCCCTTGTCGGTCAGATAGCCTTTCAGCACCGGCGTCATCAGGCCCATGTAGTCGGCCGACTTCTCGCGCACCGCCGCGTCCGGGTGGACGTGCGAGAGGTCGCCGTGCAGGGCGGTCCAGAACAGGAAGGCGCGACCGCCCTCGATCAGGGCCTTGCTCTCCAGCAGCATGCGGCGGACGTCCGGGTGGACGATGATCGGATCGGCCGGGCCGTCGGCGTTCTTCGGACCAGTCAGCGAGCGGCCCTGCAGGCGGTCCTTGGCGAAGGCGACGGCGGCCTGATAGGCGGCCTCGCCCTGGGCCACGCCCTGCATGCCGACGCCCAGGCGCGCCTCGTTCATCATGACGAACATGATCTTGAGGCCCGAGTTCTCCTCGCCGATCAGATAGCCCTCGGCGTCGTCGTACTGCATGACGCAGGTGGCGTTGCCGTGGATGCCCATCTTCTCTTCCAGGCCGACGCACTTGACGCCCTGGTTACGCTCGCCGACCGAGCCATCTGCCTTGGGGAAGAACTTCGGCACGATGAACAGGCTGATGCCCTTCACGCCGGCCGGGGCGCCCTCGATGCGGGCCAGGACGAGGTGGACGATGTTGTCCGACATGTCGTGCTCGCCGGCCGAGATCCAGATCTTCTGGCCGGTGATCTTGTAGCTGCCGTTCGCCTGCGGGACCGCCTTGGTGCGCAGGAGACCCAGGTCCGTGCCGCAGTGGGGCTCGGTCAGGTTCATGGTGCCGGTCCATTCGCCGCTCACCATCTTGGGCAGGTAGGTCTGCTTCTGTTCGTCGGTGCCGCCCGTATGGATGGCCGAATAGGCGCCGTGGGCCAGGCCCGGATACATCGAGAACGCCATGTTGGCCGAGCTCGACATCTCGCTGAAGGCCAGGTTGACGACGTGGGGCAGGCCCTGGCCGCCATAGGCGGGATCCGAGCCCAGGCCGGTCCAGCCGCCTTCGCACAGCTGCTTGTAGGCGTCCTTGAAGCCCGGCGGGGTGGTGACGACGTTGGTGGCCGGATCCAGCTTGCAGCCGGTCTTGTCGCCGACCGTATTCAGCGGGGCCAGGACTTCGCCGGTGAACTGGGCGGCGGCCTCGAGGATCTGCTCCACGGTCTCGAAAGGCGCGTCGGAGAAGCCGGGCAGATCGCCGTGCTGATCGATGTTGAGCACGTCACGCAGGATGAAGGCGTGGTCGCGAACGGGCGGCTGGTAAGTCATGGAGCGGTCCTGCCAGGGAACTGAAAAGAGTGATCGGGAGGAAAAACGGATGTGCGGTCGCCGTCTCTCGCGCGTCTTGCACGGAGGCGGCGTCGCGGAAGGTCTTACTTGCCCAGCATGGCTTCGGCGTGACCGTCGAGGCGGGCGCGCAGCACCTGTTCGTAGTCGGCCGCGCGGGGCAGCAGGTCGGGTCGGATCTCGGCGAGGCGACGTTCCAGGCGGTTGCAGGCTTCGCGCAGCTCGATCAGGGCGTTGTCGATGTCTTCGCGCTGTTGCTCCAGCGCGTTGGCGCGTTCACGGAACTTCTTCAGCGAGCGGGCCATCTGCGCCGCGCCCTCGTCGTTCTCGTCATAGAGGTCGAGCAGTTCGCGGATCTCGGTCAGCGACAGGCCCACGCGCTTGCCGCGCAGGATCAGCTGCAGGCGGACGCGATCCTTGTGGGAATAGACGCGGTTCAGGCCCTCGCGGGCCGGATTCAGCAGGCCCTTGTCCTCGTAGAAGCGCAGGGCGCGCGGCGTGGCTTTGAATTCGTTGCAGAGCTGGCGGATCGTGAAGGTCCGCTCGGGGCGTCGCAGGTCGGCCATGGATGGAAACCTCCCAATGAAGAGGGCCTGGCTACCGCGGCCGGGCCGCTTTGTTATCGCTGATCACCCTAAACCCGATCCCAGGCAGACGTCAACGCTTACGTAAACGTCAATCTAAGGATCAGCGATAGGTTTACTTTCCTAGCCCGCGAGGCGTATTTTCCTCGGTAAGACAGCGCTCAAGGAGGCGTCAGTGGCGACCCTCTCTCACGGCGAAATCTGGCGCGCCATCGACGCCCTGGCCGAGCGTTTCGACATGACGCCCTCGGCCATGGCTCGCATGGCGGGCCTGGACCCCACCAGCTTCAACCGCTCCAAGCGCGGCTCGGCCGAAGCCGACGGCCGCGCGCGCTGGCCCTCCACCGAGAGCCTGGCCAAGCTGCTGGAAGCGACGGGGGTCAATTTCTCGGAGTTCGCGGCCCTGACCGAGCGCACGCCGGTGCGGACGCCTGGCGGGATGCTTGGGCGCGCGCGCGGCGCGCCGCTGATCGGCCTGGCCCAGGCCGGGCAGGACGGGTTCTTCGACGATGCAGGGATGCCGGTCGGGGCTGGCTGGGACGAGGTCGCCGCCCCGGATCTGGGCGAGGGCCTGTTCGCGCTGGAAGTGACGGGCGCCGAGCTCGCGCCGGTCTATCGCGACGGCGACCGCCTGCTGGTCTCGCCTAACCAGGAGCCGCGCAAGGGCGACCGCGTGGTGGCGCGGACGAACGCTGGCGAGGTGCTGGTGCGGGAGCTGGGGCGGGTGACGGCCCGAACCCTCGAACTTGTCGCCCTGGACCACTTGGGCGCACCCCGCCTGCTTTCGCGGGACGAGGTCGCCTGGGTCGCGCGGATCGTCTGGGTCAGCCAGTAGGGCCGACCCCAGGTCGCATTTTTTCTTGGCGCGCGATGGCCGCCGAAACCGGCGACCACTTTCGGCTATCGCGCTTACGTGCGCGGGCAGCTGGCGTGGCTGTCGAGCAGCCAGGCGATCAACGGACCGGCCGAGGGATCCTCGCACGACACGTCCAGGCGATACGACGCCCAGGTGTCGTTGTGCGCGGCCTCGACGTGGGCGTCGGGGAATTGTTGGACTATTCCACCGAGCAGGGAATCGAATTCCTGACGGTCGGCGGGGCGGAGAGTGAACGAAGCCATGGTCCTAAACCTTGATGACTGATCTTGGTTCTGATGGTCCGAACCTAAACTCCGAAAGATGGGCGGACCCTTAACCGCGTTTTCAGACTTCGTTCATTTTCAAGGACATGGTGTCGCAGGGCGCGCGGATTCATCCATCGCGCGCAAGCTTCGCCGTTGACGCCGCGCGACGCGGGAGCGGGGTTAGCCCAGCTTCTCTTCGATCAGCGCGATCGTCCGGTCGATGCCGAAGATCGCCGCGAACGAGCCGAAGCGGGGCCCCTGGCTCTGGCCCAGCAGCACTTCGTAGAGGGCCTGGAACCAGCCGCGCAGCGGGTCGAAGCCGTGGGTCTTGCCGACCTCGAACACCTCGTTCTGGATCAGCTCCGCGTCTGGCGCGTCGGCTGGCATGGCCTTCAGCTTGGCCAAAAGGTCCAGCATCGCGGCGCGCTCCTGGTCGGTCGGGGCGCGGAAGGTCTTCGTCGGTTTGACGAAGTCCTCGTAGTAATTGATCGCGTAGCCGGCCAGACGGTCCAGCAGCGGCTGGGTTTCCGGCGAGGCGCCCGGGATGTAGCGCGACAGGAAGCCCCAGAGGATCTCCTTGGTCGAGGCGTCGGCGGCCGAAACCAGATTCAGCATCAGGCTGAACGACACCGGCGAGCCGTGTTGCGGCGGGCGGCCCGAGTGGATGTGCCAGACCGGGTTGTCCAGCTGCTTGGCCGGCTCCTGGCGCTGGAAGGCGTCCAGCTGCTGCAGGTACTCGTCGGTCGCCTTGGGGATGACGTCGAAATAGAGCTTCTTGGCCGACTTGGGGCTCTGGAACATGTAGTACGACAGGCTCTCGGGCGCGCCGTAGCGCAGCCAGTCCTCCATCGACAGGCCGTTACCCTTCGACTTGGAGATCTTCTGGTTGTTCTCGTCCAGGAAGAGCTCGTAGTTGAAGCCTTCCGGGGGAACGCCGCCCAGGGCCTTGCAGATCGCGCCCGAGGCCTTGACCGAGTTGATCAGGTCCTTGCCCGACATCTCGTAGTCGACGCCGAGAGCGGTCCAGCGCATGGCCCAGTCGGGCTTCCACTGCATCTTCACGTGGCCGCCGGTGACCGGGACCTCGACCTTGCTGCCGTCCTCGTCCTCGAAGACGATCGTGCCCTTCTCGACGTTGCGCTCCAGGGTCGGGACCTGAAGCACCTTGCCGGTGGTCGGGCTGACTGGGAGGAACGGCGAATAGGTCGCGCGGCGCTCTTCGCCCAGGGTCGGCAGCATGACCTTCTGGATAGCGTCGAAGCGCTCCAGGGCGATCAGCAGCGTCTCGTCGAACAGGCCGCTCTTGTAGCACTCGGTCGACGAGACGAACTCATACTCGAAGCCGAAGCCGTCCAGAAACGCGCGCAGGCGGGCGTTGTTGTGGGCGCCGAAGCTGTCATGGGTGCCGAAGGGGTCACGGACAACGGTCAGCGGCTTGCCCAGGTCCTCGATCAGCGGCTGCTTGTTCTCGATGTTATCGGGAACCTTGCGCAGGCCATCCATGTCGTCGCTGAAGGCGATCAGTCGCGTGGGGATGTGGTCGTCGACCAGCGCGCGGAAGGCCTGGCGCACCATGGTCGTGCGCGCCACCTCGCCGAAGGTGCCCAGGTGCGGCAGGCCCGATGGACCATAGCCGGTCTCGAAGATCACGGCCTTGGAGAGGGCCGGATAGGCCTTCACCGCCTCGTCGGTCTTGCCGGCGTCGATCAGGGCCTTGGCGGCTTCCTGGTCGGCGCGGTCGGGAAGGCGCACGCGCAGGACGCGGGCGATGGTGGCGCGCGCCTGCTCGAACGGCCAGGAGCGGGCTTCGCGGGCGAGGGGGGAGAGGCCTTCAAACATGCGGGGCGGTATAAGCGGTGTGGGCGCGAAGGGCCAGCTTTGCGTCAGCCCTTCAACGCCCCGGCCACCACCTCACGCGCCTCGGCCTGGACCTGCTTCAGATGATCCGGACCCAGGAACGACTCCGCGTAGATCTTGTAGACGTCCTCGGTGCCCGACGGCCGTGCGGCGAACCAGGCGTTTTGCGTCACAACCTTCAGGCCGCCGATCGCCTCGCCATTGCCGGGGGCGTTGGTGAGGATGTCGGTGATCGGCTCGCCGGCCAGGGTCTTGGCGCTGACGTCACTGGGGCTGAGCTTGGACAGGCGCGCCTTTTCCTCGCGAGTCGCCGGGGCGTCGACGCGGGCGTAGGACGGAGCATCGTACTTCTTAGTCAGGTCGGCGTAGAGCTGGCTGGCGCTCTGGCCCGTTCTGGCCTGGATCTCGGCGGCCAGCAGGGCCAGCTGGATCCCGTCTTTGTCGGTGGTCCACACCGAGCCGTCGTGGCGCAGGAAGGCCGCGCCGGCCAATTCCTCGCCGCCGAAGCCGACCGAGCCGTCCAACAGGCCGGGCACGAAATATTTGAAGCCGACCGGCACTTCCAGCAGGCGGCGGCCGAGCCCGGCCACCACACGATCGATCATCGAGGACGAGACCAGGGTCTTGCCGACAGCGACGTCCGCGCCCCAGCCTGGGCGGTGGGTGAACAGGTACGAGATCGCCGCGGCCAGGTAGTGGTTGGGATTCATCAACCCGCCGTCGGGCGTGACGATCCCATGGCGGTCGGCGTCGGCGTCGTTGCCGGTCGCCACGTCGTAGGCCGCGCCGCCCTTCATGATCTCGATCAGATTGGCCATGGCCGACGACGACGAGCAGTCCATGCGGATCTTGCCGTCGGTGTCGAGCGGCATGAACGCCCAGCGCGGATCGACCGCGGCGTTGACCACCGTCAGGTTCAGCCTGTGGCGTTCGGCGATCTCGCCCCAGTACGCCACGGCCGCCCCGCCCAGCGGATCGGCGCCGATGCGCACACCGCTCGCCTGGATAGCCTGAATGTCGATGACGCTGGGCAGGTCATCGACATAGCGGGCCAGGAAGTCGTAGCGGCCGGCGACCTTGTGGGCCTCGTCGAAGCTGACGCGCTTCACATCCGCCAGGCCTTGGGCCAGCAGCGCGTTGGCGCGGGCGGCGATGGCCGAGGTCGCGTCGCTGTCGGCCGGGCCGCCGCTCGGCGGATTGTACTTAATGCCGCCGTCGCGGGGCGGGTTGTGCGACGGCGTCAGCAGCAGGCCGTCGGCCCGCGCCGCGTTCTCACGGTTGTGCGTCAGGATGGCGTGCGAGACCGCCGGGGTCGGGGTGAAGCCGTCGCGGCTATCGATCAGCGCGGTGACGCCGTTGCCGGCCAGCACTTCCAGCACCGAGCGGAAGGCCGGCTCCGACAGGCCGTGGGTGTCGCGGCCGACGAAGATCGGGCCGGTGATCCCTTGGGCGGCGCGGTGTTCGACCACGGCCTGGGTGACGGCCAGGATGTGGTTCTCGTTGAAGCCGCCGTCCAGGCTGGAGCCGCGATGACCCGAGGTGCCGAACACCACCTTCTGGGCGGGGTTGGCGACGTCGGGCTTGATCTCGAAATAGGCGCTGGTCAGCGCCTCCAGGTCGATCAGATCCTCGGGAAGAGCGCGAAGGCCGGCGCGGCTGTGCATGAAGACCCCAGGTTATGGTTCGACGTCGGACGGCGACGGCCAACCCCTAGAGGCGGTTCAAGACGATTTCATCAACTATCTGCGGCTTCAGAACGCATCGCTGACGATCGTTCCGTCCAGCAGCAGCGCCGCCCGCTTCAGGCCGCTCGACGCGAACGGCATGGCGATATCGCCGTCCCGATCCACGCAGACCAATCCGCCATGGCCGCCCAAGTCCGCCACGCCCTGGATCGCCGCCCGCGCCGCGCTTTGCAGGCTCTCGCCGCCGAACCGCACCCTGTGGGCGATCTGGGCGGCGACGGCGGTGCGGATGAAATATTCGCCCTGGCCGGTGCAGGAGATGGCCGCGTGGCCATCCGCCCACGCGCCCGCGCCGATGATCGGCGAGTCTCCCACCCGGCCCGGCCGCTTGCCGAACACGCCGGCCGTCGAGGTCGCCGCCGCCAGGCGTCCCTCGGCGTCGCGGACGACGCAGCCGACCGTGCCCGTGGGCAAGGTGTCCGGCGGATGATTGTCCTCGAAGGCCCCGGCGCGGGTGAACCAGGCTTCCGGATCCTCGACCGTTTCCAGCCCCTGGTCGCGGGCGAAGTCGATCGCGCCCTGGCCGGCCAGCATCACGTTGGGGGTTTCTTCCATCACCGCTCGGGCGGCCAGGATCGGGCTCCTGAAGCCCTGCAGGGCGGCCACCGAACCGGCCCGCAGGGTGGGGCCGTCCATCAGGCTGGCGTCCAGCTCGTACGCGCCATCGGCGTTGGGCGATGCGCCCTTGCCGGCGATATAGAGACCGCTGGTCTCCAGGGCGACGACGGTCTCGACCGCGACGTCCAGGGCGTTCGCCCCAGCGGCCAGCCGGTCGCGGGCCGTCTCGACCAGGCCGCGCATGTGGGCGATCTCGACGGTGTAGTCGTGGCCGCGCTTGGCTCCGGCGCCACCGTGCAGGGCGAGACTAAAACGGTTGTTTGACATTCTGCTTCCTTGGCCCGGCGTCCCGCGCTAGCGTCCGGCCCTCTTAATCAAGAAACCTGGGAGAGGCGATATGAAGGCGGTGCTCAGCAAGGAAGTCGGCGGTCCCGAGACCCTGGTGCTGGAGGAGCTGCCCGATCCTGTCGCCGGCCCCGGTCAGGTGCTGATCGACGTCAAGGCCTGCGGGGTCAACTATCCCGATGTCCTGATCATCGAGGACAAGTACCAGTTCAAGCCGACACGGCCGTTCGCGCCGGGCGGCGAAGTGTCGGGCGTGATCGCCGCGGTCGGCGAGGGCGTCACCCGCTTCAAGGTCGGCGACCGTGTCCTGGCCTCGACCGGCTGGGGCGGCTTCGCCGAGAAGCTGGCCCTGGAAGAGCAGCGTTGCACCCCCATTCCTGACAACATGCCGTTCGACGAGGCCGCCGCCTTCGTCCTGACCTATGGCACTTCCTACTACGCCCTGAAGGACCGCGGCGCGCTGAAGGCCGGCGAGACCCTTCTGGTTCTGGGCGCCGCCGGGGGCGTGGGCCTGGCCGCCGTCGAGCTGGGCAAGGCGGCGGGGGCGCGTGTTATTGCCGCAGCCTCCAGCCAGGAGAAGGTCGATCTGGCCATCAAGCATGGCGCCGACAGCGGCGTCGTCTATCCGCGCGGCCCGTTCGACAAGGACGGCCAGAAGGCGCTGGCCAACCTGATCAAGGACGCCTGCGGACCCAATGGCTGGGACGTCGCCTATGACGCCGTCGGCGGCGATTATTCGGAGGCGACGATCCGCGCCGCCGGCTGGAACGGCCGCTTCCTGGTTATCGGCTTCCCGTCGGGGATTCCGAAAATCCCGTTGAATCTCACGCTGTTGAAGTCTTGCGACATCGTCGGGGTGTTCTGGGGTGCGGCGGTGGCGCGCGATCCCAAGGGCCACGCCCAGAACCTCAAGGACCTGATGGGCCTCTATGCCGAGGGCAAGATCAAGCCCTACGTTTCCGAGCGCTTCCCGCTAGCCCGGGCGGGCGAGGCCATCGCCCACCTCTCCAGCCGCAAGGCCATGGGCAAGGTGGTGATCACGGTTGAATAGAATGGTTGCCTAGAATGGTGAACACCGTCGTGGTTAAATCTCGCTAAGTATCCTTTTTAGCAAAGGAAACACGACATTCCCGCAGAGTGCTCCTCAAGACTAGGAGACTCTGCGGCGATGTTCGTCCCCCAGGAACAGAGCGGAATGAACGATGCGGCGCCCGCCGCGCCGCGCCGACCCTATCGCCTGACGCGCCGCCCCGAGGAGCGCGTGCGCGTGCTCGGCGGGGTCATGGATCTGGTGCGCCCGGAAGAGGTGTTCCATTTCGTCACCGGCAAGCTGGAAGCACGCCAGAGCGTCATCGTCGCCAACCACAACCTTCACAGCCTCTATCTGATTGGCAAGGACCACCAGGTCGGCGCGTTCTACAAGCAGGCCGACCTGATCGAGGTCGACAGCGTGCCGCTGATCTTCTGGGCGCGGCTGGTGGGCCGGGCCAGCCGGCGCTTCCACCGCTGCACCTATCTGGACTGGCGTGACGACTTCTGGTCCCTGGCCACGCGGAAGAACTGGAAGGTTTTCTTCGTCGGCGGCGCCCGGGCGTGGCCGAGAAGGCCATCGCGCGCATCCATCAGGACTATCCGACCGCCCAGATCGCCAGCCATCACGGCTATTTCGACGTCAAGCCCGGCTCGGCCGCCAACGACGCGGTGATCGAGGCCATCCGCGACTACGCGCCGGACATCGTACTGGTCGGCATGGGCATGCCGCGCCAGGAAATCTGGACGCTGGAGAACCACAAGGCCTACGGCCCGGCCGCGACCTTCACCGTGGGCGGCGCCTTCGACTACGAAGCCGGCGTCCAGAAGGCCGCGCCGCGGTGGATGGGCCCGATGGGCATGGAATGGCTGTTCCGGCTGATGGTCGACCCGCAGCGCCTGTTCTCGCGCTACTGCGTCGAGCCCTGGTCGCTGGTCGGCCTGGCCTGCCACGATGTGGTCCGGGCGCTGGGCAGGCGCGCGGCGAGCGATACCCGCGCGGCGGAAAACGCCCGGTGGGAGCAAATGCGTGCGCGCAACGAGGGAGCGCGCTAGAATGATATGGCCTGTGGGGGCCGAGATCACCGTTACGGTGATCTCGAAAGAGGGGCTTGGGGGATAATGGGTCTGGATATTCGCGTCATGACGCTGGAGGCCAACGAGCGCTCCGGCTTCGCTCACCGCGCCGTCGCCGGCGTGGGCCTGGCCGGGCTGGGTCTGGCTTGGGCTGTTCTGCTGATCCCGTGCATGATCTGGCTGGCCGCCAGCCACCTGGGGCGCCGCCTGCAGCCGCTGGTTCGCCGCCCGGCCTGATTTCATCTCCCGTCCGGGTCCAAGACCCCTAGCCAACGACCGTTTGCTCCGCGAATATGATCGTTGATCACTGACCCGCGAAGAGGTCGGGGACGCGGAGGAAATTTCCATGGTCGGACGTCTGGACGGCAAGGTCGCCGTCGTCACCGGGGGCTGCTCGGGCATCGGGCTCGGCGCGGTCGAGTTGTTCGTGGCCGAGGGGGCGAGCGTGATCGCCGCCGACCTGCAGGCCGAAAAGGGCGAGATGCTGGAGAAGCGTTTCCCCGACCGCGTCCGCTTCTCGCGTTGCGACGTCACCTTGGAAGACGACCTGGCCAGGACCATGGCCCTGGCCGAGGAGAGCTTCGGCGGCCTCGACATCCTGTTCAACAACGCCGGCCACGGCGGCACGCCCGCCGCCGTTCCCGAACTGACGGTGGAGGGCTGGGACAAGACCTTCGCCCTGCTGGTGCGCGGTCCGGCCATCGGCATGAAGCACGCCCTGCCGCTGATGCTGAAGCGCGGCGGCGGCTCGATCATCAACACCGCCTCGATCGCCGGCCTGCAGGCGGGCTTCGGACCGCTGGCCTATTCGGCGGCCAAGGCGGCGGTGATCCACATGAGCCGATGCGCGGCGGCCGAGTTGTCCCCGCTGAAGATCCGGGTCAACGCCATCTGCCCGGGCCTGATCGCCACCTCGATCTTCGGGGCCTCGATGGGTCTGCCGCGTGAGGTCGCTGACCAGATGGCCGCCCAGATCGCCTCGATCGGTCCCAAGATCCAGCCGATCCCCAAGTCGGGCCTGCCCGAAGACATCGCCGCCGCCGCTCTCTACCTGGCCAGCGACGATTCCCAGTTCGTCACCGGAACCCACATCGTCGTCGACGGGGGCATCACTGTTGGTCCGCGCAGCGCGTGGGACAAGAACACGCCCTCGCCGATCCTGGCGGCCATGGGCATCACGCCCGAACAGGCCGAGGCGATGCGCGCCCAACTGGTGGCTTCCGGCGCGGCGGGGTGACCCTCACGCCGAACCTGCGCGGCGCGCTGTGGATGCTGGCCTCCGCGGTCGGCTTTACGGCGATGACCACCCTGATCAAGTTCCTGGGACCCGGCTATCCGGCCGCGCTGCAGACCTTCTACCGGCAGTTGGCGGGGGTGCTTGTGCTCCTGCCGCTGATGGCCCGCGACTGGCGCGCGGCGTTCCGGACGACCCGGCCGGGCATCCTGATCTTCCGCTCCAGCGCCGGGGTGCTGGCGCTGATCATGGGCTTCTACGCCTATCAGAAGCTGCCGCTGGCCGACGCCAACGCGCTGTCGTTCACGCGGACGCTCTGGCTTGTCCCGCTGGCCGCCTTCGTGCTGCGCGAGCCGATCGGACCCTTGCGGATCGGCGCGGCCCTGGTCGGCTTCGCTGGCGTGCTGATCATGCTAAGGCCCGGCTCGGGCGGGGCCGCCGCCTGGATCGGCTGGCCCCAGGCCTGCGCCCTGATCTCGGCCTTCCTGTTCGCCCTGACCATCACCGGCATGAAGGTCATGACCCGCGATCACAGCCCGTTCGTACTGCTGGTCTACGCCGCCGTGCTGGGCCTGGTGTTCGCCATCCCACCAGCCCTGTTCGTCTGGCGGTGGCCGACCCTGCCGGACCTGGGTCTGCTGGCCGCCATGGGCGTGATCGGCACCTTGACCCAAGGCGCCTACATCAAGGGCATGGAGGCCGGAGAGGCGGCGGTCATGGCCCCGATCGACTATACCCGGCTGGTCTTCGCCGTGGGCGCGGGCTTACTGCTGTTCCACGAGGTCCCCAAGCCGGCGGTGATCGTCGGCGCGGCGATCGTGGTCGCGTCGACCCTGTTCATCTCCTGGCGCGAGCACCAGCTGTCGAGGCGGGCGATGCTTCAGCCGGCGTAGCTTCTCCGCCATTGGACGAACCTGACCAGGCCTTCGGCCAGCTTGACCTTGGGTTGGTAGCCGCAGAGCGCCTGGAGCTTGTCGATATTGGCGAAGGTCGCCGGCACGTCGCCCGGCTGCATCGGCAGGAAGACCTTCTTAGCCTCGATCCCGAGCGCGGCTTCCAGAGTCGAGATCATGTCCAACAGTCCGACCGGATCGTTGTCGCCGATATTGTAGACTTCATGCCCGCCTTGGGCCGGCGGATGGTCGAGCACGCCCAGGATGCCGTCGACGATGTCGTCGATATAGGTGAAGTCGCGGGCCATCTTGCCCTCGCCATAGATCTCGATCGTCTCGCCCTTCAGCATCTTCTCGGTGAAACCGTAATAGGCCATGTCCGGCCGGCCCCAGGGGCCATAGACTGTGAAGAACCGCAGGCCCGACTGCGGAAAGCCATAGAGCCGGGCGTAGCTCTGGCTCAGCAGTTCGCACGAACGCTTGGTGGCGGCGTACAGCGATACGGGGCTCTCGGCCGGATCGGTCTCGCGGAAGCCGTCGCCGTTCAGCGGCCGGTCGCCATAGACGCTGGACGAGGACGCGTAGACCAGGTGCTCGGCCCCGGCATGGCGGCAGGCTTCCAGCACCGACAGGTGGCCGGCCAGGTTGCTGCGCTCGTAGGCGAACGGGTTCTCGATCGAGTAGCGGACCCCGGCCTGGGCGGCCAGGTGGACGACCCGCTTGGCGCCCGAGGTCTTCACCAGTTCGGCGAAGGCCTCGTGCTCGGCGATGTCCATGCGGACCATCGTGAAACCGTCGCGGCCTTCCAGCCGCGCGGCCCGAGCCGCCTTCAGCGCCGGATCGTAGTAGGTGTTGAACACGTCGACGCCGATCACCGTCTCGCCGCCCGCCAGCAGGCGCTCGGCGACGTGGTAGCCCACGAAGCCCGCCGCGCCCGTGACGATGATCGGAATCTTGCTCATGCTCAGCCGCGCCCAATGGAAGCGTAGGTGAAGCCATGCCGGACCATCTCCGCGGGCTTGTAGACATTGCGAAGGTCGACCACGACCGGCGTCTTCATCAGGAGCTTGATGCGGTCCAGGTCCAGGGCCCGGAACTGGTCCCACTCGGTGATGATCACTAGCGCGTCGGCGCCCTCGGCCGCTTCATAGGCGCCGGCCTTGAAGTCCACGCCCGTGAGCATGTGCGCCGCTTCCTTGGCGCCTTCCGGATCGAAGGCCTGGACGGTGGCGCCCAGGGCCTGCAGGGCCGGGACGATGTCGAGGCTGGGGGCGTCGCGCATGTCGTCGGTGTTGGGCTTGAAGGTCAGGCCCAGCACGCCGATCGTCTTGCCGCTCAGGTCCTCGGCCCCGATGGCCTTGGCCACCTTGCCGGCCATGGCCTTCTTGCGGGCGTCATTGACCTCGACCGTGGTCTCGATCAGCCGCACGGGCGCGCCGTACTGCTGGGCCGTGCGCACCAGGGCAATGGTGTCCTTGGGGAAGCACGATCCGCCATAGCCGGGGCCGGCGTTGAGGAACTTGCCGCCGATCCGCTTGTCCAGGCCGATGCCCTTGGCGACCTGCTGCACGTCCGCGCCCACCACTTCGCAGAGGTCGGCCATCTCGTTGATGAAGGTGATCTTCATCGCCAGGAACGCATTGGCCGCGTATTTGATCAGCTCGCTGGTCCGGCGGCCGGTGAAGACGATCGGGGTCTCGTTCAGTGACAGCGGGCGATAGAGCTCGCGCATCACCGCCTGGGCCCGCTCGTCGTCGGTGCCGACCACCACGCGGTCGGGGCGCTTGAAGTCCTCGATCGCCGCGCCCTCGCGCAGGAACTCAGGGTTCGACACCACCGCGAACTGGGCGTCGGGCCGCGTCTTCTTGATGATCGCCTCGACCTCGTCGCCGGTGCCGACCGGCACGGTCGACTTGGTGACCACCACGGTGAAGCCGTCGATCAGGCCGGCGATCTCCTCGGCCGCGGCGTAGACGTAGGAGAGGTCGGCATGGCCGTCGCCGCGACGGGTGGGCGTGCCCACGGCGATGAACACCGCGTCCGCGTCCTTGATCGCCTGCGCGCCGTCCAGCGTGAAGAACAGCCGGCCTTCGCGGACGTTGCGGGCCACCAGGTCATCCAGGCCCGGCTCGAAGATCGGGATCTCGCCCTTCTCCAGGCGCTCGATCTTGCTCGGATCCTTGTCGATGCAAGTCACCACGTGACCAAAGTCGGCGAAACACGCCCCAGACACCAGCCCCACATAACCCGTGCCAATCATCGCTACGCGCATCGATTCTTCCCGATCCGAACGAGCGCCTCGCGCGGCGCTCCCGCCTAATCCAGCAATCGCGACGCCGAGGCAAGCCGCCCCGGCGCCGACCGCCAAAACGCTCGCTCCCGTGACATCTTGATGACCTTTGCCGGGTAGCGCCTTCCCTGCGTCATGCAAAATCGCTAGCTGGAAGCGACGGCGTGGGGATTCCGATGCAAACCGTACTCGTGGCCGGCGGCGCCGGATATGTCGGCTCGCACTGCTGCCTGGCGCTGGCCGCGGCCGGTTTCCGGCCGGTGGTGTTCGACGACCTGTCGAACGGTCATCGCGAACACGTCCAGTGGGGACCGCTGGAAGTCGGTGACATCCGTGACGGCGCGCGGCTGGACGCGGTCTTCGCCCAGCACAAGCCGATCGCCGTCCTGCACTTCGCCGCCCGCATCGAGGTCGGGGAGTCGGTCAAGAACCCTGGCGCCTTCTTCGACAACAATGTCGGCGGGACGATCACCCTGATCGAAGCCGCGCGGCGGGCCGGGGTCGAGGCCCTGGTGTTTTCCTCGACCTGCGCCACCTTCGGCGATCCGGTGACCCTGCCGATGGCCGAGGACCACCCGCAGGCGCCGCTCAATCCCTATGGCCGCAGCAAGCTGATGGTCGAGCAGGCCCTGGCCGACTACGACCGCTATGTCGGCTTCCGTAGCGCCGTGATGCGCTACTTCAACGCCGCCGGCGCCGACCCCAAGGGCCGCATCGGCGAGTGGCACGAGCCGGAAACCCACGCCATTCCGCTGGCGATTCAGGTCGCCCTCGGCCAACGCTCGCACTTCACGATCTTCGGCGACGACTACGACACCCGCGACGGCACGGCGGTGCGCGACTACGTCCACGTACTGGACCTGGCCGACGCCCACGTCTCGGCGCTGAAGCGTCTGTTGGCGGGCGGCTCGTCGGAATCCTACAACCTCGGCACTGGCACGGGCACGACGGTGCGCGAGCTGGTCGACGGGGTCGGGCGCGCCGTGGGCAAGCCGCTGACGGTGCAGATGGCGCCGCGACGCCCAGGCGACGCCCCGATCCTGGTGGGCGACAGCGCCAAGGCCCGCGCGCAGCTGGGCTGGAGCCCGTCGCGGGATCTCGACGCCATCCTGTCCAGCGCCTGGAAGTGGCACCAGGCTCAAGCGAACAGCTGAACACTGGTCATCGAGCGGGCAAATTCGACCCGTGACGCCCGGCCGTTCTGACCAGATGTCGCCGGAAACTCGCGCGAAACGCTTTATTTGCAACTCTCGCTGTAGCTCTAGAGGGATGTGACCCTCGGGGGGGCGTGCGTGCTCAAGTTCCTGACCTGTCTGACGACGCAACACGACCTGCGCCTGGTGCTCGTCGCCGGCCTCGTCTGCATCGCCGGCTGCTTCACCACGTTCCGCCTCTATTCGCGGATGCGCGGCGCCCGGGGTGTCGTGCGCGCCGCGTGGTTGCTGCTGACCGGTCTGGTCGCCGGCTCCAGTGTCTGGGCCACCCACTTCATCGCCATGGTCGCCTTCACACCGGGCCTGAAGACCGGTTACAGCCCGACGGGCACCCTGCTGTCGCTGATGATCGCGGCCCTGTTCATGGCCAGCGGCTTCGCCGTGGCCTCCGCCCAGCGCTCGACCACCAACGACTTCGCCGGCGGCGTCCTGATCGGCCTGGGTGTCGCGGCCATGCACTATACCGGCATGTCGGCCTTCGTGACCCAGGGCCACCTGGTCTGGGAACACGCCACCGTCGGGCTCTCGGCGATCCTCGGGGTCTGCGGCGCGACGACCGCCTTGGTGCTGGCCGGCCAGGCCCGGACCGTCAAGAAGCAAGCCATCGGCGGCGGCCTGCTGTGCCTGGGCATCGTCGCCCTGCACTTCACCGGCATGTCCGCGATCACCATCATTCCCGACGCCGGGGTCCAGGTGCCGGACCAACTGCTGTCGGGCGGCTTCCTGACCCTGGCCGTCGGGTCGATCACGGCCATGATCATCCTGGGCGGGCTCGGCGCCGTCGCCATTGAATCCCAGACCTCGCGCTCGGCCCTCGAGCGCATTCGCCGCTTGGCCAACGCGGCTTATGAAGGTCTGGTCGTGGTTCAGTCGGGCAAGATCAACGACGCCAACGCCGCCTTCTGCGAGCTGGTCGGCGCCGAACTCCCCGAACTGGTCGGCCGCCCGCTGGTCGGTTCGATCCTGACTTTCGACGAAGCCGGTCCGACCCGCGAGGGCGTGCGCCGCGAAGGCAAGATCCAGCCGATCACCGGCGGTCGCGAGATCCCGGTCGAGGTTTTTTCGCGCCTGATGGACGATGGCGCCCGCGTGGAGACCTCGGGTCTGACCGTCCTGGCCGTCCGCGATTTGCGCGAGCGCCGCGCCGCCGAGGAGAAGATCCGCTATCTCGCCGAGCACGACGGTCTGACCGGTTTGCCAAACCGCAATTCGCTGCAAGCCCGCCTGGGCGCGGCCCTCGATCGCGTCGAGGCCTCCGGCGAGACCCTGTCGGTGATCTGCATCGACCTGGACCACTTCAAGGAAGCCAACGACCAGCACGGCCACCTGGCCGGCGACGCCATCCTGGTGGAGACCG
This sequence comes from Caulobacteraceae bacterium, assembly GCA_965283765.1. GTDB lineage: Bacteria > Pseudomonadota > Alphaproteobacteria > Caulobacterales > Caulobacteraceae > Caulobacter. The sequence goes on from CBDIPU010000001.1 coordinate 385,316, forward strand.
CCCGCCGCCTGCAGTCGGCGGTCCAGGCCCCTTCGTTCGCCGCGCGTCTGGGCGGCGACGAGTTCATCATCGTCCAGGTGGCCGGCGGCGATCAGCCGACCGCGGCCGCCGAACTTTCGGGCGGCCTGCTCGAACTCTTGTCGGCCCCTGTGGTCTATGACGGCCAGGAGCTGGCGCTCGGCGCCAGCCTGGGCGTCAGCCTCTATCCCGACGACGGCCGCACGACCGAGGCTCTGATGGCCAATGCCGACATGGCCCTGTACCGCGCCAAGGAAAGCGGCCGAGGCGTCTACCGCTTCTTCAAGCGCGAGATGGACGACACGATCCGCGAGCGCCGCAATCTGGCCCGCGACCTCCGCCAGGGCATCGCCGAAGATGAACTGGTGGTCCACTACCAACCCCTGGCCCGCGCCACCGACGGCGAGGTCTGCGGCTTCGAGGCCCTGGTCCGTTGGCAGCACCCGACGCGCGGCATGATCCCGCCGCTGGATTTCATTCCGGTCGCCGAGGAGAACGGCCTGATCGGCGCGCTGGGCGACTGGGTCCTGCGCCGCGCCTGCGCCGACGCCGCCTCATGGGAGAAGCCGCTGCGCATCGCGGTCAACCTCTCGCCGATCCAGCTGCACAATCCGGCCCTGCCCAGTCTGGTGCACGAAGTGCTGATCGCCACCGGCCTGTCGCCTTCGCGCCTGGAACTGGAGATCACCGAGAGCGCGCTCTTCAAGGACTATCAGCGCGCGCTGGACAATCTGCGCCGCCTGAAGGCCCTGGGCGTGCGGATCGCCATGGACGACTTCGGCACCGGCTTCTCGTCGCTGTCGACCCTGCAGTCGTTCCCGTTCGACAAGATCAAGATCGACAAGAGCTTCGTCGAGAACATCCACCGTCACGACCGCGCCACGGTCATCGTGCGCGCCGTGCTGGGCCTGGGCCGCAGCCTGGAGATCCCGGTCGTCGCCGAGGGCGTCGAGACCGAAGAGCAGATCATCTTCCTGCGCGGCGAGAACTGCACGGAGCTGCAGGGCTACGCCATCGGTCGCCCGGCCCCGATCGACACCCTGTCGGCCTGGACCCTGGTCGGCGCCGCGCCAGCCCGTCTTGAAGGTCCCGTCGACCTGGGTCAGGCGCCGGGCGAGGCCAAGCGCTCGGCCTGAGCCGATCAGCCGGACATCGAACGCTTTGCACGGCGCCCCGGAACCCTCCTAGGCCCTGAGCCGTTAGACGGTCCCAAGCGGGGCCGTAGAGCCGACATCGGGGCGAGCGCGTGCTGGGACGGACCGCCATCAAGTTCGTAACCGCGGCCGATCGGCGCGAACTGCGCTATGGCTTCGCGCTGCTGGCTGTAGGCGTGGCCGTCGTCGCCCGCTTCGCCGCCGTCTCCGTGTTCGGCGTTCCGATCTATTTCCCGACTTTCTTCGTCGCGGTCATGGTCGCGGCGATGGTCGGCGGGCTGGGGCCGGGATTTCTGGCCCTTATCGTCTGCGCCCTGACGGCCTTTCGGTTCTGGATGACCCCCGACGGCGCGTGGGCCCTGCAATCCCGCGAAGCGGCCCAGTTGATCATGTTCCTGCTGTGCGGCGGGCTGATCGTGATGCTCGTCGAGGCTCTGCGTCTGGCCGTGCGGTCGGGCCTGGCGGCCGAGGCGCGCTTCCGTTCGGCGCAGGAGGTGTCGCTGGACGCCTTCGTGATCCTGGAGCCGGTTCGCGAGGCCGGACGGGTGATCGACTTCCGCTGGACCTACGCCAATCCGATGGCCGAGACCATGAGGCCGAAGGGGACTTCGACCCTGCTGGGCAGGCGGGCTTTGGATGTCTTTTCCGACGAGACTGGCCGCGACATGGTCGATCGCCTGGCGCGCCTGCTGGAGAGCGGCGGCCCCGACGACATCGACGTGCGGCGGGTCATCGACGGCGAGGAGCGCTGGATCCGCTCCAGCGGCGTGCGGCTGGGCGAGGATCTGGCCGTGACCTTTCGCGACGTGACCCAGGAGCGCCGCGCGGCGGCGGCGCTGCGCGGCAGCGAAGAGCTATTCAGGGGCGTCGCCAATACGGCGCCGGTGCTGATCTGGGCCACGGCGGAGAACGGTCGGGCCGACTGGTTCAACCAGGCCTGGCTCGACTTTCGCGGACGCCCCCTTGAGGATGAACTGGGCGCCGGCTGGCTGGAGGGCCTGCATCCCGAAGATCGCCAAGCCGGGTTCGAGATCGCCAACGCCGCGGCCGGTCGACGCGAACCTTTCAATGTCGTCTTCCGGTTGCGCCGCGCCGACGGCGCCTGGCGCTGGATCAACAGCGTCGGCGCGCCACGCTTCGATGAGGCCGGGGCCTATCACGGCTATATCGGCAGCTGCTTCGACTTCACCGAGACGGTTGAGGCGCGCAAGGACCTGGAGGATCGGGTCGCCGAACGCACGGCGGCGCTGCAGGCCAGCATGGCCGAGACCGCTCGCGCCCAGGCGGCGCTGGCCCAGGCTCAGCGGCTGGAGACCGTCGGCCGGCTGACGGGTGGGGTGGCGCATGACTTCAACAACCTGCTGACCGTGATCGTCGGCGGCCTGGACATGATCCTGCGCAGGCCCGACGACACGCCGCGTGTCACCCGCCTGGCCGAGGCGGCCCTGGCGGCCGGTCAGCGCGGCGAACGCCTGACCCGCCAGTTGCTGGCCTTCTCGCGGAACCAGGAGCTGAAGCTGGAGGTGGTCGAGATCGGGGCCCTGCTCGATCAGGCCGAGCCGCTGCTGCGCAGGGCGGTGGGCGAAGGCGTGACCCTGACGCTGCGCCGTGACCCGGCTGCCTGCTGCGCGCGGATCGACGCGGCCCAGTTCGAGGCGGCTCTGCTGAACCTGGTGGTCAACGCCGCCGACGCCACGGCGTTCGGCGGCGAGATCAGCATCGCCGTCGCGCCCGTGACTCTGGCCGTGGACGAGGTCGCCGACACCGCGCCCGGCGACTATGTTCAGGTGGCGGTCAGCGATACCGGCGCGGGTATGCCACCCGAGGTTCTGGCCCGGGTGTTCGAGCCGTTCTTCACCACGAAGGAGGTCGGCAAGGGTACGGGTCTGGGCCTGGCCCAGGTCTACGGCTTCCTGCGGCAGTGTGGCGGCGGGGTGGCCATCGACAGCGTCGAAGGCCACGGCACGACCGTCGTCCTCTACCTGCCGGCCACGGAGGAGGCCGCGACGCCGGCCGGGATCCCGGTACAGCCGCCGGCGCGCGACCGACTGAAGGGCGTGCGGGTGCTGCTGGTCGAGGATGACGCGGCCGTGCGCGAGATCGCTGGCGGCCTGCTGCGCGATCTGGGTTGTGAGGTCGCCACCGCCGAGAACGGGACCTTCGCGCTGGAGGCGCTGGCGGAGGGCGTGGCGTTCGATCTTCTGATGTCCGACGTGATCATGCCCGGCGGCGTCAGCGGCGTGGACCTGGCGCGATCGGTCTCGGTCCATCGGCCGGACATGGCCGTGCTGCTGACCACCGGCTACGCCGGCGACTATATGGACACGACTCCGGCCGAGCTGCCGTGGCCAGTGCTGCGCAAGCCGTTCCAGATCGACCAACTGGCCGAAATCGCCGCGGCGCTGTTGGGCGACCGCGCCCCGCCCGCGACGAAGCTCTAGCGCCGCCGGCGCCGGGTAGTCGTTCCGCCGACCAGACCGCCCAGCAGGCCTCGGATCAGCTCACGTCCGGCGGTGGACGCCACGGTGCGGACCAGGGTTACGGCGAAGGCCTCGGTCATGGTCTGGCGGCCCGACGCCCGGGGTCGGCTCTCGCGCTCCCGCTGGGCTTCCTCGCGCTCGCGGACCTTGGCCTCGACGGCCTCGCGCTTGTTCTCCTCGGCCTGTTCGCGCGCGTTGTCGGCGTCCTGCTGGGCCTTCTTGGCGCGGCCCTGCAGGATCTCGTAGGCGGAATCGCGATCCTCGGCGGTGTCGTAGACTCCGGCCACGGGGCTTTGGGCCTGGAGGGCCGCGCGCTCCGGCGGCGTCAGCGGTCCCAGGCGCGAGGCCGGCGGCCGGATCAGGGTCTTCTGCACGACGTTTGGCGCCCCTTCTCGTCGAGGGTCGAGACCAGGGCCTCGCCGACGCCCAGGGCCTGGATGGTCTCGGCGGTGTCGAAGTTGGGATTGACCCGGAACGACTGGGCGGCCGCCCTCAGGCCCTTCTGATCGGCGGGGGTATAGGCGCGCAGGGCGTGCTGCACGCGGGCGCCCAACTGGCCCAACACCGCGTCGGGAATGTCGGCCGGATTCTGGGTGACGAAGTAGATCCCGACGCCCTTGGAACGAATCAGGCGCACGACCTGCTCGATCTTTTCCAGCAGCGGCTTGGGCGCGTCGTTGAAGAGGAGGTGAGCTTCGTCGAAGAAGAACACCAGCTTGGGCTTTTCCGGATCGCCGACCTCGGGCAGCACCTCGAACAGCTCCGACAGCAGCCACAGCAGGAAGGTCGAATAGAGCTTGGGCGACTGGATCAGGCGGTCGGCGGCCAGCAGGTTGACGTAGCCGCGGCCGGCCGCGTCGGTGCGCATGATGTCGGAGAGATCGAGAGCCGGCTCGCCGAAGAAGTGCTCGGCGCCTTGCGTCTGCAAGGTCAGCAGCTTGCGCTGGATCGCGCCCACCGTGGCGGCCGAGACATTGCCGTACTGCGTGCCGATCTCGTCGGCATGGTCGGCGACATATTTCAGCGCCGCCTGAAGGTCCTTCAGGTCCAGCAGCAGCAGGCCGTCCTGGTCGGCGACGTGGAAGACGATGGTCAGCACGCCCTCCTGCACGTCGTTCAATTCCAGGAGGCGCGACAGCAACAGCGGCCCCATCTCCGAGATGGTCGTGCGGATCGGGTGGCCCTTCTGGCCGAACAGGTCCCAGAACATCACCGGCGGCGCGGCCGGCGAGAGCACCATGCCCATCTGATCGGCGCGGGCCTGCATCTTCTCGTTCGGGGTTCCGGGCATGGCCACGCCGGAGAGGTCGCCCTTCACGTCGGCGGCGAAGACGGGCACGCCGGCGTCGGAGAAGGCCTGCGCCAGAACCTGCAGGGTGACGGTCTTGCCGGTGCCGGTCGCCCCGGCCACCACGCCGTGGCGGTTGGAGCGATCGAGCCGCTGTGTCACCGGGCCTTCGCCCAAACCGACTAGGATCTCGTTTTCGCCAATCGACAGCGGCATGACCAAACTCCTTCGAACGCGTTGACCCTAACCGGGGCCTTGCGCCGCGCCAATCTGCGCGGTCAATGTCGGGCTCGCCTCTGGAGATATTTTACAAATGACGGCCACTGACCCGCCCCGCGCTCCGCCGCCGGTCACGACGCGCAACGCGGTGGTCTTCCTGGCCGTCATCGCCGGCGGCGCGACGCTGAAGTGGATGCAGGACATCCTGACCCCCCTGGCCCTGGCCGTGTTCCTGGCGGTGATGATCGACAGCTTCGCTCGCGTGCTGACCCTGCGCACGCCGGGCTTCCCGCGCAAGCTGGCTCTGCCGACCGCAGTGGTGCTGTCCCTGGCGTTGTTCGGCGTCTCGATCTGGATCGTCGTGGTGAACAGCAAGACGTTCTTCGACCACTCCTCGGAGTATGTCGCCAGCCTGAACGCGATCATCGCCAAGTTCACGCCGCTGGCCGGCAGGCTGTTTCCCGGCCTGCAGCTGCATGGCGTTCCCACCATCACCGACCTGGCCAAGCTTTTGAACCTGCAGAGCTATATCGGCGATGTGGCCCAGTCGTTCAAGAATTTCGGCACCAGCGCCGTGCTGGTGCTGATCTATCTCGGCTTCATCCTCGCCTCGCGCCGGGGCTTCAGCCGAAAGATCGTCGCCCTGTTCCCGCACCATGCCGAGCGCGAGGCGAACATGACCATGTTCCAGCGCATTCGCGACGGGGTGGAGCAGTATCTTTGGATTCAGACGGTCACCGGCCTGATGATCGCCGCCGCCGCCTGGGCGGTGATGATGCTGGTCCGCTTGGACAACGCCTTCTTCTGGGCGTTCCTGATCTTCCTGGCCGCCTACATCCCGATCCTGGGCGGGGCGATCGGCTGCTTCTTGCCGCCCTTGTTCGCGCTGGTCCAGTTCCCCGACACCCTGTGGCCGGCGATCATCCTGTTCGCGGCTCTGCAGGGAATCTTCTTCGTGGTCGGCAACGTCATCTATCCGCGCATGCAGGGCGACAGCCTGAACATGGATCCGACGGTGATCCTGCTCTCGCTGGCGGTCTGGGGCGCGCTGTGGGGCGTGCCGGGCATGTTCCTCTCCACGCCATTGACCGTGGCGGCCATGGTGATTCTGGCGCAGTTCGAGGGCTCGCGCTGGATCGCCATCCTGCTGTCCGAGGACGGCGACCCGCAGGGCGGGCAAATGCTGTCGGGGCGGGGTCACGGGCCGGCGCCCGACGCTCCGCCGCGGCGGGCGCGAAAGAAATGAACGCGCCCCTTAAAATGAACTGGCTGGCTCCTATCTATGCCTTGTCCGGCTCCCCCCACCCGGACACCCCGCAGGTCCCGGCTGGCAAGGCCGCCGCGATCGAAGCGGAAAACGCCCGCCTCTCCCCCCGGAGCGGGCCCGCGCCGCCGGCTTCCCCCCAGCCGGCGGCGCTTCCGTTTCAAGCCGAATTTGGCCGAAAGCAGCAGGAATTCTTTCCACTTCCAGACGTAACGGTTGAAGTGACGCCCGAAAGGGCTAGGTTCCGGCCAAAAATTCGCGAGGAAATCGAATGATCGGTGAAAAAAAAGACCTCATTTCCGCTGAGGCTCCGATCGGTCCGCTAGTAAGCGCTTTCGCCCAGGCTCTGGGGGTGTCGGCCGAGTCCCTGTCGCCCGCCGCGCGCGGCTTCGCCACCCAGGCTCAGGACGACTGGTCGGCTGAGGAACTGCCCGGTCTGGACGTCGCCGACGTGGCTGACGCCCTGGCCGATTTCTGGCGCTTCGGCGAAAGCGCCAAGGACGTCTCCGAACCCGTCATCCGCCTGCGCCGCACCGAGGGCGGAGAGCCCCCGTCCGATCTGCTCGAGATCGTGCAGCCCGACCGACCGTTCCTGGTCGACAGCATCATGGGCGAAGTGACCGAGGCCGGCTTCTCGGTCCGCGCCATGTTCCACCCCGTCGCCGACTGCGGCGGCGTCCGCCGCTCGATGATTCAGATCTGGCTAGCCCCGGTCGGCGAGGACCGCGAGGCGGCCCTGCTGCTAAGCGTTCGCGAAGCGCTCGCCGACGTCCAGTTGGCCGTGCAGGATTTCGAAGCCATGCGCGGGCTGATGCGCCGCACGATCGACGAGCTGAAGGCCGCCAAGGCGCCGGTCTCCGCGGACGAAAAGGCCGAGGACCTGGCCTTCCTCGACTGGCTGGAGCGTGACCACTTCGTGTTCCTCGGCGCCCGCCTCTACGAATATCCCCGCACCGCCGATGGCGGCTACGCGGCCGAGGAGCCCCTCTATCAGCCGGAAGGCAGCCTGGGCGTCCTGCGCGACCAGGCTCGCACGGTCCTGCGCCGGAGCAGCGAGCCGGCCATTCTATCGGCCCAGATTCGCAGCCATATCGACATCGGCGACCCGATCGTGGTGGCCAAGTCGAACCTGCGTTCGCGCGTCCACCGCCGCGGCTACACCGACTATGTCGGCGTCCGCCGCTATGGCGCCGATGGCAAGGCCTCGGGCGAGGTCCGCTTCGTGGGCCTGTTCACCGCCGAGGCCTATGAGACGCCCGCCCACGAGGTGCCGCTGATCCGTCGCAAGGTCGGCCACATCCTGGAGCGCGCCGGAAAGGATCCCGAGAGCCACAACGGCAAGCGCCTGCGCAACATCCTCGAGACCTGGCCGCGCGACGAGCTGTTCCAGACCGACGAGGCCCAGTTGCTGGCCACGGCCATGGGCGTGCTGCACCTTTATGACCGTCCCCGCGTCAAGCTGTTCGCCCGCCGCGATCCCTTCGACCGTTTCATCTCGGTCCTGATGTTCGTGCCGCGCGATCGCTACGACTCCGGCGTCCGCACCCGGGCCGGCCACATCCTGGCCGAGGCGTTCCGGGGCCGGGTGTCGGCCTATTATCCGAGCTTCTCCGACGCCCCGCTGGCCCGTGTTCACTACATTCTGGGCGTGACGCCAGGCGATCACGCCGAGCCGGACATGGCCGCCGTGGAGGCCGCCATCGCCGAGACCGCCCGCACCTGGGACGACCGCTTCGAGGCCGCCGTTCGCGAGGGCTCCACGGGACGCGTCGCCCACCTGCTGGCCCGCTATGCCGGCGCCTTCCCGCCCGGCTATCGCGACCAGTATGACGCCGGCGAGGCCCTGGCGGACATCCAGGTGATCGACGATCTGGCCGAGGACGAGGCGGTCCGGGTCCGCGCCTTCCGTCGCGACGGCGACAGCGCGGTGACGTTCCGCTTCAAGCTCTATCGCCCGGGCGCCGCCGCCCCGCTGGCCGACGTGCTGCCGATCCTGGAGCATATGGGCCTCAAGGCCTTGATCGAGGACGGCTTCAAGGTCTCCCCAGACGGCAAACCGGTCTGGGTCCACGAATTCGTCCTGCGGGACGAGGCTGGCGAGCATCTGGTCTTCGGCGATATCAAGCAGGCCTTCGAGGCCGCCTTCGTCGCCATCTGGACGGGGCGCGCCGAGAGCGACGGCTTCAACCGCCTGGTGCTGGAACTCGGCATCGGCTGGCGCGAGGCCGCCCTGATCCGCGCGCTCGCCCGCTATCGCCAGCAGTCGGGCCTGGATCCCAGCCAGGGCGTGCAGGAGCGGGCCCTGGCGGATCACCCGGGCGTCGCGCGCCTGATCCTGGATCTCTTCCAGACCAAGTTCGATCCGGCCGTTCGCGCTGATCTCAAGACCCGCGAAGAGCAGGCCAAGGCGGTCGAGGGCAAGATCACCGAGGCCCTGCAGGCCGTCGAGAGCCTCGACGCCGACCGCGTGCTGCGCCGTCTGGCCGCCCTGGTCGGCGCCATCCAGCGCACCAACTTCTATCAGCCGGCGGCCGACGGGGGTCCCAAGCCCTACATCAGCTTCAAGATCGCCTCGCGCGAGCTGGAAGACCTGCCAGCCCCCAAGCCCTATCGCGAGATCTACGTCTCGGCCCCGCATGTCGAGGGCGTGCACCTGCGCTTTGGCCCCGTCGCCCGCGGCGGGCTACGCTGGTCGGATCGCCGCGACGACTTCCGCACCGAGGTGCTCGGCCTGGTGAAGGCTCAGCAGGTCAAGAACGCGGTCATCGTGCCGGTCGGCTCGAAGGGCGGCTTCTATCCGAAGCACCTGCCGCGCGGCGGCGATCGCGACGCGATCCAGGCCGAGGCGATCCGCGCCTATAAGACCTTCCTGTCGGGCTTGCTGGACCTGACCGACAATATCGACGCCGACAACCAGGTCGTGCCGCCGCCCTCGGTGGTCGTGCATGACGGCCACGACCCTTACCTGGTGGTCGCCGCCGACAAGGGCACGGCCACCTTCTCCGACATCGCCAACGGCGTGGCCGAGAGCTACGGCTTCTGGCTGGGCGACGCCTTCGCGTCCGGCGGCTCGGTTGGCTACGACCACAAGGTCATGGGCATCACCGCCCGCGGCGCCTGGGAAGCGGTCAAGCGGCATTTCCGCGAACTGGGCAAGGACATCCAGACGGAGCCCTTCACCGTGGTCGGCGTGGGCGACATGTCGGGCGACGTGTTCGGCAATGGCATGCTGCTGTCCAAGCAGACCAAGCTGCTGGCCGCCTTCGACCACCGTCACATCTTCCTCGACCCGAACCCGGATCCGGCCGTGTCGTGGGAAGAGCGGGACCGGATGTTCAAGCTGCCGCGTTCGTCGTGGGACGACTACGACAAGTCGAAGATCTCGGCCGGCGGCGGCGTGTTCGCCCGCGGCCTGAAGAGCATCCCGCTGTCGAAGGAAGTTCGCGAGCTGTTCGAGATCAAGGCCGAGGCCGTCTCGCCGGCCGAGCTGATGACCGCGATCCTGAAGTCGAAGGCCGAACTGCTCTATCTCGGCGGCATCGGCACCTATGTGAAGGCCAAGGGCGAGAGCAACGCCGACGCCGGCGACAAGGCCAATGACGCTATCCGCATCAACGGCTCGGACCTGCGGGTCAGGGTCGTGGGCGAAGGCGCCAATCTGGGTCTGACGCAAGCGGGCCGCATCGAGTTCGCTCAGAGCGGCGGCCACATCAACACCGACGCCATCGACAACTCGGCGGGTGTCGACAGCTCCGACCACGAGGTCAACATCAAGATCCTGACCGGGATCCTGGAGCGGGGCGGCGAGCTGACCCGTGACAGCCGCAACACGCTGCTGGCCTCGATGACCGACGATGTCGGCCATCACGTGCTGGAGCACAACTACGATCAGACCCTGGCCCTGACCCTGTTGGAAAGCGACGCGGTCAGCGAGGTCGACGCCCAAATCCGCTACATGGTCGATCTCGAGCAGCGCGGTCGCCTGGATCGCCGCGTCGAGGGCCTGCCGACCAATACGGCGCTGCTGGAACGCAAGGCCGCCAACAAGGGCCTGACCCGGCCGGAACTGGCGGTGCTGCTGGCCTATGGCAAGCTGGACCTGTTCGACGACATCGTCGCCAGCCCGGCGCCGGACGATCCGTGGTTCGAGGCGACCCTGCGCGGCTACTTCCCCAAGGCGCTGGACCGGTACGCCGACGCCATGCAGAAGCACCGCCTGAAGCGCGAGATCATCGCCACGGTGGTCGGCAACCAGATGGTCAACATGTGCGGCCCGACCTTCGCCAGCCGCCTGAAGGCCGCCGCCGTCGCCGATGTCGGCGCGGTGGTCGTGGGCTTCACGGCCGCTCGCGAGATCCTCGGGATCGACGGCCTGTGGGATCAGGTCAACGCGCTGGACAACAAGGCCTCGGCCAACGGCCAGACGGCGCTCTACAAGGCCCTGGCCTATGCCCTGCGAAGCCTCAGCTTCTGGCTGGCTCGCCGCGCGGTCCGCGACAAGGCGACCGTGCAGCAACTGGTCGAGGCCTACGGCCCAGCGGTGAAGACGCTGACCGGCATGGCGCCGGCGATCCTGTCGCCGTTCGAGCAGAAGACCGTCGCCAAGCGGGTGAAGGCCTATATCGTCGACGGCGCGCCCGAAGCCCTGGCCCAGTCCGTCGCGGCCCTGCAGCCCCTGACCACGGCCGCCGATCTCGTCGACCTGGCCAACGCCTCCAGCTGGAGCGTCGAGAACGTCGCCCGTCTGTATCACCAGGTCGGCGCGGCCTTCGGTTTCGACCGCCTGCGCGGCGCGGCCGGCGCTTTCGTGGGCGGGGACGCCTTCGAGCGTCTGGCGGTCCGTCGCCTGATCGAGGACATGCTGACCGAGCAGACCTCGATCACCCAGTCGGTGCTGAAGTTCGCCGCCAGCGCCCAGGCCGGCGAGGACGAGAGCGCGGCCAAGTCCGCCATCGCGTCCTGGGCCGCCCTGCGCGGCGATCGTCCTCGCGCGGTCAAGCGGACGATCGAAGACATCGAACAGGCCGGCGGCGGCTGGACCTTCGCCAAGCTGACCATCGCCAACGCCGCCCTGCGCGAACTCTCGACCGCCGCTTAAGCGCTGGCTCATCCTCCACCTCTCCCTTACGAGGGAGGGGTGGAGAAGGGACTCCGAATGGATCAGGGCGATCGTCGGCGTTTGGCCTGGACCCTCTATGAGTGGGCCCAGCAACCCTATTGGGCGCTGATCGCGACCTTCATCTTCACGCCCTATTTCGCGTCCGGTTTCGTCGGCGACGCGGTGCGTGGGCAGAGCCTCCTGGGCTATGCCGGGGTGGTGTCGGGCTTGGCCATCGCCATTCTGAGTTCCCTGCTCGGGGCGACGCTGGACGCCCGGCGCAATCCGCGCGCCTGGCTGGTCGGCCTGGCCTTTCCGTTCGTCATCGCCAGCGCCGGGCTGTGGTGGGCCGCGCCCGGCGAGACGGCCCGCATCCCGCTGATCCTGGCCTGCCTGGTCATCGCCAGCGTCGTGGCCGAACTGGGCGTGACGGTGATGAACGCCCTGCTGCCGGTGGTTGCCAAGCCGGGCCAGATCGGACGGCTGTCCGGCACCGCCTGGGCCCTGGCCTATGTCGGGGCGCTGGTCACCCTGTTCATCGTCCTCTTCTGCTTCTCCCTGCCCAAGGTCCCGCTGCTGGGCCTGTCAAAGGCGCTGCACGAGCCGGACCGGATCGTCGGACCGCTGGTGGCCGTGTGGTTCCTGGCCTTCGCCTGGCCGCTGATGCTGATCGCCCCCAAGCCATCGGAAGGTGCGGGCGACAAGCCGCTGGCCGAGCTGTGGGCGACGATCCGAGGCCTGCCCCGCCAGCCGCACATGCTGAGGTTCCTGATCGGCCGCATGCTGCTGGGCGACGGCATTTCCAGCTTCATCGCCTTCGGAGGCGTCCTGGCGGCGGGGCTGTTCGGCTGGACGACGACGCAACTGGGCCTCTATGCGATCATGCTGTCGGTCGCGGCCGGCATCGGGACGTTCATCGGCGGGCGGGTCGACCAGAAGATCGGTTCCAAGGCCACCGTGCTGATCGCCACGGGCGTGATCCTGTTCGGCGCCACGGGCGTGGGGATGGTCGGCCGGGATACGGTCTTCTTCCTCGTTCCGGTCACGCCAGCCCAGGCCGACGAGGCTCTGTTCTCCAGCACGCCCGAGCGGATGTTCCTCGTCTTCAGCCTGTTCGTCGGCCTGACCTTCGGGCCGGCGCAGTCCAGTCTCCGCGCCTGGATGGCCGAGCTGGCCCCGGCCGGCGAGACCGGGCGGTGGTTCGGGCTCTATGCGCTGTCGGGCAAGGCCACGGCGTTCCTGGCCCCGCTGGTCATCGCCGTCGGCACCCGCCTGGCCGGCGACCAGCGGATCGCCGTCGTGGTGTCGGCGGGGTTCATGGCGCTGGGCGCCCTTGTTCTCGCCAGCGCCCCCAGACGCGCCCCTGGACCCGTCCCGGTTGTCGGCTGACGCGGAACACGGCAGGCTCCCTTCGAGGGGGAGCTCATGACCAAGGATCGCATCGTCCTGCTCGAACTCGCTGAGAGGTCTCGGCGTGCTGGGCATCCTGCTGTGCAACATGCCGGACTTCGCGGTGGCTCCGCCGCTGTCGGAGTCGGTGGTCAACTGGCCGCACGGGACCGGCCCGGCGACCCTGGGGGTCTGGGCCGTCACCCAGTGGCTGTTCCAGCGCAAGTTCGTCACCCTGTTCGCCATGCTGTTCGGCGTCTCGATCTTCCTGGTCGGCGGCGAGCGGTCGGACGCCGGGCGTGGCGCGATCCTGAGGAAGCGCCTGGCCTGGATGGTCGTCTTCGGCCTGCTGCACGGCTTCGCCATCTGGTTCGGCGACGTGCTGCTGAGCTACGCCCTGGCCGGCTTCGCGGTGATGCTGACCCGGTCCTGGCGCCCGGAAGCTGATCCGCACCGGGGTCACCATCTGGGTCGTCTTCTCGCTGCTGATGACGGCCGGCATGACCGCCGCCGTCGTGTTCCAGCACGATGGGGCCCAGGCCACGCTGGAGACCGCCAAGGCCGTCGCCAAGTCCAGGGCCGCCGAGCTCCAGTACGGCGGAACCTTCCTGCAGTCGCTGATCCAGAACGCCAAGGACCGGCTGGGCTACCTGTCGGGCGAGCCGTTCATCTTCGTCATGACCTCGGCCCTGATGATGATCGGCCTGGGCTGTTTCAAGCTGGGGGTGCTGACCGGCGAGGCGAGCAAGCGGACCTATGTGACCCTGGTCGCCGTCGGCCTGACCGCCTCGGCGGCGGTCGGCGGCCTGGTGGTGGCCCAGATCGCGCTGGGCCTGCCGAGGCCGCTGTCGATGATCTTCCAGGCCGTGCAGTGGATGACCGCGCCGCTGACGACCCTGGCCTATGTCGGCCTGATGGTCTTCGCCGCCCGGTCGAAGGGCGCGTGGAGCGCGATCCCCAAGGCCCTGGCGCCGGTCGGGCAGATGGCGTTCACGAACTATCTGACCCAGTCGCTGATCATGACCTCCATCTTCTATGGCGGCCGGGGCCTGGCCCTGCACGGCAAGGTCGACCGGCCGGTGCTGGCGGCCCTGACCATCCTGACCTGGACCGTCCAGATCCTGTGGTCGCGCTGGTGGATGGACCGGTACGAGATGGGCCCGCTGGAGTGGGTCTGGCGTCGCCTCTATCGTGGTCCGACCCGCCTGCGCCGGGTTCAGCCGCAGGCCGTCAGCGCCCTGGCGAAATAGGTCTGCATCTCCTGAAAGAGGTCGGGCCGATAGCGGGCCCGGGGATCGTTGGCCTTGTCGTCGTCGAAGGCGTGGGTGGCGTCGTCGAACAGCACGCGATCCACGCGCAGGCCGTCGCTCGCCAGGCGGTCCAGCGCCTTGCCGGGCAGCTTCCAGCCGACCACGGCGTCCTTGCCGGCCAGCACCGACCAGACCGGCGGCGCCCCTCTCCCCAGCCCCGCCGCGAGGTCAGGGAGGGATAGCCGGCATAGGGATAGACCAGCAGCGCGCCGCGCACCCGCTGGCGCAGCCGGACCGGATCGGCGTCGGCCAGCTTCGTGGCGCGCGCCGCGTTCTCGCCGATCGCGTAGCTGTCCATGATCGTCCAGCCGCCATGGCTCCAGCCGGCCAGGAAGACGCGCTCCGGATCGGCCCAGCCTTGCGTCTCCAGCCAGGCCAGCATGGCGAAGACGTCGGCCGCCCGGGTCAGGCCCCGCAGCGCCACACCGGTGCAGACGAACAGCTTGGCGTCCAGCGAGGACATGCCGCGCGGCTTGAGCGAATCGACCACCACCGCCGCCCAGCCCGCCGCGACGGCGGCCCGGGCATAGTCCTCGAGGAACGGCGTCTTGCCGCCGCAGCCGTGCAGGATCAGCGCCACCGGAAACGGTCCCGGACCCGCGGGCTTGAAGACCCGCGAGTGCTTGGCGACCTTGTTCCCCCAATCCGCGCTGTTCATATAGCTCCTCGTGGTCCGCCCCGTCCTTCGACAAGCTCAGGATGAGGGCTACTGAGCGTCAGTAGAAATCCTCACCCTGAGCCCGTCCCCCGGGACCGACCTTGGTCGGCCCGAGGATAAACTCCGGGCGAGGGTTTCGTGCCTCAATCAGTGCCGGAACACTCGCACGCCCGTGAAGGCCATGGTGAGGCCAAGCTTGTCGGCCGCCTCGATCACTTCGCCATCGCGCATCGAGCCGCCCGGCTGGATGATCGCCGTCGCCCCGGCTTCGGCCGCCTGGATCAGGCCGTCGGCGAACGGGAAGAAGGCTTCCGAGGCGCAGGCGCATCCACGAAGGTCCAGGCCGAAATCGGCGGCCCGCAGCGCCGCGATCCGGGCCGAGTCCTTGCGGTTCATCTGGCCGGCCCCGACGCCCAGGGTCTGGCCGGCGCGGGCGTAGACGATGGCGTTGGACTTGACGTGCTTGCCCACCGTGAAGGCGAACAGCATGTCGCGGACCTCTTCGTCCGTAGGCTGGCGCTTCGTCACGATCTTCAGGTCCGAGGCCGTGATCCGCGCGTCGTCGCGGGACTGCACCAGGAAGCCGCCGGCCACGCTCTTGAAGGTGTCGCCGGTCGACAGCGGGTCGGGCAGGCCGCCCGTCACCAGCAGGCGCAGGTTCTTCTTGGCCGCGAACACGGCGACGGCGTCGTCGTCGGCCTCGGGGGCGATGACCACTTCGGTGAAGATCTCGACCATGGCCTCGGCCGCCTCGCGGGTCAGGCGCGAGTTAACCGCCACGATGCCGCCGAAGGCCGAGGTCGGGTCGCAGGCCAGGGCCCGCTCATAGGCCTCGCGCTGGGTCGCGCCCACGGCCACGCCGCACGGATTGGCGTGCTTGATGATCGCCACGGCCGGACCCTGGGCCGGGTCGAACTCGGCGATCAGCTCGAAGGCCGCGTCGGTGTCGTTGATGTTGTTGTAGCTGAGTTCCTTGCCCTGCAGCTGGGTCGCCGTGGCCACCCCGACGCGCGGGTTCGGGAAGGCGTAGAAGGCCGCCTTCTGGTGCGGGTTCTCGCCGTAGCGCATGGTCTGGCGCAGCTCGCCGGCGATGGCCTTGCGGGCCGGGAAGTCCTGGCCGAGCGCTTCCGCGAACCAGGCCGAGATCGCCGCGTCATAGGCCGCCGTGCGGGCATAGGCGCGGGCCGCCAGCCGCTGGCGCAGCTCCAGCGTCGTCCCGCCGGCCTTCAGGGCCTCCAGCACGTCGGCGAGGTCGGCCGGGTCGGTGCAGACGGCGACATAGCCGTGGTTCTTGGCCGCCGAGCGGATCATGGCCGGGCCGCCGATGTCGATGTTCTCGACGCACTCGGCGTAGCTGCCGCCCTTGGCGACGGTCGCCTCGAACGGATAGAGGTTCACGTACAGGATATCGATGCCGCCAATGCCGTGGTCGGCCATGGCCTGCGCATGTTCCGGGGCGTCGCGAACGCCGAGCAGGCCGCCATGCACCACCGGGTGCAGGGTCTTGACCCGGCCGTCCATCATTTCGGGAAAGCCCGTCAGGTCCGAGACGTCCTTGACCGGGATCCCGGCCGCGGCGATCGCGGCCTTGGTGCCGCCGGTCGAGACCAGCTCGACGCCGGCGGCGTGCAGCACCTGGGCGGCTTGAACCAGGCCGGTCTTGTCGGAGACCGACAGCAAGGCCCGCTTGGGGGCGACGAGATCGGGGGCGGACGGATAGTCGGGGGCGGCGGGCACGGCGGACTCCTCTGGTGTGGTTCAGAAATTGGAGCCCAGGCGCGCGGCTTATGAGGTTCACGCTCCCCGGTGGTTTCCCACCTTCAACGCCAGTCACGCGAACGGGCGGAAAATACGGGGGACGGCGGGGGAGTCAATGCGTGGCGCTGACCCCCTCCACCGGCTCCGCCGGTCCCCCTCCCCCAACAGGGGGAGGAGAGAAGAGGGCGCGGCTCTCTTCTCCGCCCCGCTTGGGGGCGGACAGACCGCGCGCGGCGCGGTCAGGTGGGGGCCTGTGCTGAGCCAGACATGCGTCCGCTCCCTCACGCGGGCAGCCGCTGAAGTTCGTGGAAAGGGACGCGGAGCGCCGGGCCACGCCCGGAGGATGAGTAAGTAGATACCGTTTCGACGAAGCCAGAGCGCTCCGCGTAGCCGTTATCCGGTGAGCCAGCGGGGCGCGGGGTTTTAACCCGCTTCCGACAGTCGGCCCCCGACGGGCGGGCCAGGGCGACGAACCCCGGTCCCGGACCGCACGGGCGATTTCAGCCTGCGCCTGCCGCGTCATCGGCCCGACATCCCACGTCGTTTCTGTGTTCCAGGGCCGACCGCCGCCAGAGGGATGCGGTTGCGGAGCTTCCCCCGCACCGACGAGCGCTACCCGCTCGACCACCCCTGACAGCCGTCACGATCGCCGGCCGGACGTCCCTTTCAAGCCGTCAGGTGGAGTCAGTATGGGGGCGGGTTGAACGCGGATCATTCACGGGCGCGTAAAAGTGGGAAGTGGTTGATTTCGTGGGATTCGGCGCCGCCAACGCCGGGGATAGAGCCTCGCCAATCCCCGTGAGGGCGCATTTTGAAACCCTCTCTCAAAGAGAGAGGGTTCGAGTGTGCGCGCCTCCCCGCTCAGTGAAACCGCCCTTCCGCCCCGGAAGAGCGCCCCCCTTACATCTCACGGCGAGACGATCGCAGGGCTGTCCAGGTCTCAAGGACCGCCCCGCGCTCTGGCGCGATCCAACTTGAGCGTGTAGGATTCGTTCCAGTCTTGTTCCGCCGCCGAGAGTCCGCATGGCCAAGCCCGAGCATCACCGCGCCGCCCGCGCCGAGGAGGCGCTTGCCATGCGCCGGGCGGCGGGCGAGACAGCGGACATGGCCAACACCCTTGATCACCTGCCGGCCGGCAAGCAGCGCGAACTGGCCTTCGTGGTCGAGATCCTGCAAGCGGGCTTCGCCGAGGAAGTCGCCAAGCGTTCGGGCAGGCTGGGCGAAGGCAAGATCCTCAAGATCATCCTGTTCGGATCCTACGCCCGAGGCGACTGGGTCGAGGACCCGGTCGGCCGTTACTTCTCGGACTACGACCTGCTGGTCGTGGTCGATCAGGAGAAGCTGGCCGATCCCCTGGAGTTCTGGGAAGGGGCCGAAAAGCGCCTGCTGGACGAGCTTTCGGCCGGTCAGCGGCTGCGGACGCCGGTCAACTTCATCGTTCACGACCTGGACGACGTGAATGAGCAGCTGACGCGCGGGCGGTACTTCTTCACCGACATCGTGCGTGACGGGGTGGCGCTGTTCGAAGAGCCGGGCTCGGCCTTCATCGAGCCGACGCCGCTGTCGCCGGAGGCGGCGCTGAAGGAGAGTCGGGAGTATTATGAGGAGTGGTTTCGGAGCGCCGACGAGTTCCTCGACAACTGCCGCTTCAATGTTTCTCGGGAGCGCTACAAGAACGCGGCCTTTCAACTCCATCAGGCCGTGGAGCGGCTATACTACTGCCTGCTGCTGGTCCTGACGCTCTACGCGCCCAAGTCCCATAATCTGGTTCGCCTGCGCGGTCTGGCCGAACCCTTCGATCCGCGTCTGATCGAGGTTTGGCCCACGGAGACCAAGTTCCACAAACGCTGTTTCGAACTGCTGCGCGCCGCCTACGTGAAGGCGCGTTATTCGTTGCATTACAAGATCACCGCCGAGGAGTTGGCCTGGACCCAGTCGCGCGTTGAACTGCTGCGGTCCCTGGTCGAGGAACTCTGCGAAGCCCGCCTGCGCCAACTCGGCGAAGACGTCGCGACCTGACGGGTCGCGCCAAGCCTTACATCTCACGGCGAGACGATCGCAGGGCTGTCCAGGTCACTCAAGGCCGACGCTCCGCGTCGCCGCGCGCGGTCGCCGGAGGCGAGCCTTGACTGACCTGGACAGCCCTGCACGCTGCAGCCTCTCAAGAGATTTAAGGCGGGCTAAGCCTCCGGGGCGTCCGGAATATTGGGTGAAATGCCGAAGACCGCCTGTGTTATCGAGACCAATATCAGCACATTCCAAAATAGAATGAATAGAGAGAGGCCATTCAAAAAGGATGCCCAACGCTCTGAAAGGCAGTCTCCGAGGGCGGATTTACCGACGACGAGTAATACTGCCAGTACCAACAACGCGATCAGGAAAAAGGCTGCTTGCTTTATGCCGGCACGCGTTCGTGCGAATCCGCGCCGCCCGTGTCGCTCTTCTATTTTATTCAGCTCGAGATGAAGAGCGGAGGTCGATGCCAAAGTTATGGAAACAATAACCGCAAGCATGGCGAGGATTTCCTGAGTGACAAACCCTTTCATGAAAAGGTTCCTGTCGCTCAGGATCCCAGGCGCGGCCACCGACATAACGGCTATGACGCCAAAGAATACGATCAATGCACAATATGCGATTGTTCTATTCATTGCGGAATACGTACCTTATGGCGCGCGCTAGGCGCGATCTCAAGGACGATGGCTTCGTATCGTCCCCAATCGGTTCTTCAGGAACCTTAATTCTAGAAACAGTGCTTTCTGAATTGAAATCGTCGTGTTTCGCTTTAGCTTTAATGCTACCGCCTCCACGAGTTGTATATTTTACGGTGTTCTCAACGCGTTTCGTATTGAGATTCAGCCCTTCATCATTTTCAATCTTCAACGATGCGCTTTTGGCTTTCTCATGCCGCTTTAGTTCATTCGCTTCTTTGTCCATATCGTCTTCGATCCCGAACATGTTCGGAGCCAAGAACTCGAACGTAACAGACGTCACCTGACCCTCGTTGCGCTGAACGAAATCCCAGAAATCGCCAGCCTCCACAATTTGTTTGACCTCCATTGTATAGGGAGGCCGAAGAGTGTTGATGTGCCGGACTAGGGCGCCAAATATGGAGAAGGGTTTGGCCACTCCGGTGCCGAACTCGACGGCCACCTTCTGTCCATCTTGGTGACTACGAGGGTCGATGAGCACGGCAATGGCGCGCCACTGATCGCGGATGGTATCTTCTAGTCCCTCCTCTGGCGGTTCGTTCTCCCTAACCTTACCAAGTAATCCGATGCGGCCCGCAAGAAAGGGCTCGGGTATCTCGTCTTCAGTCGGAACGTAGTGGTAGCGCTTACCTCTATATTCGAACTCGATCGTCCGACCGAATACATCGCGAAGCCAACGCTCTCGAAGAAGTATCTGGCCCGCGACAAGTGCGTGCGTCGCGCTTACGTCCGCACGAGACCAAAGCGAGAGTCGCATCAGTTCTAGGTTCACGTAATTATTCCCCCAACGGTTGCGACCCTGCGCAAATGCCCGTTGGAAGGCAATACCTACACTCAAGCTTTATCGCGTGAACGTACCCGGAATCGGGGGCGTTCATGAAGGCAGTGGTAGAACTCGAGGTATCCAGCCCCGACCAGCTTCAGGGTTGTGAGGCGTATATATCAAAACCGACGGTAGAACAATATGTGAACGCTGAGGGGCTTCGAACTTCGTCCCCTGATTCACTTTTCCGCTCCCACGACGCCCCCTAACCCCCAACCCGCTCCCTAACCGCCCGAAACACCATCGCCATCTCGATATGCGTGTGCACGTACCCCCGCTCGAACAGGTACGTCAGCATCCGATCATAGGCGTCGTCATAGTCCCCCGACACGACGCTGCCCGGCGTCCGCGCTTCCCGCGCCAGCACCGCCAGGATCTCCGGCGCGTCCGCCGTCAGGGCGGCGACAACCTCGGACACCTCGTCGTCGGTGAACTCGGGCGCCTGCCGCGCCCGACCCGGATCAATCGGCGTGCGCTCGAAGCCCATCGGCGCTACCCCTCCGCCCGGGTCAGTTTCCAGCGGATCTTGGCCCCGACCTCGGGACGCACCTGGCTCTTCAGCACGATCTGGCCGGCCTTGCGGGCCAGGCCGTGGTCGAAGTGGGCGGTGGGGGCGATCTCGACGTCGACGGCGTCGTTGCGCAGCCACCAGCCGATGTTGCTGGGGCCCCGGATCAGCACGCTCTTGCCGTCGCGGGCGATCGAGGCGCGGGCCTCGGGGTGCAGGTGGAAGCGCACCGCGAACGGCAGGTAGCGGCGGGGACCATCCGCGGCGCCCGGGGCGGCGGCGAAGGGGGTCAGGCTGTCCTCGCCGCGCAGCTCGTCATTGACCGCGTCGAGGAACAGGCGGCGGGCGTGCTGCAGGCCCACATGGCGCCAGCCGTCGTGGACGATGTCCAGCCACACCCCGCCGACGTCGTCGTGGCGCTTGGCCTCGACCTGCGTGGCGCCGTCGACCAGCCAGGGGCCGAGCGCGCGGGCGCGGAAGCCCGACAGCGGCCGGCCGGCCGAGCCGTCGCCGACCGAGACGGTGGAGGCCGCGTCGGACAGGCGGAAGGCGTTGGCGCCGGTGGCCTCGGGGCTCCAGCCGCAGCTGGTGATCAGGCGGTCCTTGGCGCAGACGATCTCGACGGCGGCCGGCTGGGCGCAGGCCGCGACCGAGAGGGAGCCAGCGGCAGGAGGACCACAATCGGCGATCAGCTCAATGCTGCCGCCGATCATCTTGTGATAGCCGCTGTGCGGCGCGGCGTTCAGCGGGCGCGGGCCGGCGTCGTCATGGGCCAGGGCGGCGGCGATGCGCGGCTGGGCGATGGCCTCGCCGCCGTGGAAGGCCGCCAGATGGCCGTCGCCGAGGGTGAAGAACCGGGTGGCGCTGGACAGGCGGTCGATGGCGCGGGAGAGGGCCTCGGGGCTGGGCCGGCCGCGCTGGCCCAGGGCGTCGTCCAGGGTCAGCAGGTCGAACAGCAGCTCGACCCCGGCCTCGGGCGAGCGCGTGGCGTGGCCGCCGTCGGCCAGCACCATCTGGTCGAGGTGGCGCAGCAGGGCCTTGAGGCCCTTGTCGATCAGCCGCTCGCCGGGCTTGCCGGCCAGGACGCAGCCGGCCATGGTGGCGACGGCGGCGCGCTCAAGGATGCGGGCGGGCGCGGCGGCGATCTCGAGCAGGTGGCGGGCCTGGCGGGCCAGGTCCCGGGTCAGGTCGGCGATCTCGGCGTCGCTGCCCTCGGCGGCCAGGGTCTTGGCGGCGCAGGCCAGGTGGAAGACCCGGCGCTCCAGGCACTCGGGGGACCACGAGAAGGCGTTCCACTTGCCGAACACCCGCCGCCAGTCGTCGATCAGCCGCAGGGAGCGGCGGGCGCCGTCCGAGCCGGCGGCGGCCAGGTCCGGCAGCCAGTCGAAGCGGTGCAGGCTGACGGCGAAGCGGCGCGAGGGGCTGGCGGTGTCGAACGGGTCGCCGTCGGGGGCCAGGCGCAAGGATCCGCCGTCCAGGGTCAGGGTTCCGGCCAGGATCTTCGATCCGCGCCCGGGATCGACCGGACGCGGGTCGTGCGGCCGGGCGGAGAGACCCTCGGGGCGCGGGAAGGCGATTAGCAGGCGATGCGGGCCCGAGCCGTACCACTCGCGGGCGACGTGGCTGGCCAGCTCGGCGCCGACGGCCTTCCACAGGACGCCGCCGCCGCGTGAAGAGGCGGGGAACTTCGAGCCGCTGGCGGAACGCTTGACGGCCATGGTCTGGGGTCAGCCGCCCTTCAGCGCGCGGATGTTGTCGGCATAGGCGCCGGGGCCGCCCTTGAACACCGCCGAGCCGGCGACCAGGGCGGTGGCCCCTGCCGCGACGCATTGCGGGGCGGTCGCCGGGGTCACGCCGCCGTCGACCTCGATGATGATGTCGAGGCCGGCCTTGTCCACGAGCTTGCGCAGGGCCTCGACCTTGCGCAGCTGGCCGGGGATGAAGCTCTGGCCGCCGAAGCCGGGATTGACCGACATGACCAGCAGCAGGTCGACGTCCTCCAGGATCCACTCGACGTGGTCCAGGCCGGTCGACGGGTTGAACACCACGCCGGCCTTGGCTCCCAGCTCGCGGATACGCTTGAGGGAGCGGTGCAGGTGCGGGCCGGCTTCGGGGTGGATGCTGATCAGGTCGGCCCCGGCGGCGCGGAAGGCTTCGAGGTAAGGGTCCGCCGGGCTGATCATCAGGTGCACGTCGAACGGGATCCTGGCGTGCGGCCGGATGGCTTTGACGATGTCGGGGCCGAGCGTGATGTTGGGCACGAAATGGCCGTCCATCACGTCGACATGGACCCAGTCGGCGCCGGCCGCCTCGATGGCGGCGACTTCCTCGCCCAGCTTGGCGAAGTCGGAGGCGAGGATCGAGGGGGCGATGAGCGGCGCGGTCATGGTCCTGGGATAACCGCGTCCGCCGCTTCTGTCATCCCGGGCGAAGACCCGGGACCGCAGGAAACGCCAGCCCTTGCCGTGGTCCCGGCTTTCGCCGGGATGACAATCAGGATGTTTTCCTGAACCTGGCCGCGAAGAAGCCGTCCTGACCGCCGTCGCGCTGATGCGGCAGCAGGCGAAGGGTCCCGCGCGCGGTCAGGCTGGCCTCCGGGGAGCCGCCTTCGCCGGCGGCGATCGGCTCCAGCGCCATGTCCTTGCGGCGCGCCAGGAAGGCCTCGACCTGGGCCTCGCCCTCTTCGGGCTCCAGCGAGCAGACGGTGTAGACGAGGCGCCCACCGGGCTTGAGGCGGTCGGCGGCGCTGTCGAGGATCCTGGCCTGCACGCCGGCCAGGCTGGCGACATCGCCGGGGCGGGCGGCCCACAGCACGTCCGGATGGCGACGGAAGGTGCCGGTGGCGCTGCACGGGGCGTCCAGCAGGATGGCGTCGAAGGTCCGCGCGTCCTCCCAGGCGGCCGCGTCGGCGGCGACGACCTCGGCGGTCAGGCCCATGCGCTCCAGGTTCTCGGCCACGCGCTTGAGCCGCGCGGCCGAGCGGTCCAGGGCCACGACGTTCGCGCCGGCCGCGGCCAGCTGCAGGGTCTTGCCGCCGGGCGCGGCGCAGAGGTCCAGCACCTGCTCGCCGGCCTTGACGTCCAGCAGGCGGGCCGGGACGGCGGCGGCGGCGTCCTGCACCCACCAGGTCCCGTCCTCGAAGTTCGGCCAGGCGGCGACATCGCCCTTGCGGCGCACGCGCAGGGTCCCACCGTCCAGGATCTCGGCCTCCAGCGCCTCGGCCAGCGCAGGCGCGTCGGCGGA
This sequence comes from Caulobacteraceae bacterium, assembly GCA_965283765.1. Classification (GTDB taxonomy): domain Bacteria; phylum Pseudomonadota; class Alphaproteobacteria; order Caulobacterales; family Caulobacteraceae; genus Caulobacter. The sequence goes on from CBDIPU010000001.1 coordinate 409,234, forward strand.
AGGCTTCAGGGACAGGTCGGTGGCCGGCTCGATGGCGATCTGGCCGGCGATCTCGCGGGCCGTGGCCTCGCCGAACGCGGCGACCCAGCGCGAATAGAGCCAGGGCGGGGCCAGCAGGGTCGGGTCGTTGGCCGGCTCGCCGTCGCGCAGCAGGCCGCGCAGCACGGCGTTGACCAGGCCCTTGAACGGGCGGCTGGTCTTGTTGGCCCCGGCCAGCTCGACCGAGGTCGCCACGGCGGCGAAGGCCGGGACCTCCAGATAGAAGGCCTGGGCCGCGCCGAGGCGCAGCAGGTGCATCACCCGGTCCGGCGGGGCCTTCTGCAGCTTGGCGGCCAGGGCGCGGTCGATGGGGCCAAGGTGGCGCAGCACGGCCATGGCCAGGGCGCGCGCGAAGGCCCGCTCACGCGGCTCCAGGAAGCGGAAACCGTTGGCGGAGGCGGCTTCGTCGATGCCGCCGCGGCGCGAGAGGGCCGCGTCGATCAGGGTCAGGGCGGCTTCCCGGGCGGGGAGGCCGTCGTTCAGTTCTTAAGTCACCGCCCCGCCGTGCCCCAAAGGCGAGGGCCAGCGCAAGCGTCTTGCGGAAAAATCGCGCGGCGCGGCGGACGAAAAATGCTAAAATCCGCCCATGTCAGAGCCGTCCACCCCGTCCGCGCAGCCTGAAATCGCACGATCCGACGTCCCCGGCGCCGCGCCCGGCAAGGATCTGAGCCCGGCCGCCCGCCGCGCGCTGGAGGAGGCCGCCGCCCGCCGCGCCGCTGAACACGCCGCCGCCCTGCCGACGGAAAAGGGCGGCCGCGAAGGCCCTGAGCCGACCCGCTTCGGCGATTGGGAGAAGAAGGGCGTGGCGGTCGACTTCTGAGGCTGGCAGGCTCCTCCGAAACAGGAGGAGGAACGGGCCATGGAAGACCTCGCGACCAATCTCGCGGAACAGCGCATCCAGGTGGTGCGCGACCACATGGCGCTGGAGTGCGTCCACGACTGGGACGGGGTGATCGCCACCTTCGAGCATCCCCGCTACGAGATGTACGGCGGCGGCGCGGTGTTCGACGGCGAGGCCGCCGTGCGGGGCTATTTCGCCGCCTCGCGCACGCCGTTCCCCGACCAGGGCAACGAGGTGATCGCCATCGCCCACGCCGGCGACACGGTGCTGGTCGAGTTCTGGCTGACCGGCACGCATCTGGGGCCGCTGAAGATCCCCGGGCGCACGGTCGAACCGACCGGCAAGGCCTTCCGCATCCGCATGGCCGCCAGCTTCGAGTTCGCGCCCGGCAGCGACAAGATCATCTGCGAGCGGCCCTATTACGACCAGTTCGCGGTGCTGCGGGCGCTGGAGCTGGGGTGAGGGCGGGGCCTGCGACTTAAGGTTTCATTGAGCGCCGTCCTCGCATACCAAGACAGGGCCGCTCACTTCGCCGGACGGGACGCACGACATGGAATGGCTGGTGATCCTGGCCCTGGGCGCCTGGATCTATCGACAGGGCCAGAAACTGCGGACGCTCGAGCGAAGGCTGGACGCCGCCGACTTAGCGCCGCGCATGGCTCACCAGCCCGCCGCGCCGGCCCCGGAGACGTCGGCGATCGCCGAGCCGATGGCGGCGCGCCCGCCTGGGCTCGCGCCGGACCCCGTTGCCGAGCCGGCTTTCGCGCCCTTGCCAGCCGCCCCCAGCGCTCAGCCTCGGCCAACTCCACCGCCGCCGAGGATCAATCGCGAGTCGGTCTCGACCTGGCTGTCCGAGAACGGCCTGGCCTGGATCGGCGGCGGCGGCCTGGCGCTGGGCGGCCTGCTGCTGGTGGCCTATGCCGCCCAGCGTGGCCTGTTCATTCCCGAGCTCCGCATCGCCCTGGCCGTGATCCTGGGCGCGGCGATGCTGGGCGCCAGCGAATGGATGCTGCGCCAGACGTCGTCGGTCGCCGGCGGTCGCCACCTGCTGGCCGCCGCCGTCTCGGCCGGGGCCGGGGCGGTCACCCTGTATGGCGCCGTCTGCGCGGCCCACGGGCTCTATCACCTGATCCCGCTGGGCGTGGCCGCGATCCTGGCCGCGGGCGTCTCCCTGGGCCTGCTGGGCTTGTCGTTGCGACACGGCGAGCCGCTGGCCCTGGTGGCCGTTGTCGGCGCCGTGCTGACGCCGGCCTTCACCGGCCTGCCGGACTGGTCGCCGCTGGCCTTGACGGCCTATGCGGCGCTGATCGGCGCGACGGGGTTCTCGATCTCGGGGCTGCGGCGCTGGGGCAAGGCGGGCGGGGCCACGATCATCGGCCTGCTGCTGCTGAGCGGCGTCCCGGTGGGCCAACACCAGACCCTTCCGGCGGTGATGATCCAGATCCTGGCCGCCGCCGGGCTCTTCGCCGCCACGCTGTGGCGACGCCGCTTCCGTCGCGACGACGCGGGGGATCCGGCCGGCGACGATTTCCGAGGCCTGCCCGCCCTGGCGCTGGTGCTGGCCAGCCTGGCGTCGGTCGGCCCCTGGTTCTCGGCCCCGGTCGGGTCGGGACACCTGCCGATCGTCATCCTGCTGTCGGGATTTCTGATCGTCCTGGCGGCGGCCATGGCCCTCCGGAACATGATCCGCCCTGGCCTGTTCGCCTTGCCCGTCGCCATGGCGATCCTTTGCCAACTCCTGGCCATGGCCATCGCCGTGCGCGCGCCAGCCTTTGCCGCCCAGCTGCCGTGGCAGCACGCCCTGACCGCCCTGATCCCAGCGGGCACGCTCTGGCTGGCGCTGGGCCTGCCCGCCGTGGAGCGCACCCGCGTCCTGGCCATCGGCGGGATCGGCGTCGCCATCCTGGCCAGCCTGACCTGGCCGATCCTGCACGCCGCGCATATCGACTTCGGCTGGGCGCCGGCCGCGATCCTGGCGGTCGCCCTGTTCGGCGCGGCGGCCCTGATCGCGCGCCGGGTGGAACAGGCCTCGACGGATAGAGGCCTGGCGCTGTGGCTGGCGGCGGCCGCCGAGATGGCCTTCCTGGCCACGCACGCCGCCGTCGCGCCGCGTTTCGAGCCCTCCGCCTTCGGCCTGGCGGCTTTCGCCCTGGCCGTCGCCGCCTGGCGTCTGCCCTGGCGAGGCCTGGCCCCCGCCAGCGTGGTGGGCGGTCTGATCGCCTTCATCGCCATGCTGCAACCGGACTTCATCGGCGCGGCCCTGGACGGGCGTCTGCCGCCGGCGACCCTGCTGGCGGTCAGCGCCGTGGCCGCCGGCTTGCTGGTCGTCTCTTCGGCCCTGATCTGGAAGGGCGGCGGCGAGAGCGTCCGCAACGAGGTCGAGGCTCAACGCGCCACGGGCCTGCTGATCGTGCTGCTGGCGCTGTTCGCGGCCTTGCATGTCGTGATGGCGGGACCCCGCGATCAGGGCGGCGACGGCCTGCTGGAGGCCTCGCTGCGCACCCTGGCGCTGCTGAGCACGGGCCTGCTGCTGGTGTTGCGCCAGCGGCCCGACGATGGCCCGATCACGCGGTGGCGCACGCGGATCGTGGTCAGCCTGGGCGTCGCGCACGGCGTCCTGCTGCAAGGCCTGGTCTGGAACCCGTGGTGGGGCGCGGGCGAGCCCGTCGTCGGACCGCCGGTGCTGAACACCCTGATCCTGTCCTATCTGGCGCCGGCGGGTCTGCTGGCGGCGATCGCCTGGCGACGCCGGCCGGCGGAGGATCGCTGGACCAAGGCCTGGGTCCTGGCCATCCCGCTCTTCGCCCTCCTGTGGGCTCTGCTGGCGCTGCGCCACCTTTTCCACGGCGCCGCGATGGGTCCTGCGCCGATCGGCCGGGCCGAGGGGGCGGCCTATGCGATCCTCGGCCTGCTCGCCGCTCGTCAACTGAGCGCGCCCAGCCTGGCCGGGCGCGCCGGCGCCGCCTGGCTGGCTCGGGTCGGGCCGGCTTTCGGCTGGCTGGCGCTGATCGTCGCCGGCCTGGTGTTCGGCGTCCGCGCCAGCCCTTGGTGGGGCCCGATGAGCCAGCCGCTGGCGCCGGTCGGCGCGGCGCTGCTGCTGTTCGGCCTGTACGGTCTGGGCGCGGCGGCGATGCTGGGCCTGAGGCGGGCTGACCGGCCGTTCGACAGAACCGCCCTGGCGGTCGCGGTCGGGACGCTGTTCGTGCTGCTGACCCTGCTGATCCGCTACGCCTTCCACGGCGGCGACATGCGCGCGGCGACGGGGAACGCGGGCCTGGAGACCTGGACCTTCTCGGCGCTCTGGGCGGTGTTCGGCCTGGCGGTGCTGGGACTGGGCGCGGCGCGCAAGGATATCGTCCTGCGCTGGGCGGGCCTGGCGGCGCTGCTGTTCACGGCGGCCAAGGTGGTGCTGTTCGACCTGGCGCGGCTGGAAGGCGTTACGCGCGCGGCCTCGTTCCTGGCCGTCGGCGCGCTGTTCATCGGCGGCGCCCTGCTGGCCCGTCGCCTGAACGCGCGGCGCCGGCCGGCGGAGGATCTGGAGACCTAGACGCGTCTCACGCCTTCTTCTTCGGCTTGGCCTTGGCGGCGTTGAAGGCCACCGCCTCGCGGAACAGGGCCTTGAAGGCCTCGGCCGGGATCTCGACGCCTTGCGGAAAGTCGATGGCGCGGCGGACATTGCCCTCCAGGCTGGAATTGAACAGCTTGGTCGGGTCTTCCAATGCCGCGCCGTGGGCGAAGGTCGTCTTGACCACAGCCTTGTAAACCTCGCCGGTGCAGATCAGGCCGTCGTGCGACCAGACCGGCTTGCCCCACTTCCATTCCTCGACCACGTCAGGATCGGCGTCCAGGATCAGGGCGCGCAGGCGGGCCAGGGTCTGGCCGCGCCAGTCGGGGATCGCGGCGATGGCGCGGTCGATCAGGACGGAGGCGGGGACGTCGACATCCTCGGGGCGGGCGCTCTTCACAAGCGATCCTTATGCCTTGGCCCGCCGTCCCTTCGGGACATAGGACAGCACGAACAGATAGAGGCCGCTGACCAACAGAAGGATAAGCGGAATCAGGGCGAAAAGGCCAACCCAGGCCGGCGGTGGGCCTTTCGTCATCACCGTCATGTAGCCGATCACGCCGAGGGTGAAGGCGATGGACAGCCAGCGATGGATCCGGCGGATCAGCGGGCTCACGCGGCCCTCTCCAGAACCGCTTCAAGCTTGTCGAAGAAGCTCTTCCAGCCGGCATGGGCGCCGCCGAAGGCCTGCTTCTGGTCGGGACGGAAGCCGGTCTGCTCCATGCGCAGGTGCGTGCCCGCGTCGGTCGGGGTCAGGGTGAAGGTCACGACGCTCTTGAGGGCGTAGGCCGGGTCTTCGTGATCGAAATCCCAGCTATAGGCCAGCTTGTAATCGGGCTCGATCGCCAGGACCTCGCAGTCCAGCACCCCGCCCCACTCGCCCTTCAGCTTGAAGCGATGGCCGACGCTCGGAACGAAGTCGTTGGCCATCAGCCATTCGGCGATCAGATGCGGCTGGGTGAGGGCGCGCCACAGCTTGGCGGGCGGGTGGGCGATCTCGCGCTCGATGACGACGGAGCGGACTTGCGGAGTGGTGTCGGTGGTCATTGGTCCATCCTGTTGAGCAGGTCTTCCAGCTTGTCGAACCGCCCTTCCCAGAAGCCCGCCATCTGTTGGGTCCAGTCGATCAGCGGGCCGAGCGCGCCCAACTGGGCGGTGTAGTGCGTCTGACGGCCCTCGTGGCGATCGCGGACCAAGCCAGCCAGCTTCAGGGCCGCAAGGTGCTTGGAGACGGCCGGCTGGGATACGCCCGCCTGGGCGGTGAGCGCCCCGACCGTCTGCTCGCCGTCGCGGCACAGACGCTCGAACAGCGCCCGCCGTGTGGGGTCGGCCAGGGTCCGGAACAGCAGGTCGTGGGGCGCTTGCGGATTCAATTGATAACTTTCAGGTTATGAATTATCTCATAACTCTATGGTTATGGATGCGTCAAGAACCATTGTTCCGCGAACGGTATCGGCTAGCGTGGTCGTCTCGCCGCCGGAGACTTCCCTTGCGCCTGTTCGCCAAGTTGCTCGCGACCGCCCTGCTGCTGTTCGCGCCCCCCGCTCTCGCCAAGCCGGCCAAGCCCATTCCGGTGCTCGCCGCCGGGGCCGTGGCCTCGCCGGACCGCTATGGGGCGCTGGCGGCGGAGGAAATCCTGAAAGCGGGCGGCAACGCGGTCGACGCGGCGGTGGCGACGGGCTTCGCCCTGGCCGTCACCTATCCGGAGGCCGGCAATCTGGGGGGCGGCGGGTTCATGACGCTGTATGTCGGCGGCAAGCCCTACTTCCTCGACTATCGCGAGACGGCCCCGGCGGCGGCTTCGGCCGACATGTACCTGGGCAAGGACGGCGAGCCGACCCCGGGCCTGTCGCTGTACGGCAACCTCGCGGCCGGGACGCCGGGCACGGTGCGCGGCCTGGCCATGGCCCACAAGCGCTTCGGCAAGCTGCCGTGGGCGCGGGTGCTGGCCCCGGCCATCCGCTATGCCCGCGACGGCTTCACGGTGAACGCCCAGTTCGCCGGCATGCTGGGCGGCGAGGTCCCGCCGCCGTTCGCCAAGACCAACTTCCGCGCCTATTTCGGTCCCCAGAAGGCCGGGACGCTGTTCAGGCAACCGGAGCTCGCCGCCACCCTGGAGCGGATCGCCCGGGGCGGCGACAAGGCGTTCTATGAGGGCAAGACCGCCGACCTGATCGTCGCCCAGATGGGGCGCGGATCGGTGAAGGGCCTGATCACCAAGGCCGATCTCGCCGGCTACAAGGCCGTCTGGCGCGCGCCGGTCACCGCCAAGTGGCGCGGCTATGACGTCATCACCGCCCCGCCGCCCAGCTCGGGTGGCGTCGCCCTGATACAGATGCTGCTGATGAAGCAGGACCTGGCCCCGACGTTCAAAGGCGTCGGCCTCAATGATCCCCAGTACGTCCACCTGCTGGCGGAGATCGAAAAGCGCGTCTACGCCGACCGGGCGGAATATCTGGGCGACCCCGATTTCGTGAAGGTCCCGGTGTCCAACCTGATCGACCCGGCCTATGTCGCCCGGCGCGCCCGCGAGGTCGATCCGGACAAGCCGTCGCCCTCCAAGGCGGTGGTCCCGGGCCTGGAGAAGCCGCAGACCACCCACTATTCGATCGTCGACAAGTGGGGCAACGCCGTCTCCAACACCTATACGCTGAACGGCTGGTTCGGCTCGGGCGTGGTGGTCGAGGGGGCGGGCTTCCTGCTCAACGACGAGATGGACGATTTCTCGGCCAAGCCCGGCGCGCCCAACATGTTCGGCGTGGTCGGCGGCAGCGCCAACGCCATCGCGCCTCACAAGCGGCCCCTGTCGTCGATGACCCCGACCATCCTGGTCAAGGACGGCCGGCCGGCCATGGTCATCGGCACGCCGGGCGGCTCGCGGATCTTCACCTGGGTGTTCCAGGTGCTGGCCAATGTCTACGACCACGGCCTGACCCTGAAGGCGGCCCAGAAGGCCCCGCGCTTCCACCACCAGCTGCTGCCCGAGAACGTGATCTTCTACGAGCCGTCGGGTGCGCCCTCGGCCGACCTCAAGACGGCGCTGGAGGCGCGCGGCTACAGGTGGGTCGAGGACTTCAGCGGCGACATGGAGGCGATCCAGGTGGTGGGTCGGACGCCGGTTCCGGAAGCGGATCCAAGGGCGCGCGGCGTGGCGCTGGTGGTGAAATAGGACTGCGCTGGCCCCCTCCACCGGCTTCGCCGGTCCCCCTCCCCCAAGAGGGGGAGGAGAATACGCCCCGCGCGCCGGAGCTTCTTCTCCGCCCCGTTTGGGGGCGGACAGACCTGCGCAAGCAGGCCAGGTGGGGGTCTGTGCTGAGCCTACAGCCCGGCGATCTCCGCCACCACCTTCAGCGCCGCCTCGCGCGGGTCGTTGGCCGCCGTGATCGGGCGGCCGCAGACCAGGTGGCTGGCGCCGGCGCGGATGGCGGCCTCGGGGGTGGCGGCGCGGGCCTGGTCGTTCTTGGCCGACCAGAACGGGCGCACGCCGGGCGTGACGATCAGGAAGTCCGGGCGCCGGCCTCCTTGGCGATCTCGCGGGCAAGGGCGGCTTCGTGGGGGCTGGAGACGATGCCGTCGACGCCGCATTCGACCGCCTGGCGCACCCGGCGCTCGACCAGGTCGCGGGCTCCGAAGGCATAGCCCATCTCCACAAGATCTGCGTCGGTCAGGCTGGTCAGCACCGTCACCGCCAGGATCTTCAGGCTCGAAGTCGCCGCGCGCCTTGACGGCCGCGTTCATCACCTGCGGCTCGGCGTGGACGGTCAGCAGGTCGCAGCCGCTTTGGGCCAGGACGCGGGCCGAGCGTTCCACGGTCGCGCCGATGTCGTGCAGCTTCCAATCGAGGAAGATCGACTTGCCCGAGGCCTTCAGCTCATGGGCCAGGGCCATGCCGTCGCTGGCCAGCAGTTCCAGGCCGATCTTGTAGAACGACACCGCGTCGCCCAGGCGCTGGACCATGTCGCGGGCGTCGTCGACGGTGGGCAGGTCCAGCGGAACGATCAGGCGCGGATCGGCGGTCATGTCTTTGCCCCCAGGGGTTGGCGCGCGAAGCCGTCCGCCCTAGGAGATAGGCGAAGGTTCAGGCGCATCGAAAAGGTAAGGACGTCGAATGACCGAGGCCAAACTCGCCGTCAACTTCTTCGTCGCGCTGTTCGCCCTGATCGACCCGATCGGCAACGTGCCGCTGTTCGCCGCCGCCACCCTGGGCGCGGCCGCCGCGGGCCGGCGGATGGTGGCCGTCTATATCGGCCTGTTCGTCGCGGCGTTCCTGATCTTCTTCTTCTTCACGGGCGTGGGCCTGCTGGCCTTCTTCGGCATCTCGATGCCGGCCTTCCGCATAGCCGGCGGCATCATCCTGTTCATTCTCGGCCTCGACATGGTGCGCGACGACTTCACCACCATGTTCGCCGACGCGGCCGAGGGCATCGAGGGCCAGTCGGCGCGGGTCTACGCCAAGCAGCGCTTCGAGCGCCTGATCGTGCCGTTCGCCATGCCGCTGCTGATCGGTCCGGGCGCGATCTCGACGGTGATCATCTACGCCGCCGAGGCCAAGCCGTTCGGCTGGGCGGGCCTGGGTCTGGGCGTGGCGGTGATCTCGGCGGTGTCGCTGGTGCTGGTGGCGGTGTTCTGGGCCGCGCCGCTGATCGGCCGGGTGCTGGGCCGAATCGGCATGAGCATCGTGGTGCGGGTCCTGGGCCTGATCCTCTGCGCCCTGGCGGTGCAGTTCGTGCTGATCGGCGTCGGCGACGCGACGCGCGGCCTGGTGCGTCCGGACGCCCAGACGCCCTACGCGACCGCTAAGTAGCCGCGCGGTCTGGACAACCTCGGCCGCACGCGCCCATATCCCGCCATGCGCGCTCCCGCTCACGATGCCGACGTGATCATCGCCGGCGCCGGCATGGCCGGCTCCACCCTGGCTCTGGCTTTGGCGTCAGGTGGCCTCCGGCCACTCTTGATCGACCCGCAGCCGTTCGAAGCCCAGTTGGCCCCGACCTTCGACGGGCGCAGCTCGGCCATCGCCTATTCCTCTTTCCGCCAGTGGCGGGCGATCGGCGCGGGCGAGGCGCTCGCGCCCCACGCCCAGCGCATCGAGCAGATCCTGGTCACCGACGGCCGCACGCCGGGGGCCGCGGCCCGCAAGGCCTCGCCGGCCTTCCTGCGGTTCGACAGCAGCGAGATCTCCGGCCGCATCGATGGCGAGCCGCTGGGCTATCTGATCGAGAACCGCCAGACCCGCGCGGCGCTGTCGCGGGCGGTGATCGACAAGGGTATTCCGGTCATCGCCCCGATGGCGGCCAAGGCCCTGGCGGTCGAGGCCGGGGCCGCGAAGCTGACCCTGTCGGACGGCCGGGTGCTGTCGGCCCCGCTGGCGGTCAGCGCCGAGGGACGCGGCTCGGTCCTGCGCCGCGCGGCCGGCATCGGCGAGATCGCCTGGGGCTACGGCCAGAGCGGCGTCGTCGCCACGGTGCGGATGGAAAAGCCGCACGAGGGCGTGGCCCACGAATATTTCCTGCCCAGCGGCCCGTTCGCCATCCTGCCGCTGACGGGCAACCGCGCCAGCCTGGTCTGGACCGAGAGCACCGCGCGCGGCGAGGCCCTGCGCAACGCCTCGCCCGAGGTTTTCCACGCCCACCTGATGCGGCGGTTCGGCGACTTCCTGGGCGCGGTGACCGTCGAGGGGCCGACCTTCGTCTATCCGCTGTCGCTGCTGCTGGCCGAGCGGATGACCGCCCCGCGCCTGGCCTTGATCGGCGACGCGGCTCATGGCGTGCACCCGATCGCCGGGCAGGGGCTGAACCTGGGCCTGAAGGACGCGGCGGCGCTCGCCGAGGTGCTGGTCGAGGCCGTGCGCGGCGGCGAGGACATCGGCGCCGAGGCGGTGCTGGAGCGCTACGCCCGCTGGCGGCGGTTCGACACCGTGACCAACGCCCTGGCCTTCGACGCCTTCGTGCGGATCTTCTCGAACGACAATCCGCTGCTGCGGGTGGCGCGCGGGGCGGGCCTGGCGGTGGTCAACCGCATCGCCCCGGCGCGCCGGTTCTTCATGCACGAGGCCGGCGGCGGGGTGGGGGATCTGCCGAAGCTGCTGCGGGGCGTGGCGCTGTAGTGCGGTGAAGCCCCCTCCGACCGCTTCGCGGCCACCTCCCCCATAAAGGGGGAGGACGTCCAGGATCCTGCTTCCCCTTTATGGGGGAGCTGTCGGCGAAGCCGACTGAGGGGGGCAGCGCTGCCCTACTCCGCCAGTTCCCGCGCCTCTTCCGGCAGCATGATCGGCACGCCGTCGCGGATCGGATAGGCCAGCTTGGCCGAGCGGCTGATCAGTTCGCCCTTGGCGCGGTCATATTCCAGCGGGCCGCGGGTCACGGGGCACACCAGCACTTCCAGCAGGCGCGGATCGACATCGATGGTCGGGGTGGGAGCGTCTTGGGTCATGGGCCGTGTCTACTGGATAGAATGGGGTTCGTCATCGTCCCCCGAGGCCGCATCGATCTCCAGCAGCGTCGTCAGGGTCGCCTTGCGTTCGAAGATGGTCTCGGCCTCCAGCAGGGCCTGCTTTTCCATCGGGTCGAACGGCAGGGCCATGGCCAGGCTGTTGATCAGGGCGTCGGAGGGCGCGCTCTCGGCGTCGGTCCAGTCGATGGCCAGGCCCCGGTGGTCGAGATAGCGGCGCAGAGCCGACAGCAGGCGGTCGATATCGGCGGCGGTGCGCGTGCCGCCGGGGCCGTCCTCGCGCAGATCAGGCTCGTAGGGCGCGAAGTCGGCGCGGACCTGACGATAGGGCGTGCGCACCGGCAGCTCGTCGCCGGTCCGGAAGCGGCAGACCCCGGTCAGGGTGATCAGGTAGCGGCCGTCGCTGGTCTCGGCGAAGCTGGTCACCCGGCCGGCGCAGCCGACGGGGGCCAGGGGCGGTTGGCGCGGGTCGGCCTCCTGGCCGGGCGCCCGCGGGCGGGTCTGGATCATGCCGATGATCCGCTCGCCCGACATGGCGTCATCCAGCATGTTCAGGTAGCGCGGTTCGAAGATGTTCAGCGGCAGATGGCCGCCGGGCAACAGCAGGACGCCGTCCAGCGGAAACACCGGGATCACCAGAGGAAGGTCGCTGAGCTTTCGGTAGGCCGCCGCCATTCGGCGCTCCCCTTTTTCTCTAGCTGAACAGGATCGACGACAGCTTGCGTCGACCCTGCTTGGCGACTTCGGAGGTCGGTCCCGCGGCCTCGAACACCGTCAGGAGTTGCTTGCGGGCCGCGTCGTCGTTCCAGGCACGGTCGCGTGCGATGATGGCCAGAAGGTGGTCGGCGGCGTCCTGCAGGCGACCGGCCCCGGCCAGGGCCTTGGCCAGCTCCAGGCGGGCCTCGTGGTCGTCTGGGTCGGCGGCCAGGCGCTGTTCGAACTCGGACGTCTCGGACGGGGCGTCTTCCGCGAGCGCGAGCGCGGCGCGGGCGGCGTCCAGGTCGGGATCCTTGGCGTCGGCCGGAGCCATGGCCACCACCTCGGCCGCGCCCTCCAGGTCGCCGCCCAGCAGATAGGCGCGGGCCATGCCGCCCAGGGCCTTGATGTTCTCGGGATCGGTCTGCAGGGCCTGGGCGAAGGCCTGGGCCGCGCCGCCGATGTCGCCGATCTCCAGGAACTCCTTGCCCAGGGCGATCAGGTCGTCGATGGCGCTGGGGCCGGCCGGGCCGCCCAGCTTCTCGACGAAGGCCTTGACCTGGCTCTCGGGCAGGGCGCCCTGGAAGGCGTCCACCGGGCGGCCATCGACGAAGGCGTAGACGGTCGGGATCGACTGCACGCGCAGCTGGCCGGCGAAGCCGGGATTGGCGTCGACGTCGATCTTGACCAGCTTCACCGCGCCCTTGGCGGCCGTGACCACCTTTTCGAGGGCGGGCGTCAACTGGCGGCACGGGCCGCACCAGGTGGCCCAGAAGTCGACGATGACCGGCTGGATCTTCGAGGCCTCGATCACGTCGGCCATGAAGCTGGCGTCCGTGCCGTCCTTGATGTGTTCACTTTTCGCCGGTGCGGCGGGCTTTTCGCCGATCAGGGACATCGGGTCTCTCGTGTACTCAAGGTGGGAACGCTCGAAGCCGCAAGATGGTCCTTCAAGGGCCGCCGCGCAATGTCCTGTTCGCGTATCAGGCGAAGCTTCAGACCACTTCCATCGCCGCGAAATCCACGATCATCGGCTCGACGCCCAGCGCCGCCAGGAACTTGCGGAAATCGGCCTGGGACACCGCCGTGGTGGCGTCATTGCTTAAGGGGTGGAAGTTGACCGGATCGCTGTCCGCCAGGGCCTTGTCGAGCACGAAGCGCACCCGCCGCCCGGCGTCGTTGATCAGGCCGAAGGCGGTGACCGAGCCGGGCGTCACGCCCAGGGTCTCGACCATCATCGCCTCGGGACCGAACGACAGCCGGCCCGAGCCGATCACCGTGTGCAGGCGCTTGAGGTCGATCGTGGTCTCGCCCAGGGCCGAGATCAGCCACAGCTGGCCCTTGGCGTCCTTGAGGAACAGGTTCTTGGTGTGGCCGCCGGGCAGGGCCTGCTTGATCTCCAGCCCCTCCTCGACGCGGAACACCGGCGGATGGTCGAGGGTCGAGTGCTTAACGCCGTGCGCGTCGAAGAAGGCGAAGAGGTCGGTTCGGATCTTCATGAGAGGCTGTTTAACGGCCGAATGGAACACCTCCAATTCCAAAAAGCCGCCCTCCCCGGCGAATGCCGGGGTCCAGATTCATCCGGATCGGCTTGGGTGTTCGCGCCTATCTCCAGTGCTCAGGCGATCGACGTTTTGGGTTCGATCTGGGCCCCGGCGTTCGCCGGGGAGATCGGTTGGAGGTGTCATCAGTTCGCGACGCTGGACGGCCTCGCCTCGCGAGCGCTAGACCAGACGATCAGGGTAGGAAAACAAGGACGAAGGCCGGCATGGAACTGGAGTGCTATCCCACCGAGAACCGTCCGCCGGAGATCGTGCCGGGGCGGCCGCAGCGCGCCTGGATGGACCGGTTCGCCGATCGCCATCCCTATCGCTGCCTGCCGCTGACCATGGCCAACACCACCGGCTGGGACATCCTCTGCCCGGTCGGCTTCTCGATGACCTGGGATGGCGGGGCGCACCAGGAGTGCATCAAGTTCCAGCCCGACCATCCGTATCCGGGCTTCACCGACTTCGTGAAGTCGCACTTCACGCGCGGGGTCGTGACCTTCCACACCGGCTATCTGTTCCGCACGCCGCCGGGCTGGTCGTTGATGGCGATGGGACCGCCCAACCACATCAAGGACGGGATCCAGCCGCTGGCCGGCGTGATCGAGACCGACTGGCTGCCGTTCCCGTTCACGATGAACTGGATGTTCACCCGCCCCGGCACGGTGCGGTTCGAGAAGGGCGAGACCTTCTGCTTCATCATGCTGATCCAGGACAAGCCGATGGAGGCCTTCCAGCCGGTGATCAAGTCGATGAACGCCAATCCCGAGCTGCGCCGCCAGTACGATGTCTGGGCCGAGAAGCGCAGCGAGTTCAACAAGCTGATCTTCAAGCGCGACCCCGAGGCCACCAAGGAGGCCTGGCAGCGCTTCTACTTCAAGGGCGAATACCCCGAGGAAATCGCCGCCGAGGCCCCCAGCCACCACGTCAACAAGCGACGGATGAAGGCCCCGAAGGTGGGGGTCTAAGCCGCCTTCACGGCGCTGACGATCGACTTCACGACCTTCTTGACCAGGGCCGGGTCGTCGCCCTCGGCCATGATGCGGATCAGCGGTTCGGTGCCGGAGGCGCGCACGACGATGCGGCCGGCGCCGTTCAGCTGGCTCTCGCCGTCGGCGATGGCCTGCTTCACCGCCTTGGCCTCCAGCGGCTTGCCGCCGGCGAAGCGAACGTTTTCCAGGAGCTGCGGCACCGGCTCGAACTGGCGGCCGAGCGCGCTCATCGGCTGGCCGGTCTGGACCATCACGGCCAGCACCTGCAGGGCGGCGATCAGGCCGTCGCCGGTGGTGGAGAGGTCCGACAGGATCAGGTGGCCCGACTGCTCGCCGCCGAGGTTGAAACCGCCCTCGCGCATGCGCTGCATGACATAGCGGTCGCCCACGGCGGTGCGCTCCAGGCTCAGGCCCAGGGCGTTCAGCTGGCGCTCGAGGCCCAGGTTGGACATGACGGTGGCCACGACGCCGCCGCCCTTCAGGGTTCCGGCGCTGGTCAGGGCCGCGGCGATGATCGCCATGATCTGGTCGCCGTCGACGACCACGCCCTTCTCGTCGCAGATCACCAGGCGGTCGGCGTCGCCGTCCAGGGCGATGCCGATGTCGGCGCGATATTCGCGCACCATCCTGGCCATGGCCTCGGGATGGGTCGAGCCGCATTCGGCGTTGATGTTGGTGCCGTTCGGGGCCACCCCGACCGGGAACACCTCGGCGCCCAGTTCGTACAGGGCGTCGGGGGCCACCTTGTAGGCCGCGCCGTGGGCGCAATCGACGACGATGCGCAGGCCCGACAGGTTCATGTGGCGCGGGAAGGTCGCCTTGACGATCTCGATATAGCGGGCCTGGGCGTCGTCGATGCGCTTGACGCGGCCCAGGTCGCGGGGGGCGGCCAGGCCTTCCTGCAGGCCCTCGTCCATCAGGGCCTCGATCTTCAGCTCCTGCTCGTCGGAGAGCTTGTAGCCGTCGGGGCCGAACAGCTTGATGCCGTTGTCGGCGAAGTCGTTGTGGCTGGCCGAGATCATGATCCCGAGATCGGCGCGCATCGAGCGGGTCATCATCGCCACGGCCGGCGTCGGCAGGGGACCAAAGAGGCGCACGTCCAGACCCACGCTGGTCAGGCCGGCGACCAGGGCCGGCTCGATCATGTAGCCCGACAGGCGGGTGTCCTTGCCGATCACCACCAGGTGCCGGCGCTCGTCCTGCGAGCGGAACAGCTTGCCGGCGGCGAGGCCGACGCGCAGGGCCACCTCGGCCGTCATCGGATGCTTGTTGGCTTGGCCCCGGATGCCGTCGGTGCCGAAATAGGCGCGCTTGCTCATGGTCTTCGTATCGTCTCTTTAGGGCCGTGCTTCGGACCCGAAACGATCCGAAATGCAGATTTACGGGAGACGGCGTTTAGCGGGTGCTAAAGGCCGCTTTCGTAATCCTCGCGCGGCTAGGGATAATCCTGTCGGCGCGTTCTACAAGGGATCATGGCCCATGTGCGGCATTATCGGCATCGTCGGAAAACAACCCGTCGCCGACCGTCTGATCGAGAGCCTCAAACGCCTTGAATATCGGGGCTATGACTCCGCGGGCGTCGCGGGCGTCGTTGGCGGCTCCAATGGCGAAACGAGGGTCGAGCGCCGTCGGGCCAAGGGCAAGATCAAGGCGCTGGAAGCGGTGCTGATCGAGGACCCGTTGGTCGCCACCGTCGGCATCGGCCACACCCGCTGGGCCACCCACGGCGCGCCCAACGTTCAGAACGCCCACCCGCAGACCGCCGGCCGCGTCACCCTGGTCCACAACGGCATCATCGAGAATTTCGCCGAGCTGAAGGCCGAGCTGGCCGCCGCCGGCCGCGCGTTTTCCAGCGACACCGACACCGAGGTGATCGCCCACCTGATCGACGCCGAGCTGTCCACCGGCCTGGCCCCTCTGGACGCCTTCAAGGCGGCCCTGGACCGCCTGACCGGCGCCTACGCCCTGGCCGTGCTGATCGAGGGCGAGGACAACCTGATCCTGGGCGCGCGTCGCGGCAGTCCGCTGGTCGTCGGTGAGGGCCAGGGCGAGATGTTCCTGGGCTCGGACGCCCTGGCCGTCGGCCCGTTCACCAACCGGGTGATCTATCTGGACGAGGGCGACTACGTGGCCCTGGATCATGACAGTCACCGCATCTTCGACGCCAGCGGCGCGGCCGTGACGCGGCCCGTGCGCGTGGTGCCGACCTCGGCGGTGATGCTGGAGAAGGGCAACTACCGGCATTTCATGGAGAAGGAGATCCATGATCAGCCCGAGGGCTGCCAGCGCACGATCGCGGCCTATGTCGACACCCTGACCTCGAAGGCGGCCGTCCCGGGCGACATCGACTTCGCCAAGCTCGAGCGCATCCAGATCGTCGCCTGCGGCACCTCCTACATCGCCGGCGTGGTGGGCAAGTATCTGATCGAGCAGCTGGCCGACCTGCCGGTCGATGTCGAGATCGCCTCGGAGTTCCGCTACCGCACCCCGGCCCTGCGGCCGGGCTCGCTGGTCATCGCCATGTCGCAGTCGGGCGAGACCGCCGACACCCTGGCGGCCCTGCGCTACTGCAAGGCCCGGGGCATGAAGAGCGCGGTGGTCGTCAACGCCCAGGAGTCCACGATGGCCCGCGAGGTCGACGTGGTCTGGCCGATCCACTGCGGTCCCGAGATCGGGGTCGCCTCGACCAAGGCCTTCACCGCCCAGGTCAGCGTGATGATCGCCCTGGCCATCGCCGCGGCCAAGGCGCGCGGGACGATCGGCGACGCCGAGGAGCAGCGCCTGGTCAAGGTGCTGCTGGAAGCGCCGCGCCTGATCGCCGAGGCCATCGGGCTGGAAGACGCCATCAAGGAGATCGCCGCCGACGTCGCCAAGGCGCGGGACGTGCTCTATCTGGGTCGTGGCCCGATGTCGGCCCTGGCCCTGGAAGGCGCGCTGAAGCTGAAGGAGATCAGCTACATCCACGCCGAGGGCTACGCCGCCGGCGAGCTGAAGCACGGCCCGATCGCCCTGGTCGACGACCAGACCCCGATCGTCATCCTGGCGCCTTACGACAGCTATTTCGAGAAGTCGGCCTCGAACATGAGCGAGGTGATGGCCCGGGGCGGCCAGGTGATCTTCATCACCGACACCGAGGGCGTGAAGCACGCGCCGGCGGGGGCGAAGGTGGTGGTGACGGCCCCGGCCTCGGACCCGCTGGTCTCGACCCTGGTGATGTCGGCCCCGATCCAGCTGCTGGCCTACCACGTGGCGGTGGTGAAGGGCGCGGATGTCGACCAGCCGCGCAACCTCGCCAAGTCGGTGACGGTGGAGTGAGGCTGATCCTCCCCGGTGGGGAGGATCAGGCTTTCAGCAGGTAGTCCCGCGTCAGCGGCGTGGCGTCGCGCTTCTTGGTCAGCTGGATCTGGAAGACCATGTGGCCGCCATGCCGGAAGCCCAGTTCGGCGCCGGCCAGGTAGAACTCCCACATCCGCCGGAAGCGGGCGTCGAACATCGTCGGGATCTCGGGATCGGCCATGAACCGCTCGCGCCAGATACGGCAGGTCTCGGCGTAGTGCAGGCGCAGGATCTCGACGTCGGTGATCCACAGGCCCGCGTGCTCGATGGCCGCGACAATCTCCGACAGGCCGGGAATATAGCCGCCCGGAAAGATGTACTTCTGGGTGAAGGCGTTGGTCGCGCCCGGTCCGTGCATCTTGCCGATCGAGTGGACCAGGGCCACGCCGTCCTCGTCCAGCAGCTTGGCGATGGTCTCGAAATAGGTCCGGAAATTCGGCGCGCCGACATGCTCGAGCATGCCGACCGAGACGATGCGGTCGAACTTCTCGTCGAGGTCGCGATAGTCGGTCAGGCGGAAGTCGGTCTTGTCGGCCAGGCCCGCCTTCCCGGCGCGTTCCTTGGCCAGGGCCAGCTGTTCGGTCGACAGGGTCACGCCCGTCATCCGGGCCCCGAAGTCCTTGGCGAGCGTCATGGACAGCCCGCCCCAGCCCGAGCCGATGTCCAGCGTCTTCATGCCCGGCTTGATCAGCAGCTTGCGGCCGATCAGGGCCTTCTTGGCCGCCTGGGCCTCCTCCAGCGTCATGTCCGGACGCTCGAAATAGGCGCAGCTGTACTGCATGTCGGTGTCGAGGAACCGGCGATAGAGGTCGTTCGACAGGTCGTAGTGGTGCGAGACGTTGCGGCGCGAGGCCACGCGGTCGTTGACCTGCTGGATCCGCCGCTTCAGCGCCTTGCGGAAGCGGGTGAAGGCCGAGCCGCGCTTGGGCTTGCGACCGCCGCTCTCGCCGACGATGGTCAGGAGGTCCGAGATCGAGCCCTGTTCGAAGACGATGTCGCCTTCCATATAGCCTTCGCCGAGGCCCAGGCTGGGATTGGCCAGCCGGCGCAGACCCCGGCTGTTGATCCGGATGGCCACGGGCGGCCCCGTCCCGTCCCCCGCCTTGATGACGCGACCTCCCGGCAGGTGCGCCGTGAAATCGCCGGTCTTGATCATTTTGGAGAGCAGGGCTTCGATCATCCCACCAACTTAAGCTCAAGTTCGGCCGCGACAACCTGTCGCACACGGAGGAAGCGCCATGTCGATCGTGATGACGCCGATCGGGCAGGTCCGGGGCGGCGGGCCGCTGGAGACCATGGAGGCGTCCCAGTGAGCCGCGCGGATCTCGTCGTCTCCAAGGCCGGCCCCGAAGAGGCGCCGATCATCGCCAACCTCATGCAGCTCTATATCCACGACTTCTCGGAGCTCTGGTTCGACCGGGAGGTCGAGGGCGAGCTCAGCGCGGATGGCCGTTATTCCGACTATCCGGGGCTGGACGCCTATTGGACCGACCCGACGCGCGAGGCCTGGCTGTTCCGGATCAGGGGCCTGCCGGTCGGTTTCGCCCTGGTCAACGATGTCGCCCATTCGGCGACTCCGGTCGATCGCGCGGTGGCCGAGTTCTTCATCGTCCGCAAACATCGCCGGCGCGGGGTGGGCCTGGCGGCCGCCCACGCCTTGTTCGGCACGGCCTGGGGCCTCTGGGAGGCGGCGGTGGTCCGCCGCAACGTCGGCGCCCTGGCCTTCTGGCGGCAGGCGGCGGCGAGCTATCCCGGCGTCCGCGACCTGGTCGAGGAGGACCACGACGACGCCCTGTGGAACGGCGCGGTGCTGCGGTTCCGGGTGGGTTAAAGCTCGCGCAGCTCGGGGCAGGCGTTCGGTTCGGCGGTCCAGCTGATGCTGTCGATCTTCCAGGCACCGTCCGTCTGTCTGACAAGCGTGAAGATGTCGATGCCGCAGTGGATGGTCTTGCCGTCCTTGCTGACCTCGTAGGGGGCGGTGACGGTGGCCAGGGCGCCGCGGCGGATGATCACCGGCGACCACATCCATTCCTTGACCCCGGTCGGAGTTTGCTTGCCGAAGCTGTCCTCGAAGCCGAAGCGGCGCATCGCCACGCTGCCGTCGGGCTTGCTGGTCAGCGACATCAGGCGGGCTTCGGGCAGCAAGGTGGCGCGCATGGCGGCCGCGTCACCGGCTTCCAGCCCGTCGAAGAAGGCCTGGGCCGCGGCCAGCACCGCTCTGTCCTCGGCGTCGGCGGAGGGCGGCGGGGCGGGGCTCTGGGCCAGGGCGGCGGCGAGCAGCAGCGCGGGCAGGGACATGGCGGCTTCCAGGCTCAGGCGTCGCGGGACAGGCGCTGCAGGAAAGCCTGCGCAGCCTCCTTGTGGCGCGGCTTGACGGTCTTGCCGAGGATGGCGACCAGGGCCGCGATCACGGCCGCGTCATCGGTGAAGCCGATCACCGGCAGGATGTCGGGAATGGCGTCGGTCGGCAGGACGAAATAGGCCAGGGCCGCCAGCATCATGCCCTTGGCCGCCGTCGGGGTGTCCGGATCGCGGGCGGCCCACCAGACCGACAGGGCGTCGGCGGCGAACGGCACCTTCGCGGCCATCTTGCGGATCTTGGGCAGGAAGCCCTTCTCGACCCGCTCCTCGTTCAACTGCACGGTGACGGGCGCCAGAGCCTTCTTCGGATCCAGCACCTCGTTGACGTTTACGTCGGGGGACGGTTTGGCGTCGCGGCTCATCGGTTTAAACCTTTGCTCAACAGCGAGCTTAAACGCAAACCCGCAGGAAACGTCCATGAAACTCGACAACACCGTCGCCGCCGTCGTCACCGGGGGGGCTTCGGGCCTCGGCGAAGCCACCGCCCGCGCCCTGGCCGCCCAAGGCGTCAAGGTCGCCATCTTCGACATGAACGAGGCCCGCGGCGAGGAAGTCGCCAAGGACATCGGCGGCGTGTTCTGCAAGGTCAACGTGACCAGCGACGCCGATGTCGACGCCGGCTTCGAAAAGGCCCGCGCCGCCCATGGCCAGGAGCGGATCCTGGTCAATTGCGCCGGCACCGGCAACGCGGCCAAGACCGCCAGCCGCGACAAGACCACCGGCGAGACCAAGCACTTCCCGCTCGACGCCTTCGACCGCATCATCCAGATCAACCTGGTCGGCACGTTCCGCTGCATCGCCAAGTCGGCCAAGGGCATGCTGGACCTCACGCCGCTGGAAGACGGCGAGCGCGGCGCGATCGTCAACACCGCCAGCGTCGCGGCCGAGGACGGCCAGATGGGCCAGGCGGCCTATTCGGCGTCGAAGGGCGGCGTGGTCGGCATGACCCTGCCGATCGCCCGCGACCTGATGGGCGAGGGCATCCGCGTCAACACCATCCTGCCTGGGATCTTCAACACCCCGCTGATGAACGGCGCGCCCGAAGCGGTGAAGGCGGGCCTGGCGGCCTCGGTGCCGTTCCCCAAGCGCCTGGGCAATCCCGAGGAGTACGCCCAGCTGGCGGTGACCATGATCACCTGCGGCTACTTCAACGGCGAGGACGTGCGTCTCGACGGCGGCATCCGCATGGCGCCGCGGTAAGGAAGAAGCTCCTCCCCCTTTATGGGGGAGGTGTCGGCGCAGCCGACGGAGGGGGCGCGGTGCACGGATTCTGTGCGCCGGCTCCCCTACCGTCACGGCGCGTATTCGCGCCGCGCCACCTCCCCCAGGAGGGGGAGGAAGTTTATGGCTACTTGCCCGGAACCGGCCGCTGGATGCTGCTGGCCAGGTTGGCCATGATCTCGCGGGCGTCGTAGGCGCGCGGGTCGCCTTCCGGCTTCTTGCCCTTGTGCATCACGATCTCGGCCCCAGCCTCGAAGCGCTCGACGGTGCGGATCTGGGCGCGGTCGGCGAAGAAGGGGTCGCCCCAGAAGGGGTCCCAGCTGCGCCAGCCATAGGCGCCGCCGTAGTAACGCCAGGACGGGCGCCAGTAGCCGTAGGGATAGCCGTAGCCAAAGCCCGGACGCATGAACGGATCGGGCTCGACATAGGAGCGCGAGGTGCGGTCGGTGCGGTGGTCGGCGGTCTCGAACCAGTCGTAGCCCTGCTGCACGGTCAGCTCGGCCGACCGATAAAGCAGATAGCGCTCGACCGTTTCGCGCGAGGTCAGGCTGTTGCCGGCGAACGACACGCGGTAGCGGTCGCCTTCCAGCTTCTGCTCGGAGAAGCCGCCGGCGGACGAGCTGGCGGACATCTTGGGCTGATACGGCGTCGGCGTGGCGCAGGCCGACAGGCCGGCCGCGATGACCAGCGCCGCGGCGATGGCGACCTTTTTCATGGACATGATCTGCTCCTTCAAGCGGAGTCCTTGGTACTTGAGATAACTCTGGCGAGGCTTTGTGGTTTCGCCAAGGCGAAGTTTGCGGCGCCACGGAAATCTTTCAGCCTCTCGACAAGATAAGTACGGCCGCCGTGATCAGAAGGACGCCGACCAGGATCGCGAATCCGCGGCGAAATCCCGGCTCGTTCATGCGGGTCGACAGGGCCGCTCCGCCCAGGCCGTAGGACGACATGCTGATCAGGTCCATGCCGATGGTGGCGCAGGCGAACATGATCAGTTGCGGGGCCAGCGGCCGCTTGATGTCCAGGAACGGCGGCAGCACGCCCGAGAAGAACAGCAGGATCTTCGGATTGGCGATCTGGACCATGAAGCCGTCGAGGAAGGCCGAGCGCCCCGCCCGCACCGTGGCGCTGGCGTGGCTTTCGATGTTCCTGATCCCCGCCCATAGCGATTTCAGCCCCAGCCAGACCAGATAGGCCGCCCCGGCCCAGGCCAGGACGTGGAAGGCCTTGGGGAAGGCCAGGATCAGCGCGCCCAGGCCCAGGGCCGAGCCGGTGAACCAGACCAGGGTGGCGGTGTTCATGCCCACCACGCTGATCAGCGCCGCGCCCTTGCCGCGCTCCATGCCGGTGGCGATGGCGAACAGGTTGGCCGGCCCCGGCGTGATGGCCATGACGAACATGGCGACCAGGAAGGCGCCATAGCGGGCGGGATCGACGGGCAGGTGGTCCATGGCGCGGGTATAGTCCGCCGCGCCATGGCTGAGCTAGGCGCCGACGACGGCGAGAACGTAGATCGCCCGGCCCAGGGCGCCGAACAGCAGTACGGCGGTCGCCAGCGCCTGGATGGTGAAGCCGAGCTCGCGCTTCTTCGGATCGGCGGCGTAGCCCAGGGCGTAGAGGATCCGGCCGATGATCCAGACCACGCCCATGGCCGCCGCGAACAGGTCGTTCCAGTAGATGGCGAACAGCCACAGCGAGGGCAGGTAGATGACCAGCCACTCGACGGTGTTGGCCTGGATGCGCAGGTGGCGCTCCAGTTCGGGATGACCCGTCATGGCGGGGGCGTCGATCCCGGTCCGGCGGCGCGCGCCGGGGATGCGCAGGATCATCCAGACATAGACCAGCAGCGAGACCAGGGTGACGATGGCCACGAGCGCGTGGGACTGATGCATTTCTTGTGTTCCTCCCGCGGACTGACGCCGCCTCGGGGGAAACCCTAACCGTATTCGTCCTGAGTTTGCACGCGTCCCGCCAACCCTTAGAGCACGGCCGTCGCCTTCGCCGCGCGTGGCGCTCTGGAACCCTCCTGGCGCTCATTCGCTCGTAAGGCTGACGATCCTCATTCGCGGAGGCTTGAAGCCATGCGTGTGGACTCCACGGCGATCGCCGAGATCGACTACACCCCCGAACACGGCAAGCTGTTCGTCACGTTCCAGGACGGCGACGAATACGTCTATGTCGGCGTGCCCGAACGCGTCAGTCAGGCCTTCCTGCGCGCCCCGTCCAAGGGGCGGTTCTTCCAGCGGGTGATCCGGGACCGGTATCCGTACAACCGGGTGTGAGCCGGCGACCCGCCCCCGGACCCGATCGGGGCCCTCGAGGCTGCATAGCATTTACATGCAGCCTTTGGTGGAGTAACGATAGCGCGTCGTAACCGCGTTGAGTACCGCCACATGTATCGGCGACTGCCCTCCCTGATCGCGTCGATCCTGGTCCTGCTTTGCGGCGCCGTCTCGGCGAGCGCGGGGTCCATGTCTCATCTGGACATCTTCGACGGCTTCGGCCGAGGCGTGATCCTCTACGGGGACTATACGGTCGACCTCGGCTACGGGCTCGAGTTCGGCGGCCTTTCGCTGGCGGCGCCGCCCCGGCCGCCGGTCAGCCTGCGCGGCAACGCCCCGGCGGTCGAGATCTGCAATACCGACGCCTTCTTCTGCCTACGCTCCAAGGGCGAGGTCTCGTTCGTCGCGCCGCGCGCTTGCGGCGCGCCTGCGGTGGGGACCGTCTGGTCGGTGGGGGACGTGAAGACGGTCGTCCTGGCGCACTACGTCGCGCCCTGGTTCAAGACCTGGAGCCAGGACCAGCCGCCGCCCGAAGGCGCCGGCCCGCCGGACGTCTACCTGCTGGGTGATCCGGCCCGACCCCAGTCGATCTATTTCTATTCGCCCCGCCACGGCGTCACGGACGTCATGTTCCGCGACGGCGGGCCGGGCGAGAGGGCCGTCGAACTGGCGCGCGCGGGCAAGGTCGACCCGTTCGCGGCGGCCAAGCCGGGCGGACCGATCCGCAAGAGCCTCCTCACCCCCGATACCGTCGCCGCCTGCAAATAAAGCCAGCGCGCGACCCGGTTTCTTCAACTCCCAACGCCGGAGCGATGAGTCATGTCCCTACTTGCGCCATCCGAACCCAATATCGTCCGCGATCCGCCGCCCGAACTGCCGACGACGGTCGATCCGATCATCGTCTACAGCGCGCCGGCGAGCTCGACCTCGCTGGCCGGGGTCCAGATCACCGGCTTCCGCAATACGGCGGCCGGGACGGTCCCGGCCTCGCTGTTCAATGCCGCCCAGGTCGCGGCCGCCAACTACATCCGCGACCACGTCCACGTGAACGTCGATCTCAACAATCCACAGGAAAAGGCGCTGGCGGACGCCATGATCGACGCGCTCTTCTATGATATCGCGACGGCGGCCGCGAACGGCACGAGCAAGTTCACCGACGCACTCGGCAACAAGTACACGGGCGCCGACCTGGTGAAGCTCATCAAGAACGTGGACTTCAACATCTACGGCCAGGCCTCGGCCCTGGCGGCCGGCGTGAACGCGCCCTCGGGTGGCTTCACCAAATTCACCAGCTGGGCCGATATCACCTCGCATGCCGAGGTCACCTTCGATCTTGGGAAGCTGTCCACGACCCTTTCCGGCGAAGCGACCGACCACGGCGCCGCCTACGCCATCGCCCACGAACTGGGCCACGCGCTGCCAGCCGGCCATCAGATCGCCCAGCAGGACTGGCAGGCGGTCAAGGCCGCCAATCCGGGCCTGCAGGGTCAAGCGCTCTACAACGCCTGGGCGGTGTCCTCGCAGCGCGCCGATTCCGAAGCCTTCGCCAATACGCTGGGCCACGAGATCACCACCTTCGTCGGCGGATCGTGGCTGCAGAACTCCAACCCCGGCGGGGGCTACTGGCACGGTATCATGTAGACGGCGGGCGGCAACGCGCCCTCGTCATCGGCATGGCCGATCAAAAGGGCGTCGCGAGCCTGGCCCGCGACGCCCTGATTGATGGCCGAAGCCGGCCGCCTAACCGCGCTTGTCGCGCTTGGCCAGGACGCGCAGGCGCAGGGCGTTCAGCTTGATGAAGCCGCCGGCGTCGCGGTGGTCGTAGGCGACCTTGCCTTCCTCGAAGGTGACCAGGTCCTGGTCGTACAGCGAGTAGGGGCTGCTGCGACCGATGACGGTGACATTGCCCTTGTAGAGCTTCACGCGGACCTGACCGGCGACCTTCTGCTGGCTGTAGTCGATGGCCGCCTGCAGCATCTCGCGCTCCGGCGTGAACCAGAAGCCATTGTACACCAGCTCGGCGTACTTGGGCATCAGCTCGTCCTTCAGGTGCATGGCGCCGCGGTCCAGCGTGATGCTCTCGATGCCGCGGTGAGCCGACAGCAGGATGGTGCCGCCCGGGGTCTCGTAGACGCCGCGCGACTTCATGCCGACGAAGCGGTTCTCGACCAGGTCCAGGCGGCCGATGCCGTTGTCGCGGCCCAGCTCGTTCAGCTTGGTCAGCAGGGTGGCCGGGCTCATCGCCACGCCGTCGATGGCGACCGGGTCGCCCTTCTCGAAGTCGATGGTGATGACGGTCGCCTTGTCCGGCGCGTCCTCGGGCGCGATCGTGCGCATGTGGACGAACTCGGGGGCCTCGACCGCCGGGTCTTCCAGGACCTTACCTTCCGAGCTGCTGTGCAGCAGGTTGGCGTCGACGCTGAACGGCGCTTCGCCGCGTTTGTCCTTGGTGATCTGGATCTGGTGCTTCTCGGCGAAGTCCAGCAAGGCCTCGCGCGACTTGAAGTCCCACTCGCGCCACGGGGCGATCACGGTGATGTCGGGCTCCAGGCCGTAATAGCCGAGCTCGAAGCGGACCTGGTCGTTGCCCTTGCCGGTCGCGCCGTGGCTGACGGCGTCGGCGCCCATCTTGCGGGCGATCTCGATCTGCTTCTTGGCGATCAGCGGACGCGCGATCGAGGTGCCCAGCAGGTACTGGCCTTCATAGACCGTGTTGGCGCGGAACATCGGGAACACGAAGTCGCGGACGAACTCTTCGCGCACGTCCTCGATGAAGATGTTCTCGGGCTTGACGCCGGCGGCCAGCGCCTTGGCGCGCGCCGGTTCGATCTCTTCGCCCTGGCCCAGGTCCGCCGTGAAGGTGATGACCTCCGCGCCGTACTCGGTCTGCAGCCACTTCAGGATGATCGAGGTGTCGAGACCGCCCGAATAGGCGAGCACGACCTTTTTCACGGACTTGTCGGCCATGGGCGGGGTCCTTTCGGAGAAACACAAAGTCGCGCGCCTTCAACGGCGAAAGGGTGCGTCGGTCAAGAGCCAAATGGGGCGGTTCTACAGCTGACCTTCATCCTGCAACGTCCTGATGACGAAGCGCAGGTGGAACAGCTGGCTCAGCGCCAGGCTGGCGGTGAGCGTGGCGCGGACCAGGAAGATGAGGATCGCCTGGGTCGGATCGTCGGTGAAGGTCGCCTGGGTCGCGGTGAACGACAGCAGGACGAGGATCGACAACAGCGGGATGCTCAGCAGGCCCACGCCCTTGGGCGCGCGGACGGCGGGTTTGCCGTCACGCCCCCACAGCATGGGGACGAGGACGTCCTTGGGGATCCGCTTCCACGCGCCCTGGGCGGTGGCGGCGATGATGGCCAGGGCGGCGATCGACAGACCGTCGCCCAGCACGCGCAGGGTCGTTTCCATGCCGGATACTAACTCTTAAACCGTGACCTGGGCGCCCAGCTCGACCACGCGGCCCGGCGGGATCTTGAAGAAGTCCGTCGGGTTGGCGGCGTTCTTCATCAGATAGATGAACAGGCGATCCTGCCACAGCGGCATGCCTGAATTGGCCGACGGCACGATCGAGCGGCGGCCCAGGAAGAAGCTGGTGGCCATGATGTCGAACTTCAGCCCCTGCTTGCGGCACACCGCCAGCGCCTTGGGGATGTTGGGGCTTTCCATGAAGCCGTAGTTGACGATGACCTTCTTGAAGTCGTCGTTGACCTTCTCGATCGTCACCCGGTCCTCTTCGCGGACGCGCGGCGTCTCGGTGGTGCGGACGGTCAGGATGACGTTGCGCTCGTGCAGCACCTTGTTGTGCTTGAGGTTATGCATCAGCGCGACCGGGGTCATGTCCGGGTCGGAGGTCAGGAAGATCGCCGTGCCGGGCGCGCGGTGCGGGGCGCGGGCGCGCAGGATCTCCATCAGGTCGACCAGGGGGACGCTGTCGCGGCGGGTCTTGGCGGTGAGGATGTTGGCCCCTCGCGTCCAGGTGGCCATGATCAGGACGAGGGCCGCGCCGAACACCAGCGGCAGCCAGGCGCCGTCGGGAATCTTCAACATGTTCGAGGCGATGAACACGCTGTCCAGCGCCACCAGCGGGATCAGCAGCAGGCCAGTCTGCCACAGCGGCCACTTCCACACGCGGCGGATGACGACATAGGCCAGCAGGGTGTCGACGAACATCGCGCCGGTGACGGCGATGCCGTAGGCCGAGGCCAGCTTGTGCGAGCTGCGGAAGGCGAACAGCAGCACCAAGACGCCGATCAGCAGGAACTGATTGACCGCCGGCACGAAGATCTGGCCGGCCTGGGTCTCGGACGTCCGCTTGATCTCGATGCGGGGCAGCAGGCCCAGCTGCACGGCCTGCTGGGTCATGGAGAAGGCGCCGGTGATCACCGCCTGGCTGGCGATGACGGTGGCGACGGTGGCCATCAGCAGCACGGGCCAGTAGGCGAAGCTGGGCACCATCTCCCAGAACGGATTGTGACGGGCGGCGGGGTGATCCAGGACCAGCGAGCCCTGGCCCAGATAGTTCAGGGCCAGGCAGGGGAACACCAGGCACAGCCACGCGGCCTGGATCGGGCGCTTCCCGAAGTGGCCCATGTCGGCATAGAGCGCCTCGGCCCCGGTCACGACCAGGAACACGCTGCCCAGGATCACGAAGCCCAGGAAGCCGTTTTCGAGCAGGAAGCGCACGCCGTACCAGGGATTGAAGGCGCGCAGGATCGAAAGGTCGTCGGCCAGGTGGTAGGCGCCCAGCGCCCCCAGAATCAGGAACCAAACGGCCGTGAACGGTCCGAACAGCGAGGCCATCCGGTGGGTGCCCTTGGCCTGGACGGCGAACAGCAGGATGAGGATGCCGGCCGAGATCGGCAGGATGTAGGGCGTCAGGGCGTGGCCGACGCCGGGCGCGTCCTTCAGGCCCTCCACCGCCGACAGCACCGAGATGGCCGGGGTGATGATGCCGTCGCCATAGAACAGCGCCGCCCCGACCACGCCGAGGAAGAAGACCACCATCGAGCGCTTGCCGCCGGTCTTGCCGAGCGCCTTCTGGGCCAGGGCCATCAGGGCCAGGGTGCCGCCCTCGCCCTTGTTGTCGGCGCGCATGAAGAAGATGACGTACTTGATCGTCACGAACAGCGTCATGGTCCACAGGACCAGCGACACGACGCCCAGCACCGCGTGCTCGGTCGCCGTGGTGCTGCGCGAATGGGCCAGGGCCTCGCGCAGGGCGTAAAGCGGGCTGGTGCCGATGTCGCCGAAGACGACGCCGATCGAGCCCAGCGCCATGGCCAGGAAGCCATGGCCCTTCGCGTCATGGCCGTGACCATTGCCGTTCGGCGGTCCGCCGTCCTGATGAGGGATGTCGGTGGATGTTGGCGCGCAATCCAAACTGGACGCGCTGGCGGAGTTGGAAGCGCCGGGGGCTTCGGAAGCCATTCAATCCCTCCGGGCGCCCTCGCAAAACGCCAGGAGCCGACCCATATCGCGATCAAGCGCGGCGCGATACACCCAAACCGCGGCCGATACAATGATCACCCGACGTCGCCCTGAGGACTCCCTCAAGGAGATTTTGCTTCGAGGCTGAGCCAGTTTTCAGTTGAACGCGCGGGCGGCCACCTTACGTTCCCGGGTAGATATGTCTGACAGCCAGAAATTTCCCGTCGCGGCTCACGCCCTCGCCTACTTGGCGCACAAGGAGGCGTTTTCGGCTGACCGCGCCGTGGCCAGCGCCGAACTGGCCGCTTCGGTCCCGACCAATCCGGTCGTGGTCCGTCGCGTCACGGCCATGCTGGGCAAGGCCGGGCTGATCGGCGCGCGGGCCGGGGCCAATGGCGGGGCCTGGCTGCTGAAGCCCGCCGACACCATCACGCTGGACATCGTGCTGAAGGCCGTCAACGGCTGCGCCCACCTCGGCGTCGCGCCCAAGGGCGTCAAGGGCTGCCCGGTCGGCGAGAAGATCCCCGACGCCGTCCGCGCCGCCATCACCGCCGCCGATCGCGCGGCGCACGACCGCCTGAGCCAGATCACCGTCGCCGACCTGCTGCACGGCGCCCACGCGGCTATCGAGCCCTGCTGAGCCTATCCGGCTAGCGCTCTATCAGCAGCGCTAAATTCAACTCATAGAAAAATTGCACCCGTTGTTGTTGCTGATCCCCTGGCGGGTCTGTTGGGCGACATTAAGTAATCGCCACTGTTTCAGTTTCGAAACGACATCCATTCGAGATCGAGGGACCCAATGACCACCGTCGCCATCGTCTATCATTCCGGTTACGGCCACACCGCCGTCCTCGCCGACAAGGTCGCCGAGGGCGTCCGCGACGCCGGCCAGACCCCGGTGCTGCTGAAGATCGAAAGCGCCGCCCAGGACTTCGCCCCGCTGATCGAGGAGATCACCAAGGCCGACGCCGTCGTGTTCGGCGCCCCGACCTACATGGGCGACGTCTCGGGCGTGTTCAAAGTGTTCGCCGACGCCACCGCCAGCGCCTTTTTCACCGGCGCCTGGAAGGACAAGCTGGCCGCCGGCTTCACCAACTCGCACAGCTTCGCCGGCGACAAGGCCCACGCCCTGGCCAGCCTGACCATCCTGGCCGCCCAGCACGGCATGAACTGGGTCAACCTGGGCATAGCCCCGCCGAACGTGACCGCCGCCGAGCGTGGCCCCGACACCCTGAACCGCGTCGGCTCTTTCATCGGCCTGGCCGCCCAGTCGGACAACGCCTCGACCGAGGTGACCCCGCCGGCCGGCGACCGCGAGACCGCCCGCCTGCTGGGCGAGCGCGTCGCCAAGGCCGCTGTCCGCTGGACCGCCGGCGCCCAGGCCGCCGAGCTCGAAAAGGCCGCTTAAGTCCCCAAGGCCGCGGTGGTCTCCCTCCCAGACCGCGGCCCGGAAGAGGCGCGCCCCAGCCGTGTCGGCGCGCCTCTTCCGCCCCCTGGAGCGTGGCGGCCGAAAGTGGATGCCGGTTTCGGCGTCCGCCACGCTCCCAAGTGTCTAAGTCCGAGGGCTGCTTGAACCAAATCACGGGCCGTGCTCGACTCCGGCGGAGTTTCGTCTTCTTCCGGATCACCCCAGCATGGCCCGCCGCCTCGCCCTGATCACCGGCGCCTCCGCCGGCATCGGGGCCGCTTCCGCCCGCATCTACGCCAGCCACGGCTATGACGTGGCCCTGACCGCGCGCCGGGCCGACCGCCTCGAGGGTCTGGCCGCCGAGATCAAGCTGCGCTCCGGTGTCGAGGCCTACGCCATCCCCGCCGACCTGGCCGAGCCGACCGGTGTCGACACGGTCCTGGCCGCCGTCGCCGAGCAGGGCCGGGTGGTCGACGCCCTGGTCAACAACGCCGGCTACGGCCTGCCCGGGACCTACGACTCCACGACCTGGGCCGACCAGGCGGCCTTCCTGCAGCTGATGCTGACCAGCGTCTGCGGCATGACCCACAAGGTGCTGCCGGGCATGATCGAGCGGAAGTTCGGCCGCATCGTCAATGTCGCCTCGCTGGCCGGGCTGGTCCCCGGCGCGGCCGGCCACACGCTCTACGCGGCGACCAAGGGCTTTCTCGTCAAGTTCTCCCAGAGCCTGCACCTGGAGAACCTGGCGACCGGCGTCCACGTCTCGGCGCTGTGCCCGGGCTTCACCTATTCGGAGTTCCATGATGTCAACGGCACGCGCGGCCAGGTCAGCCAGGGCGTGCCCGAATGGATGTGGCTGGGGGCCGACGAGGTCGCCGCCGCCGGCTACGAGGCCGCCGAGGCTAACCGCTCGATCTGCGTTCCCGGCGCCCCGAACAAGGCCATCGCCGCCATCGCCAAGATCGTGCCGGACGACTGGGCCCTGGCGTTGATGGCCAGCCAGGGAAGCCGGTTCCGGAAGGTGTAAGGGGCGCGAAAGCCTCGTCCTTCGACAAGCTCGGGATGAGGTTTTCGGTCGAGGCCGGGGCGTTGCGGCAGGCCTCACCCTGAGCCTGTCGAAGGGTAAGGCCGCACGTCGCGGACCGGCCCTTTTGGAAAACCGCTCCGGACCTGCTATATGTCCGCCTCGGCCCCCGAGCATCCGGACACCCCCTTGAGCGTCACCCTAGACCTGTCGCGCGTCTCTTCAGAGACGACGCCCGCCCAACCCGTCGCTAAACCCCTGGTCAACCTCTCGGGCCTCACGCGCCCGCAGCTGGTCGCGGCCCTGGTCGAGAGCGGCGTGGTCGAGCACGGCAAGGCCAAGATGCGCGCCACCCAGGTCTTCCGCTGGATGCACCATCGCGGCGTCACCGATTTCGCGCTGATGAGCGATGTCGCCAAGGAGACCCGCGCCCGCCTGGCCGAAGCCTTCACGCTGAACCGCCCGGAGATCGTCGAGCGCCAGGTGTCCAAGGACGGCACCCGCAAGTGGCTGATCCGCATGGCCCCCGGCATCGAGGTCGAGAGCGTCTACATCCCCGGCGTGGGCCGCGCCGGCGCCCTGTGCGTGTCCAGCCAGGTCGGCTGCACCCTGAACTGCAGCTTCTGCCACACCGGCACCCAGCCGCTGGTCCGCAACCTGACCGCCGCCGAGATCGTCGCCCAGGTCCAGGTGGCCAAGGACGACCTGGCCGAATGGCCGTCGGACAAGGAAGACCGCGTGCTCTCGAACATCGTGTTCATGGGCATGGGCGAGCCGCTGTACAATCTGGGCCAGGTGGCCGACGCCATCGAGATCATCAGCGACAACGAGGGCATCGGCATCTCGCGGCGCCGGATCACGGTCTCGACCTCGGGCGTGGTTCCGATGCTGGAAAAGCTTGGCAATACGACCCAGGCCATGCTGGCGATCAGCCTGCACGCCACCAACGATCCCCTGCGCGACGTGCTGGTGCCGCTGAACAAGAAATACCCGATCGCCGAGCTGATGGCGGGAATCCGCGCCTATCCCGGCCTGTCGAACGCCCGCCGCGTGACCTTCGAATACGTGATGCTCAAGGGCGTCAACGACAGCCCCGACGAGGCCCGCGCCCTGGTCAAGCTGATCAAGGGCATCCCGGCCAAGATCAACCTGATCCCGTTCAACCCCTGGCCGGGCAGCGACTATCTGTGCTCGGACTGGTCGACGATCGAGGCCTTCGCCGCGATCCTCAACAAGGCCGGCTACTCCTCGCCGATCCGCACCCCGCGCGGCCGCGACATCCTCGCCGCCTGCGGCCAGCTGAAGAGCGAGAGCGAGAAGGTGCGTGCGAGCGCCATGCGCAAGCTGTCGATGGCGGCCATGGCCGGGATGCTCGGCGACGACGAGGACGAGGCGGCTTAGGGCGCATCCAGAAACAGGCGGCGACTTCCCCGAGGCGGGCGCCCTGACGCAAAACTTGTCGACCCGTGTTAGTCAGGGGGCCGCAAGTTCATCGGGGTAGTTCGCGTCCATGCCGTCCCAGCTCCAGTCGCCCGAGGTCCAGGCCTTCGCCACCGGCTTCCCGGTCACCCTGCTGCATGCCAGCGTGACCCTGGTCATGCTGATCCTGGGCACGGCGCTCTACGCCCTGTTGACCCCGCACAAGGAAATCACCCTGATCCGCGAGGGCAACTCGGCCGCCGCCCTGTCGCTGGGCGGGGTGATGGTCGGCCTGGCCATTCCGCTGGCCATCTCGCTGACCGCCTCGACCTCGGTGATCGAGATCCTGATCTGGGGCGCGGCGACCATCGCCGTGCAGCTCCTGGTGTTCCGCATCACCGACATGGTGCTGCAGGGCCTGCCCGAGCGGATCCACGAGGGGGAGGTCGCCGCCGCCGCCCTGCTGGTCGGCGCCAAGCTGGCCACCGCCCTGATCCTCGCCGCCGCCGTGGCTGGCTGAGCCGGCGGGATCGGGGGGCATACCGTGCATTTCCCCAAGCTTCCCGACTGGCTGGTCTATGCCGCGGCGGTCAGCGCCCTGGTGATCGTCGCCGTCGGCCGGCAGGAGCGATCGGACGCGCCGCCGCCGCCGCCGCCCGTGCCGGGCGAGGAGGGGCTGCCGCTGGGACCGTCCTCGCCGTTCGATCCCTCCATCGTGGTCCAGGTGCCCGATCGGCCCGAGCCGGGCTCGGGCACGGCCTTCTCGGTCGGCGACGATGGCACGTGGCTGACCGCACGCCACGTGGTCGACGGTTGCAAGCAAGCCGCGATCGTCGTCGCGGATGGTCGCGGCGTGGCCGCCAAGGTGCATGTCGATCCCAAGGCCGACGCCGCCATCCTGACCACCGAGGGCGGGGCCCCGTCGGTGCCGCTGGGCCTGGACACGCCGCTGCGCCGGGGCGCGCGCGCCTATCACCCGGGCTTCCCGCAGGGCCATCCTGGCGAGGCCGCCTCGCGCCTGCTGGGCCGCGAGAACCTGGTCGTCCACGGCCGAGGCGCTCGCACCGAGCCGGTGCTGGTCTGGGCCGAGGTCGGTCGCACCGACAGCCTGAAGGGCACCCTGGCCGGCCTCTCGGGCTCGCCGGCCCTGGACAGCGCCGGAAGGGTGATCGGCGTGACCGTCGCCGAAGCTCCGCGCCGGGGCCGCATCTACACGACCGCGCCCGAGACCCTGAAGACCCTGCTGGGTCCACGCCGCCGGCCCGCGCCGTCGGAGTTCGCGCCCAGCGAGCCGATCACCACCGAGAACTACGGCCGCGTCGCCGACGGCCTGCGGCGCGATCTGCGCGTGGCCCAGGTAGTGTGCCTGAAGGTCTAGGCGGGACCGAAACCTCGTCCTTCGACAGGCTCAGGATGAGGTTTCTACTGAACCGGCCCTGATCCTCATCCTGAGCTTGTCGAAGGACGGGGATCACGCGCGATGCCTAGGTGGTCGTCGCCTCGGCCTCGACCGGCTTCTGCCGCGCCGCCACCAGGAACGACAGCACGATCGCCACGACGCCGATCAGGGCGGTGTAGATGAAGAACGCCGTATAGCCCGCCGCCATGGCCGGGCCGCTGACGCCCAGCTTGGCGCCGGCGGCGGTGAAGCTCTCTGGCGGCAGGCGGGTGAAGAGGGCCTTCAGCGGCGCGGTGAACCCGCCGTGCTCGGCCGCCAGCGCCGAGCCCTCGACGATGCGTCCCGATTGCGAGGCGATCAGCTTGCCGGGCAAGGCGTAGAGCGATGAGAACAGGGCGTATTGCGTGGCCGTGAACCCGGCCGTCGTCAGGCTGGACATGTAGGCGATCAGGGCCGTGCCCGCGATTCCGCCGGCCAGGTTGTCGATGCAGATCGCCCAGAACAGCACCGGCACGCTGTGGCCGCTCATGGCCAGCCAGGCGAAGAACAGGTTACTGATCGGCTGGGCGAAGGCGCCGATCACCAGGGCTTTCATCAGGCCCAGCCGCGCCACGATCACCCCGCCCATGAACACGCCGATCATCGAGGCGATGATGCCGAACACCTTCCGGATCTCGGCGATCTCGGTCAGCGAGAAACCCATGTCGCGGTAGAACGGGTTCATGATGTTGAGCACGAAGTCCGAGACGCGATAGACGCAGATCGCCGCCAGGATCAGGCCGGCCACGCCCTTGAAGCGCTTGGCGAAGTCGATCAGAGGCTCGCCGAACGCCGCGGACATATAGACGCCAGGCTTGGTGCGGACCTTGGGGATCGGCCAGGCCGCCACCACCACGATGGCCAGGCCGGTCAGCACACCGAGCAATTGCAGCCAAACGCCATTGGGCTTGGCCTTCCAAGCCTCGGCCAGGGCCTCGCCGCCGACCAGTTTGGACAACAGAGACGCGTCGCCCGACAGGCCCGAGCCCAGGACCAGGGCGCCGACGAGCAGGATGGCGAGGCGCGCCATCCATTCCAGGGCTTCCAGCGAGCGGGGCTGATGGACGTCGCCGGTCGGGATCGGCCGGATGGTGTGCTCCATCTCGCGCGGCGCCCACAGGGTGGCGAGGACGCCGATCCCGACCACGAAGCCCATGACGGCGTAGGAGAAGTTCCAACCGAACCGTTCGGCCAGCAGCAGCGGCCCAGCGCCGGCGGCGATCATCGCGCCCCGAAAGCCCCATTGATAGGCGACCGCCATCGGCCCCTGTTCTTCCTTGTCGGCGACCTCGATTCGCCAGGCGTCCAGGACGATGTCGTGCGAGGCCGTGGCGAAGCCCACCGCGACGGCGGCGGCGGCCAGGAGCGGCAGCTGCGTGGCCGGATTGAGTGTCGAGATCGTCCACAGCCCCAGGATCATGGCGGTCTGGAACACCAGGATCCATGCCCGCCTGTGGCCGAGCAGGCCGTGCAGCACCGGCACCTTGGCCCGGTCGATCAGCGGGGCCCAGAGGAACTTGAACGAGAACGACAGGGTGGCCAGGCTGAAGAAGCCGATCACCGCCAGTGACAGGCCCGCGTCGCGCAGCCACAGCGACAGGGTGTCGAAGATCAGCATGAAGGGCAGGCCCGACGCGAAGCCCAGGCCCAGCATCACCAGGCTGCGCCGCTCGCCGAAGAAGGCGAGGGTCTGGAGAAGAGTCTTCTTCTCGGGCGCGGCCTGCGCCTTCGTTTCGTCAGTCATCGCGGCGATCCCCTGTCCGGGGCGCGCCCGGATCTAGCCGGCGACCTTGGCTCGCGTCGCGGTTTTCGTCCAGCCGCCGCCAATCCCATTCGCGACGCCGGAGGTCGTCCAACGCTTGAGGGCGTCACGCAAGGCTTCCTGGGTGAGGGGCTTGACCAGGAAGTCGTCCATGCCGGCGGCCAGGCAGGTGCGCTTGTCCTCGTCGAAGGCGTCGGCGGTCAGGGCGGCGATCGGCGAGGCCACGCCCTTGGCGCGCAGGGCCTTGGCGGCCTCGACGCCGGACATGCCGGGCATCCGCAGGTCCATCAGGATCAGGTCGTAGGCCCCGGCCGAGGCGGCGGCCACGGCCTGCTCGCCGTCGGCGACGCGGTCGACCTTGCAACCCTCGCGCTCCAGCAGGGTTCGGGCCAGCAGGGCGTTGATCGGATTGTCCTCGGCCAGCAGCACGCGGACGCCCTGGGCCACGGCCCCGGAGATGCGGTCGTCATGCGCCGTCTCGGTGGCGGGCGTCGCTTCGGTCTCGCCGGCCTGCAGCACCTGGACGACCAGCGAGGCGGCGCGCAGCGGCTTGATCAGATAGCCCGAGAAGCCGGCGGTCTTGAGCGGCTCGATGCGATCGCGCTGCTCGGGTGTCAGCAGCACCACGGCCTTGCGGCCGGTCGGGGGCTTCAACGCCCCACGGGATCCCGACAGCGCCGCGTCGATCAGCAGCACGGCGTCGGCCGGCGCGCCCGACAGGGCCGAGGCGATGTCGACGGCGGCGAAGGCCCGGCCGCCAGCGGCCTCGATCTGGCGCGCTGTGGCGGCGCGGACGATGGCGTTGGGCGAGGCGATGGCGACGGCGCGGCCGTCCAGGGGGGCCGCCCGGAGGGCGGGCGCGGTCAGCTCAAAAGGCGCTTCGAACCAGAACTCGGCGCCCTGGCCCAGCTCGCCGCCGACCCCGACTTCGCCGTTCATGGCCTTGGTCAGCGTGGCCACGATGGCCAGGCCCAGGCCCGCGCCGCCCAGCTGGGTGGCGTGGGTGATGTCGGTCTGGACGAAGGCGTCGAAGATCCGCCGGCGAGCCTCGGGCGCGACGCCGGGGCCGGTGTCGGCGACCGAGAAGCGGATGCGGCCGCCCTCTTCTCCTTGGGGGGCGTGGTGGCCGTGGCGGTCAGCAGCACGCCGCCGGCCTCGGTGAATTTCACGGCGTTGCCGGCGAAGTTCAGCAGGATCTGACGCAGGCGGCCCTCGTCGGCCTGGATGGTCGGCAAGGGCGTCGGGACGGCCCAGGCGATCTCGACGCCCTTCTCGTGGGCGCGCGGGCTCATCAGCTCCGCGACCTGGCGCAGCAGGCCCTCGATATCGACCGGGGCCAGGCTGAGCTCGATCGAGGCCGCGCCGAGGCGGGCGAAGTGCAGCACGTCATTGACCAGCGACAGCAGGTGGTCGCCGCTCTCGCGTAGGGCGGTGACGTAGGACCTCTGCTCGGCGGTCAGCTTGGTGTTTTCCAGCAGGCGCGCCATGCCCAGCACGCCGTTCAGCGGGGTGCGGAACTCGTGGCTCAGGGTGGCCAGCTGCTCGGGCGTGACGCCGGGGGGCTTATCGTCGGGTCTGGGATCGCTCATGGAGATCAAGCCTAACCGGCGCGGCTTAACGGGCGGTCAAACGCGAACCGGTTCTTCACCCGGCGTCGTGGTCCGCCGATAGGCCAGGGCCTCGGCGACGTGGACGCGGCGGACGGCGTCGACGCCCTCCAGGTCTGCGATGGTGCGGGCCAGGCGCAGCGTGCGGGTCCAGCCTCGGGCGCTGATCCGGCCGGCCTCGGCGGCCTGGGCCAGCAAAGCGCGGCCGGGGGCGTCGAGGTTGGTGATCTTCTCCAGGAAGGCGCCCTCCGCGCGGCCATTCAGGCCGTCGGCGACCTCCAGCGCGTCGGCGCGATCCTGCTGCAGCCTCCGCGCCCGGGCCACCCGCGCGGCGGCCTCGGCCGAGCCTTCGGCGGGCGGCGGCAGGGACAGATCGGCGGCGGTGACCGCGGGCATGTCGACGGTGAGGTCGATACGGTCCATCAGCGGACCCGAGACTCGGCCCTGGTAGTCGCGCTGGCACCGGGGAGCCTTGCCGCACGCGCCGCGCCCGGCCCCGCCGTGGCCGCAGCGACAGGGGTTCATGGCCGCCACCAGCTGCACCCGGGCCGGATAGCGGACGTGAGCATTGGCGCGGGCCACCATCACCTCGCCGGTCTCCAGCGGCGCGCGCAGGCTGTCCAGCGCCTGGACGCCGAACTCGGGCAACTCGTCGAGGAAGAGAACGCCGTTGTGGGCCAGCGACACCTCCCCCGGCTTGGCCTTCAGTCCGCCGCCGGTCAGGGCGGCCATGCTGGCGCTGTGGTGCGGGCCGCGGAACGGTCGATCGCGGGTCAAGGCGCCGCGCGCGATCAAGCCCGCCACCGAATGGACCATCGAGGTCTCCAGCAGCTCCTTGGAGCTCAGCGGCGGCAGGAGGCCCGGCAGGCGCTGGGCCAGCATCGACTTGCCCGAGCCGGGCGGACCGACGAACAGCAGATTGTGGCCGCCGGCCGCGGCGATTTCCAGGGCCCGCTTGGCGTGCTCCTGGCCCTTGACGTCGCGCAGGTCCTTGGGTCGCTCGCCCTCGACGATCGGGCCGGGCGCGGGGGCCGACAGGATCTGGCTGCCCCGAAAGTGATTGATCAGCGCCACCAGCGAGCGTGGCGCCAGGATCCGGGTCTTGCCAGCCCAGGCCGCCTCGGGACCGGACGCCTCCGGACAGATCAGGCCCAGGTCCATGGCCCCGGCCGCCATCGCCGCCGGCAGGGCTCCCGCCGCCGGTACGATGCGACCGTCCAGCGAGAGCTCGCCCATGGCCGCCCAGCCATCGAGCGCGTCCGTCGGGATCACGCCGATGGCGGACATCACCGCCAGGGCGATCGGCAGGTCGAAGTGCGTGCCTTCCTTGGGCATGTCGGCCGGCGCCAGGTTGGCGACGATGCGCTTGCCGGGCAAGGACAGGCCAAGGCCCGCGAAGGCTCCGCGCACCCGCTCACGGCTCTCGGCGACGGCCTTGTCGGCCAGGCCGACAATGACGAACACCTGAGCGCCCGTCGTCAGTTGCACCTCGACATCGACGCGTCGGGCCTCGACGCCCTCGAACGCGACGGTGACCACCCTGGCGGCCATTCCAACCCCTTGCGGATATTTGATTTATCCACAAGTCACAGCATAGCGCGTGAAATGGAGCAAGAACGAAAAACGAACGTTTCGCGAAACGTCCACGTTTCCGCAGAGTTACCCACCGTTACGGCGAATGTCGTCGATGCGGTCCCAAAGTACAGATGCGGCGTCGATGCCGGTAAAACGCTTCAGCTGTTGAGCGCCGGTTGGCGACGTTACGTTGATTTCCGTGAGGTACTCGCCAATGACGTCGATGCCAACAAAGATCAGTCCACGGCGCTTCAGCTCGGGGCCGATGATCCGGCAGAGCTCCAGGTCGCGCGGGGTCAGTTCGACGGCCTCGGCGCGGCCGCCGACCCGCAGATTCGAGCGCACCTGGCCGTCGGCCGGCACCCGGTTGATGGCCCCAACCGGCTCGCCGTCGACCAGCAGAACGCGCTTGTCGCCCTTGCTAACGGCCGGCACGAACTTCTGGGCGATGACCTGCTCGCGACCGATCATGGCGTGCAGTTCCAGCAGGGCGTCGAGGTTTGGATCGTCCGCCAACAGACGGGCCACGCCCGAGCCGCCGCCGCCGTAGAGGGGTTTCAGCACGATGTCGCCGTGACGGGCGCGGAAGTCGTAGATCGCCTCGTGGTCGGAGGTGATCAGGGTCGGCGGCTGCACGCCCGGGAAGTCGGTGACGAACAGCTTTTCCGGCGCGTTACGCACCTCGGCGGGGTTGTTCACCACCAGGGTGTGCGGGTGGATCTTCTCCAGGAAGTGCGTGGCCGTGATGTAGGCCATGTCGAACGGCGGATCCTGGCGCATCAGGACGACGTCGATGTCGTCCTTCATGTCGAGGACCACGAGCTCGCCCAGCTTGGCGTGCGCGCCGTGGACGGCCGAAAGCTCCAGGGACTGGGCGCGGGCGAACACCCGGCCGTCTTCCTGCGACAGCTTGTCGGGTGTGTAGAACCACAGCTTGTGACCGCGGGCCTGGGCTTCCATCATCATCAGGAAGGTCGTGTCGGTTTCGATGTTGATCCCCAGGACGGGATCCATCTGGACGGCGACTTGCAGCGACATGGGGGCTCCTGGGGTTCTTCCTGGCGTTTGGACGCGACGGCTTAGTTAGGCGTTCTCGCGCCCAGGTCCAACGGCGGACGCGTTCTAGGCCACAGACCCATAAACGGGATTCCCAAAAAGTGGCGGGGCTGATTCAAACCTTCTGAGACGGGAGGTTTGAATGGCGCGATTTGATCTTACGGATTTCGAGTGGGCGGTGATCGAGCCGCTGCTGCCCAACAAGCCGCGCGGCGTACCGCGCGTGGACGATCGGCGGGTGCTCAACGGCATTTTCTGGCGACTGCGGACGGGGCGCCCTGGGCGGACATCCCCGGTCGCTACGGGCCTCACACGACCTGCGTCAACCGCTTCAACCGCTGGCGCAAGGCCGGCGTCTGGGACCGACTTCTTGAAGCAGTTTCAAAAGCTTATGACGGCGACATCCAGATGATCGACAGCTCGTCGATCCGCGTGCATCAGCACGCCGCCAACGCCCAAAAAAAGACGACCGATCCCGTTGCATGGGTCGCTCGCGGGGCGGCCTGACCACCAAAATCCACGCCCTGGTCGACGCCGAGGGGTTGCCCATCGCCCTCAAGCTCACCGAGGGTCAGGCCCATGATGGTCGCAGCGCTGCCGACATGCTCGCCTCGATCGGCAAAGGCCAGATCCTGCTGGCCGATCGCGCCTATGACAGCGACGCCTTGCGCAGAGATCTCGCAAGCAAAGGCGCCTGGGCCAACGTCAAGCCCATGCCCAATCGCAAAAACGTCCCCGCCTTCAGCGGCTTCCTCTACCGATACCGCAACCTCGTCGAGCGCTTCTTCAACAAGCTCAAGCACTTCCGAGGCGTCGCAACACGATACGACAAGCGCGCCGACAACTATCTCGCCGGCGTCAAACTCGCCTCAGTACGCATTTGGCTGCGATTTAATGAGTCCGTGGCCTAGTTCAGCCTTAGCCGCATCCGTTCGCGGGCCGCGCGGGCGGCGATGGCCGCGCCGCCGTCCAGGATCTGGGCGCGCGAGAGGGCCTGCAGGGCGCCGGCCAGGGCGCCCTGGCCTTCGCGCGCGGCGGCGACGTCGAGCCAGGGGCGGTGGTCGGCGGGGTTGAGCAGGGCGCGGCGCAGGGCCGAGCGCTCGGCGCGGACCCAGTCCTTGGCCTGCTGGGCG
Organism: Caulobacteraceae bacterium; assembly: GCA_965283765.1. Classification (GTDB taxonomy): domain Bacteria; phylum Pseudomonadota; class Alphaproteobacteria; order Caulobacterales; family Caulobacteraceae; genus Caulobacter. Next base: position 450,419 of record CBDIPU010000001.1, read on the forward strand.
CGGGCGAAGATGTTGTTCTGCAGGCGGATCAGCACGGCGCGGTCCGAGATCGGCGCCATCAGGAGCTCCAGCCGCGAAGCGACGTCGGGCATCAGGCCCGTTCGCAGCGCCCGGCGCGACAGTTCGGACGGCAGCACCACCCGGCCTTCGCTGAAGGGATCCAGGGCCAGCGGACCCTCCTCGGTCTCGATGCGCAGCAGGAAGTGGCCGGGGAAGTCGACGCCGTAGAGCTCCAGCCCGACCTGGCGGGCGGCGTGCAGGTAGAAGACGCCCAGCGCCACCGGCAGGCCCTTGCGGCGCTCGGCGATGGCGATGACGTCGGCGTTGTCGGGATGGTCGTAGGTCAGCACGTCGCCGGTCAGGCGGAGGTCCCCGGCCAGGGTCTCGGCCACGGCCTCCTCGGGCGACTCGGCCTCGGCGCGGCGGCGCAGGCGCTCGACGGCGTCGCGGGCCAGGTCCAGGGCCGGTTGGGTGTCGCGGCTGGGATCGTCATGGACGGCGCAGGCCAGGGCCGCCTCGAACAGCGGGAAGCCCTCGTCGGGACCTTCGCCGGCCTTGGTCAGGATCGCCTCGGCCTCGTCGCGCGTCATGCGGCCCCCCAGGCGTTGGGAAGGTGGCGCGGCGCGCGGCCGGGGGCCAGGGCGATGAGATCCAGGCGCACGAAGAGATCGCGCAAGGCCACGCGGTGCGCGCTGACATGGGCGGCGGCGCGGCGCAGGCGGTCGCGCTGGGTGGGCGTCACGGCGTCCAGGGCGTCCTCGATCGTTGTCCTCTGCTTGACTTCCACAACGGCCAGCACCTTGCCGCGTTGCGCCAGCAGGTCGATTTCGCCGAGCGGGGTGGCCAGGCGGAAGCCCAGGATGCGGTAGCCCTTGGCCATCAGCCACAGGGCCGCGACCACCTCGGCCCGACGGCCGAGCTTGCGGGCCGCGGCGCTCTCCTGCCGGGCTTTGGCCTGGCGAACATGCGCATGGCGACCGCCGGCGACCATCAGGTCTGCTCCTTCAAGGCCAGCGCCTGGCGGTAGAGATCCTTGCGGGAGAGGCCCAAGGCCTTGGCGACTTCCGAAGCGGCCTCGCCCAGGGGCAGGCGGGCCATGGCCTCGCGCAGGGCGGCCTCGGCGTCGTCGGCGGTGGCGAGTTCCTCGGCTCCGGGACCGACCAGGATGACGATCTTGCCCTTGGGCGCCGCGAAGCGCGGATCCGCGGCCAGTTCGGCGAGCGGCCCGCGAATGCAGGTCTCGTAGAGCTTGGTCAGTTCGCGGCACACTGCCGCCGGTCGCGTTCCGCCGAACACGGCGGCCATGTCGGCCAGGCAGTCGTCGACCCGCGAGGCGCCTTCGTAGAAGATCAGGGTGGCGCGGGTGTTGGCGAATTCCTCGAAGAAGGTCCGGCGCGCGGCGCTCTTGGGCGGCGGAAAGCCGGCGAACAGGAAGCGGTCGGTCGGCAGGCCGGCCAGGGTCAGGGCCGCCAGGACCGCCGAGGCTCCGGGATCGGGATCACGGGATGGCCGGCGGCGATCGCCGCCTTGGCCAGGCGATGGCCGGGGTCGGAGACCATCGGGGTGCCGGCGTCGGAGACCAGGGCGACGCGCTCGCCGGCCTCCAGCCGCTGCAGGACGCCGGGAATGGCGCGTTCGGCCACGTGCTCGTCGTGGCGCTCCAGCTTGGTCTTGATGCCGTAGGCGGCCAGCAGCTTGCCGGTGACGCGGGT
>CBDIPU010000002.1:0-384105 GCA_965283765.1 Caulobacteraceae bacterium
ATCGACTGGTGGATGTGCATGGCGCTGCCCGGCTCGCTGGCCATCGGCTTGGCCATGAAGGTGGCGTAGATCTCGTGCTCCAGCGCCACCTCACGGATGGTGCGCTTGAACATGAACACTTGGTCGGCCAGCTCCAGCGGATTGCCGTGGCGGAGGTTGATCTCCATCTGGGCCACGCCGCTTTCGTGGATCAGGGTGTCGATCTCCAGGCCCTGGCGTTCGGAGTACTCGTACATGTCCTCGAACAGCGCATCGAACTCGTTGACCGCGCTGATCGAATAGCCCTGCCGCCCGGTCTCGGGCCGGCCTGAGCGGCCGATGGGCGGCTTGAGCGGGTAGTCCGGGTCGGTGTTCTTGTCGACGAGATAGAACTCGATCTCCGGCGCCACGATCGGGACCCAGCCCTGCTCGGCATAGAGGGCCAGCACCCGCCGCAGCACCTGGCGCGGGGCCTCCTCGACGGGGCGGCCGTCGGGATGGAAGGCGTCATGGATCACCTGGGCGGTCGGATCCTGCGCCCACGGCACGGCGGCCAGGGTCGCGAAGTCCGGGGTCAGGAAGATGTCGGTATCGGACTGCACCGCGCTGACCGCCCCCTCGAACTCGGGGAAGTCGCCGGTGATGGTCTGGTAGAACACCGCCAGCGGCAGGTTCATCGAGGGCGTGCCGAGGAACTTGCGCACCGGCATGATCTTGCCCCGCGCCACGCCGGCCAGATCGGGCACCACGCACTCGATCTCCTCGATGCTCTGCCGCGCGAACCAGGCCTGGGCCTCCTCCAGCGAAGCGACGCCCCGATTGAGCGTGGTCTCGCGCTTGGCCTTGTTGTGCTTGGGCTTCATGACGCGCTCCAGCTTCTGCTATCGTGAGATATGGACGAGCCGGAACCAGACATCTTCGACGAACTGGAAGACGAAGCTGAACGTCGAGCGGAAGCTGAAGCCGATGCCGACATCGCGGCCGGTCGGGTCGTTCCGCACGAGCGCGTAGCAGAGTGGTTGAAATCCTTGGGGACGCCTAACCAGCTACCCACGCCGTACTCGTGGCGAAAGTAGTTTGGAGCGGACGGGTCCTCGCGAGACCATCCCTCTATCCGCTCATCCCCGCGAAAGCGGGGACCCAAGCCGAGTCCAGAGTTCATCCCCACCCGCACCGCCTGACTGAACATCAGCTTGGGTCCCCGCTTTCGCGGGGATGAGCGGTGTTGGAGGTGAGTTCGGTGCTCTAGCCTCATGACACCGCCTCCGGCTTGAGCGCCCGCAGCACGGGCTCGGCCTCGGTCAGAGACTGGCGGATGATCGCGACAAGTTTGTCGATCTCGGCGTGGGTGATGATCAGGGGCGGACAGCAGACGATGCTGTCGCGGATGGCGCGGACCATCAGGCCGTTCTTGATGCAGAGGTCGCGCACGATCGGGCCGGCCTCGCCCTCCTTGTCGAGGAAGCGATGGTTGGTCCCCTTCTCGCGGACGATCTCGATAGCTCCAATCAAACCAAGCGAGCGGGTCTCGCCCACCAGCGGATGGTCGTTCAGGCTGGCCAACGCCTTGGCCAGGTAGGGCCCGGTGTCGTCGCGGGTGCGCTCGACCAGGCTCTCACGCTCCAGGATCTCGATGTTCTTCAGCGCCACCGCCGCACAGGTCGGGTGGCCCGAATAGGTAAAGCCGTGGATGAAGTCGCCGCCCTTTTCGCGCAGCTCGGCGACGATGTGATCGGCGACCCCGACGGCCGAGATCGGCAGGTAGCCGGACGACAGGCCCTTGGCCATGGCGATCAGGTCCGGCTTGATCCCGTAGTGCTGGTGGCCGAACCATTCACCCAGGCGTCCGAAGCCGCAGATCACCTCGTCGCAGACGAGCAGGATCCCGTACTTGCGGCACAGGGCCTCGACCGCCGGCCAGTAGCCGTCCGGCGGGATGATCACCCCGCCCGCGCCCTGCACCGGCTCGCCGATGAAGGCCGCGACGTTCTCGGGGCCGACTTCCAGGATCTTGTCCTCGATGGCCTTGACGGCGCGGTCGCGGAAGGCGGCCGGATCCTCGCCGAAGCCGTCGCCGAACGGATAGGGCTGCATCACATGGTGGACGCCGGGGATCGGCAGGTCGCCCTGCACATGCATGTGCTTCATGCCGCCCAGCGACACCCCGGCCACGGTCGAGCCGTGATAGGCGTTCCAGCGGCTGATAAAGGCGGTGCGCTGCGGCTGACCCTTGAGCTTCCAATAGTGGCGGACCAGGCGGAAGACCGTGTCGTTGGCCTCCGAGCCCGACGAGTTGAAGAACACGTGGGTCAGATGGCCGCCCATCTTCTCGGCGATCTTGGCCGCCAGCTTCACGGTCGGCGGCGTCGTCGTTCTGAAGAAGGTGTTGTAGTACGGCAGCTCCAGCATCTGCTCGTAGGCGGCTTCCGCCAGCTCGGTGCGGCCGTAGCCGACATTGACGCACCACAGGCCGGCCATGCCGTCCAGAATGCGGTGGCCGTCACCGTCCTGGATGTAGACCCCGTCGGCGCGGGTGACGACACGGCTGCCGCCCAGCTCGAACAGGACCTTGTGATCGGCCTGGGCCGGCAGGTGGTGGGCGAGGTCGAGACGCTTGAGCTCGGCGACGTCGTGGTTGCGGATGGGGACGGTCATCTTGAAGCTCCTGGCCTTACACGACGAGCGGCGCGCCTCTGAGGGCGCGTCCGAAGATTTCGAAGAAGATCTGCGACTGCCGGTTCTGCGCCGGCTTCCATTCGGGGTGCCACTGGACAGCCAGCACGGGCGCGCCGTTGACGGTGGCGGAGAAGGCTTCGACGACGCGATCGGGCGCGCGCGCCTCGACGGTCAGCCCCTCGCCCAGCCGGTCGACACCCTGATAGTGCACCGAGTTGACGACAGCCTTTTCCACGCCGAAAGCGCGGGCCAGGACGCCGCCCGGCGTCAGCTCCACGGCGTGGGTGTGGTCGAACATGCCGTTGAAATCGACGTCGTCCGGCGCGTGGTGGGCGATCAGGTCGGCGTTGGCGGCCATGTCCCGTCGCAGCGTCCCGCCGAACGCGACATTGATCTCCTGGAAGCCGCGGCAGATCCCGAACACCGGCTTGCGGAGGTCCAGCATGGCCTTGATCAGGTCGGCGGTCATGCCATCGCGCGCGGCGTCGAACGGACCTGGCGCATCGCCGATCTCCTCGCCGTAGAGCGCCGGGTCGAGATTGGAGGGGCTGCCTGTCAGCATCAGTCCGTCCAGCCGCCCGGCGACCTCGGCCGCCCGCATCCTTCCCGGCAGGGATGGAACCAGCAGCGCCGCGACGTCGCCATGGGCCATGGTCGCCTCGACATAGCGGCTCATCACCGCCTGGGCCGACTCCACCCCGACGGTGCGCGTGCAGCAGATGATTCCAGCGACGGGGCGGGTGGTCATCCTAGACCTCCGATTTCCCCGGCGAATGCCGGGGCCCAGATCGAGGGCGCCAAGGTCCGATGGGCTGGCGCAGTCCGGAGGCGCGACGTCGATCGACGCTCTGGGTGAATCTGGGTCCCGGCGTTCGCCGGGAAGGTCGGGTTATGGCTAAGCATAGGTCACGACAACGCCGCCGGCGAGCAGGCGTGCCAGCACAGCCACACCGTCTCGCCCAGCTTGAAGTCCTCCTGGTCCCAGCGGGTCAGGTTCGAGCGCTGGACCTTGATCCGACGGCCGCCCTCGATCTCCACCTCATAGGTCGACTGACCGCCCAGATAGGCCTCATGCTTGATGACACCCGCGATGGCGTTGGTCCCCTTCGGGCAGTCGCCGAGGTTGGGGGGCTCGTCGCCGTCCTTCTTGTGCAGCTCGATCTTCTCGGGACGGATCGCCGCCCAGACCGTGCCGCCGCGGGCGCCGGTGACGCCGTGGTCGAGGAAGATGTCGACCGGCAGGTCCGGCGAGCGGATCACCGCGTGGCTGGGCTCGTCGACGGCCAGCACGCCCTCGAACAGGTTCACGCTGCCGATGAAGTCGGCCACGAAGCGGCTGTGGGGAACTCGTAGAGATCGCTGGGCGTGGCGACCTGCTGCAGCACACCCCGGCTCATCACCGCGCAACGCGACGCCAGGGCCAGGGCCTCGTCCTGGTCGTGGGTGACCATGATGAAGGTGATGCCGACCTTCTCCTGCAGGGTGCAGAGTTCGGTGCGCATCTGCTCGCGCAGCTTGGCGTCCAGGGCCGACAGCGGCTCGTCCAGCAGCAAAACGCGCGGCCGCTTGACCAGGGCCCGGGCCAGGGCCACGCGTTGCCGCTGACCGCCGGACAGCTGGTCGGGCTTGCGGTCGCCATAGCCGCCCAGCTGCACCAGTTCCAACGCCTCCTCGACGCGGCGGTCGCGCTCGGCCTTGCTCACCTTGTCGACCACCAGGCCGTAGGCGACGTTGTCGGCCACGCTCATGTGCGGGAACACGGCGTAGGACTGGAACACCATGTTCACCGGCCGCTTGTTGGGCGGCACCTTGGAGATGTCCTGGCCGTCGATCAGGATCCGGCCCTCGGTGGGCGTTTCGAAGCCAGCCAGCATCCGCAGCAGGGTGGTCTTGCCGCAGCCCGACGGGCCCAGCAGGGCGAAGAACTCGCCCTCGGTCACGGTCAGGGAAACGTTGTCGACCGCCGCCAGCTTGCCGAAGCGCTTGGTGACGTTCTCGAAGGTGATGATGGGTTTCGGTTGGCTCACTGGGCTTGTCCCCCGACACACAGAACCCCGACTTCCCCGGCGAAAGCCGGGGCCCAGATCGTAAAGCTGGGAAGCGCCAGGTACGGCCAAAGCTCGGGCTGAATCTGGGTCCCGGCTTTCGCCGGGAAGATCGGAACGAGGCGAGCGCTCATTTCGGATCCCCCGTCCCGTGACCGGCGGTCGCCGCCGGGTCCCCCTGCAGTTTCAGCGCCGCCGCGGTCAGCAGCACGGTCAGCACGATCAGCACCGTCGAGGCCGCGTTGACCTCCGGCGTCACCGAGAAGCGGACCATCGAATAGACCTTGACCGGGAAGGTCACCGTGTCCGGCCCGGCGGTGAAGAAGGTGATGACGAAGTCGTCCAGGCTCAGCGTGAAGGCCAGCAGCGCCCCGGCCACCAGCGACGGCGCCATGTGCGGCAGGATCACGTCCTTGATGGTGCGGAACTCGCCGGCCCCCAGGTCGCGGGCCGCCTCCTCCATCTCGCGGTTGAAGCTGGCCATGCGGGCGCGCACCACCACCGCCACGAACGGGAACGAGAACGACACGTGGGCGATGATGATCGCCCCCAGGTTCAGCGGCCACGGCAGGCCCTGCGGCCAGGGCATGACCCGGGCGAAGAACACCAGCATGGCCACGCCCATGCAGATCTCGGGCACCACGATCGGCAGGGCCAGGGCGCCGTCCAGGACCGTCTTGCCCGGGAAGCGGAAGCGCCACAGCAGCAGGGCCGCCGAGGCGCCGAGGATCAGGCTGATCACCGTCGAAGCCGCCGCGATCGTCAGGCTGTTGCCGAACGCTTCCAGGAGGGCGAAGTCGTTGAACAGCTTGTCGTAATATTTGAGCGTGAAGCCCTTCCAGACGATGTTGCGCCGGCTGTCGTTGAAGCTGAACGCCATCAGGGCGACCAGCGGCGCGTAGAGGAAGATCCCCACCATCGCCAGCCAGGCCCGCATCGGCCAGCGGCGGAGGTATTCGAGCGGACCGGGGGGCGAGCGTTTAGCCACGATCGATCCCCTTCCCCGTTTCCCCGGCGAACGCCGGGGCCCAGATCGAACCCACGAGCGCCAGACCAGCGGGCCGCCGAAAGGCGCGAACACCCCAAAGGCTCAAGCTGAATCTGGGTCCCGGCTTTCGCCGGGAAGATCGGATTGAGGGCCATCATCCCTTCGCCTCCGGCGTCTTCTTCGCCAGCACCGCCTGGATCGCGATGGCGATGAAGGTCAGGTACATCAGCACGAACGACATGGCCGCGCCGAAGGGCCAGTCGTTGGCGCGCTTGAACTGGCGCTCGATGACGTTGGCGATCATCTGGCTGTCGGGCCCGCCCAGCAGGTCCGGGGTCAGATAGGCGCCGAGCGCCGGGATGAAGGTGATCAGCACGCCCGAGGCGATGCCCGGCAGGGCCAGGGGCACGACCACCTTGAAGATCGTCCGCATGTGCCCGGCGCCGAGGTCGAGACTGGCCTCCAGCAGCGACTTGTCCAGCCGGTCCAGGGCTGAATAGAGCGGCAGCACCATGAACGGCAGGTGCACGTAGACGAGGCCCAGGATCACCGCGAAATTGTTGTGCAGCAGCCCCAACGGCTGGAAGTCGCCCAGCGGCTGCAGGCCGACCAGGGCGGCCAGTCCTCCCGCCCTTCCAAAGCCATTCCAGGCTCTGATTGATATAGCCCTCGGTGCGCAACACGGCGATCAGGGCGTAGGTGCGGATCAGGAGGTTCGTCCAGAACGGCAGCATGATCATCAGCAGCAGCCAGGTCTTGGCCTTGTCGGACGCGAAGGTGATGGCCAGGGCGACCGGAAAGCCCAGCACCAGGCACAGGCCCGTGGTCAGCCCCGCCACCCAGGCCGACTTCAGGAAGATCTTCAGATACAGCGGCTCGATCGCCCGGGCGTAGTTGTGGAACGTGCCGGTGATGGCGATCTCGGTCAGGCCCTCGTTGTGACCGAAGCTGTAGGCCCAGACGATCGCCATCGGCGCCAGGAAGAACACCACCAACCACACCAGCGGCGGTCCCAGCGCGGCGGCGAAGACGGCTTTGGCCTGTTTCCAGGATTGTTCCATTCCCCACTCCCTAGATTGTCATCCCGGGCGGAGCGCGGCGGAGACCCGGGACCGCCGGAAATACGGAGCTTCCGGCGGTCCCGGCTCGGCGCGCTTCGCGCTTGGCCGGGATGACAGCTTTTACGGCCTAGGCCGCCCGCACCCGCGTGATGATTTCCTCGTACTGACTGGCCTTCTCGGCTCCTTCGAACGCGCCGTACTCGCACTTGGCCATGATGTCGGCCGGCGGGAAGATCACCGGGTTGTTGCGGTAGCTCTCCGGCATCAGCGCCTTGGCCGCCGCGTTCGGGGTCGGGTAGAGGATCGTCTTGGTGATCTCGGCCCCGGCCTGGGCGTCCAGCAGGTAGTTGATGAAGGCGTGGGCGTTGTTGGGTCGCGGCGCGCCCTTCGGGATGCACAGGGTGTCGCTGTTGATCAGCGAGCCCTCCTTGGGCACCACGAAATCGAGGTCCGGGTCGTCCTTCATCACCTGGGCGATGTCGCCGTTATATTCCAGCACCAGATCGACCTCGCCCGAGACCAGCAGGTCCTGGCCGTTGTCATCGTGGAAGGCCTTCACGAACGGCTTCTGCTTGATCAGCATCTGCTCGATCTTCGGCAGCATGTCGGCCGGGATGTCGTTGACGCTGTGGCCCAGATACTTGGCCGACAGGCGCACCAGGTCGGCGCTTTCCGACAGCAGGGCGATGCGGCCCTTGTACTTGTCGCTGTCGAACAGCCATTTCCAGCTGTCGGGCACGCCCTGGACCTTGCTCTTGCGATAGCCGATGCCCAGCAGCAGCCAGGTATAGGGCATCGAGTACTTCCGGCCCGGGTCGAAGTCCGGATTGAGGAACGACGGGTCGATGTTCTTCATGTTCGGGATCTTGGCGTGATCCAGCACCTCGAGCATGCCAGCCTGGCCCATGCGGGTGACGAACTCGTTCGACGGCACGATCACGTCGAAGCCCGGATTGCCGGCCTTGAGCTTGGCGAACAGCTCATCGTTGGTCGCGAACAGGCTCATGTTCACGTCGACGCCGGTCGCCTTCTTGAAGTCGCCCAACGTGGTCTCGCCGATATAGGTGTCCCAGTTGTAGAAGTTCAGCTTGGGCTCTTCGCCGTTCGCCCCCGTGGCCTTGGGCTTCTCGCCGCAGGCCGTGAACGACAGGCCGATGGCCGCCGCCCCGAAGGCCGTCAGAAGCGAGCGCCGGTTCGCGCCTCTCTGAGTGATGCTGCTCATGGTCCCTATCTCCCTCTAGGACGTCCGATGACGGACATGACGGCCGCCGCACAATCTAGATCCCTCCCCCTTGGATGGGGGAGGGGCGGGGGTGGGGGTGACACGGTCGGCCGGTAGCGCTCCGTTCGCGCCACATCCTGAACCGCTGTCACCCCCATCCCCAACCCTTCCCCCATCAGAGGGGGAAGGGAGAAACCCTATTCACCACACCACCATCAGGCGTTGCGGAGGTACCAGTCGAAATCGAGTTCGGTGACGACCTCGAAGAAGCGCGCCTGTTCGGTACGCTTGACCGAGACGAACATGTCCACGAAGCGGTCGCCGAGATAGTCGCGCAGGACCTCCGATTTCTCGAACAGGTCGACCGCCGCGAACCAGTTGGACGGCAGCCGGATGTTCTCCTTGGCCGCCGCCGCGTAGCCGTCGCCGACCACCGCCGGGCCCGGATCCAGCTTGTTGGCGATGCCGTGGTGGGCGCTGGCCAGCAGCACCGCCATCACCAGGTACGGATTGCCATCGGCCCCGGCGACGCGGTGCTCGACGTGGCGGGTCTTGGGCGGGCCGGCCGGGACGCGCAGCGAGACCGTGCGGTTGTTGACGCCCCAGGTCGGGGCGACGGGCGCGTAAGAGTTGGCCTTGAAGCGGCGATAGCTGTTGGCGTTGGGCGCCAGGATCGCCATGCCTTCGCCCAGCAGCACCTTCATGCCGGCGATGGCCTGCTTCAGCAGCGGCGAGCCTTCCAGATCCTCGGCGGCGCACAGGTTGTTCCCGTCCGCGTCGTTGACGCTGAGATGGACGTGGAAGCCGTTGCCGGCCCGCTCCGCCCACGGCTTGGCCATGAAGGTGGCCTCGCAGCCATGACGCAAGGCCACGCCCTTGGCGGCGCGCTTGTAGAGCACCGCGTCGTCGGCCGCGCGCAGGGCGTCAGGCTTGTGCTTCAGGGTCAGTTCGACCTGGCCGGGGGCGAACTCCGAGATCGCGCCCTCCAGCGGTACGCCCAGCACGTCGGCGGTGTCCCACAGCTCGCGCAGGAACGGGGCGTGGGCCTCCAGCTCGGGCAGGCCATAGACCTGGATGCCCGTGGGGCGCAGGCCGGTCTGCATCGACTTGGCCGGCTGCAGCTCGCCGGTCGGGCCGCGCTGCAGGTCGACGAGGTAGTATTCCAGCTCGCACGCGGCGACAGGCGTCAGGCCGTCGGCGGCGTAGCGGTCCAGCACCCTTTGCAGCACGTGGCGCGGGTCGAGGTCGTTCGGCGTCCCGTCCAGCTCGTACATCGACAGCATGACCTGGGCGACGTCGGGACCCAGCCACGGCGCCAGGGTCAGGGTTCCGGGCACGGGCCGCGCCCGGCGATCGGCGTCGCCGTCCTCCCACACCAGGCCGGTGTCCTCGCAGTCAGCGCCGTTGGTGTCGACCACCAGCACCGAGCCCGGCAGGAAGCGGCCATACTCGTAGATCGCCTCCAGCTCATGCACACGCAGCCGCTTGCCGCGCGGCACGCCGGTCATGCTGGTGAAGAACACCTCGACGAAGCGGACTTGAGGGTTTGCCGCAAGGAAATCGCGGCATTCTTTGAGATCAGCGACCATGCTCATGCCCGCGCCCCACCAAAATCCGATTTCCCCGGCGAATGCCGGGGCCCAGATCGTAAGGCTGGGACCCGCCAATCGCGGCAAAAGCTCAAGTCGGATCTGGGTCCCGGCATTCGCCGGGAAGATCGGATGTTTGAAGCGTTCATCCAGGCATCTCCCCCATAGCGGCCGCGAACCCATCAATGGCCGCGACCAGCCGGTCGATCGCCGCGTCGTCGGTGACGGGCGAGACCAGCATCATGTTGTGAAAGGGCGCGATCAGGACGCCCCGGTTGATCAGCCACAAGTGCAGCGCTTCCACCGCCTGATGGTCCAGCACTTTCCGCATCGCGGCGGCATTCTTCGGCGGAGGATCGGCGAACACCAGTTCGACGCGGGCGCCGACATGGGCGACGGACCACGCCAGCGCGCGCGCGGCGATCACGGCCTTCAGCCCCACGACCAGCCGCTCGGCGCCGGCCAGCATCTTGGCGTAGGCCGCGTCGGTCATCACCTCGGACAGCATGGCCCGCATGGCCGCCATGGCCAGCGCGTTGCCCGACAGCGTCGTGCCGATGCCGGACTGGCCCGGACCGATCCGCGCCTGGGCCTCATCCATCCGCGCCGACAGCTCGGCGGTCACGCCCCAGACGGCGGCCGGCACGCCGCCGGCGACGGCCTTGCCCAGGACGAAGATGTCGGGCTCCAGCCCGTGGGCGCGGGTATAGCCGCCGGGCCCGGTCGAGATCGTGTGGGTCTCGTCGAGGATCAGCAGGGTCCCGGCGTCACGGGTCAGCCGGCGCAGCGCGGCGTGGAAACCGGGCTCGGGCAGGATCATGCCGCAGTTGGTCATCACCGGTTCGGCCAGAACGGCGGCGACCTGGTCGGAGGCCAGGGCGTTCTCCAGGGCCGCCAGATCGTTGAACGGCACCACCCAGGTGGTGGCGGTCAGGTCGTGAACCTGGCCCAGCAGGCCCGGCTTCATGACGCGCTCGCCGTCCTTCAGCACCACGAAGGCGTCGTCGACCATGCCGTGGTAGCAGCCGTCGAACACCAGGATCACCGGCCGCCCGGTCACCGCCCGCGCCCAGCGGATCGCCGCGCGGTTGGCGTCGCTGGCCGTGGTCGCCGTCTGCCACAGCGGCAGGCCGAAGCGTTCGGCCAGCAGCTTGCCGACGATCACCGCAGAGGCGGTCGGCAGCATGAACCCGGCCCCGCGCTTGATCTGGTCGGCGACGGCGGCGGCCACGGACGGATCGCCATGTCCGAACATCGCCGGCGTGTCGCCCAGGCAGAAGTCGTCATAAAGCTTGCCGTCCACGTCGGTGATCTGCGCGCCCACGCCCTGCGCCGCGAAGATCGGGCTCGGCGAAGCCCAGTCGTTCATCCAGTGCATCGGCGCGCCGCCGCGCCAGTGGGCGGCCGCCGCCTCGGCCATGGCGATCGAGCGCGGATGCTCGGCGAGGAAGCGGGCGCGTTCGCTGGCGAGGAGGTCGCTTAGGTTTGGAGCAGCGAGGTCGGCGATCATCCCGCGGCCTCGATGAAAACTGTCATCCCGGGCGAAGACCCGGGACCGCCGGAAACGCTGAGCTCCTGGCGGTCCCGGATCGGCGCGCTACGCGCTTGTCCGGGATGACAAATTTGGATGGCGGACGCTTGTCTCATCCCACCCCGCCAAAACACAGGTATTTGGTCTCCAGATACTCGTCCAAACCCTCGGACGAGCCCTCGCGGCCCAGGCCGGATTCCTTCACCCCGCCGAACGGGGCGACTTCGGTCGAGATCAGGCCTTCGTTGATGCCGACCATGCCGGCCTCGATCGCCTCGGCCACGCGCCAGCAGCGGCCGACGTCGCGGCTGTAGAAGTAGGACGCCAGGCCGAACGGCGTGGCGTTGGCCAGCTTGATGGCCTCGGCTTCGGTCTCGAACTTCACGATCGGCGCGACCGGGCCGAAGATCTCCTCCTGGAACAGCGCCATCTGGGGCGTGGCGTCGACCAGCACCGTCGGCTGGTAGAACAGGCCGCCCAGGCCGTGCAGGTCGCCGCCGGTCAGCACCTTGGCCCCGTCGCGGACCGCCTCGGTCACCAGGCGGTCGACCTTGCACAGCGCCTTGTCGTTGATCAGAGGACCGATCTGGACCCCGTCGCCCGTGCCCGGACCGACCTTCAACGCCGCGACCTTCTCGGCCAGCCGCGCGGCGAAGGCGTCGTGGATTCCCGCCTGCACGAGCAGCCGGTTGGCGCAGACGCAAGTCTGGCCGGTGTTGCGGTACTTGGAGGCAATAGCGCCATCGACGGCGGCCTCCAGGTCGGCGTCGTCGAAGACGATGAAGGGCGCATTGCCGCCCAGCTCCAGGCTGAGCTTCTTCATCGTGCCGGCGCATTGGGCGTAGAGGAGTTTACCGATCGGGGTCGAGCCGGTGAACGACAGCTTGCGGACCCGGCCGTCCTCGCACAGGGCCTTGCCGATGGCGCTGGAATCCTTGCCGGTGACGACGTTCAGCACCCCGGCCGGCACGCCCGCCTCGACCGCCAGACGGGCGATGGCCAGGGCGCACAGCGGCGTCTCGGCGGCGGGCTTCACCACCACCGTGCAGCCCGAGGCCAGGGCCGGCCCAACCTTGCGGGTGATCATGGCGATCGGGAAGTTCCACGGCGCGATGGCCGCGCAGACCCCGATCGGCTGCTTGATCGACATCAGCCGCTTGCCGGGCATCGGGGTCGGAATGGTGTGGCCGTAGCCGCGTTTGGCCTCGTCGGCGAACCAGTCGATGAACGCCGCGCCATAGGCCACCTCGCCCTTCGCCTCGGCCAAGGGCTTGCCCTGCTCGGCGGTCATCAGCCGCGCCAGGTCGTCGGCGTGGGCGAGCATCAGGTCGCTCCACCTGCGCAGGATCGCCCCACGCTCCTTGGCGGTCTTGGCGGCCCAGATCGGGAAGGCGCGGTGCGCGGCCTCGATCGCGACCCGCGTCTCGCCGGCGCCCAGGTCGGCCACGTTGGCGATCACCGTCCCGTCGGCCGGATTGAGCACCTCGAACGTCGCGTCGCCCTCGATCCAGAGGCCGTCGATGAAGGCTTCGGTTTCAACGAGATTCAGGCGGGAAGAACTGGTCATGGGCGGGCTACCTCAACGTCACGGACACCGACTTCAGGTCGGCGTACTTGTGCAACGCATGAAGGCTGCGGTCGCGACCAAAGCCCGACTGCTTGAAGCCCCCGAACGGCATGGTGATGTCGCAGGCGTCCCAGCCATTGACCCAGACCAGCCCCGCCTTCAGCCGCCGCGCGCCGCGCAGGGCGCGGTTGATGTCGGACGTCCAGAGGCCGGCGGCCAGGCCATAGACGGTGTCGTTGGCCAGTTGCAGCGCCTCGTCCTCGGACTTGAAGCTCATCACCCCCAGCACCGGCCCGAACACCTCCTCACGGGCCAGGGTGTGGTCGGCGTCCAGCCGGTCGAAGATGGTCGGCTCGACATAGAAGCCGCCGCTGTCCTGGCGGATGCGCTGGCCGCCCAGAACGCGGCGCGCGCCCTGGCTGTCGGCGGTGGCGATGTAGTCCAGCGCGGTGTTCATCTGCCGCTCGCTGACCATGGCGCCGAACTGGGTGGCCGGATCCAGCGGATCGCCGACGACCATGCCCCTGGCGACGGCCACGACCTTCTCCAGGAATTCGTCCTTGATCGAAGCCTCGACCAGCAGGCGCGAGGCGGCGGTGCAGACCTCGCCCTGGTTATAGAACACGCCCCAGGCGGCGGCCTGGGCGGCGGCGTCCAGGTCCGGACAGTCGGCGAAGACGATCTGGGGCGACTTGCCGCCCAGCTCCAGGCTGACCCGCTTGAGGTTCGAGCGAGCCGAATATTCCATCAGCTTGCGGCCGACCGGACCCGAGCCGGTGAAGGCGATCATGTCGACGTCCATCGACAGGGCCAGGGCCTCGCCGGCGACGCCGCCGAGGCCGGGGACGACGTTCAGCACCCCCGCCGGGAGCCCAGCCTCGAGGGCCAGCTCGCCCAGCTTCAGGGCGGTCAGCGGCGACTGTTCGGCCGGCTTCAGCACCACCGAATTGCCCATGGCGAGCGCGGGCGCGACCTTCCACATGGCCATGTGCAGCGGGAAGTTCCACGGCACGATCGCCCCGATCACGCCCAGCGGCTCATGGACCGCGTAGCTCAGGCGGTCGACCGGCGAGGCCCCGACCTCGCCATAGACCTTGTCCAGCGCCTCGGCGTACCAGCGGCAGGTGTTGATCGCCAACGGCACATCGACATTACGCGCGTCACTGATCGGCTTGCCGACGTCCAGGCTCTCCAGCAGCGCCAGGTCCTCGGCGTCCCGCTCCATCAGTTCGGCCAGGCGGAACAGCACCTTCTTCTTGGCGCGCGGGCTCTGGTCGCGCCAGCGGCCATCCTCGAAGGCCGTGCGGGCGCTGAACACGGCCAGCGCCACGTCCTCGGGCTGGCAGGCCGTCACCAGGTTCAGCACCCGGCCATCGCGCGGCGAGACGTTGTGGAAGGTCGCCCCCGTGACGGCCTCGACCCGCGCGCCGTCGATCACCGCCCGGCTGGGCGGCTCCAGGCGGGACAGGCGCTCGGCAATGTCGGCGGGCAGGGTCACGCGGTAAATCCGTACTGATTGTGATCACAGTTTGCCTGACCACGGGAAGTGTCAAGCATCCGACTTTATCTCGCCGCGTCTACCGCGACGCGCATCTTGTCCATGCCCTCGGACAGGTCAGCGGCGACGGCGCGGCGGGCGCCGTCCGCGTCGCCGGCCTTCAGGGCGTCGATGGCCTCGGCGTGGCGATCCGCGATGAGGCCGTCGGCCCCCACCCGGCCGAACACCACCCGCATGAACGGTCCGACCTGCAGCCACAGGCCGCCGGCCATCGACAGCAGTACGTCCGCCCCCGCCCGCTCATAGAGGGCGAAGTGGAAAGCGTGGTTGGCGGTCATGTAGCGGTCGACATCGCCCAGCCGCAGCGCTTCGTCGACATCGGCGTCGATCGCCTGCAGCTGGCGAACCAGGCCGGCGTCGGCGTGGGTCGCGGCGCGGGCCGCCAGCTCCGGCTCGACCCATAGCCGGGCCAGGGACAGCTGCTCCAGCCGGTCGGCGGTCAGCGATGGGACGGACAATCGCTTGTTGGCCGGATTGATCGCCAGGGCCCGCTCGGCGACCAGACGGCGCACGGCGTCGCGCACCGGCATGGGGCTGACGCCGAGTTCGGCGGCCAGGCTGCGCAGGGACACGCCCTTGCCGGGCGCGATCCGGCCGGTGATCAGGGCCTGCCGGATGGCCTCATAGACCTGGTCGTGGACGGCGGTCTGGTCGGCCAGCGGACGGCGGGTCTGAACCATCTTTTCCACCTCCTTCCGATCTTCCCGGCGAACGCCGGGATCCAGATCCCAAAGCGTCAATGCTGATGGGATGGGCGCCGCGCTTCTGGAACGCGCTTCAGCGCTCTTCCATCTGGGCCCCGGCATTCGCCGGGGAGATCGGATGGAAGAGAACACTTCCGAAGAAGATCAAATTGCGATCACAATGCAAGGCTCTCGCGAAGGACCTCCCATGCCCAGCGCCAACGACCTCGACGCCTTCTGGATGCCGTTCACGCCGAACCGACGGTTCAAGCGCCATCCGCGTATGCTCTCGTCCGCCCAGGGCATGATCTACAAGACGCCGGAGGGCCGGGAAGTGCTGGACGCCACGGCGGGCCTCTGGTGCGTCAACGCCGGCCACGATCGCCCGAGGATCCGCGAGGCCATCCAGAAGCAGGCGGCCGAGATGGACTACGCGCCCTGCTTCAACATGGGCCATCCGCTGGCCTTCCAGTTCGCCTCGCGCCTGGCGCAGATCACGCCGAAGGGGCTGGACCGCATCTTCTTCACCAACAGCGGATCGAGTCGGTCGACACCGCGCTTAAGATCGCCCTGGCCTACCACCGCGCCCGAGGCAAGGGGACCAAGACCCGGCTGATCGGCCGCGAGCGCGGCTATCACGGCGTCGGCTTCGGCGGCATCTCGGTCGGCGGGATCCCGACCAACCGCAAGTATTTCGGCTCCCTGCTCACCGGCGTCGACCATCTGCCCCACACCCACGGCGTCCCAGGCAACCACTTCGCCAAGGGCCAGCCCGAGCATGGCGCCCACCTCGCCGACGACCTGGAGCGGATCGTCGCCCTGCATGACGCCTCCAACATCGCCGCGGTGATCGTCGAGCCCGTGGCCGGCTCGACCGGCGTGCTGGTCCCGCCCAAGGGCTATCTGGAGCGCCTGCGGGCGATCTGCGACAAGCACGACATCCTGCTGATCTTCGACGAGGTGATCACCGGCTTCGGACGCCTGGCCGCCCCGTTCGCCACCGACCGCTTCGGCGTCACGCCCGACCTGATCTGCCTGGCCAAGGGCCTGACCAACGCCACGGTCCCGTGCGGCGCGGTGGCGGCCTCCACCCAGATCTACGACACGATGCTCGAAGGCGCCGACGCGCCGATCGAGCTGTTCCACGGCTACACCTATTCGGCCCACCCCCTGGCCTGCGCGGCGGGCCTCGCCACCCTGGAGACCTATCAGGAGGACGACCTCTTCAATCGCGCCGCGTCGATGGAGGCCTACTGGCAGGACGCCATGCACAGCCTGGCCGACGCCCGCCACGTCATCGACATCCGCAACCTCGGCCTCGTCGCCGGCATCGAGCTCGCTCCCCGCGCCGGCGCGCCAACCGCCCGGGCGATGGAGACGTTCGAGACCTGCTTCGACGAAGGCCTGCTGATCCGCGTCACCGGCGACATCATCGCCCTGTCGCCGCCCCTGATCCTGGAGACGGGGCACATCGACCGGATGGTCGAGACGCTCCGGAAGGTGCTCGCCAAGGTCGACTAGGCGCGAGCGTACATTACCGATTGTTGGGTTGCCCTCGCGGCCCGGAACGCCTGAACTCCTTGCCACACAAGGGGTGCGCCGCATGAACACGATCCGACAGGCCGCGATAACGGCGCTCATCTGCGTCGCGGCGGCGCCCACCTGGGCGGCGAGTCCGACGGTCGAGCAGCGCATGCACGGCGTCACCACCGGCCTGCGATCCGCCGTCGAGATCAAGGGCGCGCCACCGGCCAGGCGTACGCTCGAAAACCAGATGGCGGCCCTGCACGTGCCGGGCGTCGCCATCGCGGTGATCCGGGGCGGCAAGATCGAGTGGGCGCGCGGCTTCGGCGTCACCCGCCAGGGCGGCGAACCGGTCACCGCCGACACCCTGTTTCAGGCCGGTTCGGTCAGCAAGCCGGTCGCCGCCATGGCGGCCCTGGCCGTGGTCCAGGACGGCCGACTGTCGCTGGACACCGACGTCAACAAGACCCTCAAGAGCTGGACCCTGCCGGCCCGCCCCTTCACCGCGACCACGCCGGTCACCCTGCGGGCGCTGCTGTCGCACACGGCCGGGACCAGTGTGCATGGCTTCGCCGGCTACGCGGCCGGCGCGCCTGTTCCGACCCTGCCCCAGGTGCTGAGCGGAACGGCCCCAGCCAACTCCGCCCCCGTCGTCGTCGATCAGGCCGTGGGAAGCGCCTATCGCTATTCCGGCGGGGGCTATTCGATCGCCCAGCAGATGATGATCGACGCCACGGGCCAGACCTTCCCCGTCGTCGTCCGCGACAAGGTGTTCGCGCCGATCGGCATGACCCGCAGCACCGAGGACCAGCCGCTGGACGCCGCGCGCGCGGCCCACGCGGCTTGGCCGCACGACGTCAAGGGCGCGCCCGTCGCGGGCGGTCCCCACACCTATCCGGAAATGGCCGCCGCCGGCCTGTGGACGACCGCCAACGACCTGGCCAAATTCGTGATCGACCTGGCGAAGTCGGCGAACGGCGAGAGCGGCCACGTCCTGTCGCCCAAGACCGCTCGCGAGATGCTGACGCCGGTGAAGTCGGGCTATGGCCTTGGCCTGTCGGTCCAGGGCGCCACGGCGCGCAAGTACTTCTATCACAACGGGTCCAACGCCGGGTACAAGGCGGTGATCCTGGCCTATCCCGACACCGGCGACGGCGTCGTCGTGCTGACCAACGGCGACCAGGGCTATCAGCTCAGCGAGGCGATCGTCCGCGCCGTCGCGATCGAATATGGCTGGCCCGACTATCACCCCATCGAACGTCCCGTCATTCCGGCGCCAATGGCCGAACAGACCAAGTTCGTCGGGACCTTCACGATCGGCGAGGCCGGCGATTTCACCCTTCGTCGCGATGGCGACCGGCTGGCGGCCGACATCTGGACGGGCGTCGTCGACCCGCTGTTTCCGGACACGCCCAGCAGTTTCTTCATCACCGTCCGGGATCTGAGGATCGTGTTCAGCGATCCCGACCACGGCGCCCTGATCCTGCGCG
This sequence comes from Caulobacteraceae bacterium, assembly GCA_965283765.1. Classification (GTDB taxonomy): domain Bacteria; phylum Pseudomonadota; class Alphaproteobacteria; order Caulobacterales; family Caulobacteraceae; genus Caulobacter. The sequence goes on from CBDIPU010000002.1 coordinate 17,914, forward strand.
ACGACAAGGTCGCGTTCACGCGCAAGCCGGCGAAGTGATCCTTGAATTTGTCCTAGGGACAAATTCGAAAACCCCCTTGTCGTCCGCCGACGAATACAGCAAGCCTCCCGCCCAATACTGAAAAGGGGCGGGGAGGCCCTGATCGCGCATGAGTTCCGACGCCGCCGCGACCTCGACCGACGCCACCGCGCCCGCCAAGAGCCACTACGTCATCCTCGATGGACTGCGGGGCGTCGCCGCCCTGATGGTGGTGCTGTTCCACCTGTTCGAGGCCCATGCCGGCGGCGATCCGGAACGGCAGATCATCAATCACGGCTACCTGGCGGTGGACTTCTTCTTCCTGCTGTCGGGCTTCGTGGTCGCCTACGCCTATGACGACCGCTGGGGCGGCATGAGCGTCTGGCAATTCTACAAGCGCCGCCTGGTCCGCCTGCAGCCGATGATCATCGTCGGCGCGCTGATCGGCGCGGCCCTGCTGGGCCTCCAGCACTGGTCGCTGTTCCCCAAGCTGGCGACCGTCACCGCCTTGCAGGTGCTGGTGATGGTGCTGCTGGGCTTCGTGATGATCCCCATGACCCCGGCGGCCGAGCCGCGCGGCTGGGGCGAGATCTATCCGCTGAACGGACCGCAGTGGTCGCTGTTCTACGAGTACATCGCCAACATCCTCTATGCCGTGGGCCTGCGGAAGCTGTCGAACCGCTGGCTGGGCGCGCTGGTCGCGGCGTCGGCGCTGGCGCTGATCGGCCTGCTGGTCCTGGGCCCGCGCGGCGACGTGATCGGCGGCTGGGCGCTGGACAGGAGCGGCGTCCAGATCGGCCTGACGCGGGTGATGTTCCCGTTCTTCGCCGGCGTGCTGCTGATGCGCCTGGACAAGCGGATCAAGGTCCCCAACGCCTTCGCCGTGTGCAGCCTATTGCTGATCGCCGGCCTGTCCCTGCCACGCTTCGGCATCGGCGAGCTTCGCTGGGTGAACGGCCTCTACGAGGCGGCCTGCATCATCCTGCTGTTCCCGTTGATCGTCGCCATCGGCGCGGGCGAGAAGGATGTCGCCAAAGGAGATTGGGATGGCCCCAGCGTGCGGATCGCCCGCTTCTTCGGCGACCTCTCCTACCCGCTCTACATCACCCACTATCCGCTGATCTATATCTACACCGGCTGGGTCGTGGACAGGAAGGTCGGGCCGGCCCAGGGCGCGCTGGTCGGGGCCGGGGTGTTCGTGCTGGCGGTGGCGATCGCCTGGGCCTGCCTCAAGCTCTATGACGAGCCGGTCCGGCGCTGGCTGGCCCGGAAAGTGCTCGCCAGAGCCTAACCACACGGGCGGTGCGACATGGCCACGTCGCACCGCTCATAGCGGGCCCCGAACAGCCGCATGATCTCTGCGTCGTGGACGAAGCCCAGCTTCTCGTAGAGATGGATGGCCGGACCGCACTTGCGGTTGGTCAGCAGATAGACCTTGTCCATGCCCAGGCTGGCGGCGCGCTCCAGGGTCTTGGCCAGCAGGAACTCGCCGACCTTCAGCCCCCGGGCGCTGGCCAGGACGCCCATCTTGGTCAGTTCCACCCAGCCGTCCTTCGAGACCATCAGGGCGCAGGTCCCGACCACGCCCAACTCGGCCGTCTGCGCGAACAGCACCACCCCGCCCTTGTCGAGGATCAGTTCGCGCGGCCGCGACAGCAGAGCGATGTCGTTGTCCTCCAGGACGAACATGTCCTCAATCCACTCGGCGTTGATCCGGTAGAACGCCTCCGCCAGGTCGTCGGAGAAGTCGCGCGCCCAAAGGGCCGGCACGCCAGCGGTCTGGATCCGCGTCAGCAGCGAGGCCGCGTCCAGCCGCGCCTCGACCTTGGCCAGGCCCTGCATGAAGTCGCCGGAAAGCCCCTCGACCAGTTCGGCGGCGGCGGGCTCGATGCGCGGCAGAAGCTCGGTCTGCACCCGGACCATCAGCGCCTCGCCCGCTTGCGTCAGCGCCAGGCGCTTGGAGCGGCCGTCGCCCGGCGTACGGCGGGCCTCGACGAAGCCGTCGCGCTCCAGGGCTCCGAGCGCCCGGGTGACGGTCGGCTGGGCCAGTCGCAGGCGCTGGGCCAACTCGCCCACGGCGATCGGGCCATGCAGGCGGATAGTCATCAGCAGCGACATCTGGGCCGGCTGCACCGGCAGGTCCAAAGACCGCGCCACCTCGGCCGCGTCGGCCTGCATCCGCTCGGCCAGCCGCTTGAGGCGGCTGCCCAGGAACCCCACGCCAAACCCCGCCAGCAGATCGACTTCCATCGCGCGCCTCCAGATTCATAGCACGCTATATAGCTTGCTATGAGAATTCGGGATGCGCAAGCGAGCGACTACATCCGGAACGGGGGGATGACCGCGCAACGCACCTGGCCGCCGCGCACATCGACGGCGGCGGAGTGTCCGCCGGTCAGGTCGTAGAACCGGTCATGGCCTCCGACCGACACGACCAGATAGTCGGGCGCGTTGAACTTGCACACCGGATAGCGCGCCGCCGCGCCGCCCGTCCGGTCGATCAGGTGCGTGCAGGTCATCGTCCCGCCCAGACGCCGGAACAACACGTCGTCATAGGGCGTGGCCTGCGGCAGCTTGCGGAGGCTGCGGAAGGTCAGGGGCTCCAGCGGCGCGCAGGGCGGGCCCTCGACTCGCCAGAAGGCGTCCCGCTGGGCCTGAACCGCGCGATCGTGGCGCGCCGTGACCGCCAAGCCCACGCCGATCAGGACCGCGAAGCCGATGGCCACCGCCACCCAGCGCCAGCGGCTGGGCGCACGCCCTGTGAGGGGGATTTTACCGATACGAACCTGATCCGTCGCCATAGCTGAACTCACGCACGTAAATTAGATGTACATACGTAAATCAAGACGCCATGTTTGTCACTAGAGAACGTTGGTCACCACGCTTGACGCGCGTGCGTTACATTTGTAGCGTACTCACGACATCACGAAAGCCGTTCCCCATGACCGAGCCCTCCGACCTGGAACTGGAAGTGCTGAAGGCCTTCTGGCGCGGCGGCGCGATGAGCGCCCGCGAGGCGCAAGGCCTGATCGAGCCCGAGCTGGGCTGGAGCGCCTCGACCACCCGCACCGTGCTGGAGCGGATGGTGGCCAAGGGCCTGCTGGTCCGTCGCTCGGTGCACGGCCTGGCGGTCTATGAGGCCCGGACGGGCAAGGTCGACGTGATCGGCGGCGTGCTGAACCGCCTGCGAGGGCTGCTCGAGATCGACGGCCGCCTGCCCGCCTCGGCCTTCGCCGGCAGCCAGATCCTGTCCGAGACCGAGATCGAGGAACTGGAAACCCTGCTCAACACCATCCAGCCCTCAGGCGACAAGGAGTCCAAGTGATGCATCCGTTGCTGACCTCCACCGCCCTGGGCCTGGTCGCCGCCTGGCCCGTCGGCGCCCTGGGCTTTGGCCTCGGCCGCCTGGTCGAGCGCCTGACCGACGACCCGCGCCCGCGCGCCGCCGCCTGGAGCCTGGCCTACGCCCTGCCGGCCGGCGCCCTGGCCGCGACCATCGCCCTGACCTTCGCCCCGGCGTCGATCGAGAAGGCCGCGCCGGCCGCCTCGATCGCTCCGGGACCGATCCGCATGGCCGTGGTCGAGACGACCGCCCCCGCCGAGCCGACATCCGCCACTCCGGCGTGGGAACCCTCGCCAGCCCTGACCAACGGCCTGGCCTGGAGCCTGGTCGGTCTCTCGGCCGCCGGCCTGCTGACGCGCGGCTGGCGCTGGAACCGCGGCCGGCGTCGCCTGGCCCAGGTCCGCGCGGCCGCCGAGCCGTGCCAGGACCATGCCCTGGTCGAGGCCGTCCGCCTCCGCGCCACCCGCCTGGGGGTCAGCGCGCCGCGCGTGCGGATCAGCGCCGCCGTCTCCGAGCCGCTGCTCGCCGGCGCCCGCCGCCCGGTGATCCTGTTGCCCAAGGCGCTGGCGCAGAGCGGCGACACCCGCCGGCTGGAGCTGGTCTGCGGCCACGAGCTGGCCCACCTGCGTCGTGGCGACAACTGGCGCATCCCGGCCGAGGAAGCCCTGGCGGGCCTGTTCTGGCTGGTCCCGCCGGTCAAGGCCCTGCGCGGCCGGATGCTGGCCGCCCGCGAGGCCGTCTGCGACCTGACCGCCCTGGACGGCGCCGCCCCCGAGGCCCGCCGCGACTATGCCCGCGTGCTTGTCGAGGCCCTGAAGATGAACGCCCAGCCCTCGCCTAAGTTGGCCTTCGAGTCGGCCTTCACCGGCCGCGACCGCGACCTGGCCGCCCTGCGCCTGTCGGCGATCCTGCAGCCGCGAGGCCGCGCCTCGGCCTTGCGAGTGGGCCTGACCCTGGTGCTGGGCGGAGCCCTGACCGCCGCGACCGGCGCCGGCTCGCTGGCCCTGGCCGCCCAGGCCCGCCGCCTGGCTCCGCCGCCTTCGCCCGAGACCGTCGCGGCCGCGGAGGCCGTCGCGGCCATCGCCGCCGAGGACGCCGCGCCGGCGGCGGAAGCGACCCCGGCGATGGCGGCGGCTCCGGCGGCCGAAGCCGCGCCCGCCGCCGCCGCGCTTCCGGCGCGCCTGTCCCCCATCGCCGCGCCCCTGGCCACGCAGCCGGCGGCCCCGGTGGTCGCGCTCGCGCCGTTGCGACGCATGGCGCCGCCGCGAACGTCGTCAGGCCCCGGCCCGAACCCCGATCCGCGTCCGGATCCCCATCCGGACCCACACCCGAACCCGCGGCCCAGTCCCCAGCCCAGCCCGAGGGTGACGAGGGACATCAACATCAATGTCGACGACCGACAGAAGGCCAGCGTCGAGATCCGAGCCGATCGGCAGGAGCAGACCCTGGGCGCGACCGTCTATCTCGGCGACGTCACGCTGCGCGGCCAGCTAAATCCGGTGCTGGTCAATCTGAAGGTCAACGGCCGCGTGGCGCCGATGAACTTCACGCCGAGCGACCTCGCCCGGGGAACGATCGAGCGCCTGGAAGTGACCAGCCGCGACGCCTCCGTCGACCGCAGGATGACGGTCAACGTCGTCCTCAAGAACACCGCCCCGTAGGCTCACGCAGCGGAGAAACCCCATGAACGCGCTCTTCGCCTCCGCCGCCCTGGGCCTGGTCGCCGCCTGGCCCGCCAGCGGCCTGGGCTGGATGCTCGGCAAGGCCGCCGACCGGCTGACCGGCGATCCCCTGACCCGCGCCACGGCCTGGAACCGCGCGGTGGCCCTGCCGCCGACGGTGCTGGGCCTGATGGTCGGCGTCTCGGCCCTGCCCCAGGAGACCACCGATCCGGTCTATCAGGTCGCCATGACCACCCGCGCCGCGGCCACCGCCGGCGCCGTGGTCCATGACCTGTCGACCCGCGCCCTGCCAACGGTCGATAGCGGCGAGATACTGAGCGCCGTGCTGATCCTGGGCGCGCTGGGCGGCCTGGCCGTCGCGGGCGCCCGCCAGATCGCCGGCCGCGCCAAGCTCGAGCGCATCGTCCGCGACGCCCGTCCCGTGTCCCAGGAACTGGCCCTGGCCGTCCGCGCCGCCGCCCGCCGCCTGGACACCGGCCGGCCCGAGGTGAAGGTCAGCGACGTGATCGACCAGCCCCTGCTGGCCGGCCTGACGACACCGGTCATCCTGCTGCCCGCCGAGTTGGTCGAACGGCTGGACGTCCACCGCCTCGTGCCGATCTGCGCCCACGAGCTGGCGCATCTGAAACGTGGCGACAACTGGCGGCTGCTGGTCGAGCATCTGCTGGGGGGCCTGTTCTGGATGGTCCCGCCGTTCGCCGCCATCCGCGCTCGCGCCGCCGCCACCCGCGAGGAGCTGAGCGACGCCCTGGCCCTGGACGGCGCCAGCCCCGCCGACCGCCACGGCTATGCCGAGGCCCTGATCGCGGTGTTGCGCGGCCGCGCCGCCCCCGCCCTGCATCCCGCCTTCACCGGCAAAGGACGAAAGCCGACCGCCATGCGCCTGCGAGCCATCACCCATCCCCAGGACCCCGCCAGCTTCACCCGCCGCGCCCTGCTGGGCCTGGCCAGCCTGCTCGCCATGGCCGTGATCGCCAGCGGTTCGATCGCCCTGGCTCAGCAAGGCGAGAACCAGCGCGGCAGCCGGACCATCATCAGCGACAACGGCAGCGGCCAGTATGTCGAGATCCGATCGGACATGGTCCGTGTCAGCAACGCCGAGATCGTCAAGGGCAAGCTGAAGGTTCCGGACGGCCAGGTCTCGACCTATCACGGCCACGTCCAGGTTCGCGGTCGGCTCAAGGCCCCCGAGACGACGGTGCTGCTGAACGGCGACACCCCGCCGGCCGGCTTCGATCCCACCACCCTGCCCGACGGGGCGATCGAGCGGCTGGACGTCGTCAACCACTCGACCGGCGGCAAGTCGCGCGTGACCCTGAACGTCTTCCTCAAGCCTGGCGTCTAGCGCCGCGAAGGCGCACGGCTAGGCGGCGGAGGTCGCGCCCCCACCGCCGGCGCCGAGCCGTGTCAGGCCGGGCTCAGGACCTTGAAGTCGGCCTTGGCGCGAGCGGCGTCACCGGTCTTCACGGTGAAATCGTAGTCGCTCCAGTAGATCGCGATGATGTTGGGCGAGCTGCTGTTGAACGACACGGTGTGGGACTCACGCCGCGAGGCGTAGATGCTCAGATAGTAGACGTCGTGCGTCTCGTCCTCGAAGGCCAGGTACATCGAGCCGCTGAAGGCGCCGCTGGGCCCTTGGGCGTCGACGCGAACCTGGTAGCTGTAGAAGCCGGCGTTCGACAGGAGCTCGATCCCAAACACCGTACCCTTGTCGTTGGCCACGACGCAGTTCTGCGGCGAGTTGCCGTTCACCGTCGCCGACTGACCCACCTGCATGCCGCCGGGACAGGTCGCCTTGTGGTACTTGCCCCGGTCGGAGCATTCGCCGCAATCACCCGCAAAGTTCGCCACACCACTGGTCATTTGCTTCTCCCATCGGTTTTTCGTGAGTGATCGGCGCGTCCCATTCCGGGGATCGACGCCGAGCGCCAAGGTACCAGCCACCCCTCAAAATACAATCTATAAGGTTTTTTAAATCAAATTCTATTCAAACGAGCATTTGAGCTTGAGTGTTAAGCCCGGCGGCTTTGCCCAGCCCGACGTTTCCGCTAAACCCCCCGCCATGTCGCACAACACCTTCGGTCACCTGTTCCGCGTCACCACCTGGGGCGAAAGCCACGGCCCGGCGCTCGGCTGCGTCGTCGACGGCGTGCCGCCCGGCATCGCCCTGACCGCCGAGATGATCCAGGCGTTCCTCGACAAGCGCCGCCCGGGCGCCGGCAAGTTCGTCACCCAGCGCCAGGAGCCGGACGCCGTGCGCATCCTGTCGGGCGTGTTCGAGGACGAGCGCACCGACGGCCAGCGCACGACCGGCACGCCGATCAGCCTGATGATCGAGAACACCGACCAGCGCTCCAAGGACTATGGCGAGATCGCCCAGGCCTTCCGCCCGGGCCACGCCGACTATCCCTATTTCGCCAAGTACGGCGTGCGCGATTATCGCGGCGGCGGCCGCAGCTCGGCGCGGGAGACCGCCGCGCGGGTGGCGGCCGGCGCGGTGGCGCGGCTGGTGATCCCCGGCGTGACCGTGCGCGCCGCCCTGGTGCAGATCGGTCCGCACGCGATCAACCGCGACAACTGGGACTGGAGCCAGACCGAACAGAACCCCTACTGGTCGCCGGACCCGGCCATCATACCGGTCTGGGAAGAGCACCTGGAGACGATCCGCAAGGCCGGCTCCTCGACCGGGGCCGTGGTCGAGGTCGAGGCCGTCGGCGTGCCCGCCGGCTGGGGCGCGCCGCTCTACGGCAAGCTGGACGCCGAACTGGCCGCCGCCCTGATGTCGATCAACGCCGCCAAGGGCGTCGAGATCGGCGAGGGCTTCGCCAGCGCCGCGCTGACGGGCGAGGACAACGCCGACGCCATGCGGCTGGGCGACAACGGTGAGCCGGTATTCCTGTCCAACCACGCCGGCGGCGTGCTGGGCGGCATCACGACCGGCCAGCCAGTGGTGGCGCGCGTGGCCTTCAAGCCGACCTCGTCGATCCTGATCCCGCGCCAGACCCTCAACGAGGCCGGCCAGGAGATCGACCTGCGCACCAAGGGCCGCCACGATCCGTGCGTCGGCATCCGCGGCGTACCGGTGGTCGAGGCCATGACCGCCTGCGTGCTGGCCGACGCCTTCCTGCGCCATCGGGGCCAGACGGGCGGCCACGTGTTCGCGCCCGGCGCGAGCCGCCAATAAGAGTGACCAAAGATCGAAACCACGATTTCCGGGCCCTGGTCACTGATTAGGCTCAGCTTTTCGGGTTGACGTGCATACGATTGCAAAGGTATGGCTCAATACGCGTATCCCCTGGCGCGCGAACGGCACACGCCATGGTTGTGATACGTTACGCGAGGACGAGGGGGCTCGGCGCGTGCGATTCGATCTCCTGAAAATCCTGCTGGTCGACGACAACCAGCACATGCGGATGTTGCTGATCGAGATCCTGCGGGCGATCGGCGTGCGCTATGTGTTCGAGGCCATGGACGGCGCCGAGGCGCTGGCGATCCTGCGCTCCACCGCGATCGACGTGGTGTTCACCGACCTGTCGATGAACGGCCTGGACGGCATCGATTTCGTCCGGCTGGTCCGCCAGTCGCCCGACAGCCCCAACCCGTTCGTGCCGATCGTGATGATCACCGGCCACTCGACCGAGCGCCGGGTGCATGAGGCCCGCGACGCCGGGGTCAACGAGTTCCTGACCAAGCCGGTCACGGCGCGCGGCGTCATCCACCGCCTGACCCTGCTGATCGAGAACCCCCGCCCGTTCGTCCGCGCGGGCGACTATTTTGGCCCTGACCGCCGCCGCCGCGCCGATCCCCGCTACCGGGGCGAGCGCAGGCGCGAAGACGACAAGCGGGCGCTGTATGTGGACGACGCCGAGGCGGGTCGCGGCCATCCGACGCGGAGAATTTAAACCTTTGGCCGGCTAGAACGTGGTGAACAGCGTTTTGCGAGCTTCACCATGACCCTTCGCCGCCTGGCTCCGCCTTCCCGCGTCGCGCCCCTGGCCGCCATCCTGACGATGGTCGCGCTCTCTCAGACCGGCTGCCTCGCGGCGGCCGCCGTCGGGACCGTGGCCGGCACGGCGATCGGCGTCACCGGCGCGGTCGTCGGCGGCGCGGGCAAGGCTGTCGTCGCCACCGGCAAGGCGGTGATCCCGGGCGACGGCAAGAAGGACCGCGATCGCGACGACTACCGCCGCTAGCGCTAAGGCCTAGGGCAGACCCAGATATTTGTGGGTCTGGACGCTCAGGCGCCATTGCGGGTGCGCCAGGCAGTAGGCGACCGCCAGCTGCGTGTTCCGGTCGCGATCCGGCCCGTCCATCGGCTGCAGGTAGAAGCGCTCGAAATCCAGACCGACGAAGCGCTCCGGCATGGCCTTGTCCTGCGGGAAGACCAGCTTCAGCTCCTGGCCCGAGGTCTGAACCACCGGCGCGTCGGCCTTGGGGCTGATACAGATCCAGTCGATCCCCGCCGGGGCCTCCAGCGTGCCGTTGCTCTCGCAGGCGATCTGGAAACCGCGCGCGTGCAGCGCCGCGATGGCGGCGTCATCCAGTTGCAGGAACGGCTCGCCGCCGGTGCAGACCACCAGCCGGTCGTCCGGCCCGCCGGTCCACTGGGCCTCGACGGCGGCGGCCAGGGCCTCGGCCGTGGCGAACTTGCCGCCGTTCTCGCCGTCGGTCCCGACGAAGTCGGTGTCGCAGAAGGTGCAGACCGCCTTGGCGCGGTCCTGCTCGCGGCCGGTCCACAGGTTGCAGCCGGCGAAACGGCAGAACACCGCCGCCTTGCCCGCCTGGCCGCCCTCGCCCTGCAGGGTCAGGAAGATTTCCTTGACGGAGTAGGTCATTCTCCCTTCCCCCTTGGATGGGGGAAGGGTTGGGGATGGGGGTGACAGCGCGTCAGGACGGAGCGCGAGCCGAACCGCCGCGACACCCCCACCCTCCCCTCCCCCATCAAGGGGGAGGGAGCTGTAGAGCGGATGCTCATTGCGCCGGCGCCCCCTTGGGCAGCGCCTCGCGTCCCGCCGCGACCCACTCGACATAGCCCTTCTCGCGCAGCTCGCACGCCGGGCAGGTTCCGCAGCCATGGCCCCAGGCGTGGAGTTCGCCGCGTTCGCCCTGGTAGCAGGTGTGGCTCTCCTCGATGATCAGCTGAACGAGGTCTTCGCCGCCTAGCGCCTTGGCCAGGGCCCAGGTCTGAGCCTTGGTCAGCCACATCAGCGGGGTCTCGACCCGGAAGTCGCGGTCCATGCCGAGGTTCAGGGCGCTCTGCTGGGCGTCCAGCGTGTCGCGCCGGCAGTCGGGATAGCCCGAGAAGTCGGTCTCGCACATGCCGCCGACCAGGGCCTCGATCCCTCGGCGATCGGCCAGGGCGGCGGCGTAGATCAGGAACACCAGGTTGCGGCCCGGTACGAAGGTCGAGGGCAGGCCGCGCTCGGTCATCTCGATGGCGCGGTCGGCGGTCAGGGCCGATTGGGCCACGGCGCCGAAGCTCCGGATGTCCAGCACGTGATCCTCGCCCAGGCGATCCGCCCACTGGGGAAAGCGCGCGGCGACCTCGCGGCGCACGGCCTGGCGGGCCTCCATCTCGACGACGTGGCGCTGGCCATAGTCGAAGCCGACCGTCTCGACGCGCTCATAGCGCTCGAGGGCCCAGGCCAGGCAGACGCTGCTGTCCTGGCCGCCGGAGAACAGAACGAGCGCGCCAGTGGACGTATTCGGGCTCATGCGAGCCTCTCAAGGTGGAAAAGGGGGAACATGGCCCCTCCTCTACACGAGGCAAGGCCAAGCCGGAACCGCCAGGGGCAGCATCGGGAGCGCGCCAGGCCGACTCATGCGATACTCAATCGACGAACGAGAGCGAGATCTTTTACCCGCCGAACCCAGTCATATCTCGCCATTGCGAGATATATTGACACCCCTCGGCGCCGCGTTCCGTTACGGAAACACCAAACTTGATCTTCTAATCAATCAAAACGCACCCGTACCGGGAGAACACCGCCTCCTGGAAAGTGAAAAGGCGTAACCTATCGCTGTTCACTTACGAATGCGCCAGTTGACAGCTTTCAAACGCAAGTATGCAATCTCGGAATGCTGCGATGGGTTCGCCGTACGCCCGCGTGGTGAGAACAGTACGGCGCCGAGGAAACATCGGCCCTCGCAGGCTCCATTCATAAGGCGCCGCCCGGGTCCAGGGAGGGAATTCAATGTCGCAAACTCTGCGTATGCGGAGCCTATTGGTCATGGGCGCTTCGGCGGTCGCGATCTCCGGCTTCGCCGTCCCCGCGTTCGCCCAGCAGGCCGCCAAGCCGGCGCAACAGAACACCACCGTCATCGAAGAACTGGTCGTCACCGCCCAGAAGAAGGAAGAAGCGCTCCAGGACGTGCCGATCGCCGTGTCGGCGTTCAGCCAGGACTCCCTCGAAGCGCAGAAGATCGACGGCGGTCCGAACCTTCAGCAGGCGATTCCGAACGTCAGCTTCGCCAAGAGCAACTTCACCAACAGCTTCAACTTCCAGATCCGCGGCATCGGGGCCAAGGCCGTCGGCGCCTCGGCCGACCAGGGCGTCGGCGTCCACCTGAACAACGCCCCGATGCAGTCGGGCAACCTGTTCGAGGCCGAGTTCTACGACGTGGAGCGCGTGGAAGTGCTGCGCGGCCCGCAGGGCACCCTCTACGGCCGCAACGCCACCGGCGGCGTGGTCAACGTCATCACCGCCAAGCCGACCGACCAGTTCGAGGCCAATATCCGCGCCGAGTACGGCAACTACAATTCGGTCAAGCTGCGCGGCATGGTCAACGTGCCGATCTTCGGCGACAAGCTGGCCGTCCGCCTGTCGGGCGCCTCGCTGAAGCGCGACGGCTTCGTCACCAACACCTTCAACAGCCACGTCGTCGACGACCGGGACCTCTATTCGACCCGCGTCCAGGTGATGTTCAATCCGACCGACAAGCTGCGCACCAACTTCCTGTGGGAACGCTTCCACGAGAACGACACCCGCGCGCGCACCGGCAAGCAGCTCTGCACCAAGGACAACGGCCCGGCCACGGTCGGCGGCGTGCCGACGGGCGCGGCGCGCGGCTTCCTGACCCAGGGCTGTCTGCCCGCCTCGCTGTACGGCGCCAGCGCCTATGGCACGGTCAACACCTCGGGCACGCTGACGGGCCTTCTGGGCAACATCTTCGGCTTCACTTCGGGCGATACGAACCTGGGCGACACCACCTCGACGAACCTGCGCGAGATCGAGACGGCGCTGGATCCGCTCTACCGGTCGGGCTCGAACGTCTATCAGCTCACCCTGGCCTACGACCTGACCGACGCCCTGACGGCCACCTCGATGACCGCCTACAGCAAGGGCAGCGTCTATACGAAGCAGGACTACAACCGGAACGTCTCGCCGGTCCCCTTCAACAACACGCCCTTCACGCCGGGCGGGTTCTTCAACGACCCGCAGGTGGGCAATACGAACAAGTTCACGACCATCGACGTCTCGTCGGGCCGTTCGGAACAGTTCAGCCAGGAACTTCGCCTGCAGTCGGCCTTCGACGGCCCGCTGAACTTCACCGTCGGCGCCATCCACTTCACCTACCGGACGCTGACCGACTACTACGTGATCGGCAACTCGCTGACCCTGTCGTCGCTGGCCCTGAACTTCTCCAAGACCGGCAATCCGAACTGCAACCCGGCGACCACCGCCAACTGCATCGGCATCGACACGGCGGCCGACCCGACCGGCGACGGCCACAACTACTATGACAACCGCACGCCCTACACCCTGGTGTCGGACGCGGTGATGGGCGAGCTGTACTATCAGGCCAGCGAGGACCTGAAGTTCACCCTGGGCCTGCGCCAGACCCGCGACAAGAAGGCGGTCAAGAACTACTCGACCGTCCTGCTGGCCCCCGGCTACGGCCTGACCTTGAACCCGACCAACCCGGACCAGCGCGCCCGCTTCAACGAGACCACGGGCCGCGTCGGCGTGGACTACAAGGCTCATCTGGGCTTCACCGACGACACCCTGCTCTATGCCTTCTATTCCAAGGGCTACAAGGGCGGCGGCATCAATCCGGGCGTTCCGGCCGGCGCGGTCGGCATCCGCCAGACCTTCGACCCGGAGTTCGTCAACGCCATCGAGATCGGCGCCAAGAACACCCTGGCCGGCGGCAGCGTGCTGATCAACGCCACGGGCTTCTCGTACGACTACAAGGGCTATCAGATCTCCAAGATCGTGAACCGCACCTCGGTGAACGAAAACGTCGACGCCAAGGTCTACGGCTTCGAACTGGAAAGCATCTGGTCGCCGGTCCGGAACCTGAAGCTGAACGCCAATATCGGCTATCTGCACACCAAGATCGGCGACGGGGTCACCTCGATCGACACGATGAACCGCACCCAGTCCAACCCGGCCTATACGGTCGTGAAGGTGGGTCCGAACTCGTCGGCCGTCGGCGCCAACTGCGTGCTGGCCTCCGCCGGCGTCGCCACCATCCTGGGCGCCGGCGCCGGAGGCACCCTGCCCTGGGCCTGCTCGGGGACGGCGGCCTATCAGGCGTTCCTGTCGACCCCGGCCGCGCTCGGCGGCGCGGGCCTCCCCGCGCCCACGGCCGCCTTCCTGGCCAACGCCACCGGGCTCTACACCTACGGGGCCGGCTACTCGATCGAAGGCACGGCGGCGAACCTGTCGGGCAATGAGCTGCCGAACTCGCCGCACTGGACCACCTCGCTCGGCGCCCAATACACCTTCGAGCTGCCCTCCGGCTGGTCGGCCACCCTGCGCGGCGACTACTACCGCCAGAGCCAGCAGTTCGCTCGCGTGTACAACACCGAGTACGACCGCCTGAAGTCGTGGGACAACGGCAACATCACCCTGAAGGTCGAAAAGCCGGAATGGGGCGTCTCGATCGACGCCTATGTGAAGAACATCGGCAACAAGACGCCGATCGTCGACGCCTACACCACCGACGACAGCTCGGGCCTGTTCACCAACGTGATCACCGCCGAGCCTCGCCTCTATGGGGTGTCGATCACCAAGTCCTGGTAGGTCCGGTTACGCAAGAAAATGGAGGGGACGGCGGGTCATCCGCCGTCCCTTTTTCGTCGGGCGCCGGAGGCTCGGCGGAAAGGTGAGCGATTTCCCACGATTACCGCGCCGCGACCGCGCCCAACTTAACAACTCCGCAAGGCCGGCTGGGGCAAGCTGTCCTTCCAAGTCCCAGCGAAACGCCGCATGGAAACGCTTTACCGTCTGATCGATCTGAGCGACCCGATCGCGCCCGGCACGTCCTGCGCCGAGGCGGCCGCGATGTTCGACGCTGATCCGGCCATGCCGGCGCTGGCGATCGTCGACGCCGGCCGCGCGCCGATCGGCCTGGTGTATCGCGACGTGCTGCAGGGCATGATGCGGGTCGCCGAGGAAGCCCTCGCCGGCAAGCCGATTTCCGAGGTCATGGACACCGCGCCGCGTATCGTCGCGGCCCAGACCGACGCCAGCAGCTTCGTCAACGCCCTGGCCGACAGCCCCACGCCCGTCTTCCGCACCGCCTATATCGCCGTGGACGCCGCCGGCCGCTATGTGGGCGTCGGCGGCCTCGGTTCGCTGCTCGCCTCTCACCGTCGGCGTCAACGCGACGCCCGCGACGCCATGGGCATGGCCGAGCGCATGGCCGTCGACATCGGCGCCCACCTGGACGGCGTGCTGGCCATCACCGAACGCCTCGAGCAGCAGCGCCTGACGCCGGACGCCTCGGCGTTCGTGCGCGCCATCGGCGACACCAGCCGCGACATGGGCGCGACGGTGAACCGCGCCATCGACCTGCACCGCTCGTCCCGCGGCCAACTGACCTTCGCCCCCACCCCCACCCGCCTGCGCGACCTGGCCGACGCGGTCGAGGCCCGCTGGGCCGAACGCGCCCACGAGGGCGGCTCCACCCTGTTGGTCTCCTACAACGGCGATCCGGAATGCGGGGTCGAGGTCGACGGCGAGCGCCTGCTGCAGGTGTTCGACATCCTGATCGAGAACGCCCTGGCCGCCGGCCGCGGCATGATCGAGACCCGCCTGACGGCCCGCGCCGACGGCGACCAGATCCGCCTGGAAGGCCTGGTGCGCGACAACACCGAGGGCCACGCCGACGAGCGCCTGGCCCGGATCAACGACCCGCTGGGCCCGTCCAGCCTGCAAGACCGCAACGAGATGGCCCTGGGCGTGGGCATGGCCCTGGCTCACCGCGTCCTGCGCGCCATGGGCGGTCCCTTGCACGCCGAGGCCAATCGCGGCGCCGGCCTGACCGTCGGCTTCGGCCTGACGCTCGCGGCGGCCGCCGCCGAGGCCGAGATCCACGAGGAGCAGGCCGTCGCTTCCCGCGCCGCCCACATCCTGATCGTCGACGACAACGCCACCAACCGCATGGTCGCCGAGGCGCTGTGCGACATGTTCGAGTGCACCTCCGAGCAGGCCGTCGATGGCGTCGACGCCGTCGAGATGGCCAAGGGCGGCCGCTTCGATCTGATCCTGATGGACATCAAGATGCCGCGCATGGACGGCATCGCCGCCACCCGCGCCATCCGCGAGATCGGCGGCCGCGCTGGCGGCGTGCCGATCGTGGCCCTGACCGCCAACGCCGATCCGGCCGACGTCCAGACCTACATCGCCGCGGGCATGCAGGACGTGGTCGAAAAACCGATCAAGCCCGAGCGCCTGGCCACCGTGCTGAGCGCCCTGCTGGGCGAGGACGAAGACGGCGAAGAAGCCGCCGCCTAGAGCCTGCCTGGCTTAGATGGGCCCCTCTAAACCAGATCAACAGCCTCTAATTCATAGACTTAAACCTAACGCGCTCTAGCCGCGCCCGCGCATCCGGCGACAATTGGACGCCGCTTTCCGACGCTACCCTGGATAGCACACGCTTGGCGCCGAGGCGTATCCCAGCCTAGCTTCGCTCTCAGCGTGAGTACGGAGCGTCTCGAGTGCTGAATACGGCGGAACAACAGGCCTGGGCGTTTCTCAGCCAGGCGCCGCACCTGGGCTCGGCCCATGAGGTGGAAAGCCATTTCGCCCAGGCGATCGGGGCCTTCGGTTACGACAAGTTCTGCGCCACCCTGGTCAATGCCGAGCACTATGGCAAGGAGCCGCCGACGCTGAGCCGCCGCGACTTCGAGGGCTGGGACCAGCGCTATTGGAGCGAACGCTACGTCGTCCACGATCCGTGCGTGAAGCTCCTCCTGAAGTCGCCGCGCTCGTTCGCCTGGACCGACGCCAAGCCGCTTGGCGACGGCCGCGCCCAGTCCATGTGGGGCGAGGCTTCCGAGCTGGGCATGAACGACGGCTATGTCGTGCGCGTCTTCGGCCCGGCCGGCCAGGAAGTGCTGATCCGCATGTCGACCGAGGCCCCCACCACCGACCCGACCGCGCGCGCGGTCATCGACAGCCTGGCCACGGTGTTCGGCGCGATCATGCTCAAGCACTGGGAAATGCAGGACGACAATCCCGACTACGGGGTCATCTCCGAGCGTCAGGCCCAGTGCCTGTACTGGGCCAGCCGCGGCAAGACCGACTGGGAGATCGGCGCGATCCTGCAGCTGTCGCCGCGCACGGTCCATCACCACATCGAGGCCGCCAAGAAGCGGCTGGGCGTGGTCAAACGCCAGGAAGCCGTGCTCAAGGCGGGTGAGCTGGGGTTGCTCTCCAAACTCTAACCCAGACCCCCGCGGCCCTGACAAGCACCCTCCGCGCGCAAGGCTTAGGCCGTTTGGCCTATCGTCCGTTCGCCGGATCATGCCCCCTAATGCAGGCCGTTCCTGTTTTCGCCAGCTTTGGGGGCCGGCCATGATCCACATCATCACTTCCGAGAACCGTCATCTGTACGGCCCGCAGCTCTGGGCCATGCACGAGGAACGCCGGCGCCAGTGCGTCGAGAAGAACGGCTGGGTCGACCTCGTCGTCCTGGATGGCGGCGAGGTCGACGACTACGACGACCACCGCGCCATCTATCTGCTGGGCTTCAACGACGCCCTCGAGCTGGAAGTCGGCCTGCGCCTGCGGCCCACCGACGACCGCTGCATGCTGGCCGATAAGTTCGCTCACCTTATCGCGCCCAGCGAAACGCCCAAGAAGGGCGCCGACATCTGGGAGGCCTCGCGCCTTTTCACCACCGAGGCCTATCGCCGGCGCAAGGGCCCCGGCCGGGGCGAGCGCGTGTTCGAGTGCTGGGCCGCCGCCTTCGAACTGGCCCTGCGCCGGGGCGTGACCCGCTTCGTGGGCATGATCGACATGCAGCTCTATCCGGGCATCCTCAACTCGCCGATCGACACCCGTCTGGTCGGTATTCCGCGCCCCTATGCGTACGGCGTGGTGGCGGGCTCCGAGATCGCCGTCTCGCAGGCTCTGCTGGACCGCGTGCTGGAGGCGATCGGCCGTAAATCGCCGATCGGCTACGAGATCGACGCCCTGGACATGATGGCGTTCGGCGATCTGGCCTCGGTGCAGCGCCAGGTCACCCGAGCCATGACGCCACAGCTGACCGCCGGCGCCCCGCGCGACGAGACCCTGGCGGCCGAGACCCTGTTCCGCCTGCACGACAGCACCGGCGAGGCGCGGCGCATCTGGGAGGGCCGCGCCGACGGGTCGCCCCTTCACGCATAAGAATTTGCGGCGTGCGGTTCGTTCCGATAGGAACGGGCCGCACACGGACTTTGGCCACTCGCGCTGGGCGGCAGCGGATCGCCCTTCGGTTGGCGGCGAATCGTCTCCTTGGCGGCTAACTTCCTCGGATCGGGGAGGCCAGCTGGACCATCGCGACGTAACGCCGCGCTATGAACGCCCCAGCTTCCGCCGACGTCACGGTCGTGTCATTTTCTCCGAACAACCGTTGGAGGCGGAAAACAGATGAGCGAAGAAACAGAAGGCCGACGCCCCAACCCTGTCGACCTGCACGTGGGCGGCCGTGTCCGCATGCGTCGCAAGCTGCTGGGCGTGAGCCAGGAGCAGCTGGCCGACAGCCTGGGCCTGACCTTCCAGCAGGTGCAGAAATACGAGCGCGGCGCCAATCGCGTCAGCGCCAGCAAGCTCTACGAGATCGCCAAGACCCTGCAGGTCCCGGTGTCGTTCTTCTTCGACGGCCTGGCCGATCCCATGAGCGGCGCGCAGGTCGACGACGCAGCCCAGCACGCCGAAAAGGTGGTTCAGGAGTTCCTGACCACGCCGGAAGGCCTGGAGCTGGCCGAGGTGTTCCCGCGCATCGGACGCGGCCGCGTCCGTCGTCAGGTTCTGGACCTGGTGCGCGCGATGGCCGACGAAGCCTCTCGCGAAACCGCCTGAGGCCAAAGCCCCTTAGCTCTAGAGGTTTGATTCTAGGGCCTGTTTATCCCGTTCAGACGGTTCCATCCAAACGGAACAGGCTCTAGGCGCGCTCCGCTCAAGCGCGCCCCGCCCTAGCGAAAAATGAGAAGACCTCGGCTCGCGGGCCGAGGTCTTTTTCACATCTACCCTGTCGAGACACCGGATTGCGAAGCCAGCCAGATCCGCTTGGCGGCGCCCGCGATGGCGGGGGTGAGGCCGCGAAGGTCGTAGGTGCGGACGATGCGCATGCCCACCTCGCGATCGCGCTGCCAGGCCACGGTCACGTCGTGGGCCAGGCCAGCGACCAGATCGACCAGCTGCGCCTTTCCCGGCGGGGCGGCGCCGGACAGCATCTGGATGCGCGCGCCGCCGCTCGACAGGTCGCGGATCACGCAATCCCATGCGAAGGCGCCACACAGGATCTTGCCGGATCTCTGAGTCTGAATACGGACGGCTGTCCGTCGATCGTGATCGCCGCCTGACGCGTACTTCGCCATGCGGGGATAAACGCACGCCGCGGTTAATCGGCCGTCTAAATTTAGGATTTAGTCGTGAAGGTTAACGCGGCAAGAGCGGGAGGCGGGGTTTGACTTTGGCGGTGACAACCCTGTCATAACGCCGTTCTTCAGGGATATCGCCATTTGCCGGTCCATGTTACCGGTACAACAGAGTTCACCGAAGCCGGACAGAAGATCCGGCCGTACGAGGAAACGACATGGCTAAGGGATCGGTCCTGCTGGCCGACGTGAACGGGCGCGACCTGGCGTTGGCGGTCGTGCGTCCTGGCGATCCGCCCCGCGCGCACCAGGAGTTGGCCTGCGGGTCCCTGCGCGAACTGGAGCTGCACCTGGCCACCGCCCTCGCCAAGGGCGGCCATGGCGAGTTGATCGGCGCGGCGGTCTGCGGCGCGGGTCCGGAGATCGACGGCGCGATCGCTCTGACGGCTGGCGACTTCACGGTGACCCAGTCGTGGCTGAGAGCGGTGCTCAAGACCCCACGCGTGACCCTGCTCAACGATTTCGCCGCCTGCGCCCTGGGCGCGCCGCGGCTGGCGAACACCGCCATGACCCTGATCCACGCCGGCAAGCCGGCCAAGAACGCGCCGATCGCGGTGATCGGCCCCAATCTTGGCCTCGGTGTCGCGGGCCTGTCGCCACATCGCAACGACGGCTGGGTCCCGGTGGTCAGCGAAGGCGGCCACATCGACTTCACGCCCGGCGAGGCGCGCGAGGTCCCGGTCTTCTCGGCCCTGCAGATCAAGTACGGCCGGGTCTCGGCCGAACACTTCCTGTCGCAGCAGGGCCTGGCGGACATCCATATGGCGCTGGGCGGCGATACCGACAGCGACGATGTGATCCTGTCCCGCGCCCGCGACGGCGACGCGCGGGCCCGCGAGGCGGTGTCGATCTTCAGCGCCCTGCTCGGCGCCTTCGCCGGCGACGCGGCCCTGATGTTCGCCGCCCGCGGCGGCGTCTACATCAACAGCCCCCTGATGGAGCGCTTCGGCGACCTGCTGGACCGCGCGGCGTTCGCCAGACGGTTCTCCGACAAGGGCCGGATGGGCGCGTATGTGCAGGGGATTCCGGTGTACCTGGCCATCGGCCGCTGCACCCTGCTCGGCTTGTCGGGGCTCTTCAGCGCCAGCGACATGAAGTACGCGGCGGACGAGGTGAAGTTCCTGGACTGTTGAGATCGCCCCCTGCGTCAGGCGGAGATGGCGCCCTCGGTCGGCCTCGCGGACAGGTCCCCCGGCGGGGGAGCGGCAATCGCCAGCGCCCCTTCCAGATCCCCCAGAATATCCGCCACGTCCTCCAGCCCGACCGACAGCCGCACCAGCCCCTCGCCGATGCCCGCCGCCGCCCGCTCCTCGGGCGAATAGGGCGAGTGGGTCATGCTGGCCGGGTGCTGGATCAGCGTCTCGGCGTCGCCCAGCGACACCGCCCGGCGGATCATCGTCAGGCGGTTCATCAGAGCCGCGCCCGCCGTGTGACCGCCCTTCAGCTCGAAGGCGATCATGCCGCCGCCGCCGGCCATCTGGCGTTCGGCCAGGGCGTGC
This sequence comes from Caulobacteraceae bacterium, assembly GCA_965283765.1. Classification (GTDB taxonomy): domain Bacteria; phylum Pseudomonadota; class Alphaproteobacteria; order Caulobacterales; family Caulobacteraceae; genus Caulobacter. Next base: position 38,332 of record CBDIPU010000002.1, read on the forward strand.
TGCGGAAAGCTCCTCAGGCCCGGATAGAACACCCGCGCGACGGCCGGATGCGCCTCCAGCCAGCGAGCGACGGCCTCCCCGCTCTGGCTGTGGCGGGCCATGCGCAGCGCCAGGGTCTTCAGGCCCCGCATGACCAGAAAGGCGGTGAACGGCGACATCACCGCCCCGGTCATGTCCTTCACGCCGACCAGGCGCACGCGACCCATGTCCTCGACGCCGCCGACCGCGACGCCGCCCACGAGATCGCCGTGACCGCCCAGATACTTGGTCGCCGAGTGGACGACGATGTCCGCGCCCAGGCTGAGCGGCCGGGTCAGGACCGGCGTGGCGTAGGTGTTGTCGACCACCACCTTGGCGCCGGCGTCGCGCGCGATCCGGCTGATCGCGGCGATGTCCACCAGGCGCATGTTCGGATTGGCCGGGGTCTCGAAATAGACGATCCGGGTCTTGTTCGAGATCGCCTCGGCCAGGGCTTCGGGCCGGGTCATGTCGACCGTCCGCACCGTCACGCCGAACCGGGTCAGGCCGTCGCGCAGAAAGGCGAAGGTGCAGCCGTAGAGCGTCTGGTCGGTGATAACCTCGTCGCCCGCCCGCAGAAAGCTCCACAGCGTGGCGGTGATCGCGCCCATGCCCGAAGCCGTGGCGACGGCCGCCTCGCCGCCCTCAAGGCTGGCCAGTCGGCGCTCCAGAAGGTCGGTCGTGGGGTTGGAGATCCGCGAGTAGAAGTGCCCCTCCCGCGTGCCGGCGAACATCTCGCCGCCGGCCTCGGCGCTCTCGAACGCGAAGGTCGAGGTCAGGTGCACCGGCGGCGTCAGCGCCCCGTGCTCGTCGGCGGGATCATAGCCCGCGTGGATCGCCCGCGTGGAAAAGCCGCTCTGGTCGTTACGCATGTCTCACTCCCTGTCGGGTGAGAGTGGCGCGAACATCGACGGCATAGATTGCGAAGTCTGCCATGATGAGCTTCAGTTTTGGCAATTCTGCTCAGGAGGCGCGCATGGACACCAAGGACCGCCAGATCATCCGCGAGCTGCAGAAGGACGGCCGCCTGACCAATCAGGAGCTGGCCGAGCGGGTGAACCTGTCGCCCTCCCCCTGCCTGCGCCGCGTGCGCAACCTGGAGGCCGAGGGGGTCATCACCGGCTACACGGCCCTGGTCGACCAGAAGGCCTACGGCCTGCCGATCACCGTCTTCGTCCGCGTGCGCCTGAACAGTCCAAGCCAGGACCTGATCACCGGCTTCGAGGCTCAGGTGCAGCGCATCGACCAGATCCTGGACTGCTTCCTGCTGGCGGGCAGCGACGACTATCTGCTGCGGGTGATCGTCGACAGCCTGGAGGCCTATGAGGCCTTCATGCGCCGCAAGCTGCACGCCATCCCCGGCATCGCCTCGATCGACACCAGCTTCGCCTATGGGGTGGTCAAGCAGACGCGGGTGTTCCCGGTGGCCGGCTGAGCGCGATCACCCTGCCCAGGGTGCGGCAATTCGTCCGACAACCTGTCACGGGAAGTTCAGCCCCGACACCCGCTGCGAGCGCTACCATGGAGCGCGATGATCAAAGAAGCGCCGCCTCTGTCTGGCTCGCCCAGCGTCACCACGGCGCTGAAGCACGCGCCTTTGGGCATCGCGATCTTCGACAACCAGATGCGCTACCTGGCCGCCTCGCGGCAGTACCTGACCGACCAGCACCTGCCGCCCGACATGCCGCTGATCGGCCGGCGACACTACGACGTCTTCCCCGAGATCCCGCGGAAGTGGCGCGACCTGCACGCCCGGGTCCTGGCCGAGGGCGTCGAGCTGCGCCACGAGGGCGACCCCTACGTCGACCGCGACGGCCGCACCGAATGGATCCGCTGGTCGATGGCGCCGTGGCGCACGGACCCCACTGACGATGGGGGCGGCGAGATCGGCGGCCTGGTGCTCTACACCGAGGTGGTCACCGCCAACGTCGAGGCGCGGCTCAAGCTGGAGGCCGCCGAGGCCCGTTATCGCGCCGTGTTCGACCAGGCGGCCATGGGCGTGGCGCGCCTGACCCCCACCGGGGAGATCATCGAGGCCAATGACAGCTTCTGCGCCCTGCTGCGGCGCGACCGCGACGCTCTGCTGGGCGTTGCCCTGCAGAGCCTGGTGCATCCGGACATGCTGGATCAGGCGCTCCTCTCGAGCGCGGCCCTGCTGTCGGGCGAGATCGAGACCTGCGCGGCCGAGCGGCGGTTCCTGGTCGGCAATGGCAACCTCTGGATCCACCTGACCGCCTCGATGGTCCGCGTCGACGGCCAGCCGGCCTACATCCTGGCGATCATCTCCGACATCAGCGTGCGAAAGGAGGCCGAGGATGCCCAGGCCCGCCACCAGAGCCAGCTGCGCCTGCTGATCAACGAGCTGAACCACCGGGTCAAGAACACCCTGGCCACGGTCCAGTCGATGGCCGCCCAGACCCTGCGCAACGAGCCCGATCCGGTGGTGGCCTTCGAAAAGTTCGAGGCGCGGCTGCTCGGCCTGTCGGGGGTGCACGACATCCTGACCCGGGAGAGCTGGCACGGCGCCGAGCTGCGGGAGGTGGTCGAGCGCGCCCTGCGCCCGTTCGACCAGGCCAGCGCGCGCTTCACCATCGAGGGTCCGGCCGTGCGCCTGCAGCCGGGCGGCGCGCTGACCATGGCGTTGATCCTGCACGAGATGGCCACCAACGCCCTGAAGTACGGGGCGCTGTCGAACGCCGGGGGCCGCGTGAGCCTGTCCTGGACCTATGACCCCGACGACCGCGCGCTGGAGGTCGTCTGGACCGAAGCCGGCGGCCCCCCGGTGGCCCCGCCCACCCGCAAGGGCTTCGGCTCGCGCTTGATCGAGCGCAGCCTGAACGGCGAGCTGAAGGGCGCGGCGACCATGGACTATCGCCCCGAAGGCCTGAGCTGCATCCTGCGCGCCCGCCTGACCGAGGCCCCGGCGAACGAAACCTCGACCGGCTAGGTCGGTCGCCCTCTCGCCCAGGCCCGCGGTCGCCGTTAGGTTGGGTTCCATGACGCTCGCCCGACTCACCCGCCGCTCCGCCTTCGCCGCCCTCGCCGCCGCCGGCCTCGCGCCTGGCCTGGCCGCCGCCGCGCCCAAGAAGAGCCAGCCGAAAGAGGACTGGAAGGCCCTGGCCGCCGACGTCCGCAAGGAGTTCCAGTGGGCCTGGCGGGGCTATGTCGCCAAGGCCTGGGGCAAGGACGAGATCAATCCCGTCAGCGGCACGTCGCAGTCGTTCTTCGTCGAGGGCCACGATCTTGGCCTGTCGCTGGTCGAGGCGCTGGACACCCTGTGGATCATGGGCCTGGACGCCGAGTTCCAGGCCGGCGTCGACTGGGTGAAGTCGTCGCTGCACTTCGACGTCAATGGCGAGGCGCAAGTCTTCGAGACCAATATCCGCCTGGTCGGCGGCCTGGTTTCGGCCCACCTGGCCTGCGGCGACCCCGTCCTGCTGGCCAAGGCCAAGGACCTGGCCGACCGCCTGCTGAAGGCCTTCGACGCCTCGCCTCACGGTCTGCCCTGGCGCTACGTGAACCTGAAGACCGGCGCGGTCCGCGATCCCGAGACCAATCTCGCGGAGATCGGCACCTACATCACCGAGTTCGGGGTGCTGAGCCAGCTGACCGGCGACAAGCGCTATTTCGACGTCGCCAAGAAGGCGATGAAGCATGCGCTCGACAAGCGCTCGAAGATCGGCCTGATGGCCGCCAACATTGATGCGCGCACCGGCGAGTGGATCAGCCGTACGGCCAGCATCGATATCTATGCCGACAGCTTCTACGAGTATCTGTGGGACGCTTGGGAACTGTTCGGCGACGAGGACTGCAAGCGCTGGGCCCAGGAGGTCACCGCCGCCCAGCTGGCCCAACAGGCCAAGCGCTATGACGGCCGCCTGTGGTTCCCGATGGTCGACTACGAGACCGGCGCGGTGCTGAACACGTCGCAGAGCGAGCTGGCCGCCTACTATGCCGGCCTGCTGGCCCAGGTCGGCTTCAAGACGGAAGGCGACGACTACCTGGCCTCGTTCACCGAGATGCAGGCGACCTATGGCGTCATCCCGGAATTGATCGACGTCGCCACCCGCCAGGCCCGCCGCAAGGCCACCGGCCTGCGCCCCGAATATGCCGACGCCTGCCTGAACCTGTGGCTGCTGGACCGCGACGACCGCTATCGCCAGCTGACGGCGATCCACTATCGCGAGATGAAGGCTACCAGCCGCGCCGCCTATGGCTATACCGCTCTGAAGGACATCACGACCAAGCCGATGACCCAGGGCGACAACTGCCCCGGCTACTGGTGGTCCGAGCAGATGAAGTACTACTACCTGATCTTCTCGGACACGCCGCGCATCGACTACGCCAAGCTGCAGCTCAGCACCGAGGCCAATGTCCTGCGGGGTTTCCGAAAGGTTTAAGGCCGCTCGCACTGAAAGCCTGAGGCGCCTCCGCCTCGGCGACGTCATCCCAATGAGTCCGAACCGCCGCACGGCTGTCGCCTGAATCAGCGATGCAGTGGGAGGGGCTGGGGAGCTTTGACCATGCGACTTGATGCGCTTTCGATCGCTTTAGCCATCGCGACGCTGGCGAGTTCGGCGCATGCCGCCGACCCGCGCCAACGCCTCTACGATCCGGCCGACGGCGTCATGGTGGTGGCTCACCGCGCCTGCCACGCGCCCGCCCCGTCGCGCGGCCTGACAAACGCCGTCCCCGAGAATTCCATCGCCGCCCTGGAGCGCTGCATCGCCCTGGGCGTCGACGTCGTCGAGATCGACGTGCGCCGCACCCAGGACGGCGCCCTGGTCCTCATGCACGACGCCAAGGTCGACAGGACCACCACCGGCAGGGGTAAGGTCTCGGACCTAACCCTCGGCGAGCTGCAGGCCCTGCGCCTGAAGGCCGGCGACCAGGCCACCGACGCCGCGCCGCCCACCCTGGGCGCCTTCCTCAAGGCCGCCCGCGGCCGCATCCTGGTCAATATTGACCTTAAGGAAGGCTCGCCCGCACGGGTCGCCCGCCTGGTCAATGACGTCGACGCCGCCGACTGGGTGCTGTTCAAGGCCCGGGTCGGTCTGGGCGACGCGCCGATCGCGGACCAGCCGCTCTACAAGAACCTGGCCTTCATGCCGATCGTCGGCGGCAAGGGCGCCCCGCGCGCCGTCCAGTTGGCGGAGATCGCCACCGCCCAGGCCTCGGGCGCGCGGGCGATCCCGGCCATCGAGCTGGGCGCGCTGAAGAAGGACGGCTTCATGGCCGTGCGCGACGCGGCCCGCGCCGCCCGCGTCCGCCTCTGGACCAACACCCTGGCCGGCAAGGGTCCGAAAGGACTGCCCGACGCGGCCGGTGATACGCGCGCCCTGATCGATCCCGGCAAGGCCTGGGGCGGCCTGATCGCGCAGGGCGTCAGCGTCGTCCAGACCGACTATCCGGCGGCGCTGCTGGACTATCTCGACGGCCAGGGCCTGCGCGGCGGCGCGAGGATCACCGTCGCAGACGCGCGATCGTCTTCTCCAGAGCAGCGCGGCGCTTCGCCCAGGAGCCGCTGAGCGCGACGGCCTCGGCGTCGAGCCCGCGGCGACGCTGTTCAAGGTCGGCCTCGGCGTCGCGTTGTTCGGTCTCGGCGGCGTCGAGCGCGGCTTTGGCCTCCGCCAGCGCCCGCTTGCGCCTGACCTCGGCCTGATCGTCAACCTTCTTGGCCTTGGGCTTCGGCAGCCTGTCGACCGCCGACTTCAACCCGCCCTCGGCCCGGCGGATCACCGCGCCGGGCGCGGCGAGAGCGGCCTTGGCGTCGGGCGCCTCCGGAGCCTCCTCGGCGACGCCCTCCTTGAACAGATCGCGATCGGTCTCCCAGGCCGCCAGGGCCTTGGCGCGCGAGGTCTCGGCCACCGTGTAGCGATGGAAGCCGTCCGACCACGTGAAGACCTTGAGCGCGCGCGCCATGGGGCGAGAACGGGCGACGCCGAGAAGCCGTTGCTTGCTCGCGTCGATCGCGCTATTTTCGTAGCTACAAGAATTGATATCGCAAATGGCGATATGTAAGATAAACTCAATCTATGAGATAGTCGTGTCGGAGGAACGCTTCCGACATGGATATCGAATTCGATGAGGAGAAACGCCGCCAAACGCTGGAGCATCGCGGCTTGGATTTCGCGGATGCGGCTTCAGTGTTCGACGGGCCGGAACTCACGCCCCCGACGATCGCGAGGACTATGGAGAAAATCGCTTTCAGACAGTCGGCCGACTAGACGGACGCCTGATCATGGTCATTTGGACGCTACGCGGAAAGACGCGGCGCATCATCTCGATGAGGAAATGCAATGCCCGAGAACAAAGAAAATTCGGAAAGCGCGTGGGTTGATCCGGATGACGCTCCCGAATGGACCGAAGACCAGTTCGCTCGCGCTGAAATCCGGATCGGTGATCGTGTCATCCGGCCCGCCAATGGCACGCTGACGCGGCCTGGCCGCCCAAAATCCGACAGTCCCAAGAAGCAGGTCACCTTGCGCCTGGACCAGGAGGTGATCGAAAAGCTTCGAGAAGGCGGTCCTGGCTGGCAAAGCCGCGCGAATGAGATCCTCAAGAAGGCCGTCTGCGCCTAACTCGGAAGATATTGAATTCTAAGGAGAAAGCATTCCGTCCTGGTGGCGGGGGGCGGGATCGAACCGCCGACCTGTGGGTTATGAATCCACCGCTCTAACCATCTGAGCTACCCAGCCATAGCCAGGACGGACGGGGGTCATACTCCCCAGCGCGCTTCGCATCAAGCCTTAAAGTCGACGTGCATCTGGCGGCGAAACCGCACACACTTTCGCCTGACGCACTTTACGATAGCATTCCGTCCAGCGCGGCCTCCAACCGTCGCGCCAGCGCGTCGGGTCCGTATTCGGTCAGCACCAGTTCTCGCGCCGCCGCGCCCAGGCGCCGGGCCGTATCGCGGTCGCTGATCAGCTCGCCCAGGGCCTCGGCCAGCCGGTCGGGATCGTCGTCCGGCACGAGGCGGCCGGTGATCCCCTCCTTGAGGATCTCGACCGGCCCGTCGATCTCGGTGGCCACCACCGGCAGGCCGACCGCCATGGCCTCGAGCAGGGTCAGCGGGAAGCCTTCCTGATGCGAGGGAAAGGCGAACAGGTCGCCCGTGGCCAGAAAGCCCGCGATATCGTCGGTCCAGCCCGTCAGCTTCACGCACGGATCGAGATCCAGCGCCTTGATCAGCGCCTCCAGGTCGGCGCGCTCGCCGCCCTCGCCGGCGATCTCGCAGGTGACGTCGACGTCCCAGGCGCGCAGCTTGCCGACCGCGCGGATCAGGACGTCGAAGCCCTTCTTGGCGTGCAGCCGGCCAGCGGCGACGATCTTCACCGGGCCGTCCTCGCGGGCGAAGGGCCTGGCTCGGACCTTTGGCGGCCGGACGGCGTTCTGAACGACGTGAACATGATCCGCGGGCGCGCCGCGCTCCAGGGCCAGGTTCGCCAGGTGCTGGCCGACGCACAGATAGTGGGTCCCCGGCGTCACGTCGAAGCTGGGCTTGTGCACGCAGACGGCCTGGATGACGCCGGCCGGGGCGGCCTTGGCGAACACCCGCGCCGGACGCTGGCCGTGGCTTAGGATGATCGCCGGCCTGTTCGCCCGGACCACGGCGCGCGCCGCGCCGAGGGTGATCGGATCCCAGTCGGTAAAGGCCGGCATGGCGGTCAGGGGCGGGGTTCGCCCGGCTTGCGCGGCGGCCACCTTGCCGCCCTTACGCACCACGCCGACGCACCGTCCGCCGCGCTTGGCGGCCCAGGCCTCGAGGATCGGCTGATAGTCGAGAAACACCTGCTCCAGACCGCCCAGACCCTTGCCCAGCATGGCGTGCAGCAGGTTGGTCAAGGCGAACTCCGGGGACAGCGTACGGCGGCGGACCATCGGCGGGCGCCGATCCAGTGTCAACGCGGAGCTAGACGGCCGGCTCCCCTAGCAGCCGCGTGGCGACCGTCTCGCCGATCGCCAGAGAACTGGTCAGGCCCGGGCTCTCGATGCCGAACAACGCCATCAGGCCTTCGAAGCCGTGGTCCTCGGCGCCGCGCAGCTGGAAGTCGGGCTGCGGCGCGTCGGGGCCGTGCAGCTTGGGCCGCACGCCGGCGTAGTCGGGCTGCAGGGCGCCGTCGGGCAGGCCCGGCCAGAACTTGCGGATATAGGCGGCGAAGACCTCCGCCTTGGCCGGGTCGACGGAATAGTCGGGCTCGGGGACGTATTCCAGGTCCGGCCCGAACACCGCCTGGCCGCCCAGGTCGTTGCGGTAGTGGGTGCCCAGCGCCCCGTGGATCGGCGGCGGATAGATCAGCCGCTGGAACGGCGCCTTGCCGGTCAGGCGGAAATAGACGCCCTTGCCGTAGTGGGCCTTGGGGATGTGGTCGGCCGGATAACCTTCGATGCGGCCGGCGACGTCCTGCGATGACAGGCCCGGCGCGGTGACCAGCAGGCGGCAGGTCAGGCTGGTCGGATCCGCCCCGCCGGCCCGAACCGTGAAGCCGCCCCCAGACAGCGCTTGCGCGCCCTCGAACGGCGTCGACAGCACCACCGCCCCGCCGGCGGCCTCGATCTCGCCCTGCAGGGCCAGCATGTAGTCGTGGCTGGCGAAGACCCCGCTCTGCGGCGACAACAGCGCCGCGTGAGCGTTGAGGCCGGGCTCCAGGGCGCGGGCCTGCGCGCCGGTCAGCCGCTCCATGCCCTCGACCTCGTTGGCCAGGGCCTGGTCCCAGATGGCGTCGAGGCGCGCGATCTCATCATCCGACGTCGCCACCACCAGCTTGCCGCAGCGCTTGTAGGCGACCCCGTGCGTGTCGAGGAACGCGTACAGCAACCGCCGCCCCTGGACGCATAGCCGCGCCTTCAGTGACCCGGTCGGATAGTAGAGCCCGCCGTGAATGACCTCCGAATTGCGCGAGGAGACGCCCTGGCCGATGTGGCTCTCGGCCTCCAGCACGGCGACGATCAGGCCGCGCCTGGCCAGCGCATAACCGCAGGCCAGGCCCACCGCGCCCGCCCCGACAACGACGGCGTCGAAATCGAAATCAGCCATGGGAACGCCTAGGATCCGGCCTGGGCCTTCAGGTCCGCCAGCATGTCGGACAGCGAGCGCTTGCCGCCGACCCAGTCGGCCGGGTCCTGGGTCTCGACCACTTCCAGCTTGTCCAGCAGAGCCTCGAGCTTCTCCGGACCGCCGACGATCTCCGCCGCCCGCCGATAGTTCAGCTCGGCCAACTCCGCCGCCACGCCCTCATCCAGCGAAGCGAACTCGCCCCGCTCGACCCGCGCCTGCAGATCGGCGGCGTCCTCGGCGTTGAGGGTGACGGTCACGGGTTTGGCGGCGTTGGTCATGGCGGGAACCCTAGCACGAAGCCCGGAGCGCGCCACGGCGTCCAGACAAGCGCTCAGCGGATATTCTTGGGAAGGCGGGCGCCGTGGATGACACGCTCGATGAAAACATCTTCGTCCGAGACGCGGTAGAGAACGATATAGGGCCTGACGGAAAGCCCTCTGACGCCAATGCCATAGACGGAATGGGGCGGCCCCATCTCGGGCGTCTCTCGCAAGGCCTCTGTCCGCTCGATCAACCGACCGATGACATGACGCGCCGCGATCGGTCGATCGGAAGCGATCCAGCCGCCTATGTCCAAGAGGTCGAGTTTCGCGCGACGCGAGAAACGAAGACGTTTCAATCCTCGCCCTCGCCGAAGCGTTCGCGAAGTTCGGCGAACACCACCTCGGCGTCCTCGTAGTCATCTTCCTCGATCGTTTTCTCGATCGATAGGCGGATGGCCTCGACATCATCGGCTACGCCGAACTCGAGGCGATCCGCGAAGGCTTCCGCCGCCACGAAAACGGCCTCCCCGACACTCTCGAATACCCCTTCCCCGACCGCCGGCTGGAAGCGCTCGGCGAGAGAGGGCGGGATGAAGTGCCTATCGGGATGTCGAACCGGCTTGTTCATGGCGGAAAGCCTATCACAGACTTCCCGCCACGATACGGTGGTCAGCTACCGCCCCACTGCGCCCACAGCTTGGCCTCGGCCGCCTTGGCCGTGACCACCGAGGCGTCCTTGACGTGGCCGTAGCCGCGGATCTGCTGCGGGATCTCGGCGATCTTCACCGCCAGCGGCAGGCTCGCCTGGGAGAGGCCGGCGGCCAGGCGGTCGAGGGTCGTCTCGTAGGACGCCATCAGGCCGCGCTCCATCCTGCGCTCCTCGGTGTAGCCGAAGATGTCGAGCGCGCCGCCGCGCAACCCCTTCATCCTGGCCATCATCGGGAAGGCGGCGTCCAGCATCCAGCCGCCGAAGGCGATCTTCTTGGGCTTGCCGTCCGGCCCCTTGGGGGCCAGCAGCGGCGGCGAGAGCCAGACCTTGGCCTTGCCGCCCTTGAAGGTCCCGGCCAGCTCGGCCTTGAAGCGACCATCCGTATACAGACGAGCAACCTCGTACTCGTCCTTGTAAGCCATCAGCTTGTAGAGGTTCACCGCCGCCGCGCGGGTCAGGGCCTCGCCGCCAATGCCGGCTTCGGCGCTGCGGACCTTGGCCACCTTGTCGGCGTAGCGCTGGGCGTAGGCGGCGTTCTGGTAGGCCGTCAGCTCCTTGATGCGGTGGGCGATCAGGTCGTCCAGCGGCATGGTTTCCGGCGTGGCGACCTTGTCTTCCTTCACGGTGATCGAGGTCGGGTCGTGGGCCACGCGGCGGCCCAGTTCGAAGGCCTGCAGGTTGGCCTCGGCGTCGACGCCGTTCAGCTTGATGGCGCGATAGAGGGCGCGGCTGGAGACCGGGATCACCCCGCGCTGCCAGGCAAAGCCGACCATGATCATGTTGGCGTAGATGGCGTCGCCGAACTCGGTCTCGGCCAGGCGCTGGGCCGGGCAGGCGTCGAAGGTGTTGGTCGCGCCCTTCACCCGGCGGGCCATGGCATTGCTGTCGAACTTGACGTCGCGGCTGGTGACGAAGTCGGCGGTCGGGGCGAAGTCGCTGTTGCCGAAGGCGCGCGTGCGGTCCTTGGCGTAGAGCGACAGGCCCTCGGGCGAGGCCGCCACCAGCAGGTCGCAGGCGATCAGCACGTCGGCGCTGGCGGCCGGCACGCGGCCGCCGACGATGGTCTCTTCGGTCTCGCCGATCTTGACGTGGCTGAACACCGAACCGCCCTTTTGGGCGAGGCCCGTCATGTCGACGACGCTGCCGGCGCGGCCGTCGATGTGGGCGGCCATGGCCAGGATCGAGGCCACGGTGGTGACGCCCGTGCCGCCGACGCCGGTGAACAGGATCTTGCGCACGCCGGTCAGCGGCTCGAACTCGGGCAGCGGCGTCGACTCGGCGGTCAGCGCCGCCGGCGTCTTCTTGGACTGGGCGCTCTGGGCCCCTTCCAGGGTGATGAACGAGGGACAGAAGCCCTCGACGCAGCTGTAGTCCTGGTTACAGGACGACTGGTTGATCTTGCGCTTGCGGCCAAACTCGGTGGCCAGGGGCTCGACCGAGACGCAGTTGGACTTCACCGAGCAGTCGCCGCAGCCTTCGCAGACCAGCGGGTTGATGAACACGCGCTTCGTCGCCTTGGCCATGGAGCCGCGCTTGCGACGGCGGCGCTTTTCGGTGGCGCAGGTCTGATCGTACAGCAGCACCGTCACGCCGGCCGTGTCGCGCAGCATCTCCTGCACGCGCATCAGGTCCGAACGCGGGAAGACCTCGACGCCCGGCGCAAGATCGGTGACGCCCTCGTAGCGGTTCAGCTCGTCGACGACGATGACGGTCTTGGTCACGCCCTCGGCCGCCAGCTGGCGGGTGATCTGGGCGGGGGTGAAGCCGCTCTCGGCGCGCTGGCCGCCGGTCATGGCGACGGCGTCGTTATAGAGCAGCTTGTAGGTGATATTGGCTTTGGCCGCGATCGCGCCGCGAATGGCCAGCGAGCCGGAGTGGTTGTAGGTGCCGTCGCCCAGGTTCTGGAAGACGTGCTTCTCGCTGGTGAACGGCGCGGCGCCGACCCAGGTCAGGCCCTCGCCGCCCATGTGGGTGTTGAGGTCCGTCATCGGGTCATTGAACCCGGCCATGTAGTGGCAGCCGATGCCGGCCAGGGCGCGCGAGCCCTCGGGCAGCTTGGTCGAGGTGTTGTGCGGGCAGCCCGAGCAGAAGAACGGCTTGCGGGCCTGGTCGGCGGCCAGGCTGACCGCGGCGACGCCGGCGGCCGAGACGCGGTTCAGATAGGCGCGCGCCCGCTCCATGTGCGGGCCGTCCGGCAGGCGGTCGTAGATGGCGAGCGCGATTTCGGCCACCGACAGCGAGCCGAGCTCCGAGAGCAGCGGCGCGCCGCGCTCGTCGACCTTGCCGATGATGCGGGGGCGAGCTTGCGCGGGAAGGTCATACAGCGCGGCGCGCGCCTGGGGCTCGATCAGGCCGCGCTTGTGCTCGATGACCATCAGGGTCTCGAGGCCGGCGGCGAAGGCGCGCAGACCCAGCGGCTCCAGCGGCCACGGCATGCCGACCTTGTAGATGGATACGCCCAGGTCGGCGGCTTCCTGCAGGGTCATGCCCATGGCCGTGAAGGCCTCCAGCACGTCCTTGTAGGCCTGGCCCTGGCAGACGATGCCCAGGCGCGCCTTGCCCACCCGCACGTGCGAGGCGCCCAGCACCACGCGGTCGATGTGGTTGGCGCGAGCGAAGGCCAGCGCCGCCGGGAGCTTGTGGAGCCGCATGCGCCGCTCCTTCTCCATCGGCTGGTCCTTCAGCCGGATGCCCAGACCGCCGGGCGGGAATGGGAAGTCGGGGATGACGGCGTTGTGGCGATCCAGCGAGACGTCGATGGTCACGCCCGAGTCCATGGTGTCGGCCAGCGCGATCATGCCCGTCCACAGACCCGAGAACCGCGACAGGGCGATGCCGAGGACGCCGTAGTCCAGCACCTCCTGGACGTCGGCCGGCGACAGCACCGGCATCTCGAAGTCCTGGAAGGCGAATTCCGACTGCGACGGCAGGGTCGAGCTCTTGCAGCCGTGGTCGTCGCCGGCCACCGCCAGCACGCCGCCGGTCGGGAAGGTTCCGGCGAAGTTGGCGTGCTTGAAGACGTCGCCGGTGCGGTCGACGCCGGGCGCCTTGCCGTACCACATGCCGAACACGCCATCATAAAGCGCGCCTGGGAACAGGTTGGCCTGCTGGCTGCCCCACACGGCGGTGGCGGCGAGGTCCTCGTTGAGGCCTTCCTGGAAGACTACGTCATGCGCGGTCAGCAGTTTCTTGATGCGCGCGGCCTGCTGGTCGAGGCCGCCCAGCGGCGAGCCGCGATAGCCGGAAAGATAGCCCCCGGTGTTCAGGCCCGCGAGGCGATCAAGACGCTTGCGATCCAGCAGAACCCGCAGCAGCGCCTGAACGCCAGTGATGAAGGCTCGACCATTTTCGAGCACATATTTGTCGTCGAGAGTGACTTCAGAGTGCCGCATGGCAAAAATTTTCCTCCGGGGTCTTCTCGCCCGTAACGCAATATCTTATAGAAGCGCGGAAATTGTTTGCCCAAGGCGTGCCCGACTTAGGCCCCCTTTGCGCAAAATTGGAGCGTCAACGCCCGCTTGGGGGAGGAATTTCTTGTCCGAACAACTCGACGCCGTGGATGCCAAGATCCTCGATCTCATCCAACACGACGCCGGACTGTCCGTCGCGGAGATCGCCGAACGGGTCGGCCTCTCGTCCAGCCCATGCTGGCGCCGGATCAAGCGCCTGGAAGACGCTGGCGTCATCCAGCGTCGCGTCACGATCCTGGACCGCGAGAAGCTGGGTCTGGGCTTCGAAGTCTATTGCACCGTCAAGCTGTCCCTTCCGACCAAGGAAAATCTGGACACGTTCGAACAGGCCGTCGCCAAGTGGGCCGAGGTCGTGCAGTGCGCCACCGTTACTGGCGCGGCTGACTACGAGATGCGCATCGTCACCCGCGACATGCGCGCCTTTGACGAGTTCCTGCGCGAGAAGCTGCTGTCGCTGGGCCTGGTCAGCAACATCGAGAGCCGCATCGTCATCCGCGGCGTCAAGAACTCGACGGCCGTGCCGCTGGGTCTGGTGAGTCCGTACGTCAGCCCGCTGGGCTGATCCTTCACGATGGCGCGTGACGGCCCAGGGGCCGTCCGCGTCGATCTTCCGACACCTTGGGGAGAGGCCAGATGGCCCCATCGAGCGCCGGCGGCGCGTCGACGCGACGCGTGCTGGCCGCCAGCCTGATCGGCACGGCGGTCGAGTTCTACGACTTCTATATCTACGCGACCGCCGCCTCGCTGGTGTTCGGGCCGCTGTTCTTTCCCGCCAGCTCGCCAGCCATGCAGCTCTTGGCCTCCTACGCCAGCCTGAGCGTGGCCTTCATCGCCCGCCCGCTGGGCTCGATCGTATTCGGCCATTTCGGCGACCGCATCGGGCGCAAGTCGACCCTGGTGGCCTCGCTGCTGATCATGGGCGGCTCGACGCTGCTGGTGGCCTTCCTGCCGACCTACGCCACGGCCGGCTGGGTCGCGCCGCTCCTGCTGTGCCTGCTGCGCTTCGGCCAGGGCTTTGGCCTGGGCGGCGAGTGGGGCGGCGCGGCCCTGTTGGCGGTCGAGAACGCCCCGCCCGGCTTCCGCGCGCGCTTTGGCATGTTCCCGCAGCTGGGCGCGCCGGTGGGCTTCATCGCCGCCAATGGCCTGTTCCTGGCTCTGGGCGCCGTCCTGACGCCGGAGCAGTTCCAGAGCTGGGGCTGGCGATTGCCGTTCCTGGGCAGCATCCTTCTGGTCGGGGTCGGCCTGTGGATCCGCCTCAAGCTGACCGAAACCCCCGCCTTCCAGGCCGCCGCCCACGCGGCCCCGCCGCCGCACGTGCCGGTGGCCGAGCTGCTGAAGACCCACGCCCGCGAGACGATCGGCGGCACGTTCGCCGTCGTCGCCTGCTTCGCGCTCTTCTACCTGACCACCGCCTTCTCGCTGGGCTACGGCGTCACGGCCCTCGGCTATGACCGCCAGGTGTTCCTGGGCGTGCTGCTGGTCGCCATCCTGTTCATGGCCGGCGGCATCGTCTGGGCCGGCTACTGGGCCGACAAGACCAGCCCCCGCCGCGTGCTGATGGCCGGCTCGCTGCTGACCATCGCCGCCGGCGCGGCCCTGGCGCCGATGATGGGCTCGGGCTCGCTCTGGACGATCGGCGTCTTTCTGTCCCTGGCCCTGGTGGTCATGGGCCTGGTCTATGGCCCGCTGGGGGCCTGGCTGCCCAGCCTGTTTCCGGCGCGGGTGCGCTATACCGGCTCGTCGATCGCCTTCAATGTCGGCGGGGTGATCGGCGGCGGCATGACCCCGGCCATCGCCCAGGCCCTGGCCACCCACGGCGGGCTGAAGCTGGTCGGCCTGTATCTCGCCGGCGCGGGCGCGATCAGCCTGCTGGCGCTGCTGCCGCTGAAGAAGGCCGCCGACACGCTGTAGGGATCAAAAACGCGAACCTTGCATTGCCGGCTTTGCACAAGACGCGGCGGTCTTGTCCCAGCTAAGCTCCGCGTATTCCTTCCCGGAGCCGACCCATGATCGACCTCGTCATCGAAGCCCGTCGCCACGACATCGGAAACTTCGAGGTTGGCCGCGTGCTGCCCTTCCACGCCAAGCGCATGGTCGGCCCGTTCACCTTCCTGGACCACATGGGGCCGGCCGACTTCGCGCCGGGCTTCTCCAAGAGCGCCGACGTCCGCCCGCATCCGCACATCGGCCTCTCCACCCTTTCGTACCTGTTCCAGGGAGAGATCACCCACCGCGACAGCGTCGGCTCCGAGACCGTGATCAAGCCGGGCGAGGTCAACTGGATGACCGCCGGCTCGGGGATCACCCACTCCGAACGCTTCGAGACCCTGCGCCGCCAGGGCGGCCGCATGGACGGCATGCAGGCCTGGATCGCCCTGCCGAAGGAATATGAAGAGATCGCCCCCAGCTTCAGCCACCACGAAGGCCCGGCCGAGCTGCCGTCCTACGAGAGCGGCGGACTGAAGGCGCGGCTGATCGCCGGCGAGGCGTTCGGCGCCAAGGCCAATGTGCCGGTGTTCTCACCGCTGTTCTACGTCCACTGGGAGCTTGAGCCGGGCACGACTGCGGCCCTGCCGGCCGAATATTCCGAGCGCGCGGCCTATGTCGCCGACGGCCGGGTCGAGGTCGACGGCCGCGAGCTCTCGGCCCTGCGGATGGCCGTCTTCGCGCCGGGCGAGACCGTGGTGTTCAAGGCGCTGGAGCGCTCGACCGTCATGCTGCTGGGCGGCGAGCCGATCGGCCCGCGTTTCATGGAGTGGAACTTCGTCTCCTCGTCCAAGGACCGCATCGAGCAGGCCAAGGCCGACTGGAAGGCCGGCCGCATGAAGCTGCCCGACCTGGACCACGACGAGTTCATTCCGTTGCCGGAAGGGCCGCCGAAGACGCCGCAACCGCTCTAGGCAGGCGCCTGTCCTCTCCGCACTGGCGGCGGACGGACGGGTCCTGCGCATAAAGCTTGGGATGACAGTTGAAAGGCGTCGCTAGGGAGGCTCATAACGTCCGCATGATCGACACCGCCTTCACCGACTTTGTCCGCGGCCTGCCCAAGGCCGAGCTGCACATGCACATCGAGGGCAGCCTCGAGCCCGAGCTGATGTTCGAGCTGGCCCAGCGCAACGGGATCACCCTGCCCTTCAAGTCGGTGGACGAAATCCGAGCCGCCTACGCCTTCTCGAACCTGCAGGACTTCCTGGACATCTACTACCAGGGCGCGGGGGTGCTGATCACCGAGGCTGACTTCAAGGACCTGGCCCTAGCCTATTTCAAGCGCCTGGCCGCCGACGGCGGGACCCACGCCGAGATCTTCTTCGACCCCCAGACCCACACCGATCGCGGCGTCGCCTTCGACACTGTGATGAAGGGCCTGCTGGCCGGCATGGACGAGGCCGAGAAGACGCTGGGCGTCACCTCCAAGCTGATCCTCTGCTTCCTGCGCCACCTGTCGGAGGAGGCCGCCTTCGAGACCCTGGAACTGGCCAAGCCCTGGCTCGACAAGATCGCCGGCGTCGGCCTCGACAGCTCCGAAGTCGGCCACCCGCCGGCCAAGTTCGCCCGGGTGTTCCAGGCGGCCCGCGACCTGGGCCTCAAGATCGTGGCCCACGCCGGCGAGGAAGGCCCGCCCGAATACGTCTGGGAAGCCATCGACCTGGTGAAGGTCGACCGCATCGACCACGGCAACCGCGCCCTCGAGGACGAGGCCCTGACGGCGCGCCTGATCGCCGATGGAACCACCCTGACGGTCTGCCCGCTGTCGAACCTGAAGCTGTGCGGCGTGCCCAGCCTGGACGTCCATCCCCTCAAGAAGATGCTCTCCCTGGGCCTGAAGGCGACCGTGAACTCCGACGACCCGGCCTATTTCGGCGGCTACCTGCTGGAGAACTACATGGCCACCGCCGACGCGGTCGGTCTTACGCGGGACGAGATCGTCACCCTGGCCAAGAACAGCTTCACCGGCTCTTTCCTGACCGAGGCCGAGAAGGCCCGGCGGGTGGCGC
This sequence comes from Caulobacteraceae bacterium, assembly GCA_965283765.1. Classification (GTDB taxonomy): domain Bacteria; phylum Pseudomonadota; class Alphaproteobacteria; order Caulobacterales; family Caulobacteraceae; genus Caulobacter. Next base: position 55,848 of record CBDIPU010000002.1, read on the forward strand.
AGGTCGAAGCCTACGCGGCCGCCCACTAAAGTCGTGAGCCCCTTCCCGTGAGCGTCGTCGCCGCCAGCGCCTATGTCGCCGGCCAGGCCGTTCGTCCGGTCAGCCTGGACGATCCGGACAGTCTGCGGCCGCGCGAGGGCGAGTTCGTCTGGATCGGCCTTGTCGAGCCCGACGAGGCCGAACTGCGCGTGCTGCAACAGGCCTTCCACCTCCACCCTCTGGCGATCGAGGACGCGCTCAATGCGCGCCAGACGCCCAAGGTCGATGTCTATGGCGACCAGCTGTTCGTCGTGGCCAAGACCGCCCATCTGGACAATGACCACATCGAATATGGCGAGACCGACTTCTTCGTCGGCCACCGCCACCTGATCACCGTCCGCCACGGCTCGGCCCGCGCCCACACCGAACTGCGGGCCCAGCTGGAAGCCGCGCCGGCCCTGCTGGCCCACGGCGTCGACTACGTGCTGCACGCGGTGCTCGACTTCATCGTCGACGGCTACATGCCGATCGTCGACGCCATCGAGGAAGAGCTGGTCGCGTTCGAGCGGCGGGCGCTGGACGCCTTCCTCAGCCGCGCCGAGATCGCCCGCATCTTCAACCTTCGCCGGGCGCTGATGAAGTTCAAGAAGCTGCTCGGGCCCATGACCCAGGTGGTCAGCGCGCTGGAGCATCACGATCTGCCCTGCATCGACAGCGAGGTGCGGCCCTATTTCCGCGACGTCCGCGATCACATCCAGCGCACCGAGATCCTGGTCGACGGCCTGCGCGAGGTGCTGACCTCGGTGTTCGAAATCTCCAGCCTGCTGGAACAGCAGCGCCAGGGCGCGATCACCCGCCAGCTGGCCGCCTGGGCCGCCATCCTGGCCGTGCCGACGGCCGTGGCCGGCATCTACGGCATGAACTTCGAGCACATGCCCGAGCTGAAGTGGCAGTATGGCTACTACGGCGTGCTGGCCGTGATCGTGGTGGTCTGCGGACTGCTGTACCGGCGATTCCGGAAGACGGGCTGGCTCTAGGCCCCGCAAATCTCCAGGATCTCGTGGTGCCGCGCGGCGTCGATGCCGTCGCGCTGGTCCTGGGCCAGGCGGCTCTTGTCGCCCTCCAGCAGCATCAGGGTCGGGCGCTCGTCGGGGGTCTGGAACTGGATCAGCAGACGGGTGCCCAGCGTCGTGCCGGGATAGGGCGCGAGGCGGTTGGCCAGCTTGGCCGGGTGCGGCGGCTCCTCGCGGCCGTCGGCGTCATAGAGGTCGAGATAACGCTCGAAGACCTCGGCCTCGACCTCGGCCCAGGCGCCCAGCCGAAATAGTCGTCCGTCCCCTTCAGGGGCACGGGCAGGATGCAGCGGATGAAAACCCGGTCGCCCCACTGGCAGAGGTCGTCATTGTAGCGGGCTTGCGCGTCGCGCTCGTCCTCGGGGATCGCCCAGACCTCGTCGGGCAGGGTGAAGCCCCAATCCAGGGACAGCGGCTCTTGAACTCTTCGGCCATCGCAACCTTCGGCGTGAATACGCGCCGATAATTAGGCCAAGTCGGCGGCCGCCTCTAGGCCACCGCGTCGCGCAGGGCGTCGCACAGGCGGTCCAGACCCTCGATGTCGAGCCCGGATCCAGGGTGATGACCACGGTCGAGGCCGCCAGGTGGTCGGCGGTCGGGGTGTCGTCGGCGGCCAGGGCGCGGTCGCGGACCGAGCAGCTGGCGGCGATCCCGGCCGCCTGGAGCTTCCAGGCCACGGCGCCGGCGTCGTCGGTCGGCAGGGACAGGGCGCAGGTCTGCGAGATCCAGCTCATGCCCCAGCCGGGTTGGAAGCCGACGCCGCTGTCCAGCAGCAGGACGCGCAGTTGCTGGGCCGTGCCGCACAGACGCTGGCGCAGGCCCGGCCAGGCGGCGAGGCCGTCGTCGCCGGAAAAGGGCGCGGCGTCGATGGCGTTGATCGGGGTGGCGTCCTCGCAGGCGACGAAGACGCCCGACCCAGAGGGCAGACCCACGAGAACAGGAACCGGCGCGGCGATCACCACGTCGAAGGCGCCGGCGGCGTCGATCAGGATCGGCAGGCCAGTCTCGGCGCGGAAGGCGGCCCAGGCGCGCATGTCGGGAGCGCGGCCGTGGGCGGCGGCGGGAACGATGGCCTCCAGCGGGCCGGGCGCATCGGGCAGGCGCGCGCGCAGGTGGCCGGTGTCGAACATGGCGCTGAACGGGTCGACATCGACCAGCCAGGCCCTGAGTCCCGCGGCGGCGACGCCGGCCAGGGTTTCCGGATCGGCCAGGGCGGAGACGACGCAGACGCCGCCCTCGCGCACGCCCAGGGCCTTCAGCGCCGCGGCGGTGGCCTCGACGCGGTCGGCGAAGGCGCGAACGGCGACGGGACGGGCGAACCGGGCGGCCAGGCGCTGATCGAGGTCCGAGCTGTGTCCGGCGACGCCGAGCGCGGCGGCGACCGCGTCGAAATCGATGGGGCCGCCAGAAGCGCGGATGAACGTCTTCGCTTGAGAAGCGGCGATCTGAGCGGCGGCGGCGGGCTTCGGGAGCATGGCTTTAGAACGCATTCCACGACGAACCGGGCGACCTCCATGGCCGCACCATATGGTTAAGCAACCGTATTCATCAATTCCGCCTGGCCTAATGCGGCGCGCCGTCGCGGCAAAAAGTTCACTGACTAGGCGAAACTTGCCCCGAAGCTTGCCTCGAAGCTTGCCAAGCGTCCCGCAGTTCGCGCTTCAGCACCTTGCCGATATGGCTGCGCGGCAGGCTGTCGACGATCTTCACATCGGCCAGGCGCTGGGTCTTGCCCACCTGGCCGTTGACGAAGGTCTTGATCGCCTCGGCGTCGGCCTCGCCCTTCACCGCCACGAAGGCCACCGGGGTTTCGCCCCAGGCGTCCGAGGGCACCCCGACCACCGCCGCCTCGACCACGGCCGGATGCTGGACCAGCACCGCTTCCAGGTCGGACGGATAGATGTTGAAGCCGCCGCTGATGATCATGTCCTTCTTGCGATCCATCAGGGTGAGGAACCCCTCTTCGTCGAAGCGGCCGACATCGCCGGTGCGGATGAAGGTCCAGCCCTCGGGCGAGGTCCAGATCGCCTCGGCGGTCTTGTCCGGGCGGCCGTGATAGCCGCTCATGATCGCGGCCGAGCGGCCGACGATCTCGCCGACCACGCCGGGGCCGACCTGGACCCCGTCCTCGTCGATCAGGCGGATGTCGTGGCCCGGCGCGGGCTGGCCGACCGTGTGCAGCTTGTCCGGATGCTCGTGGGCGATGAGGATGCAGGTGCCGCCACCCTCGGTCATGCCGAAATATTCGACCAGGCCGCCGGGCCAGCGCTGCAGCACCTGGGCCTTCAGTTCGGCGCCGAACGGGGCGCTGGTGCAGAACTTCAGATGCGTCGAGGACAGGTCGTAGCTGTCGAAGTCCGGCCGCTCCATCAGGCGGCGGTACTGCACCGGCACCAGCATGGTGTAAGTCATGCGGTGCTTCTGGGCCAGCTCCAGATATTTGCCGGCGTCGAACTTCTTCATCAGCACGACGGTCCCGCCGCCAGCCAGGGTGGGGAAGAAGCAAACGAGCGTGGTGTTCGAATAGAGCGGGGTCGACAGCACCGCGACCGCGTTCGGCCCGTAGCCAACCGCGTCACCGCGGAAGACGTGCTTCCAGCGCATGCCGTGCGACTGGACGATGCCCTTGGGCGTGCCGGTGGTGCCGCTGGAATAGATGATGTTGAACGGATGCTCGGGCGTGATCGCGACCGGGCGCGGCGTCGCGCCTTCCGGAGCCAGCCAGGCGTCGAAGGCTTCGCCGGCGCCTGAACCGTCCAGGGCGATCTGGCGCACCGGGATCGGCGCGGGCCTCTGCGCTTCGGCGACGCCGGCGTCGAGAAAGAACAGCCTGGCCCCGCAGTCGGCGACCATGCCGGCGATGGCCTCGGGCGTCGAGGACGGCGCGATCGGGGCCACCGCGACGCCGACCCGCAGGCCGCCGAGGAACACCGCCGCGTAGGGGATCGACGACAGGGCGCAGACGGCGATGGCCTCGCCAGGCGCGATCCCGTCACGCTGCAGGGCGGCGGCGACGCGGTCGACCAGGGCGTCGAATTCCGCGTAGGTCACCGCCTCGCCGGTCTCCATGATCACGGCCGGATGGTTGGGGCCTTCCTGGGCGCGCTGGCGAAGAATGTCGCCCATCACGCCGTAGTCGGCGGACATCATGGCGGCGATGGTGGTCATGGGTTCTCCCTCAAGCACGCAAATACCTGTCATCCCGGCCAAGCGCGCAGCGCGCCGAGCCGGGACCGCCGGAAGCGCTGAGCCTGCTGCGGTCCCGGCTCTTCGCTACGCTACGGCCGGGATGACAAATTCAGAAAGGACCAGGCGGCTAAGCGTCCTTGAACCCCTTGCCCTCGGCCACCAGCCGCTCCAGCAGGGCCGACGGCTTGAAGTCGTCGCCGTGCTGGGCGTGGAACTCCTGCATCTTGGCCAGGATCTTATCCAGCCCCACCAGCTCGCCCCAGAACATCGGGCCGCCGCGGTAGACCGGCCAGCCGTAGCCGTTGATCCAGACGATATCGATGTCGGACGCCCGGATGGCCTTGCCCTCTTCCAGGATCTTCGCGCCCTCGTTGACCATCGGATAGAGGCAGCGCTCCAGGATCTCCTGGTCGCTGATCTCGCGGCGCTGGATCTGGCGCTTCTCGGCGAAGTCGCGGATCACGCCTTCGACCTCGGCCGACGGCTTGGCGTTGCGGTTCTCGTCGTAGTCGTAGAAGCCCTTGCCGTTCTTCTGGCCGCGACGGTCCATCTCGCACAGCACTTCGCGCACGGTCGACGAGCTGGTCTTGGCCGGGTCCCAGCCGATGTCGAGGCCGGCCAGGTCGCTCATCGCGAACGGGCCCATCGGCAGGCCAAAATCGTACAGCACCCGGTCGACGTCCCAGGGCATGGCGCCTTCCAGGATCAGCTTCTGGGCCTCGCGCTGGCGCTGGGCCAGCATGCGGTTGCCGACGAAGCCGTGGCAGTTGCCGACCAGCACCGCGACCTTGCCGATCTTCTTGCCGATCTGCATCGAGGTGGCGATCACCGACTTGTCGGTCTTGGCGCCGCGCACGATTTCCAGCAGGCGCATGACATTGGCCGGCGAGAAGAAGTGCAGGCCGATCACGCTCTCGGGCCGGCTGGTGCTGGCGGCGATCACGTCGATGTCCAGGTACGAGGTGTTCGAGGCCAGGATCGCGCCGGGCTTGGCGATCTTGTCCAGCTTGCCGAAGACCTCCTTCTTGATCTCCATCAGCTCGAACACGGCCTCGATGATCAGGTCGCAGTCGGCCAGGTCCTCGAGGTTCATCGAGGGGGTCAGCAGGCCCATGCGCTTTTCGACGTCGTCCTGGGTCAGGCGGCCCTTCTTGGCGGTGTTCTCATAGTTCTTGCGGATGATCCCGACGCCGCGCTCCAGGTTCTCCTGTTTGGCCTCGATGATCGTCACCGGGATGCCGGCGTTGAGGAAGTTCATCGAGATGCCGCCACCCATGGTGCCGGCGCCGATCACGCCGACCTTCTTGACCGGGATGATGGGGGTGTCGTCCGGCACGTCGGGGATCTTGGCGGCCTGGCGTTCGGCGAAGAACACATAGCGTTGAGCGGCCGATTGCGTGCCGGTCATCAGCTCCATGAACAGCCGGCGCTCTTCCTTCAGGCCCTCGTCGAAGGGCAGGTTCACCGCCGCCTCGACGCACTTGATGTTGTTCTCCGGGGCCATGAAGCCGCGGAACTTCTTGGCGTTGGCCTTGCGGAAGTCGGCGAAGATCTCGGGCTTGCCGCGCGCGGCCTCGACCTTGTCGTTCAGCTCGCGGACCTTGTTCAGCGGCCGCCCCTCGGCCAGCACCACGCGGGCGAAGGCGATGGCCCCGTCGCGCAGGGCGCCTTCCTCGACCAGGGAGTCGAACAGGCCCATGGCCAGCGCCGCCTTGGCCGGCACGTGCTGGCCGCTGGTGACCATCTCCAGCGCCTTTTCGACGCCGACGATGCGCGGCAGGCGCTGGGTGCCGCCGGCGCCCGGCAGCAGGCCGATGTTCACTTCCGGCAGGCCGGCCTTGGCCGAGGGCACGGCGACGCGGTAGTGGGCGACCAGCGCCACCTCCAGGCCGCCGCCCAGGGCGGTGCCGTGGATCGCCGCCACGACGGGCTTGGGCGAGTTCTCGATGACCGCCTGGACGTCCTGCAGGCTGGGGCCGGTCATGGCCTTGCCGAACTCGGTGATGTCGGCCCCGGCGATGAAGGTCTTGCCCTCGCAGATCAGCACGATCGCCTGCACGGCCGGATCGGCGATGGCCGCGTCGAACGCGCCCTTCAGCCCTTCGCGGACGGCGGCCGACAGCGCGTTGACCGGCGGCGAGTTCAGCGTGACGACGCCGATGTCGCCCTCAACGGAAAGATCGGTGACGGCATTGATCGCGGCCATGGCGTTTCGACCCCTATTTTCGTTTGAACGGTTGTTTGAAGCCAAGCCTGCACGGTCGCGCGAAGATGTCCAGACCTCCGTGACGACACGCGCTTTCGGAGCGCTTCGAGACGGGGCGACGTTGACGAATTTCATCACATACTACAAATTCGAAATCACGGTTTCAGCCGAGATCATCCGTGGGGGTGGGTGCGGCGTCGAGGGGCTGCTCGACGCCGCATTTGCCTGAAATCCAGAGAGAATGATCCGCGCTGGGGAGGGCGTTCGCGGGAAGTCATGGACTTTGGATGCGCCTTGCACGCGTCCTCACAATTCGAAGTCGGTGAATTCCGCGAGCGTGGCGCGTTGCTCGCAATGCGTCGGACTTTGGTAAAAGCGCAACTCGGCGCGGGAGCTGTCTCCCGCGCCGCTTTCTTCCGTGTCAGCCCGCCGCTTCCGTGAAGCTCGAATAGACCAGCGTCCGCAGCTCTCGACGGATCGGATAGGAGGTCGACGGCATCAGCTGGGTCATGAACACCACCGCCAGGTCCTCGACCGGGTCGATCCAGAACGCCGTCGAGGCCATGCCGCCCCAGAAATATTCGCCCAGCGAGCCCAGGTTCTTGGTCCGGGCCTGGTCGATGGTCATGGCGAAGCCGAGGCCGAAGCCCAGGCCTTCGAACACCGCCTCGCTGAACAGCGACTTCGAGACCTGAACCAGCTCCTTGCCGCCCGGCAGGTGGTTCATGGTCATCAGCTTGATGGTCTTGGGGCTGAGCAGGCGCGCGCCGTCCAGCTCGCCGCCATTCAGCAGCATCCGGCAGAAACGCATGTAGTCGTCGGCGGTCGAGATCAGGCCGCCGCCGCCGGACTTCACCGACGGGTCCATGAAGAAGCGGCTCTTCTCCGGATCGTCCTGCAGCACCACCCGGCCCGAGGGGGTCAGGGCGTAGCAGGCGGTGAAGCGGTCGCGCTGGCTCTCCGGCACGAAGAAGCCGGTGTCGACCATCTTCAGCGGATCGAAGATGCGGGTCTTGAGGAAGACGTCGAACGGCATCCCCGAGATCTTCTCGACCAGATAGCCCAGCACGTCGGTCGAGACCGAATAGTTCCACGCCTCGCCCGGCGAGAACTCCAGCGGCACGGTCCCCAGCGCGTCGACGAAGCCCTGCAGGCCGCCCTCGCTGTCGATCCCGTCCAGCTTCAGCTTGCGATAGGCCGCGTCGACATTGGTCCGCTGCTGGAAGCCGTAGGTAAGACCCGAGGTATGCCGCAGCAGGTCGAGCGTCCGCATCGGCTCGCCGGCGCGCTTGGTCTGGAACGCCCCCTCGACCCCGGCGGCGAACACGCCCAGGTCGCGCCAGGCCGGGATGAAGCGGTGAACCGGATCGTCCAGCGACACCAGGCCGTCCTCGACCAGCATCATGAAGGCCACGCTCGTGACCGGCTTGGTCATTGAGTAGATGCGGAACAGGCTGTCGGCCTTCAGCGGTTTTCCCGCTCGACATCGGCGCTGCCCAGCACCGAGGTATAGGCCAGCTGGCCACGCCGCCAGACTTGGGTAAGCGCGCAGGGCAGTTTTCCGGTGTCGATATACTTGGACTGGATGAAGCTATCGATGCGCTTCAATCGCTCGCTCGACAGTCCGACGGCTTCTGGCGTGCTCAAGTTCCTGGTCTCCCCTTGCGACCTGCTCTGGTCGCGCTTGCATACCGTTAGATCGAAATCGAAGACGGGGCTTTTTTCCGCAACGTAAACTTTACCCGATCCTGCGAGTATCGATTGAAAACGAGGAAACGGGGATGGGCAAGGTCTTGGACGCCGAGGCGGCCTCCAGAATTGAAGCCGCGGCCGCGGACTGGTTCTTCCAGAGCAGCCTCGACATGTTCGTTGTCCTGGACGACCGGGTGATCGCCCGCGTCAACCCCGCCTGGGTGCAGCTGACGGGCTGGTCGCCCGACGAATCGGTCGGCCGGCACATGCACGACTTCTTCCACCTGCATGACAGGCTGATCATCGAGGACATCGGGCGGGCGCTGGAGGCGCGCGGCCAGGCGTCCGGCGAGCATCGCCTGGCCCGCAAGGGCGGCGGCTGGCTCTGGGTGCGCTCGAAGTCCAAGGTCCTGGAGGGCGGCGGCCTGATGATCGTCTTCCAGGACTTCAGCGAAGACCGCGCCCGCGAGATCACCCGCCAGCAGGCCGAGCGCTCCAACGAACTGCTGCGCAGCGCCGCCGGCGTCTACGTCTGGCGCTTCAACCCCCGCAAGGGCGTCTATGTCTTCGACCAGGACATCCCCACGCCCAGTTCGCCGCAGGGCGGGGTGCGGATCATGACGGTGGCGGAGATGACGATGTCGATCCACGCCGAGGACCGCGTGCGCGTTTGGGACGCGTTCTCGCGCACCCTGCGCGGCGGCGAGCATGTCGAGATCGACTACCGCTACCTGGATCCGGCGACCAGCAACTGGGCGCACATGCACTGCGCCTGGCGCGGCGTGCGCGGCTCCAGCCCCGACGCCTACGACGTCATCGGCATCAGCCAGAACGTCACCGAACTGGTCGAGGCCCGCGACGCGGCCCTGAGCGCGGCCGAGGCCAAGAGCCAGTTCCTGGCCAATATGAGCCACGAGATCCGCACACCGATGAACGGCGTGCTGGGCGTGCTGCACCTTCTGAAGACCGAGACGCTGACCGACGACGGCCGCCGCCTGCTGAACGAGGCGCTGGGCTGCGGCGAGATGCTGTCGGAGCTCTTGAACGACATCATCGACTTCTCGAAGATCGAGGCCGGCAAGCTCGAGCTGGGGTCCGAGCCGGTCGATCCGGCCGAGTTGCTGGTCGGCGTCGCCGACATGCTGCGACCGCAGGCCGAGGCGAAAGGCCTCTATCTGCGTGTCGAGGCGCCTCCCAAGGGAGACGAGGGCGACCTGGGCTGGGCGGCCACCGACCCGCTGCGCCTGCGTCAGGCCCTGTTCAACCTGCTGGGCAACGCCGTGAAATTCACTCTGGAGGGCGGCGTCGTGGCGCGGCTCTCCGGCAAGCGTACGGATGGAAAGCTCCGCCTGCGCTTCGAGATCACCGACACCGGCGTCGGCATCGACGAAGAGGCCGGCAAGAGCCTTTTCGAGCGCTTCCGTCAGGGTGACGGCTCGACCACCCGCCGCTTCGGCGGTTCGGGCCTGGGCCTGTCGATCTGTCGGCGCCTGGCCGAGATGATGGGCGGCGAGGTCGGGTTCGAGAGCAAGGTCGGCCAAGGCTCGACCTTCTGGCTGCAGGTCGAGGCCGACGCCTGCGCCGCGCCGCATATCGGACATGGAGCGGCCCACGTCGACGAACCCGACACCTCGTTGTTCGACGGCCTGCGCGTGCTGTTGGTCGAGGACAACGCCACCAACCGCCTGATCGCCGGCCGCATGCTGGAGGCGTTGGGCGCCCAGGTGAGCTCCGCCGAGGACGGCGTCCAGGGCGTCGCCGCGGCCCGCGCGGGTTTCGACCTGATCCTGATGGACATCCAGATGCCGGTCATGGACGGGATCGAGGCCACCCAGCGCATCCGCGCGCTGCCCGGCCCCGCGGGGGCCGCGCCGATCCTGGCCATGACGGCCAACGCTCTGTCCCACCAACAGGCCAGCTATCTGGCGGCCGGCATGGACGGGGCGATCGCCAAGCCGCTGTCGCCGCGGGCCCTGACCCAGGCCATCGTCCGGACCCTGGCCGCCAGGCCGTCGGCCGCGCTGGAGGCGTCCTGATCGGGATTGCCGTCGCGGGCGCGATGCGCTTGGTTGCGGGCCAACTTTCCTGGGAGGCGCCGATGGCCCTTTTGATCCTGAGCGTCATCGGCAGCGACCGGCCCGGCTTGACCCAGGCCATAGCCAGCGCGGTGCTGTCGGCCGGCGGCAACTGGCTGGAAAGCCACCTCAGCCAGTTGGGCGGCCTCTATGTCGGCTCCGTGCTGGTGGAAGCCGGCGACGCCGACGCCCTGCGCGCCGCCGTCAGCGCGGTGGACGCTCAAGGCCTCGACGTGCGGATCGCGCCGGCGGTCGAGACGACCGGACCCGAGGGCCAGGCCGTCGCCTTCAGCCTGGTCGGCCAGGACCAGCCCGGTATCGTCCATCAGGTGACGGCCGTGCTCGCTGGCTTGAACGCCAATATCGAGGCCTTCGAAACCCGTATGAGCGTCGAGCCCTACTCCGGCGCGCCGCTGTTCCATCTGGACGCCCGCCTGCGCCTGCCGCCCGCCCTGGACGCCGAAGCGGTCAAGGCGGCGCTGGAGACCATCTCGGCCGAGATCATGGTCGACATCTCGCTGACCCCGGCCGAGTGAACGCCCGACCGGCCAGCGCTTCCGGCCGCCTCGGCTGATCCGTTCTCAACCACCGAGCCATACCGGGCCTCTGTTCAAAGCGCCGCCGCGCCGCTAACCCTCGGCCGGAAGTCGAGTCAGCGCGACACCCTGGGGAACCATGCTCTTTTCGTCGCCGCTGTTCCTGTTCTTCGTCCTGCCGCCGGCGCTGCTGCTGTATTTCATCGCGCCCAAGGTTCTGAAGAACGCCGTCCTGCTGATCGCCAGCCTGCTGTTCTACGCCTGGGGCGAGCCGGTCGCGGTATTCGTGGTGCTGGCCTCGGCGCTGCTGGACTATGGCCTCGGCCCCCTCGTCACCCGGCCCGGACCGGCAGGGAGCCGCTGGCTGGCGCTGGGCGTGTCGGCCAACATCCTGCTGCTGTTCGTCTACAAATACGCCGACTTCCTGATCGACACGGTGCAGCCGCCTCTCTCGTCCCTTGGCGCGCCACCCCTCCCCCATCTGAACCTGGCCCTGCCGCTGGGCGTGTCGTTCATCGTCTTCGAGAAGATCACCTACCTCGTGGACCTGCGCCGGGGCGAGAGCCAGCGGGCCAGGACCCTGCGCGACTACCTGCTGTTCGTGTTCTTCTTCCCCAAGGTCCTGGCCGGGCCGATCATCAAGTATCACGAGATCGACGACGCCTTGCGCGACCGCAAGGCCGACTGGGACGACCGGACCTGGGGCTTCCTGCGCTTTCTGTGGGGTCTGGCGAGGAAGGTGCTGGTCGCCGACGTCTGCGGCCAGGTCGCCGATCGCGCCTTCGATCCGGCCAACGGCCCCATCGGCTTCGCCGGGGCCTGGATCGGGGTGCTGGCCTTCACCGTGCAGATCTATTTCGACTTCGCCGGCTATTCCGACATGGCGCTGGGCCTGGCGCGGATGTTCGGCTTCCGCCTGCGCGAGAACTTCGCCCACCCCTATGGCGCGACCAGCGTCACGGAGTTCTGGCAGCGCTGGCACATCTCGCTGACCACCTGGATCCGCAGCTATCTCTACATCCCGCTGGGCGGCAACCGACAGGGACCGGCGCGAACCTATCTGAACCTCTGGCTCTGCTTCTTGCTGTCGGGCCTGTGGCACGGGGCGGCCTGGACCTTCGTGCTGTGGGGGGCCTGGCACGGGGCGTTCATGGTGCTGGACCGCCAGAGCTGGTGGAAATGGACGCAGCGCCTGCCCTCGCCGCTACGGGTGGCCGGCGCCCTGGCGCTGGTCATGATCGGCTGGGCGATCTTCCGCAGCCACGGCCTGCCGCAACTGGGCGCCGTTCTCGGCGCCATGGCCCAGCCCGCGCTGGACGGCCAGTTCCTGGCGGTGCGCAGCCACGAGGCCGCCGCCATGAGCATCGGCCTGCTGGGCGCCCTGGTCGCCGCCGCGCCCCAGGTCCGGACCCTGACCGAGCGCGCCGCCGCGATCCCGGCCGCTCGCGCCGCCGCCTCGCTGGCCATCGTCCTGCTGGGCCTCCTGGCGATCGCCAAGGCGGTGACGACGACCTTCAACCCGTTCCTCTATTTCCGGTTCTAGGCCATGCGCGCGCTGCTCACCTGGACGCCCCGGATCCTGGCCCTGGCCGTGCTGCTGGGCCTGGGCGCGATCGGCGCCTCGGCGCTGAAGGAAAGCCCCGCCGACACGACTCTGCTCGGCATGCAAATCCCGCCGGAAAAGGTCGCCCTCTCGCCCGCCGCCCTGTGGCGTGGCGAGTACCAGAAGGCCGCCGAGGCCCGCGCCGCCGCGTCGCTGCCGGCCCGCCCGGCCATCGTCCGCGCCTACAACCAAGCGCAATGGGACGCCTTCGGGACCTCGTCCATGGCCTCGGGCTCGATCATCCGGGGCCGCAAGGGCGCCCTGTTCGAGGAGAGCTATATCGATGCCCACTGCGGCCTCAAGCTGAAGGTCGACGTCGCGGCCATGCCCGACTACGCCCGCCGCCTGCGGCGCGCGCAGGACTGGTTCGAGGCGCGCGGCCAGAAATTCGTCTACGTCCTGGCCCCGATCAAGACGACCTGGTTCCCGGACCTCGTGCCGCCGAGCTACCCCTGCGCGGCCAGGCGCGACAGCGTCTATCCCGCCGCCCGTAGCGCCCTGACCGCCGCCGGCGTCCACTGGGTCGACGGCCGCGCGACGCTGGAGGCCCAGCGCGGCAAGCTCGGCTACGAGATGTTCCCCCGCAACGGCATTCACTGGAACCAGCTGGGCGTCGCCCTGGCCGCCCGCGCCTTCGTCGGCGAGTTGAACCGCCAGGGGCTCGAAACGCCAGCGCTGGACTGGGACGTCGCGCAGGCCCCGGACGAGACCGGCCTGGACCGCGACCTTTCCAGCCTGCTGAACCTGCGAAAGCCGCCCAAGGGCTGGAAGGCCCCGGCCGTCACCGCCCATCCCGTCGGACCGCCTGGCTCGGGCGTGTTCACCCTCGCCGCCGTCAACGACAGCTTCTTCGATCCGCTGGCCCTGTTCCTGACGCAGGCGCGCCTGGCCGGCCGCGCCCGCAACTACGGCTATCTGACGCTCGCGCCCATCGAGTACCGCGACGGCGGCGCCTATCCCCTGACCGCCACGCCGCGAAGCGTGCTCAAGGACCTGATGGCCGCAGACGTGGTGGTGCTGGAGCAGGTCGAGAGCCAGACCGGCGGCGCGGTCGGCCGCAAATTCCTCGACCTGGTCGAAACCCAGATGGCGGCGGAAGGCCCGTCAAAAGCGGGCGTCCTGAAACATTCCTGACAAACCCTGACGCTAGGTGAGCGCCAATTGTCCCTCGACGGACGGAGCGCCCTTTAAGCCGGCCCTCCACACGCCTAGATTGGACCCGATAGTCCAGTGCCTGGCGCGGCCGCCGAAGGTGAGTGGACTTGGGGATTTTGTTATGGACGACGGTCGGGTGGCGGGGGCGGCGACAGCGCGCTACGCCCGCAAGAAGGAGACGATCCTGGCGGCGGCCACGGCGATCCTGAACCGCCAGGGCGTGCGCGGCATGACCCTGGCCGATGTCGCCGCCAATGTCGGGCTGAACACTACCAGCGTCACCTACTACTATCGCAGGAAGGACGATCTGGCCGCCGCCTGCTTCATGCGCGGCCTGGAGCGCTTCGAGGCCATGGTCGAGGAGGCCGCCGCCGAGGCCGCGCCCGCCGCGCGCATCCTGAAGTTCCTCGACCTCTATCTCGACCTGAACCGCCGGGTCCGCCTGGGCGAGGCCACGCCCCTGACCAGCTTCGCCGAGATCAAGGCGCTCAAGGAGCCCCTGCGCGGCTCGGTGGTCGGCGCGTTCAACGATCTGTTCCGCCGGGTGCGGAGCTTCTTCGACGACCCGTCCCTGGCCCACCTGGACAAGCGCCAGCGCACGGCCCGCACCCATCTGCTGATGGAGCAGGTGTTCTGGTCGGGCCGCTGGCTGCGCCGCTACGACGTCGACGACTATGGCCGCGTGCGCGACCGGATGGGCGACATCCTGCTGAACGGCCTGCCGGCCAGCGGCCAGGTCTGGGCCCCGCGCGCCCTGCCCGACCCGACCCCGGTGTCGCCCGAAGGCCAGGAGTGGCGCGAGACCTTCCTCGTCGCCGCCACCCGCCTGATCAACCAGCGCGGCTATCGCGGCGCCTCGGTCGAGGAGATTTCGGCGGCGCTGAACGTCACCAAGGGCTCGTTCTACCACCACCACGACGACAAGGACGCCCTGGTCGCCGAGTGCTTCGAGCGCACCTTCACCGTCACCCGCCGCTCGCAGCTGGACGCCCGCGACCTGCCGACCGACAACTGGACGCGACTGGTTTCCACCGCCGCCGGCCTGACCAGCTACCAGCTGTCCGAGCACGGGCCGCTGCTGCGCGCCTCGTCGCTGGGCGCCCTGCCCGACACCCTGCGTCACGACATGGCCGACGGCTATATGCGCGGCTGGCAGCGCTTCGCCTCGATCATCTCCGACGGCGTCGCCGACGGCTCGATCCGGCCGATCGACCCCAGCATCGCCGCCCACATGATCAACTCGATGCTGAACGCCGCCGCCAGCCTGGGCGCCTGGGTCCCGGGCCTGGAGCGGGACGAGGCGGCCGACCTGTTCGCGAAGCCGCTGCTGACGGGGGTTTTGAACTAAGCCGAGGAACCGAAAACCTCGTCCTTCGACAAGCTCAGGATGAGGTTTTCTACCGCGACGGCGAAAAAGTAGTCCTCATCCTGAGCTTGTCGAAGGACGAGGACGGGCCAAAGGTTGCGACCTATTAACCATAGTCTCGCCTCCCCCCGCTGACGGCTGTACCCTGACGCGACTGAGTCGCTTCGAGCCCCGCCGTCATGACGACGATCAATCCGTATTCGTCGAACTACGCCCCCGGCCTGACCGCCGGGCAGACGGCCGCGCAGCGCGCCCAGCAGGCCGCCGCCAACGGGACGACCCGCGACCAGAGCCCGACGATCAACACGCCGGCGGTCAATGTCACGCTTTCCGCCGCCGCCCAGGCCGCGCTGAAGGCCCAGACCGACTCCCGCACCGTCGAGACCGTGGTCTCCGACGCCCGCGCCCAGATCGCGAGTCTGCTGAAGGCGGCCGGAACCAAGAGCGCCCTGAACAACGGCGACGCCACCATCGACCTCTCGAGCATGGACCGCCGCAGCCTCTACGCCGTCGCGTCGAACAAAGGCGGTCAGTTCCCAATGGACCAGCAGGTCGTCGCGTCCCTGGCGCTGAAGGATCAGCACGACACCGCGCTCGCCAGCCCCGCCGCCCAGGCGCGGCTGACCGGCGACTATGCCAGCCTCTACCAGACCGCCCTCGACCAGATGGACGCCGCCGGGCCGGAGGAAAAGGCCTCCACCGCCTGGACCACCGAGCGCGCCGCCCTGGTCGAAGGCCGCAAGCAGGCCATCGCCCGCCCAGGCCTGGCCCCCGCCGGAATCCAGAACGACAGCGTCGCCGCCTACATGAAGGAGACCGGCAGCGTCGTCGCCGGCGCCAAGACCCGCGACTTCGGCAAGGTGGCCGGCGACGTCCGCACCGCGCTGGACAAGCAGTACGAGCTGGCCGTCGCCCCCGACGCGGCCAAGGACGGGAGCAGCGGCGCGATCGACTTCCGCCGCTTCGACGACCGCTCGCTGTCGGCCGTGGCCCTGAACAAGGACGAGCAGTTCTCGACCCACGAGATCGCCCAGGCCAAGGCCGAGATCCGCCAGCGCGACAGCGACGCCATCAAGGCCAGCTACCAGTCGACCTCCGACGCGGACGGCGGCTTCGGCAAGGCGATGATCACCCGCTACGCCGGCATGACCGCCGAGGAACGCGACGCCTCCGGCTGGACCCCGGCCGTCTATTCCAAGCTGGTCGAACTCCAGGCCGCCAGCGACAAGCTGGCCCAGATGTTCAACGCGGATGGCGAGACAGCTCGGGCGCCGAGCATGCTGGATTATCTGTAGGCCCTACTTCCGCTCCGCCGCCGTCTCGGCGCGGATGGCCTTGAACTCCGAGCCCGCCTTCCAGTCCGGCCAGTCGCGGGAGTTGGCCAGGGCCTTGCCGGCCTCAAAGGTCAAAGCGACGTCCTGGGCGGCGCCGCGCAGGTCCCAGTCGGGGCTCCAGGCGTCGCAGGGCTGGTGGTAGCAGCGGCTGGTGTAGTCGGCGACCCAGGCGTCGCCGGCGGCGCGGCCGCCCTTGATCAGGTCCGCCCCGCCGCCCAGGCCCATCAGCAGCAGCACCGGCACGCCCCGGCGAGCCAGCGAAAAGTGGTCGGCGCGGTAGAACAGCGCCCGCTCGGGCTTGGCGTCCGGGGTGATGGTCCGGCCCTGCCTGGCGGCCTGGGCGGCGAGGCCGTCCTCCAGCGCGTTCTGGCCCGCCCCGACCAGCACCACGTCGCGCGCCGGCCCCACGGTCTGCAGCACGTCGAAGGTGTAGTTGGCCACCGTCTTGCCCAGCGGCGCGGTGGGGTGGTTGGCGTAGTATTCCGAGCCCAGCAGGCCACGCTCCTCGGCGGTCCAGGCGGCGAACAGGATCGAGCGCTCCGGGCGCGGGCCTTGGGTGAAGGCGCGGGCGGCCTCGATCACCGCGGCCACGCCGATGGCGTCGTCGGCGGCGCCGCGCCGGATGGTGTTGCCTTGAGCGTCCGGCGCGCCGACGCCATAGGCGTCCCAGTGGGCGGCGTAGACCACGGTTTCGTCCGGATGCTTGGCGCCAGGCAGACGCGCCAGGACGTTGGCGCTGTCCGTCGCCTGGTGGCTGACGGCGTAGTCGGCCGAGAGGCTGGCGCCGGCCAGCGCCACCGGCTTGAAGGCGGCGGTGCGGGCGATGCGTTTCAGGGTTTCGAAATCCAGGCCCGAGCGCTTGAAGAGGTCGACCGCCACGTCGCGCTGGATCCAGCCCTGCATGAGGAGCTTGTCCCATTTTCCATTGGCGCCGGGATCGGCGCGGACGATGTCGTAGCCCTCGCCGTTCGAGGCCTTGACCGTCGTCCAGCCATAGCCGGCGCCCAGGCTCTCGTGGACGATCAGCGCGCCGATCGCCCCGCGCCGCACGGCCTCCTCGTACTTGTAGGTCCAGCGGGCGTAGTAGGTGGCGGCCGAGCCGCCGAACTTGCCGGCCACCGGCTCGCCCGGCGCGGCCTCCAGGTCGGGGTCGCCGATCAGGAACACGGCGATCTTGCCCTTCAGGTCGACGCCCTTGAAGTCGTCCCACGCCCGCTCCGGCGCGGCGACGCCGTAGCCGACGAAGACCAGCGGAGCCTTGTCGATCCTGACCTTGTCGACGGGGCGCAGGGTCATGACCTGCGACTGCTCGCCCTGGTTCAGGGTCAGGGGGCCGGCCTTGGTGACCACCGTCAGGGTCGCCGGGCCATCGAGGCGTGTGCGGACCAGCGCCACCTTCTGCGTCCACGCGCCGTTGTCGCCGGCCGGCTCCAGGCCCAGCGCCTTGAACTGGGCGCTGATGTACTCGATCGTCGGCGCCTCGCCCTCCCCGCCCGGCGCGCGCCCGGCGAAGCGGTCGGAGGCCAGCTCCCGCGTGATCTCCGACAGCCGCGCCGGATCGATCGGCCCGCTGTCCAGGGCTTGGGCCGGGGCCGCGGCGCTGGCGAGGATCAGGCCTGAGGCCAGGGCGAGGAGAGCGGCTTTGGACATGGACGAACCTTCGATCGACGGATGACGATTGGTAGCGTGATCGTAGGCCCACCCACAAGAAATCGGCGCGCCCTTACGTCTCCGATACGCGCAGGAAGAGCTCAATCAGGGGCGCGTTGACGTAGTAGTTGTTCCGCCCCTGCTGATGCTTCTCGACGAAGCCGGCCTCGGCGAGTTGGTCGAGATATTTCGCCGCCGTCTGGCGCGCGACGCCGAGATCGCCCTGGACGAACTCGATACGCGTGTAGGGGTGGCGGAACAGGTTGTTCAGCAGGTCTTGGGAGTACTTGATGGACGGGTGGTCCCTCAGGCGCCGTTTGTAGTCCGCCATGAGCTCACGCACGCCTTCGATCAGCTCCAGGGTCTGGAGAGACGTCCTAGACACCGCTCTCAGCATGTAGAGAAGCCATGGTTCCCAGTCTCCATCGTCGCGAACCGATTGCAGAAGCCGATAGTAATCGGCCTTGTGGGTCGTCACGTAGCGGCTGAGGTACAGGATCGGAATGTCCAATAACCCGACGCGGGTGAGGTAGAGGACATTGATGATCCGGCCAATCCGCCCATTGCCATCCGAAAAGGGGTGGATGCTCTCAAACTGGTGGTGGATCAGCGCCATCTTGACCAGTGGATCGAGGTCGCAGACGTCGTCGTCGTTGATGAATAGCTCCAGCGCCGTCATATGCGCGCGGATCTCGTCGTTCCCTTGAGGCGGCACATAGACGAGCGCGCCGGTCGCCTCATTCTTCAGGGCGGTGCCCGGCGTCGAGCGGAAGCCCTCGTCGGTCCGCTTCAAAACCTGGAACATCTCGATGATAGCGTTGTTCGTCAGGAGTCCTTGGTTTCGGCGCAGGCTGTCAAAGCCACATTTCAGGGCGTCCCGATAGTAGGCGACCTCCTTAGCGGCCGGCGAGCCCGGACCATCCATGAACAGACTTGCCTGAAACAGTTCGTCCTGGGTCGTGACGATGTTCTCGATCTCGGAACTGGCCTTCGCCTCCTGCAACGCCAGGGTGTTGATGAGGATCGCTTGATTGGGGATGCTGGCTGCCCGTCCCTTCAGTTCGGCCAAGCGCCGGTGCGCGTCGGCCAGGGCGCGCAGCACCGCCGACGTCTCCAGATCGCCGTGAGGCGGGAGGATGGGTAGGCGATAGGTCGCTTTCAACATATCGCCCCTCACATGTTCGAAAAACGCGAAATTTCTAACACGACAGATCGACGTGTTAAATTACCTCGCAATCGCGACCACAAGAAATCGGCGCGCCCCGCTAAGGGCGCGCCGCAAGTTACCCACGTGCTCGAGGGAGGTCAGGACCTAGAACTTCTTGCGCAGGCCCACCTTGTAGGTGCGGCCCAGCGGGTCGCCAGTGAACGGGTCGTAGCCCAGGTCGAGGCGGGCGTAGGACGGGTCCTTGTCGAACAGGTTGGTGATCGCCAGGGTCGCCGTCGTGTCCCAGGGCAGGAAGACGCGGTAGGCCAGGTCCGTCAGGATCTGCTTCTTGATCGTCTTGCCCGCGCTGACCGTGACGCCCGCGCCGGTGGTGTCCTTGTAGGCGTTGGCCGCGAACGGGGCGGTGCGCTGGTCGGTGTAGGACCCGATGTAGTGCACCGACAGCCGCAGGTTATGCGGACCCCTGTTCCATTCGGCGAAGACGTCGCCCTTCCACTTGGGGATCGGCACGACCGTGGTCTGGTAGTTCAGCAGGCCCACGGCGTCGAAGGGCTTCTCGACCGTGATGCCTTCCACGACGGTGGCGCCGACCTTGTACTTCTGGATGTAGGTGGCGTTGCCGCCGAGGGTGACGTCACCGCCGGCCACCTCCCTGAAGCGGTACTCGGCCGAGAAGTCGAAGCCGGCGTTCTTCACCGGCGCGCCGTTGATATAGGCGGTGCGCAGGCGGGCGATGCTGGTGGTCGGGGTCCCGCAGGCGCCGTTGAAGGTGAAGCGCGACACCAGGCCCGCATAGGCCGGGTCGGCGCAGTTGTTCGCCCCGGCCGCGCCGTTCGGATAGAGCGAGGCGACCATGCCCGCCACCGGCTCGGCGACGATCGGGTTTTTGAAGTCGAAGTAGAAGTAGTCGATGCTGGCCTTGAAATCCCCGGCCTTGAATAGCGTGCCGAAGTTGTAGGTCTTGGCCTTTTCCGGCTTCAGGTTCGGGTTGCCGAAGATGTCGACGGCGCGGAACACGCCCAGGATGCCCTGCAGCGAGGTCACCGAAGTGGTGGTGGTCAGCGGATCCGGCGGCCCCCGGAAGGTCGAGCCGGCCGAGGCGCGGAACGCCAGCCACGGCATGGCCTGCCAGCGCAGCGAGGCCTTGGGGTTGAAGGTCGAGCCGATGCCGTTGCCGTACTTCTCGTAGCGGGCCGCGAACTGGGCCTGGAAGTCGTCGGTGATCGGCACGGACAGCTCGCCGAAGCCGGCCATCACGTCGCTCTGGTTATCGGCCTCGTTGCCGACGCCCAGGAACATGAAGGGGCCGTTGCGGGCCGAGCCGGTGCAGGTGGTCACCCCGAAGTCGGGGGTGTTCACGCACGGATTGATCGCGGCGTTGCTGATGTCGTTGTAGTCGGCCTTGAAATAGGTGCGGCGGTACTGCACGCCGGCGGCCCAGGCGACGTCGCCGCCCGCCAGGGTGATGCTGGTCTTGCCGTTCAGCACCGCCTCGCCGACGAACAGGCGCGAGGACTGCTTGGTCGACAGCTTCTTGAAGAACCAGTCGACCAGGTCCTTGTTGTTCTGAAGCGTGGCGTTGTAGCCGGGGTTGGCCGTGCCCGTGATGACGTTGGACGGGATCGCGCTGGCGAAGGGGTTGTAATACATGCAGCCGCCGACGCCTGGCGTGCCCTGGATGCCGGGCGTGCTGGGGCTGCTGTCGCACAGCGGACCGCCCAGGCCTTGCAGGGCCAGGGCGAAGCGGTTGACCAGGGTGTCGTAGCCGGTGCGGATGCCGACTTCCTGCGAGTAGGTCAGGGCGATGTCCCAGCCGACGCCGTTCTCGAACTCGCCCGACAGGTCGCCCGACACGCGGAAGGCGTCGAACGACCGCGAGCCGATCGAGGGGCCGTAGCCGAACTTCGGATTGCCGCCGATCCCGAACGGCCGGTTGGCCACGTTCAGCGCGCCGCCGGCGAAGATGGCGCCCGGCGCGGTGGAGGTCGCGCCCGTCGCCAGGCTGGTCAGCTGCACCGTCGGATTGGCGGCGATGAAGGCCGCCAGCCCCGGATTGCTCGCCGGCACGAAGTAGCGGCCGGTCAGGGCCGCGATCGGCGCCACTTCCGCCGTCGGCACGGCGAGCGCCGCGTAGGACGGCGAGGTGTTCCACTCCGGCACGTCGGTGTGGGCGTACAGCACCTCGGCGTGGAACTTGGTCTTGGCCGACAGGTCGGTATTGACCTCGGCATAGGCCTGAACCGCGTTGGACTTTTCCACGACGTTGTCGAACGGCGTGTAGTGCCAGTAGCAGACCGGCGTCAGGCCGCTGAAGCCGGCGAAGCCGCCCAGGCCCGAGCAGCCCGGGTCGCGCATGCCGCTGGAGGTGCTGGCCAGGGGAATGAAGGTCGAGGGGTTGCCCGCCGCCGACCAGCCCGCCTCGGGGTTTGAGAGGTATGACTTGTTGGCCCAGTCGCGGTCGGCCACCGACAGCTTGGAGCGATGCTGCCAGCCCACGCTGGCCAGGACGTTGCCGTTGTCCCACGTCTGGCCCCAGGTGAGGCTGCCGCCGTAGTCGCCCTTCGAGCCGTCGATGTGACGGTAGTCGGCGGCCGCTTCCAGGCCGTTGAAGTTCTTCTTGGTGATGAAGTTGACGACGCCGGCGATGGCGTCGGAGCCGTAGGTCGCCGCGGCGCCGTCCTTCAGCACCTCCAGGCGGCCGATGGCGGCGGCGGGAATGATATTGGTGTCGACGATGCCCGCGCCGGCCTGGCCGAACGGGTTGATCGCCAGGCGGCGGCCGTTCAGCAGCACCAGGGTGCGCTGCGAGCCCAGGCCGCGCAGGTTGACCGAGCCGGAGCCTTCCGACCCCTGGGCCCGGCTGTCGAACTGATTGGTGTCGCCCAGCACGCCATTGGAGATCGAGAGGGCCTTCAGCAGCTCGACCGTCGAGGGCGAACCGCGCTTCTGGAGTTCCTCGGCGCTAACGACGTCGACCGGCAGGGCGGCGTCCTCGGGCGTCCCCCGGATGAAGGAGCCGGTGACAACGACTTCCTCGACTTCGGTCGGCGCGTCGTTGGGTTTCTGCTGGGCGGCCGCCGCGCCCGCCATGCCGCTCGTCAGGGCGAAGGCCAGCGCGAGGCAGGAGCCTCCGCGCAGGAAGCTGGTTCGTCTCATGATTTCCCTCCCTCGATTGTTTTTGATGGGCCGATCGTCTGCGCGATGCCCTGGTGGGTATTGGGGTCGTTCAGCTGGGCGGTGGTCTCCCGAATTCGGCGCGCGCGGCCGCCCGCGCGCCAAAGCCCGCGCGCCGCGAAGTGCGTTCTTTTTCGAAACTTGGCGATGCGCCTTCTGGAGCCGACAAGCCTTGGTTCCCCTGGAGGCCGGACACTTGAAAAGCCACGCGTACTGCGCCGGTTTCAGTAACCGTCACGGATGCCGAAAAATGATCTCGAACATCTGTTTCGATGATGCGGTATGTTTTTGCCTCGCGTCAACCGCCCGCGCATGGGATCGCCACGGCGCGTCGACACGTCGCACCAACCATCGGTATGGCCGCCCAAGGCTCAAAGGACGCGTGCGCCGCAACATAAGCTTCGCTAAAGCGTTGGGCTGGGACTTTCCCATCGGCGCGGGGGCGCCTAAGTGGGAAACCATTGGTCGCCAAGTCCCGCCCGCAGGGCGAGAACAATCGGATTCGAACTCTATGCGTTTCGCCAAGACCGGCGCTTCCAGGCGTCCAGGCCGGCCTTCCATTCTGCTCGTCTCGACAGCCGTGCTCGTCGGCGCCGGTCTGTCGGCCTGCACCACCCCCGCGCGCCGGGCCGACGTCAAACTGCCGTCCGCCTTCGAGGCGCCGGCGGGATCGCCGCTGGCCTCTCAGGCTCTGGATCAGTGGTGGACCGCCTTCAACGATCCGGTCTTGAATGATCTGATCACCACGGCCCTGGCCCAGGCGCCCGATGCGCGCCTGGCCGCCGCCCGGCTGCAAGAGGCTCGCGCCGTGCGCGAGGGCCAGATCCGCCAGATCTACATCCCGCAGACCCCGCTGACCGGCTCGGCCAAGCGCACCGACACCCACATCATCGACCAGAGCGGCGCCGGCGGCTTCACCCAGGGCGGAGTCAGCAAGACCTATTCGGCCGAGTTCGACGTCTCCTGGGAGCTGGACCTGATCGGCCGGCGCAGCGCCGCCCGCCGCGTGGTCGACAACGACCTGGCCGCCGCCCGCTTCGCTTACGAAGGCGCCCGCGCCGCGCTGGCGGCCAATGTCGCCCAGTCCTACTTCGAGGCGCGCGGCTACGCCGTGCAGCTGGAGGACGCCCGCGCCAACGCCACCATCGCCGAGAACCTGTTCAAGGTCTCCGACGAGAAGGGCCGCCGGGGCCTGTCCGCCACCTCGGAAGGCGACCGCACGGCCGCCGACCTGGCCCAGGCCCAGGCCCAGGTCGCCCAGCTGGAAGCCCAACTTCAGGCCTCGCGCCGCGGCCTGCTGATCCTGGTCGGCAAGGGCGTCGATCCGCTGGCCAGCCTGCCGGTCGAACCGATCCTGGCCAAGGCCCCGCCGGTCCCGGCCGCCGCCCCGGCCGAGTTGCTGGCCCGCCGCCCCGACATCCGCGAGGCCGCCGCCCGCCTGGCCGCCGCCTCGGGCAATCTGAACATCAGCGAGCTGGCCCTGTTCCCCACCCTGACCCTGACGCCTGGCGTCGGGATCTCAAAGGCGATCAACCCCAGCTTCCTGCAGACCGGCTCGTCGGTCTCGACCACCAGCTCTGCCTGGACTCTCGGGGCGAACCTGTCGATCCCGGTGCTGAACATCCCCAAGCTGATGTCCGACATCAAGGTCAGCGGCGCCCAGGTGGAACAGGCCGCCGTGACCTACGAGCAGACCGTCCAGAAGGCCTTCGGCGAGACCGAGAGCGCCCTGGTCCAGCAGGACGCCGACGAGCGCCGCGTCACCCTGCTGGCCGCCGGCGAGCGCCGCGCCGCCGTGGCCTACGAAGCCAGCCGCAAGGGCTACGCCATGGGCCTGATCGACCTGACCACGGCCTTGCAGGCCGAGCAGTCCTGGCGTGGCGCCCGCACGGCCCTGACCGGGGCCCAGACCCAGGCGCTGCAGCGCGCCGTCCAGACCTACAAGGCGCTCGGCGGCGGTTGGTCGCCCGCGTCTATTCCCTCCAAGCCTGCCGATTTTGGCAAGCCTTCCGCCCAATGAGACCCGCCCCGATGACGACCCGCTCTCCGATCGCCACCGCCCTGGTCTGCGGCGCCCTGCTTGTCGCGGGAACAGGCCTCACCGCCTGTGGCGGCAAGAAGGACAAGGAAGCCTCCGCCAAGACCGCCGCCGCCGCCCAGGCCCGCACGGTCAGTATCGGCAGCGTCGAGACCCGGCCGCTGGGCGGCGGGGTCGAGGCCTCGGGCCTGCTGGTCTCGCGCGAGGAAGCCGCCGTCGGCTCGGAGCTGACCGGCTACCGCGTCGCGCGGCTCTACGCAGACGAGGGCGATTGGGTCCGCGCCGGCCAGCCCCTGGTCCAGCTGGACGACACCCTGTTGCGGGCCCAGGTCGAGCAGCAGGCCGCCGTCACAGCCCAGGCCCAGGCCGAAGCGGCTCGGGTGTCCGGCCTCGACGGCCAGGGGGTCCTGTCCCAGGAGCAGATCGAGACCCGCCGCTACCAGGCCAAGGCCCAGGAGGCGGCGCTGAAGGAGCTGCGCACCCGCGCCGCGCGCATGACCATCACCTCGCCGGTCAGCGGCCGGGTGCTGTCGCGCGGCGTGCAGCCGGGCCAGATCGCCGGCGGCGGGACGACCCCGTGGTTCACCATCGCCCGCGACGGTCTGGTCGAGCTGGACGCCGAGGTCAACGAAGCCGACCTGGCCGGCATCCGCGAGGGCCAGGCGGCTCAAGTGTCCCTGCCCGGCGGCCAGTCGATCCCGGGCGTCGTGCGCCTGATCAGCCCGCGCGTCGATAGCGGGAGCCGCCTGGGCAAGGTGCGCGTGCGCCTGCCCGTGCGCCCCGACCTGCGCCCCGGCGGCTTCGGCCGCGCCACCTTTGGGGCCTCGGGCGCGGCGGTGACCGCCATCCCGGAATTGGCCATCCGCTATGAGGCCGACGGCCTGTTCGTGATGACGGTCGACGGCGACAACCGCGCCCACATGGTCGGCGTGAAGGTCGGCCGGAAGGGCGGCGGCTGGGCTCAGCTGGTCCAGGGTCCGCCGGCCGGCACGCGCATCGTCCTGGGCGGCGCGTCCTTCGTCACCGACGGCGACGTGGTGCGCCCCGCCCCCGCTTCGGCCCAGCAGGCGGCCCGCTGATGGCCGCTGAACAAAAGCCCGGACACAAGACCGGCGAACTGCGGGTCTCCGCCTGGGCGATCAAGAACCCGATCCCGGTCGCGGTGGTGTTCATCGCCCTGATGATCGCCGGCATCGGCTGCTATCTGGGCCTGCCGATCAAGCAGTTCCCGAACGTCGAATTCCCGGCCGTGACCGTGACGGTCACCCAGAGCGGCGCCGCGCCCGGCGAGATGGAGACCCAGGTCACCCGCCCCATCGAGGACGCGGTGGCCAGCATCTCCAACGTCAAGACCATCCGCTCGTCGGTGGTCCAGGGCGCCTCGACCACCACGATCGAGTTCAATCTCGGCGAGGACCTGCAGAAGGTCACCGACGAGGTGCGCTCCAAGGTCGACCAGACCCGCTCGCTGCTGCCCCGCGAAGTTGACGAGCCGATCGTCCAGCGGCTGGAGATCACCAGCGCCCCGATCATCACCTACGCCGTCTCGGCCCCGAACATGAGTTCGACCGAGCTGTCGTGGTTCATCGACGACACGGTCACCCGCGCCCTGCAGGGCGAAAAGGGCGTGGCCCAGGTGGCCCGCGTCGGCGGCGTCGATCGCGAGATCAATGTCATCCTCGACCCGGACCGCATGGCCTCGTTCGGGGTCACAGCGCCGCAGTTGAACCAGGCTCTGGCCAGCTTCAGCGTCGACGCTCCCGGCGGCCGCGCCAATGTCGGCGGTCGCGAGCAGACCCTGCGCGTGCTGGGCGCGGCGACCACCGTCGAGCAGCTGCGCCAGATCACCATCCCGATCGCCGGCGGCCGCTACGTCAAGCTGACCGACGTGGCCCAGGTGGGCGAAGGCTCGGAAGAACAGCGCGGCTTCGCCCGCCTGGACGGCCGGCCGGTCGTCGCCTTCCAGGTGATGAAGACCCGCGACTCCAGCGACGTCGCCGTCGAGGACAACGTCAAGAAGGCCATCGACGCGCTCGCCCAAAAGCAGGCCGGCGTGTCGTTCGTGAAGATCTTCTCGACCGTCGACGAGACCCGCGCCAGCTTCGCGGCCACCGAGCACACCCTGCTGGAAGGCATGCTGCTGGCCTCGCTGGTGGTGTTCCTGTTCCTGCGCGAGTGGCGCGCCACCCTGATCACCGCCATCGCCATGCCGGTGTCGCTGGTGCCGACCTTCGCCTTCATGGCGATCATGGGTTTCTCGCTGAACGTCGTGACCCTGCTGGCCCTGACCCTGGTCATCGGCATCCTGGTCGACGACGCCGTGGTCGAGATCGAGAACATCGAAAAGCGCGTCGCCCGGGGGCAGAGGCCCTACCAAGCCGCGATCGAGGGCGCCGACGCCATCGGCCTGGCGGTCGTGGCCACCACCTTCACCATCGTGGCGGTGTTCGTGCCGGTGTCCTACATGCCCGGCACGCCCGGCCAGTTCTTCAAGGAATTCGGCCTGACGGTGGCCGTGGCCGTGCTGTTCTCGCTGGTCGTCGCCCGCCTGCTGACCCCGCTGCTGGCCGCCTATTTCCTCAAGCCCGCCAAGACCCCGCACCCGCGCAAGGACTTCAAGGGCTTCTATCGCGGCGTGCTGGACTGGTCGCTGGATCACCGGATCCTGGCCTGCGCCATCGGCGGCCTGATCTTCATCGGCTCGATCATGCTGGCGGGCCTGTTGCCCACCGCCTTCCAGCCGGCGGCCAACAACAACTACTACTATCTGAAGGTCCAGGGCCCGCCCGGCGCCACCGTCGCCGACATGGAGCGCACGGTTCAATCGGTGACGACCATGTTCCGCAAGCGCCCGGAAGTGGCCCACGTCTTCGCCCAGGTCGGTTCGAACATCGGCAGCGGCTGGGGCGGCCAGAGCGGCGCCGACATCCGCGACGCCACCATCACCATCGTGCTGAACGGCGATCGCAAGCAGACGGTCACCGAGATCAAGCAGGAGGTCCGCAACGGCCTGCACGACATTCCCGACGCCCGGGTGAACCTGTTGGGCGACTGGGGGACGTCGGAGGTCCAGACCATCCTGATCTCCGAGGACGGCCCGCTGCTGGAACGCACGGCCGCCCAGATCGAGCGCGAGATGCAGAAGCTCTCCACCGTCGCCGATCCGCGTCCGTCATCCCCGCCCAGCGGCCCGGAAATCCTGATCCGGCCCAAGGCCGACGAGGCCGCGCGCCTCGGCGTCAATTCGGCCGACATCGCCGCCATCGCCCGCGTGGCCACGGTCGGCGACATCGACGCCAATGTCGCCAAGATGACCCAGGGCGAGCGGCGGATCCCGATCCGCGTGCGCCTGCCGGCCGACAGCCGTCGCGACCTCGACGCCCTGGGCGCCCTGCGCATCCCGACCGCCAGCGGCGGCACGACGCGCCTCGACACCGTCGCCGACCTGTCGTTCCAGGCCGGGCCGGCCAAGATCGACCGCTTCGCCCGCAAGCGGCAGGTGACCATCGAGGCCGACCTCAACAACGGCGCCCAGCTGGGCCAGGCCATGACCGACGTCGCCAAGCTGCCGACCATGGCGAAGCTGCCCGAGGGCGTTGGCCCGGCCTCGGCCGGCGACCAGGAGGCCTTCGTGGAGCTGTTCACCGGCTTCGCGGTGGCGCTGCTGTCGGCGGTGGGCCTGGTGTTCGGCGTGCTGGTGCTGCTGTTCCGCAGCTTCTTCAAGCCGATCACCATCCTGTCGGCCTTGCCGCTGGCGATCGGCGGCGCGTTCTTCGCCCTGCTGATCACCGGCCAGTCGCTGTCAATGCCGTCGCTGATCGGCTTCCTGATGCTGATGGGCCTGGCGGCCAAGAACTCGATCCTGCTGGTCGAGTACGCCATCGAGCAGGAGCGCGACGGCATGAGCCAGCGCGAGGCCATTCTCGACGCCTGCCACGAGCGGGCCCGGCCGATCGTCATGACCACCCTGGCCATGATGGCCGGCATGCTGCCGACCGCCATGGGCATCGGCACCGGCTCGGAGTTCCGCCAGCCCATGGCCGTGGCCGTGATCGGCGGCCTGATTACCTCGACCGTACTGTCGCTGGTGTTGGTGCCTGTGGTCTACGAGATCGTCGACGACATCGAGATGTGGCTGAGGCCGAAGCTGTCCCGCGTGGTCACCCCGCGCGAGGCTGCGGAGGGCCAGGCGGCTCGGGCGGATCGGCTGTAGCGGAGACCACGCGAACTTCCCTCTCCTCCCCTTTGGGGGAGGAGAGCCTCCAGTCCCCTACTCCGCCCTTGGCGCGTAGCTCAGCCGGCACACGGTCCACGCCCCCTCGCGCGCCATCTCGAACTTGCCGTTCAGCTGCTGGGCCATGGCGCGGACGATGCGCAGGCCGAGACTCCTGGAGTTGGCCGGATCGAAGCCGTCGGGCGGGCCGGCCCCGTCGTCGCGGACCGTCAGGACGTGGGTGTCGCCGGACTGGTCGAGATCGACACGCACCTGTCCCGAGCGGGCTTCCCCGAAGCCGTGCTCCAGCGCGTTGTTGAAGCTCTCCAGCATGACCAGGGTGACCGGCGTGGCCTGGTCGGGGTGCAGGGGCTGGTCGCCGCCCTCGATGGTCAGGACGACCTTCGCGCCGGCCGCCTGCGAGGCCTCGTTCAGGACGACCTCGGCGAAGGCGCGGAAGGGCGCGGGCTCGCCGACGGCGGTGTGCAGCTCTCGCTGGATGCTGGCGATCAAGGCGATCCGGCCGCCGGCCTCGTTCAGGGCGTGGCGCGCGTCCTCGTCGGCCATGCCGGCGGCCTGCAGGCGCAGCAGCGAGCCCACGACCTGGATGTTGTTGCTGACCCGATGGTGCAGCTCGCGATACAGCAGGTCCCGGCTCTCGGCCAAGGCGGCGTAGCGCGCCCGCTCCTCCTCCAGCTGACGCAGCGCCCGGCGCATGCCGTCGATGAAGAAGATGTCGATCACCACCACGAAGGCGTAGAACGCCAGGGCCACGCTGGTCGAAAAGTTGATGTGGAACGTGCGGTACGGCGGGATGAAATAGTACCAGGCCGCCACGCCGGACAGGACCGCGCAAAGGATCGCCGGCCGCAGGCCCGCGAAATAGGCGGTGATGACCACGGCCGGAAAGAAGGTCAGATAGGGAAAGCCGGGCGGGAACCAGTCGTTCAGCGTCAGGCGCAGCGCCCATGCCGCCAGGGCCGCGAGCACCGCGAACCCGTAGCCCGCCGGCTTGCCGCGAATGAACGCTCCCATCGCCAAGCCCCCTGCTGACGGCCCCGGATGCGGCAAAGCTCGCGGCGCGTCAAGCAACGACCCGACACAGGGGCCTCTTCGCCCACCGGCCCAAGCAAAAGGCCCCGGAGATCGCTCTCCGGGGCCTTCGCCTAGATCAGTTCAGCTGTCGCTGAGATCGGTCGATTACTCGACGATCTTGGCGACCACGCCGGCGCCGACCGTGCGGCCGCCTTCGCGGATGGCGAAGCGCAGGCCTTGGTCCATGGCGATCGGGGTGATCAGCTCGACGTCCAGCTCGGCGTTGTCGCCCGGCATGATCATTTCCACGCCTTCCTTCAGCTTGATGATGCCGGTGACATCGGTCGTGCGGAAGTAGAACTGCGGACGGTAGTTGGTGAAGAACGGGGTGTGACGGCCGCCTTCTTCCTTGTTCAGGATGTAGGCCTCGGCCACGAACTTGGTGTGCGGGGTGATCGAACCCGGCTTGCAGAGCACTTGGCCGCGCTCGACGTCTTCACGCTTGGTGCCGCGCAGCAGCACGCCCACGTTGTCGCCGGCTTGACCTTGGTCCAGCAGCTTGCGGAACATTTCGACGCCCGTGCAGGTCGTCTTCTGGACCGGACGGATGCCGACGATTTCGACTTCCTCGCCGACCTTCACGACGCCCTTTTCGATACGGCCCGTGACCACGGTGCCGCGGCCCGAGATCGAGAACACGTCTTCGACCGGCATCAGGAACGGCAGGTCAACGGGGCGTTCCGGCTGCGGGATGTAGGCGTCGACTTGGGTCATCAGTTCGTTGATGCGGTCTTCGCCGATGGCCGGATCACGGCCTTCGACGGCGGCCAGGGCCGAACCCTTGACGATCGGGATATCGTCGCCCGGGAACTGGTACGAGCTCAGCAGCTCGCGCACTTCCATTTCGACGAGCTCCAGCAGCTCTTCGTCGTCGACCATGTCGACCTTGTTCATGAACACCACCAGAGCCGGCACGCCGACCTGACGGGCCAGCAGGATGTGCTCGCGGGTCTGCGGCATCGGGCCGTCGGCGGCCGACACGACCAGGATCGCGCCGTCCATCTGGGCGGCGCCCGTGATCATGTTCTTCACGTAGTCGGCGTGGCCGGGGCAGTCGACGTGCGCGTAGTGACGGTTGGCCGTCTCGTACTCGACGTGCGCGGTGTTGATCGTGATGCCGCGGGCCTTTTCTTCCGGCGCGGCGTCGATGTCGGCGTAGTTCTTGGCGGTCGCGCCGCCCGTCTTCGCCAGCGTGATCGTGATCGCCGCCGTCAGCGTCGTCTTGCCATGGTCAACGTGACCGATGGTGCCGATGTTGCAGTGCGGCTTAGTGCGTTCGAACTTTTCCTTGGCCATCTTCTTAGCTCCAGGACCCCAGAGGGGCCTTCAAAATAGGTGGGACTTCTGGGGTGTTGGCGAGAGGGTTCCAAGGAACCCTCTCGATCTCTAACCCACGCTTTTCGTTGAGAAAAGCTTAGGCGTACTTCTTGATCACTTCGTCGGCGACGTGTTGCGGCACCGGATCGTAGTGGTCGTAGACCATGCTGAACTGGGCGCGGCCTTGCGACATGCCCCGCAGGGTGTTCACGTAACCGAACATGTTGGCCAGCGGCACGTAGGCGTTCACGACAGTCGCGTTACCGCGCATGTCCTGACCCTGGATCATGCCACGGCGGCTGTTCAGATCGCCGATGACCGAGCCCAGGTATTCTTCCGGCGTCACGACCTCGACCTTCATGATCGGCTCGAGCAGCTTCGGAGCGCCCTTTTCGCGCAGCTCCTTGAAGGCGGCGCGCGAGGCGATTTCGAAGGCCAGGACCGACGAGTTGACGTCGTGGAACTTGCCGTCCGTCAGGGTCGCCTTGAAGTCGATCAGCGGGAAGCCGGCCAGCAGGCCGTTGTCCTTGACCGATTCCAGGCCCTTCTGGACGCCGGGGATGTATTCCTTCGGCACCGCGCCGCCGACGATCGCGTTTTCGAACACGAAGCCCGAACCCGGCTCGCCCGGTTCGAAGGTGATCATGACGCGGGCGAACTGGCCCGTACCACCGGTCTGCTTCTTGTGCGTGTAGTCGATGTCGACCTTGCGGCCCAGCGATTCACGATAGGCCACCTGCGGCGCGCCGATGTTGGCTTCGACCTTGTAGGTGCGCTTCAGGATGTCGATCTTGATGTCGAGGTGCAGTTCGCCCATGCCCTTCAGGATCGTCTGGCCCACTCGAAGTCGGTCGAGACGGTGAAGGACGGATCCTCGGCGGCCAGCTTCTGCAGGGCGACGCCCAGCTTCTCCTGGTCGGCCTTCGACTTGGGCTCGACGGCGATCTCGATGACCGGGGCCGGGAATTCCATGCGCTCGAGGATGACCGGCGACTTCAGCGGATCGCACAGGGTGTCACCCGTGCGGGTTTCCTTCAGGCCGGCCAGGGCGACGATGTCGCCGGCATAGGCTTCCTTGATGTCTTCGCGGTTGTTCGAGTGCATCAGCAGCATGCGGCCGACGCGCTCGCGCTTGTCGCGCGTGGCGTTCAGCAGCGACATGCCGGTTTCCAGCTTGCCCGAATAGATGCGGCAGAAGGTCAGCGAACCGACAAAGGGGTCGTCCATGATCTTGAACGCCAGAACCGACAGCGGCTCTTCGTCCGAGGCGTGACGCACGACTTCTTCTTCGGTCTTGAAGTCGATGCCCTTGGTCGGCGGGATGTCCAGCGGCGACGGCAGGTAGTCGACGACGGCGTCCAGGAGCGTCTGCACGCCCTTGTTCTTGAAGGCCGAGCCGCAGAGGATCGGATAGAAGGCGCCGGTCAGAACGGCCTTGCGCAGGCACTTCTTGATCGTGGCTTCCGAGGGCTCTTCGCCGCCCAGATAGGCTTCCATCGCTTCGTCGTCGAGTTCGACGGCGTTCTCGACCAGATAGGCGCGGGCTTCGATCGCCTTGTCCATCAGGTCGGCGGGGATTTCCTCGTCGCGGAAGTTCGCGCCCAGGGCGTCGTTGTCCCAGACCACGGCCTTCATGCGGACCAGGTCCACGAGGCCCTTCAGGTTCGTTTCCGAACCGATCGGGAATTGGATCGGCACGGCCTTGGCGCCCAGACGGTCACGGATCGATTCCACCGACTTGTCGAAGTCGGCGCCGATCTTGTCCATCTTGTTGACGAAAACGATGCGCGGAACCTTGTACTTGTCGGCCTGGCGCCAGACGGTTTCCGTCTGCGGCTCGACACCGGCGTTGCCGTCCAGCACCGTCACGGCGCCGTCGAGCACGCGCAGCGAGCGTTCGACTTCGATGGTGAAGTCGACGTGCCCGGGGGTGTCGATGATGTTCAGACGCTTGCCGTTCCAGAAAGCGGTCGTCGCGGCCGACGTGATCGTGATGCCGCGTTCCTGCTCCTGCTCCATCCAGTCCATGGTGGCCGCGCCATCGTGGACTTCGCCGATCTTGTGCGACTTACCCGTGTAATACAGGATCCGCTCGGTCGTCGTGGTCTTACCGGCGTCGATGTGCGCCATGATGCCGAAGTTGCGGTAATCTTCGATTTTATGCTGGCGGGCCATGATGAAGCTCTGCGTAGCGCTGCGGTGAGGCAGGGACATTTAAACGTGCGGCGCGGGCGGTTTATCGCAAACCACCCGCGCCTGAAAGAGTGCTGGTCGCGAAAAGCTTACCAGCGATAGTGCGAGAACGCCCGGTTGGCTTCAGCCATCTTGTGGGTGTCTTCGCGCTTCTTCACGGCGGTGCCGCGGTTGTTCGAAGCGTCGAGCAGCTCACCAGCCAGCTTTTCGGTCATGGTGTTTTCACCGCGCTTGCGAGCGGCGGTCACCAGCCAACGGATGGCCAGGGCGCGGCGACGGTCCGGACGGACTTCAACCGGCACTTGGTAGGTGGCGCCGCCAACGCGACGCGACCGGACTTCGATCGCCGGGGCGACGTTGTCCAGAGCGGAGTGGAAGGTCTCAAGCGGACCTTGGTCCTTGCGCTTGTTTTCCAGGATGTCGAAAGCACCATAGATGATGTTTTCGGCGACGGCTTTTTTGCCCTCGTACATCACGTAGTTCATGAACTTCGTGACGATCAGGTCCCCAAACTTGGGATCCGGCAGGACTTGGCGTTTCTCGGCGCGACGGCGGCGGGACATCTTCTTCTATTCCTTACTTCGGACGCTTGGCGCCGTAGAGCGAACGACGCTGCTTACGATCCTTGACACCTTGGGTGTCGAGGACGCCGCGCAGGATGTGATAACGGACGCCGGGCAAATCCTTGACGCGGCCGCCGCGGATGAGCACCACCGAGTGCTCCTGCAGGTTGTGACCTTCGCCCGGGATGTAGCACACGGCTTCGATGCCGGTGGTCAGACGGACCTTGGCGACCTTACGCAGAGCCGAGTTCGGCTTCTTCGGGGTCGTGGTGTAGACGCGCGTGCAAACGCCGCGACGTTGGGGGCAGCCCTTCAGGGCGGGCACCTTGTTCCGGACCGGCTTCGGGGAGCGCGGCTTACGGATGAGCTGGTTAATGGTAGGCATTAAGTCTCTGCTCTGATGGAAGCGTGTGCCTTTCGGCCGGGGCGCTTCAGGTCCTTGTCTTTGTTGTTCTTGGTTCAAGGCTCCGCTTGGAGACCCGATAAACACGAAACTCGCCGGGGCGCGGGAAGCACACCGGCGGGTTCTCCGCCCGCGAGGACGGAAGCTCATCGGAACGGACGCGAACGACCGCCTCGAAAAAGAGCGCGGTATTTACTCGCGAAGGGGCTCAACGTCAACCGCCTGTTCCCGCGCCGGTTAACGCCGCCTTAAGCCGCCCGCCAAGGCCAAGATTTCGCCACCGCAAGCTGTGCAGGCTCGCGTCCGGATGGAGCGCCTTGTCTCGCCGGCCTCGCACACCACGTGGGGAGGGCGGAGGCAAGGCTGGGGAGGCCGGGTGAGGGTCAGCGTGAGGCGCAGCAGGGACAATCAACGCCGGGCGACGATTCTCGCCGGATCGTTGCTGCTGCACGTGGCGCTGCTGGCCTGGCTGGCGATTCCCGCGCGGCCTCTGCTGGAAAACATGGTCGCCGACGACCTGTCGGTGATGACGCTGGACCTGCAGCGTCCCGTTCCCGAGACACGTCCGGAGCCCCGCCCCGCGCCAGCCTCGGCGGCGACCGCGGCGCCCTCGCCCGCCCTGCCTTTCCAGGTGCGCGCGCCGGCGCGGACCGCCCCGGCCGGCGTTCCGGTCCTGTCGGTTCCCGCCACGGGAATCGCCCGACCTGGGACCGCGATCCGTCCCGCGCCGCTGCCGGGCGAAGGCGCCGGCGACCTGCGCACGGCCCTGCGGGGCAGCCCCACGGGCTGCGTCAGCGCCGACGCCGTCGGCCTGAACCGCCGCGAGCGCGAGAAGTGCGACGAGCGCTTCGGCGCCGCCCCGCCGCGCGGGACCTATGCCGGCCCGATGAACGCGGCCAAGGCGCGCGAATTCGAGGCCCAATCGATCATGCAGGAGCTGGCCCGCAAGTTCGACGAAGCGCCGATGGGTCCCGGCGTCGACCATCGCAGCAAGGACCAGCCCGGGACAATGAAGGAGATCCCCTTCGTGCTCGGCGCCGAGCAGGACGGCCTGGGCCGCACCCGCAACGCTCAGCAGCAGCGCCTCAAGCAGCTGCGCGACTACGACAAGGCCGACGCCCGCGAGAAGCAGCGCTCGCGCGACAACGACCAGCGCTGAAAGAGGGGGGCGCTGAGAAAGAGGGCGCTAAAAAGGGGTTTCCTCCGTACGCCCCCGGAATACCCTCACCGCCAGGTTGGCGCGCGGGCTCAAGGGGCGCGCCTTGGTTGTGAGGGGACGTCATGCGTTTTTCGGCTTCACTGTGCGCCGCGCTGATCCTGGCCACGTCGACGGCTCCGTCGGCGGTTCTGGCCCAGGACTATTCGCAGTTTTCCGACGCCGCGCTGGATCGCGAGCTGGCCGCCAAGGCCGACGTGCAGCTGTACGTCATGGTGCCGATGCGCGACGGGGTGCGGCTGGCGACCCACGTCTATCGCCCCAAGGGCGTGACCGGGCCGCTGCCGACCATCCTGGTCAAGACGCCCTATAACGAG
This sequence comes from Caulobacteraceae bacterium, assembly GCA_965283765.1. Taxonomy (GTDB): domain Bacteria; phylum Pseudomonadota; class Alphaproteobacteria; order Caulobacterales; family Caulobacteraceae; genus Caulobacter. The sequence continues at coordinate 91,403 of CBDIPU010000002.1, forward strand.
ATGCCCTACAAGGCGGGGACCACCCGTAACGCGCTGGACGCCATCAAGCACGGCTACGCCCTGGTGCTGCAGAACGAGCGCGGCCGGTACTATTCGGAAGGCGAGTGGGAGATCCTGGGCCATCCGCAGACGGACGGCTACGATACCCTGACCTGGATCGCCAAGCAGAGCTGGTCGAACGGCAAGGTCGGCACGCGCGGCTGCTCGTCGACGGCCGAATGGCAGCTGGCCCTGGCCGGCCAGAACCACCCGGCCCACGCCGCCATGGTCCCGCAATCGTCGGGCGCCGGCATCGGCAAGGTCGGCGAGTTCCAGGAGCAGGGCAACTGGTACACCGGCGGCGTGCCGCGCAACCTGTTCTTCGTGTGGCTGTACGGCGTCGACAATCCGCTGCGCGCCCAGCCGCCCAAGGGGCTGGACTCCAAGACCATCGCCCGCCTGGCCAGGTACAACGACCTGGAGGCCAAGAAGCCCGAGGTGAACTGGCCCAGCCAGATCCGCCACCTGCCGGTCAACGAGATGCTGCAGGACCTGGGCGAGCCCAAGGGCACGTTCGAGGAGCTGATCAACCGCGACGGCCCGGCCGACCCGGCCTGGCGCAAGGGCGGCCTCTATCACGACGACAAGGGCTGGGGCGTGCCGGCCCTGTGGTTCAATTCCTGGTACGACGTGTCGATCGGCCCGAACATGGCCCTGTTCAACCACGCCCGCGCGGTGAACTCGGACAAGGAAGCCAGCGACAACCAGTACGCCATCGTCACGCCCAGCAACCACTGCGGCTTCAACGCCCGCACGCTGCAGGTCCCCTACAAGTCGGGCGACCGCGACATGGGCACGGTCAATTTCGACGCCGACAAGGAGGTCTACGCCTTCTTCGACCGCTGGCTGAAGGGCGACGTCAACGCCTTCCCGAAGTCGACGCCGCCGGTCCGCTACTACTCGATGGGCGCCAACAGCTGGAAGCAGTCGGCCCAGTGGCCGCCGGAGGGCTCGGCCCCGATGCGCCTCTATCTGCGCTCCAGCGGCCGCGCCAACAGCCTGGCCGGCGACGGCAAGCTGACGGCCGCCGCGCCGGGGGCCGGAGAGCAGGCCGACCGCTACGCCTATGATCCGGCCAATCCGGTCCAGACCGTGGGCGGCGGCGACTGCTGCAACGGCGGCCTGGTCATCGCCGGCGCCTTCGACCAGCGCGGGGTGGAGTCCCGCCAGGACGTACTGGTCTACACCAGCGAGCCGCTGACCGAGCCGCTGGAAGTCTCGGGCTTCGTCCGCGCGGTCCTGAAAGTCTCGTCGGACGCCAAGGACACCGACTTCGCCGTGAAGCTGGTCGACGTCGGGCCGGACGGCACGGCCTACATCCTGGGCGACACCATCATGCGGGCCCGCTATCGCGACAGCTACGAGAAGCCGGCGATGATGACGGCCGGCCAGACCTATGCGGTCAAGCCGACGCCGATCACCACCAGCAACACCTTCCTGCCCGGCCACCGCATCCGGGTGGAGGTCACCTCGTCCAACTTCCCGAAGTTCGTCCGCAACCTGAACACCGGCGGCGACAACGAGAAGGAGAGCAAGTTCGTGGTCGCCAACAACGCCATTCACCACGCGGCCGGCGAGGAGTTCTACATCGAGCTGCCGGTGGTGAGCCGGAAGTAGGACAGGCTTTCCCGCTCCCCCTGCTGTTCGGTCGCGCCCGACCCGGAAAAAGCCCAGCTTTCGTCACAACTGGACCGTGATCCGCCCCAAGCCTGGGCTGCGGATCATCCGAGGGGGCGGAACTGCGATGACGGCGGGTCGCCGACGGCTGGGCCGGCTCTGGGTCATCGCGGGCCTGTCGGTCGTCCTGCACGTGATCGTCCTGGCGTGGCTGGCCCGGCCCGCCGCGCCGGCGCTGCTCGATATCGCGCCCGACCTGGCGCTGCTGTCCGTCGAGCTGCTTCGGCCGGCGACGCCCGATGTCGTGCGACAGAAGCTCGCCTCACGATCCGCAACCCCGCGCGCCGCCGCCCCCGCGAAAGAGACCGCGCCCAGCCTATCCGACGGTCTGGCGACGGCCGTCGCGGCCAAGCCCTCGGTCGGCGTGGCGGCTCCGGCGCCGATGTCCGACAATGTTCGCGCCGCGCTGCGCGCCGGTCCTGGCTGCGCGCGCCAGGCGCTGTCGCGGCGGGAGCGCGACCAATGCGAGGAACAGTTCGGTCGGCTGACGGCCTCGACGCCGAGCTATGACGCCCCGATGGATCCCGGCAAGCGCGCCTATTATGACGAGGTCGCCGCCGCCGGACCGTCGGGCCTATCCTCGACCGACCCGACGCCAGGAGCCGTCACGCCCGACCACGTCTACGTCCCGTTCCTCAAGTGCTCGGTCAAGTTCGGGCCGGGCCGGAAGCCCAAGGACACGCAAGGGTCGGTGCGGTTAGGACGCTCGCCCTGCGCCATCCCCCTGCAAGGCAGCATGTTCACGCCCGAGGCGTCGGTCCACAAGCGCTAGGCGCCAGCGTTCGAGAAGGCGCGGAACGCTCCCTGGCCCCCCGGGGTTGTGCAAGCGTCTCGCGGCGCGCCGCGCCGTCTTCTCCCGCCACGAGGTTCGATCATGACCGACTATGCCGACAGCCTGACTTCCCAGACGACCGCCAAGACCGCCCGCGCCAAGGTCGAGCCCAAGCTCAAGGCTGTCTCGGCGCCGCCCACGACGCCTATGACAGCCTCAAGGAGGTCGCTTCCGAGGCGGTCGACGAGACCCGCGCCCGGGTCAAGGACATCGCCGCCCAGGCCAGCGACGAGATCCAGAACCGCTATGGCGACCTGGAAGCCTGGGTGCAGCTCAAGCCAGCCCAGGCCCTGGGTGTCGCCGCCGGTCTGGGCGTCGTCCTGGGCTTGTTGCTCCGCGGCCGCTCGACCAAGACCATCTACGTGCGCGAACCGCGCTAGCCTAGTCGCCCAGCACCTTCCTGAGCGACGCCTCGATCTGGCCGCCGCACCAGGTGTCGCCGTAGTCCTCGCGGGCCTTGTCGGCCAGCTTGCGCAGCGGCGGCAGCTCGGCGACGCGGCGGACCAGGGCGGCCGTCATCGGCGCGGCCTCGTCGAGGATCTCGCCGATGGCGTCGAAGCGCTCGGTCAGGGTCGACCACAGGGTGGCGGTGACGATGTCGGCGATCCCCGGCCCGTCGCCGCCGAGCAGGAAACCCGCATCGGCCGTCAGACCGTGGCGGCGGCCGGTTTCCTCCCAGAACGACATCCACCTCTTCAGGCGTGGGACGAACTCGGCCCAGCGCTTGCCGGTCCACATCTCGCGACCGCCGTCATTGGTCATCTCATCGATGACGTCATTGGCGTCGCAGACGATCTTCAGCGTCAGGGCGCGCGGCTCCGGCGTCGCCGGGAGCAGGTCCAGGGTCTCGCCCAGATAGAGGAGGATCGCCGGCGTCTGCGCGATGGCGACCTTCGCCCTGTTGTCGACCAGCATCGGCGGCCCCATGAACGGGATCGGCATGGCCTTGACCGGCCCGCCCATCAGGTCCGCGATCGCCGCGTCGCCGCCTTCCGTCCAGGTCTTGCCGGCGTGGGCCAGGACGGCGCGCACGAACTGCCCGCGAAACGGCGCGGACCAGTAGTAGAGCTCGTAGTCGGACATGGCGGTATCTCCAGGCGCTGGACGCCTCTGACAACGAAAAAGGCCCGGGATCGCTCCCGGGCCTTTCCGTATTCGCTCTAAGCCCGAGGGCCTATTCCGCGTCGGCCAGCGCGATCTCGGCCGGCAGCGGCTCCATCGCTTCTTCGCGCTGCTGGGCCAGCTGCTCGTCGCGCTTGGCGGCGACGCGTTGCAGGCTGCGCAGGTAGGAACCCGTACCGGCGGGGATCAGGCGACCCACGATGACGTTTTCCTTCAGGCCTTCCAGGGTGTCGGTCTTGCCGTGCACCGAGGCTTCGGTCAGGACGCGGGTCGTTTCCTGGAACGACGCGGCCGAGATGAAGCTCTTGGTCTGCAGCGAGGCCTTGGTGATGCCCAGCAGCACCGGCTGGGTCACGGCCGGACGACCGCCACGGGCGACAGCCTTGTCCTGTTCCTTGTCGAACTCCGGCTTATCAAGGTGGTCACCCTTGATCAGGCCGGTGTCGCCGGGCTCGAGGATCTCGACCTTCTGCAGCATCTGACGAACGATCGTCTCGATGTGCTTGTCGTTGATCGGCACGCCCTGCAGTCGATAGACCTCCTGGATCTCGTCGACGAGGAAGTTCGCCAGGGCCTCGACGCCCAGGATGCGCAGGATGTCGTGCGGATCCGGGTTGCCGTCGATGATGTACTCGCCCTTGGAGATGAAGTCCCCGTCGTGGACGGCGATGTGCTTGCCCTTCGGGATCAGGAACTCGACCGCCTCGGCCTGGTTGCCATCGGCGTCGACGTCCGGCGTGATCTTGATCCGGCGCTTGTTCTTGTAATCCTTGCCGAATTCGACACGGCCGTCCATTTCCGCGATGACCGCGCAGTCCTTCGGACGGCGGGCTTCGAAGAGTTCGGCGACGCGCGGCAGACCACCGGTGATGTCCCGGGTCTTGGCGCCTTCGGTCGGGATACGCGCGATCACTTCACCCGGCTTCACCTCGTCGCCATCGGCGACCGAGAGAATGGCGCCGGCCGACAGGAGGTAGCGAGCCTCGCCGCCGTTCGACAGGCGCTTGTACGAGCCGTCTTCCGACAGCACGCCCATGGCCGGACGCAGGTCCGAACCGCGGGCCGACGTACGCCAGTCGGCGATGACGCGCTGGGCGATGCCGGTCGCTTCGTCGACTTCCTCGCGGATGGACAGGCCATCCACCAGGTCCTCGGCGCGGATCTTGCCGGCCACTTCGGTGATGATCGGGGTGGTGTAGGGGTCCCAATCGCCGAGGCGCTGGCCGCGCTTGACCGTATCGCCGTCCTTGACCCGCAGGCGGGCGCCGTACGGCGGCTTGTAGGTTTCGCGCTCCTTGCCGTCGACCAGCACGCTGACCGAGGTGTTGCGGCTCATGATGACCAGGGCGCCATCGGAGCCGATGACGGTCGGGCCGATCACGCGGACCGTACCCTCGTTCGAGGCCTCGAAGAACGACTGCTCGGCCACCTGGGCGGTGCCGCCGATGTGGAACGTACGCATGGTCAGCTGCGTGCCGGGCTCACCGATCGACTGGGCGGCGATGACGCCGACCGCTTCGCCGATGTTCACCGGGGTGCCGCGGGCCAGGTCGCGGCCATAGCAGGCGCCGCAGACGCCGATCTTGGCTTCGCAGGTCAGGACCGAGCGGACCTTCACCGACTGGACGACCGCCGCCTCGATGGCGTCGGCGATGTTCTCGTCGACATAGGTGTCGGCCGGAACCACCAGCTCGCCGGTGCTCGGGTTCTTGACGTCCTCGGCCGTGAAGCGGCCCAGGACGCGCAGACCCAGCGAGACCAGCACGTCGCCGCCCTCGACGACGGCGCGAAGGGTGATGCCCCGCGTGGTGCCGCAGTCTTCCTCGACGATGATGCAGTCCTGCGCGACGTCGACCAGACGACGGGTCAGGTAACCCGAGTTGGCGGTCTTCAGCGCGGTGTCCGCCAGGCCCTTACGGGCGCCGTGGGTGGAGTTGAAGTACTCCTGAACGGTCAGGCCTTCCTTGAAGTTCGAGACGATCGGGGTCTCGATGATCTCGCCGGAGGGCTTGGCCATCAGGCCGCGCATGCCGCCCAGCTGCTTCATCTGGGCTTGCGAGCCGCGGGCGCCGGAGTGGGCCATCATGTAGATGGCGTTGATTTCCTTCTCGCGGCCGTTCTCGTCCTTATGCTTCATCTGAAGCTCGGCCATCATCTCGTCGGCGACGCGGTCGGTGGCCTTGGCCCACGCGTCAACGACCTTGTTGTACTTCTCGCCCTTGGTGATCAGGCCGTCGGCGTACTGTTGCTCGTACTCCTCGGCCAGAGCGCGGGTTTCGGCGACGATCGCCTCCTTCCGCTTCGGGATGATGATGTCGTCCTTGCCGAAGGAGATGCCGGCCTTGGCGGCTTCCTTGAAGCCCAGCCCATGATCTTGTCGGCGAAGATGACCGTCGCCTTCTGACCGCAGTGGCGGTAGACGATGTCGATCAGATTGCCGATTTCCTTCTTGGTCAGCGCCTTTTCGATCAGGCGGTGGCCGATCTGCGGGTGATGCGGCAGCAGGGCGGCGATCTTCATGCGGCCCGGCGTCGTGTCGATCACCTTGCGCAGCATCACGCCGTCCGGAGTCATCTCGGTGTGGCGCGCCTTGATCTTGGCGTGCAGCGAGACGACGCCGGCGTCCATGGCGGCTTCGATTTCACCCAGATCGGCGAAGATCTTGCCTTCGCCCGGCTCACCCTCGCGGGCGACCGACAGGTAGTACAGACCCAGGACGATGTCCTGCGACGGCACGATGATCGGGCGACCGTTGGCGGGCGACAGGATGTTGTTGGTCGACATCATCAGGACGCGCGCTTCCAGCTGAGCTTCCAGGCTCAGCGGGACGTGCACGGCCATCTGGTCGCCGTCGAAGTCGGCGTTGAACGCGGCGCAGACCAGCGGGTGCAGCTGGATGGCCTTGCCCTCGATCAGCTTCGGTTCGAACGCCTGGATGCCCAGACGGTGAAGCGTCGGGCGCGGTTCAGCATGACCGGGTGCTCGCGGATGACCTCTTCGAGGATATCCCACACCTGCGGCTGCTCGCGCTCGACCATGCGCTTGGACTGCTTGACGGTGCCCGACAGGCCCTTGGCGTCCAGGCGCGCGTAGATGAACGGCTTGAACAGCTCGAGCGCCATCTTCTTGGGCAGGCCGCACTCGTGCAGCTTCAGCTCGGGACCGACCACGATGACCGAACGGCCCGAATAGTCGACGCGCTTGCCCAGCAGGTTCTGGCGGAAGCGGCCTTGCTTGCCCTTCAGCATGTCGGCCAGCGACTTCAGGGGACGCTTGTTGGCGCCCGTGATGACGCGACCGCGACGGCCGTTGTCGAACAGGGCGTCGACCGACTCCTGCAGCATCCGCTTTTCGTTGCGGATGATGATGTCCGGCGCGCGCAGCTCGATCAGGCGCTTCAGGCGGTTGTTACGGTTGATGACCCGGCGATACAGGTCGTTCAGGTCCGAGGTCGCGAAGCGGCCGCCGTCCAGCGGCACCAGCGGACGCAGTTCCGGCGGGATGACAGGAACGACCGTCAGCACCATCCACTCGGGACGGTTGCCCGACTCCTGGAAGGCTTCCAGGATCTTCAGGCGCTTGCTGAACTTCTTCTGCTTCATGTCCGAGACGGTGCCGGACAGTTCCTCGCGCAGACGCTCGGCCTCTTTCTCGAGGTCGATGGCCTTGAGCAGGTTCTGGACGGCCTCGGCGCCGATCTCGGCGGTGAAGCTGTCGTCGCCGTACTCTTCCTGGGCGCGCATGTAGTCGTCTTCCGACAGCAGCTGGTGCTGCTTCAGCGGGGTCAGGCCCGGCTCGGTGACGATGTAGTATTCGAAGTACAGGACGCGCTCGATGTCCTTCAGCGGCATGTCGAGCATCATGGCGATGCGCGACGGCAGCGACTTCAGGAACCAGATGTGGGCGACCGGCGAGGCCAGTTCGATGTGGCCCATGCGCTCGCGACGGACGCGGGCCAGGGTGACTTCGACACCGCACTTTTCGCAGATGATGCCCTTGTACTTCATGCGCTTGTACTTGCCGCACAGGCATTCGTAGTCCTTGGTCGGGCCAAAGATACGGGCGCAGAACAGGCCGTCACGCTCGGGCTTGAACGTGCGGTAGTTGATGGTTTCCGGCTTCTTGATCTCGCCGAACGACCACGAGCGGATCTTTTCCGGCGAGGCCAGCGAGATGCGGATCTGGTCGAAGGTCGGAGCGGCCTGGACCGGATTGAAGATGTTCAGGACTTCCTGGTTCATCTTGGTTCCTTCTGCGGGGACTGCCCCGCTGCAAATTCTCTTTGGTGCGCTTCCTCCCCCTTCATGGGGGAGGTGGCGGCGAAGCCGACGGAGGGGGCTTGCGGCCTAAACCGGCGGGGGCGGGCGAAGCCCCCTCCGGCCCTCCGGGCCACCTCCCCCATGAAGGGGGAGGAGAGCCCTTAGTCAGCTCAGCTGTTCTCCAGCTCGACGTTCAGGCCGAGCGAGCGCATTTCCTTGACCAGCACGTTGAAGCTTTCCGGGATGCCGGCTTCGAACGTGTCGTCGCCGCGGACGATCGCCTCGTAGACCTTGGTCCGGCCAGCCACGTCGTCGGACTTCACCGTCAGCATTTCCTGCAGGGTGTAGGCCGCGCCGTAGGCTTCCAGAGCCCACACTTCCATTTCCCCGAAGCGCTGACCGCCGAACTGCGCCTTGCCGCCCAGCGGCTGCTGCGTGACGAGCGAGTACGGACCGATCGAACGGGCGTGGATCTTGTCGTCGACCAGGTGGTGCAGCTTCAGCATGTAGATGTAGCCGACCGTGACCGGACGCTTGAACTGGTCGCCGGTCTGACCGTCGAACAGGATCGACTGGCCCGACGGATTGACGCCGGCCATTTCGAGGTGCTCCTCGATATCGCTCATGCGCGCGCCGTCGAACACGGGGGTGGCGATCGGAACGCCCTTGCCCAGGTTCTTGGCCAGCTCGATCAGCTCTTCCTCGGTTTCCGGCAGCTCTTCGTCCGGGCCGTAGATGTCACGCAGGCGATCGATCAGGGCCTGCTTCTGACCGCCGTGCTGCCAGTCTTCCAGCAGGTTGGTGATCTGCTTGCCGAGGTTGGCGCAGGCCCAGCCCAGGTGGGTCTCGAAGATCTGACCGACGTTCATGCGCGAGGGCACGCCCAGCGGGTTCAGAACGACGTCGACGTGCGTCCCGTCGGCGAGGAACGGCATGTCCTCGATCGGCAGGATGCGCGAGATGACGCCCTTGTTGCCGTGACGGCCGGCCATCTTGTCGCCCGGCTGAAGCTTGCGCTTCACGGCCACGAAGACCTTGACCATCTTCATGACGCCCGGGGGCAGTTCGTCGCCACGCTGCAGCTTGTCGACCTTGTCCTCGAAACGACGGTCGAGGCGCTTGCGGTTCTCGTCGAACTGACGGCGCAGGCTTCCAGTTCGCCCATCGCCTTCTCGTCCTCGAGGGCGATCTGCCACCACAGGCCCGAAGCCACCTGGCTCAGGTTTTCGGCGGTGATCTCGCCGCGCGACAGGCCCTTGGGACCCGACAGCGCGACCTTGCCGATCAGCAGTTCCTTCAGACGGCCCGAGATGTTGCGGTTCAGGATCGCGAACTCGTCGTCGCGGTCCTTGCCCAGGCGGTCGATCTCGGCGCGTTCGATGGCCAGGGCGCGTTCGTCCTTGTCGACGCCGTGACGGTTGAAGACGCGCACGTCGACGATCGTGCCGGCGACGCCCGGGGGCAGGCGCAGGCTGGTGTCGCGGACGTCCGAGGCCTTTTCACCGAAGATGGCGCGCAGCAGCTTTTCTTCCGGCGTCATCGGGCTTTCGCCCTTCGGCGTGACCTTGCCGACCAGGATGTCGCCCGGCTGGACCTCGGCGCCGATCGCCACGATGCCGGCTTCGTCGAGGTTGCGCAGGGCTTCCTCGCCGACGTTCGGGATGTCGCGGGTGATTTCTTCCGGGCCGAGCTTGGTGTCGCGGGCCATGACTTCGAATTCCTCGATGTGGATCGAGGTGAAGACGTCGTCGCGGACGATGCGCTCGGAGATCAGGATCGAGTCTTCGAAGTTGTAGCCGTTCCAGGGCATGAACGCGACGAGCGCGTTGCGGCCCAGGGCCAGTTCGCCCAGCTCGGTCGAGGGACCGTCGGCGATGATGTCGCCCGAGTTGATCCGGTCGCCCACCTTCACCAGCGGGCGCTGGTTGATGCAGGTCGACTGGTTCGAGCGCTGGAACTTCGACATCCGATAGATGTCGACGCCCGAGCGCGCCGCGTCGGTTTCTTCGGTGGCGCGGATGACGATACGCGTACCGTCGATCTGCTCGACGACGCCGGTGCGCTTGGCGATGACGACGGCGCCGAGTCACGGGCCACGACCGCTTCCATGCCGGTGCCGACCAGCGGGGCGTCCGACTGCACCAGCGGCACGGCCTGACGCTGCATGTTCGAGCCCATGAGGGCGCGGTTGGCGTCATCGTTTTCGAGGAACGGGATGAGGGCGGCGGCCACCGACACGACTTGCGCGGCGACACGTCCATCAGGTCGACCGTCTCCTTTTGCAGGAGGGTCGGTTCGCCGTTGATGCGGCCCGGGACCAGGTCTTCCAGGATCTCGCCGTCGACCACCTTGATGTTCGACTGGGCGATGACGTGCTTGGATTCCTCCATCGCCGACATGTAGACGACTTCGTCCTGCGGCTTGCCGTCCTTCACGCGACGGTACGGGCTCTCGATGAAGCCGTACTTGTTGACGCGGGCGTGGGTGGCCAGCGAGTTGATCAGACCGATGTTCGGGCCTTCCGGCGTTTCGATCGGGCAGATCCGGCCGTAGTGCGTCGGGTGAACGTCGCGGACTTCGAAGCCGGCGCGCTCGCGGGTCAGACCGCCCGGACCGAGCGCCGAGAGACGACGCTTGTGGGTGATTTCCGACAGCGGGTTCGTCTGGTCCATGAACTGCGACAGCTGCGAGGAGCCGAAGAATTCACGCACGGCGGCCGCGGCCGGCTTGGCGTTGATCAGATCGTGCGGCATCACGGTGTCGATGTCGACGGACGACATGCGTTCCTTGATGGCGCGTTCCATGCGCAGCAGGCCGACGCGGTACTGGTTCTCCAGCAGCTCGCCGACCGAGCGGACGCGGCGGTTGCCCAGGTTGTCGATGTCGTCGATTTCGCCGCGACCGTCGCGCAGGCCCACCAGGACCTTCAGCACGGCCAGGACGTCGTCCTTGCGCAGGATGCGGACTTCGTCCGACACGTCCTGCTCCAGGCGCATGTTCATCTTCACGCGGCCCACCGACGACAGGTCGTAGCGCTCGGCGTCGAAGAACAGCGACTTGAACATCGCCTCGGCGGCTTCGACGGTCGGCGGCTCGCCCGGACGCATGACGCGGTAGATGTCGAACAGCGCGTCCTCGCGGACGGCGTTCTTGTCCACGCGCAGGGTGTTGCGCATGTAGGCGCCGACCGTGACGTGGTCGATGTCCAGCACGTCGATGGTGTCGAAGCCTTGGTCGGCCAGGGCCTGGATCGAGGTGACGTCCAGCTCGTCGCCGGCTTCGGCGTAGATTTCGCCGGTCGAGAAGTTGACCGCGTCGCGCGCCAGATAGCGGCCCGTCAGGGCTTCCGGAGCCAGCAGCAGGGTCTTCAGGCCGCCGTCGGCGAACTTCTTGGCCTGGCGAGCCGTGATCTTGGTCCCGGCCGGAGCGACTTCCTCGCCCGTGTCGGCGTCGACCAGCGGGAACTCCGGCTTCACGCCGCGCCAGCGCTCGGGCTTGTACGGGGTGGCCCAGCCGCCCGAACGCTTTTCGAACGGGACGACGTCGTAGAACGTGGTCAGGATCTCTTCGCCGTCCATGCCCAGGGCATAGAGGAAGGTCGTGGCCGGCAGCTTGCGGCGACGGTCGATGCGGACGTAGACGATGTCCTTGGCGTCGAACTCGAAGTCCAGCCACGAGCCGCGGTACGGGATCACGCGGGCGGCGAACAGCAGCTTGCCCGAGGCGTGGGTCTTGCCCTTGTCGTGGTCGAAGAACACGCCCGGCGAGCGGTGCATCTGCGAGACGATGACGCGCTCGGTGCCGTTGACGATGAAGGTGCCCTTGTCCGTCATGAGCGGGATATCGCCCATGTAGACGTCCTGCTCCTTGATGTCCTTGACCGAGCGGGCGCCGGTTTCTTCTTCCGTTTCGAACACGATCAGGCGCAGCTTGACCTTCAGCGGCGCAGCGAAGGTCATGTCGCGCTGGATGCACTCTTCAACGTCGTACTTGGGTTCTTCGAATTCGTACGAGACGTATTCGAGCACCGCGCGCTCATTGAAGTCCTTGATCGGGAAGACCGACTTGAAGACCGCCTCGACGCCCTCGTCGCGGCGCTGGCCCGGACGGACCTCGCGCTGCAGGAACTGTTCGTAGGAAGAGCGCTGAACCTCGATCAGGTTCGGCATCTGCACAGCTTCGGGGATGCGGCCGAACGACTTCCGGATCCGCTTCTTGCCGGTGAAGGATTGCGCCATGTTGTTTCCCTGCGGCGCGGACGGAATCCGCGCGTGAATTAGAATGTCCGTAGCGTCCACCCTCGCCGCTCGCCTTCTCAGGGAGCCGCGGACGCTGGAATTCCCCTATCGGGCGACCGGGACCGGAAGCCTGATGGTCGCCCTTCGCGCGGATCGGAGGGCGGCTGATCGCGCCTCGGGGCGTAATACGGACGCGCCAAAGCGCTCCGCCGATGTAATCGTGAACGCGGGGATATAGGGGAACCGAGCGGGGAAGAAAAGGGGGATTCGTAAATGAGGGTAAATCCCGCGAATTTGTCATCCCGGCCAAGCGCGTAGCGCGCCGAGCCGGGACCGTCGGAAACTCAGAGCCTGCCGCGGTTCCGGCTCTACGCTTCGCTGCGGCCGGGATGACAATCCCTTACGCCTTCTTCAGCGCCTTCATCGCCAGGGAGACGCCCAGGGCGATCAGGCAGACGAAGAACGCGACCTTGGTGATCGCGCCGGCCACGTTGGCGACGAAACCCAGGATCCCGAACAGGATCATCAGGACGAGCAGAACACCGGCGACCTTGAGCATGGCGAAGCTTCCTTGGTGATACCCGCCATTAGCGCACGGCGACGCTTGGCGTTCCCCTTCTAGGCGCTGAAGTCCACGAATTGAGGAACGCCCGTCCCGCCCAGCGGCTGGCCCTTGCGCTTGGCTTCCTCGCGCGCCGCCTCCATCGCCTCGTCGATCTTCCGCCGCACATACTCGTCGATCTGCTGCATCGCCTTGGCCCGGTCCTCCGGCGACATGGCGTCCAGCTTCTCCTGGGTCAGGCCCATCGCCTTCATGGCCTCGTCGCGCCACTTGCGCACCTTCTCGGCCCAGGCCTCGGCCTTGGCTTCCTTGGCGAAGGCCGTGAGGCCCTTCTCGCGAACCTTGTCGACGTCGCTGCTCGGGCCGTTGTCGACGCGGGCGTTCGCGGTCCCTCGCGTGCGCTCGGCGCTCGCGGCGGCGTAGGCCGACCAGTTTCCGTTTCCGATACCCGAGACCGACATCCCGTCCTCCAAGACGAACACGCCTGGAGGTTGCAAGAATCGCGCCAACGCGAGTGGCGTTGAAAAGCTTCGGCTTTCCCGGAAGCGACGCGGCGCCTTTTGCCGCCTCAGGCCCGCCAGAGACCGATCGAACCCTTGGGTCCGCACAGCACGGCGGATTTCTCCGAGGCCAGCCGCACCGTGTTCATCGGCGCGGCCGAGACCCGCTGGAACGCCCCACCCTTGCGGCTGACGATCGTGCCGGCCAGACCCGCGGCCATGACGGTCGAACCCTTCACCGAGATCCCCGACAGGTAGCCGGCCGGCGCGGCGACCGCCTCGAAGCTCACCCGGCCCGGATCCAGCCGCGCCAGGTTCACGCCCTCGGCCCGAGGCTTCTGGTAGTCGCCGCCGCAGACCCACAGCGCGCCATGCTTGTCGTAGGCCACGGCGAAGGCGCCCTTCGACGGAGCGTCGGCCAGGATCGGCGTGTCGGCGGCCACGAACACCCCGCCCCCGCCGCGCGAGACATAGACCCGCGCCTTGCCCGCACCGCCCGAGCAGAAGGCGACCTGACCGCGCGGGCCGATCGCCACGCAGCCGTTGCTGGCGGCGAAGGCTCCCTCGTTCGGCGCGGCCGGCGGCACGCCCTCGTCCTTCAGCCGCGCCCAGGTCTCGCCGCCATCGGCGGTGTAGAGCACCGTGAACCGGCCCTTGGTCGGGTCGCCCAGGATAAAGCCGCGCCGGCTGTCGACGAAGGCGATCGAGTCCCAGAAGCCTTCCGGGTCCAGGTTGGCGGCGATCCGTTTCCAGGTCTTGCCGCCGTCCTTGGTGCGCCACAGCTGCGAGGCCTCGCCGGGCCCGGCGCTCATGGCCAGGACGTGGTTGTCGTCGAAGGCGTGCAGGCCGCGGAAGTCCAGCGTCTCGGCCCCGACGATCCGCATGGCGTCCTGGCGCTCGTCATGCCCGCGGATCAGCCAGCCCTTCGAGCCCGAGGCCCAATAGCGCTTGCCGCCGGTCGGCGACAGGCCGCGCAACTCGCTGTCGATCACCGAGGCCGGCATGCGGATGCCGCCCAGACCGTCCTGGGCGACACCGTCGGCGGCGAAGGCGGGTCCGGCGGCCAGGGTCAGGCCGCCGGCGATCAGGTGACGACGATGGATCATGTTGAACTCTTCAGGACGCCATCGCGGCGTGGATCGCCGAACGCAGGGCGCGCTCGGACACGGGCTTGAACAGGATCGCCGCCGGACGGCTCAGGCGCATGCGGTCTATGGTTTCCTGCTCGCGCGAGCCGGTCAGAAAGATCACCTTCGACCCGACCGTCGCGTGGATCGCCAGGGCCGCGTCGACCCCATCCCCCTCGCCGCGCAGCCGCATGTCCATCAGAACCACGGCCGGGCGATGCCGCTGGGTCAGGACCACGGCCTCGTTCGCCGTCGCCGCCGAGCCGCAGACGGGAAGACCCATTTCCTCAACCTGCATGCAAAGTCCCTGGGCGATCAGGAACTCGTCGTCCACGACCAGCACGCTGTTGGAGAGGTAGTTCATGCGGGCGCCGCCCCCGGGATCGTGATTTCGGTGCGCACGCCCTTGTCGTGTCGCACCTTCATTGTACCACCCAATTGCGTCACCAAACCCTCTATGATCGTGCCGCCTAGGGAGCCCGTCTTGGTCTCGCCGGGCGCGTAGCCCTTGCCGTTGTCGGACACGGCCAGTTCCAGCCGGCCGTCATCCAAACGCACCAGCGAAACCTCGATGCGGCCCTTGCCGTCGGGAAAGGCGTGCTTGAGCGAGTTGGTCACCAGTTCGGTGACGATCAGGCCCAGGGGGATGGCGAAGTCCAACCCCACCGGCAACGGCGCGGCCTCGACCGACAGCTCCACGTTCTCGGCCGAGCCGCCCTGGACGATATTGTCGGCCAGTTCCCGCAGGAACGGCGCGATGTCGAAGGTCTCGAGGTCCGTCGATTCCATCAGTTGATGATGCACCAGGCCCAGGGCATAGACGCGCCCCCGCATGGTCGCCAGAGCCGACCGGGCGCTCTCGTCGTCCAGCCTGCGGCTCTGCATGGCCAGCATGCCGTCGATGATCTGCAGGTTGTTCTTCACCCGGTGATAGACCTCGCGCAGGAGGAGGTCGCGCTGGGCCAGCGCTCGGGTGCGATCGGCCAAGGCCTCGGTCAGCTGGCCGTTGACGGCCTCCAGCTCGGCGGTCCGCTCGGCGACCCGCTGGGCCAGGGTGGCGTTGACCTGCTCCAGCTGCTTGGCCGACGGCAGGGCGACGATCTTGGGAATCAGGGGCCACAGCAGGGCGGCCGTCGCGATCGACAGCACCGCCGTGATCGCCTTGATGACGCCCTCGACGCCATAGGCGGGGAACCACAGGGTCAGGATGGCCCACAGGTGGGTGGTGCCGCAGGCCAGGATGAAGGCCACGAACAGATAGGCCACCCAGCTGTAGCGGATGTCCGGCCGCTGGCGCACGAAGGCGGCGATGGCCAGGGGGATCGAGAAGTAGGACAGGCCGATCAGCGCGTCGGCGATCACGTGCGTCGCCACCAGCCCAGGCGCCCAGCTCAGGCAAAAGCCGTGCGGCGTCAATCCGGACGGGTTGATCAACCAATCCCAGATCGCCCCCATCGTCGCCTCTCCTGGGCCCGCTGACCCGGTTCGGGATCTGACCTGGCCATGGTCGAGGACGAAACTGCTACAGAGCCGCTCCGGATACAATCTTGGCCGGCATTTCGCCGCACGCCATCGGCGGGCGCGAGCGCCGCGAAACAGAACGGGCCCGGAGGTTTCCCTCCGGGCCCGCTCGCCAGTTCCAAAGGAACCCAGTCCCCGCCCGGAGCCCCAAGGGGCTCCGATTTCCTGTAAAAGGCTGGACATTCCGACATGGTCGGAATGTCCGGGGCGGGGGCCAGATTACTTGATTTGGACGGTGGCGCCGGCTTCGGTCAGCTTCTTGGCGACTTCGTCGGCTTGAGCCTTCGAGACGTTTTCGACGACGTTCTGCGGAGCGCCTTCGACCAGGTCCTTGGCTTCCTTCAGGCCGAGGTCCGGACGGACGCCGCGGACTTCCTTGATCACGTTGATCTTCTTGTCGCCACCGTTCGTCAGAACGACGGTGAATTCGGTTTGCTCTTCAGCGGCTTCAACCGGAGCGGCGGCGCCGCCAGCGGCGGCGACGGCGACCGGAGCGGCGGCCGAGACGCCCCACTTTTCTTCCAGCAGCTTCGACAGTTCAGCGGCTTCCAGCACCGACAGGGTGGACAGTTCTTCGACCAGCTTTTCGAGCTTCGACATGTGTCAGTTCCTAAAGAGAGATTGGGATAGATATGCGGGGATGACCGTTACGCGGCGTCTTTGGTCGCGTAGGCGTTGAAAACGCGAGCCAGCTGGGCAGCCGGGGCCTGCAGGACGCCAGCGATCTTGGTCGCCGGAGCCTGGATGAGGCCGATAAGCTTGCCACGCAGTTCGTCCAGCGACGGCAGGGTCGCCAGAGCACGCACGCCGGCTTCGTCGAGCACGTTGGTCTGGTCCAGAACGCCACCGACAATCTTAAGCTTGTCGTTTTCCTTGGCGAACTGCACCGCGATCTTCGCGGCCGAGACGGCGTCCGGGCCGTAGGCGATGGCGACCGGGCCGGTGAACAGGGCGGAACCCGTATCACCAAGCTTGCCGTCCAGAGCCTTGAGGGCCAGGGTGTTCTTCACAACCTTGATCGCGGCGCCTTCCTTGCGGAGGCGAAGACGAAGGTCGGTCATTTCCGCAACGGTCAGACCCATGTAGTGGGTCACGACGACAGCGCCGGCGTCGGTGAACACGCTTTTCAGCGATTCAATCGACTCCTGCTTTTGAGCGCGGTCCATTGCGGTCTCCTACTCAGTTAGCAGCGGCCGGACCATTCCGGCAGCCAGATGCGGTCCCATGCGGAATTGCTCCCGCGCGCGAGTTGCATATGCCTGTTCCAAGGAAAGTCGGCCGCGCTCCGATCTCGGACATCCCCTCCTGGGAAGGGGTCACGAGCAGGAGACCTTGGCGTCTCTATCCCTGTCTCCCGACGGCGAGGAAGGGCTCTTCCTCGATTACGGCGTTGGTGACCCCACGCCCCGTAGTTCTCAAACAGGTTCTCCGTCGGACCGGAGTCCGTCGAAGAGGCGCGCCGTATAGACGAAGTGAGGGAGAATATCAACACCCGCGCCCCTTCTTCTCCCGCGACGGGAGAAGGGTGATAGTGCGCTCAAGCTCCGAGGGGATCCGCCATGCACCGCACCGTCGCCGCGTTCACCGCGCTTCTGCTGGCCTTCGCCAGTTCCGCCTGGGCCAGTCCCGCCTTCGCCGAGCTGAAGGCCCCGCCGACGCCGCGGGCCGTGGTCGCCGATCCCGCGCGCGACAAGGACCATCCGGCCGACATGGCCGCCTTCCAGGTCGACATCGCCGGATCCAAGGTCAACGCCATCCTCTACCTGGCCTCGGGGACGCAGCCGCACCCGACGATGCTGTTCCTGCACGGCTTCCCGGGCAACGAGACCAATATCGACCTCTTGCAGGCCGTCCGTCGGGCGGGCTGGAACGCGATGCGGATCAACTATCGCGGCTCGTGGGGCAGCCAGGGCCAGTTCAGCTTCGCCAACGCCCGCGCCGACGGCGAGGCGGCCGTGGCCTGGCTGCTGGATCCGGCCAATGTCGCCAAATACCACATCGATCCCAAGCGCATCATCGTGGCCGGCCACAGCATGGGCGGCTTCATGGCCGCCGACGCCGTCGCCGCCGAGCCGCGCGTGGCGGGCGCAGTGCTGATCGACTCGTGGGACATCGGCGAGGAAGCCGCCAGGATCACCAGCGACCAGGCCCGCAGGGGCGCGGCCGAGGCCATGCGCCCCGACACCGCGCCCCTGGCCGCCACGCCCGAGACCCTGGTCGCCGAGATCGAGCGCGACGCGGCCAAGCTGGACCTCGAGAAACTCACCGCCAGGATCTCCGATCGTCCGGTGCTGTTGGTCGGGGCCGAGTTCGCCGGCGCGCCCGGCACGCGCAAGCTGGCCGCCGCCGCCAAGGCCGCCGGGGCCAGGGAACTGACCGAGGCCTATTACCCCACAGACCACAGCTTCTCGGATTCGCGCATCGCGCTGGAGAGCGAGGTGATCCGCTGGCTGGCCCGGTTCGATCCGACGATCGCGCCGGCCGGGTCCCGAATTCCGCTGAAGGCCGCCTACGACCCGAACAACCCGTTCGCGAAGATCATCCGGGGCGAGCTGCCGGCCTGGAAGGTCTATGAGGACGCGGACGTCCTGGCCTTCATGGATCGCGCCCCGCTGGAGGCCGGCCACGTGCTGGTGATTTCCAAGACCTCCAAGGCCCGCAACCTGCTGGAGATGGATCCCAAGGATATCGCCAGGGTCATGGCCGTCGCCCAGAAGGTCGGTCAGGCGGAGGTCGACGCCCTGGGGCTGGAGGGCTTCATGATCCTGCAGAACAACGGCGTCGGCCAGAGCGTGCCGCATCTGCATGTCCACGTGATCCCGCGCATCGCCGGCAAGCCCGTCTACCTGGCCGAAAACGCACCGGCCGATCCGAAGGACCTGGAAGCGATGGCGGCGAAGATCCGGGCGGCGATGAAACCTTAGAGCCGAGCGAGCGCCTGCTTCCCCGCCGCCACGCCCGTCGCGAAGCAGGCTTGCAGCAGATAGCCGCCGGTCGGGGCTTCCCAGTCCAGCATCTCGCCAGCCAGGATCACGTCGGGACGGCCCTTCAGCGCCAGGCCCTCCAGACTCTCGAACGTCACGCCGCCGGCCGCCGAGATGGCCCGGTCCAGCGGCTGGACGGCGGTCAGCACGATCGGCGCGGCCTTGATCGCCGCGGCCAGGACGGCCGGCTCGCTCGGCAGGTCCAGGCCGTGCGCCTCACGCAGCAGGTTGACCTCGACGGGCGACAGCTTGACCGTCTTGCGCAGGAAGTTGGCCAGGCTCTGGCCGCCGCGCGGCGCGCCCAGCCGGCGCGCCAGGGTCTCGACCGGCAGATCGGGCCGCAGGTCGATGGTCAGCGCCGCCCGGCCGTCGGTCTCGATCGCATCGCGCAGGCTGGCCGCCAGGGCGTAGACCGCCCCGCCCTCTAGGCCGTAGCCGGCGACCATGGCGTCGCCCCGCGCGCTCGTCTCGCCATGGCGCAGGCCGATGTTCTTGAGCGGCTCTCCGGCGAAGCGCTCGCGGAAGATCGCGCTCCAGGCGACGTCGAAGCCGCAGTTGGCGGCGCGGAACGGCGCGACGGCCGCGCCCTGCCCTTCCAGCGCCGGAACCCAGGCCGCGTCGGAGCCCAGCCTGGCCCAGCTGGCCCCGCCCAGCGCCAGCACCACCGCCTTGGCCCGCACGACCTCGCCATTGATCAGCAGGCCGCCGTTCGCGCTCCAGCCGGTCCATTCGGCCCGCGTGCGCAGCTGAACGCCCAGCCCCTCCAGGCGCGCCAGCCAGGCCCGCAACAACGGCGAGGCCTTCATCGCCTTCGGAAACACCCGGCCGCTGGCCCCGACGAAGGTCGGCTGCCCCAGCTCCTCGGCCCAGGCCGTGAGATCCTTGGGCGCGAACGCCTCCAGCAGGGGGGCCAAGGCCGCCGACCGCGCGCCGTAGCGCTGGGCGAACCGCTCGAAGTCCTCGGAGTGGGTGAGATTGAGCCCGCCGCGCCCGGCCATCAGGAACTTGCGTCCGAAGGTCGGCATCTTCTCGAACACGGCCACGGACTTGCCGGCCCCTCCCCCTAAACCTTGGGCGACCGTCTCGGCCGCCATCAGCCCGGCCGGCCCGCCGCCGATCACGGCGACGTCGAAAACACTGTCGATCAATCTAAGCGGCCCGAATGTCGGTATGGGAGAAATCATCGCCATTGTAGAGCAGGGGCGCGCCGTGAGCCCGGGCGCAGGCATAGGCGAAGCAGTCGCCCATGTTGAGCTTTGCGGGGTGGACGCCTTTTCCGAACCGGGCATGGGCCTCAAGCGCTAGGCCTTGCTCAGCCTGACCGATCTCCACGAGCGTTGCGCGCACGCCCAGTTGGTAGCCGGCGATGATCGCCTGCACCCGCGACTGAGATTGTAGCGTCATCTTCATGACCGCCCGAGCGGTCTCCCAGTTCGCGATCGCCGAGGTCAGCACGCGGTCGGAAGCCATGAGCTTCGCCTCGAAAGCGTCCGCCTCGGGCTCGCTGAGAATGATCGCCGTCCAGGCTGAGGCGTCCACGAACATCAGTCGCCTGATAGTTCGTCGAAGAACGCCTTGTCCGCGACCTCGCCTGTTCGAGGCCACGAGGCGACCTCATCCCGGATCGCCTTCAGCGCCGCGCGTCGCTTGGCCAGATCGTCTTCATCGGCCGCGCGTGCCTTGGTCACGGCCAGCTTGATGGCCTCATCGATACCGACGCGCTGTTCTTCGGCGTAGGACCGCACCATTGCGTCGACCTCGGGATCACGAACGTGGATAGACATCGAAACCTCCACCTTGGGCCGAAGATAACATCGCCCGGCCGCCCCGCCAAACCACCGCCCGAACGCAAAACGGGCGCTGGATCGCTCCAGCGCCCGTCCAGGTAACTCAAGCTTCGAACGGCGATTAGCCGACCGAGGCGGTGTCCACCTTGAAGCCCGGACCCATCGTCGACGACAGGCCGATGCGCTTCACGTAGACGCCCTTGGCGCCCGACGGCTTGGCCTTGTTCAGGGCGTCGATCATGGCCTTGACGTTGATGACCAGGGCTTCGTCGGTGAACGAGGCCTTGCCGATGCCGGCGTGGACGATGCCCGCCTTCTCGACGCGGAACTCGACGGCGCCGCCCTTGGCGTCCTTAACGGCTTGGCCGACGTTCGGGGTCACGGTGCCGACCTTCGGGTTCGGCATCAGGCCGCGCGGGCCCAGCACCTTACCGAGGCGACCGACCAGGGCCATCATGTCCGGCGACGCGATGACGCGGTCGAAGTCCATGAAGCCGCCGGCGATCTTTTCGTACAGGTCTTCGGCGCCGACGTGCTCGGCGCCCGCCGCGGTCGCTTCAGCGGCCTTGGCGTCCTTGGCGAAGACGGCGACGCGGACGTCACGGCCGGTGCCCGACGGCAAGTTCACGACGCCACGGACCTGTTGGTCGGCGTGACGCGGATCGACGCCGAGGTTGACCGAGATCTCGATCGACTCGTCGAACTTGGCCTTGGCGTTGGCCTTGACCAGGGCGATGGCGGCTTCGACCGAGTGAGCGGCTTCGCGATCGCCGGTCCAGGCGGTGATGCGCTTGGGTTGCTTAGCCATGTGATTAGGCCTCCACGATCTTCAGGCCCATGGCCTTGGCGGAGCCTTCGATGATCTTGGCCGCGGCCTCGATGTCGTTGGCGTTCAGGTCCTTCATCTTCTTTTCGGCGATTTCGCGCAGTTGCGTGCGCGTCACTTCGCCGACGGTCTCGCGACCGGTCAGCTTCGCGCCCGACTTCAGACCGGTGATCTGCTTCAGGTAGTGCGTCGCCGGGGGCGTCTTGGTGATGAAGGTGAACGACTTGTCTTGGTAGACAGTGATCACGGTCGGCAGGGGCGTGCCCTTTTCGACGTTCTCGGTGCGCGCGTTGAACTCCTTGCAGAAGCCCATGATGTTGACGCCGCGTTGACCCAGAGCCGGGCCGATGGAGGCGAAGGCGTGGCCGAGCCAGCCTTCACCTGGAGCTTGATGTAGCCCAGGATCTTCTTAGCCATAGTATCCTCTCGTGAGGGCCGAGGGCCCTCGCTGGTGAGCCGTGGTGCGGGCTTGGCGGCCCTCCCACGGATTTGAACCTGCCGCCGAAACGACAAGCGCGCCCCAGAACCGGGGTTCGGGGGCGAGGCGCGGCGTTTAGCAGGTGGTCAGGGAGAGTCAAAGCCTCCAGGGCCCTTTAGCTCAGGCCGCGTTCGGGCAGCGGAGCATCGAATAGAGCTGCGCCGTCAGGCCCGGCCTGGCCGCGTCGGTGGCGCAGGCCGCCGCCGGCGCCAGCACGGCGACCTGGCTGGTTTCCAGGAACACCTCATCGCTGGCGTCGCCGCAGGCCCAGTCGTAGATCGCGCCCAGATAGTTGGCGTAGATCACCCGGCCCAGCCGGTCGGGATCGACGTGCGGCGCGATCTCGCCGGCGGCCTGGGCCTGGATCATCGCCAGGATGACAATCTGGGCGACGTCGCGACCCAGGTGCGTGCCCTCGAACAGCACGCGCGGGATCCGCACCAGCACCTGGCGATAGAGATGGCTGTCGTCGATATAGAGCTGGGCCGAGGCCCGCGCCGCCTCCAGCGCGAAGGCCACGCCCTTCGCCGAGGAGCGCGACAGCAGCGACTCGACCCGGTTCATGGCCACGTTGATGACCGCCAACCCGACCGCGTCGAGACCGCCGATCAGGTTGTAGATGGTCTGGGGCGAGACCTCGGCGGCCGCGGCGATTTGACTAACGAGACCTTGTCAAACCCGTGCTCACGCCACAGAACAGCCGCCGCGCCGACGATCTCGGCATATCGGCGCGCCTTGCCCAGCTCCCGCAGAGCCATCCCAGAGTTTGGAATAGAATCCATTTTCATTGATGCGTCTATTTTTAGACTGTATTCCATTTTCCGAACAAGCGGAACCTTACGACCACCCTCCGCGCCGAATTCAGAAAGCACGCACTTGGGACTTTTCGACAGCCACTCCGCCCTGGCCGCCCGCTACGAGACTGCTCGCGCTTCCGGCCAGATGCCGACCGGCGTGGTGATGGACCAGCTCCTCTCGGCCAGCGAGGCGATCATCAACGGCCGCAAGACCGTGACCGTGGGTACGCACAACTATCTGGGCCTGGCCTTCGACGAGGCCAGCATCGAGGCCGCGGTCGAGGCGGTGCGCCGCGAGGGCACCGGCACCTGCGGCTCGCGGATCGCCAACGGCTCGTTTTCGGACCACGTCGCGCTGGAGCGTGAACTGGCCGAGCTGCACGGCATGCGCCACGCCATGGTGTTCTCGACCGGCTACCAGGCCAATCTCGGCATCATCTCGACGCTGGTCGGGGCCGGCGACTTCCTGCTGCTGGACGCCGACAGCCACGCCTCGATCTACGACGC
This sequence comes from Caulobacteraceae bacterium, assembly GCA_965283765.1. GTDB lineage: Bacteria > Pseudomonadota > Alphaproteobacteria > Caulobacterales > Caulobacteraceae > Caulobacter. The sequence continues at coordinate 114,659 of CBDIPU010000002.1, forward strand.
CTGCAAGCAGACCCAGGCCAGCGCCATCCGCTTCAAGCACAACGACGCCGCCGATCTGGACAAGCGCCTGCGCCGCCTGGAGGGCGAGCCGGGCAACAAGCTGATCGTCGTCGAGGGCATCTATTCGATGCTGGGCGACATGGCCCCGCTGAAGGCGATCGTCGAGGTCGCCAAGCGCCACGGCGCCTATATCCTGGTGGACGAGGCCCACTCGATGGGCGTGCTGGGCGACAACGGCTGCGGCCTGGCCGAACAGGAAGGCCTGCTGGATCAGGTCGACTTTGTGGTCGGCACCTTCTCCAAGAGCCTGGGCGCGGTCGGCGGCTACTGCGTCTCCAACCACGAGCAGTTCGACATCCTGCGCATCGCCTGCCGCCCCTACATGTTCACCGCCTCGTTGCCGCCGGCGACCGTCGCCTCCGTGCGCGCCGCGCTGAAAGCCGTGAAGGAACGCCCGCACCTGCGCGCCAAGCTGTGGGCCAATGTCAGCCGCCTCTACGGCGCGCTGGAGGCCGCCGGCTTCCAGCTGGGCTCGACGCCCAGCCCGATCGTCGCCGTCTGCCTGGAGTTGGACGCCACGACCCTGGCCATGTGGCGCGCGCTGCTGGAGGCCGGCTACTACGTCAATATCGGCCTGCCGCCGGCCACGCCGTCGGGCGAGAGCCTGCTGCGCTGCGCCATCTCGGCGGCCCACACCGAGGCGCAGATGGACGGCCTGGCCGAAGCCATGATCCGCCTGGGTCACGCGTTCGGCGTGCTGGCCGAGCCGCGCCTGATGGCCAAGGCTTAGGGTTAGGCTTCCGGTCTAGATTTATAAACGCCCGTCATTCCCGCCCTTGTGGCGGGAACCCCTCTATCCGCCGCACGTGCGGGAGGGGCGGACTGCTGAGCAGTCCGCTTGCATCTCACGTGTCAGCTGAACCAGGGGTTCCCGCCACAAGGGCGGGAATGACGACCGGTAGGCGGGCGCCCCTACCCCTTCGCCAGTTCGGCCTCGACCTGGCCGAGCCGTTCCTTGCCGAAGAACATCTCGCCGCCGACGAAGAAGGTCGGGATGCCGAAGACGCCGCGCGCGACGGCGGCCTCGGTGTTGGCCATCAGCGCCCCCTTCACCTCGGGGTCGCCGGTCGCCGCCAGCAGGGCCGCGCCGTCCAGGCCGGCCGCATCGGCCGTCGCCACGAACACCTCCGGATCGTCGAGCTTGAGGCCCTGCTCCCACATGCCCTTCAGCATCGTGTCGAGATAGGCCTCGCCGACGCCCATCCCCATTTCGCTTCTTTGGGCGGCGATCTGGCCGCGCATGAGCAACAGGGTATTGACCGGGAAGTGCGGATTGAACCGGAAGGCGGCCAGTCCGTGCGCCTCGATGAAGCGGCGCATCTCCAGCATCTCGTAGTCCATCTTGCCCTTGACGCCGCCGAAGGCGATGGCCGGGGCCTGGTTGCCGGTGGCCTTGAAGATGCCGCCCAGCAGGCACGGCAGGAGGGTCACGGTCGCGCCGTGGCGGGCGGCGATCTCCGGCAGCACCTTCCAGGCCAGGTAGGCGTTGGGGCTGCCGAAGTCGAAGATGAAGTCGATGGTCTTCTTGAGGGATTGGGTCACCAGTTCTCTCCCCAGGGCCGCAGGTCGATCTCGTGGGTCCAGGCCGAGCGCGGCTGGCCGTGCAGCCAGACATAGTTCGCGGCGATCTCGGCGGGCTTCAGGATCTCGTCGCGATCCAGCAGGCCCTGGACATCCTCGCGGACCGAGCGGGTGAAGACCCCGTCGATCGCCCCGTCGACCACGACATGGGCCACGTGGATCCCCTTCGGCCCCAGCTCCCGCGCCGCGCTCTGGGCCACCGCCCGCAGGCCGGCCTTGGCCGAGGCGAAGGCCGAAAAGCCGTCCTTGCCGCGCAGGGAAGCGCTGGCCCCGGTGAACAGGATCGTGCCCCGGCTGCGCGGGACCATCACCCGCGCCGCCTCCCGCGCGGTCAGGAAGCCGGCGAAACAGGCCATCTCCCAGACCTTGCTGAACACCTGGGCCGTGGTCTCGGTGAGACCGAAGCGGACGTTCGCGCCGATGTTGAAGACGACCACCTCCAGCGGCCCGACCTCGGCCTCGATCCGGTCGACCAGGGCGATCATCTCGGCCTCCTGGCGGGCGTCGACGCCATAGGCGCGGGCCTGGCCGCCGCTCCCCTTCTCGCTTTGGGCGCCGATCTCGGCGGCCAGGGCCTCCAGCTGAACGAGGTGACGCGGGCGGCGGGTCATGCAGACCGTGTAGCCCTCGGCCGCGAAGGCCTTGGCGATCGCGCCGCCGACCCCGTCGCCGACACCCACCACCAGGCAGGCGCCTTTGGGACTGCTCATCGACCAACTCCTCTATCTCGGCGACAGGTTCGTCTTGAATCGCTACGGAGTCGAGGGGCGCTGGCGCGCGCGCCTTGATCGGATAACGTATCTCCGAAGCAGCGCAGGGGCGCGGGGGAGTTTTCATGGATCGTCGTCAGTTTCTGCTGGGCGTCGCGCTGACGCCGTTCGCCGTCTCGCCCGCCCTCGCCGCGCCCGGATCCCCATTGGGCGCGAAAGACGCCGAGCTCAAGACGCTGCTGGACCGGTTCTGGGAAGCCGACCTCGACGCCTCGCCCGAGACCGCCACCAGCCGGGGCCTGGACGTCGGGGGCCGCGCCGGCCAGCGCGCCCAGCTGAACGACGGCTCGCGTGCGGCCCGCACCGCCTGGGTCGCCCAGCGCAAGGAACGCGTCGCGGCCCTGGCCAGGATCGACCCGGCCCAGCTGTCGCCGGCCGCCCGCGTCGACCACGAGGTCACCACCTACACCTACAAGCGCATCGTCGAGGGCGGCGAGAAGTTCGGCTATGGCGAAGGCCCGGCCGGCTTCGGCTACGCGCCCTATTCGCCCTATGTGCTGAGCCAGCTGACCGGCCCCTATCAGGCGGTTCCGGACTTCCTGGATTCCCGCCATCCGGTGAAGACCAGGGAAGACGCCGAGGCCTACCTCTCGCGCCTGGAGGCCTACGCCAAGGTCCTCGACGACAACACCGCCGCGTTCAGGATGGACGCCGCCGCCGGCGTTCTGGCCTCGGACTTCGCCCTCGACGCGGGCCTCGCCCAGCTGAAGCGCCAGCGCGCCCCGGCGCCGGAGCAGAGCAGCATCGTCCAGTCCCTGGTCGCGCGCGCGGCCAAGGCGGGCCTTTCCGGCGACTGGTCGGCCCGCGCCAGCGCCATCGTCGGCGGCAAGGTGCAGCCGGCCCTCGACCGCCAGATCGCCGCCCTGGAAGCCCTGCGCCCCAAGGCGACCGGCGACGCCGGGGCCTGGAAGCTGCCGATGGGCGAGGCCTTCTACGCCGGGGCCCTGGCCTTCCAGACCACCACCCGCCGCACGCCCGAGGAAGTCCACAAGCTGGGGCTCGACCAGGTGGCCGACCTGACCGCCCAGATCGACGTGCTGCTGAAGAAGCAGGGCCTGACCACCGGCACGGTCGCCGCGCGGCTGACCGCCCTGTCGGCCCGCCCCGACCAGCTCTACGCCAACACCGACGCCGGCCGCGCCCAGCTGCTGGCCGACCTCAACGCCCAGACGAAGGCGATCCGCGCCCAGCTGCCGACCCAGTTCCGCACCCTGCCCGCCGCCCCGGTCGAGATCGTCCGCGTGCCGCCCGAGATCGAGGACGGCGCCCCGAATGGCTACGCCCAGCCGCCGTCGCTGGACGGCGCGCGGCCGGGCCGCTTCTACATCAACCTCAAGGACACCACGGAGTGGCCGAAGTTCAGCCTGCCGACCCTGACCTATCACGAGGCCCTGCCCGGCCACGTCTGGCAGGGCTCGATCGCCCTGGGCTCGCAGGAGATCCCGATGCTGCGCCGGGCCGGCATGGGCTTCGCCGCCTATAGCGAGGGCTGGGCGCTCTATGCCGAGCAGCTGGCCGCCGAGATGGGGGCCTACAAGGATGACCCGCTGGGCGAGATCGGCTTCCTGCAGTCGCTGCAGTTCCGCGCCGTGCGCCTGGTGGTCGACACCGGCATGCACCACAAGCGCTGGAGCCGCGCCCAGGCCACCGACTACATGGTCGACAACACCGGCATGCCCCGCTCGCGGGTGCAGCGCGAGATCGACCGCTACTGCATCTGGCCCGGCCAGGCCTGCAGCTACAAGATCGGCCACACCGAGTGGGAGCGCCTGCGCGACGTCGCCCAGGCTAAAACGAAGGCCAAGGCCGGCGCGAAGTTCGACCCCAAGGCCTTCCACGACGTGCTGCTGCGCGGGGCCATGCCGCTGGTGGTGCTGGAGCAGGTGCTGAGCACGATGTCGTTCACCGCCTGACCGCTCAATCTTGACGATCCCGCCGCCGCACCCACAGCTTGAGCAGACCTCGGGCGGATGCGGCGGCGATTGAAGACCGCCCGCGCGGACCGGAGGGACGGGAGAGAGAGACTTGGCCGATCCGCGCGACTTCCACACGCCCCAGGACCACTACACCAAGGCCGACCTGCTAAAGTCGGGTCTGGGCGGCTATTTCGGACCGGGCAACGCCCAGCTGCCCGCGCCGCCGATGCTGATGATGGACCGCATCACCGAGATCAGCCTGGACGGCGGCGAGTTCGGCAAGGGCCACGTGGTCGCCGAGTTGGATATCACCCCCGACCTCTGGTTCTTCGACTGCCACTTCATCGGCGACCCGGTCATGCCGGGCTGCCTGGGGCTGGACGCCATGTGGCAGGTGATCGGCTACTGGCTGGGCTGGTCGGGCTCCCCCGGCAAGGGCCGCGCCCTCGGCGTCGGCGAGGTCAAGTTCCGCGGCGACATCACGCCGGCGTCCAAGCTGGTCCGCTACGAGATCAGCCTGCGCCAGGTCCGCCGGGGCAAGCTGGCCCTGGGCCTGGCCAACGGCCGCCTGCTCGTGGACGGGGAATGCGTCTACACCGCCAACGACCTGAAGGTCGGGATGATCGCGTTGCGTGGGTGACCCGCGTCCGATTTCCGCAGGAACGCCGATTCCCGAACCCCACCCAAGTTGGACATCAGAATCCGCGCTACGGAACGGCCCGAGCGCCCGTCGACCTCTGGCGCGATCCAACTTGAGCGTGTAGGATTCGTTCCAGTCTTGTTCCGCCGCCGAGAGTCCGCATGGCCAAGCCCGAGCATCACCGCGCCGCCCGCGCCGAGGAGGCGCTTGCCATGCGCCGGGCGGCGGGCGAGACAGCGGACATGGCCAACACCCTCGATCACCTGCCGGCCGGCAAGCAGCGCGAACTGGCCTTCGTGGTCGAGATCCTGCAAGCGGGCTTCGCCGAGGAAGTCGCCAAGCGTTCGGGTCCTTTGGGCCAGGGCAGGATCCTCAAGATCATCCTGTTCGGATCCTACGCCCGAGGCGACTGGGTCGAGGATCCGGTGGGCCGCTACTTCTCGGACTATGACCTGCTGGTCGTGGTCGATCACGAGAAGCTCGCCGATCCCCTGGAGTTCTGGGAGGGGGCGGAGAAACGCCTGCTGGACGCGCTTTCGGCCGGCCAGCGGCTGCGGACGCCGGTCAACTTCATCGTCCATGATCTGGACGATGTGAATGAGCAGCTGACGCGCGGGCGGTACTTCTTCACCGACATCGTGCGCGATGGGGTGGCGCTGTTCGAAGAGGGTGACGGTCAGCTTGTCGAGCCGGCCCAGCTGTCAGCCCAACAGGCGCTGGCGGAAAGCCAAAAGTACTACGACGAGGGGCTTGAGAGCGCGAACAAGTTCCTATTGGCGGCGCGTTTTCTCGTAGAAAACGATGCACCCAATCACGCGGCGTTTCTGTTCCACCAAGCTGTGGAACAGCTTTACACAGCCCTGCTACTGGTTCTCACGCTATATACCCCCAAGTCCCACAATCTCGTCCGCCTGCGCGGCCTCACCGAGCCGCTCGACCCACGTCTGGCCGAGGTCTGGCCCACCGACACCAAGTTCCACAAGCGCTGCTTCGAGCTGTTGCGGGCCGCCTATGTGAAGGCGCGCTACTCGCCCCACTACAAGGTCACCGCCGAGGAGCTGACCTGGATTCAGGAGCGCATCGAGATGCTCCAGTCTCTCGTAAAAGAACTCTGCGAAGCCCGCCTGCAACAGCTCGCGGAAGAGGCAGCGACCCCGAACTGACCGTTGTCGTGTCCGCGCTCCGGCCTTGCGCCCAATGTCCGGTAGCCGGCGCAGGCCTAGTTTCCGCGACCGACCCCGCCCGGACCTTCGTTCAGTCCGCTCTTGGGGACCTATCCCCGTGGCCCTCACCGGATGCGTACGCACGTCAAGACCGGCTGCGTGGCCAGGAATGATCTAGTCTGGCTACTGACAACTTGGCGCCAACGCGGGATCGCTACAAAATCCCGTGCCAATAGCCGAAAGTTGGCGTGATCCCGACGAGCCACCCAGAACCGGTAAACGTCGATATCTCGTGCCCGAGAGTATTCGCGAAGGACTCTGATCTTGAAACTGGGCCGATTGAGCCCAGGCTTGGGTTTGGGCGGCGCCTGACAAGGCGGTCCCTCCGTTCTGGAGGAAATTTGTCCAATCGAGCAGAGCGATTTGGTGACCAGCGGGCATGGCATGGCCTATTTCATGGTTCATCGCGTACGCGAGACCGCCGTCCAAGAACGTCGAGTCTCCAAGCGTTGCCGACAACGCGCCAAGCTCGAACGTGACCGTGGCATGCGACGTGATGTCCGAGAAATTGCTGTAGGTCGTCTCCGCCCCACGCAACGTCGAAATTCCAGCTGCCGTGGCTGACGCATGATCGTAGATGTTGAAGTCCATGTTCTTGATCAGGGAGACCAAGTCTGAGCCGCGATAAATGTTGCCAAGAGCATCCTGGAAGGTGTGACCACCAGCTAGCGCGGCGTTGCGGAGCGTGTTGAACAGGGTGTCGATCAACCCGTCGGCCATCGCCCTCTCGGTCGAATTGTTCACGTCGATGTTGGCATGGACATGGTCGCGAATGAACGCGGCGGCTGTAACCTCGGCCGCGTTGAAGAGTGAAGCCTGGACTGTTCCACCGACGGAGCTGCGGTAGCCGATGATCTGTACGCCGGCCAAAGACCCGGAGCTGGATGGCGCGCTGTAGACAATAAGGGGAGCTACTTCAGTTGGTTGCTCGGGCGGCGGATCGCGCGGAATATTCGTAGCCATAGGTAAACACTCCTTACTGAGAGATGGCTAGATTTTGACAATATATGGCGTTATCCGCATGCGAATGACGCGCGCTGTAGTCGGCATTTAGTCCTGATGTAGCAACAATCGATAAATGAATTGATATGGATTGGGAATTTGTCGGAGTAATATTTATCAATGCTCTAAATCACCGCACGGCGACATTCTGTCCATGAATGTACCTCTACGCTATGCTATCTAGAATTGTATTTTTGATGCCGTGCGCTCACGGATAGGTCGGTTGCTCGTTGCGCCAACATGACTGGAGTTGTTCACCTGCCCCTCGCCACCAGGGCCAGACCACATGACCGCTCGTGTCGGCGATGGTGATGCCCACCTCTCCGCCCGCCGCATCCCCCCAGCGCGTCAACGTCCATCCGCCGCTGTGCGAGGGCGGTGGATCGATGAACGGTTTGCTGATCTGCTTTATGGGATAAGGCTTGGCGGCAGGCAGGCGGTCCAGACTATCTAGGACCGTGGAGAGCTGTGGACAGGTGCGGCTGTCGATCCATTGAACCGTTTCGCTGCTTTGGCCGGCGCGAGGCGCCATAGTCCAAGTCTGCTTCGTCTCCTTACGAACAACCCAGATCGGTCCGGGCCGCGACGTAGGTTTACCGGTTCCGTCGAGCGTCACACGGCGACTGAACACCACTCGCGTACTATCCGAGCCTCCAGGTCCAGCCCCACTGTATTCAAGAACTACCCAAGGCGTGGCGGGGTGGCTGAAATCCATGGCCTGGGTTGACGCCAATGCCAGACCGAACGCCAAGACGGAGATCGACATCGGGTACTCCATGCTACTTCCCCGAGAGGATCACGGCCGGGACGAATGCGCAATCTGGAATTGTACAGAACTATCCCGCCCTGGCGACCTGCTCGGGCCACCCGGTCGCGCCCGGACCGATTGCTTCGCCGCCTCCATCACCGTATCCAGGCCTGCCTCTAACAGCTTCCGGCGCCGACGATGTCTGGCCGCGCGGTCATCACCACGGCGTCGACAGGGGAGTTTCCACCCTTGTCAGTCCTTCGCGACGTCCGCTTTCGGCGCCAGATTGATATTCACAGCGCCCGCTTGCTCGGGTTCCGCAGGCTCTGCCTATTGGCGCTACAACCTCCTACCTCTCCTTTCGCCCCAGCTTTCTCAGCGCCGCGCGCATGGCGACGGCCTGGGCGGCGGGGGGCTTGGGGTCGGGCTCCGCGATCTCCGGAACGAGGACGCGGGTCGCCGCCGCCTCGAGGCGTTCGAGCAACGTGTCGGGGATGACGGGTTCGCGCCGCGCCTTGGCCTTCGAGGGGACCATGGCGGCGATCCTGCGGGCGTCGGCGGCCAGTTGGCCGCAGGCGCGGGCCTTGGCGCGGGCGAGGGCGACCACGGCGGGGTCGGCGCTGTCGTCGATCAACGCCCAGGCCGCGTCGAGGGCGGCCATCAGCTTGGCCTGCAAGGCGGCGCACCAGGCGCTGGGATCTTGGGCGCTGAGATCTCGGGTCTGGCTCATGAGCCTAGCATGCGGCCGTCGCGAACGCGGATGACAGGAAACGTGCGTTTTCGTCCAAGCCCCTGGCCCTTAACGGAAACGTTCATTTCTGGCCGGGGAAACAGGCCGCTCAATCCCCGTGCTCGCGCCAGGGTCCCAACTGAATTCAAGCGTTGGGCTTCCGCGGGAAATTCAAGGCCACCCATCCTTTGTCATCCCGGAAACGCCGCAGGCGTTGTCCGGGACCCAGGGGCCGGCGCATCGCGGTTGCCCCTGGTCCCGGCTCTCCGCTTCACTGCGGCCGGGATGACAGGTTGAGCGGGCGATCCCTCAGAGCGCGCCACCCTGTGGATAACTCGCCCCGACAGGCATGAAAAAACCCCGCGTCTCGCGACGCGGGGCTCTTCGGATCCGAAGTGGATCGTGACTTTAGGAGATCTTTTCGACCTGGGCGTATTCCAGCTCGACCGGGGTGGCGCGGCCGAAGATCGAGACGGTGACCCGCAGGCGGGCCTTTTCCTCGTCGACCTGCTCGACCGAGCCGTTGAAGCTGGCGAACGGGCCGTCGATGACGCGGACGTTCTCGCCGACTTCGTACAGGACGACGGTCTTGGGCTTCTCGACGCCTTCCTCGATGGCGCCGACGATGCGCTGGACTTCCTTTTCGGAGACCGGCATCGGCTTGGAGCCGCTGCCCAGGAAGCCCGTGACCTTCGGGGTGTTCTTGATCAGGTGGTAGGCTTCGTCCGAGAGGTTCATCTTGACCAGGACATAGCCCGGGAAGAACTTGCGCTCGGCGTTGACCTTACGGCCGCGGCGGATCTCGACGACCTCTTCGGTCGGAACCAGGATCTCGGAGAAGTTCTCCTCCAGGCCCTGGTTCTTGGCCTGCTCGCGGATGCTCTCGGCCACCTTCTTCTCGAAATTCGAGTAGGCGTGGACGATGTACCACTTGTGGTTCGGGTTGGACGCGGTTTCGGTGCTCATCGTCTCTATCTTATCCCGAGGTCGCCAGCTTCAGGAGCTGATTGATGGCGAAGCCCAGGCCGCCGTCGACGGCCAGGAAGAACAACGACGCCAGGACCACCATGATGAAGACCATCACGGAGGTGATCCAGGTTTCCTTGCGGCTGGTCCAGGTGATCTTGCGGGCCTCGGCGCGCACCTCACGGAAGAACTGCACCGGCGTGGTGCGCTTCTTCGGGGCGGCGGGCGCGGCGACGGACGCGGCGGCCCCGGCGGGCGCCATCGCCGCAGCCGTCTTGGCGGCGCGGTTCTTGATCGCTGACGGGCTGGATCCCGGTTTCCTGGCCATGCTCTAGAGGCTCACGACTTCCTAAGTTGGACCCGGACCTACAAGCGGCCCGGCGGCCATAGCCGGGCCCGAAAGCGACCCGTCAAACATATATAGTGGCAGGAGTGGGGGACTCGAACCCACGACTTTCGGTTTTGGAGACCGACGCTCTACCAGCTGAGCTACACTCCTGCGGACCGACCACCCTTTCGGGCCGACGGACATCCGGAGACAGACAGCGCGCCGGAAGGCTTGGAAGCCTCGGCGCGCCACGTCCTGTCGCCAGAGCCGCGCCATTTAGCAGGGTCGCGAACGGCGGGCAAGCGGCGCGCGGAGGTTTGAGCGGCTTCGCGGGCTCGATCGTGGTTTTCTTCCCGGCCCATGGGGTCTTGGCGAGGATCGAAGGCGAGGATCGAAGCCTGGGGCGGTGCGTTCTTACGCCATGCCCACGATCACCAATCCGCCCCAGCCGGCCTCATCCTCCGACCGCCCGTCGAATCGGGAAGTCGAGAACGAGAACCAGAAGCCCTCGCCCCGCGAAGGCGAGCCGCCGCGACCGGCCACCGAGCCTCAAGGCGCGGCCGACAGCACCCGTTCGCCGAAGACCCGGACGGATCCGGGCTCCGGCGAGGGTTAGGACGCTCTTCGGTCTGACCTAGCCGGCCTTGGCCAGCTTGGTCTTTTCGCCCTTGTCGGCCGCGGTCGAGTCGCTGGCCGGCAAGGTCGCGCCGCACTGGATGCCCAGATACGACCACTTAACGTCCGTCAGCTCGCGGCCGCACTGGGTGTTCTTGCCCGAATCCCTGCCGCGCAGCGAGACCGCGACGCCCTTCGACATGTCCGGCGCCGGACTGGCGCTGCTGATGTCATAGTAGCCGCCGCCACGCCCTTTCACGACGAGACAGTTGGTCTTCTCGACGGGCCGCACGCAGCCCGACGCCGTGACCGACGTGGATTCCACGACAACCTGATTAGCTTGCGCGACTTTCGTCTTCGCGCCGCCGTCACTGCAGGCAGCCAAACCAAACGCTAACAGACCGGCCGCCGCGGCGGCCCCTACGAACCAAACCCGCATACGTTCCTCCGTATCGTTGGCTCCGCGAACGAAGCAAAAGGAAGTCTGCGCCTCGTTTGGAATACCGGCAATCACATTTTTGACGTTTTCGAAAAACCGGTCCGGCGTTTTGACGGTTCGAGAAAAAGATTGTCCCTAATCGGACGACATACGCACGCGTTTGCGAAACTGATCCATGGCGGTGCAATCCTATGCCAAACAGGCACGACATTTCTTCTTATCTGAATATTTGCTGGCGAACCGAGACGCCGCTTTTTCTTACGGCGCGAATACTCAGCCTGATCTTCCGACTCGCCGACACATCGCGGACACTGGCGCGCAGGCGCGAACCGGCGGCGAAGTTTTTCCGGGGACGACTTTAGACAACCGGCGTTGACATCAAGACGGGCTTGCACAAATGAGACAGGCGTCGCCTCAGGGCCGTGGCGGCGCCCTTTCTCTCAAGGATTTCAGAGCTCAGATGACGGCCACCGCGACCGCCGCAACGCCGGTTAAAGAAGCCCCTTTCCACGTCGAGAAGGTGCTGTGGGTCAAGCACTGGACCGACCGCCTGTTCAGCTTCGGCATCACCCGTCCGGCGTCCTTCCGCTTCCGCTCGGGCGAGTTCGTGATGATCGGCCTGCCGCCGCGCGAAGAGCTGGGCGAGAAGAAGCCGATCCTGCGCGCCTATTCGGTGGCCTCGCCGCACTTCGCCGAGGAGCTGGAGTTCTTCTCGATCAAGGTTCCGGACGGTCCGCTGACCTCGCGCCTGCAGCTGATCCAGCCGGGCGATGACATCCTGCTGGGCAAGAAGCCGACCGGCACGCTGGTTCTGGACGCCGTCCGCCCGGGCAAGCGCCTGTTCCTGTTCGGCACCGGCACGGGCCTGGCGCCCTGGCTGGCGGTGGCCCGCGACCCTGACGCCTACAGCCGCTTCGAGCGCGTGATCGTCGCCCACGGCGTGCGCGAGGTGAAGGAGCTGGCCTATCGCGACCTGTTCACCCACGACATCTTCGACGACCCGCTGGTCGGCGACGAGGCCCGGGCCCAGCTAACCTACTACCCGACCGTGACCCGCGAGCCGTTCGAGCGTCAAGGCCGCTTCACCGACCTGATCGAGAGCGGCAAGCTGTTCAAGGACCTCGGCCTGGACCAGACGAAGTTCGAGCCCGAGAACGACCGCGCCATGCTGTGCGGCTCGATGGCGATGATCAAGGACACCGCCGCCCTGCTCGAAGCCCATGGCCTGAAGGAAGGGTCCAACGCCGATCCGGGCGACTTCGTGATCGAGCGGGCGTTCGTGGGGTGATGCGGGCCCGATAACCTCGTCCTTCGACAAGCTCAGGATGAGGTTATCTAGTGCGTCGACATCAAATTAGTCCTCACCCTGAGCCTGTCGAAGGGCGGGGACGGCATCCTGGACGGAACGGCGCGTGACCAACCTCAAGAACCTCACCGTCGAAGACGCCCGCGCCCGGATTCTGGACGGCGCCGGACGGCTCGGCGTCGAGACCGTCTCGCTGGAAGCCAGCCTCGGCCGTGTCCTGGCCCAGACCATCACCGCCCCCCGCCCGCAGCCGCCGTTCGACGCCTCGGCCATGGACGGCTGGGCGATCCGGCGGGCGGACTACGCGCCCGGCAAGGCCTTCGCGATCGCCGGCGAGAGCGCCGCGGGCAAGGCCTATCCGCATGAAGTCCGGACCAATCAAGCGGTGCGCATCTTCACCGGCGCGCCGGTTCCAGCCGGCGCCGACCTCGTCGTCATCCAGGAAGAGGCCGTCCGCGACGGCGACACGGTCCGCTTCGAAGCGGGCGAGACCCCCAAGTCCAACACCCGCCCGGCCGGCGGCGACTTCCAGGCCGGCGACGTCCTGCTCGAGCCCGGCGTCGTCATCGATCCGTGGCGGCTCAGCCTGATCGCCTCGGCCGGTCTCGGCGAGGTCGCCGTCGCCCGCCGCCCGCGCGTGGCGATCCTGGCCACCGGCGACGAATTGGTCCCGCCCGGCGCCAGCCCGCGCCCGGACCAGATCTTCGAAAGCGGCTCGTTCAGCCTGGTCGCCCTCGTCCAGGCCTGGGGCGGCGAGGCCTTCCGCCTGACCGCCGCGGCCGACGACGCAACCGCCATCGCCGCCGCCGTCTCTTCCCGCGCCTCCCGCGAGGGGCCGGTGGAAGCCGACCTGATCGTCACCATCGGCGGCGCCTCGGTCGGCGACCACGACCTGGTCAAGCCGGCCCTGAAGACCCTGGGGCTGGAACTCGCCGTCGAGACGATCGCCGTCCGCCCCGGCAAGCCGACCTGGTCCGGCCGCCTTTCGGATGGCCGCCGCGTGCTGGGCCTGCCTGGCAATCCCGCCTCGGCCCTGGTCTGCGCGGAGCTTTTTCTGCGCCCGCTGCTGGCGGCCCTGGCCGGCGGCGACGCCGAGGTCCGCCTGCTCCCCGCCCGCCTGGCCGCCGCCCTGCCCGCCACGGGTCCCCGCGAGCACTGGATGCGCGCGGCCCTGTCCGTCGATCCCGAGGGGCGAACGATCGCCCACGTATTCCCCGATCAGGATTCCTCGCTGGTCAGCGTCTTCGCGCGGGCCGATGCTCTCCTGCGACGACGGGCGGGAGTCTCCGCCGCCTCGACGAATGACATCGTCGACGTTCTGCTTCTGCGGCGCGGCTGAAACCGCGACGGCGACAATTTCGCGTGCTAAGCCCGGACGAGTTTCACGGGCGCGACCCGACCTTCAGGCCGAGAGGTTCTATTCATGGGGCATGTTGGCAAGATCGCGGCCCACGTTCTGCTGGCCTCATTGGCCCTGCTGTTCGGGCGATACCTCGTCATCGACATGCCCTTCACGCCCGACACCCTGGTACAGGCGGGCTACTACGGACTGGGCGCTCTGATCGTCGAGCTGCTGTTCCGCGTCGAGCGCGCGCCCTGGCGCTTCGTGTCGGCCAGCGACCACCTGCGCCTGTTCCGCTCGGCCGTGCTGACGGCGGCGACCTTCCTGGTCATCACCCGCCTGGTTCACCCGGAATCGACGGCGGCCTGCGCATGGTCGCCGGCGCGGCCCTGATCCAGGCCACCTTCCTGTCGGCCCTGCGCGTCATCCGCCGCAGCCTGCACGAGCGCCAGCTGTTCGATTCGGTCCTGCGCCTCGGTCCCGCCTCGATGCAGCCGGCCCTGCCGCGCCTGCTGATCATCGGCTCGGCCAACGAGGCCGAGGCCTTCCTGCGCGCCCCGGCGGGCCTTGGCGAACGCTACGCCCCGATCGGCGTGGTCTCGCCGCATGACCGCGAGATGGGCGACGAGCTGCGCGGCGTCTGCGTGCTGGGCTCGATCGCCGACTTCGACAGCGTGCTCGCCCGCCTTCGCGACAGCGGCCTGTCGCCCTCGGCCATCCTGTTCCTGACCGACAGCGCCATGAGCACCTTCGGCGCCGAGCGCCTGGGTCGCCTGAAGACCGAGGGCGTGCGCCTGCTGCGCCGTCACGGCGTGGTCGAGATGGGCGCCGACGCCGCCGCCGTCGCCTCGCTCCGCGAGATCAGCATCGAGGAACTGCTCAGCCGTCCGCCCGTGCGCCTCGACCCCGAGCCCGTCCGCGCCCTGGTCGCGGGTCGCCGCGTCCTGGTCACCGGGGCCGGCGGCAGCATCGGCTCGGAACTGTGCCGCCAGATCGCCGCCAGCGGCTGCGCCCACCTGACCATGGTCGACGCCTCGGAATACAACCTGTTCCACATCGACCGCGAAATGGCCCAGACTTGGCCCGGCATGCCGCGCCGCGAGATCCTCTGCGACGTCCGCGACGCCGCCCGGGTCCACCGCGTCTTCGCCGAGCAGCACCCCGACATCATCTTCCACGCCGCGGCGCTGAAGCATGTGACCCTGGTCGAGAACCATCCTTGCGAGGGCGTGCGCACCAATGTGCTGGGCACGCGCAATGTCGCCATCGCCGCCAAGGCCTGCGGCGCCGCGCACCTGGCCCTGATCTCCACCGACAAGGCCGTGGCCCCGACCAGCGTGATGGGCGCGGCCAAGCGCGTGGCCGAGGCCGTGGCGCGCCAGTATGGCGGCGGCGGCGACATGCGCGTCAGCATCGTCCGCTTCGGCAACGTGCTGGGCTCGGCCGGCTCCGTCGTGCCGATCTTCCAGAGCCAGATCGCGCGGGGCGGTCCGATCACCCTGACCGACGCCGCGGTCGAGCGCTACTTCATGACCATCCCCGAGGCCGTGCAACTGGTGCTGCGCGCCGTGGCCCTGTCACGCATCGCCTCCGAACCCGAGGCCGGCGTCCTGACCCTGGAGATGGGCGAGCCGGTCAAGATCATCGACCTGGCCCGCCGGATGATCGAGCTGCAGGGCCTGACCCCCGGCAAGGACATCGAGATCCTGATCACCGGCCTGCGTCCCGGCGAGAAACTGACCGAGACCCTGGTCGACGCGAACGAGATCGCCCGCCCCAAGGCCCCCGGCATCATGGAAGCCCTGCGCCTGGCCGACGCGCCGATCATCGAGCCCGAGCGCCTGATGGCCCTGGACGCCCTGGCCGAGGACGGCGACGAAGCCGCCGTGCGCGCCCACCTGTTCGACCTGGTCGAGGACCTGCGTCAGGTCGGACCGTCCAAGGTGGTCAAGATCCGGGCGTCCTGAGACGCGTTAGCGCAGCAGCGGCGCCAGCGCGGCCAGATCGTTGCGCAGAGTGGTCGCGGCGACACCGGCCTCGCCCATGGCGTGGCTGATCTGATCCAGCCCCAGCACCACGTCGCCGGCGGCGTAGAGGCCGGGGATGCTGGTGCGCTGATGGGCGTCGACCTTGATGCAGCCGTCCTCGGTGACGGCCGCGCCCAGGGCCCGGGCGAGGTCCGAATGGACGTCGGAACCCAGAGACGGATAGACAGCGTCGAAGCGCAGACGGCCCGCCGTGCAGGTCACGACCAGACCGTCGTTCTCCAGGTGGAAATCACGCGCCGGGCCGGCGAAACGTTTGACCCCGATGGCGTCGAGACGAGCCCGGGCGGCCTCGTCCAGACCGTCCTCGCCGGTCAGGCCGATCAGGCTGACATCGGCGGTGTAGCCGCGCAGGAACTCGGCCTCGCGCGCGGCGCGCGGACCGCGGCCGACGACCGCCACGGCCTGGTCGGTGACCTCATAGCCGTCGCAGACTGGACAATAACGCAGGCGTCCCTGCCGCAGCGCCTCGGCGTGGAGAGCCTCGTCCATCAGCGGCCGCCGATTGGTCACCCCCGTAGCGAGCAGGACGGTGCGAGCCGCAATCTCGCGATCGGGCAGCGTGGCGCGGAAACCATCCTCGCCGCGCCCCAGGTCGGTGACGCGCCCGGCGATCAGCTCCGTTCCGTAGAGGACCGCCTGTTCGCGCATGCGCTCCAGCAACGCCACGCCGGAGATCCCTTCGGGAAAGCCGGCGTGGTTGCGGGTGAGCGGAATCCGCGCGGCGCGGCTGTCGCCGGCGTCGACCACCTGCACGGACAGGTGGAAGCGCACGGCGTAAATCGCGGCGGTCAGGCCGGCGGGCCCGCCGCCGATGATGAGACAGTCGATCATGGATGGCAGGGCGCCGAGGCGTGGCTTCAGGCCGCCGCGATCAGCGGCTTGGGCGGCGGACGCACCAGGGGCTCGCGCGCCCAGATGCGGCCGGCCGAGGCCGCGGCGATGAAGTCGTCGAGGCTGGCGTCCGGCAACGCGATCAAGCCCGCGTCGTCATCGGGCCCCACGTCGACGATGCCGCCCGCCGCGAACAGCGGCGCGGCCGAGGGCAGGTAGGCGATGACCTTCAGGTGGCCATAGGCGTCCCGCAGGAAGTTGACCGCCGCCGCCTCGATCGACAGCTGCTCGCCGCCGTCATCCGACGGCAGGATGGCCACCGCGTCGAACAGCACCGACGGACCGCCGTCGATCTTGTGGTCGACCGGCAGCAGCGCGCCGCTCGCCGTGGTCACGCCATAGATGGTCGGGCCGATGATCTGCAGCCTCGCGCCCGCCGCCTCGACCGCGGCCTTCAGTTTGGCGACCAGCTTGTCGTCGCAGCCGTCGCTGACCAGGGCGCCGATCTTGCGGCCCTCCAGGGTCGGCGCGGCCTTGGCCAGCAGGCTGAGCATGGGCGAAGGCTCCATGTCCTTGGCCGGAATCGGCGCGGGGGCCGGGACGATCTTTCCCGGGAAGCCCAGGCCTTCGGCCACCGACTGGGCCAGGAATTCATCGATGTGGATCAGCCGCGACAGCACGGCTTCGCGAACACGGGGCGTCACGCACTTGCTGAGCTCGAAGACCAGGGCCGCGACGATGTGGTCCTGCTCGGGCTTGGTCTGGCTGGCGAAGAACAGCCGGGCCTGGGTGTAGTGGTCGGCGAAGGTCTCCGGCCGCAGGCGCAGCTGCTCGCCGGCCTCAGGATTGGGGAAGGTGTGGAAGCCGTCTTCCAGCGACTCGCGCGCCACGTCGGCGCCCAGGCTGGAAGGCTCGTAGTTCACCTGGCCCTTGGGAACGCCCATCTGCATGTGGCCATCGCGTTGCAGGTTATGGAACGGGCACTTGGGCTGGTTGATCGGGATCTGATGGAAGTTGGGCCCGCCCAGGCGCTTGAGCTGAGTGTCTTGGTACGAGAACAGCCGACCCTGCAGCAGCGGGTCGTTGGTGAAGTCGATCCCCGGCACCACATGGGCGGCGCAATAGGCCACCTGTTCGGTCTCGGCGAAGAAGTTATCGGGGTTGCGGTCCAGCACCATGCGGCCGACCACGCGCAGGGGGATGACCTCCTCCGGGATCAGCTTGGTGGCGTCCAGAACATCGAAGTCGAAGCCGTCGGCCTGTTCCTGGGTGAAGGTCTGCAGGCAGAATTCCCACTCGGGGAAGTCGCCGCCTTCGATGGCTTCCCACAGGTCGCGGCGGTGGAAGTCGGGATCGGCGCCGTTGATCTTCAGCGCCTCGTCCCAGACCACCGACTGAGCGCCCAGCTTGGGCCGCCAGTGGAACTTGACGAAGGTCGAGTTGCCAGCCGCGTTGACCAGCCGGAAGGTGTGGACGCCGAAGCCCTCCATCATCCGCAGCGAGCGCGGGATGGCCCGGTCGCTCATCGCCCACATGATCATGTGCATGCTCTCGGGCGTCAGCGAGATGAAGTCCCAGAAGGTGTCGTGGGCCGTGGCCGCCTGCGGGAACTCTCGGTCGGGATCCTGCTTGGCCGCGTGGATCAGGTCGGGGAACTTGATGGCGTCCTGGATGAAGAACACCGGGATGTTGTTGCCGACGAGATCGAAATTGCCCTGCTGGGTGTAGAACTTGACCGCGAAGCCGCGCACGTCGCGCGGCAGGTCGGCCGAGCCCTTGTTGCCGGCCACGGTCGAGAAGCGGGTGAACACCGGGGTGCGCTCGCCCGGGCGCTGCAGGAAGTCGGCGCAGGTGACGTCGGCGCAGGCCTCCAGGCACTCGAAGAAGCCGTGCGCGGCCGAGCCGCGGGCATGGACCACGCGCTCGGGGATGCGCTCGTGGTCGAAGTGCATGATCTTTTCGCGCAGGATGAAGTCCTGCAGCAGCACCGGCCCACGCGCGCCGGCCTTCAGCGAGTTCTGGTTGTCGGCGATCGGCACGCCTTGGTTGGTGGTCAGTTGGGTGGCCGGGCCGGCGGCCTGCTGATGCGTTTCGCCGCCGGGAGCGATGAGCGTTTCGCCCTCGGTCGACGGGCCCGCGGGTTGGGGGACCTTCGTCGAAATCGGGGGCTTGGCGCCTGCGCGCGGGGCCGTCTTGGCCTTGGTTTTCGCCGGGGTGGCCATGAGCGTCTTCCGAATATGTGGATGTGAGAGCCTAACGTCCGCTCGCGGCGCGAGGTTGCGGTCGTGGACTCGACACATCGGCGACTTCGGTATCGCGCCCGGAAGACGACCTGCTAGAGCATTTTCCGACGAAGTGGATACCGGTTCGTCGTCAGAAAATGCGTTAAAACAATAGGCTAGAGCTTTTCACCGATCCAATTGGATCGGGAAATGCTCTAGACCGGGGCCATGGCTGAACTCCACGACACCTACGATCCCCTGACCCCCGTGCCGGAAGCGCGCCGGGTCTTCCGCGCCCAGGACGCGTTTTCACTGTGGTTCAGCCTGGGCATCGGCCTGCTGGTGCTGCAGGCCGGCGCGTTCCTGGTCCCCGGCCTCAGCCTGGGCATGGCCCTGGCGGCGATCGTCACCGGCTCGGTGCTGGGCGCTCTGCTGCTGGCCGCCGCCGGGGTGGTCGGGAGTGATACCGGGCTCTCCGCCGTCGGCACGCTGCGGCTGGCGCTGGGCGCGCGCGGCGCGGCGGTCCCGGCCGTGCTAAACGCCGTCCAGCTGACCGGCTGGGGCGCGTTCGAGATCATCGCCATGCGCGATTCCGCCGACGCCCTGGCCAGGCAGACCTTCGGCTTTTCCAACCCGATGATCTGGACCCTGGCGTTCGGCGTCCTGGCGACCTTCCTGGCCATCCAGGGGCCGGTGTCGTTCGTGCGCCGCTTTCTGCGCGCCTGGGGTCTGTGGCTGCTGCTGGCCGGGGCGGGCTGGCTGAGCTGGCGACTGCTGGCCGAGCACGACCTCTCCGCCCTGCTGGCCAAGGCCGGAACCGGCGAGATGAGCTTCGGGGCCGGCGTCGACCTGGTGGTGGCCATGCCGCTGTCGTGGCTGCCGCTGATCGCCGACTACACCCGCTTTGGCCGCGCCAGCGGCGGCATGTTCAAGGGTTCGGCCGCCGGCTACGTGCTGGCCAACATCTGGTTCATGGCCCTGGGCGCGGCCTACGCCCTGGCGGTCAGTACGGGCAGTAGCGGCGGCGACAACCTGCTGCTGACGGCCCTGGCGGCCAGCGGCGGCGGCATCGCCCTGTTGCTGATCGTCATCGACGAGACCGACAACACCTTCGCCGACATCCACTCGGCCGCCGTCTCGACCGCGACCCTGGTCCCCGCCAAGCCGGCCAACCTGGCCCTGGTCTTCGGCGCGCTGTGCACGACCATCGCCCTGTTCGCGCCGATCACCCAGTACGAGGGCTTCCTGCTGCTGATCGGCTCGGTCTTCGCCCCGCTGTTCGGCGTGCTGCTGACCGACCACTTCGTCCTGCGCCGCCGCGCCGCCGCCGTGGCCCGGAGCGGCCTGAACCTGCCCGGCCTGCTGGCCTGGGCGATCGGCGTCGCCGCCTATCAGGGCTTGAGCCGCCTGGCTCCGGACCTCGGCGCCACCCTGCCCAGCTTCGTGGCGGCCGGGGTGGTCTATCTGGGGCTGAAGCGGGCGTGGGGCGGCCGGAGGTCGTCCGACTCGACTCTTTGACATGCAGCAATGCGCCGCTGCCGCTGACGGCCAAGGCTGTCCCCCACAGCGACGGCAAAGGACAAGGCGAATGACCACGCCAACCGGCACGGCAAGAAGGTTGTCTCGGCATCCGGCCGCACTGCAGATGCTTCTACGCAAGTGGCACGCCTACATCGGGATGATCATCGCGCCCACCGTCCTGCTCTTCGCCATGACGGGCGTGTTGCAGATCTACGAGTTGCACGAAGCCCATCCTGGCTACGCGCCGCCGGCGGTCGTGGCCAAGCTGGGGGTGCTGCACAAGAAGCAGCTCTATCGCGAAGGGCGTCGTCCCCAGTCGCAGCCCTCCGCGAAGCCCTCGCCGGGGCCCGCCCCGGCCGCATCGCGTCCAGAAGCCAAGGCTCAGCGGCTTCCGACGACCTTGCTGAAGGCGTTCTTCGCCCTGGCGTCGGTCGGCCTGATCATCTCGACGATCACCGGCGTCTGGATGACCCTGCGCCAGCCATTGCACCGCATGCGCCATATCCTGCTGCTGGTGGTCGGGACGGTCGTTCCCTTCGTCCTGTCCTGCCTTAGCCAATGAACGGCGACATCACCGGCCTCGCCTAGAGCCCTTTAGCTTTAGATGGAATCATCTAAAGCGTTCAAAATGGCTCTAAATGTTTAATTCTAGAGCCTGTTTTCCCCATTTAGATGGTCCATCTAAACGGGACAGGCTCTAGTGGAAATCCCGGCTCCGTAGCAGCCTTCCGGACACCTTCTGGCGCACGCGCGGGGCCGGCGCGCCCGGCTCGTCGCGCAGGGTGGACAGGTGCGCCGAAAGGTCGGTGAAGCCCTCGGCCACCACGTGGATGACGTTCTCGGCCCTTTGCACCCGGCCGTGGACGACCAGGAACGAGGCGGTCATCACCACATTGCGGTCGGCCTCGAAGCGGTCCTTCCAGACCACCGCGTTGGCCACGCCCGTCTCGTCCTCCAGGGTCACGAACACCACGCCCTTGGCCGTGCCTGGTCGCTGGCGGATCAGGACGAGCCCCGCCACCGACACCTTGCGGCCGTCCTTCATGGTCAGCAGTTGCTCGGCCGTGATCACCCCGCGCCGGGTCAGCATCGCGCGGTAGAAGCTTACCGGATGGTCCTTCAGCGACAGGCTGGTGGTGCGGTAATCCTCGGCCACCTCCTGCGGCTGGCCCATGGCCGGCAGCGCCGCGCGGTCTTCGAACAGCGGCAGCCCGGCCAGCAACGGCGCCCGCACCGGCGCCTTGTGCTCGCCCTTCAGCCCCTTCACCGCCCACAGCGCCTCGCGGCGGGTGAGCCCGACCGAGGCGAAGGCGTCGGCCTCGGCCAGCAACTCCAGCGCCCGCTGCGGCACGCCGCCCTGCGCGAACTCGCCCGGGGTGCGAGCGCCCTCCTCTCTCGCCTTGAGCAGGGGCTCGATATCGCCCTTCTTCTTCAGGCCCTTGATCTGGCGGAACCCCAGGCGGACGGCCTTCCAGCGGGGGCGGTTCTGGTCGTTGGCGATCTTGTCCGCGCGCGGCCTGAACCGGCGAGCCCCCTCCACCGCTTCGCGGTCCCCCTCCCCCATGAAGGGGGAGGAAGGCACCTTGCGAGCCTCTAGCGTGCAGTCCCAGTCGCTGGCCAGGATGTCCGGCGGCAGCACCTCCACCCCATGCTCGCGCGCGTCCCGCACCAGCTGGGCCGGCTGGTAGAAGCCCATCGGCTGGGAGTTGATCAGGGCCGCGCAGAACACGTCCGGCCAGGCCCATTTGATCCAGGCCGAGACGTAGACCAGCTTGGCGAAACTGGCCGCGTGGCTCTCCGGAAAGCCGTAGTGACCGAAGCCCTCGATCTGCTTGAAGCACCGCTCGGCGAAGTCGCGCTGGTAGCCGCGCGCGACCATGCCCTCGACGAACTTGTCGCGATATTCGGCCGGCGTGCCCAGGTTGCGGAAGGTGGCCATGGCCTTGCGCAGGCCGTCGGCCTCGTCGGGCGTGAACTTGGCCGCCTCGATGGCCAGGCTCATGGCCTGTTCCTGGAACAGCGGTACGCCGTAGGTGTTGCCGAGGATCTGTTTCAGCTCATCTTCGGGACCGTGCTCCGGCGACGGCGCGGGCATGTCCACGGGTTCGATCCCATTCCGCCGCTTCAGGTACGGGTGCACCATGTCGCCCTGGATCGGGCCGGGTCGGACGATCGCCACCTCGATGACCAGGTCGTAGAACCTGCGGGGCTTCAGGCGCGGTAGCATCGACATCTGCGCCCGGCTCTCCACCTGGAAGACGCCCACGCTGTCGGCCACGCACAGCATGTCGTAGACGCCGGGCAGCTCGAGCGGGACATCGGCCAGATCGACGATCGGCTCGCCATGATCGGCCCGCAACATGCCGAAAGCGCGCTGGATGGCGGTCAGCATGCCCAGGGCCAGCACGTCAACCTTCATCAGCTTCAGGCTGTCGATATCGTCCTTGTCCCACTCGATGAAGGTGCGATCGGCCATGGCCGCGTTGCCGATCGGCACGGTCTCGTCCAGCCGCCGCTTGGTCAGGACGAAGCCGCCGACGTGCTGCGACAGGTGGCGGGGGAAGCCCATCAGCTCGGTCGCCAGATTGACCGCGCGGGCGATCTCAGGCGCCTCGGGATCCAGGCCCGCATTGCGCAGATGCTCCTCGGGCAGGCCCGAGCCCCAGCTGCCCCAGACCGTGCCGGCCAGCAGGTTGGTGACGTCCTCGGTCAGGCCCAGGGCCTTGCCGACATCGCGGATGGCGCTGCGCGGGCGGTAGTGGATCACCGTCCCGCAGATGGCGGCATATTCCCGACCGTAGCGACGATAGACATACTGCATCACCTCCTCGCGCCGCTCGTGCTCGAAATCGACGTCGATGTCCGGCGGCTCGCCGCGGTTCTCGGAGATGAAACGGGTGAACAGCAGCCGGTGCTCGGTCGGGTCGATCGCCGTCACGCCCAGGCAGAAGCAGACCGAGGAATTGGCCGCCGACCCGCGCCCCTGGCACAGTATGCCCATGCTACGGGCCTCGCGCACGATGTCGTGCACGGTGATGAAGTAGTTGGGATAGTCCATCTTGGCGATCAGCCGCAGCTCTTCCTTCAGCTGCCTGGCGACCTTCTCCGGCACGCCGGCCGGATAGCGCCAGGCCGCGCCGGACCAGGTGAGATCGCTCAGGTGCTCCATCGCCGTCTTGCCGGCCGGCACGGGCTCGTCCGGATATTCCTCGTTGAGCTGGCCGAGGTCGAAGCCGATCCGCTCGACGATCTCGACCGTGCGCTCGACCGCACGGGGCCAGCGTTCGAACAGGCGCGCCATCTCGGCCGGCGACTTGATGTGACGCTCGGCATTGGCCTCCAGCCGGAAGCCCGCCTCCTGGATCGTGCAGTGCTCGCGCACGCAGGTGATGACGTCCTGCAGCGGTCGCCGTTCGGGGCCGTGATAGAGCACGTCATTGGTCGCCACGATCGGCGCGCCGGCGGTCCGGCCCAGGTCGTCCAGGCGCGACAGACGTTTGAGGTCCTGGGCGGCGTAGGCCCGGCTGGCGGCCAGCCAGGATCGCCCGCGCAGGTCGCCGGCCATGCGGGCCAGGTCGCGTTCGAAAGCCTCATCCAGCGTCCCGGGCGGTAGGATCAGGCCCAGCTGGCCATCGGAATGCTCCAGAAAATCCGGCCAGGAGAGGTGGCACTCGCCCTTGCCCGCCCGCCGCTGGCCGACCGTCAGCAGGCGCGTCAGCCGGCCGAACGCCTCGCGGTCGGTCGGGTAGCAGAGCAGGCTGGGCGTGCCGTCCATGAAGTCCAGCCGGCATCCGCTCAGTATACGGACGTTTCGCTTCTTGACCGCCGTCCAGGCCCGGACGACGCCCGCCAGGCTGTTGCGGTCGGTGACGCCGATGGCCGAGAGGCCCAGCGCCTCGGCCGCGATCGCCAGCTCCTCCGCGTGCGAGGCCCCGCGCAGGAACGAGAAATTGGTCGTGGTCTGGAGCTCGGCGTAGGCGCTCATCCGAACAGCCCATGGATCCACCACTTGGGCGCTTCGTCCTCGCCAAACAGGCCTTGGCGATAGATCCAGAACCGCCCCCCCACGTCATCCTCGACGCGGTAGTAGTCGCGGACCTTGCCGGGGCCGGTATCGGTCTCGCCGACGCCGGCGCGCCACCATTCCTGGCCGATGCGTTCAGGGCCCTCGGCGCGGCGGACGCGGTGGGCGCGGCCGCGCCAGGTGAACGACATCGGCGGATCGTCCGGCAGCTTGGCGATGGCCGTGATCGCCTCGGGCCGCTTGAACAGCCGCACCGGGCGCGGTCGGTCGGGGTTCCATTTCGCGGCGGCCGGCGGGTCGAGCGGGGCGTTGCGGACGACCGAGCGTTCGGGGACATGGCTCTCATACGGATCGGCGCGCCAGACACGGGCTTCGCCCAGGCGGTTGACCAGGCGGTCGATCAGAGGGGCCAGGGTCTCGTCGAGGCTGGTCCCGGCTTCGGCGTCCAGCCGGTCCTGCGCCGCCGCCAAGGGCTCGACGGCGGCGGCGTGGACGGTGACGACCTCGATGCCGAAGCCGGGGTCGACCTTGTCCAGCTTGGGGACGATCAGCTTGGTCAGCCGCTTGGCGTCGCGACCGATGCGGGCCAGGCTCGCGCGGACCGGATAGGCCTGGCCGTCCAGGCGGTGGAACACGACCTCGAAGCGCTTGGCCCCGCGCCCCTCGGCCTCCAGCCGTTGGCAGATCAAGGCCAGGGCGTCGCCGGTCACGCGGGCCAGGTCCTCGGGCGCGCTGATCGGCTCGAAGAAGGCCATGCGGTCGAACCAGGGCGTGGCCGGGCGGCGGAAGCTCAGGGCCTCGGCCGCCATGCCCAGGGCCTGATCGAGGCGCAGAGTCAGGCCCAGGCCGAAGCGCTTGGCCAGCTGGGCGCGGGGCAGGGCGAAGAGCTGCCCGACACGGTGCAGGCCCAGGCGCGGCAGTTGGGCCTCGGCGGCGTCCTCCAGGCGCAGGGCCGCGACGGGCAAGGCCTCGATCGCCGCGCGCTGCTCGCCCGGCGCGGCGATGGCCAGGTCGTCGCCGTCGCGGGCCCCAAACCGCGCCAGGGCCCACGCGGCTCCGGCGGTGTCGGCGATCGCCGCCCGAGCCGGCACGCCCCAGCGCGCCAACCGCGCCACGAGATCGACCAGCATGTCGCGCTCCCCGCCCCACAGGTGGTCGGTGCCGGTGATGTCGAGAAATAGGCCGTCCGCCCCGTCGATCGCCACGGCCGGCGAGAAGCGCACGCACCAGTCGCACAGGGCCTCCAGCGCCACGCGGTCGGCGACGGGATCGTGGTCGAAGGTCATCAGGTTCGGAACCAGGGCCATGGCGTCGGCGGCCTTCTGGCCGGGGCCGAGGCCAAGGGCCCGGGCGGTCTCGTCGACGGCGGCGAGGCGGCGGGTTCCGCTCTCCGTGGCCAGCAGGGCGAAAGGCGCGGTTTCAGCCGACGTATCGCAGCCCGGGTTCCGCCGGCGCCACGTCGTGATCGGCCAGTTGGGACACCAGACGGAAAGGATGCGGGCCATGGCCGGCCTCCTGTGCTTCCAAGATCCAAGAGCCGGGACGTCCGCCCCGGCAGCGTTCCAGTTCGACCCGCCAGCGCGGGGGGCCGAGGCCGATGTCGTCCGCCGGCGGCGGGGTCGGCGATGGCCCGATCCGCCAGCGGCTGAACGAGGCCGAGCCGGACACCGCCTGGCCCGCGCCCGCTCGTCCCCCGTAAGGTCTTCGGTGCAGCACCACCCCGAAGCCGCCGCGCTTCTCGCAGGCCAGCTGCAGGCGGCGGCCGGCCGTCAGGTCCGGGGCCTCGGCTTCACCGACAGCGGCGGCGACACCCTGAGTGGAAAGCGCGTCCTCCAGCACCGACAGGGTCTCGGCCTCGTCGCGCGTGCGAACCTGGATCAGCCGCTCGACCGGAAAGCTGAGGCCAAACAGACCAGGCGCGAACAGGTCCCCGCGTCGGGTGATCCAGACGATGGCGCCGGTCTTCACCAGGGGGCGCAGCAGCAGACCGACGAAGGCGGCGGGGGCCGCGCCGGTCTCGCTCTCCAGCCCCGCGCCCGTCACCTCGTGCCAGCCGCCCAGCGGCAGGCCGCCGCCTGGAAAGCAGCCGTCGATGGCCAGATCGCCGAACGGCAGGACGGGATTCGGAGTCCGAGTCCCGCTTCGATCGCGGCGATCCGGCCTCTCAGGGCCGCAAGACGCGCCTCGCGCGAGCCGGCCATTCCATACTCCTTGTTCCACTTTTGTTCTGATCTCGCGGCGCGGCGGAGTCAAGCCTTGGAGAGTCGGGCGGGACCGGCCAAAGTGTCTCAAACGGCCGTATGAAGCCTTCGCAGGAAACCTCATGTCCCTCACCCGCGTCCTGATCGCCAACCGTGGCGAGATCGCCGTCCGCATCGCCCGCGCGGCGGCGGAGGCCGGGCTTACGAGCGTGGCGATCTACGCGACCGATGACGCGGGCTCGCCCCATGTCGGCGCCGCCGACCAGGCGGTCGCCCTGCCCGGCGCGGGGGCGCGGGCCTATCTCGACATCGCCGCGATCGTGGCGGCGGCCAAGGCGCAGGGCTGCGACGCCCTGCATCCCGGCTATGGCTTCCTGTCGGAAAACGCTGGCCTGGCGCGGGCGTGCGCCGAGGCGGGGATCATCTTCGTCGGCCCCTCGCCCGAGCACCTGGAGACCTTCGGCGACAAGGCCGCCGCCCGGGCGCTGGCGGCCGAGCGGAACGTGCCGCTGATCCCGGGGACGGGGGCGATCTCACCGGACGGCGCGCGGGCGTTCCAGGCCGAGCACGGCGCGATCATGCTGAAGGCGCGGGCCGGCGGCGGCGGGCGCGGCATGCGGGCGGTGCTGGACCCCGGCGAGCTGGACGCCGCCTTCGCGGCCTGCGCGCGGGAAGCCCTCGCGGCCTTCGGGGACGGCGGACTCTATGCCGAGAAGCGGATCGAGCGGGCGCGCCACGTCGAGGTGCAGATCGTCGGCGATGGGCGGCGCGTGCTGGCGATCGGCGACCGCGACTGCTCCCTCCAGCGGCGGAACCAGAAGCTGGTCGAGATCGCCCCGGCCGCCCTGCCCGCTCCGCTGCGGGCCGCTCTGTGGAAGCACGCCGAGACGCTGTGCGCCGGCTATCGCGGCCTGGCGACCGTGGAGTTCCTGATCGACGCCGACGCCGATCCTTCCGTGGGGGGTGAGGCCTTCTTCCTCGAGGTCAATCCGCGCCTGCAGGTCGAGCACACGGTGACCGAGGAGGTCACGGGCCTGGACCTGGTGCGGCTGCAGTTCGACCTGGCGGCGGGAAAGCCCCTGGACCTGGGGGTTCCGCCGGCCTTCGGGGTCGCGATCCAGGCGCGGATCAACGCCGAGACCCTGACCGCCGACGGCCTGGTCAAGCCGTCCAGCGGTGTGATCGACGCCTGGAGCCCGCCGGGCGGTCCAGGCGTGCGGGTCGACGCCGGCGTGGCGGCCGGGACGGCGGTCAGCGGAGCCTATGACAGCCTGCTGGCCAAGGTGATCGCGCGCGGGCGGACCCATGCCGAGGCTTCGGCGCAACTCGATCGGGCGCTGGCGGAGTTCCAGATCACGGGCGTCTCGACCACCGCGCCGCTGGTGCGGGCGATCCTGGCGGCCGCGCCGGATACGCCGACCACGCGGTTCATCGAGGACCACGCCGCGGCGCTGGTCGCCGACTTGCCGGAGGAAAGCGCCGCGCGGTCCTTCGAGACCCTGGACGGCGCCGTCACCGTCGCCGCGCCGCTCGCGGCCACGGTCGGTTCGATCGCGGTAGCCGAGGGCGACCTCGTCCGCCCCGGCCAGGCCCTGGCCGTGCTGGAGGCGATGAAGATGGAGCACCTCGTACACGCCGCCGGCGGCGGGCGGGTGCTGAAGATCGCCGTCGAGCCCGGCGCCACCGTCGCCGAAGGCCAGCCGCTGGTGTTCCTGGAGTCGATGGAGGTCGCTGGCGACCAGGCCGTCGAAGCCGTCGCCGAGGACCTCGATGCCATCCGCCCGGACCTGGCCGAGGTGATCGCCCGCCACCGCCACACCCTGGACGAAGCCCGCCCCGACGCCGTCGCCAAGCGCCGCAAGACCGGCCACCGGACAGCGCGGGAGAACATCGACGACCTGGTCGATCCGGGCAGTTTCCTGGAGTACGGGGCCCTGGCCATCGCGGCGCAGAAGCGGCGGCGCTCGACCGAGGACCTGATCGCCAACACGCCCGCCGACGGGCTGATCACCGGCGTCGGGACCGTCAATGGCGGCCTCTTTCCGCCCGACAAGGCGCGGACGGCGGCGCTGGCCTACGACTTCACGGTGCTGGCCGGCACGCAAGGCGCGATGAACCACCGCAAGTCCGACCGGCTGATGGCGATCATCGCCGACCAGAAGCTGCCGGTCGTGTGGTTCGCCGAGGGCGGCGGCGGGCGGCCGGGCGACACGGACACCACGGCGGTGGCCGGGCTGGACGTGCCGACGTTCAGAAGCTTCGCCCAGCTGTCGGGCCTGGTCCCCAAGATCGCCATCGTCGCCGGCCGCTGCTTCGCCGGCAACGCCGCCATCGCGGGACTGTCGGAGATCATCATCGCCACCCGCGACAGCAATCTGGGCATGGGCGGACCGGCGATGATCGAGGGCGGCGGCTTGGGGGTGTTCAAGCCCGAGCAGATCGGCCCTTCGGCGCACCAGTGGGCCAACGGCGTCATCGATATACTCGCCGACGACGAGGCCCACGCCACCCGGCTGGCCAGGCAGGCCCTGTCCTACTTCCAAGGCGCGCTGCCGACCTGGACCGCGCCGGACCAGCGGCGACTGCGGGGCGCGATCCCGCAGAACCGGCTGCGGGTCTATGACGTGCGGGCGCTGATCCATGGCCTGGTCGACGAGGGTTCGTTCCTGGAGCTGCGCGGCGGCTTCGCGGCGGGCATGGTCACCGGCCTGATCCGCATCGAGGGCCGGCCGATGGGCCTGATCGCCAACGATCCGCGGCATCTGGGCGGGGCCATCGACTGCGAAGGCGCGGAGAAGGCCGCGCGGTTCCTGCAGCTCTGCGACGCCTTCGCCCTGTCGGTCCTGAGCCTGTGCGATACGCCCGGCTTCATGGTCGGTCCGGACAGCGAGGACGCCGCCGCCGTGCGCCGGGTCAGCCGCCAGTTCATCGCCGGCGCCAAGCTGCGCAGCCCGCTTTTCACCGTGGTGACCCGCAAGGGTTACGGCCTCGGGGCCCAGGCCATGGCGGGCGGCAGCTTCCATTCGCCGGCCTTCATCGCCGCCTGGCCGACCGGCGAGTTCGGCGGCATGGGCCTGGAGGGCGCGGTCAAGCTGGGCTACCGCAAGGAGCTGGAGGCCGAGACCGATCCCGTGAAGCAGAAGGCGCTCTACGACCAGCTCGTGGCGCGGCTCTACGCGGCCGGCAAGGCGACCAGCATGGCCGCCGCCCTGGAGATCGACGCGGTCATCGACCCCGCCGACACCCGGCGCTGGGTGATCGGCGGCATGGACGCGGCGGCGGGGGTGTCCAAGCCGTGGAGCGTGCGCGTGGACAGCTTCTAGGCTCGCGCCGCGACGAAGTCCGAGCGGGGACGCGCCAGCCGGCCAAGTCTTCAGACCGGTTAAGTTATGCAAGACTGCGGGCTCTCACGATTCGGCGGAGCGGCATGAAGCCGGTACTCATCTTTCAGCCCGGCATGGTCGGGGATCTGCTCTTCGTCCAGAAGATCGCCAAGACCTACGCCGCGAACGGGCGCCGCGTGATCATGCCGGTCCTGCAGAAGCACAGCTGGGTCTATAAGGGCTTGGTCATGCCCGCGAACATCGAGACGCCGATCCTCGACACGGAGGCCTTCGACTTCCGCGATGAGCTGCTGTTCCTGAGCGACAAGATCGCCCTCAGCCCGATCGAAGGACCGAACTATACGTTCCTGTCGCTGTTCTTCAGCTGGCGCTACGCCCCGGAGCAGACGATGGACCTGAAGTATCAGGTGGCCGGAATGGATATGGCCGACTGGGCCGACCATGTGGAGCTGCGCCGCGACCTCGCCAAGGAAGAGGCGCTGTTCAAGCTTCTGGGTCTGGACGACGGCGAGCCGTACGCGCTGCTGAACGAGCATGGCAGCAACAGCCAGATCCAGTTCACGCACAAGGCGCCCGAAAAGGAAGTCCGCCTCAGGCCGATCGAGGGCTACAGCCTGTTCGACTGGAGCACGGTGATCGAGCGGGCGGCGCGCATCGCCACCATCGACACATCACTGGTGCTGCTGGTCGAGATCCTGAAGATCCGCGACAAGCCCCTCAGCGTGGTGTCGCGCTATGAGCCGCCCAGCTTCCGCATCCAGAACATCCTGAGACTGGACTGGCTGTTCTATTTCCGCGCCGAGCACCTGACCTTTTCCTAGAGCGTGGCAGGGTTAAGCGTCGGCGGTTAACACGCTCGGGCTCAGCCGCCCGCCATCCCCTTGATCTGTTCCGACATCGGATCGTCCTGATGAACGGCCAGGATGTTGATGCCCATGTAGTAGACGCCGTAGCCCAGGCCGATCAGGAACTCGCGCAGCTCGAACTCGTCGGACTTGATCCGCTCGATCATCATCATCGGCTTGCAGGTCGCGATGGTGCGCCGAGCGCCCCGCAGGGCCTCCATCTCCATGCCCTCGATGTCGATCTTGACGAAGTCCAGCCGCGTGAGAGCCAGGTCGTCGATCGCCATCATCTGGGTGCTCTGGGCGTTCTCCGCGGAATAGTCGATCTCCTGGCCGATAAATTCGGTGCGCTCGGTCTGGCGGATCTCGAGACTGCCGAAGCTGGCGGGCTTGAAGTAGTCGGGGACGGGAACGTCGATCACCCCGCGCTCGGCGCCGACCGCCGCCCAGATCGCCCGGGCGTTGAAGCAATTGTTCAGCGTGATGTTGCCGGCCAGGGCGTAGAAGATCCGCTCCTGCGCCTCGAAGGCGATGACCTTGCCCCAGCCGGTCATCAGCTGGGCCCACTCGACGGTGTGGACGCCGATATTGGCGCCGCAGTCGATGGCCACCACGCCGTCGCCGAAATGGGCGCGACGCATTTCCAGCAGCCTGACAGCGGCGTCCACCTCGTCCTGGTCAAACGACGAGGTCTCCAACAGTTGGTAGCCGACGCCGTAAGCGCCGTTCTGGACGATCCGGTAGTCGTGACGATTGACCAGCAGGGAGCCGTGGTTGGTCGACACCAGCACGAAGGCCGTCGGGCGGAGGTTTGATTTTCGCATTCGGCCCCCGAGACGCCGTCGCGCCGCGATGACGGCGCCGGAATCGGCGTCTGACGATAGGCCAAGAACTCTCGGCGTCTAGGGCGTCTGGACTTCGAGCTTGGCGGCTTGGGCCGGGGTGGGCGACGGTCTGGCGGTCAGGTCACGCAGGATGATCGGTCCGAACAGCGCGCCGATCCCGCAGGCGTCGGCCAGCACGTCGCCCCAAGCCGCGTCGCGGCCGACGAACGCCTGCAGCACCTCGATCATGCCGCCAAAGGCCAGCAGCACCAGGCCGATGCGCCAGAAGCGGCTGGCGGGCAAGGCGGTGATCGCCAGGGCGGTCAGCACATAGAAGACGATGAAGTGCTTGGCCTTGTCCCAGGGGATCAGACCCACACCGCCGTCGTCGGGCAGCAGGGCCCGCCACAGGGCGAAGGCCGCCGCCGCGACGAAGATCGCGAAGGCCGCGGCGTTGATCTTGCGATTGCGAAACAACATGAGCGGCCTATCGAACCAAAAAGGGGCGTCATCCAGGCGATGCAAGGCGGAAGCCAACCTTGGCCATCCCAGACGCCCCGGTCCTGTCCCGGATCGGTCATCCGGGACAGGCAGGTCGAAGCGCCTAGAACGTCAGCGCGCGCGCTTCCTTCACGTGCGGCAGGGCCTGGATCTTGGCCAGCAGTTCGGCGGCAGGAGCCTGGTCGACGCCCACCAGCGCGATGGCGTCCTCGTCGGCCGAGACGCGGCCCAGGTTGAAGGTGGCGATGTTGACGCCCGCCTCGCCCAGCAGCATGCCCAGCGCGCCGATGAAGCCCGGCTTGTCCAGGTTGTTGATGTAGAGCATCGCCGGCGAGAAGGCCGCGTCCAGTTCCATGCCCTTGACCTCGACGACGCGCGGGGCGCCGGCGATCACCGTGCCGGCGAAGCTGCGCTTGCCCTTCTCGGTGGTGATGGTCACGCGCATCAGGCTGTCATAGGTCGGGCTGACTTCCTGGCGGCTCTCCGAGACGGTGATGCCGCGCTCCTTGGCGATGGCCGGGGCGGAGACCATGTTGATCTCGGCCAGCATCGGCTTCAGCACGCCGGCCAGGGCCGCCGAGGTCATCGGCTTGACGTTGAGGTTGCTGACCTCGCCCTCGAAGGCGATGTCGATCGCGGTGATGCCGAAATCGACCATCTGGCCGGCCAGGGCGCCGATCTTCTCGGCCAGGGCCACGAACGGCTTCAGCTTCGGCGCCTCTTCGGCCGTGATCGAGGGGCTGTTCAGGGCGTTGGTGACCGCGCCGGTCAGCAGGTAGTCGCTGACCTGCTCGGCGACCTGCAGGGCCACGTTCTCCTGGGCCTCCGAGGTGCTGGCGCCCAGGTGCGGGGTGGCCACGACCTTGTCCGAGCCGAACAGCGGGTTTTCCTTGGCCGGCTCGGTGACGAAGACGTCGAAGCCGGCGCCGCCGACATGACCGCTGTCGAGCAGCGCGCGCAGGGCGACCTCGTCGACCAGGCCACCGCGGGCGCAGTTGACGATCAGCACGCCCTTCTTGGTCTTGGCCAGGTTCTCGGCCGACAGGATGTTGCG
The DNA here is from genome assembly GCA_965283765.1 of Caulobacteraceae bacterium. Lineage (GTDB taxonomy): Bacteria > Pseudomonadota > Alphaproteobacteria > Caulobacterales > Caulobacteraceae > Caulobacter. Next base: position 147,740 of record CBDIPU010000002.1, read on the forward strand.
GGTCTTGTCGGTCAGCGGGGTGTGCAGGGTGATGACGTCGGCGCGGGCCAGCAGGTCTTCCAGCTCGACCTTCTCGACGCCCATCTCGACGGCGCGCTCGGGGCTGAGGAACGGGTCGTAGGCCACGACCTTCATCTTCAGGCCCAGGGCGCGGTCGGCGACGATCGAGCCGATGTTGCCCGCGCCGATCAGGCCCAGGGTCTTGGCGTACAGCTCCACGCCCATGAAGCGGTTCTTCTCCCACTTGCCGGCCTGGGTCGAAACGTCGGCGGCGGGGATCTGGCGGGCCAGGGCGAACATCATGGCGATGGCGTGCTCGGCCGTGGTGATCGAGTTGCCGAAGGGCGTGTTCATCACGACGATGCCCTTGGCCGTGGCGGCCGGGATGTCGACATTGTCGACGCCGATGCCGGCGCGGGCGATGACCCGCAGCTTGTGGGCGGCGGCGATGACGTCCTTGTCGAGCTTGGCGCCGAGCGGATGGCGACGCCGTCATAGTCGCCGATCACGGCGATCAGTTCGTCTTTCGACAGTCCGACCTTGATGTCGAAGTCGACGCCGCGGTTCTTGAAGATGTCGACGGCGGCGGGGCTGAGCTTGTCAGCGATGAGGACGCGAGGAGCCATGTGCGTTGTTCCTTGGATCGGGAGGCGGCCGGTCGGGCCGCGATACGTGTCGAAAATCCGCGCGGCTTAGCGAAGCCATCGCAGCATGTGGGGAAAGGGTGCGACCCCGCGTTCGGCGGCCTGGCGCGGTTCGAGGGTGAGACCGAAATACTGCAGCAGCGGTTGACCAAGGGTCGCGCCGTGCTGGAAGCTCTCGATCAGGCTCTCCGAACCGCCCTTGTAGCCGTCGGCGTGGAAGACGACGGCCGGATCCAGTCCCAGGTGGGTCAGGGCGGCCCACGACCAGGCCAGCGTCGCCAACTCCTCGCCGTCGCCGGGATCGAGCCGTTCGGCCTTGCGGCTTTCCGGTTCGGTGACGGCGATGTGACCGGCCTCGTGCAGGATGTCGCCGGGATGGGCCAGCCTGTCCTCGTCGATCACCAACCCGCCGAACCGGATATCCAGTCCGGGCAGGAAGGTGTCGGCGGGCAGCTCGCCCTTGCGGACATCGATGCCGAGGCCGACGACGAAGTCGGCCAGCCGCTGCGTCATGGGGTCGGCGAACACCGGCGTCAGGCCGCTTGCAGCACCGCGGCCTTGGTTTCGGCGAAGGCCCAGTCGAGCCACGGCGTCAGGGCCTCGAGGTCCGAGGCTTCCACCGTGGCGCCGCACCAGATGCGCAGACCGGCCGGAGCGTCGCGATAGCCGCCGATGTCGAGGGCCGCGCCCTCCTTCTCGAGCAGGCTGGCCAGCTTCTTGGCGAAGTCGGCCTGGGCGTCTTCCGGCAGGGCGCTGATTTTGGCGTCCACGACCTTGAGACACACCGACGTATTCGACCGAATCTCCGGCGTGGCGGCCAGGAAATCGACCCAGTCGGTCTTGGCGACCCACTCGGCCAGCACGGCCAGGTTCTGGTCGGCGCGGCCCTGCATGGCTTCCAGACCGCCGATCGAGGCGGCCCACTTCAGGGCGTCCAGGGCGTCTTCCACGCAGAGCATCGACGGCGTGTTGATCGTCGCGCCCTCGAAGATGTCGGCGGCGATCTTGCCGTTCTTGGTCATCCGGAACAGCTTCGGCATCGGCCAGGCCGGCGTGTAGCTTTCCAGGCGGGCCACGGCGCGCGGCGACAGGATCAGGATCCCGTGCGCGCCCTCGCCGCCCAGCGCCTTCTGCCAGGAGAAGGTCACGACATCGAGCTTGGCCCAGTCCAGCTCCTGGGCGAACGCCGCCGAGGTGGCGTCGCAGATCACGATCCCCTCGCGGTCGGCCGAGATGAAATCGGCGTTGGGCACGCGCACGCCCGAGGTCGTGCCGTTCCAGGTGAAGACCAGATCCTTGGCCGGATCGACCTTGGTGGTGTCGGGCAGCTGGCCGTACGGGGCGCTCAGCACCTCGACGTCGGGCAGCTTGAGTTGCTTGGTGACGTCCGTGACCCAGTCCTTGCCGAAGGACTCGAAGGCCATCAGTTGCACGGGACGGGCGCCGAGCATCGACCACATGGCCATCTCGACCGCGCCGGTGTCCGAACCGGCGACGATGCCGATCAGGAAGTCGGCCGGGACTTCCAGCACGTCGCGCGTCTGGTCGATGGCGGCCTTCAGGCGCGCCTTGCCCAGCTTCGAGCGGTGCGAACGGCCCAGGACCGCGTTTCTGAGATTTTCGGGGGTCCAGCCGGGGCGCTTGGCGCAGGGGCCGGAAGAGAACTCGGGGCGAGCCGGGCGGATCGCCGGCTTGGCGAGGGTCGTCATATCGATGTCTCCCATCCTTACAGATGGACTGCATCCCGTTGGGGGGATGTGGCCCGCCGGCGAAGAACCGCGTTTCGGGCGAGATTGCAAGGACGATTTTTGCGAGGCGCGCGACGTTTCGTCCGGCCGCGGCAATTATTTCGCGGCGACGCTCGAGGTCTTGCGCCAACGCCAGGCCAGGATCGAGCCGGCCAGAAGGCAGAACAGCACGCCCAGGCTGACCAGGTTGTTCACCAGGGCGTAGAGGCTGTCATAACGCCGCGCGGCGACCAGGTAATAGGCGTGAAGGCTGAACTGCACGCCTTGCAGCAGCACCGCCACGCCCAGCCAGCGAGTTCGCGTGGCGCAGAGCCAGCAGCAGCAGGCCTAGCGCCAGAATCCCATCCAAAAGCAGGTAGACGGCCCGCATCACTTCCTTGTCGAGCAGGTAGCCCGCCAGGGCGAAGCCGACGGTGATCGCCAGCACCAGCGTCGCGCCACTGCGCTCCGGTCGACCGCCCCATCGCCACGAGGCGAAGCACGTGACCGCAAGAAGCAGCCAGCCGAACAGGACTAATGGTTGCAGGTGCGCAAGCATGTTTTGGGTCTCTAACGTAGATTAGAGACCCAAAGGTATTAAACTATTGCAATGTGCTTTTTGGCGAGACTTAGACAGCCTCGCGAAGGCCGATCTGCTGGGGGAGTTGATCCTCCTTGATGAAGCCGCCCATCCGCGTGCGGATGCCGACGCGCAGGCGCGTCTCGTCCAGCTGGCTGTGCGCTTCGACGATCGCCGTGCGCGCCGTCGCCAGAGCCTGGACGGCTTCCGCGAACTTGGCGCTGGCGCCGTTCCCGACCGTCGCCGACAGGCCCAGGTCCTTACGGGCCTGCATCAGTTCGGCCATCATTTCCATGACTTCCACCGTGGCCGCGTCCACCGCGGCTTCGGTCGCATACAGCTTGCTAGCCACACGCTGCGCTACAAAAACCTTTTCCAAACCCGCCTCCTTAACGAAACACTAAGAAGAAAGGTAAATAGAATGTTAACGCAAAAGCAATCATGAAAATGCGCCTTAGCGTTGTTTTGTCGCGCTACTAACCCCCACCCTCGCTCGCCTTGGAAGCGAACCGTTAGGAACCTTGCGGCACACTGTCGCAACGTTGATGAATACCTGGACGTGGGATGAGCAGCATCCGCAATCATAGCGGGTACACACACGCACCGCTGCAGGCGCGCATCGCTGGCGTGGCGTTGGCCACGACGGTGCTGGCGCTGGTGGCCGCATGCCTGTGCTTCATGCTGCAGCAATGGAGCGTCGCGCGGCAGGAAGCGCGCGCCAATCACGAGATTCTGGCCGAGATGGCCGCCGCCGGCGCCGCCGCGCCGCTAGCCGATCACAACATGGTCGGCGTCTATCGCGCCCTGGAAGCCGTCGCCAAGGCCCCCAGCGTGGCGGGCGTGCGCATCACCGACACCAAGGGGCGCGTCGTCGCCCAACTGGGCGCGGCCAATCCGGCCGACACCGACACCTTGACCCGCCCCATCAAGCTCGCCTCGCAGGATGTCGGCACGCTGGTGCTGCTGGCCGAGCATCCGGGCCTGGGCCAGATCCTGGCCCGCGATCTGGCCCTGACCGGCGCCCTGTTCTTCGGCGCGGCCGGCCTGGCGATTCTCCTGGCCAACAGCCTGGCGCGCCGGCTGGCGCGGCCGATGGAGCGCCTGTCGGAAGCCATGCACGAGACCGCCGTCGGGGGCCGCTTCAAGGCCGTCGAGCAGACCGCCGACGACGATGTCTTCCAGAGCCTGACCGACAGCTTCAACCACCTGGTCTGTCGCCTCGAGGCCAACGACCACGACCTGCGCGGCGCCATGGCCGAGCTGGTCAGGGCGCGCGACGACGCCAACGCCGCCAACGTCCTGAAGTCGCACTTCCTGGCCAATATGAGCCACGAGATCCGCACGCCGCTGAACGGCGTGCTGGCCATGGCCGAGCTGATGGCCATGGACAAGATGAGCGACACCCAGCGCGAGCGCCTGAAGGTGATCCGCGAGTCAGGCGCGGTGCTGCTGGGCGTGCTGAACGACGTGCTGGACCTTTCCAAGATCGAGGCGGGGCGTCTGGAGATCACCGACCGCCCGTTCGACATCGCCCAGCTGGCCCAGTCGATCCGCGAGACCTACGCGCCCCAGGCCCGCGACAAGGGTCTGGCCTTCGAGGTCGCCGTCGCTCCCGAGGCGCAGGGCCTGTGGCGCGGCAACTCCGACCGCCTGCGCCAGATCCTGGGCAACCTGATCGCCAACGCCCTGAAGTTCACCCTGGAAGGCGCGGTCGCCGTGCGCTTCGCCTCGGCCGAGGACGGCTCGGGCCTGCGCATCGACGTGGCCGACACCGGCATCGGCATCTCGCCCGAGATCCTGCCGCGCCTGTTCGACAAGTTCGTCCAGGCCGACAGCTCGACCACGCGCCGTTTCGGCGGCTCGGGCTTGGGCCTGGCCATCTGCCGCGAGCTGGCGGTGCTGATGGACGGCTCGATCAAGGTCCAGAGCCGCGAGGGTCGCGGTTCGACCTTCACCGTCCTGGTCGCCCTGCCCCGCGAGGAGGCGATCACCGACGTCCACTATATCGACGACGACCACGTCCCCGCGCCGCAAGCCGCGCCGGCCGAGACCGCCCGCCTGCGCGTGCTGGCCGCCGACGACAATCCGACCAACCAGAAGGTCGTCGCCGCCGTCCTGGCTCCGCTCAACGCCGAGGTGACCACGGTCGCCGACGGCCAGGCCTGCATCGAGGCTTGGCGGGCCGGGACGTTCGACATCGTGCTGATGGACATCCACATGCCCGTCATGGACGGCGTCGAGGCCGCCAGGGCCATCCGCGCCCTGGAGGCCGAGCAAGGCCGCGTCCGCACGCCGATCATCGCCGTCACCGCCAACGCCCTGGCCCACCAGGTCGAGGACTATCTGGCCGCCGGCATGGACGGCCACGTGGCCAAGCCGATCGAGGTCACCAAGCTCTATGACGCGATCGAAGCGGCCATGACCGCCGCGCGCGTGGCCCAGGCGGCGTAAGTCGATCCCTCGACACCAGATGAACGGAACATAACGAGCGGCTCAGAACCGCTTCAGGCTGCGCGTGTTTCTCTTAGCTCAACGTCGCTTACCCCGGAGCGACGGGACAAGTTTCAGAGAGGAACCGAACCAATGAAAAAGATCCTGATCTCGATCGCCGCGGTCTCGGCCCTGTCGGCCGCCGCCGTTCCCGCCATCGCCTCGGCCCAGTCGGTCAACGACCGCCAGGCCATGCTCGACCGCCGCATCGACATCGGCGTGCGCAATGGCTCGCTGAGCCGCGGCGAAGCCTACCGCCTGCGCGCCGAGCTGCGCGACACCGAGCGCCTGGAGCGCAAGTATCGTCGCGGCGGCCTGAGCGGCTGGGAGCGCGCCGACCTGGATCGCCGCTTCGATCGCATCAGCGCCCAGATTCGCTACGAGCGCCACGACCGCAACTACGGTTACGGCTATGGCGAGCATCGCGGTCCGAACCGCTGGTAACAGCCTGACCTAAGCCGGCTCCACCCGGAGCCGGCTCTCCAAGACCGTGAAGCCGCGGCCGCGCAACAGAACGCGCGCGCCGCGGCTTTCGCATTCCAGATCCCCGCCCCGGCCCGGATAGGCCTGGTGGAACTTCAGCGGGCTCGCACCAAGCTTCGCCTCGTACAGCGGCGTCAGGATGCAGTGGGCCGAGCCGGTGGTCGGGTCCTCGGGGATGCCGAAGCCCGGCGCGAAGAAGCGGCTGACCACGGCGTAGGGCTGGCCAGGATCGGCCGACGCCACGACCACGGCCTGGCCGGGGCCGCCGGTCGCCTCGCCCTGGATCTTCTTGACCAGGCCAAGGTCGGGCTTCAGGCCGCGCACCGTCGCCTCGCTATCCATCACCGCGATCAGATAGGCCCCGGCCCAGACCTCGACAGGTTGCGCGCCCAGCGCCTCGGCCAGCCCCTCCGGGATCTCCGTCCGGCGCGGCGGATCGGCGGGAAAGTCCATCTCCAGCCCTTCACCTGCCCGCTTCACCGTCAGCGGCCCGGACAGGGTGTCGAAGGTCAGGAGCGGAACGTCGACGCCCAGTTCCTCGAACAGGGCGTGCGCCGCCGCCAGGGTGGCATGGCCACACAGCGGGGCCTCCAGGGCCGGCGTGAACCAGCGCAGGCCATAGCGGGCCGTATCGGCGGTCTTCAGCAGATAGGCCGTCTCGGCCTGGTTGTTCTCGGCCGCCAGGGCCTGCATCCAGGCGGCGGAGGGCCAGGCGTCCAATAGCTCAACCACACAGGCGGGGTTGCCCTTGAACGGTCCGCTGGCGAAGGCGTCGATGGTCCACTGGCGCATAGCGATCTCCCGAGCTGGACATCGCTGTTATGCGCGCGGAACGCGGGCGGCAAAGGCTTTATTGTCCTCGTGACAATCGCCGCGGAGCTGAAAACCTCGTCCTTCGACAAGCTCAGGATGAGGGTTTCAACTGCACGGCCTCAACATTCGTCCTCATCCTGAGCCTGTCGAAGGACGAGGACGGCTTCTCACCCCTCGACGGTGATCTCGGGCCAGCGCGCCTTGGCCGAGCCGGTGGTGCGCTCCCAGCCGCCCGCGCCCTTCACCCGGAGCGGATTGGGCCGCAGACGCATGGCGAAGAGGTCCTCCAGGCCGAACGGCGCCCAGACGCTCAGGGTGTCATCATCCTCGAGCCGCACCCCGACGCAGAAGGCGGTGGCCACGAAGCGCTTCAGAGCCGCGGCGCTGTCCTCCAGCGGCGGGTAGGGCTCGTCGGCGCCGAACTTCTTCTCGAACCACAGGTGGACGCGGGCCTGGTTCCGCACCTCCACGAGGTCACGCAGCGGCGGCTCGAAAGCGGCGGCGACGCGCTGGATGACCACGTCCTCGGCCTCGTAGCTGGTGTCGCTGTCGTCGTGATAGGCGACGTCATAGTCCTTGATGCCGTAGGCGGGATCCCGGCCGGTCAGGGCGTTCCAGACCGGTTGATAGACCGCGCCGGAGAAGATCATCCAGTCGGGCAGGTCCAGCTCGCGGACGGTGCGAAGCACAGCCCAGGTCGTGGGCGTGGCGCGGACGATCTCGCGCAGGCGGTCTTCGAGAGGAGGGCTCATCGGCGCAGCGTCCAGCCGTGGTCCAGCGGGCCGTGGCCCGCGCCGAAGCCCGGCGCGCGCAGCATGGCCTCGTGGACATAGTTCCAGGCCCGGGCGACGGCGGCGTTCAGCGACAGCCCCTGCGCCAGGCCCGTGGCGCAGGCGCTGGCCAAGGTGCAGCCCGTGCCGTGGGTGTGACGGGTCTCGATCCGCTCGCCCTCGAAGGTGGTCTCGCCGTCGGCCGTCATCAGCACATCGACGACACGCTCGCCGTCGATATGACCGCCTTTCATCAGCACCGCCTTGGCGCCCATCGCCAGCAGGCTCTCGCCGGCCCGGCGCAGGTCGTCGGTGGTCTCGACCGTCAGGCCCGTCAGGGCGGCGGCCTCGGGAGCGTTAGGCGTCAACAGGGCCGCGCGCGGGATCATCAAGGTCTTGACCGCGCCGATCGCGGCCTCGGCCAGCAGGGCGGCGCCGCCCTTGGCGATCATCACCGGGTCGACGACGACCGGGACGCCGTCTTCCCGCGTTCTTTGGGCGTGATCAATCGCGGCGGCCACGGTCTCGACCACGCCGACATCGCCCAGCATGCCGGTCTTGATCGCGTCGGCGCCGATGTCGTCCAGCACCGCCCGGGCCTGGGCGGCGATCACGTCCAGCGGAATCGGATGGACGCCGGTGACGCCCAGGGTGTTCTGCACCGTCACGGCGGTGATCGCGGTGGCCGCGTAGCCCCCCAGGGCGGTGATGGTCTTGATGTCGGCCTGGATCCCCGCGCCGCCGCCGGAATCCGATCCGGCGATGACGAGGACCCGGCCCAGGGGCGCTGTGAGGGGAACTTGGGACATGGAGGGTGTTTAGGCGGGAATCGGATCACCGGAAACTCCCTTCCCCGTTGATGGAGAAGGGATAGGCTTAAGCCCCCGCGATCGCCGCCTGGACGTCCAGGGCCTGGACCGTCTCGCGTACGTCGTGGACCCGCACCGCCGCCACGCCGGCCGCGGCGCCGGCCAGGTGCGCGGCCAGCGAGCCGCCGAGACGATCCGTGGCCTCGCCCGCCGACGGGTCGAGCCCGGCGATGAAACGCTTGCGGCTGGCCCCCAGCAGGATCGGATAGCCCAGGGCCACGAAGCGCGGCAGGGCCTTCAGCAAAGCGAGGTTGTGAGCCACCGTCTTGCCGAAGCCGATGCCCGGATCCAGCCAGATCTTCTCCTTGGACACGCCGGCGGCCATGGCCGTGAAGGCCCGCGCCAGCAGGAAGGCCTCGACCTCGGCGACCACGTCGCCATAGCGCGGGTCGTCCTGCATGGTCCCCGGCTGACCCAGCATGTGCATCAGCACGACCTCGCAGCCAAGCTCGGCGGCGACCTCGGGAGCCTCGGGCGACAGGCGCAGGGCGGCCACGTCGTTCCAGATGTTCGCCCCGGCCCTGATCGCCGCGCGCGCGACGCCGGGCTTCATCGTGTCGATCGAGATCGGGATATCGCTGGCCCGGCGGATCGCCTCGATGATCGGGACCACGCGCAGGATCTCGTCGAACTCCGAGACCGGGACCGCGCCCGGCCGGGTGCTCTCGCCGCCAATGTCGAGGATGTCGGCGCCCTGGGCGATCAGCCGGCGCGCGTGCTCGATCCCGTCGGCGGCGCCGAGATACTTGCCGCCATCGGAGAAGCTGTCGGGCGTGACGTTGACGATCCCCATCACACGGGGGCGCAGGGCCTGGATCATGGCGCGGTTCTAGTCCTCGCGCGGCCAAGAAAGCCGGCCCTTTCGAGCCGGCTTTGATCGTCCGAGTTCGGTCCGCCTAGGCCGTGACGCTGGCGCCCGCGCCCGGGGACAGCGGCACCAGGGACGGCGCGGAGACCGTCTCCTTGTTGCTCTCGTCCTCGTCGCGCTTGGGGGTCTCGCCCTTCATGACGCCGATGATCTCGTCGCCGCTCAGGGTTTCGAACTCCAGCAGGGCCTTGGCCACGACGTGCAGGTTGTCGAGCTCTTCGGTCAGGATCTTGCGGGCGTCGTCTTCGCCGCTCTTCACCAGGCGGCGGACTTCCTTGTCGATCTTGACCATCGTCTCGGGCGAGACGTTCTGGGTGCGGGCGACCGAATGGCCCAGGAACACCTCGTCCTGGTTGTCGCCATAGGCCACCGTGCCCAGCTCGTCCGAGAAGCCCCAGCGGGTGACCATGTTGCGGGCCAGGCTGGTGGCGGCGCTGATGTCGCTGGACGCGCCCGAGGTGATCTTCTCCTTGCCGAAGATCAGCTCCTCGGCGACCCGGCCAGCCATCATGATGGCCAGGCGCGAGGTCATCATGTCGTAGCTCATCGAGTAGCGGTCGCCCTCGGGCAGCTGCATGACCATGCCCAGGGCCCGGCCGCGCGGCACGATCGTGGCCTTGTGGACCGGATCGGCGACGGGAACGCGCAGGGCCACCAGGGCGTGGCCGCCCTCGTGATAGGCGGTCAGCTTCTTCTCGGCGTCGCTCATGGCCATCGAGCGGCGCTCGGCGCCCATCATGACCTTGTCCTTGGCGGCTTCGAAGTCGTGCATGGTGACCATGCGGCGGTTCTTGCGGGCGGCCAGCAGGGCGCCTTCGTTGACCAGGTTGGCCAGGTCCGCGCCCGAGAAGCCCGGGGTGCCGCGCGCCAGGGTCTTGACGTCGACGTCGGCGGCCAGCGGCACGTTCTTCATGTGCACGCGGATGATCTTTTCGCGACCGGCGACATCCGGGTTCGGCACCACGACCTGGCGGTCGAAGCGGCCCGGACGCAGCAGCGCGGGGTCCAGCACGTCGGGACGGTTGGTGGCGGCGATCAGGATGATGCCTTCGTTGGCCTCGAAGCCGTCCATCTCGACCAGCAGCTGGTTGAGGGTCTGCTCGCGTTCGTCGTTGCCGCCGCCCAGGCCGGCGCCGCGGTGGCGACCGACGGCGTCGATTTCGTCGATGAAGATGATGCAGGGCGCGTTCTTCTTGGCCTGCTCGAACATGTCGCGCACGCGGCTGGCGCCGACGCCGACGAACATCTCGACGAAGTCCGAACCGGAGATGGTGAAGAACGGCACGCCCGCCTCACCCGCGACCGCGCGGGCGATCAGGGTCTTACCCGTACCCGGAGGGCCGACCAGCAGGGCGCCCTTGGGGATCTTGCCGCCCAGGCGCTGGAACTTGGCCGGATCCTTCAGGAAGTCGACGACCTCCTGCAGTTCTTCCTTGGCCTCGTCGACGCCGGCGACGTCCTCGAAGGTGATGCGGTTCTTGTTCTCGGTCAGCAGCCGGGCCTTGGACTTGCCGAAGCCCATGGCGCCCTTCGCCCCGCCTTGCATCTGGCGCATGAAGAACAGCCAGACGCCCACGACCAGCAGGATCGGCAGCAGCTGGACCAGGATGGCCAGGAAGCTGATCGAGCCGCTCTTGAACTTCACGTCGGCGTTCTTGGCCACCATGCGGTTGACCAGTTCGTCGGAGTTCAGCGGCGCGTTGACCGTCAGCACCTTGCCGTCGGCGCCCTTGGCCATGACGGTCTGCCCCGCGATCTCGGCGGACTTGATCTTGCCCGCGTCGACATCCTTGAGGAGCTGCGAATAGCTTATCTCGCCGCTGCCCTTGGTGCGGGCGTTCTGACTGACGACGAAAACGCCCGCCAGCACCGCGACGATCACCAGCCAGATGGCCAGGTTCCGGAAATTCATACGCCTCGTCTTCCCAACGAATAGGTTCTTGACCTCCCAAGATAGGAGGTCACGCGCGCTTGCGCCATGGACGTGACATCAGGTCACGGATTCTGGTCGATCAGACCGATCGCGGCCTTGAAACGATCCAGAACGAGCGGACGCGCGCGCGCACTTCCTTCGGCTGCAAGGTCCGGGCCGTCAAGCGCGGGGCAATACGGGACCGCGCCGGGACGCATGATCAACGGCAGGCCGGGACGGGCCGGCGCCGGGAGGGCGGAGAGCGCGGCGCGCTGGCGGGGCGAAAGACGGGAGGCCCCGCCTTTCAAGGCGCTGACGGTCAGCGGCTCGGTCCCGGCGGCAATTTCCCAGCGACCGTCCCAGACGCTGGTCTGGCCCGCAGCAAGGTCCAGCGGGCCAAGGCCGCCGCGCGCGATTTCGCCGGCGTCGCGGCAGACCATCACCTCCGCATCGGCCTCGATCCGCGCGCCGGAGAGGGTAGCGGTGAAGATTTCACCGGAGCGCAGACGTTGCGCCAACCGCGCCAGCCGTTCGCCCCGGGGCGGTCGCTCTGTCCCGGCGGCGCACAACAGGGCGGCGGCCAGATGGGCGGCGGCGACGTCGCGCGGCAGGCGGATGGTTCCGGCGCGATCGACTTCGAAGGCCGGTGGGCGGCGCGAAACGGCCTCGTCCGCCGCGACCTCGTCGACGCCCGACGCCCTGGCCCGCGCCCGAGCGTAGCGGAGATCCTCGTTGGCGGGATCGTCCAGCCAGGTCTCGCCCTCGGCGGCCAAGGCCCGCCGGATTTCATCGCGGGTCAGGCCCAGCAGCGGCCGCAGCAGGAAGACGTTCCGCCCCTCAGGCCAGACCGGCGACGGCGCCCATTCGCGGGGGTCGGAAACCGTCGAACCCTCGGCCCGCATGGCCGCGCCCTCGGCCAGATCGCTGGCGGTGTGGCCCAGCAGCAGGACCTTGGCCCCGGCCTCTCGGGCGGCGGCGGCCAGCAGAGCGTGACGCGCGCGACGGGCGGCGGCGGGGAGACCGGCGGAAGGCTTGTCGCCGGTCCAAGCCAGCGCTTTCGCCGCCGCGCCCAGCGCCCGCGCCTTGGCGACGGCCTCGGCGGTCCAGCGCGCGCTGTCGGGCTGAAGCTGGTGATCAACGACCAGGGCCAGAACGGGCCGTTGGTCCGCCCAGTCCACGACCGCCTTCAGCAGGAAGAGAGTCGCCGCCGCCGGAGAAGCCGACGGCCAGTGGGGTGTTGGAAGCGCGATCGAGCCGCCGGTCGAGAGCGGCTCGAACCGCTTCTACGCGCACTTGGCCGCGACGCGGGTCGAGGCCGCGCGGGAGATGACCTGGGCCGGGGCCTTGGGATAGCGCTTGGTCAGCTCGTCCAGGGTCCGGCAGGCCTCGGTGGTCTTCTTCAGAGCCACCATCGAGCGGGCCAGCTTCAGCGTGGCGTCCGGCGCCCAGCTGGTCTGCGGCCAGCCGCGGATCGCGCCGATATAGGCCCCGGCCGCGTCGGTATAGGCCTCGCGCACGAACAGGGTCTCGCCCTGCCAGTAGCGGGCCTCCGGCGCCTTGGCGCTGTCCGGATAGTTGTTCACATAGGCCGCGAAGGCCTGCTCGGCATTGGCGTAGTCGCCGGCCAGCAGCAGATCCTTGGCCTGCTTGAAGGCCACGGCCGGATCGGCGGGCGGCGCCGGCGGCGGCGGGGCCCCGCCGGCGAGCGCCATTCCCCCGGTTCCTTGGGCGCTGACCTCGGCGGCGGCGGTCTGCATGTCGGCGATCGACTTCTCCAGCGCGGCCAGGCGCTGTTCCAGCAGGTCGGCGCGCGCCTTCTGGTCGGCGACGGCGCGATTGGCCTTGGTCAGCTCGAAATTGGCGGCCTCGTTCTGGCCGTTCAGCCGGGTCAGGGTCTGCTCCAGGTCGCCCACGCGCTCGTTCAGGGCGGCGATCTGGGCGTCGGTCTCGGCCGGCTGCACGACCACGGGCTTACCGGTGTCGCGGCCCTGGAAGACGATCGACCGCAGCTCGCGGACCACCTTTTCCATGCGCTCGACGCGCTTGGCCGAGCGATCGTCCAGCGGATCCTCGACGGGCAGCGGGGTCTGGGCGACAGCGACGGCGGCCGTCGAGGCGAACAGGACGGCGAGCAGAGCGGATTTCAGCTTCATGGCAACCAGTATGTCCAAGTTGCTGACAAAAGTAGGGCGCAAAAAGCCCTCCCCCTTGATGGGGGAGGGTTGGGTGGGGGTGACCAGGGCTTGAACAGCGGAACCGCCGCGTCACCCCCATCCCTGCCCTTCCCCCATCAAGGGGAAGGGTTCCTATTCTTAGCGGGCGCCGTCCGTGATGGCCGTGTGGCCGTTACGGTTCTTGGCCCAGGCCTCTTCGCTCGTGCCGGCGTCGATCGGGCGTTCCTTGCCGAACGAGATCGTCTCGATGCGGGCGGCGGCGACGCCTTGGCCGATCAGGAAATCACGCACGGCGTTGGCGCGGCGGGCGCCGAGCGCCAGGTTGTACTCGCGGGTGCCGCGTTCGTCGGCATTGCCTTCGATGCGGACGCGGACCTGCGGGTAGCGGTTCAGCCACTGGGCCTGGCCGGCCAGGACCGGCTGGGCGTCGGCGCGGACCGAATATTCGTCGGTGTCGAAATAGACGCGGTCGCCGACATTGACGACGAAGTCCTGGACCGAACCGGGCAGCACGCCGCTCGACACCGGCGGGGCCGGCGGCGGGGTGTAGGGCTGGCTCGGCGCGGCCGGCGTCGGTTCCGGCGCCGGCGCAACGGGCTGGGGCTTCGGACGCGAAGCGCAGGCGGCGAGCGAGGCGGCAGCCACGCCGACGAGCGCCAGTCTAATGGCGCGCTGGGTGTCGAAGCTCATCCAGTTTCTCCTCAGTCTACGAACTCTGGACCTGATCCATACCTGCGCAACGCTTGGAATGGACCCATGAAATGCCTGACCAAGCCTCACAATGATGTCAGAAGCTCGTCAGACGATGAAGATTCACTTCCGGCGCGAATAGACCAAGCCGAAACCTCTGCCTTAACGCCTGTGCTCCGCGCAGGTTGCCCGAAGGATGTGTCAATCAGTCCAGCAGCGGCGACCAGGCCGGGTCGGAGCCCGAGCCGCCATAGGCCGCCGGCCGCAGGATCCGGCCGGTGATGTCCACCGTCCACAGCTTGGGATTGCCGGCCGAGCCCTCGCGGAAGAACATCAGAACCCGGCCGTTGGGGGCCCAGGTCGGACCCTCGTCCAGATAGCTGGTGGTCAGCAGACGCTCGTCGCTGCCGTCGGGACGCATGACGCCGATGTGGAACTCGCCGCCCGTCTGCTTGGTGAAGGCGATGAAGTCGCCGCGCGGGCTCCAGACCGGGGTCGTGTAGCGGCCGCCGCCGTACGAGATGCGGCGCACGCCCGAGCCGTCGGTGTTCATCACATAGAGCTGGGCCTGGCCGCCGCGGTCGGAGTTGAAGGCGATCTTGGTCCCGTCCGGCGAGAACGACGGTGAGGTGTCGATGGCCGGGTCGGTGGTGATGCGGGTCGACGAACGGCTGCGCAGGTCCATCAGATAGATGTCGCTGTTGCCGGCCTTTTCGACCGAGAACGCCACCTTGCTGCCGTCCGGCGAGAAGCGCGGGGCGAACACCATGCCCGGGAACTTGCCGACCGTTTCCTGCCGGCTGGTCTCCAGGTTCAGCAGGTAGATCGACGACCCCGTCGGCCGCAGGGCCATATAGGTCAGTTCCTGACTGGTCGACGAGAAGCGCGGCGTCATCACGATGTACGAGCCGTCGGTCAGGTACTGCGGGTTGGCGCCGTCCTGGTCCATGATCGCCAGGCGCTTGACGCGGGCCAGCTTGGGGCCGCTCTCGGCGACGAAGGCCACGCGGGTGTCGAAATAGCCCTTCTCGCCGGTCAGCCGCTCATAGACGGCGTCGCTGATCTTGTGGGCCACCCGCCGCCAATTGTCGGGCGTCGAGGAGAATTGCAGGCCCAGCAGTTGCTGCTGCGAAAAGACGTCCCACAGGCGGAAGTCGACGCGCAGGCCGCCGTCGGGCCCGACCGTGACCTGACCGTTGATCAGGGCCTGGGCTCCCGTCGCCTGCCAGTCGGGGAAGCGCGGCTGGACGTTGACGTCCTGCAGCCTGTCCGGCACGCCCGACACGTTCAGCGGCTGGAACAGGCCCGAACGCTCGAGATTGCCGGTGATGACCTGGGCGATCTCGGCCCCGCGCGTCGTCCCCGAGAAGGCGGGAACCGCGATCGGCAGCGGCTTGACCGCGCCGGCGTTGATGTCGACCTCGATCTGCGCGGCGGCCGGTGTGACGAAGGCCGCGCCGCCCAGCAGGACGGCGGCCATGAGCCAGAGAGCTCTCAGACGCATCGGGGCTTTCAAGCGCATCGAAGTCTCCTTCAAGTTCATTCCGAGCATCAACGCGAACAGGCCTGTTTTGCGTTGAAGTTCAGGGCGATTTTCTGACCGTACAGGTCGGACGGCAGGTAGGCGAACGGCGAAGCCTGCAACAGCGCGCGGACCGCACGGTCGAACTCGGATCGGACGACGGGATCGGACGACGACGAGCCGGGGCTCTGGGGCTGGCCCACGACCCGGCCGCCCGGGCCGATCTCGAACACCACCCGGACGGTGACGGCGGCCACGCCCTCGACGTTGCAGGCCGGGTTCCAGCGGTCCTGGACCTCGCCCTGCAGGCGGCCCAGGGCGGCGGCGGACAGCCCCGTCGCCGCGCCCATGGCCGGGCGGGCCGAGACCGAGGTCTCCGCGCGGGCCGGCCCCTTGGGGGCGTTGGCGGTCGGCTTTCCCGTCGCCTTCTTGGACTTGGCGATCGAGGCTTCCAGCGAAGCGAAGAAGTCGGTGTCCGGCTTCTTCCGCGTCGGGGTCGGCTTGGCCGGCGTGGGCGTCACCGCCGGCTTGGGAACGGGCGTCGGCTTAGGCGGCGGCGCGGGCGCGGGGGTCGGCGTGGGCGCGGGCGTCGGGGCCGGCGGCTGCGGCGTGGCCTCTGGAACCGGATCCGGCGCCTGGGCGGTCTGTTCTTCGGGCGCTTCCTCGGCGGGACGCACATTGGTCGGGCCGTTGGTGACGATGGTCACCGGCACGAACTCGCCGATGGTGATCGGCTTGGACTGCTTCCACGGCAGGCCGAACGCGATCAGCGCCGCCACCGCTCCGTGCAGCGCGATCGAGGCCAGCAGGCCTGGGGAGATCGGGGATTCGCGGCGAGCGCTCATCAAGCTTTCCTGGCCGATCCTACTGGGCCGGGCGCAGTTCGCCCGAGCCCTCCGGCTGGGCGTCCCGGGGAGCCGCGCCCGTGGAGGGGCCGCCCGTCTCGGTGATCAGGTTGATCTTGTTGAAGCCCGCGTTCGACAGACCCGCCATCACCTGGGCGACGGCCGCATAGGTCGCCCCGCCGTCGGCGCGGACGAAGATCGGCTTGTCGTAGCCGCTGCCGGCGATCGCGGTCAGGCGCGGGGCCAGGTTCTGGAACGGGATCTCGGTCTCGCCCACGAAGATCTTGCCCTCGCGGTTGATCGACACGGTGATCGGCTCGTCCTGATTCTGCAGGGCGGCGGCTTCGGTCTTGGGCAGTTCCAGCGGCACGCCGGCGGTCAGCAGCGGCGCGCTGATCATGAAGATGATCAGCAGCACCAGCATCACGTCGACCAGCGGGGTGACGTTGATCTCGGACAGCGCCCCGCGCGAGCGGCGGCCGCGACGACGACGGCCCCGGCCGCCGCCGGTCGCGAAGGCGTCATTGGACGACATCGCCATCGGTCTAGACCCGGTCCGACAGGCGACGCTGGATCGCGGTCGACAGGTCGTCGGCGAAGCCTTCCAGGCGGCCGGCGTACTTGCCCGCGTCGGTCGAGAACTTGTTGTAGGCGATATAGGCCGGGATGGCGGCGATCAGGCCGACGGCCGTGGCGAACAGCGCCTCGGCGATCGACGGGGCCACCACGGCCAGCGAGGTGTTCTTCGAGATCGCGATGTTCTGGAAGGCGTGCATGATGCCCCAGACCGTGCCGAACAGGCCGATGAACGGGCTGGCGGTGGCGACGATGGCCAGACTGCCGAGGCCTTCCTCGACCTTGGCGTTCTCGCGGGCAATCTGGGCGTCCAGGATGCGGTCGATGCGGGCGATCAGGAAACCGGCCTGGTTCTCGCTCATCGCGCCCTTGGTCTTGGCGTCGCGCCATTCCTTCAGCGCCGCCTGCAACATGCGCGGCAGGGCGTGGCGCGGATTGGCGCCGGCCTCGCCCGCGACGTCCTCCAGCGAACGCCCGCCCGAGACCTGCTCCTCGAAGCGGTCGGCGGCGCGGTTCAGGCCCGTGAAGCGAACCAGCTTGTCCAGAATCACGGCCCACGACCCCAGAGACGCCAGGATCAGGCCGATCATGACGGCCTTTACGACCCAGTCGGCCTGCATGAACAGGGCGAAGAACGAGAAATTCGGGGCGGCTGCCGAGGCGTCCATGCGGGTTATGGCTCCGTTGGGGCGTCTAAAAGTCTTACTACGCGCCGTATGGCATGAAGCGACGCTTGGGTGAAACTATGACAATCGTCGAGCGATCCCGAAAAACGATGTTTGTTTATTCGCCGTCGACCAGGAGCCAGGGCGCCAGCTGGGCCAGCATCTCCGTGGTCGGACGACGCGGACGGCCGTCCAGGGTGATGCAGACCGCCTCGCCCCGGGCCTCGACCAGCACCTCGTCGCCGCGCGTCACCTTCTGGCTGACATAGAGCCGCGCGCCCTTCACCCGGTCATAGGTCGTGCGCACGATCAGCGCGTCATCGATCCGCGCCGAGCGCTTGAAGTCCAGCGTCATGTGGATGATCGCGAACGCCGTGTCGGCCTTGGCTAGCGCCGTGTGCGAGATGCCGACCATCCGGAAGAAGTCGCTGCGCCCACGCTCCATGTAGCGCAGGTAGTTGGCGTGATAGACGATCCCCGAGAAGTCGGTGTCCTCGTAATAGATCCGCACGGGCAGCCGGTGCTCGCGGCCGGAAAACACGCCGGCCGTCGGTTCAGGGGCGGTGGGTTCGGGCGGGGTCGTCATGGGGACTGCTTAGCGTGGGCGGTCTGCGACGTCAGCCCCACAATGTGGCTCAACCCAGGCGTCAGGCGCTGGACATGTTCCCTTTTTGTGCTATCGTTCGAGCCATGAAGATCGAACCTGGCATCTTCGACGAAATCGACGACGACGCCGAAGCGGCCGCCGACGCGCGCGCCGAAGCCGATGTCTTGGCTGGTCGCGTGATCAGCCACGAGGCCGTCAGTCGCTGGCTGGCCTCATTGGCCGAAGGTGATCCGCGACCACCGCCGGAAGTCGGCGATTAGTGCGGCAAGTTATTTGGTCCGCCGAAGCGGTCGCCAATTTCAAGAGCATTTACGGTTACGTCTCGGCGTTCAATGCGCCAGCGGCGGCGCGGCTGGCTCGCAGACTGCAAGCGGCGGCCAATAGCCTGGCCGACCATCCCGAGCGAGGTCGAGAAACTGCCCGTGGACTTCGCGAACTTGCGATCATCCACCCGTATCTGATCCGATATCGGATCCGGGACGACGCCGTGATCATCCTGCGCATCCGCCACGGCGCGCGCCAGGACGACTAGCCCCACGCCCTGATGAGCAGGGTCAAACGTCATCCCCGAACAAACCGCCCTGCCCCGTCGGGGCTGGCGGCGCCTTCAGGCCCAGGTGCAGATAGGCCTTGCCGCAGGCGACGCGGCCGCGGGGGGTGCGCTGGATGAAGCCCTGCTGCATCAGGTAGGGCTCGATGACGTCCTCGACGGCGTCGCGGGCCTCGGCGATGGCGTAGGCGATGGTCTCCACCCCGGCCGGGCCGCCGCCATAGTGCTCGATCAGGGCGCGCAGATAGCGGCGGTCGAGACTGTCGAGGCCCACTTCGTCTACTTCAAGCCGGGCGAGCGCCAGGCCGGCGGCCTTGCGGTCGATGACGGCCGCGCCGTCGGCCTCGGCGAAATCGCGGACACGACGCAGCAGGCGGCCGGCGACCCGCGGCGTGCCGCGCGCCCGCTTGGCGATCTCGTCGGCCCCGTCCTCGGACAGCGGCGCGCCCATCTTGCGGGCCGCGCCCAGCAGCACGTGGCGCAGCTCGGCCGGGGTGTAGAACTCCAGCCGGATCGGGATGCCGAAACGGTCGCGCAGCGGCGTGGCCAGCATCCCCGCCCGGGTGGTCGCCGCCACCAGGGTGAAGGGCGCCAGGTCGATGCGGATCGAGCGCGCCGAGGGCCCCTCGCCGATGACGAGGTCCAGCACGTGGTCCTCCATGGCCGGATAGAGGATCTCCTCGACGTTCGACGACAGACGATGGATCTCGTCGATGAACAGGACGTCGTTCGGCTCGAGATTGGTCAGGATCGCGGCCAGGTCGCCGGGCTTGTTCAGCACCGGGCCGGAGGTGGCGCGGAAGTTCACCCCCAGTTCGCGGGCGATGATCTGGGCCAGGGTGGTCTTGCCCAGGCCCGGCGGACCGAACAGCAGCACGTGGTCCAGGGACTCGGCCCGGCCCTTGGCGGCCTCGATGAAGATGCGCAGATTGCCCTTGGCCTGCTCCTGGCCGACGAACTCGGCCAGGGTTTGCGGGCGCAGAGCGCGGTCGGTCGCGGGAACCTGGTCGCCGTGCTGGGGCTCGCCGGAGATGACGCGGGTCATCGCCCAAGCTCCTGCAGGCCGGCCTTGATCAGCGCCTGCACCGTCGCCTCTTCGCCCAGGCGATCGGCGGCGGCCTCCACCACGCGGCGGGCGTTCACCTCGGCGACGCCCAGGCCCATCAGGGCGGCGACGGCGTCGCCGGTGGGCGCGGGCTTGGCGGGCGCGGCGGTCGCGCCCGAGGCCGGGGCGGCTGTCAGCACCGGCCCGTCGGTGATCGGCTTGTCCTTCAGTTCGGTGACGATGCGCAGGGCCAGCTTGGGCCCCACGCCGTTGGCGCGGCCGACAGCGGCCTTGTCCTCGCGGGCCACCGCCGACGCCAGCTCCGCCGGAGACAGCACGTCCAGCACCGCCATGGCGGCCTTGGGCCCGACGCCCTGGATGGCCTGCAGCAGCACGAAGGCCTTGCGATCCTCGCGCGTGGCGAAGCCGTAGAGCCGCAGGCCCGCGCTCTCGCTCCACTGGCTCTCGATGTGCAGCAAGGTCTCCTCGCCCAGGGCCGGCAGGCGCTGGAGCGTGCGGTGGCCGCAGCGGACGACGTAGCCGACGCCCATGACGTCGATCAGGGCCTCTTCCTCGCCGACCTCGGCGACGGCGCCCCGCAATCTTCCGATCATGCGACCCTCCGATTGGCGACGCGCAGATTGGCGTGGGTGATGGCGACAGCCAGGGCGTCGGCGCAGTCGGCCGTGGTCTTGCCGGCCGTGGGCAGCAGGCGAGCGATCATGAAGCCGATCTGGGCCTTGTCGGCCGCGCCGGTGCCGACCACCGCCTTCTTGACCAGACGCGTGGAATATTCAGCGACCAGCAGCCCGGCGCGGGCCGGGGCGATCAGGGCGGCGGCGCGGGCGTGGCCCAGCTTCAGCGTCGACTGGGCGTTGGTGTTGAGGAACACCTCCTCGACCGCCGCCTCGTCGGGCCGATGCTGCTCGATCACCGCGCAGATGCCCTCGAACAGATGCAGCAGGCGCTGGGCGAAGTCGGCCTTCTCGTCGGGGACGATCACCCCGTGGGCGACATGGCTCATGCGCGAGCCCTCGACCGTCAGCACGCCCCAGCCGGTGCGGCGCAGACCGGGATCGAGCCCCAGGATTCGGATTGGCGTGCAATTCGCGTTCATCATGTGTTCTCGCACCATCGCCTTTTCCGGCCCCACGAAAAGCCAGTCCTTTGCTAACGAGGCGTTAACAGCGGCCCTTGCGCGCCGGGCGCTGGCGGGCTCTCCTCGCGCCCACGTTCATTGGGGAGAGTACGGATGAAACGGTCGGTGTGGATGATGGCGGGCGCCTTTTTGGCCCTGGCGACGACGGCGAGCGCGCAGGTCGCCGAACCGCCCAAGACCGTCCGCCCCGACCAGCTGGCCTTCCGCGACCTCTACAAGGAGTTGGTCGAGATCAACACCACCCTGTCGGTCGGCTCCTGCACCCAAGCGGCCGAGGCCATGGGCGCGCGGCTGAAGGCGGCGGGTTTCCCGGCCGAGGACGTCAAGGTCGTGGTCGCCGACGGCCATCCCAGGGAGGGCAGCCTGGTGGCGATCCTTCACGGGACCGATCCGAAATCCAAGCCCATGCTCCTACTGGCCCATATCGACGTGGTCGAGGCCAACCGCGCCGACTGGACCCGCGACCCGTTTAAGCTGGTCGAGGAGAACGGCTACTTCTTCGGGCGCGGCACGTCGGACGACAAGGCCCAGGCGGCCATCTGGGTCGACAGCCTGGTCCGCCTGAAGCAGGCCGGCTTCAAGCCCAGGCGCGACATCAAGATGGCCCTGACCTGTGGCGAGGAGAGCGAGGCCTATAACGGCATCGAGGACCTGGTGAAGAACCACCGGCCGCTGGTCGACGCCGAATTCGCCCTGAACGAGGGCGCCGACGGCCTGCTGGACGAGCACGACAAGCCCGTCGTGCTGGAGGTCCAGGGCGGCGAGAAGGTCTATCAGGACTTCACCCTGACCGTGACCAATCCCGGCGGCCACTCCAGCCGGCCCGTCCCGGCCAACGCCATCTATCAGCTGTCGGCGGGCCTGGACCGGATCGGCGCCTATGGCTTCCCGCCGCGCTTCAACGACGCCACGCGCGGCTACTTCACCAAGATGCAGGCCCGCGTGCCGGCCGAGCAGGCGGCGGCGATGAAGGCGCTGGTCGCCAACATCAACGATCCGGCGGCGCTGAAGACCGTGACCGCCGACCCGATGTGGAACTCGATGCTGCGCACCACCTGCGTGGCCACGATGGTCAATGCCGGACACGCGCCCAACGCCCTGCCCCAGCGCGCCACGGCCAACGTCAACTGCCGCATCCTGCCGGGCACGCCGGTCGAGGAGGTCCGGACCAAGCTGGCCGAACTGGCGGGCGCGCCCGTCGCCGTGACTCTGGCCCACGAGCCCAACAGCGTCTCGCCGCCGCCGCCCCTGACGCCGGCCATCATGGGCCCGATCGAGAAGGAAGCCGCCAAGCTGTGGCCCGGCGTTCCGATCGTGCCGATCCTGCTGACCGGCGCCACCGACGGCGTCCATACCAACGCCGGCGGCATCCCGACCTATGGCGTCTCGGGCCTGTTCGGCGGCTCGGACGGCGATGGCATCCACGGCCTGAACGAGCGCATGCGGGTCAAGTCGCTCTATGACGGCCGCGACTTCCTCTACGCCCTGATCAAGGACTACGCGGGCGGGAAATAGACGCCCTTCGCCCCTGGAACCGCCGTCCGATCTCCCTATCTCCGCTCCAGCGTAAAGGGAGACGGACGATGGTCGAGACATCGGACGACGGCATCCTGGCCGAGTACATGGTCAGCTACTGGTCGATGAAGCACGAGAAGCTCGACCGACCGACCAAGCTTCTCGAGACCCTCTACATAACCGAGCGGTACCAGGCCGGCGAAAATCTTCGCGAAGCGCGGTCGGCCTATGACCACGCGGTGTGGAACGGCGTGCCGGTGGGCGAGATGGATCGCCGCCTGGCCGAGCTCGACCAGTTCATGCGCGAGCTGGTCCGCGAACGCGCGGCCCAGTGGGGCCAGCCACACTAGGAAGCCGGGGCGAGACTCAAGCCGCCTCCACCGCGCTCCAGCCGAACAGGCCGCCCAGGATCAGGCGCTTGACGGCGGCGACGTCGAGGCCTGTGCAGACCTCGGCGTTGGGCGCGCCGTCGATGCGGTCGACGCGGCCCAGGCGCTGGCCGTCGACGACCACCCGCAGCCGCGCGGGCGTGAAGCTGAAGAGCTCGGGCGCGATCAGGCTGGCGGCCGCCACCGAGTCGTGCGGCCGGCAGCCTTCGCCGCCCCAGACCTGCCGGTGGAAGGCGATATAGGGCCCGGCCGCCTTGATCAGGCGCTGGGACAAAGGCGAGCCGCAGCAGGCCGCGCCCTTGGCCAGGTCCTCGGCGGTGACTGACACCTGGTGCGTGACGTCCATCGGCATCAGGCGCGGCATGACCCGGCCCTCCAGCGTGCGCTGCAGGGCCTCCGGGTCGCTCCAGCTGTTGAAGTCGGCGCCGCCGGCCGCCTTGCCGGCCACCTCGAAGGCGCCGGCCATGATCGTCGGCCGCCAGTCGCGGAAGGCGGCGGGGTCCTCCAGCAGGCCCTTGGCCAGGTTGGTCAGAGGCCCGAGGAACAGGCCGCTGACCTTACGGCGGGCGGCGAAGGCCAGGAAGTTGGCCGAATGGCCGCGCTCCAGCTCGGGCAGCTTCCAGCGCTGCGAGAAGCCCGCGCCGTTCAGGCCGTCGACCCCATGAGCCGGACGCATCCGCTCGACCCGGCGGCGAGCCAGGCCAGAGCCGGCGCCGATATAGACCTCGGCCCCACAGCCGGCGAGCCGCAGCACGCCCCGGGCGTTGGCGGCGGCCTGGTCGACATAGGTGTTGCCGAACACGGCCGAGACCGAGACCACGTCCACGGCCTGTCGCGCGCGGGCCAGAAGCGTCAGCGCCAAGGCGTCGTCCACGCCGCAATCGGTGTCGATGTGAACCCGCAGGACCATGTCCGCAGTCTAGCCGCGCCCCATGACGGCGAGAAGAGCGGCGAGAGAGATCAGTCTCTGCCTAGCCCGCCAGGTAGGCGTCCAGGTTGCGCTTTACGCGGGCCATCACCGGCTCGTCCGCCGCCGGGCGCTGGAACGCCTGGCCGGTGATCGTCTCGAACGCCTCGATATAGACGTCCGAGGTCTGCCGGATCAGGTCCGTGGGGATCTCCGGGATCGCGTCGGCATAGGGATCGCAGCGCTGGGCCACCCAGGCGCGGACGAAGTCCTTGTCGAAGCTGTCGGGGCGCTCGCCGGCCGCGAACCTGGCGTCGTAGGTCGCCGCCTTCCAGAAGCGGCTGCTGTCGGGGGTGTGGATCTCGTCGGCCAGGACGATGGCGCCGTCGGCGTCGAGGCCGAACTCGTACTTGGTGTCGGCCAGGATCAGCCCGCGCTCGGCGGCCAGGGCCTGGCCGCGCGCGAACAGGGCCAGGGCGTAGGCGCTGAGTTGGTCCCACTGGTCGGCCGTCAGCAGGCCCTGTTCCAGGATCTGGGCGGGCGACAGCGGCGCGTCATGGTCGCCGTCGGCGGCCTTGCTGGTGGGGGTCAGGATCGGCTCGGGCAGGCGCTGGTTGGCGCGCAGGCCGTCGGGCAGGCGCACGCCATACATTTCGCGCTCGCCCTTGTTGTAGAGCGTCAGGATCGAGGTCGAGGTGGTCCCGGCCAGATAGCCGCGCACCACCAGTTCGACCGGCAGCATCTCCAGACGCCGGCCGATCAGCACGTTCGGGTCTGGATAGGCCAGGACGTGGTTGGGACAGATATCGGCGGTGGCGTCGAACCAGTAGCGCGCCGTCTGGGTCAGCACCTGGCCCTTGTACGGCACGGCGCACAGGATGCGGTCGAAGGCGCTGAGACGGTCGGACGCCACGATCACCCGGCGGCCGTCCGGCAGGTCGTAATTGTCCCGCACCTTGCCGCGATAGTGGTTGGGCAGTCCGGGCAGGTCGACTTCAGCCAGGGCGTTCGGGGCGGAAAAGGTCACCGGGGCCTCGTCGCTGGAAATACTGGAAGTAAGAAGGGGAGGCCCATTCGGACCTCCCCCAAGAGCGTCAGCCCAGCTTGGCCAGGTCTTCGTCGCTGATGTCTTCGTTCGAATAGACGTTCTGGACGTCGTCGTCGTCGTCCAGCAGGTCGAGCAGCTTCATCAGGGTGGCGACCGAGTCGCCGGTGACCGGCACCTGCATCTTCGGGCGCCAGGCGATCTTGGTGTTCGACGCCGCGCCGAACTTGGCTTCCAGGGCGGCGGCCACCTCGTTCAGGCTTTCGAAGGCGGTGTAGATGGTGTGGCCTTCGCCCTCCTCGTCCATGTCCGAGGTGACATCGTCGGCGCCGGCCTCGATGGCGGCTTCCATCATGGCGTCTTCCGACGCGGCCTTGGCCGGGTAGGTGATCTGGCCGACGTGATCGAAGTTGAAGGTCACCGAGCCGGTGGCCCCCATATTGCCGCCGATCTTGGTGAAGTAGGACCGGACGTTGGCGGCGGCGCGGTTCTTGTTGTCGGTCAGCACCTCGACGATGATGCCGACGCCGCCGGCGGCGACGCCTTCATAGCGGATTTCCGAATAGTCGGCCGCGTCGCCCATCTGCGACTTCTTGATCGCGCGGTCGATGACGTCCTTGGGCAGGCTCTCGGCCTTGGCGTTGTTCACGGCCAGGCGCAGGCGCGGGTTCATGGCCGGGTCGGGCAGGCCGGTCTTGGCCGCGACGGTGATTTCCCGCGACAGCTTGGAGAACAGCTTGGAGCGCGCGGCGTCGGCGCGGCCCTTGCGGTGCATGATGTTCTTGAATTTCGAGTGGCCGGCCATTCGGAGGCTCTGTCTCTGGTCTGAAAAATGGAGTGTGGGCGCTTCTAGCCCCCGAGGGCGGGTTTTGTCACCCCCAAGGGGCGCCGGGCCAGGCTTGCGCTCCGCCTGGCCTAGATGATAGTTAGGCAATAACTTAAGTGTCTAAGAGCGATCGATGAGCCTGACGCTATACGCCCACCCGCTGTCCTCGTTCTGCTGGAAGGTGCTGATCGGCCTCTACGAGAACGACACGCCGTTCACGCCGCTGGTGGTGAACCTGGGCGAGGAGGCCTCGCGCGCCGCCTTCCTGTCGGTCTGGCCGATCGGCAAGTTCCCGGTGCTGCGCGACGACGCGCGCGGCGAGACCGTGCCCGAGACCAGCGTCATCCTCGACTATCTGGACGCCTACTATCCCGGTCCGGTGCGGTTCACGCCGGCCGATCCGGACGCGGCCTGGCGCACTCGGCTGTGGGACCGGTTCTTCGATTTCTACGTGATGACGCCGATGCAGAAGATCGTCGGCGACCGCATCCGCCCGTCGGACGACCAGCGTGATCCATTCGGCGTCGATCAGGCGCGCGGGCAGATCACCACGTCCTATCCGGTGCTTGAGGCCGAACTGGCCGACCGGACCTGGATGTCGGGCGACGCCTTCGGTCTGGCCGACTGCGCGGCGTTCCCGGCGCTCTACTACGCCGACAAGGTCCAACCGTTGGGCGAGGCCTATCCTCGGATCAGCGCCTATCTGGCGCGGCTGACGGCTCGGCCTTCAGTGGCGCGCGTGCTCGAAGAAGCCGAGCCCTTTTTCAAGTACTTCCCGGCAGGGTGAGGCCAGCATGGCCGGGGCCGCCGCCGCGGGGTTTTATTACCCGATTTGATCTGGCGCATTCGCGGAACCGCCAGGCCCCGGGATGGTTAAGGTTCCAGTCGGGCCCGCAGCGACCCTTTCCGGCGTAGCGCACGGTCCATGGGCTCAAGGAGCCATCTCATGCGAAATTCCTGACCATCGCTATCGGCGCGGCCTTGCTTGCCGCAACGCCGCTCGCAGCGTCGGCCCAGAGTGGTCCGATGGGACGACCGGGCGCCCGAACCAGCCCCGGTCCGGATCGTCCCGGACAGGATCGCCCGGGCATGGGCCGCCCGGGCATGCACGACAACGACTATGGCCGCTGGGACAATGGCTGGGGCCGTCGCCCGCCGCCGCCGCCCAAGCACTTCAACCGCCACGGAAACTGGTACCAGCACGTGCGGGCCTGTTCGGCGCGCTATCGCAGCTACAATCCCCGCACTGACACCTATCAGCTCCGTCGCGGCGTCTATCGCCGGTGCCGGCTGTAGGCTTCGGCGGATGACAGCCCGCTCTCCAGGAGAGGCTTAGATCACGGGCACCGTCGGCTGCAGCCGCCCGCCGACCCTGATCGGCTCGACGCGCACCGCCAGGCCCGTGCGGTCGTCGGTCTCGACGAACACGCCGCACACCGTCGCCGGCCCCGAGGCCGGCGTGTAGCGCCCGCCGCTGATCTTGGTGGTGAAGCGCCGCAGAGGCTCTTCCTTCTGGTTGCCGATAACGCTGTCATAGTCGGCGCAGGCGCCGGCGTCGGTCTGGTAGGCGGTGCCGCCCGGCAGCACCTGGCAGTCGGCGGTCGGGACGTGGGTGTGGGTGCCGACCACCAGCGAGGCGCGGCCGTCGCAATAGTGGCCCATGGCCATCTTCTCCGACGTCGCCTCGCAGTGCATGTCGACGATCACCGCGTCGGCCACCTGGCCCAGCGGGGCCTTGTCCAGCTCACGGTCGGCGGCGGCGAACGGGTCGTCCATGGCGTCCATGTGCACCCGACCCAGCAGGTTGACGACAAACACCGTCTTGCCACTGTCGGTCTGGAAGAGATGGCTGCCGCGCCCCGGGGCGTCGGACAGGATCGGGTAGTTGGCCGGTCGGATCAGGCGCGGCTCGCGGACGATATAGGTGAGAGCCTCGCGCTGGTCCCAGCTGTGATTGCCCAGGGTCAGGCAGTCGGCGCCGGCCTCGAACAGCTCGCGCGCGGTGTTCTCGGTGATGCCGAAGCCGGCCGCGGCGTTCTCGGCGTTGATGATCACGAACTCGAGGGAGAGCCGGCGGCGAAGATCGGGCAGATGGTCGGCCAGGCCGTCGCGGCCCGACTTGCCGACGACATCGCCGAAGAAGGCGAAACGCATCGAAAGTCCTTAAGGAGGGCCTGGGCGGCCCATGTCATTGACCGCGATATACTCTTTTTCGGTGAGAATAGCGTCCAGCCTTTGATCGTGCGGCTCGTGCGGCAAATTCTCCGCCTGCTGGCCACTGTAGGCCAGGCCCAGCACGACAACGGACTTGCGAGCCCTCAGGGCTTCCAGCGCCCGGTCGTAATAGCCGCCGCCCTGCCCCAGGCGCAGGCCGTCGCGCTGGAAGGCCAGCAGCGGCGTGATGACCAGGTCCGGCAGCACGACCGCCTGGGTCGGCGGGGGACCGCGCAGGCCGATGGCGTCATGGACCAGCGGCTGGTCCAGATCCCAGAGGCGGAACACCATGCGGGCCGTCTCGGCGTCCTCGACCGTCGGCAGGGCCAGGGTCCAGCCCGCCTCGCGCATATGGTCGGCCAGGATGCGCGGCGACACCTCCGAGCCAAGCCCGTGATAGAGCGCGACAACCTTGCCGGCGGGATCGGGGAACAGCTTGGCCAAGGGCTCGCGCGCCACCTCGGCGATCATCCAGTCGGCTTCGGGATGCTCCAGCGCCAGCTGCTTGCGCTGGTTGCGCAGGAAGATGCGCAGGGCCGTCTTGGCCGCGATGGGATTGGTGATCGCCATCCGTCGCTTATAGGAGACCATCGCTTCGGGAAGAAAGGTGGCGGCGCCGCGAAGAACCGTGAAGACGTTTCAATCCACTCGAACCTGTCAGTAACAGGTGGGCCCCGTATTCCCGCAGCCACGGCCACGGGAGGGAACAGGTCCCGATAGAGAGATTAAGGTCCCTGGGAATAGAAATCTTCGACGAGAGCCACAGCAAGACCCGCCGTGGGTCAATATAGGGGGTCGGGCGCCCCAGCGATAGAGGCGCCCGCGTCGCAGGCGACGATCAGAGGCCCAGCGACGCCTTCAGGAAGGCGTCGGTCTTGGTCAGCATCTCGGTTCGCGCCGTGTCGTCGTTGAGCTGGTGGTCCAATCCCTTGAACTCGACCAACTCGGCCTTGCGTCCCGCGTCCCGCAGCTTGCGCTCCATCAGCCGCAACTCGCCGATCCCGACATTGGCGTCGAGGTCGCCATGGAACAGCAGGACCGGCGCCTTGATCTTCGCGGCGTTCTGGGCGGGCGACCCCTCGGCCACGTGCGGGCCCTTGCCGATGAATTCACTGACCTGGAGGTAGTTGGTGAAGTTCAGCAACTCGGCGCGCAGGGTCTCCAGATCGGTGACCGGCGCGATCGCCACGATGGCCTTGAAGAGGTCCGGATCCAGAACCGCCGACTGCAGCGCCGCATATCCCCCGTACGACCAGCCGACGATGGCCAGCTTGCCCGGCGCGGCGATCCCCTGCTGGGCGAGCCAGCGGCCGCCGTCATTCACATCGCCGATCGCGGTGCGCCAGGACTGGAAGCCGTTCTTCTGGAACCAGTCGGCGCCATAGCCGGCCGAGCCTCGATAGTTGGGTTGCAAGACGGCGTAGCCCTGCTGGGCGAAATACTGGGCGAGCCAGTCGAAGCCCCATTCGTCGCGCGCGCCGGGGCCGCCGTGCGGCATGACGATCGCCGGCAGGTTCTTGCCGTCGCTGCCCGGCGGCAGGGTCAGGTAGCCAGGGATCTGCGTGCCGTCTGCGGCCGGATAGGTCACCGCCTTCACCGTGGCCAGCTTCAACTTTTCCAGCTGCGGCCGGGCGGCGATCAGCTCCTGCAGGTTCCGGGTGGTCTTGTCATAGAGGTAGTAGAGGCCCGGATCGCTGTCGCTGCCGGCGAACAGCAGCAGCTTGGACTCGTCGGCCGAGGCGTCGACGAACGTGACCAGGCGACCCGGCAGCGCCTTGCCCAGCGCCAGACCCAACTTGCGCAAGTCGGGGTCGAAGAATTCGGTCTCGCGCTTGTCGGTGACGTAGGAGACGCCGACCACGCGGCTCTGGCGACCGATCCGAACAAGGCCCGTAACGTCGACGTCCGGCCGCGCCAGCACCAGGTCGCGCTTGAGGCTGTCGTCCAGCGCCGTCTTGTACAAGGCCAGGCGGCCGTCCTTGACGTCGAAACCGTAGACGACATTGAGCTTGGGATCGACGGCTTCGGGGCTGAAGCCGCTGTAGCCCGTGGCGCCGAGGGTCAGTTGGCCCAACGGCAGCCAGTCGCGGCGTTCAGGCTGGCGATAGAAATAGAGGATCTTGTCGCTGGCGTAGCCCGACGACCGCGTCGGCCGAACGCCCATCACCCGGACGGTCCCGCGCCCATCGCCGATATATTCGATGGCGTTAAGGTTTGGCTTCTCGACGGACCGGCGAGCCAAGGTTGTCGTGTCGACGCGATCGACGCCCAGGCCGTCGTCTTCCTTGGCCAGGTGGGTGCCAGTGCCGCGCTCCGGCACATGGTCGCGGGTCATCAGGATCCCACCCGGCGCGTCGTCGGTGGCCCAGTCGATCACCACGCCGCCGTTCTGCGACAACCGCAGCGAGCGGTCGTTGGTCTCGGCGCTGAGCACCTTCAGGTCGCCGCCGTCGCTGTTGATCGCGATTAGGCGGGTGAAGCCCAGCCGATTCTGCGCGTCCTTCACGACGACATAGATCTGGCAGACCAGGCGCGTATTGGTCGACCAACGGCAGCTCGTCAGCCGTTCGGGGCTGCCGCTGGAGGCGAGGATCGGCTTAGGCGGGCCGGAAGCGGCCGTGTCGACCACCTCCAGGTGGACGCCGCGCCCAGCGGTCGGGACGATCATCGCCACTTGCTGGCCGTCCGGCGACAGGCTGATCTGCTGGATATATTCGCGCGCGCCGAACGCGCCAGCGGTAGAATCCGCCGCCAGGGCCTGACCGCTCAAGGCCAAGCCCAGAAGCCCAAACGTCGCCAGCACTCTCATCGAAGCCCTCTTCCGAAACAGGTCCCAACGATAGGGAATACAGTGGAGAGAACAACCTCAAGTTATAGCGCGAGCGGAGCGCCTACTCCGCCGCCAGCTTCTCGATCTTCTCGGCGGCCGCGTCCAGCGCGCGGATGGCGGCGATCTCGGCCTTGGTGCCGTCCTGGTTCAGGCGGGCGATCTCGGCGTTGGCGTGGGCCAGGCGCAGCTTCATGTCCGACAGTTCGTCGGCCAGCAGCAGGGCGCCCATCAGGAAGAGCCGCGTCTCGCCCAGTTGGCCGACGTCGGAGCTGACCTGGCGGACCTGGCGGTCGAACAGCCGCGCCAGTTCCGAGAGATGCGGCTCCTGGCCGTCCTCGCAGCCGACCATGTAGGGCCGGCCGTTCACGTGGATGGTCACCTGGGCCATGCGTCAGGCCTCCCCCAAATCGCGGACTTTGGGATCGCGAACTTTGGGATCGCTGACTTTGGGATCGCCTGCCTTGGGCGCGTCGAACAGGTCGTCGTCCTGCAGAGGCGCGACGGCGTCCTCGGCTTCGTCGTCGTCATGCGCGTGGTCGTCATTGGCCACGAACTCGTCGCCGAGCGCGGAACGGATCTCCGCGATGGCGCGGCCCAGGGCGGCGGAGGCCTGCTCGCCGGCTTCCTCCAGCGCCTTTTCACGTTCGCGGGCGGCTTCCAGGTCGGCGACCAGGCGGACGCGCTCTTCGTCATCGAAGAGGCCCGGCTCGGCGGGCGACGACGACGCGACAGGCGCGGCGGCGGCCGCCGCCAGCGCGCGCTCGACCTCGGCGGCCTTGGCCGCCTGGCGCTGCTCAAGCTGAGCCACCGCGCGCTCCAGACGGCGCACGGCCAGGTCGAGGGCCGTACCGTCGGCCGGGATCATCGGCGATTTCCAATCATGCGACGCAACATATAGATGAGCCCCGTCTATGCCAGTCGTCAGGGCGACATTTGGGCGGCGCGGAGCCCATAGCAGCATTTACCGAAGCCGTGTCAGTTTCTAGGCCTTGACTTAGCGCCTTTCCCCCGCAAAACGCGCACCCAAATAGGGAACGCCGATCGAACTCGATCGCGCGGTCATAACAGGAGAACGACCCATGGCTATTCGCGTCGCCATCAACGGCTTCGGCCGCATCGGACGTCTGGTCCTGCGCTCCATCGCCGAGCATGGCCGCCGCGACATCGAGGTCGTCTCCATCAACGACCTGGGCCCGGTCGAGACCAACGCCCACCTGCTGCGCTACGACAGCGTCCACGGCCGCTTCCCGGGCGTGGTCACCTCGGGCGAGGACTGGATCGACGTCGGCATGGGCAAGATCAAGGTCACGGCGATCCGTGATCCCAAGGATCTGCCGCACAAGGAACTGAACGTCGACATCGCGTTTGAGTGCACCGGCATCTTCACCGCCCGCGACAAGGCCGCCCTGCACCTGGAAGCCGGCGCCAAGCGCGTGCTGGTGTCCGCTCCCGCGGACGGAGCCGACAAGACCATCGTCTACAAGGTCAACCACGAGACCCTGACCGCCGACGACATCGTCGTCTCGAACGGTTCGTGCACCACCAACGCCCTGGCCCCGGTCGCCAAGGTCCTGCACGACCTGGTCGGCATCGAGCGCGGCTACATGACCACGATCCACAGCTACACCGGCGACCAGCCGACGCTGGACACCATGCACAAGGACCTCTACCGCGCCCGCGCCGCGGCCCTCAGCATGATCCCGACCTCGACCGGCGCCGCCAAGGCCCTGGGTCTGGTTCTGCCGGAACTGAAGGGCAAGCTGGACGGCTCGTCGATCCGCGTCCCGACCCCGAACGTCTCGGTCATCGACCTGAAGGTCGTGCCGACGCGCGACACCACGGCCGCCGAGGTCAACGCCGCCCTGCAGGCCGCCGCCGACGGTCCGATGAAGGGCGTGCTGTTCACCACGACCGACCCGCTGGTCTCGACGGACCTGAACCACATCGCCGCCAGCTCGACCGCCGCCCTGCCGCAGACCCAGGTCATCGAGGGCAAGCTGGTCCGCGTGCTCAGCTGGTACGACAACGAGTGGGGCTTCGCGACCCGCATGAGCGACACCGCTCTGGAAATGGCGAAGTTCCTGTAAGGAACGCACCACCAAACCCCGCTCTCGCAAGGAGCGGGGTTTTCCTTGGCCCGCCCTCGTCCTTCGACAGGCTCAGGATGAGGGCTATTGCCGATCTCTTGAACCTCATCCTGAGCTTGTCGAAGGACGAGGTTCACGCACCGCAGGACGCCCCATGACCTTCCGCACCCTCGACACCGCCGATCTCGCCGGCAAGCGCGCCCTGGTCCGGGTGGACTTCAACGTGCCGGTCGATGGCGGGAAGATCACCGACGACACCCGCCTGCGCGCGGCGCTGCCGACCATCCACTACCTGTCCCAGCAGGGCGCCAAGGTCGTGCTGCTGGCCCACTTCGACCGGCCCAAGGGCAAGGTCGTGCCCGAGATGAGCCTGGCCTTCGTGGCCGAGCCGCTGTCGGCGCTGCTGGAGCAGCCGGTCGCCTTCGCCAGCGACTGCGTCGGACCGGCCGCCGCTGAAGTCATCAACACCCTGGAAAACGGCGGCGTGGCCCTGCTGGAGAACGTCCGCTTCCACGCCGGCGAAGAGAAGAACGATCCCGCGTTCGCCAAGGCCCTGGCCGCCAATGGCGACGTCTATGTCAACGACGCCTTCAGCGCCGCCCACCGCGCGCACGCCTCGACGGAAGGGCTCGCCCACCTGCTACCGGCCTATCCGGGCCTGGCGATGCAGCGTGAGCTGGAAGCCCTGGACGCGGCCCTGGGCAATCCCAAGAAGCCGGTGATCGGCATCGTCGGCGGCTCCAAGGTCTCGACCAAGCTCGATTTGCTGCGCAACCTGGTGACCAAGCTGGACTATCTGGCCATCGGCGGCGGCATGGCCAACACCTTCCTGCACGCGGCCAAGATCGATGTCGGCGCCTCGCTGTGCGAGCCCGACCTGGCCGACACCGCCCTGGAGATCATCGACCTGGCGGGCGCGGCCGGCTGCAAGCTGCTGCTGCCGACCGACGTGGTGGTGGCCAAGAGCGTCAAGCCGGGCGTCCACGCCGAGACCCGCAATGTCTATGATGTCCAGCCCGACGACCTGATCCTGGACGCCGGCCCCGAGACGGTGAAGACCCTGCTGGCCGCCATGGACGCCAGCAAGACCCTGATCTGGAACGGCCCGCTGGGCGTCTTTGAAGTCCCTCCGTTCGACGAGGCGACCGTTTCGGCGGCAAAGCACGCCGCGCAACTGGCGAAATCGGGTAAGATCGTGGCCGTGGCCGGCGGCGGTGATACGGTGTCGGCGCTGAACCACGCGGGCGTGTCGGCCGACATGACGTTCGTCTCGACCGCCGGCGGCGCGTTCCTGGAATGGATGGAGGGCAAGACGCTTCCGGGCGTCGCGGCTCTGGAGGCTTGAGAATCTGACTAGTTTTCTCCGATCTCCCCGGCGAATGCCGGGGCCCAGATGGACGAGCGCTGAAGCGATTCCAAGAACACCGCGTTCTTCCAATCAGCCCAAGCGCCTTGGGATCTGGGTCCCGGCATTCGCCGGGAAGATCGGAAGAGTTTAAGTACGCAGACTGACTAGACGGGCAGAGAACGCACAAGCGTCACGGCCCCAAAAACAAGAAACGACCCAACCACTTAACGCTTGCAGGAGAGAACTACGTGGCTCGCATCACGCTGCGCCAGCTGTTGGACCATGCCGCCGAGCATGAGTACGGCTTGCCCGCCTTCAATATCAACAACATGGAACAGGGCCTGGCGATCATGGAGGCGGCCGAGGCCGTCAACTCGCCCGTGATCATCCAGGCGTCGCGTGGGGCGCGGAACTACGCCAACGACATCATGCTGGCCAAGATGATCGACGCTCTGGTCGACATCTATCCGCACATCCCGGTCTGCATGCACCAGGATCACGGCAACGGCCCGGCGACCTGCGCGACGGCGATCCAGTACGGCTTCACCTCGGTGATGATGGACGGCTCGCTGATGGAAGACGCCAAGACCCCGGCCTCCTACGAGTACAATGTCGAGGTCACCCGCAAGGTGGTCCAGATGGCCCACAGCTGCGGCGTCTCCGTCGAAGGCGAGCTGGGCGTGCTGGGAAGCCTGGAAACAGGCATGGGCGAAGCCGAGGACGGCCACGGCTTCGAGGGCAAGCTCAGCCATGACGAGCTGCTGACCGATCCGGACCAGGCGGTCGACTTCGTCGCCCAGACCGGCGTCGACGCCCTGGCCATCGCCATGGGCACCAGCCACGGCGCCTACAAGTTCACGCGCAAGCCGGACGGCGACGTCCTGGCCATGAACGTGATCGAGGAAATCCACCGCCGCCTGCCCAACACCCACCTGGTGATGCACGGCAGCTCCAGCGTTCCGCAGGACCTGCAGGACATCATCAACCAGTACGGCGGCGAGATGCCCCAGACCTGGGGCGTGCCGGTCGAAGAGATCCAGCGCGGCATCAAGCATGGCGTGCGCAAGATCAATGTCGACACCGACAACCGCATGGCCATCACCGGCGCGATCCGCAAGATCCTGGTCGAGAAGCCGGGCGAGTTCGATCCGCGCGCCTATCTGAAACCCGCCAAGGAAGCCATGCGCAAGGTCTGCCAGGCCCGCTTCGTCGAGTTCGGCTCGGCCGGCCACGCCGACAAGATCAAGGCGCTGTCGACCGCGACCATGGGCAAGCGCTACGCCTCGGGCGAACTGCACGCCAAGTTCGGCGGCGACGCGGCCAAGGCCGCCGCCGAGTAGACGTCGATCCGTTGAGACGAAGAGGCCTCCCGGCGCGATCCGGGAGGCCTTTTCGCGCCGGCTACTCCGCCGCGACGAGAAGGCGGCGGCGGCGGGCGAGCAGCTTGACCGCGACGGCCCCGACCGCGCCGCACAGCAGTATGGCCAGGGTGAACCCAGGACCCACGAAGGCGTAGGTTCCCTGCCAGCAGTGCAGGCCGTCGACCGTGGCCGCGACGCCCCCGCAAAACAGACCGCAGGCGAAACCGGTCGGCCCAGGCCGCTCCAGGTCGACATCGCGCAGGCCGGCCGCGACCAGGGCCAGCATCGGCGCGGCCATGACCAGGACATTGCCGAGGCAGACGGCGGCCTGCGGCCAGTAGAGGGCCGCCAGGGCGCCGGCCGTCATGTCGGACGCCTGGACTCCGCCGGCGATCAGGAGGACGCTAGCCAAGGCCCCGGCGACGGCCAGCGCGCTGAACCCGCCCGGGCGATCGCGCGCCATCCGCGTGGCCGCGATCATGGCGCAGCCGGCCACCGCGGCGGGATAGGCGGCCTTGATCCAGAAGAAGGATTGGGCGGCGGCGAGGGGCAGGTCCGGACGCAGGTCCAGCCAGACCAGGATCATCAGCACGCCGGCCAGGACGCCGGCGGCGGCGACCTCGGCCAGTCGCCAGGGCAGGGTCGCGGCCGACCAGATGGGCGCGCCGGCCCTCGCGCCGCTTATCGGAGCGACGGTGTCATCGATCGTCACGCGCCTCTCCCCACAGAGCCGGATGGCGGTTGCGCCAGCACCTGTCGCGTCTCATTCGCGAAAGGCGGCGTCACTTCAGTGGCGGAACATCGGTTTGTCAATCGACCGCAGCGCGACGACACGAAACTTGAGCGTCGCTAGAACTGGGGACGGGCGGCCAATTCCCGGCCCTGCCTACCAGCGCAGCGCCCAGCGTCCGACCGCCGCGCCGAGGGCGGCCAGGGACAGCACCCCGAGGCTGTACCAGAGGGCGACGAAGGTGAAGGTGTTCTCGGCGCAGTGCAGGCCATAGACCGTCGCCGCCACGCCGCCCGCGAACAATCCCGTCGCCAGACCCGCCAGGGTCGGCCGGGTCGGGGCCATGCCGCGCACCACCCACAGGCCGAGGGCCAGCATCGGCAGACCCAGGACCAGGATATTGCGGCTGCAGACATGCCAGGAATGGCCGCGCAGCATGTGCAGCGTCATCTGGATGTCGGGGCTCATCATCGCCTGGACGACGCCCGCGACCGAAAACGCTCCCAGGACGGACAGGCCCAGGATCCAGCCGCGGCGGCCCGATCCACCCGGCCGCGACAGCCGCTCGATGGCCAGGTAGCCGGCCGCGCCCAGCAGGGCGGTGTAGAGCGCCTTCATCCAGAACATGCCGCCGCGCATGGCCGGCATCAGGTCATGGCGGGTATGCAACCAGGCCAGCACCAGGACCAGGGCCGCCAGGGCGCCCAGGCCGGCGACCATCGCCAGACGCCGGGGCGGCGCGCGCGTCGGCCCAAAATCCGTGGCCTGGGCGTCCGAGGCGAGGGCGTCGATCAGATCATCCGTTCGCACGGCGCATCCTTTCGGCCAGGGCCTTCAGCGCCCGGTGCAGGGCGACCTTGGCCGCGCCCTCGGACATGCCGGCCTTCGCGCCCGCCTCGGCCAGGGACAGGCCGGTCAGCTTGACGTCGGAGACCAGGATCCGCTGCTTTTCGGACAGGGTGGCCAGGGCGCGGTCCAGCTCGAGGCCGACGCCCGGATCGGGCTCGTCGGCGGCCAGGAATTCGATGTGGTCCTCGATCGGCAGGGTCTGGCGGATCTTCCGCCGCCGCCAGTGGTCGATCAGCTTGTAGCGCGCCACCGCGTGCGCCCAGGCGGTGAACGACTGGGACAAGTCCCAGGTCGACCGCTTGAGATGCACCGCCAGCAACGTCTCCTGCACCAGATCCTCCACATCGCCGGGCGCGCCGGACATCCGTCGCGCGAAATAGGCGCGCAGCCGGACGCCAAGAACGCCCAGACACTCGCGATAGGCGGCGGCGTCACCGTCCAGCCCGCGCAGCATCAGCGCCTTCAAACGGGTCTCGGTATCCGTCACGCACACCCCTATTCGCGCGGGAAGGGCCGATGGTTACACGGTGTCGCGCCGCGCCGGAACCGCCCGAGACCGCCGCGCCGAAATTTTGTTCCCCCCGTTTTTTGTTCGGCGACCGGTGTAACCTTCACGGCGGAAGCTTCGTATCTCCCATCGACCGGGCGACGACATGCCGCTCCGGCCAGCAACGATCCCAAGACTTCCCCAAGAGCACCAAGGAGACACCCCATGAACCGCACCGCCACCACCGCCGCCCTCGCCGCCGTCCTCGCCCTCTCGGCCGGCGTCTCGATGGCCTCGGCCGACGAGCACATGAAGACCGGCGCCAAGGTCGAGATGGAAAAGTGCTACGGCGTGGCCAAGGCCGGCGAGAACGACTGCAAGGCGGGCGCGGGCACCTCGTGCGCCGGCACCTCGAAGGTCGACTATCAGGGCGACGCCTGGAAGCACGTGGCCAAGGGCGCGTGCGTGACCATGAAGACCCCCAAGGGCATGGGTTCGCTGACTCCGAAGGCGTAAGCGACCTTTGAAACTGTCATCCCGGCCAAGCGCGAAGCGCGCCGAGCCGGGACCGCGGGACGCGCCGCGCTTGTGGCGGTCCCGGCTCTCCGCTGCGCTGCGGCCGGGATGACAAGGGTTTTGAAAGCTCCCCCCCATGACCCCCACCGCCGGCCTTGGCCTCAAGTCCCAGCACTATGCCGACGCGCTCGCGTGCGAGGCTCAGGGCCTGTGGTTCGAGGTCCATCCCGAGAACTACATGTCGGCTGGCGGCCCGCGTCTGGCGGCGCTGGAAGCCATCCGCGAACGCCGCCCGATCTCGCTGCACGGCGTGGGCCTGTCCCTAGCCGCCGACGCCGATCCGGACCGCGAGCACCTGGCCGCCCTCAAGCGGCTGGTCGACCGGTTCGAGCCGTTCGTGGTCTCCGAGCACCTGGCCTGGTCGACGCACCGAGGCCTGCACCAGCCCGACCTCCTGCCCTTTCCGCGCACCCACGCCGCCCTCGCCCGCATCGCCGCCAATGTCGGCCGGATGCAGGACGCCCTGGGCCGCGAGGTGCTGATCGAGAACCCCTCGCTCTACCTGCCCCTGACCGGCCACGACCTGGACGAGGTCGACTTCCTGAAGGCCCTGGTCGCCCAAACCGGCTGCGGCCTGCTGGTCGACGTCAACAACGTCTTCGTCAGCGCCAGCAACCTCGGCTACGACGCCGAGGCCTATCTGAACGCCCTGCCCGCCGAGGCGATCGGCGAGATCCACCTGGCCGGCCACGGCGCCGATGAAGGCGGATCCGACCTCCTGATCGACACCCACGGCGCGCCGGTGGCCGAGCCTGTCTGGACGCTCTATCGCCAGCTGATAGACCGCATCGGCCCGCGCCCGACCCTGATCGAGCGCGACGACGACATTCCCGACTTCGCGACGCTGATGACCGAGCGCGACCGCGCCGCGGCGATGCTGGAGCCTGTCCGGGAGAAGACCCATGCCTGAGCTGCTGGACTTCCAGGACGCCTTCGTCGCGGCCCTCGGTGGCGAGCGCGCCGCCCTGTCGCCCTGGCTCGCGCCCGGCGCGGGCGAGGCGGGACTGTCGGTCTACCGCAACACCATCGCCAAGGGCTGCGTCGACGCCCTGACCGCCAACTTCCCGACCGTGCTGTCCATGGTCGGCGAAGAGTGGTTCCGCGCCGCCGCCGCGCTGTTCGCCCGCGAGGCGCCGCCGACCGGCGCGGCCCTGCTGGACTACGGCGAGGACTTTCCCGCCTGGCTGGGCCGCTTCCCGCCGGCTCAGGACCTGCCCTATCTCGCTGGCGTTGCCCATCTCGATCGCCTGTGGACCGAAGCCCTGTTCGCCGCCGAGGCGCCGGCCCTGACCGCCGGGCCGCTGGCCGCCTTGCCGCCCGAGGCCCTGGCCGAGACGCGGCTCGCCCTGCACCCCAGCGTCCGCTTCGCCGCCTTCGAGGCCGGCCTGCCCAGTCTGTGGTCGGCGGCCCGCGCGGGCCATGAGGACCTGGAGCTCTCGGAGGCTCCCGAAGCGCTCCTCTGCCTTCGCGCCAACGGCGTCGTCACGCATCGCGTGGTCGGCGAGGCCGAAACCGAGTTCCTCCGCGCCTGCCGCAAGGGCCAGACCACCGCCCAGGCCGCCGAGCGCGCCCGGACAACCCATCCCGCCGCCGACCTCGCCGCGCTGTTCGCGGGCCTGATCGCCGACGGCGCCTTCATGGATATCGACCAATGACCGCTGCCGCTCTCCGCGCCCCCTTCGACGTCTTCGCCCGGCTCGCCGGCAAGGTTCTGACCGAGGATGTCCTGGCCCTCGTCGCCCGCCTCGGCGTGGCGGCGATCTTCTTCCAGTCGGGCCGCACCAAGGTCGACGGGCTGCTGCGCATCAAGGACAGCACCTATTCCCTGTTCGAGACCGAATACCACGTGCCGCTGCTGTCGCCGGACGTGGCGGCGCACGCGGCGACCTATTCGGAGCACCTGTTCTCGGTCCTGCTGGTGCTGGGCCTGTTCACCCGGCTCTCGGCGCTCGCCTTCCTGGGCATGACGGCGGTGATCGAGATCTTCGTCTATCCCGACGCCTGGCCGACCCACCTGTCGTGGGCGGGCCTGCTGCTGCTCCTGATCGCGCGCGGCGGCGGCCGGTTCAGCCTGGACCGGGCGCTGAAGATCGCTTGATCTACAAAGCGCTTGTCATCCCGGCCGCAGCGAAGCGGAGAGCCGGGACCACGGCGAGCTCAGCGCTTCCGGCGGTCCCGGCTCGGCGTGCTTCGCACTTGGCCGGGATGACAGTTTTCAATGAATCGTCGGCATGCGCGGCACGGGCTTGCGCCACAGCTGCGAGGTCAGGGCGTTGGCGATGCCGATCCAGCCGAAGTCGGGAGCGACGCCGCCGCCGACCTTGCGGGCCTCGATCGCATAGGCCGCCGAGGCCGTCAGCGAGGCCGTGGCCGCGCCCAGCTGGCCGCCCAGGCGCTTGGCGCCCAGGCCCAGCCACAGGGCGTTGAAGCCCTGCACCAGGCTCCAGATCGTCAGGGCGCGGGTGCGGGCGGGGCTGGCCGGGGCGTTCCAGGTGCGCAGGCCCGACAGGGTCATGGCGATGAACAGCGGCGGCAGAAGCAGGCTGGTCAGCGGCTTGGGCTGGTGGGCCACCGGTTCGTGCATCTCGGCGAACTCGACGGCGTACATCTCGTCGTCCAGCACCCGCTCGTGGCGGCGGCCCATCACCATGGCCGCGATGATCGCGCCGCCGGCCAGGGCCGCGCCGACGCCGATCTGCGCCGCAGGATGAAGGCCTTCCCGCCTTTCCAGCTCGAACGCCTCGCGTCCAGCCAGAGCGCGTTCCCGCGACTTTCCGTTGGCGACATGCATGGCGGGACTCCTTCGTGAACTCGCAAGGTCAAACAGCCCAGCTGAACCTTGGTTCCAGCGCGACCGGGACCCCGACGCCATGATGGCCTGATCCGCGCCGCGCGCCAGCTAAAACGCCTTCGGGTCTCGTGCGACCGATTGTCGTCCGAGACCCAAACGCGAACAGCGGTCTAGGCCGGCAGCTCTCCCACCGCCGACTGCAGGTAGTTCTGCTCGCCCAGCGCCTTGACCAGGCCCAGCTGCATCTCGAGGAAGTCGATATGCTCCTCGGTGTCGCTGAGGATCTCGCGCAGCAGCTCGCGGCTGACATAGTCGCGCGCCTGTTCGCACTGGACGATGCCGGGGATCAAGGTCTCGCGGCCGCCGACCTCCACGGCCAGGTCGCTGGCCAGGCATTCCGGAACCGTCTCGCCGATCTTCAGCTTGTGCAGGTCCTGGAGGTTCGGCAGCCCTTCCAGGAACAGGATGCGGTTGATCAGCTTGTCGGCGTGCTTCATCTCGCCGATCGATTCGTCATAGGTGATCTTGCCGAGGCGCTTGAAGCCCCAGTTGTCGTACATCCGCGCGTGCAGGAAGTACTGGTTGACCGCCGTCAGTTCGTTGGTGAGCACCGCGTTGAGCAGTCGGATGATGCCGGGATCGCCCTGCATGGCGGCCTCCTTGAAGTTCACATGTTCGGCCGGAACCTGGGGCAAGCCGAAACCGGCTTCAACCTGAATGTGTGCAAGTCGCTCGCGCTCTCACGGAAATCCGTCCGGATCTCTGATTTGCTGGCGTTTCGGCCGTCACTCGGCCGCGAAGGC
This sequence comes from Caulobacteraceae bacterium, assembly GCA_965283765.1. Lineage (GTDB taxonomy): Bacteria > Pseudomonadota > Alphaproteobacteria > Caulobacterales > Caulobacteraceae > Caulobacter. The sequence continues at coordinate 189,487 of CBDIPU010000002.1, forward strand.
CAGCGCTTGGCGGTTGTCCTGGATCATCTGGCGCATTTCGCACACGCACTTGGCGCACTGCGCCTGGCAGCCCTTGTGACGGAAGATGTCCGCCGGGCGCGTGGCGCCAGCGTCGATGGCGGCGCGCACTTCGCGCTCGCGGATGCCGTTACAGTTGCAGACGTACAAGGCAGAACGCCCTACCCGATTGAGTGTCATTCTCATCTAGCCGCTCACGACAGCTTTTGCAACTGACTCTCACTACGGTTCATAGCGGCTAGGTGTCGCGGGGCGGCTCGAATTGGCTTAAAGCCCAGCCCATGACGCTCGCCTGCCGCCTCTATCTGATCACCCCGCCGTCCCTGCCCGACCTGGCCGCCTTCGGCCGCCAGCTGGCCAGGGCCCTGGAAGGCGGCGACGTCGCCGCCCTGCAGATCCGCCTGAAGGACGCCCCGGACGAGGTGATCGCCGCCGCCGTCGAGGCCCTGGGGCCGATCGCCCAGGCACACGACGTGGCCGTGATCCTCAACGACCGCCCCGATCTGGCCGCTCGCCTGCCGGTCGACGGCGTCCATGTCGGCCAGTCGGACATGGCCCTGAAGGACGCGCGCAAGCTGATGGGCCAGCGGATGGTCGGCGTCACCTGCCACGACAGCCGCCACCTGGCCATGGAGGCGTCCGAGGGCGGCGCCGACTACGTCGCCTTCGGGGCCTTCTTCCCGACCACGACCAAGGACGCCCCGACCACCGCCGAACCCGAGATCCTGACCATCTGGCAGGAGACGATGGAGATCCCCTGCGTGGCCATCGGCGGCATCACCGCCGCCAACGCCGCGCCCCTGGCCACGGCCGGCGCGGACTTCCTGGCCGTCTCGGCCGGGGTCTGGGCCCATCCGGAAGGCCCTGACGCGGCCGTCGCCGCGCTGAACGCCGCGATCGTCGAGGGCTTGAGCGCGAGGTCGGGGGCCGGCCGCGAATAAGGCGAAATAACGGCGTTCCCTTGTGACGCGCCGCACATAGGCATAGCTTCCCCGTCAGCGAACAACGATAAACGGGGGAGGACGCTCATGAAGCAACTCAAGTTGTGTTTGCTTAGCGTAACGGCCCTGGCGCTTGCCACGGCTGCGACTGCAGAGACCTGGAAGCAGGCGCCGGGAGACACCAAGTCCTACTATGACGCGGACTTCACCCGCGTGGACCAGGCCACCGGGTTGATCGTGACCCGCGTCGCCGAGGGCAAGCCCAACGGCCCCTACAAGAACTGGCCGGCCAGCAAGGGCCCGATCCTGGTCTTCGCGCTGGACTGCGCGGCCGACAAGTGGATGGACCTGGGCATGGACTTCGACGGCTCCAAGGGCCTGCCCAAGGGCTGGCGCAAGGAAGCCAAGATCGACGACATCTCCGGCGCCGTCGGCAAGGCCGGCAAGATGCTCTGCGAGACCAAGGACACCCTGCCGAAGGTCGAGCTGCCTTAGCCTCCAATCCGATCTTCCCGGCGAAGGCCGGGACCCAGATCGAACCCATTGGCTTCAACGAGGTGGCGAGGCCGCGAGGCGCGCCATCCCAAGTCATTCCGGATGGATCTGGGCCCCGGCCTTCGCCGGGGAAATCGGTGTTTTGATACGTGTCCGGCCTTAACCATCTCGAACCGCGCCCATCTTGCCTTCAGGCCTGTGGACGACTAGGTTCCGCGCCCGTTCTTTCACACCGTCGACCTACCGCTCCGCCGCCGGACCTTCCGGCGGGCGTCGACGGCATTGCATGAGGATTACACGCCCGTGGCTACGCCTTCCGCCCTTCTGAACGTCATGATCGACGCGGCCCGGAAGGCCGCCCGTGGCCTGGCTCGCGACTTTGGTGAAGTCACGGAACTGCAGGTCTCGAAAAAGGGCGCGGCGGACTTCGTCACCAACGCCGACATCAAGGCCGAACAGACCCTGTTCGAGATCCTGACCAAGGCCCGCCCGGGCTACGGCTTCCTGGGCGAAGAGCGCGGCATGATCGAAGGCACCGACAAGACCCATACCTGGATCGTCGACCCGCTGGACGGCACCACCAACTTCATGCACGCCATCCCGCACTTCGCGGTCAACATCGCCCTGCAGCGCGAGGGCGAGGGCGTCGTCGCCGGCGTCACCTACAACCCGATCACCAACGATCTGTTCTGGGTCGAAAAGGGCAAGGGCGCGTTCCTGGGCGCCGAGAAGCGCCTCCGCGTCGCCGCCCGCCGTAACCTCGACGAATCCGTGCTGGCCACCGGCGTGCCGTTCGCCGGCAAGCCGGGCCACGGCCAGTTCCTGAAGGAGCTGCACCAGGTCAGCCAGAAGGTCGCCGGCGTCCGCCGCTTCGGCGCCGCCGCCCTGGACCTGGCCTGGGTCGCCGCCGGCCGCTTCGACGCCTACTGGGAGCGCAACCTCAACCCGTGGGACGTCGCCGCCGGCGTGCTGATGGTCCAGGAGTCGGGCGGCAAGGTCACCACGATCGATGACGACGACCACGACGTCGTGCAGGGCAAGTCGATCCTGGCCAGCAACCAGGACCTCTATCCGCTGATCCTCGAGCGGCTGCGGGCGGCGTAGTTTTTGTGATGGCGAGGGCGTCAAACCCCTCGCCAAACCGTCACATCCCGGCGCTAAATCGCGCCCCATGACCCTGCTCACCCGTCGCGCCATGACCACCGCTGCGCTCGCCGGCACGTTGCTGCCCGGCTTCGCCCGCGCCCAGGCCAGAAAGCCCATCGTCATCGGCCACCGCGGCTGCAGCGGCGAGCGGCCCGAGCACACCGCCCTGGCCTACGAGCGCGCCATCGACCAGGGCGCGGACTTCATCGAGCCGGACCTGGTCCCGACCAAGGACGGCCATCTGGTGGCCCGCCACGAGAACGAGATCGGCGGCACGACCGACGTCGCCAGCCGTCCCGAATTCGCGGCCCGCAAGGCGACCAAGACCATCGACGGCGAGCAGGTCACCGGCTGGTTCGTCGAGGACTTCACCCTGGCCGAGATCAAGACCCTGCGCGCCCGCGAGCGGCTGCCGCAGCTGCGTCCGGCCAGCGCCGCCTTCGACGGTCAGGCCCAGATCCTGACCTACGAGGAGGTCGTGGCCATCGCCAGGGCCGGCGGCCAGCGCACGGGCCGCGTGATCGGAACCTATCCGGAGCTGAAGCACCCGACCTATTTCGCCTCGATCGGCCTGCCGACCGAGGACCGCCTGGTGGCGAAGCTGAAGGCGCTGGACCTGAACTCGGCGAGCGCGCCGGTGTTCGTGCAGTGCTTCGAGGTCGGCGCGCTGAAGAAGCTGCGCGCCAAGACCCCCGCGCGCCTGGTGTTCCTGGTCGACGGCGAGGGCGGCCCGGCCGACCTGCCGAACGTCAAATACGCCGACCTGATCACCGCCCAGGGCCTGAAGGACGTCGCCGTCTATGCCGACGGCCTGGGCCCGAACTGGAGCCTGGTGGTTCCCAACGACAAGCAGGTCCTGCTGCCGGCCACCGACCTGGTCACGAACGCCCACGCCGCGGGCCTGCAGGTCCACCCGTGGACGGTGCGGGCCGAGAACTACTTCCTGCCCGCCAGCTTGCGGAAAGGCGATCCCAAGGCCCAGGCCTTCCTCGCCCTGCACGGCGACGTCACCCCGGTGTTCAAGGCGCTTTACGCGGCGGGCGTCGACGGCGTGTTCAGCGACTTCCCGGGACTGGCGGCCGCCGCGCGGGGGTAGCCTGGCGCCTCTTGCGGAGACGGCCCGGACCGGTGCAGCGTGCCGTCCGAACTCCCAGGGGAAGCCTCATGAAGATCCGCCACGTCGTCTCCACGGCCGTCCTCGCCGCCGCGCTCATGCTGGGCTCGGCCGCCGCCGCTCAGCCCGCCCGCACGGCGTCCAGCGAGTTGCTGGACCGCGTCGCCGAGGACTTCGTGCGCATGACCCTGGAGGCCGGCGAGCGCGAGCCCGGCTATGTCGACGCCTATTACGGCCCGGTCCACCTGATGGACACCGCCAAGCTCGCCCCGCGCCCCGTCTCGGTGCTGCGCAAGGAGGCCGACCGCCTGATGACCCTGGTGGTCGCCGCCAAGGACAGGCAGCTGTCGCCCGACGAGCGCCGCCGCAAGCTGTTCCTGAAGGGCCAGATCAAGGCCGCCCAGACGCGCCTGGCCATGATCGCCGGCGACACGTTCAGCTTCGAGGACGAGGCCGAGGGCCTGTTCGGCGTCCGCCCGGTGATCAGGCCGCTGAAGAGCTACGACCCGATCCTGGCCCGGATCGACAAGCTGGTCCCGGGCAAGGGCGATCTGGCCGCCCGCGTCGACGCCTTCCAGGGCCGCTACGTGATCCCGACCGACAAGGTGGAAGCGGTGATGCAGGCCGGCATCGCCGCCTGCAAGGCCAAGACCGAAGAGCACATCAAGCTGCCGGCCGGCGAGCGCTTCGACATGGAGTTCGTCACCAAGAAGCCGTGGAGCGGCTACAACTGGTACAAGGGCGGCGCCCACAGCCTGATCCAGATCAACACCGACCTGCCGATCTATATCAGCCGCGCGCTCGACCTGGGCTGCCACGAGGGCTATCCGGGCCACCACGTGCTGAACGCCCTGCTGGAAGAGAAGCTGACCAAGGACAAGGGCTGGGTGGAGTTCTCGGTCTATCCGCTGTTCTCGCCACAGTCGTTCATCGCCGAGGGCAGCGCCAATTTCGGCATCGAACTGGCCTTCCCGGGCAAGGCCAAGACCGAATTCGAGCGCGACAAGCTCTACCCGCTGGCGGGCCTGGATCCCAAGACGGCCGAAGCCTATGGCGAGCTGCAGGACGCCAAGGCGGCGCTGTCCAGCAGCGGCAACACCATCGCGGCCCTGTACCTCTCCGGCAAGATGACCAAGGAACAGGCCGTCCGGGCGCTGATGAAGTACACGCTCTATTCGCGCGGCGGAGCCGAGAAGCGGGTGTCGTTCATCGAGACCTACCGCTCGTACGTGATCAATTACAACATCGGCCAGGACATGGTTCGCGACCACGTCTACCGGGCCGGCAAGACCCAGGACGCGCGCTGGAAAGCCATGGAGCGCGTGATCAGCGAACCGACCGTTCCGGCGGATCTGCGGAGATAGTCAGCGATCCTCCCGCGTGTGCCAGACGCGCAGGATGTATATCCTCTCACCGACAAGTTCGTAGTGAAGCTCATAGTCGCCCGCGAGGATGCGACGGATTTCTCGCGGCGCAAACTCTGCAAGACGTTCACCGGATCGAGGCGCTTCCGGTAGACGTCGCGGCGCGGCGACCAGCCTTTGCACGACGGCTTTGGCGGCTCTCGGGTTCACTTCGGCAAGAAATTGGTGCAGCCGCGCCACGTCGGACGAGGCCTTACCCGTCCAGACGACTTGCATCAGCGCGGCGCGAGCGGCGCGTTATCGGGATCAAGGCTATCGGCCCATGCCTCCATCTCGGCTTGGGTCACGAAACGGCCGGCGTCGACATCGGCCATTCCTTCCAGGATCATGGCGTGATGGCGCGCTTCGCGGTCAACGAACGCCCCGAGCGCTTGCTCGACCACCCAGTTCTGAGACCGATCCAGGCGACGCGCCAGGCGCTCGATCTCATCGGCGAGCGGCGCTGAGACTTCGGCGGTGAGAACCTTGTTGGGCATGGATCGCTCCTGCCGCGAGTATAACCCCAATCCTACGCCGCCTCGACCCCGAACTGCAGGCGAGCCAGCCGCGCATAGAGACCGCCCTTGGCGAAGAGCTCCGTGTGCGTGCCCTGCTCGACCACACGGCCTTCCTCCATGACCACGATGCGGTCGGCCTTCAGCACGGTGGCCAGGCGGTGGGCGATGACCAGGGTGGTGCGGCCGGCCATGGCCGCGTGCAGGGCCTGCTGGACAAGGCGTTCGCTCTCGGCGTCGAGGGCGCTGGTGGCCTCGTCCAGCAACAGGATCGGCGCCTGGCGGACCAGGGCCCGGGCGATGGCCAGCCGCTGACGCTGGCCGCCCGAAAGGGTCTTGGCGCGCTCGCCGACCGGGGTGTCGAAACCCTGCGGCAGGGCGGACAGGAAGCCGGCGGCCTGGGCGGCCTCGGCGGCGGCCCGGACCTCGGCCTCCGTGGCGTCGGCGCGGCCGAAGCGGATGTTGTCCATGGCCGAACCCGAGAACAGCGGCGAATCCTGACCCACCAGGGCCATGCGGGCGCGAACCTCCGACGGCTCGACGTCGCGCAGGTCGACGCCGTCCAGGCGGATCGCCCCGGACTGTGGGTCATAGAAACGCAGGAGAAGCCGCAGAACGGTGCTCTTGCCCGCCCCCGAGGGGCCGACCAGGGCGACCGTCTCACCGGGCTTCACGGCCAGATCGAAGCCGTTCAGAGCCGGCAGGTCGGGGCGACCGGGATAGGCGAAGACCACGTTCTCGAAGGCGATCGCGCCCTGGGCCGGGACCGGCAGGGCCTTGGGCGCCGGCGGGGCGGCGATGTCGGGCTTGGCGTTCAGCAGCTCCGAAATGCGGTCCATGGCCCCGGAGGCCTTCTGGACGTCGCCCCAGACCTCGCCCAGGGCCCCGATCGCGCCGGCGGCCATCACCGCCAGCATGGCGAACTGGGCCAGGGTGCCGCCGGTCATCTCGCCGGCCAGGACCAGGCGCGCGCCTGTCCACAGCAGCAGGGTGACGCCGCCGAAGGCCAGGGTGATGACCATGGCGGTCATGCTGGCCCGGGTGGTGATCCGGCGCACCGAGGCCTTGTAGGCCTCTTCCACCGCCCCGCCGAAGCGCAGCGAGGAGGCCTGCTCGCGGCCGAAGGCCTGCACCGTCTCCAGGGCGTCCAGGCTCTCGCCGGCATAGCCGACCGCGTCGGCGAAGCGGTCCTGGGCGGTGACGGTCAGCTTGCGCACGCGGCGGCCGACCAGGAACATCGGGGCCAGGATCACCGGCACCATCAGCACGATGAAGCCCGCCAGCTTCGGCGAGACCACCGCCATGTAGCCGAGGCCGCCCACCAGGCTGAGGATGTTGCGCAGGGCGATCGAGGCCGAGGCGCCGACCAGCTGCTCGATCAGCGAGACGTCGGTGGTCAGGCGCGACAGCACCTCGCCCGTGCGGGTCTTCAGGAAATATTCCTGGTCCAGGCCCAGGGTGTGGCCGTAGAGCGCGCGGCGCAGATCGGCCACGACCCGCTCGCCCAGGCGGGTGATGAAGAAGAATCGCAGTGCGGTGGCGATGGCCAGCACCATGGCCACCGCGCCGAGGCCCAGGAAGGCGCTGTTGATCTCGCTGCCCTGACCCTTGGCGAATCCGTGGTCGATCACGTCCTTGAAGGCGGCGGTCAGGCCCAGGGTCGCCCCGGTCGAGAACAGCAGGAAGAAGGCCGCCGCGATCCCGTCGCCCTTGTGCGCCTTGACGAAAGGCAGCAGGTGGGCGAGCGGGCGGATGTCCTTGCGGCGCGGTCGCCGGGCCTTGGCCTCGGCCATGCCCTGGACCAGTTCTGCCCCCGCGCCGGGACGGCCTTCGGCCTTTTGGTCGCCGCCGTTCGCGTCAGTCATCAACAGTCCCTTGCCAAAATCGCGCGGGTTCTTTATAGCCGCCCGTCTTCGAGGGCCACCCCGCGCGTGCGCGGAGGGCGCTTAACCCAATTCACACTCGCCGGCTTAGTCGGACTGGATCGCCGCCATGAAACAAGACATTCACCCCGACTACCACTTCATCACCGTCACCCTGACGGATGGCTCGAACTATCAAACCCGTTCGACCTACGGCAAGGAAGGCGCGACGCTGGCGCTCGACATCGACCCGCGCACCCACCCGGCGTGGACCGGCGGCAACGCCCAGCTGATGGACCGCGGCGGCCGCGTCTCGCGCTTCAACGCCAAGTTCGCCGGCTTCACCAAGAAGTAAGAAGCTTAGAGCTTCTCGCCGTAAGGGCGACGAAAAGCCGGCGCCGCGTTTGCGGGCCGGCTTTTTCCGTATCTGGACGCCCCCTCAGTCCTCCGGATCGTAAGGATCATCGCCGCGATCGCGCATCAGGTCCGTCGCCACGAAATCCATGGCGTCCTCGGCGTCCTTGAAGCTCAGCTCCGACACCGTCTGGTCGCGCACCGAGACGCCCGCCTTGTGGGGACTGTCCGGATCGCCGGTGATCAGCGGGTGCCAGCGCGGCAGGTCCTTGCCCTCGTGGATCCGGCGATAGCCGCAGGACAGCGGCATCCACTCCAGATCCTCGATATTGTAGGGCGTTAGCTTGATGCAGTCCGGCACCGTCTTCTTGCGGTTCGGATAGTCCTTGCAGCGGCAGAGATGCGCGTCGAGGAGCTGGCAGTGCACCCGCGTGGGGATGATTTCGCCAGTATCTTCGTCTTCGAAGCGAACGAGGCAGCAAAGGCCGCACCCATCGCATAGGCTCTCCCACTCGGGGACGGTCATCTCGGAGAGCGTCTTCGTCTCCCAGAAAGGTTTGCGTGGCGTCATGGCGCCGTCCTAAACCCGATTTACCTGGCGACCAAATAGAGCCTGACTCAGACCGTGAACGACTGGACCCTTCCGCCGTACAAATTCGACGACAAGGATCCGTCCAAACGCAGGTCGGAGCCTGCCGCCGGCGCGCCGCCTGAGCCGCCCCACGACCCGTGGGCGCAGCCCGAACCGCTGCGGGATCCGTTCCAGCTGTCCCCGCCCCCGCCGCCGTCCTATCAGCCTCCGCCGCCCCCTCCGCCGCCGCCGCCGGAGGAGCCCTTCCGCGCCGACCTCAAGCACCGCGCCGCCAGGAAGAAGGCCCGCAAGTGGGGCTGGATCTGGGGCGTGCTGCTGGTCTCGTTCCTGGTTGGCATGCTCGCCGCCGGCGGCGGCGCGGCCTATGTCTGGCAGAAGTACCTCAAGGACACCCCGCCCCTACCCTCGCGCTCGGCGCTGTTCGCGGTCAACCGCGCGCCCGGCATCCGCTTCGAGGACCGCAACGGCCAGGTGATCGCCACGCGCGGCCCGCGCTATGGCCAGCGCATCACCATCGGCGCCGTGCCCAACTACGTACCCCAGGCCTTCCTGGCGGCCGAGGACAGGCGTTTCTACCAACACGGACCGATCGACGCCCAGGGCATCGTCCGGGCCGCCTGGGTCAACTGGCGCGGCGGCAAGACCAAGCAGGGCGCCTCGACCCTGACCCAGCAGCTGGCCAAGGGCCTGTTCCTGACTCCGGATCGGGTGGTCAAGCGCAAGCTGCAGGAGATGCTGCTGGCCTGGAAGCTCGAGCAGGTCCTGACCAAGGACGAGATTCTCGAGCTCTATCTGAACCGCATCTATTTCGGGGCCGGCACCTACGGCGTCGACGGCGCGTCCCAGACCTATTTCGGCAAGCCCGCCAGCCAGCTCACCCTGTCCGAGGCGGCCCTGCTGGCCAGCCTGCCCAAGGCCCCGTCGCGCCTGGCGCTGACCAACGACATGGAACGGGCCCTGGCCCGCTCGCGCCTGATCCTGGCGAACATGCGCAAGGAAGGCTGGATCACCGCCGAGCAGGAAAGCCGCGCGCTGGACGACACCCCGCGCCTGTCGCCGATGGCCCTGCAGGACGAGGGCGACTACGGCTGGGTGCTGGACTACGCCACCACCGAGGCGGTGAAGATCGCCGGCCAGAACGCGCCGGACCTGGTGGTGCGCCTGACCATCGACCCGCTGCTGCAGCGCGAGGGCGCCGAGATCGTGCGCCAGACCATGGCCACCGAGACCACCCGCTCGGGCGCCCGCCAGGCGGCCCTGCTGTCGCTGTCGACCGACGGCGCCATCCGGGCCATGGTCGGCGGCACGGACTATGGCGAGAGCCCGTTCAACCGCGCCGTCCAGGCCCGCCGCCAGCCGGGCTCGACCTTCAAGCCGTTCGTCTACGCCGCCGCCGTCGAGAAGGGCGTGCTGCCGACCGACATCCGCGTCGACGAACCGGTCAAGTTCGGCGACTGGAGCCCCGAGAACTACAGCGGCGGCTATCGTGGTCCGATGACCGTCGAGCGGGCGCTGATCAACTCGATCAACACCGTGGCCGTGAAGCTGGGCCAGGAGGCCGGCGGCGCGGCGATCGGCGATCTTGTCCGCCGCTTCGGCATCACCACCCTGCCGCCCGTCCCCGACCTGTCGGTGGCCCTGGGCTCGTACGAGGTGAGCCTGCTGCAGCTGACCTCGGGCTTCCAGGTCTTCCAGCAGGGCGGCGTCCGGATCGAGCCCTATGTCATCGAGACGGTCACCACCCAGGACGGCCAGGCGCTGTTCCAGCACCAGCCTCCACAGGCCGAGCGCCGCGTCTATGACGTCGGCCACGCCAGCATCATGGTCAAGATGATGAAGAAGGTCGTCACCGAGGGCACGGCCAAGCGCGCCGCCTTCGGCCGGCCGGCGGCCGGCAAGACCGGCACCAGCCAGAACTGGCGCGACGCCTGGTTCGTCGGCTTCACGCCCGACTACGTGACCGGCGTCTGGGTCGGCAATGACGACGAGAAGCCTATGAACAAGGTGGTCGGCGGCGACATCCCGGCCAGCATCTGGCGCCGCTTCATGATGACCGCCCACCAGACCCTGGCGGTCCGTGACTTCGACTGGTTGCTGCCGGACCCCGCGCCGCAGACCGAGCCGGATCCGCGCAACGGCTACTACGAGACCCTGTCGGCGGAATTCGCGCGCGCGGCCTCGGAACTGGACGCGGCGGCGAAGGCGGCCGAGACCATGGCGCCCCCGACGGGTCCCGCCCCGCCCTCGCCGGAGCGGCTGCCTTACTGATCGGGGCTATCGATCCGCGAAGGTCGTGTAGTCCTGGTATGGGCTCTTGACGAACAGCACCTCGACGAAGCCTGCTGTCATGGATCCGGGCGGCTCCGGTACAACGTCGTAGTGGACCTCATATCCTCCTGGCGAGCTGCATTTACGCCTCCCAGCCAAGCCGAAGATCGGGTGTCGCAACGGATCACGTCGAAGGTCTTTTACGTTCTTCTTAAGGGCGTCGAGCTTTCGCCACGCAGCAGCACCGGCGCCGGGCTGAGATAACCATTTGGTGATGTTGCGCATCTCGACCTGCGCGTCCTTGGAAAGAGTCACCTTCCAAGACAAGGCTCCCCTCAGCCCTCGGCGTCTGGAAGCAGCAAGCTATCGAGGAAGGCGTCGAGTTCGTCGTCCTCGATGCAGTCACCTGCCGCGATCTGCGCTCGGCCTCGTGCCGCGCGTTCCTCATCGGACATAAGCTCGCGTGGCATGGACCCCGACGAATGACTCGGCGGCCTCAGGAAGTTGGCGGTGTTCGTTGGGCGGGTCATGAGAACTCCTACCCGGAACATAACGCCAACTTCGACGACTTGTCACGCCGCCAATCGACGCGCCCTACCGGTAACCCGTCAGCGACGTCGGCCGATCCGCTACCTTCGCCGCCCAGGTCTTGTTCGGCGTGGCGCTCATCGTGAAGACCAGTTCGCCGCCGGCCACGATCTCGTCGTGCTTGAGATAGGCCCGGGTCAGCGGCTTGCCGTTCAGCGTCACCTTGCCAACGTACGGCCTGTCGTCGGCCAGCCCCTCGGCGCGCACCGTGAAGCGCTTGCCGTTTGGGAGGTTCAGCGCCGCCCTGTCCACGAACGGCCGGCCGATGGCGTATTCGTTCGAGGCCGGGGTCACCGGATAGAAGCCCAGGCTGGTGAACATCAGCCAGGCCGACATCTGGCCCAGGTCGTCATTGCCCGACAGGCCGTCGGGCGTGGGCTTGTACTGGCTCTTGATGATCTGGGTCAGGCGGGCCTGGGTGCGCCATGGGCGCCGGCGTAGTCGTACATATAGGCCACGTGGTGGCTGGGCTCGTTGCCGTGGATGTACTGGCCGATCAGGCCGGCGATGTCCTCGGCGTGCGAGTAGTCGACCTTGGAGTTGTCGAAGTCGAACATCGCGTCCAGCTTCCTGACCGTCGCCGCGTCGCCGCCCAGCGTCTTGACGATCCCGCCCAGGTCCTGCGGCGCGAACCACGAATATTGCCAGGCGTTGCCCTCGGTGTAGTCCGAGCCGTAGTTGATGGCGGTCGGATTGAACGGCTCGCGGAAGGTCCCATCGGACTTGCGGGCCCGCAGGAAGCCGGTCTTCGTATCGAAGCTGTTGCGCCAGTACGACGCCCGCTTCTCGAAGGTCTTGGCGACCTCATCCTGGCCCATGTCCTTGGCCATGCGGGCGATGGTCCAGTCGTCATAGGCGTATTCGACGGTCTTGGAGGCGGCTTCCGGCTCCTTGTCGATCGGCGCGTAGCCCAGCTTCATGTAGTCGCCCAGGCCGCCATACGGGGCGTAGGTCGCGCTCTTGACCATGGCGTCCAGGGCCGCCTTGCCGTCATAGCCGCGGATGCCCTTCATCCAGGCGTCGGCGATGACCGGAACGGCGTGGTAGCCGATCATCGTCCAGGTCTCCTGGCCGTGGAACTGCCAGACCGGCAGGATGCCGTAGGGGCTCTGCTTCTGCGAGGCGATCAGCGAGTTGACCACGTCATTAGTGTAGTCGGCCGGCTGGATCAGGGTCAGCAGCGGATGCTCGGCCCGGAAGGTGTCCCACAGCGAGAAGGTCGAGTGGAAGGTGAACGGGCGGCCGTCCAGCTTGCCCTCGTGCACCTGGTCGTCGGGCCCCCGGTAGCGGCCGTCGGCGTCGGCATAGACGCTGGGCGCCAGCAGGGTGTGGTAGAGCGCCGTGTAGAGCGTCTTCTTCATCGGGGCCGGGGCCTCGATGTCGACCGCGCCCAGGGCCTTCTCCCAGGCGGTCCTGGCGCGGGCGCGCTGGGCGTCGAAGTCGAAGCCCGGCTCGTCGCTGGCGAGGTTGGCGATCGCCCCGTCCTCGCTGACCGACGACAGCGCCACCTTCACGGTCAGCGGCCCGTCGATCTGGCCGAAGTCGAACACCCCGACCAGGGCGCGGCCCTGGACCTGGGCGCGGTCGTTGGGCGTCCGCCCCGGCTGGGCGAAGCCGTTATAGGGCACGTCCTTCTCGGTGTTCCGGAACGCCTGGCCGACCAGCGGACGGTCGAACCTGATAGCGAAGAACAGCTTGCGCCCGGCGCCCAGCCGCGCGTCTCGCGATAGCCGGTGACCACGCCGTCCGGCGAGACCCGCAGGCGCGACCAAAGCACCTTGCCCGGATAGTTGTAGATCGAGCTGCGCAGGTCGATCAGCACCTGGGCGCGGTCGCCCTTCTGGAAGGTGTAGCGGTGCAGGCCGGTGCGCAGGCCGGCCGTCAGCTCGGCGCGCACGCGGCTGTCGCTGAGGGTCACGGCGTAATAGCCCGGCTGGGCCACCTCGGTGTCGTGGCTGTAGCGCGAGCGGTAGCCCGAGCCCGGCTTGTCGGCCTCGCCCGGCTCCAGCTTGGCCTCGCCCGCGACAGGGGTCAGCAGGATGTCGCCGAGGTCCGAATGGCCCGCGCCCGAGAAGTGGGTGTGCGAGAAGCCCAGGATGGTCGGGTCGCCGAAGCGGTAGCCGGCCGCGCGGGCGTAGCTCTGCTTGAACGGCAGGATGTCGGTGTCGGGGCTCAGCTGCACCATGCCGAACGGGACCACCGCCCCCGGGAAGGTGTGACCGTCGCCGCCCGTGCCGATAAAGGGGTCGACGAACTCGTAGGCTGTGGTGGTCTGGGCCAGGACGGGCGTCGCCGCCAGGATCGAGAGGCTGGCGAGCAGGGCGAGGCGCAGACGCATTCAGGTAACTCCGCAACTTGAGCGGGGGCACCGTAGCAGCGCCCACACGCTTGTCATCCCGGCCAAGCGCGAAGCGCGCCGAGCCGGGACCGCCGGAAGCTCAGCGTCTGTTGCGGTCCCGGCTCTCCGCTAAGCTACGGCCGGGATGACAGTGGAAATTATTGCTCGCCCAACGCCCTATCCACCGCCGCCATCGCATGCAGGGTCGTGGTGTCGAACACCGGGACCGGGCTGTCGGCTTGGCCGATCAGCAGCATGATCTCGGTACAGCCCAGGATGATCGCCTGGGCGCCCCGCGCCACCAGTCGCGCGATCACCGCCTTGTAGGCCTCGCGGGAAGCGTCGAGCACCTGGCCGGTCACCAACTCCTCGTAGATGATCCGGTGCACGGCGGCGCGGTCGTCGGCGTCCGGGGTCAGCACGGTCAGGCCGTGCTTCCGCTCAAGGCGGCCGCGATAGAAGTCGTGCTCCATGGTGAAGGCCGTGCCCAGCAGGCCGACCGTCGTCATGCCGGCGGCCTTGATCGCCTCGCCCGTCGGGTCGGCGATGTGCAGCAGCGGAATCTTCACCGCCGCCTCGATGGCGTCGGCCTCGCGGTGCATGGTGTTGGTGCAGAGGACCAGGAAGTCCGCGCCGCCAGCCTCTAGCGCCCGCGCGGCGTCGGCCAGGCGGCGCGACAGTTCGGGCCAGCGGCCGGCGTGCTGCAGATGCTCGATCTCGGCGAAGTCGAACGACCACATCAAGGTCTTGGCCGAGGCGACGCCGCCCAGCCGGTCCCGCACCGCCTCGTTGATCAGCCGGTAGTACTGGGCCGAGCTTTCCCAGCTCATGCCGCCGATCAATCCGATGAGCGCCTGTTCGGTCATGCCGTCCTCCGTCGGAGACGGTCCTAGAGAGCCCGGCGCGGGGTTACAACACCTCGCGCCGCGCCAGATGGGCGATGGCTACAGCCAGGGCGACCAGGCCAAGGCCGCCGCCCAGCGCCAGGGCGGTCTCTACCCGCCAAGCCTCCTTGGCCAGCATGTTGACCGGCATCTGCCAGGGGAAGAACACCCCCTCCTTGGCCGAGGTCGCCACCACCGAGAAGAAGGTCCCGCCGATGCCGATCGCCAGGGCCGGCACGAAGCTGGCGAAGCGCAGGGCGGTCCACAGCTGTATGGCGGTCAGCAGGATCGCGGCGGCGACGATCTTGAGATTCAGCAGCAGCAGGCGCGCCACGTCCACCGTCCCGGTCGGCGTCATGACGGGCTTGATCGTCGCCGCCGCAGAGACCGACGCCCAGCTCAGCAGAAGGTTCAGGCCGCTCATGACCGTGACCACGGCGATCACGCAGATCGCCTTGGCGGCATAGAGCTTCCAGCGCGGGACCGGCAGCGTCCGCAGATGATCCCAGGCGCGGGGTCCATGCTCCATGTGCGCGACCAGGGCGGTCAGGGCCGTCACGCTCATGGGCAGCATGAAGAAGGCCCATGCGGTGGTCGAGCCTTCCAACAGCCTGTCCCACGGCGGGGCCTTATCGCCGCGCAGCACCAGGAAGAACAGGAAGGCGGCGATCAGCGACGGCGCGGCGATGGCCAGGACGGCGGCCAGCGAGCGGTTCAGCTTGCGGATTTCGACGGACAGGACGGCGAGCATTAGGCGGCCTCGGCTTGACGGGGGGTAGGAACGGCGACGCGGCGATAGATGTCCTCCAGCGACTGGGCGCGGGGACCGATGGCGAAGACGGGAACGGCGGCCTCGACCAGCAGGGCGGTGAGCCCGGCCACGGCCGGGTCGACGGCGTCGCCGGCGTCCAGGGCCACGGTCAGGCTTTCGGCGACGCGGACGTCCAGGCCGTGGGCGCGCAGCAGCGCGGCGGCCCGCGCATCGTCGCCGGTGCGCAAGCTGATCTCCGGCGCCTGGTCGGCCTTCAGGCGGGAAAGCTCGCCCTCCAGCACCAGCCGGCCGTCATTGACGACGCCGACGTGGGTGGCGGTCTGCTCGATCTCGCCCAGAAGATGACTGGACAGCAGCACGGTGGCGCCGGTGCGCTCTGGCAGGCTCTTGAGGAACCGGCGCATGTCGGCGATGCCGTCGGGGTCGAGACCGTTGGTCGGCTCGTCCAGCACCAGCACCGGCGGCGCGCCCAGCATGGCGCGGGCCAGGCCAAGCCGCTGGCGCATGCCCAGCGAATAGCCGGCCACCTTGCGACCGGCGTCGGGACGCATCTCGACCACCTCCAGCACCCGGTCGATCTCGCTGGCGGGACAGCCCAGCAGGGTCGTGGTCAGGGCCAGGTTCTCCCGACCGGTCAGGTTGCCGTAGAAACCGTGCGCCTCCAGCAGCGCCCCGACCTTGCGCGCCGCGCCGATGCGGTCGCGGGCGACGTCGACGCCGCAGACCCTGGCCACGCCTGAGGTCGGACGGATCAGGCCCAGCACCATCTTCAGCGTCGTGGTCTTGCCCGCGCCGTTGCGGCCCAGGAAGCCGTACACGGCCCGCTCGGGCACGGTCATCGACACGCCGTCGACCGCCAGGCGCGGGCCGAAACGACGGGACAGACCTTCGGTTTCGATGGCGACGGACATGCGGCGGCGCTCACTTTCGTTTAAGTCAGATATAAAGTTGCGAAGCGATCGTCTTTAAGTCAAGATTAAAGATGAGACAGGTTGGGAGGCCGCCGTGAACGCCAATGACGCCGAGAAATTCCGCCGCATGTGCGGCCAGTTCCGCTGGCTGGCCGTGTTCATGGTCGTCAGTGTCGGCCTGCTCCTGGCGCTGATGGCCTGGATCGCGCCGCTGCTGCTGATGGCCCTGCACAGGCCGACGGCGCCGCCCCCGCCAAGGTGCTCGCCATCACGATCCAGTACATCCCGGCCGTCTGCTACCTGTTCGGGGTGTGGTCGATCGGCCAGGCGCTGGGCGAGATCGCCAAGGGCCGGCTGATCCAGGCCGCCCTGCCCTCGGCCCTGCGCCGCGTCGGCCTGGCCTTGGGGGTCGGCGGCGTCGCCAGCGTCTTCGTGGTCATCAACCTGATGCGGCTGGTCGGGGCGGACAAGCGCAGCTATCTGAACTTCGACGTGGCCGGCATGACGCTGGGCATGATCGGCGGCGCCCTTTTCCTGCTGGGCCGCGTGATGGACCAGGCCCTGGCGGCGCAGGCCGAACTCGACGAGATTGTCTGATGCCCGTTCGCGTCACCCTGGACGCCTTGATCGTCGCCAAGGGCCTCAAAGCCCGCGACCTGGCCCAGGAGGTCGGCCTCAGCGAGACCCAGCTGTCCCTGTTCCGCTCGGGCAAGGTCAAGGGCATCCGCTTCCGCACCCTGGCCCGTCTGTGCGCGGCTCTGGACTGCAAGCCGGGCGACCTGCTGGACTACGCGTTCGACACGTCTGACCTGACCGCGCCCGACGACGGGGACTAAGGCGCGTCCTGACCCCACATCTGGGTCGGGCCGGCCACGTCCATCGGCGGCGGCAGATCGACCATCCTGATCAGCCGCGAGCCCAGTCGGGCGGCGACGGCCTGCGAGGCGAGATTGTCGGGATGGATCATGTGGGCCACCGACGTCCAGCCCAGGTCCTCGAACACGAACTTCAGGCAAGCGCCAGCCGCCTCGGTGGCGTAGCCCCGGCCCCAGGCCGAGCGGTGCAGCATCCAGCCGACCTCCCGCGCCGGCCAGCCCTCCGGCTGCCAGGGACCGGAGCGACCGACCCAGCGCCCGGTGGCCTTCTCGATCACCGAGAAGGTCCCGAACCCGCGCAGCGGCCACATGCCGACCACCTGGGCCATGGCGCGCCAGGCGATGCTGCGCGGCATGGCGCCGCCCAGATAGCGCATGCACTCGGGATCGCCGTGGAACTCGGCCCAGCCGGCGTCGAAGTCGTCCTGCACCGGGACCCGCAGGATCAGGCGTTCGGTTTCGAGCGTGGGCGACAAGGCGTATCCCCAAGGCCAAGATTCGTCGCTCGACCTTAGGCGCTTCCCGGCGACCGCCAAGCCCCGCAAGGGCGACGCGCCGCCGCCCCCTAGTCCCGCAGGGGCCGCAGGCGGTTGACGTGGCCCATCTTGCGGCCCGGCCGGGCCTCGCCCTTGCCGTAGAGGTGGACGCGGGTCTCCGGCTCGGCGGCCAGCTTGCGCCAGGCGTCGACGTCAGCGCCCAGCAGGTTGGTCATCTCGACATGATGGTGCGGGTCGGTCGGGCCCAGCGGCCAGCCGGCGACAGCGCGGATATGCTGCTCGAACTGGTCGACCTCGCAGCCGTCCTGGGTCCAGTGGCCGGTGTTGTGGACGCGCGGGGCGAACTCGTTGACCAGCAGCTTGCCGCCAGCCAGCTCGAACAGCTCCACCCCGATGACGCCGACATAGTCCAGGGCGGTCAGGATCTTGATGGCGATGGTCTCGGCCTGGTCGCGGGTCGCCGGCGTGACCTTGGCGGGCGCCACGGTGCGCTTGAGCACGCCGCCTTCGTGGTGGTTCTCCGACAGGGGATAGCAGGCGATCTCACCGTCGCGGCTACGGGCGGCGATCACCGACAGTTCGCGGCCGAAGTCGGCGGGAGCCTCGAGAATGGCGGCGCGCCGGCCGATCTTCTCGAACGCGGCCTCGGCGTCGGAAGCCTTCTGGATCCAGGCCTGACCCTTGCCGTCATAGCCATCGCGGCGCGTCTTCAGCAGCGACGGCGCGCCGATCTTGGCGACCGCCGCGGCCAGGCTCTCGCTGTCCTGGACGGCGGCGAAGGCCACCGTCGGCACGCCGATCTCGGCCAGGAAACTCTTCTCGACCACCCGGTCCTGAGCGGCGGCCAGGGCCTTGGCGCCCGGCGAGACCACCGCGCCCAGGGCGGCCAGTTCCGACACGGTGTCGGCCGGGACGTTCTCGAACTCGTAGGTGACGACGTCGCAGGCCTCGGCCAGGCGCTTCAGCGCCCAGCGGTCGTCGTAGGCGGCGACGATCTGGCGGGCGGCGACGCGGCCGGCGGGTGAATTCTCTTCCGGATCCTGGATGACGACATCGAAGCCCAGCCGGGCGGCGGCCTGGGCCAGCATGCGGCCCAGTTGGCCCCCGCCGAGGATGCCGATGGTCGAACCGGGAACGAGAGGAAACTCAGGCATCTGGATCAGTCCTCGACGCTCTCGGCGACGCTGTCGGTCTGGGCCTGGCGGAAGGCCGACAGGCGCTGGTTGAGGGCCGGATCCGACAGGGCCAGAATCTGGGCGGCCAGGAGGCCAGCGTTCTTGGCCCCAGCCTCGCCGATCGCCAGGGTCGCCACTGGGACGCCGCCGGGCATCTGGACGATCGAGAGCAGGCTGTCGAGGCCGCTCAGCGCCTTGGATTGCACCGGCACGCCCAGCACCGGAAGATTGGTCATCGAGGCGGCCATGCCCGGCAAATGCGCCGCGCCGCCGGCCCCGGCGATGATCACCTTGTAGCCGGCGGCTTCCGCGCCGGTGGCGAAGTCGAACAGACGCTGAGGGGTGCGGTGGGCCGAGACAACCTTGGCCTCGTAGGTCACGCCCAGGGCGTCCAGCGCGTCGGCCGCGCCCTTCATGGTCGGCCAGTCCGAGCGGCTGCCCATGATGATGGCGACGGGCGGCGTGGTCGAAGGCATCGGCGTCGTCTCTCTGCTAGAGCCTGTCCGTTTCTGATGGAGACATCAGAAACGGATAAACAGGCTCTACCTCAAACATCTAGAGCGTGGCAGACGCCGAAACCGCTTACACTTTCGGCTGCCACGCTCTGGGCGAGCGTCGGAAGGCCGCCCCGTATGCGCGTCCGCCCGCTCCGGCAAGCCCAAAACGACACAAAACGTTCCGGGGTCGCCTCTAGAGTGGGCGCGTCGATCCGCGTCTGCGGCTTATCGGCGCCCCCGATTGCGTCGAACGGCGTTCCCGTTAACCTTAATGCTAGCTGTGCCATAACAATTCCCTGTGAACTCATGAAGATCTCCGGCGCCCGAACCGAACCTTTCGCCGCCATCCGCAAGCGCGCCCTCGCGCGCGCCGGGGCTCAGGTCGTGGCGCGCGAGGTGGCCGCCCCCGACAGCGCCGCCTTCCTGGGCCTCACGGAAGCCGACATGAGCCCGAAGGTCATCGAGGCGCTTCAGACCCTGATGAGCGAGATCGACGACCTGCGGAACGAGGTCGCCATGCTGAAACTGCGCCTGAACGAGGCGCAGGGCCTGGCCGACATGGACGTGCTGACGCCGGTGTTGAACCGCCGGGCGTTCCTGCGCGAGATGAAGCGCGTCTCGGCCTTCGCCCAGCGCTACGGCTCGCCGGCCAGCGTGGTGTTCTTCGACCTCGACAACTTCAAGGCCGTCAACGACCGCTTCGGCCACGCCGCTGGCGACGAGGCCCTGAAGGCCGTCGCCAAGCGCCTGCTGGCCAATGTCCGCGAGAGCGACGTCGTGGGCCGCATGGGCGGCGACGAGTTCGCCGTGCTGCTGGCCCAGGCCGACAAGGAAACCGCCCTGTCCAAGGCTCAGAGCCTGGCCGACGCTGTCCGCTCCGCGCCGGTCGAGTTCGGCGAATGGTCGGCCCCGCTGCATATCTCCTACGGCGTGCGCGAGATCGAGCCCGGCGCCGATCCGGAACAGGCCCTGGCCGAAGCCGACGCCGCCATGTTCGTCCGCAAGCGGAAGCAAGCCTGACGACAACTCAAGGGAATGCGACCTTATCGCGCGGCGACGGCCCCCGCCGGTCGCGGTAACAGATCTTCATAGTCTGTTAAGCATGACTGGGCGTGGGACGGATGCAGCGTATTCTGATCGCCGAGGATGACCCTGTCCTCTCGCTGATCTACGAAATCACCCTGACCGAGGCGGGGTTTGACGTCCTGCTGTGTCGGGACGGCCAGGAAGCCTATGAGGCCTTGGACCGGTTCAAGCCCGACCTGGTGATCACCGACCACTCGATGCCGCGCATGAGCGGCGGCGAGCTGGTCAGCGCCGTGCGCAAGGCGCGCCCCAGCGCCATGACCCTGATGGCCTCGGCCGTCGACGCCCGCCTGCTGAAGGACGACCAGCACGCCGACGCGCGGCTGGAAAAGCCGATCACCCCGGGTCGCCTGCTGCAGACCGTCCGCGACCTGGAAGCGACCGCGATCGCCGCCTGACGCCGCCTAGGCGATGATGTCGGGGGTCAGCTGGTCTTCCAGCCGGCCGATCTCGTCCTTGAGGGCCAGCTTCTTGCGCTTCAGGCGGGCGACCTGCAGCATGTCGGGCTGGTAGCGCTCTTCCAGCGCCCGGATGGCGTCGTCGAGATCCTTGTGATCCTCGCGCAGGTCGGCAAGGCGACGTTCGATCGCGATGTCGGTGTCTTCCGACGGATCATCGTCGTTCATGGACATATCTCAGGTGAGCCCCAGTAGGGATTTAGATAGCAAAGGCTGACGAGCCGTAAAGGCGCTCAGCCCGTGGACTTTTCAAGCGCGACCGCCAGCTTTTCCAAAGCGGCGCGGCGAGGCGGGTCGCCCGAGGCCTCGGCGGCGGCGGCCAGGCCGTCCAGCACCGGCGCCGACGCGCCCGGCGGACCGCTCAGAGCCTCCAGGCTTTCCATCAGCACCCGCTCGCCCTTCAACTCGGCGGCCTTCACGGCGTCGCGCAGGGCCTCCCTGGCGGCGTCATCGACCGGAGGGCGCGAGGGCTTCAGCGCCCGGCGCACGCCGCGCAGGGGGGCCGACCTCGGCGTCCCAGGCGCGCATCGTCCTGGCCGCATCCTTCAGGTCGGCCGAGCGCCCTTCCCCGGCCATCCAGGCGGCCCATAGCAGGTAGGGCACGTTCTGGCCGTGGGCGTCCTGCAAGTGCAGGCACGCCTCCGCGACAGGTTGACGCGCATAGACCTCAAGGGCCCAGTCCCAGATCCGCATCGGCGTTAACCTTCCTCGCCTTGAGCATCCTTGCCGGAGAGGGTGGCGAGGTCCTCGCCCCAGCGCTTCACCGGCTTCCATGAGAGATCGAACAGGTCCAGCGCCCGGCCCACCGACTGGTCGACCATCTCGGCGATCGTGGCGGGCTTGGCGTAGAAGGCGGGCAGCGGCGGGGCGATCACCGCGCCCATCTCGGCCAGCCTGGTCATGGTCCGCAGGTGGCCCAGGTGCAGCGGCGTCTCGCGCACCAGCAGCACCAGCGGCCGGCGCTCCTTCAGGGTCACGTCGGCGGCCCGGGTCAGCAGCGAGGACGTTACGCCGGTGGCGATTTCGCTCATCGTCCGCACCGAACAGGGCGCGATGACCATGCCCAGGGTGCGGAACGAGCCCGAGGCGATGGCCGCCCCAATGTCGCTCACGCGATGGACAACATCCGCCCGCTCATTGAGCTCGGCGACCGACTGGCCGGTCTCCTGCTGCAGGGTCAGCACCGCCGACTTCGAGACGACGAGGTGGCTTTCGACGCCCAGTTCGCGGCACGCATCCAGGGTCCGGACGCCGTAGACCACGCCGGAAGCCCCTGAAATTCCAACGACCAGCTTGGGGCGATCCTGGGGGCGATCCGCGGCTTTCAAAACGTCCGTCATGGTAAATTTTCGTCCGTCTTGGGAGCAAACTCGGCCACGTCAAGCGGAGCCGCTTGCAATCATATGTGATCTGACACCGCCGCGCAGCGGGTGTTCACTTTCTTCTCCAACAGCAAGGAGCCGAGAGCCATGGCCATCGAATCCCGTATCCGCGAGCTTGGGTCCCGTCACGAGGGGCTCGATCGCAAGATCCAGGAGGAGACCAGTCGACCCGGGTGTGACGGAACGATGCTTAGGGAGCTTAAGCGGCAGAAGCTTCGGCTGAAGGAGGAGATCGAGGGCCTGAGGGCGCGACTTCACTAGCTGCTAAGGCAGCCGAAAAACGAGAGGCCCCGCTCCAGCACGGAGCGGGGCCTCTGCTTTTTTCAGCTCGGAAACGAGGATCAGTCCTCGTCGTCCTCGTCCACGTAGGCGCCGGCCTTGCCGAACACGTCCTCGGCCTTGAGGTCGCCGCGCTTGGCGCGGAAATCTTCTTCCTCTTCCTCGACCTCGGGCTCGAACTGGCCGGCCTCCGAGGCGGGGCGCAGGGTCGGGTCTTCCGGCAGGATGCCCTTCTTCAGGTCGTCCTTGGCCTTCTTCTCGGCCGCCTTCTTGACCAGGGCGTCCAGCTCCAGCTGGCCGATCAGGCCCAGGGTCACCGGGTCGATCGGCTTGATGTTGGCCGCGTTCCAGTGCGTGCGGGCTCGGACCTGCTCGATCGTGGCCTTGGTGGTGCCGAGGATCTTCGAGATCTGTGCGTCGGTCACTTCCGGGTGGTGGCGCAGGAACCAGGCGATGGCGTCCGGACGGTCCTGACGACGCGACACCGGGGTGTAGCGCGGAGCCTTCTTCTGGGGCTTCAGCAGCTCGGCGTGACGGCTGACCTGGGCCTTCATGCGGTAGTCGGGATTGGCCTGGGCCTTGTCCAGCTCTTCGCGGGTCAGCTGGCCGTTGCCGATCGGGTCGGCGCCGCGGATGTCGCGCGCCACTTCACCGTCGGCGATGCCACGCACTTCCAGCGGGTGCAGGCCGCAGAAATCGGCGATCTGCTCGAAGCTCAGCGACGTGTTGTCCACCAGCCAGACGGCGGTCGCCTTGGGCATCAGAATGTCGGACATGCGGTCCTCCAGAAATGACGGCGCCCGGCCTTTCGGCCGGGCGGGATGTTGATGAACGCTATAATCCGGTTCTCGGAAAAAGGGAACGGGGATCAGCCAAACGAAAGCAACGTCAGAGCTTTGAGTGAATCTGCACTCTAGGCTTGGCCCTAGACCGTCAACACCACCTTGCCCACGTGCTCTCCAGCTTCGAGGTGCGCATGGGCCTTGGCGGCGTCCGCGAGTGGGAAGGTCGCGTCGATCAGCGGCTTCACCTGGCCGGCCTCGATCCACGGCCAGACCACGCGCTCGACCTCGGCGGCCAGCCGCGCCTTCTCGTCGGCGGAGCGGGGACGCAGGGTCGAGCCCGTGATCACCGCCCGCTTCTGCATGATCTTCATGACCGGCACTTCCAGCACCGGCCCGCCCAGGCTGGCGATATAGACGATGCGGCCGCCCACGTTCAGGGCGTCGAGGTTCTTGTCGAAATAGCTGGCCCCGACCATGTCGAGCACCACGTCGGCGCCGCCGGCCGCCTTGACGATCGCGGCGAAGTCCTCGGCCTTCGCATTGATGGCGATGTCGGCGCCCAGCTCCAGGGCCTTGGCCTTCTTGTCGGCGCCGCGTCCCGTGGCGATGACCTTGGCGCCGGCCGCCTTGGCCATGGCGATGGCGGTTGTTCCGATTCCGGACGTTCCACCGTGAACCAGAAGCGTCTCGCCGGCCTTCAGGGCGCCATGCTCGAACACATTGGCGAAGACGGTGAAGACGGTCTCGGGCAGGGCCGCGGCGTGGACGAGGTCCAAGCCCTTGGGGATCGGCAGGGCGTGGCGGGCGTCGACCAGCGCGTATTGGGCATAGCCGCCGCCGCCCAGCAGGGCGCAGACCTTATCGCCGGCCTTCCAGCGCCCCGAACCGGTCACGACCTCGCCCGCGACCTCCAGGCCCAGGGTCTCCGGCGAGCCCGGCGGCGGCGGGTAGAACCCCATGCGCTGCAAAAGATCGGGGCGGTTCACGCCCGCGGCGGCGACCTTGATCAGGATCTGACCAGCCCCCGCCTCGGGGCGTTGGACTTCAACGGGCTTCAGCGCCTCGGCCGGTCCCTTGCCGCCTTCGATCGCGATCGCCGTCATCGTTCCGGCCATGCTCGGGGTCCTCTCATGCTTGCCTTGGCCCCTAGGTAGGCGTCAGATGGCTGGCGGAAAAGGAGAGAAGCCGATGTTCGAAGAGCCCGCGGAGCCTCGCGCCTTCAACGGACACACCTTGAACGAGACGACCCACGAGGACCTGGAGGTCTACGGCGTCGCCGAACTGGAGGAGCGCATCGCGGCCTTGCAGGCCGAAATCGAGCGCACCAAGACCCAGCTCGCCAAGAAAAAGGCCGGCCGCGACGCCGCCAATGCGCTGTTTGGTCGCCTGGACTAAGGGTTCTTTTAAGGTTTCGGTGAGGTTACTGGCGTCTTAAGCGGTCATCCGCCTTCTGACGCCCATTCCTGTTCTCGCGCGCTCGGCGCGCTGGAGAGAGTATGGTCGATCGAAGGGGTGGGTCGCAACGGGACGGCGAGTTCTGGCACGGGGGTTGCACTCCACCCCGCCAAGCGAGACGTCCTCGCGGCCTTTCGAGGGGCATTGAGTAGATATGACCGAAGTGAACGCGTTCGCGGACACCCCTTGGCGCGCTGGAGTGATCCAGGATTTCGCGCGATCGGAGCTGTTCGACCGTACGTTCGAGGAGGGCATGCAGCTGGTCGAGGAGACCGCCGCCTATCTCGACGGGGCCGGTCGGCATGACAGCAAGGTCCTCTCCCGCAACGCCGCCCTGGGCTACGCCACCGAGAGCATGCGTCTGACCACCCGCCTGATGCAGGTGGCCTCATGGCTGCTGGTGCAGCGCGCGGTGCGCGAGGGCGAGATGCCGCCGGAAGCCGCCTGCGCTGAATCCTACCGTTTGGGCGCGGAAGCCGCGGGCGAACCGCCGGTCATCGAGGAACTGCCCTTCGGCCTGATGAACCTGCTGCAACGCTCCGAACGCCTGTATGAGCGCGTCCGCCACCTGGATCGCCGCATGTACGTGGAATCGCCGAACGAAGAGGCGCCTCGGCCGGTGCAGGCCCACTTCGAGCGTCTCGCGGCGGCGTTCGGGGGGTAAGAGACTTTCCTCCCCCGCTGGGGGAGGTGGCCCAGAGGGCCGGAGGGGGCAGCGCGGCTTAGGCCGAGAGAGCCCCCTCAGTCGGCTTCGCCGACAGCTCCCCCAAAAGGGGAGCAGTTACTTCCCGTACCGGATGCGGGCCAGGGCCGAGACCGTCTCGCTGGCCAGGTCCATGGGCTTAAAGCCCGCCTTCCACCTCTCGAAGGCCATGACGTTGTCGATGCGCGCGTCCAGGTGCGACAGCGCCGAAGCGCGGCCCGAGGCCATGTCGACGGCCAGGGTCGAGATCAGGACGCCCAGAGAATCGCCCGCTTCGAATAGTGGTTCTCGTCGGTCGCCACATCGCCGGCCCAGCGCCAGATCACATCGGCCGATTCCCAGGTCAGCCGCAGGGCCAGCGCCAGGTTGGTCGGAAAGGCCAGGAAGGCGGCCAGCGGGCGCAGCACGTCGGCGTTCTCCTGGGCCGCGTCGAGGCGCGCGACGACACCCTCGCGAATCCGCTGGCGAATCTTCAGCGTGGCCAGATCGAACGTCCGCAGCTTGCGAAGCGCGACCGCGTCATGGCGTCGCGAAAGCAAGGCGGCCAGGTCGCGAGGGCCTTCGGGCAACAGAAGCTGGCCCTCGGCTTCGCCGAGGCCCGCCGCCGCCAGGGCGCGACTGACCAACCCGGCGTTCCAGCCGGCCTTGGGCGCGAGACGCAAGGCCTCGTCCAGTACGCGCTGCTCGGCGGCGTCGGCCCATGAGGAGCCCGGTTGATCCGAAGCTTGGCTGGAGGTCTGAACGGCGGTCTGGGCGGTTTGCGTCATAAATCCGAGTCTACACTGGTGTTTAGGCCGCGTCGCGCATGGACAGCGGCCCTTCGCTCTGCTATCAGCCCCGCCTCATCGCCTGGGAGAACCCCTCTCAGGTTACCCGGTTTTGTTCGCCCGCCCGGCCCCTCAAGAGGGACTTGGGAATATTGGTCGGGCTGTCGAATGGAGAGATACCCCTGGTCCAGATTTTCGTCCGCGACAACAACGTCGATCAGGCCCTGAAGGCTCTGAAGAAGAAGATGCAACGCGAAGGCTCGTTCCGCGAAATGAAGCGGCACGTGCACTATGAGAAGCCGTCGGAAAAGCGCGCTCGCCAAAAGGCTGAAGCCGTCCGTCGCGCCCGCAAGCTGGCCCGCAAGCGCGCCCAGCGCGAAGGCCTGCTGCCGATGCCGAAGAAGCCGGCTGGTCGTTAAGACCAGACCTCTTCAGCTTCGAAGATCTCGAAAGCCGCGCGGCGATCCGCGCGGCTTTCGTCGTTTCGGGCTAGAGGCTCCCTACCCCGCCTGCTTCCTGACGATCAGGCCGACCAGGGTCTTCAGGTTCACCTTCCCCGTCGCCAGAGCCCCCACATGGAAGGCGCGGGTCGAGAAGGCGATGATCGCCGCCACGGCTGCGGCCATCAGCACCGTGGTTCCGACCACCTGGACCAGCGGCGGATCGCTGGCGATGCGCGCCGGCATCAGGAACGGCGTGAAGGGCGGAAACCAGGACAGGGCGCCGAGAATAGGCGCGTCGGGCGAGCGGATCGCCTGGCTCATGAACACCACCGGAATGGTCATCACCATCATGATCGGCCCCAGCAGGGTCTGGGCGTCGCGCTGGCTCTCGCAGAAGGCCCCGATGCCGGCGAACAGCGCCGCGTACATCAGATAGCCGCCGACCAGATAGGCGCCGAAATAGAACACCAGCCCCTTGCCCAGCAGCACGGCCGCGAGGTCTCCGGCCAGGCCGGGGGCGAAGTTGATCAGGGCCAGCCAGCCAACCATGGCCCAGATGCCCAGGACGGTCAGGGTCAGGCCCGCCACCCCCAGGATCTTGCCGCCCATGATCTCGGGCACGGAGGCCGATGACAGCAGCACCTCGAGAATTCTTGGACGACTTTTCCTCGATCACGCTGTTGAGCAGGATGCTGGCCCCGGTCAGGACCATCGACCACAGCAGCATCCCGGCCGCGAAGCCGACAATGGCCGGCAAGCGGTCGCGCAGACTCACCTTCTCGCCCGAAGCGGCCTTGGGCGACAGGCTGTTGAAGGCGGGCTTGAGGCCGTCCGCGGCCTTCAGAACCTGGGCCGAGACGCCGGCGCGAGCCAGGGCGCGCTCGCGCATGAGGCCGCCCACGGCCTGGCGCAGGTCGTTCTCCAGCACCGGCGCGCCCAGATTGCGGCTCCACAGGTCCATGACGATGGCGTCGTCGCGACCGCTGAGGATCAGCACCGAATCGAGGCGCTTGTCGGCCACGTCGCGACGCGCGACCAGGCCCGCCTCACGCGGCGTCGCGGCGGCTTGGGCCTCGGGAGACGCCGGCAGGATGATCACCTTGGCGCGCGGCGGTTTGAAACGCGCCGCGGCGGCCGGATTGAAGCCCGCCAGGGCCTCCCGCCCCGCCGCCTCGCCGCCCTTGGCCTGGGCCTTGCCGACCGCCTCCTGGGCCTTCGGGCCGGCCGCCGACAGGGCCGCCGCGCGGAGGGCCCGAGCCGAGGCGCGGTTCTGGTCCTCGACCACCGCCCCGGCGACGGCGGGCCCCAGATTCTGGCCGGTCAGGTCGACGATCGCCAGCCGCTCGGGCTTGGCGGTCTTCATCATCATCAACGGCGCGGTGGCGCTGACGCCGATGACCAGCGGCAGAGCCACGATCGACAGCCAGAAGCCAATGGTGCGGACATAGGCCAGGTATTCCCGGCGGGCGATCCTCAGCAGGCGGCTCATGCCTGGTCTCCCGTCAGGACGATGAAGGCGTCGTGCAGGCTGGGCTCCTTGAGCTCGAACCGGCGCAGGGCCAGATCCCGGGCGAAGGCGGCCTTCAGGGCGTCCTGACCGGCGCTCGTCTCCGGCAGCACCGCCACATGTCGCCAGCCGCCGTCCGGCAGCGGCTCGGAGGTCACCGCGCCAAGACCGGGCAAGGCCATGACCTGCTCGGCCAGCAGATCGCCCTCCAGAACCAGGGCTCGAGGCGCGGCGCAGCGGGCCGTGGCGACGTCGCCATCGAACACCTTCCGCCCGCGCGCCATCAGCACGACCTTGTCGCACAGCCGCTCGGCGTGCTGCATCACGTGGGTGGAGAACAGCACCGTGGCCCCGCGCGCGGCGATCTCGCGGATCATCGTCTCCAGGGCCTGCTGGTTGACGGGATCGAGGCCCGAGAACGGCTCGTCCAGCACCACCAGTTCGGGCTCATGGGCCAGGGCCGAGATCAGCTGGACCTTCTGGGCCATGCCCTTTGACAGGTCCTTGATCGGCCGCTTCATGGCGAAGCCCAGGCCCTGCGCCTCCAGCATCGCCTTGGCCCGCCTGCGGCCCTCGGCCTCCGGCACGCCCTTCAGCCCCGCGAAGAAGGCGATCGCATCGATCGGGGTCATGCGCTTGTAGAGGCCGCGCTCCTCGGGGAGGAAACCGATCCGCTCGTGGACCTTGGTGGCGTCTCTGGCGCCCAGCACCGTGATCTCGCCCGCGCTGACCGGCAACAGGCCCAGGATCATGCGGATGGTCGAGGTCTTGCCCGCGCCGTTGGGGCCCAGGAAACCGGTGATCCGGCCGGAGGGGACCTCGAAACTGACGTCCCGGACGGCGTGGAAATCGTCATAGGTCTTGCTGACGCCCTCCAGGTTGACGGCGCTGACCATGATGACGACCTCCCCGAATCGACTTCCTGGAAGTTGTATCAGCCCTTCTGGCGAGCGTCGGCCACGAAGGCGACGGCCCGGACGATATGGTCGGCGAAGCGGCGGCCGATCAGCAGGGTGTGGGTGGCGGTCTCGACGTGGTCGATCATGCCATGCTGGGAGGCGCGGGCCGGGGCGGCCTGCAGGTCCTTCCAGCTCTCACGCCCCTTCACAGGCCCGGCGGTCAGCACGGCGACCGGCCACTTCGGATCATAGGCCGGCTGCTCGCCGGCCTGCTGCGAGGCCTCATGCCACAGTCCGACCTCCTCGGCGGAGGTGCGGTTGTGGCGGCTATCGGCGAAGGCCCAGCCCTTCTCGGCCTTGGCGGCTGGGGGCAGGTCGATCTTGTCGCCCAGGCGGGTGTGCACCAGCGGCTTGTAGAGGCCGATCGAAGCGCCGCGCGCGGCCCATTTGGAGATGCTGGCGAAGGCCTTGATGAAGCCCTTCATGCGTGGGTTCTGAGCGGCCTCGGGCGTAGCGGCGTCGATCAGCACGAGCCCGGCGACCTTGTCGGGATTGCGGCCGGCATATTGGCGCAGGCGCAGGCCGGCCATCGAGTGACCGACCAGGATGTAGGGACCAGGCTCGTCCGAGGCGGCGACCAGCTTCTCGAAGTCGGTGACGATGGCGATGCCGTCGCGCGGGTTGGGGCCCTTCGGCGAATAGCCCATGCCGGCGCGGTCATAGGCGCAAGAGCGCCAGCCGGCGGCGGTCAGGGCCTCTTGCGCGGCGCCCCAGTCGGCGGCGAAGCCGAAAGCCCCGGCCTCCAGCCAGACTACCGGGCGGTCGCTTCGGGGACCTTCGCAGACCAGCCGCAGCTTGCGCCCCGGCTCGATCTCGACCAACTGGCCGCGCGGCTTGGGCGCCCCAGAGGCGCTCATCAGCCCGCCGACGGCGATATAGGACAAGAGCAGGAGCACGAAGCCCGCGACGCCACGGCCGAGAAACTGGATCATGGCGTTCAATGTAGTAACGCTTTGTGACGCGTCGAGAACGTGGCGCTCTCTGAGCGGAGTTTTAGAGTCTGTCCGCTTCGGATTGCGTCCGAAACCTGGAGCGCTCTGCGCTCTAGCCGGCCACGCTGGGGATCGAGCCGTCGACCACCGGGATCGTGGCGCGCACGCGGCCGCCCTTCACGCGGGTGACGGTGATCCCGTCCTTGCCGGTCCGAGCCACGCCTTTCGGCCATTTCGAGACCGTCGCCAGGCGCACCTTCCTGGGCACCCGGCTGGCGGCCTTCAGCGGCAGGTCGTCGGCCTCGGCGAAGCTGCGGCCCAGGAAGAAGCTGGGGTTCAGGGCCTTGTCGCCGTCGCGGATCTCGAAGTGCAGGTGCGAACCGGTCGAACGGCCCGAATTGCCGACATAGGCCACCGTCGCGCCACGACGCAGATAGACGCCGCGCTTGACGCCCTTGGCCGGTCCGGCGAGGTGGGCGTACATCGTGGTCAGCCCGCCCTTGTGCATCACCTGGACATAGCGGCCGTAGGTGGGAGAAACACCCGTGGCCTTGACCACGCCATCGGCGGCGACCTTGACCGCCGCGCCGCTGGGGGCGGCGATATCGACGCCCTGATGCAGGCGGCCGTTCTCTTCCCAGGGCAGCTGGCGCAGGCCGAACGGCGAATTGACCACCCGACCAGGCAGCGGCGCGTCGAACTGATAGGCGGGCGGCGGCGCGGTGGGCTCGGCCTCTTTTTCGGCGACGGGCTCGGTCGGAACAATGGCGGGCGTCGGGCGAGAGACAGGGGTCGCGTGGGCGACCCACTCACCCAGCGCCACCGCGCCGTTCAGCGCCCCCGCCATCGCCGCGACGCCCAGCATGGCGAAGAAGGCGACGCGTGCGTGGGGAGACTGAACAGCCAGGCTCTTGGGGATCAAACCGCTTTCCTCTCGGACATTCGGTCAAGGAGAGGACCGCGCCGCGCGCGTCTAGCTCTCATGCTTGACCTTTCGGAACAGTGAATTGGCGGGGTGTATGGATGCCGCATGGGGCGAAAACAGGGCGCAGCTTAACCATTTGCTAACCATGCCGCCAAGCTCGCATCGACGATCGATCAACAGGCGTCATGTAATCGTCAAATATTACGGAAACTTCATTTCATTAAAACCAGGACACTTCTTTAATTGCACGTCATGAATGAGACGTAACGGGACTTCGCGAACTCTCGAGAATAGACAGTATTCATCGGCGCAGGGAATAGCGCCCAGCCAGAGGGATACTTCAAATGCGCAAGTTCATCATGAGCCTGACCACCGTCGCCAGCCTGAGCCTCGCCGCCGTGCCGGTGCTGGGCCTGACCCAAGCCGCCAACGCCGCCGAGCGCGAACCGGTCGCCACCGTCTCGTTCGGCGACCTGGACCTGTCCAGCCCGTCGCAAGCCGCGATCTTCAAGGCCCGCATCGACACCGCCGGCGACGCCCTGTGCCGCGCCAAGCAACGCAGCAGCGAAGGCCTGATCATGTCGCTGGGCGCCTGCGTCGCCGACGTCCATCGCGAAGTGAACGCCCAACTGCCCAAGCAACAACGCAAGGCCCTGGCCTTCGCCGCCCGCCGCAACGCGGTCGAGCTGGCCGCCAAGTGAGCTTGAGCGCCGCTGACCCAGACACCCCCCCGCGACAGAGGCTCCAGGTAACCCTGGGGCCTTTGTTTCGTTTTGATTGCGGATGGTAAAATCTATCGCATAGATTGAAATAAATGGAGCACTCGCGTGCCGATTATTTCGATCTT
Organism: Caulobacteraceae bacterium; assembly: GCA_965283765.1. Lineage (GTDB taxonomy): Bacteria > Pseudomonadota > Alphaproteobacteria > Caulobacterales > Caulobacteraceae > Caulobacter. The sequence goes on from CBDIPU010000002.1 coordinate 221,260, forward strand.
CCTGGGCATCGTCATCCGGATCAATTTCGGAGACCACAATCCGCCGCATGTCCATGCCAACTACGGCGATCATGCCGCCCTCTTTGACATCACGTCCGGCCGCCGGCTGGCTGGACACTTCCCGCGCCGACAAGCGCGCTATGTGGTAGAATGGATTGTGAAGAACCGTCCCGAGTTGATGCGCAACTGGGATTTGGCGGTCGAGAAACTGCCCACGTTCAAGATCGAAGGGCTCGCCGATGAATGAGTTCAAGATGGTGCAAGCCGTGCGCGTCAAGGCGCTGGATGGTTATCGCCTTGAGATCGATTTCGACGACCAGATGACGGGCATCCTCGACCTCCGCGATTTCGTCAGCGACGGTGTCGTGACCGAGCCGCTTCGCGATCCGGCCTTCTTTGCTCGCGTCTTTATCGAGATGGGCACCCCGACCTGGCCGAACGGCTGCGATTTCGACGCCATGAACGCCCATATGAAGCTGGCCACGGCAGGCCTGCTGAAGAGGATCGACGCCGCAGCCTGATTTAGGCTCTATACTTACGAAAAAGGCCCCAGCGTCACCGCCGGGGCCTTCGTCGTTTCTTGGCGGTGAGAAGCCCTACAGCCCCTTCACGATGCCTTCGACCATCTTCTTGGCGTCGCCGAACAGCATCATCGTGTTGTCTCGGAAGAACAGCTCGTTCTCGACGCCGGCATAGCCCGAGGCCATGCCGCGCTTGACGAAGAGGACGGTGCGGGCCTTCTCGACGTCCAGGATCGGCATGCCGAAGATGGCGCTGGTCGGGTCGGTCTTGGCGGCCGGGTTGGTGACGTCGTTGGCGCCGATCACGAAGGCCACGTCGGCCGTCGAGAACTCGCTGTTGATGTCCTCCAGCTCGAACACCTCGTCATAGGGGACATTGGCCTCGGCCAGCAGCACGTTCATGTGGCCCGGCATCCGGCCGGCGACGGGGTGGATGGCGTACTTCACCTCGACGCCCTCTTCCTTCAGCTTGTCGGCCATTTCGCGCAGGGCGTGCTGGGCCTGGGAGACGGCCATGCCGTAGCCCGGGACGATGATCACCTTGCTGGCGTTCTTCATGATGAAAGCCGCGTCGTCGGCGCTGCCCTGCTTGACGGGACGGCTCTCGACCTTGCCGCCGGGACCGGCGGCCGCCGAAGCGTCGGCGCCGAAGCCGCCCAGGATCACCGAGACGAACGAGCGGTTCATGCCCTTGCACATGATGTAGGACAGGATCGCGCCCGACGACCCAACGAGCGCGCCGGTGATGATCAGGGTGGTGTTCTCGAGCGTGAAGCCCAGCGCCGCCGCCGCCCAGCCGGAATAGCTGTTCAGCATCGACACCACGACGGGCATGTCCGCGCCGCCGATCGGGATGATCAGGGTGACGCCGATCAGCAGGCTGAGGGCGAAGATGCCCCAGAAGGCCCAGATGGCCGAACCGCCGCTGACCACCAGCACCACGACCAGGCCCACGATGGCCGCGGCGATGGCGATGTTCAGCAGGTGGCGGGCCGGCAGCAGGATCGGCGCGCCGCCCATGTTGCCGTTCAGCTTGGCGAAGGCGATGACCGAGCCGGTGAAGGTGATGGCGCCGATAGCCAGGCCCAGCGACAGCTCGATCAGGCTGTTGAGGTGGATATGGCCGTCCTCGCCCACGATGCCGTAGGCGGCGGGCGTATAGATGGCGGCCACGGCCACGAGGCAGGCGGCCATGCCGACCAGCGAGTGGAAGGCGGCGACCAGTTGCGGCATCGAGGTCATGGCGACCTTGCGGGCGATGACCGCCCCGACCGCGCCCCCGACGGCGACGCCGCCCAGGATCAGGCCCAGGGTCACGACGTCCAGCGCGCCCTGACTCCACAGGGTGGCCAGGGTGGTGCCGACGGCGATGGCCATGCCGATCATGCCGTTACGGTTGCCCGCCTGGCTGGTCACGGGGCTGGAGAGGCCACGCAGCGCGAGGATGAACAGCACCCCCGAGACGATGTAGAGAATGGCGGCGAGATTGGCGTTCATGATCTTGTTCTCCCCCGGGTCCCGCTCACTTCTTCTCTTTCTTCTTGTACATCGCCAGCATCCGCTGGGTGACCAAGAAGCCGCCGAAGATGTTGACCGCCGCGAAGGCCGCGGCGAGCGTGCCGGCCCCCTTGGAGATCCAGGTCGAGCCGGCGACGGCGCCGCCGGCCAGGTCGCTATTGGCGCCATGGGCCGCGGCGGCCAGCAGGGCGCCAACGATGATCACCGACGAAATCGCGTTGGTGACGGCCATCAGCGGCGTATGCAGCGCGGGCGTCACGCTCCAGACGACATAGTAGCCGACGAAAATGGCGAGCACGAAGATCGCCAGACGGAACACGGTGGGGTCGACGGCTTCCATAGAGGCCTCCCTTCTCTTGCTGTGCGCTAGGCGGTCTTCAAATTCGGATGGACGATCGCGCCGCCGCGGGTGACGACGGCGGCCTGCAGGATCTCGTCCTCGAAGTTGGGGGCGAAGGCGCCCTCCTTCGTCATGAACAGGGTCGCAAGGGCCATCAGGTTGCGGGCGTAGAGCGCGCTGGCGTCGGTGGCGATGCGGCCCGGCAGGTTGGCGTGACCGAGGATCTTGGCGCCGTTGGCGGTGATCACCGTCTCGTTCAGCTTCGCGCCCTCGACATTGCCGCCCTGCTCGATGGCCAGGTCGACCAGGATCGAGCCCGCGCGCATCGACGCCACCTGGGCGGCGCTGACCAGCTTGGGCGCCGGACGCCCCGGGATCAGGGCCGTGGTGATGACGATGTCCTGCTTGGCGATGTGGGCGGAAACCAGTTCGGCCTGCTTGGCCTGGTATTCCTTGGACATCTCCTTGGCGTAGCCGCCGGCGGTCTGGGCGTTCTTGAACTCCTCGTCCTCGACGGCCAGGAACTTGGCGCCCAGGCTTTCGACCTGCTCCTTGGTGGCCGGACGCACGTCGGTGGCGGTGACCACCGCGCCCAGGCGACGGGCCGTGGCGATGGCCTGCAGGCCGGCGACGCCCACGCCCATGATGAACACCTTGGCCGCGGCGACGGTGCCGGCGGCGGTCATCATCATCGGCAGGGCCTTGCCGTAGGCCTCGGCGCCCTCGATCACGGCGCGATAGCCGGCGAGGTTGGCCTGAGACGACAGCATGTCCATCACCTGCGCGCGGGTGATGCGCGGGATGAACTCCATGGCGATCGCCGTCGCGCCGGCCTTGGCCAGGGCGTCCAGCGTTTCCTTGTCCTGGTAGGGGTTGAGCGCGGCGGCGACGATGGCCCCGCTCTTCAGGGCCGCGATCTCGGCGGCCTCGGGCGCGCGCACCTTGAACAGCACGTCGGCGTCCTTGAGGGCCTCGACGGCCGTCTTGGCGATCTTGGCGCCGGCGGCCTCGTAGTCGGCGTCCGGATAGGACGCGGCCGTCCCCGCCCCCGCCTGGACCACCACCGAGAAGCCGGCGGCGCCGAGCTTCTTGACGGTTTCAGGCGTGGCCGCGACCCGCGTTTCGTTCGCGCGGGTCTCTTTCGTGACGGCAATGACGGCCATCGGCATACCCCTCCCCAGAGCGCTGTTTGCTCAGCAGCATGCGGCGCTCTGTAGGGGATAGTCTTGCCTCTTGTCGAGGCTGAAGACGCAGCTCAGGGAGAAAATATGCCGATGTCCACCGGTGTCAGTGGGCCGAGGCAGGCTTGTCGCGAAGGAAGAAGATTCCCGCGGCCAGCAGCACGCCGGCGGCGATAGCGCTACCGAAGAAGCCAGCGGCCGTGCAGAACAACAGGGTGATGAACAGCAGCAGGGTGGCGACGGCCAGCGAGCCCCACTTGGTCATGTTGTTGAACGCCGCGAAGGTCGCGGCTTGTTCGTGAATGTCCATCTCACCGCGGTGATAGTCGCCGGCCATGTGTCGTCCTTGGAAGCAAAGGGAGAATACCGAGCCCGCCCGATACAACGCGGAGGCCTAAGGCTCAAGCGTGCGTATTGTCCCAGGCTTCCGATACGAAGCGAGTGCGCACCGCGTCGACAGCCTGGTCGACCGTGATATCGGAGATTTGCCCCTCGCCGCCGTCCAGCCGCGAGAGCCAGCGGGAATAGGCCGGCACCGGCGCCGTGCCCATCAGCCCCACGCACGGCGTGCCGACGGCGGCGGCCACGTTCAGCGCGCCCGAGTCGTTACCCAGGAACCCGGCCGACAGCGCGATCAGGGCCGCGGACTTGTCCAGCGTCAGGTCGCAGGCCACGACATTGCCGGGCAGATCGCCGATCGCGGCCTGGGCGACCTGCGCCTCATGCGGGCCTCCAACCCAGAACACCGTGCCGAAAAGGTCCGAGAGCCGCGACGCCGTCTGGGCGAACCTCTCGGCCGGCCAGGTGCGCGCGGGCTCGCTGGCGCCAATGCCCAGGGTCAGCCAGGGACCAGGCTTGTCGGCGTACCTGGTCTTCACGGCCGCCAGGGCCTCGGGATCCAGCCTCAGCTCCGGCTCCCGACTGTCGACGACCAGGCCGTGAGCCTCCTCGAAGGCGTTGAGCTTGTCGATCCGGTGGGCGGGGCGCATCGACCTGGGCAGGTACGGCCCCGTGGTCAGGAATGTCTCCTGACCGTGACCCAGACCGAAGCCTCGTCGCTCGGGCACGCCGGCCAGGGCGGCGGCGATGGCGGGGCGGTCGATCTTCTCCAGGATCCACACCGCGCGCGGCCTCTCGGCGCGGCAGATGCGATAGAAGTCGATGACTTCGCGCACGCCCTTCAGCTTGCCCTTGTAGTGGGGGGCGTACAGCACGCGTGCGACGCTGGGCTCGACGGTCAGGACCTCGGCGGCGCGGCTGGACGGTCGCGCGACCAGCACGACCTGCCCCTCGGGGGTTGTCGCCGCGATCGCCCGGATCGTCGGCAAATGCCACATCAGATCGCCGATCCCGCGATCGGGCGCGTAGACGAGAACGGGCCCCGGCGCCTCGCTCAGGACCAGTTCGCCAATAGTCCACGGAGCCCGGCCACGAAGGCCAGGGGCTGGTCGATCATCACGTGATGATCGGCGTCGGGCAGCGGGAGAAGCAGCACGTCCTTGGGCATTTGCGCCACCATATAGTCGAGCGTCTCCGCATGCATCAGGTTAGATCGCTCGCCCCACATCAGGGCCGCAGGACAAGCGATCTGGGGCAGAAGCTGCCCAAGATCGGGCATCCGGAAATTGTGCCAGAGATCCGGATCGAACTTCCAGGTCCAGCCGCCCTCCACCGCCTTCAGCGAGCGACGGGCGATGAAGTCGGCGATGTAGAGGTTCTCGCACGGCTGCGGCGGGGCCAGGCGAAAGCGATTCAGCCCCTCTTCCAGCGTGGCGTAGACACGGCTGCCCTGCCCGGAACGCGGCGGCGGGCCCTTCCAGCGCTTTTCCGGCGGCTGGATGCTGCTGTCGGCCATGATCGCTCCGCGCAGGCGCTCGGGATGGCGCGCGGCGCAATAGAGGGTCGGAAAGCCGCCGAAAGAGTGGCCGACCACGATCGGCTTGACGCCGCCAGCCTCGAGGCCAGCGGCGTCGACGGCGGCGAAGATTTCGGTCGCGAACAGTTCGGCGCTGTAGGCCTCGCGCCAGTCGCTCTCGCCCATGCCCGACCATGAGATCGCCGCCACCCGCCAATCCTGGGCGAAGAATGGCGCGATGAAGCTCCACCAGTCGGCGTGGGCGCCGTTGCCGTGCAGGAACAGCAGGCCCGGCTTGCCGATCTCGCCCCAGGTCAGAAGCTCGATGTTCGCGCCTTCGACGGCGATGGTCGAACGCTCCGGGGCTTGGGCGACGGCGCCCTTGAACCAGGCCGGGGCCGGCGGCGGCTCGCCGTGGAAGGGGGCCAGCAGCGAGACCGGCGAGGTTTGATCGTCAGCCATCGGCGCCTTCCGTATAGGCCAGTTCGCCCGGACGCGGCTTGCGCGGGCTCAGCGCCTTGAAGACGCCAGTACCGGTGATCAGGGTCCGGTCGCCGGCCCAGATGCGACCGCGCACGGTGAACAGCAGGTCCTCCTCGCCGATCAGCTCGCCCTCGCCCTCCACCCAGTCGCCCAGCTTGGCGCCCGAGAGGAAGTCGCACATCAGCCGCACGGTGACCCAGCTGTACGACTTCTGCAGCGAGATGATCCGGCCCCAGGCCATGTCGGCGAAGCTCATCAGCATGCCGCCGTGGCAATTGCCCAGGCCGTTGGTGTGGTGCTCCTCGACCCGGAACGCCAGGCGCGCCTGGCCGGGGCCTTCGCTATGCTCGAACAGCGGCCCGATCTGACGGCCGAAGCCGCGAGACCAGTTCAGCTGGGAGAACCCGTCGGGGATCGCGGCGGTCTGGGCGTCTGTCAGGTCGTCGGACATGCCGTCAGGCTAACGAGCGTTTGAAAAAAGAAAAGCCTTCCGTAAGGACGAGGCCGCGACCGGCATCTAACCTCTCGAAACGGGGAGACGGATGGCCAAGGGGATGGCGAGCGACCACGACATCGACGAGGACTTCGCCGACTGGCTGGCGCCGCATCTGCCGATGCTGCACCGGACGGCGCGGGCGTTCGCCGAACCCTGCGACCAGCACGACCTGCTGCAGGAGCTGACGGTGGCGCTGTGGAAGGCGCGCCCGAGCTTCCGGGAGCAGAGCGCGGCCGGCACCTTCGCGCATCGGGTGGCCCACAACGCCGCCCTCACCTGGCGGCGGGGTGAGACCCGGCGACGCCTGCGCGGCGCGTCGATCGAGGCCGAGTTGCTGATCCGCGACGCGGGCGATGATCCGCAAGGCCCGCTGCTGGAGCGGCTCTACGCGGCCATCCGCACCCTGGCGCCGGTCGAGCGCTCGCTGATCCTGCTGTCGCTGGACGGCGTGGCCTATGGCGAGATCGCCCGGCTGCACGGGCTGACGGAGAGCAATGTCGGCGCGCGGCTGACCCGCCTGCGCCAACGGCTCTCGACCCTAGTGAAGGAGGACGCCGATGGACTTTGAGCGCCTCGAACAGGTCTGGCGGTCAGAGGCCAACCGCCCCTCCGAAGAGCACCAGGCCCGACTGATGGAGGAGCTGATGAACACCTTGAAGACCCGTCGCAGGACGGAATTCCTGCTGAGCGCCATCCCGTTCGCGGCCCTGGCCGTGTTCACGCTCATCGCCGGCGCGGCCGTGCTGCGCGGCGGCGAGGACTTTCATGGCTGGGCTGGCATGGCGATGCTGGGCGTCTGCTGGATCGTGATGATCGCGGTGTTCTGGAACGGCTTGCGGGCCCGCACCCGCGACACCGGCCAGCCGATGCGCGACACCCTGGCCGGTCTCCTGGCCCGCAACCAGGCGGCGCGGCGGAACTACCACGTGTTCTGGATGATGGCCCCGGTGTTCATCCTGCCCATGTGGTTCGCCATCGAGCGCCTGCAGCGCGACGGCAAGATGGATAGCGCGGCGGGGATGCAGGCCCTGGCCCTGTGCGGCGGCGCGCTGGTGGCCAGCTTCGGCTGGAACACCCTGCGGTTCTACTGGGTGATGAAGCCCGAGCAGCGGCGGCTGGAGGCGTTGCTGGGGGAGTATGAATAACCCAATTCCGTTCTCCCCGGCGAAGGCCGGGGCCCAGGTGGAAGAACGCTGGGGCGGGTTCTAGAAGCGCGGCGCCTCTCCAATCATCCCCACCGCCTTGAGATCTGGGTCCCGGCCTTCGCCGGGAAGACGGAGATTTTAGACGATGAGGGGGCGCTTAAAGCCCCGCCGCCGCCAGCGCCTTCGCCTGCCGCTCGGCGACGCCCTCCTCCGAGAAGCCCTCCAGCGACGCCTCGAACAGCGCCCGCCAGTTGTGGCTGGCGCCCAGGTGCAGGAAGGCCGCGCCCAGGCCGATCGCCGCGCGGTCCATGAACACGAATTCGCGAGGGATGGTGATCCCGCCCACCGCCTTCAGGGCCTGGCGCACCTTGAAGGCCTCGCGGCGGCCGTACTCGCCGGGCGGAACGTCGTCGGCGACGGTGCGGACCCGGTCGTCCAGCAGCGGGCCGTAGATGAAGCGCGCCCAGACGTTCAGGGTGTCGACCAGTTCGTCGGTCAGGCCCTGGAAGCCCCAGGTGCGATAGGCCTCGACCTGCTCGGCGCGGTCGTCGTTCGAGAGCGCGCGATAGAGCCGCACCACCCCGGCCACGAAGGTCGGCGGGAAGACACGGATGCATCCGAAATCGAGCAGGTTCAGGTGCGCCGCCTCGTCACCGCCGAAGCTGTAGTTCCCCAGGTGCGGGTCGCCATGGATGATCCCGAGATGGGTCATCGGGCTCCACCACGCCTCGAACAGCAGGGCGGCGATGCGGTCGCGGGTTTCCTGCGGGGCGCTCTTGAACGCCAGCAGGCCCTGGCCGTCCAGCCAGGTCATCGACAGCAGACGGCCGGTCGACAGCTCCGGAACCGGCGTCGGCGTGCGGATGCTCTCGCGATCGGCGAAGAACTCGCCGTACACCGACATCATCCTGGCCTCGCGCCCGTAGTCCAACTCCTCGCGCAGGCGATCGCCGATCTCGACGATCATTTCGGACGGGTCGATCGAGCCGTCCATGCGCTTGAAGATGCCGATCAGGGCGCGCAGCTGACCCAGGTCGCTTTCGACCGCGCTCTGCATGTCGGGGTACTGCAGCTTCACGGCGATGGCCCGGCCGTCATGGGTCGTGGCGCGGTGCACCTGGCCCAGCGAGGCGGCGGCCGCGGCCTCGTGCTCGAAGGTCGCGAACCTGGATTGCCAGTCGGGTCCCAGCTCGGCCGCCATGCGCCGGCGCACGAACGGCCAGCCCATGGCGGGCGCGTTGGTCTGGAGCTCGGCGAACTCCTTGGCGAACTCGGGCGGCAACAGGTCCGGCACCGTGGCGAACATCTGGGCCGCCTTCATCAGCGGCCCTTTCAGCCCGCCCAGCGCCGCCTTCAGCGCCTTGGCGTTGCGAGCGTTGGCGTCGTCGCCGGCGAAGACGCGGTTGGCGCCATAGGACACGGCCGCGCCCGAGAGCCCCGCGCCCACCTTGGCGAAGCGGGAGAGCCGGCCGGAGAGGCGGTCGCGCTCCGGGTCTTTGGCGGGGTCGTTACGATCGTCAGCCATGCCGCGTCACCTCGTGCTTCGACAGGCTCAGCATGAGGTGACGGACGCACCCCGGAAGTTCTTCGCCCTCATCCTGAGCTTGTCGAAGGACGAGGGCGAACGCAGGGCGTCAGACGAGCCGTTCGAACTCGTCCACCAGCCGCTCCAGCTGCGCGCAGCCGGCCGCCCAGAACGCCTTGTCCCTGGGGTTCAACCCGAAGGGCTTCAGCGCCTCGACATAGGTGCGCGTGCCGCCGGCCGCGAGCAGATCCTCGTACAGGGGCGCGAATTTGGCCGGATTCTCGCGGCGCTTCTCCATCAGCCCGCGCACCAGGAGATCCCCGAACGCATAGGCGTAGACATAGAACGGCGCGTGGCAGAAGTGGCTGACATAGGCCCAGTAGTGCTCGTAGCCTTCGTTCAGCTTCACGGCCGGGCCCAGGCTCTCGCCCATCACCTCGAGCCACAGACCGCCGATCTGGTCGGGCGACAGCTCGCCCTCCTGGCGGGCCTCGTGGAAGCGGCGCTCGAAGCGGTGGAAGGCGATCTGGCGGACCACCGTGTTGAGGCCGTCCTCGATCTTGCCAGCCAGCAGGCCCTTGCGGTCCTCGGGGCTCGCCTCGGCCAGCAGGCGGTCGAAGACCAGGCCCTCGCCGAAGATCGAGGCCGTCTCGGCCAGGGTCAGGGGCGTATCGGCCAGCAGGGTGCCCAGCGGCTGGCACAGGGTCTGGTGGACGGCGTGGCCCAGTTCGTGGGCCAGGGTCAGCACGTCGCGCCGCTCGCCCATATAGTTCATGAACACGAACGGATGGCGGTCGGCGGTGACCGGATGGGCGAAGGCGCCGGACTGCTTGCCCGGACGCGGACGAGCGTCGATCCACGGCCTGTCGAAGAACACCCGCGCGGCGTCGGCGAACTTCGGCGCCAGGTCCTGGAAGCTCTCCAGCACCATGCCCTTGGCTTCGTCCCAGGCGTAGGCGCGCGGGGCGGCGGCGGTCAGCGGGGCGTTGCGGTCCCAGTAGTCCAGGCTGTCGCGGCCCATGACCTTGGCCTTCAGGGCGTAGTAGCGGTGCGACAGGCGCGGATAGGCCTCGACCACCGCCTGCTCCAGGGCGTCGACCGCGTCGCCGTCGACCTCGTTGGCCAGGTGACGCGACTGAGCCGGGCTGTCGTAGCGACGCCAGCGGTCCTCGACCTGTTTCTCGAAGGCCAGGGTGTTCAGCGCCAGGGCCTGGGTCGAGGCGCGCTCTTCCAGCGCCTTGGCCAGGCCGTCGGCGGCGGCCTTGCGCCGCGCGACGTCGGGATCCGAAAGGCGGTTCAGCGTCTCGGGCAGGGTCAGGGTTTCGTCGCCGGCGGTCGCGGTCAGCTTGGCAAGGGTTTCGTCCCACAGCCGCACCCAGTTGGCGACAGCCGGGCTCTTGTCGACGATGAAGCGCTCCAGCTCCGGCGACAGCTCGTGCGGCCGCGAAAGGCGCACGCGGCGCAGCCACGGCGCCCAGCGGGCGCTCAGCGGATGAGCTTCAAGCGCCTTGGCGATCTCGCCGTCTTCCAGCCGATTCAGCTCCAGCGTGAAGAACAGGCTCTCGGCGGCGATCTGGGACGAGCGGGCCCGCAGGTCGGCCTCGAACTTGGCCCAGGCCGGGTCATCGCGGGCGACGGCGGCTTCCAGACCGGCATAGGCTCCGACGCTCCACAGGCCGTTGGTGGCCTGCTCGTAGAGCGTGATCCCGCGATCCAGCAGCACGCCCAGGCGCGCCGGCTCCTTGCGAGCCTCCAGGAACATCCCCTCCAGCGAGGCGAGTTCGTCATTGGCGGCCTTGGCGGCGGCGAGGTCGGTCTCGATCCGGGGATCGTCGCGGCCGACATAGAGATCGGCCAGGTTCCATTCGGGCGGGGTGTCGGGCTTGAAGGGCGCGTTCATGGGCTAGCAGATAGGCCTCCGCCCCCAAGGGGCGCAATGCGTCAGATCGACGGATGGCGTTTCTGGATCGCCTTGGGCGCCACGATCCGCCAGGCCTGTCGCAGAAGCCCCACCAGTTCGTCGGTCTCGATAGCAGCAGATTGGCGTACGCACGCCCCTCCCCAGGTAAGGTCCTGTTAACGCTAAACCTTAAGCTCCGCGACATGTCTGCGAAAGCCGGTGTTTACCCGCGGCCTGTATCACTCTGAACCAACAAGAGCCTTGCTCCATGTGGGCATGGCCGGTTCTGGTGGATGTGCCCTATGACCAAAACGGTCCTAGTCGTCGATGACGACCCGACACAACGTCGGCTGATCCAGGCGGTGCTCGAGCGCGACGGGTTCGCGGTCTCGCACGCCGAAGGCGGCGACGCGGCGATCGCGCACCTGACGTCGGGCGCGCCGGCCGACGTGATCCTGCTCGACCTCGTCATGCCCGGCCTGACCGGTCAGGAGACGCTGAAGGAGATGCGCGCCCGCGGCTTCAACCAGCCCGTGATCGTGCTGACCGCCAGCGGCGGCGTCGACACCGTGGTCAAGGCCATGCAGGCCGGAGCCGCCGACTTCTTCATCAAGCCGGCCAGCCCGGAGCGGATCACCGTCTCGATCCGCAACGTCCTGTCCATGGGCGACCTCAAGGGCGAGGTCGAGCGCCTGACCAAGCGGGCCGGCGGCAAGACCACCTTCGCGGACCTGATCGGCGCCTCGCCGGTCATGACCATGGTCAAGCGCATGGGCGAGCGGGCGGCCAAGAGCGCCATCCCCGTGCTGATCACCGGCGAAAGCGGCGTCGGCAAGGAGCTGATCGCCCGCGCGGTGCACGGCTCCTCGGAGCGCGCCGGCAAGCCGTTCGTGGCCGTCAACTGCGGCGCCATTCCGGAGAACCTCGTGGAGTTGATCCTGTTCGGCCACGAGAAGGGCTCGTTCACCGGCGCCAGCGACAAGCATCTGGGCAAGTTCAAGGAAGCCGACGGCGGCACCCTGTTCCTGGACGAGGTCGGCGAACTGCCGCTGGACGTCCAGGTCAAGCTGCTGCGCGCGCTGCAGGAGGGCGAGATCGATCCGATCGGCTCAAAGCGTTCGCTGAAGGTCGACGTCCGCATCGTCTCGGCGACCAATCGCGATCTGCAGCAGGCCGTTTCGGTCGGGCATTTCCGCGAAGACCTCTACTACCGCCTGAACGTCTTCCCGCTGGAAGCCCCCAGCCTGCGCGAGCGCCGCGAGGACATTCCGGCCCTGGTCGAGGCGTTCATCCGCCGCTTCAACGTGGAGGAAGGCAAGCGCGTCATCGGCGCCTCACCCGAGACCCTGCAGCTGCTGACCGCGTTCGACTGGCCCGGCAATGTTCGCCAGCTGGAGAACACGGTCTATCGCGCCATCGTGCTGGCCGACGCGCCTTACCTGCAGCCCTACGACTTCCCGGCCATCTCGGGGCTCGCCGCGCCAGTCGAGGCCGTCGCGACCCCGCCCGCGCCGCCGCCGGCCGCCATGCTGCAAGCCGCCCACGCGGCCATGGCCGCCCCGACGGGCGCGGCCGAGGCGCCCGTGCGCATCCTCGACGACCGCGGCCACCTGCGGACGCTGGAAGACATCGAGCGCGACCTTATTCAGCACGCCATCGACGTCTATGCCGGCCATATGAGCGAAGTCGCCCGCCGCCTCGGCATCGGCCGCTCGACCCTCTATCGCAAGGTTCGCGAGCAGGGCATCGAGGTCGATATGAAGGAGGCCGGCTGATGGCTCTGATGATCTTCCGTCCGGTCTCGCGCGAACAGCGCCTGAAGGCGCTGCTGAAGCCGGCGCGCCCGGCGGTGTCGGCGAAGCCGGCGCGCGCCTGAGGCGTTCAAGACCGAACTAATGTCCGGGAGCGGCCACGCTGAAGCTTGGCCGCTCTTCGACATTCTGGGGGGCCTCCTCGATGCGGACCCATCCCGCGCCGGACCGCCGCGCCATGCCCTCGATCTCCATCTGCTCCAGCTCGCGCCCGACCTGGGCGGGGGTCACCGGCCGGCTCCAGCGGTGATCCAGCTGACGGGCGATCTCCGCCTCGTTCAGGCCCGGCGCCTGGGTCAAGGTGATCAGGATCATGTCGCGGGTGGAGCGCCCCCTTCGGCCGCGCTTACCCGGAGCTGGCGGCGCGAACGGCGCCGGCTCGCCGGCCGACAGCCGCTCGGACATGCCGGCCTGCTTAAGGGCCTCCAGCGCCACGATGATCGCTCGTAGCTCGCCCTCGAACGGCGCCTGGGCGCGCTTCTGAGCCTCAACCATGCGGGTTTCCAACTCCGCCTTGCGGCGCAGCAGATATTGATAGGTGGTCGCCATTATCCTTGATCCACGGAGCCGTGCAGCTCGCTCGACGCCGATCCAGGCTTTCGCCCGCGTACGTCGAGGCTGGAGCCGCGACCCGCCCGCGACCCAGAACCTCACAGCGATGAGTATTTAACTCTTTACAATTATTCACATTTTCAGCCGAGACTCTTACCAAGATCTTAACGTCACTCGGCGAACAATAGTTTTTGGTAAGCCTTTGAGACAAATCTCAGGCTGTTTTTGTCATCTTTTCTCGTGACGCCGCGATCAGGGCGATGGGCGCGCCGACCATGAACAGATGCGCGCCCAGATTGTTCACGAAGGTCGACAGCACGAAGGGTCCGCCATGCGGGGCCCGCGACAGCGGCAGGACCGCATAGTTCATCACCGCATAGGTCGCCAGGCCATAGGCCAGGCCCATGACGATCGGGCGCTTGGTCAGGATCGGCAATCTCGGGCCGGCCAGCACATAGCAGGCGACCATCACCGCCATGATGCCGAAGTGGGCCGCGAGCCCTAGCGCCGCCGCCGGCGCGCCGCCGGTGAAGGCCGCCTTGCCCAGCAGGCCGCTGGCCACGCTCTGGAAGACCCGCTCCGGCGCCACACCCTTGGTCACGCCCCAATAAACGCAGGCCTCGGTCATATCCAGGGTTCCGGCCACCGCCGTTCCCAGCAGGATGGTCAGCGCGACGTGGCGCGGCGACTTGGTGTTTGCCATGGTTTTCCTCCCGGTTTCCTGGGGAGGAAGGCTAAGCGCGAACCGCGCGTCTCCAGGCCTGGCTTGGTCGCGTCGGAATCAGTCTTCGTCGCTTTCCGGCGCGGGTTCTGGCTCGCGACCGCGCCGCGCAAAGCCCTTGCCGCGCTTCATCGGCTTGGCCTCGCCCTTGGCCTTGCGGGCGATTTCCTTGAGCTTGATGGCCTGGTTGCCCGACAGGGCCTGACCGCGCGCGCCCTTCTCGGGATCGGCGAAGGCCCGCCCATAGGTCTCGACGCGCTGGGCGACGCTGGTCAGGAACTCGCCCTCCCATTCGGAGAGTTCAACGCCCGACTTCTCGGCCGCGCGCCGGGCCCGCTTGAGGGCGTTCAGCGCGGCCTTCTTGGCCTGTGCTTTCGGATCGGGCGGCTTGGCGCGCATGTCGCGAGGACTATCCCCGACCCCGCGCGCCAAAACACTACCTAAAAAATGCGCGCCCGGTAAAAACTCAGATCTCGCCGATGGCCGAGAGGTACAGGTCGAGGATCGCGTCCTCTTCCTGGCGCTTGGCGCGGTCCTGCTTGCGCAGACGAACCACCTTCTTGAGGATCTTCACGTCGAAGCCATTGCCCTTGGCCTCGGCATAGACCTCCTTCATCTGCTCCATGATCTCGGTCTTTTCGACCTCGAGGCGCTCGACGCGGTCGATGATCGACTTCAGCTGACCCTGGGCGGTCGAGTTCAGAACGTCGGCGTGGGGAGTGGCGTCGTCGGCCATGCGGAAAGTCTCGCGAGAGGCTGGAATTGGGAGGCGCGGAACCTAGTGCGAACGCGCGCCCCTGGGAAGCGCGATTCAGCGACCTTCCACTACCTTCCTTCGACCCTGGCTCGCGCGACTTCGGCGAGAGCGGCCAGGTCGAGGTCCTTGTCCGGTCCGCCCAGCAGGGATTCCAGGCTGGCCTCGGCCAGATCGGCCAAAGGCATCGACAGGCCCTTGGCCTCGGCGGCGTCCAGCACCAGGCGCACGTCCTTGAGGCCAAGCTCGGCGGCGAAGCCCGGCGGGCTGTAACGGCGCTCGGCGATCATGGCCCCGTAGATCTTGTAGATCGGCGCTGCGAACAGGGTGCTCGACAGCATGTCCAGCAACTCGGGCGCCTCGACGCCATAGGCTTCACCCAGCGCCACGGCCTCGCCCATGCTCTCGATGGCCGAGACGATCATGAAGTTGCCGGCCAGCTTCAGGGCGTTGGCGCGGACGGGATCCTCGCCCAGCGGCCAGACCTTGGCGGCCAGCAGCTCCAGCACGGGCATGGCGGCGGCCACGGCCTCAGGCGCGCCGGCGGCCACGACGTTCAGCCCCCCGGCCTGGGCCACGGGCGGACGGCCGAACACCGGCGCGGCGACATAGCCCAGACCCAACTCGGCGTGCAGGACCGACAGCTCGGCGGCCAGGGCGGTCGAGATGGTGGCCAGGTTGATGTGGACGACGCCCTTGCGGGCCTTGGCCAGCGCGCCGCTGTCCAGCAGCACCTCACGCACGGCCTGGTCGTGGGCCAGCATGGTCAGCACGATATCGGCGGCGAAGGCCTCGTCGACGCTGGCGGCCGGGTTCGCGCCCTCGGCGGCCAGTTCGTCGACGATCGTGCGCGAGCGGTTCCACACCGTCACCTGGACGCCCTTGCCCAGCAGGTTGCGCACCATGGCCGCGCCCATGGCGCCGAGGCCGATGAAACCGACGTTCATGCGAGATCTCCCTGACTTGGGAACTAGAGCAGACCGTGCCGCTCGACGGCGGCGCGCAGCTGCGCCGGATCGGTGAAGTGGTGGGTGTGGAAGCCGATGTCCATGGCCGCCTGGATATTGGCGGCGCTGTCGTCGATGAACAGCAGGTCCGAGGCCCGCAGGCCCGTCCGCTCCAGTACGATCTCGTAGATCCGGCGGCCCGGCTTGATCACCTGCTCGTCGCCGGAGACGATCGCATCGCGGAAATGGCCGAAATGGGCCGGCGACATCGCCTGGACCGCGGGCCACTTGCTCTGGGGCATGTTGGTCAGGGCGAATTGCGGCACGTCAGCGGCCGCCAGGGCTTCGATCACGGACGCTGTTTCGGGGATCGGCCCCGACAGCATCTCGCCGAACCGCTCGTCCCAGGCCCGGATCTCGGCTTCATGCTCGGGGAAGCGCGCGATCAGCGGCGCGGCGTTCTCCGGAAAGCCGACGCCCTTGTCGTGCTCGACGTGCCAATCCAGCGTGCAGACATGCGAAAGGAACCGGTCGAGATCGGCCGGTTCCTTGAACATCTTCGCGTACAGTGCGCGGGGATCCCAGCGCACGATGACGTTGCCGACATCCCAGAGAACGGCTCTGGGAGACGACAAGGTCATTAGCCTTGCTTGGCTTTGAAGCGCGGGTCGGTCTTGTTGATGATGTAGATGACGCCCTTGCGACGCACCATCTTGCAGTCGCGGTGGCGACCCTTCAGCGACTTCAGCGAGCTGCGAACCTTCATGACCGGTCTCTGTACTTCGGCGGAGAGGTTCGGGCGCGCAGAATACGGCCAGAACTTCCGGGGTGTTTCGGAGGCGGTGCGTATAAGTGCGACGCGGACCGGAGTCAATGCGCTCGACGCCCTTTCGCCCAAATGCGCGTGGGGATTTCGCGGGAACTTCACCCGTCTGGCGCGCTTGTGATTGAAGGCTTTACTCGAACCCCGGTAGCTTCCCCCGCATGGCCATCGATCGTCGCGTCTTTCTCGTTCTCCTGCTCGCCGGTTGCGCGGACACGTCTCCACAAGGTCCGCTGACGGCGATCACCCCGCCGCAACCCGCGCCCAAGCCCCAAACTCCGGCCGCGCCGCGGCCGGTTCCGGCGACGCCCGTGCCCGCCGGCGAGCTGGCCTTCGACACCTGGCTGCGGGACTTCCGAGGCCGCGCCCTGGCCGCCGGCCTGTCGCCCGCCCTGCTGGATCGCGAGCTGGCCGGCGTGACGCCCGATCCCAAGGTCATCAGCCTGGACAGCCGCCAGCCGGAGTTCTCCAAGCCGGTGGGCGACTACATCAAGGGCGTGATCAGCGACGACCGCGTGGCGGTGGGCCGCCGCAAGCGGGAGGAGTTGGCCTACCTGCCGACCATCGAGGCCCGCTACGGCGTGCCGCGTGACATCCTGCTGGCCGTCTGGGCCATGGAATCGGCGTTTGGCCAGCTGCAAGGCAATTTCGACGTCGTCCGCTCGATGGTCAGCCTGGCCGCTGACGGCCGCCGCCGCGCCTGGGCCGAGGGCGAGCTGATCGCCGCTCTGAAGATCATCGATTCGGGCGAGGTCGCCCGCGCCCAGCTGCGCGGCTCGTGGGCCGGGGCGATGGGCCAGACCCAGTTCCTCCCCTCCAGCTACCGCTCGACCGCCGTCGACTTCGACGGCGACGGCCGCCGCGACATCTGGGGTTCGGACGCCGACAGCCTGGCCTCGGCCGCCAACCTGCTGGTCAAGGGCGGCTGGAAGCCCGGCGCGGGCTGGGCCAAGGAGGTGATCCTGCCGGCCGGCTTCGACTATTCGGTGACCGAAGTCGACAAGCAGATCCCGGCCTGGTGGGAAGCGCGGGGCGTGCGCCGCGCCGACGGCCTGCCCTGGACGGCGGCCGACGCCGCCTCGCCGGCCATGCTGCTCCTGCCGGCGGGCGCGGCGGGTCCGGCCTTCCTCGCCCTGCCGAACCATTTCGCGATCCGCACCTACAACAACTCGACGTCCTACGCCCTGGGCATCGGCCTGCTGGCCGACCGCTTCGGCGGCGGCGAGGCCCCGATCACGCCCTGGCCGGTCGAGACCCCGTTGTCGATGTCGGACCGCATGGCCGCCCAGATCGCCCTGGCCCGCGTCGGCTTCAATCCAGGTCCGGCCGACGGCGTCATCGGCGCCGGCACCCGCAAGGCCCTGCGCGCCTGGCAGCAGAGCCAGCAACTGCCGGCCGACGGCTACATGTCGAACGACATGGTGAGCAGGCTGAAAGCCCAGGCCGGGATTACGCCGTAGCCACTTCCATCCAGATCGACCGGCTCTCACCGGGCTGAAGCGTCACCACGCCAGTCTCCCCTTCCCCGAACGGATTGGGGCGGCTGGCGCAGGGCTCGACGCAATAGTGGTCCTCCCCCGGCGGGACGTAGACGTGCAGCCAGCGGCAATCGGCCGAAGCGGTGACGACCGTATCCCGCTGGCCCGGCGCGCTCAGCACCGCTCGCTGGTCCCAGCCTGTGTAGCAATGGTCGATCAGCGCGTGGCCCTCGACCACGGCGCCAGCGGCCCAATCCGGTCCCCAGACGCCCGGATGGCGCACCGTCGGCAGCACGTCGGCGTCGATCATCCAGACGCCGTCATTGGCCGCCGTCAGGACCTCGCCCTCGCGACGCGGGAAATAGGGGTGGAAACCCAGGCCGGCCGGCATGGCCGCGTCGCCGGTGTTGGTCACGGTCAGCTCGATGCGCAGCCCGCTCTCGGACAGCACGAGGCGCTGCTCGGCGCGATAGGCCCACGGCCAGGCGTCCGCCGCGTGTTCATAGGAGAGCACCGCTTCACCCCCCTGCGCCTTCTCCACCGTCCAGGCGTTGCGCCAGCCCTGTCCGTGCAGGGTATGCGGATGGCCGGCCAGGTTCGGCGGCAGCACGACCTCGCGGCCTTCGAACGCGAAGCGGCCGTTCGGGATGCGGTTGCAGAACGGGACCAGCGGAAAGCTCGCCGTCAGCAGGGCGTCGGTCGCGCCAGCCGCCATCGGCCGCAGCACGTCCCGGCCGCCGATCGTGAACGCGGCGATCGCGCCGCCGACCTCTGGCGCGAGCGCCAGGCGGGCCGGGCCCCGTTCGATCACGGTCATGATGGCTGCTCCCTAGATGTTAGCGGTCTCACTGCCTTGCGCCCCGTCCCGACGCAAGTTCAACTAGAGCCATGGCCGAGACCCTCTCCGCGAAGGACGCGCGACGCATCGCGCTGGCGGCGCAGGGCTTCGCGCGGCCCCGTCCCGCCAATCCAGACAGGCGCCGCCTGCTCTCGACGATCGAGAGCCTGGGCGTCGTGCAGATCGAACTCGGTCAATGTCGTCTCGCGCTCGCACTATCTGCCGCTGTTCTCGCGCCTGGGGGCCTACGACCGGTCGCTGCTGGAGGCGATGGCCTGGGGCAAGACGCCGGACCTCGCCGAATACTGGGCGCACGAGGCCTCGCTGACGCCGCTCTCGACCCATCCCCTGCTACGCTGGCGGATGCAGGACGCCCTCGACGGCGTCGGGGTCTGGAAAAATGTCTCGGGCTTCCTGCGCAGCCACGCGGACTTCATCGACAAGGCCCTGGCCGCCGTCGCCGAGCGTGGCCCGCTGGCGGCCTCCGAACTGGAGCTGGGCGCCAAGGGCGAAGGCGGCTGGTGGGGCTGGAGCGAGGGCAAGCGGGCCATGGAATGCCTGTTCTGGACCGGCCGCCTGACCACCGCCACCCGTCGCAACAGCTTCGAGCGCGTCTATGGCCTGCCCGAGAAGGTGCTGCCCAGCGCGATCGTCGAGACCCCCACGCCCGACCGCGCCGAAGCTTGCCGCGAACTGCTGAAGATTTCGGCCCGCGCCATGGGCGTGGCCACCGAGCGGGACCTGCGCGACTACTTCCGGCTGGGCGTGACCGACGCTCGCGACGGCGTGGCCGCGCTGGTCGACGACGGGACCCTGACCCCGGTCGCCGTGAAGGGCTGGGAGCAGCCCGCCTATCTGTGGCCGCAGGCGCGGCGGCCACGTGCGGTGAAGACCGCCGCCCTGCTCTCGCCGTTCGACAACCTGATCTGGTTCCGCGAGCGCACCGAGCGGATGTTCGGCGTCCGCGTGCGGCTGGAGATCTACACCCCCGCCCACAAGCGCACCCACGGCTACTACGTCCTGCCGTTCCTGCAGGACGAGGCGATCACCGCGCGGGTCGACCTGAAGGCCGATCGCAAGGCCGGCAAGCTGCTGGTCCTGGCCGCCCACGCCGAGCCTGACGCCGATGACGAGACCGCCGACCGGCTCGCCGGGGAACTGGCGCTGATGGCGTCCTGGCTGGGACTTTCCGGCGTCGAGGTTCGCCCCACGGGCGATCTCGCCCCCAAGTTGGGTTCGATCATCCGGGTCGCCGCATGAATGCTCGCTCGACCCGAGTGTAAAGCATTGTAAAAATGCCGCCTGAAGGCGAGCAACCGGGGGCGGGGCGCGATAACAATGAATAGCTGGTCGCCTGCTCGTCACCCCACCGACATCGGGCGTCCCGCGGCGCGTTCCGCTCCCCCGCGGGACGCGCCACTTCCCAGTATAAGTGAGCGCATGAAAGTCGCCCTGCTCGACGACGACCAAAGCCATAATGCGCTTGTCGCTTCGGTTCTGGATCCTGCAGGCTTTGTCTGCACCAGCTTCACGACGCCCTCGCGCCTGTTGGCCGAGCTGCGCAAGCAGACGTTCGACCTGATCATTCTCGACTGGAACATGCCGGAGCTGTCCGGTGTCGAGACCCTGCGCCTGCTGCGCGAGGATCCGACCACCGCCCCGCCGGTGCTGCTGCTGACCAGCCGCTCGGTCGAGGCGGACCTCGTGGAAGGCCTGAACGCCGGCGCCGACGACTACATCGTCAAGCCGCTGCAGCCACAGGTGCTGCTGGCCCGCGTCAACGCCGTGGCCCGCCGCATCCACCGGCCGCCGGTCTCGCCCCAGGTCGAGCAACATGGTCCCTATCGCCTGGACCCGGGCGCCCAGACGGCCAGTTGGGCCGGCCATGTCGAGGCCCTGACGCCCAAGGAATTCCAGCTGGCGTCCCTGCTCTTCAACAACCTGTCCCGCCCCCTGTCGCGCGAGTACCTGCTCCGGCGCATCTGGGGCCAGCGGCCGGATCTGGAGACCCGCACCCTGGACGCGCACGTCTCGCGCCTGCGCGCCAAGCTGCACCTGCGGCCCACCAACGGTTTCCGACTCAGCACGGTCTACGGTTTCGGCTATCGTCTCGAGGCCTGCGATCCCGAGACGGCGGGCGGGGGAGAGTAGACATGACCAGGGCTGCCGGAGCGGGCCTCCTTTTTCTGGCGGGGCTGATGCTCGCGAGCGCGGCCAACGCCCAGACCGCCGCGCCGGAGCCGCCGGTGGCCTATGTGGTCAAGCCGGGCGACACGCTGATCGGTCTCGCCAGCCGCTACATGAACCGGCCTGGCGACTACCGGGCGGTGCAGAAGGCCAATCGCGTGACCCAGCCCACACGCCTGCGGCCGGGCTCGCAGCTGAACATCGACCCGAACCTTTTGAAGTCGACGCCGATCGCCGCCAGCCTGTCGGCGTTCACCGGCCCCGTCACCGTCGAGACCAACGGCCAGCGCACGCCGGCGCGGGTCGGCATGCCGCTGTCCGAGGGCCAGGTGATCAGCACCGGCCCCGGCGCTTTCGCCACCTTCGAGCTGGAGGACGCCTCGCGCGTCACCCTGCCGTCGAACACCCGCGTGCGGATCTCCAAGCTGCGTCAGGTGATGATCAACAATGCGCCCCAGCGGGTGTTCCAGCTGGACCAGGGCAAGAGCACGATCTCGGCGACGCCGACCCAGACGCCGGGCGCCCGGTTCGAGGTGCGCACCCCTGTCTCGGTCTCGGCCGTGCGCGGCACCGAGTTCCGGGTCGGCGCCAGCGGTGACGGAGCCCAGACGGAAGTCCTGAAAGGCGCGGTCGGGGTCGACGCCGGCCAGGTGGCGACCGGCGGACCGCCGGTGGCGGCGGGCTTCGGCGTCAGCGCCTCGGCCAGCGGCGTCGGCGCGCCCGTCGAACTGCTGCCCGGACCGAAGATGGGTCCCGGCGGCCAGACCCAGAACGAGGCGATCGTCCGCTTCACCGTCGAGCCCGTCCAGGGCGCGGCCGCCTATCGCCTGCTGCTGGCCCGCGACGCCGGCTTCATGGACGTCTTCGCCGAGGCCAGGACCCAGACCACGACCCGCGAGCGCCCGACCGCCGATTTCAGCCAGCTGGCCAACGGCACCTATTTCGTCCGCCTGACCGCGATCGACCCGGGCGGCCTGGAAGGCTTCCCGTCCGACTACAGCTTCGATCGCGACCTGAACACGCTGGAAGCCGGCGCGCCGTCCGACAGCCGCGAGGGCAAGCATCGCAAGTTCCTGTTCCGCTGGAGCGCGGCGGGCGACGGGGTGCGCAACTATCGCTTCCAGCTGTTTTCCGACGCCGAGGCCAAGGTCGCGATCGTCGACCAGCCCGGCCTGACCGAACCCCAGCTGACCCTGACCGACCTGCCGCCCGGGACCTATTCCTGGCGCGTGGCCGCCGTGCGCTTCAAGGATGGCGCGGTGACCGAGAAGGTAGGGACGCCGCAACAGCTGCAGATCGGGAAGTGACGAGCGCCGGGCCCCGCGCGCCGCGCCCGAGCGGGCGGCTGCTGTCCTGGCTGCTGCTGGCCATCGTCTCCAGCCTGCTCATGGTGGTCTTCGCCGTCCTGCCGCCCAAGCGGCTGGACAACGTGCTCTACGACATCCTGGCCCGCGCCAACGGCCGGCCGGCCGATCCCTCGATCCTGATCATCGACATCGACGACCGCAGCCTGGCCCAGCTGGGCGCTTGGCCGTGGTCGCGCGAGACCCACGCCAGGATGGTCGACCGCCTGACCGAGGCCGGCGCGCGGACCATCGTCTACGATGTCCTGTTCAGCGAAGCTGGCGACCCGGCCCAGGACCAGGCGCTGGGCGAGGCCATCAAGCGCTCGGGCCGGGTCTACCTGCCGCAATTCCTGGCCGACGCGGGCGCGGACGCCCCACCGCGCGTCGTGGGCTCGGTGCCGGCCATCGCCCAGGGCGCGGCCGGCGTCGGTCTGGCCCATGTCCGCTTCGACGACGACGGCGTCGTGCGCCGCATGGCCCCGTTCGAGATCAACGGCGCCAGCCTGACTCCGGACCTGGTCACCGTCGTCCATCGCGCCACCCGCCCGGCGGGCGGGCGCGACGTCACCCGCGGCTTCGACCAGACCCTGCTGATCCCGTTCGCCGGCCCGCCGTCGATCTATCGCCACGTCAGCTTTTCCAGCGTGCTGGGCGGCGAGGCGCCGCCGTCGCTGATCGCCGGCCGCACCGTGTTCGTGGGCCTGACCGCCCCGGGCCTGGGTCCCGCCTTCCCGACGCCGGTGACGCCCGACGCCGCCAGCATGACCGGCGTGCAGTTGCAGGCCAGCATCCTGGACGGCCTGCGCAGCGGCCTGATGGTCAAGCCCGCCGGCCCGTGGAGCCGCGCGGCCTTCACACTCACCCTGCTGTGGCTGCTGATGGTCGGGTTCCTGATCCTGCCGCCGCGCGCCAACCTGATGCTGACGATCGGCCTCTGCCTGGTCGGTGTGGCCTATTCGGCGGCGATGTTCTGGCTGGGCCAGGTCTGGCTGTCGCCGATCGCCACCGTGCTGGGCCTGCAGATTATCGCCCTGGTCTGGGGCTGGGGACAGCTGGGCCGGGTCAACGACCTGCTGAGCCGCGAACTTGCGCGGGTGCGTGGCATCGTGCGCGGACGCGGAACCGCTCCGGCCGACTTCGAAAGCGACGTCGTGGCGCGCCAGGCCTCGAACCTGGGCGAGGCCATCACCCGCATGGACGACCTGCGCCGCTTCTCGGCCGACGCCCTGTTCAGCCTGCCCGACGCCACCCTGGTCGCCGACGCCCACGGCCGGGTGATCGCCGCCAACGCCGCCGCCCAGGCCCTGTTCAAGCCCGGTCAGATTCAGCTGACGGGCTCGTCCCTGGCCGATCTGATCAACGCTCTGGAACCGCTGGGCCATCGCTTCGAGCTGGACTGGCCCCCCACTCCCCCCCTTTGGCCAACGAGCGGCACGAGCCGATCGACCTGCATCTGCCCGACGGCCACGCCTTCCAGCTGCAGACCGTGTTCCGCAGGGACGAGGCCGGCGCGCCGGCCGGCTGGATCGTCCGCCTGGCCGATATCTCGATCCTCACGGCCGCCATGCGCCAACGCGAGCAGGCCCTGCAACTGCTGACCCACGACATGCGCTCGCCGCAGACCTCGATCCTGGCCCTGCTGGCCACGACGCCGGACGTCCCGCCCGAGCTGTCCGACCGCATCGCCGCCTACGCCAAGCGGACCCTGGCCCTGGCCGACGGCTTCGTGCAGCTGGCGCGGGCGGAGGTGACGCCGGTCCATCTGGAGCCAGTCGACCTGGCCGACATCGCCGTCGAGGCCATCGACGAGGTCTGGCCGCAGTCGGTGCAGCGCAAGATCCGTATCGAGCAGGTCGGCGACGACGCGCCGCTGACCGTGCTGGGCGATCGGGGCGTCCTGGCCCGCACCCTGGTCAACCTGCTGGGAAATGCCGTGAAGTACAGCCCGGAGGGCTCGACCATCACCGTCAGCCTCTCGGAGCAACCTTCGGCCAGCGGCCCGACCGCCAATGTCTCCATCGCCGACCAGGGGCCGGGCTTCTCGCGCGAGGAGGCGGCCACCGCTTTTAGGCCCTTCCAGCGGTTCGAGCGGCCGGGTCACGACTTCACGGTCAATGGCGCGGGCCTGGGCCTGGCCTTCGTGCAGGCCGCCGTCGCCCGCCACGGCGGCGAGGTTTCGTGCCGCAGCGCGCCGGGCGTCGGGGCGGAGTTCACCGTCCGCCTGCCGCGCCACACCGTCGGGCTGGCGAACTAGCTGTCGGAGCCTAGCCCTTGGTGGAAGGCCGCAGGGCCGCGACCAGCAGGTCGGCCACGGCCGCCGGCTCGCCTTTGCGCACCCGGATGGAGGACCAGGCGACGGTCTTGCCCGTACCGGCCTCGACCACCGCCAGGGTGACGGTGCGGGCCGGACCCTTGCCCTGCCACGGTCGCCACCAGGGACGGCGCTCGGCAGGACTGCGCCAGGCCTTGTCGTCCAGAGTCCCGGCGGCGCTGGAGACCCCGACGCTCAAAGGCGCCACCGCCACGCCGACCTGGACGAGGTAGGCGGGCTTGCCGCCGCCGCTTCCGCCCAGGGCGTCGATCGCCCGCGCCTGGACCGCCTTGGCGAAGGCCGCGTCGGCGCCGTCGGCCGAGCTGGAATAGGGGGCCAGACCCTTCAACCCGGTGACGTCCCCCTGTCCCATGGCGCGAGGCGAGGCGCAGGCGGCAAGCAGCGTCAGACAGGCTCCGACCAGCAAAAAGCCGCGTGCGCGCATGGTCGTTCGCCCCAGGTGGTCCAACTAAAAGATGATAACGCCGCGCGCGCCGAAGGTCACGCGAGCCAGGCGCTCAGGGCGCACCAGGCCAGGATGATCATCGCCCAGCTCAGCACCGCCAGGCCCACGGCCACCACGAACCGGCCGGGGCGAAGGCGACGCGGTCGGAATTGGTGGCCGACGGTCGCGACCGTCGGCGCCATCACGCTGGACCGTTCCATGTTCCGCGCTCCCCAATCGCGTTTTTTCAACTTAGACGACAAGAGTTCGACGCCGACCAGGGACCACGTCTCTGATTTTACAATGGATTACATTGCCGACGTCGGCCGCATGCGGACGATCGCCTTGAAGCGACGCAAAAACTGATCGTTCCTTTCAAGTTTTCTTCGAGCCGAAGGCGCAAGGTGACGGGGTCTCGCAAGGACAAGGCCCGCCCCTCCCCCAAGCAGGGCCTGACATCGCCGCCCTTCTCCCCCCGTTCAGCAGAGGAGGGCGGTCCCCACTTCACGCGGAGATTTCGATGCGCGCTAAGACGGCGCCGCCTCACGCCGTCCGCGCCGCGACATTTCGCCACATAAGTCCAGGCATCGCCACCGTTCGTCGAGGACGGCGCCATTCAGGCGGCGAGACTTGACCATGAAAGGCCGCCGTTATTTGAACTTTCGCGGGTTTTTGGACCATCGACAGCCTCGCGCCCGCTCCGCGTCTGACTTGAGGATCGGTCGCAACAAACGATCGTCTTTCCGCCAAAAAGATGGATAGTGCTGCGCCGTGATGGGGCGGCTTTTGGCGGACGTGGGTGATCTTTTGGGCGTGACGAGCTCGGACAAGGCCACGCTGCTAGGCCTGTACGAGGAAAAGCGCGCCAATCTGGTGCGTTTCTTCTCCGCGCGCCTGGGCTCCCGCGCCGAGGCCGAGGACCTGGTCCAGGACCTCTACATCCGCATCAGTGGCATGGAGTTCGATCGGCCCGGTCGACAATCCGTCGGCCCTGCTGCACCGGATCGGCTCGAACCTGATGCTGGACCGCCTGCGCAGCCAGAAGCGGTCGGGGACGCGCGACAGCGACTGGCGCAGCGTCAACACCACCGTGGTCGCCGGCCACGAGATCGCCGACGAGCCCACCGCCGACGAGGTGGTCGCCGGCCGCCAGCGGCTGAAGGCCTTGGTCGAGGCTGTCGAGGATCTGCCTGAAAAGACCCGTCAAGCTTTCCAGTTGCACAAGCTGGAGGGTCACAGTCACATGGAAACCGCCCGACGCATGGGCATCAGCGTCAGTACGGTGGAAAAGCACATTAGCGCCGCCCTAAAGACCCTGACGAGGCGGCTCCGGTGATTTATGCAAGTTCGCATGGGGGACGGGTCTCGTCGGCGCCGTCAGTTTTTAAGGGGATGATGGATCCTCGTCGGAGCACCACCGGATGAGCCGGTCAGCGCAACACCTGCAAGAGGCGGCCGATTGGCTGACCCGATTGCAGCGGCCGGAGGTCGAAGAGACCGACTGGCTGGCGTTTGACGCCTGGCTCGACGAGCCCGGTGCGCGGGAGGCGTATGACGCCATCCAGGCCGTCGACGAGGAGATCTTCCAGCGAGGCGCGGCCGTCCGGGGGGAATTGGCCGAGCCGAAGCGCGCCGCGGCGAAGCGTGTGTTCTCGATCGACTGGCGTTGGCTGGGTGGTCTGGGCGCCGCAGGCGCCGCGGCGGCCGTCGCCCTGGTCGTCGCGCCATGGAGCGAGCTCCTGCCCGCTTCCGACACGCTCTACACCACGGCCAAGGGCGAGAACCGCGCCATCGCGCTGGCCGACGGCAGCCACATCGACCTGAACACCGACTCGCATCTGTCCGTCCGCCTCGAGAAGGACGCCCGCCGCGTCACCGTCCATGACGGCCAGGCCCTGTTCGACGTGGCGCACGACGCCGCCCGCCCGTTTCTGATCACCGCCGGCGACGAGACCGTGCGCGTGGTCGGCACCAAGTTCGACGTCCGCCGCCGCGACGGCCAGCTCACGGTCACCGTGCTGCGCGGCCTGGTCGAGGTCTCGACCGATGGTGACGACACTCCCGTGCGGCTGCGCCCGGGCCAGATGCTGGAACATGTCGAGGGCGCTGCCGGCGTCAGCGTGCGCGGCGTCGCGGCCGAGGACCAGGTGGGCTGGCGCTCGGGCCGGCTGATCTATCGCAACGAGCCGCTGACGCGGATCGTCGGCGACATGAACCACTATTTCGACCGGCCGCTTCGCCTTGAAGGTGAAAACACCGCCAACCTTCGGTTCTCCGGCGTATTGATCGTGGATGGTCAGGATGCGATGGTCCGTCGCCTGACCAGCCTCATGCCGATTTCGGCGACGCCGAGCGATGATTCGATTGTCCTGCGCGGAAGGCCGTCCGCTCCCAACTGACGTTCTTGACCGGGTCCGACCCTGAATCGGGCTTCGCTCCTGCTCGCCGCCAGTCTTCTGGGTCTGGGCGCCAGCGCGCATGGAGCCGCCGCGGCGGAATCGCGCGTCCGCCTAGACATCCGCAAGGCCACCGCCGCCGAAACCCTGATCGAGCTGGGCGTCCGCATGGGTACGACCATCGGAGGCGTCGAAGCCTGCAAGGGTCCAGGCGTCCCGCTGATCGGAACCTTCAGCCTGCGCGAGGCCCTGGATCGCGTCAGCCTGGGCAAGGGCTGCGCCTACAGCTTCGTCGACGCCCGCACGGTTCGCTTCTGGGTCGCTCGCCCGTCCCCGCCGGCGCCGCGCCCCGTGGTCGCCGGCCGGCCGGCCGTCGTCGCGCCAGAGCCGATCGCGCCCCTGACCCCGCTGGTCATCAACGCCGGCAAGCGCTCGCCGCGCCTCGGAGCCCTGGCCGGCGGCGTCAGCGTCATCGGCTCGCCGCAGCTGCAGGACACCGGGGTCGGCGAAACCGGCTCGGTGGCCCGCCAGACGGCCGGCTTCATGACCACCAACCTGGGCGCGGCGCGCAACAAAATCCTGCTGCGCGGTCTGTCGGACGGCACTTTCACGGGCCGCACCCAGTCGACGGTCGGCACCTATCTCGACGACATCCCCGTCAACTACAACGCCCCCGACCCGGACCTGCGGCTGATCGATGTCGATCGGGTCGAGGTGATGCGCGGTCCGCAGGGGGCGCTCTACGGCGGCGGCTCGCTGTCGGGCATCTATCGTGTCGTCACCCGCGAGCCCGAGCTGAGGCGCTATTCGGCTTCGGTCGGCACGACCATCGCCACCACCGAATCCGGCTCGAACAGCTATCGCGCCGAGGGCGTGATCAACGCGCCGCTCGGCCAGATCTCCGCGATACGGGCGGTCGCCTACTACGACGTCGACGGCGGCTATCTCGACGACGTCAATCTGCGCCTGTCCAACGTCGACAGGACCCTACGCCGCGGCGGCCGCGTGGCCTGGCGCGCGGACCTCGGGGATTGGCGGATCAAGCTGGGCACGGCGCTGCAGAGCGTCTCGTCCAAGGATACCCAGTACGTCACCCTGACGCCGGGCGGCCCGCGCCGCGCCAACCAGATGCGCGAGATCCACCGCAACCGCCTGTCCCAGACCTCCGTCAAGATCAGCGGCTCGGGCGACTGGGGCCAGTTCGAGTTGGTGACCGGCTATGTCACCCACCGCTACGCCAGCCGCTACGACGCCACCGTCTCGCTCAAGCAGTTCTCGAAGGAGGCGCTCGAGCTCGGCTTCTATGACGAAGCCGCGCGCGTGCGCATGGCGGTTGAGGACATGATCTACACCGCGCCCGCCCTGGGCCGGCTGCGCTGGATGATCGGCGGCTTCCTGGCCACCAGTATCGAGGACGGCGACGCCAATCTGCGCGCCCGCGCGGGCAATGTCACCCGCAGCTTCTACGACGAAAACCGCAAGGACCGGCTGAACGAGTACGCCCTCTATGGCGAGGCGACCTACGACCTGGGCGGCGACTGGAAGGTCGCGCTGGGCGGGCGGGCGTTCAAGACCACGGTCCACACGCGCTCTTACGTCCTGGCGCCGCCGCCAGGCCAGTCGCGCGACCTCGACCGCGAGGCCTCATTCAACGGCTTCTCGCCGAAGATCTCGATCCAGCGCGACTTGGCGCGCGGCGGCATGATCTACGCCCTGAGCTCGGAGGGCTATCGCGCCGGCGGCTTCAACTCAGGGGGCCTGACAACACCGTCCGAGGCGAGGCGAGTGTTCCATCCCGACCATCTGCGCAACTACGAGGTCGGCGCGACGCTAAGTCCGCTCGACGGCCGGATGAACCTGCGGGCGGCGCTGTTCTATGATGACTGGCGCGATATCCAGACCGACCAGTATTTCGCGTCAGGCCTGTCCTACACCGCCAATATCGGCGACGGTCGCAACCGGGGCCTGGAGATCGAGGCGGGCTGGAAGGCGACGCCGCGCCTGACCCTGAAGGCCAACGCTCTGTTCAACGAGCCGAAGCTGACCCGTATCGCGCCCGGCTATGGCATCACCAACACCGCCAGCCTGCCCGGCGTGCCGGACGTCTCGTTCGGCAGCCTGGTGACCTATCAGCGCCCCATCGCCGGCGCCACACTGATGCTGACGGCCGAGACCGGCTATATCGGCGAGTTCGCCTGACCTTCGACCCGCGCTTCTCGCCGACCATGGGCGGCTACTACACCGGCAAGCTGTCGGCCCAAGTGATGACCGACCGCTGGCGCGCGGCCGCGTTCGTCAGCAATCCCTGGAACAGCTCCAGCGACACCTTCGCCTACGGCAACCCGTTCAGCTTCGGCCAGGTCCGCCAGGTGACGCCGCAGCGTCCGAGGACGTGGAGCCTGGCCCTGTCGGCCAACTTCTAGTCATCCCGGCGCCCAGGCCGCGCCAGTAGTTTGTTGCAAAGCTTACATATTTGTCATCCCCGGGGAGGTCGCGCGCGGCGGCGTCTTACTATCAAAGCGACCGCGGGGGCGTGGTCGTTCGGTCGAGGACATGTGATGGCCAAGCTTTCGGCCCTGCTCTGCGTGCACAACGAAGAACAACGCCTTCCGGCGTGTCTGGCGGCCCTGTCGTTCTGCGACGAGATCGTCGTGGTCGCCGACCGTTGCAGCGATGGCTCCGAAGCCATCGCCCGCCACTACGGCGCCAAGGTCGTTTCGGGCATCTTCCCGATCGAAGGCCCGCGCAAGCACGCCGGCATCGCCCGCTGCACCGGCGACTGGGTCCTTGAACTGGACGCCGACGAAGGCGTCACCCCGGCCTTCGCCGAGGAGATCCGCCAGACCATCGAGCGCGACGACGCCGCCGACTGGTACCAGATCCCGATCGACAACTATGTCGGTGAACAGCTGGTCCGCCACGGCTGGGGCGGGTCCTTCGGCACCGCCTCGGCGGCCCGACTGTTCCGTCGCGGCGTCAAGTCGTGGAAGGCCGAGCGCGTCCATCCGGGCGCCAAGCTCGAGGGGGTCTACGGCGGCCGTCTGACCCACCCCCTGCAGCACATGGTCGACGAGGACATCGCCGACATGTTCGCGCGCCTGGGCCGCTACACCGCCCTGAAAGCCCAGGACCTGGCCGACAGCGGCAAGATCACGGGCCTCGGCGACGACGCCTTCCGCGGCGTGCGCCGGTTCTTCAAGTGCTACGTCTCGCGCAAGGGCTACAAGGAAGGCGACCTGGGCTTCCTGATCTCGCTGATGGCCGGCCTGTATCCGATCCTGTCGAACCTGCGGGCGCGCGAGATCCTGCGCGCACGCGCCCAGGCGACCGAGGCCGGGCGTCCGGTGATCGCCCCCGCCCCGCTGCCGCTGCGCCGCGCCGAGGCCAACGGCCAGTAACGCTCAGCGCCAGTATGTCCCGACCGCCGCTCGCCTTCCGTCTGGTCCTGGGGCCCGAGCTCGCGCTCTGGACCAAGGCCGGCCATGCGCCAGTCCTGTGGTGGCGCGATGACGACGCCCGCGTGGCGACCGACGGGCTGGAGCGGCTGCTAGCCCTGTCGCGCCGTCACGCCGCCCCGCTGACCCTGGCGGCCATCGCCGGGCCCAGCCTGTCGCTGCTGGTGCGCCGCCTCGAGACCGAGCCGCACGTCGAGCTCGCCGTCCACGGCTTCAAGCACGTCAACCGCCAGCCGGAAGGCCAGGGCTCCGGCGAGATCGTCGACAGCGACGACGTCGACTGGGTGCGGGCCCAGTTGCGCGCCACCGTCGCGCTCTTCCATCGCGCGGGCGTGACGCCGACGCTGTTCGTGCCGCCATGGAACAATATCAGGCCTCGGCTTCTGGAGGCCTTGCCCGACTCGTCGATCGCGGTGGTGTCAGGCTTCGACCAGACCAGCGGCGTACGCGACGGCGTCACGCGCCTCGACGCCCACCTGGACGTGCTGCGCTGGAAAGGCGGCGGCCGGTTCCGCGGAACCTGGCGCTTCCTGTCACGGATGCGACGGCTGATGAGCCAGCGGCGCAGGACGGGTCAATGGAACGAGCCGATCGGCCTGCTGACCCACCACCTGGATCATGACAAGGCGACCTGGCTGTTCCTGGAGCGCTTCCTGGCGACGTTCCCCGTCACGGCGCGCCGTCAGCTGACGGGCGAAGCCGCCGTCCAGTCCGAAGCGCTCAGCGCTTAAGCCAGCTCGGGGCGGTCGCGCAGGCACTCGCCGATGGCGCGGGCGCAGCCAGGGATGCCGAGGGCCCCCACGAAGGACATGGCCACGGCGCAGACCAGCATGATCGGTTGGAAGATGCGCATCTTGGAATCTCCACGCGGGCGTTCGTCTTGGGCACTGTGCCGGAACTGTAAGACGGAAACTTGACGGTTGTTCCGCGTCCGAATGAAAAAACTCAGGGTGCGGTGTTTTTGGCGCCGTTCGGTCCAAGGGCGTAGGCCACGCGGGCGGCCTCGATCCGGCCAAGTTTCTCGGTAAGCGGACCCCAGTCATCGCTCTGCGCGATCGGCGCCCACAGGGCCTCGACCTCCTCGATGATCAGCTCCTCCGGCTCCGGACGCTGGAACACGGGATCGACCAGGCGCTCGGGCCGATCGGGCTCGAAGGCGGCCAGCCGGCGACGGAACGTCTCGAACGTCTCCGTACGGTAGAGGTCGGCGCGCGGACCGCTCAGCGCCCGCGCCTCGGACGCCGCCCCGCCGAACCAGTCGAAGAAGAACGGCTCCCAGCGCAAGGCGTCGCCCCCTTCGGCCAAGGCCCGGAACGCGCTGTTGACCAGTTCGACATCATCGTCCGGGTCGCGGCTCTTGACGGCCAGGCGGTCCAGCATCGCGCCGCGCAGGGCCAGACGATAGGCGTCGGAGAAGCCGTTCAGCGCCGCCAGCAGCCCGGCCTGATCGGCGACCAAGGTCAGGCAGGCGGCCAGCTGCTGCAGGTTCCAGAACACCGCCTCGGGCTGGCGGCCAAAGCTGTAGAGCCCCTGGTGGTCGAAATAGGCGGCCGTGAAGTTCGGATCATTGCGCGGCAGAAACCGCCAGGGGCCGTAGTCGAAGCTCTCGCCCGTCACGACCATGTTGTCGGTGTTCAGCACCCCGTGCACGAAGCCCGCCGTCATCCAGCGCGACAGCAGCCTGGCGCTGGCGCTCACCGTCGCCTTCATCAGCGCCGCCGCCCGGTCGGGCGCGTCGGCCAGATGCGGGAAATAGGTCTCGACCACGTGATCCACCAACTGGACGATCAGGTTGCGCTGGTCGAAATAGGCCAGGCGCTGGAAGGTCCCGAAGCGGATATGGCTGTGCGACAGCCGGGTCAGCACCGCCGAGCGGGTCGGGCTAGGCTCGTCGCCGCGCGTCAGGGCCTCGCCGGTCTCGACCAGCGAGAAGGCGCGCGAGGTCGGAACGCCCAGAGCCTCCAGCATCGTCGCGGCCAGGATCTCGCGCACCCCGCCCTTCAGGGTCAGACGGCCATCGCCGGCCCGCGACCACGGCGTCTGGCCCGAACCCTTGGTGGCGAGGTCCAGCAGACGATCCGTTCCCCGTTCGCGAAGCTGGGCGAACAGGAAGCCACGGCCGTCGCCGAGGTCGGGATTGTAAACGCGGAACTGGTGG
Organism: Caulobacteraceae bacterium; assembly: GCA_965283765.1. Taxonomy (GTDB): domain Bacteria; phylum Pseudomonadota; class Alphaproteobacteria; order Caulobacterales; family Caulobacteraceae; genus Caulobacter. The sequence continues at coordinate 254,446 of CBDIPU010000002.1, forward strand.
CCGTGATAGCGCATGGCCAGCGGGACGGGCTGGTTGTCCGACAACGGCGCGAAGCGGCCGAAGTGGCGGACCCAGTCGACGTCGGTCAGGCCGTCCAGCCCGACGCTGGCCGCCGCCCTCTGGTTGCGGAATTGCAGGATCGTTTGTGGAAAGTCGGCCGCCTCGACGGGATCGGCGAAATCGCGCCCCAAGGTCTGGAGTTGCGGATCGGGACGGTAGGCGGGCGAGAGGCTCATGAGTGGCCAGATGAGACCCGCCCGCCCCGCGCGCAAGCCTCTTTCGAATTTCGATGACGGCCGGCCAATGCTGTCGCTTCCCGGCAACAGGAATTGCTCGAACCTAGTCGCGACAAGGGATTTTGCTTGCCGAGCGCGCCTGTGGCGCCTAACCCTTGGCTATCCATTCGAACAATCGTTCGACGGAACAACAAAAAAAACGAGCCGGGGGCGGGCAAGCGCTGTCGGCCGACAACCGAGAGGTAGGAAATGCGCTTCACCCAGGTGCTTTGCGGCACTGCGTCCGTGGTCGTCCTCGCCGGCATGGGCGCGGGCGCCGTCCAGGCCCAGCAGGCCGCCCCAGCCCAGAACGAGATCCCCACCGTCGACAGCATCGTCGTCACGGCCCAGAAGCGCGAGCAGAACCTGCAGGACGTGCCGATCGTGGTGACCGCGGTCAGCGCCAAGCAGCTGGAAGGCGCTGGCGTCAAGGACATCAAGGATCTGCAGATCCTGACCCCCGGCCTGAACGTGGCGTCGACGTCGAACGAGACCAACACCACCGTCCGCATCCGCGGCGTGGGCACGGTCGGCGACAACCCCGGCCTGGAATCCTCGGTCAGCGTCGTCATCGACGGCGTCTATCGCCCGCGTAACGGCGTGGCCTTCAACGACCTGGGCGAAATGGAGCGGGTCGAAGTGCTGAAGGGTCCGCAAGGCACCCTGTTCGGCAAGAACACCTCGGCCGGCGTCATCAACGTCCTGACCAAGGCTCCCGAGTTCGAATTCGGCGCCGAGGCCGAGGCGACCTTCGGCAACTACGGCTCCAAGGGCGGTTCGGTCGCCGTGACCGGTCCGATCATCGCCGACAAGCTGGCCGGCCGCCTGTTCGCCGCCAAGCGCGAGCGCGACGGCTTCTACACCATCAAGACCGGCGCGGGTCCGCGCACGGCCACCGACGACGCCAACCAGGACTTCTACACCATCCGCGGCCAGCTTCTGGCGACCCCGACCGACGAGCTGAAGTTCCGCTTCATCGGCGACTACACCAAGCGTGACGAACGCTGCTGCGTGGGCGTGCAGATCGTGACCGGTGCGACCGGCCCCATCCTCGACGCCCTGTCGGCCGACTCGGGCGTGTCCATTCCGGCCAAGCCCTTCGACCGCATTTCCTACGCCAACCGCCCGACCGATCAGCAGATCGAGGACAAGGGCGTTTCGCTGGAAGGCGAATGGACCACGCCGTGGCTGGGCGGCGCGACCCTGACCTCGATCACCGCGGCGCGTGAGTGGACGACCAACAACGGCCAGGACGTCGACTTCTCGACCGCCGACGTCGCCTACCGCAACGGCGACCAGTGGCGCACGCGCTTCAAGCAGTTCAGCCAGGAACTGCGCTTTGCCGGCCGCGCCGAAAAGGGCGAATGGCTGATCGGCGCCTTCTACGCCGACGAGGACCTCGATCAGTTGACGCCGTTCCGCTACGGCTCGGCCTACGAGACCTATCTGGGCCTGCTGCTGTCGGGCGGCGCCAGCCCCACCTTCGTGTCGGCGCTGACCGGCCGCGCGCCCGGCACCTCCTACACGGCGAACTCCGGCTCGCTCGACGCCTACGCGCAGAACTCCAAGAGCCTGTCGTTCTTCACCAACGACACCTACCACCTGACCGATCGGATCGACCTGACGATCGGCCTGCGCCATACGCATGAACTGAAGACCCTGGCGACGCAGTACACCAACCTGCCGGGCAACAACGGCTGCGCCGCCGCCCTGGGCCGCACCGGGACGATCGTCGGCATCGTCGGCGCCGCCAACGCCGCGACCGTGATCGGCAACCTCTGCCTGCCGTGGACCGATCCGGGCTTCAACAACTACAGCTCCAAGCAGAAGCGCAACGAGAAGGAATGGACCGGCACCTTCAAGGTCTCGGCCAAGGTCACCGACGACATCATGTCGTATGTGTCCTGGGCCAAGGGCTACAAGGCCGGCGGCTTCAACCTCGACCGCTCGCGCATCGGGCTGGGCGCGCCGAACCCCGACACCGGCTTCGCGCCGGAAACGGTCGAGTTGATCGAGGTCGGCTTCAAGACCAGCTGGCTGAACCGCCGCCTGTCGGTGAATTCGGCCTTCTTCCATCAGTCGTATGACGGCTTCCAGCTGAACACCTTCACCGGCGTCAGCTACATCGTCACCTCGATCCCGAAGGTGGAATTGTTCGGCGTCGACACCGACCTGCTGTGGTTCACGCCGATCCGCGGCCTCAGCCTGCAGGGCGGCGTCACCTACGCCGAGACCGAGTACGGCCCGTTCATCGCGCCGACCGGGGTCTCGCCGCGCCTGTCCGACGCCCGCCTGTCGTTCGCCCCGCTGTGGTCGGGCTCGCTGGCGGCCAGCTACGAGCATGACCTGGGTTCGTCGCTGCTGTTCCACGCCAACCTGAGCGCCAAGTACAGCTCCAGCTACAACACCGGTTCGGACCTGGCCCCGCAGAAGGTCCAGCCGAAGATGACGGTGATGAACGGCCGCATCGGCATCGGCAGCCAGACCGGCCTCTGGACGGTCGACGCCTGGGCCCAGAACCTGACCAACAAGAAGTACTATCAGGTCGGTTACGACGGCCCGCTGCAATCGGGCACCTACGACGCCTTCCTCGGCGCGCCGCGCACCTACGGCGTGACCCTGAAGGCCAGGTTCTAACCAGCCAGAGTTCTAGCCGGGAGGGGGAACCGGCGGCGGCCTCGAGCCTCCGCCGGCTTTCGGAAGAGGGGAAGGGCGATCCGGGCGACCGGGTCGCCCTTTTCTTTTTCCGTAGGCGAAGGGGTTTTCGATCGCCGCGCATCACCCCAGCATGGCCTTCGGGGGATTCGTTCAACGTCGGAGCCGCGCCCATGAAGACGATCCGCTTCCTCGGGTTCTGGATCTGCCTCGCCATCGGCCTGGCCCTGGGCGCGTGGAGCCAGAGAACCCCCGCGCCCGTACCCGCCAACGCCCCGGCCACGGCCTTCTCCGCCGACCGCGCCATGGCCGACGTCACGACCATCGCGCAGAAGCCCCACCCCACCGGCTCGGCCGAGATCGCCAAGGTCCGCGACCATCTGCGGGAGCGGATCGCGGAGCTGGGGCTGCAAGTCTCGATCCGGTCCGGCGAGGGCTTCTGGACCAAGTCCGACACCGGCCGCGCGCTGACCGTGGCCGCCGTCCAGAACGTGATCGGCGTCCTGCCCGGCAAGGATCCCAGCCTGCCGGCGATCCTGGTGATGAGCCACTATGACTTGGTTCACAATTCACCCGGCGCCGCCGACGACGCCACGGGCGTGGCCGCCGCGCTGGAGATCGCCCGCGCCCTGAAGGCCGACGGCCCCCACGCCCGCGACGTCATCTTCCTGTTCACCGACGCCGAGGAAGCGGGCCTGCTGGGCGCCGACGCCTTCTTCAACCGCGACCCGACCCTGGAGCGTGTGGGCCTGGTGGTGAACATGGAAGCCCGGGGCGACGCCGGCCGCGCGGCCATGTTCCAGACCGGTCCCGGCAACGGCGCCCTGATGAGCGTCTTCGCCCGTCAGGCCAAGGGTCCGTCGGCCAACTCCCTGGCCTCGACGGTCTACGAGAAGATGCCCAACGACACCGACTTCACCCACGCGGTGAAGAAGGGCCTGCCGGGGCTGAACCTGGCCTTCATCGACGACCAGCTGGCCTATCACACGCCGCTGGCCAGGCCCGACCACCTGGAGCGCGGCAGCCTGCAGCATATCGGCGACCAGGCGCTGCCAACTATCCGCGCCCTGGCCGACGCCCCGACCCTGCCGGCCAAGGCTCCGAACGCGATCTATTCGGACGTGCTGGGCCTGTTCCTGATCAGCTATCCGCCGACCGTCGGCTGGGGGCTGCTGATCCTCGCCGCGGGCCTGATCGTCTTCACCGCCTGGCGCACGCTCAGCCTCGGCGCCGCCAGCGGCTGGGAGATCGCCCGGGGCGTGGCCGGCCTGCTGCTCACCGCCACCAGCATCGCCACGGTGCTGCATCTGGCCGGCCGGCTGCTGATGATCACGGACGTGCAGCGCTACTACGGCGTCCTGACCCGCTTCGACATGCTGTTGTGGGGCTGCGGCCTGCTGGCCGTGGCGGTCGGCCTGGGCGTCGCCACCGCCCAGGCGCGGGGCGCGCGCCGGATCATCCCCTGCGCCGTCGCCCTGGCCCTGGGCGGGGCGTGCAGCCTGGTCGGCGGCTTCGATCCCATCGGCCTCGGCTTGGGCGTCGCCGCCTGCGTGCTGGCCGCCCTGTCCCTGGGCTTCAAGACCGACGTCCTGGGCGCCTGGATCGGCGGGATGATCGTGCTGCTGGTGCTGGCCACGGCCGCCCAGATCCTGGCCCCCGGCGCGACGGTGATGCTGACCTGGCCGCTGCTGGTCGCCGCCCTGGGCGCGGCCCTGATCATCGGCGTCGGTGGGACGCGCGACCGGCGGGTGGCGCTCGCGCTCACTTGCGCCGTCGGCCTCCTGGCCGTGCTGTCGACGGCCCAGCTGACCGCCTGGGGTTCCTGGACCTTCGCCGGTGTCGGCATGATGGAGCCGGCGGTCCTGGCCCTGTTCGCCATGCTGGCCGCGCCGGCCCTGTCGCCCCTGGCCCACGACTTCGCGGCCACGCGCTGGGCCTGGCGCGCCGCCGGCGTGCTCGCCCTGGCCGGCATCGCCCTGATCGCCAACGCCGCCCGCCTCGGCGGCGAGCCCGGCCGCCCGGCCGTGACCCAGGCCCTGCACGTCGCCGATCTGTCGACCGGCAAGGCCTGGCGGCTGACCGAGGCCGCGCGCCTCGACGCCTGGACCAAGGCCGTCCTGCCCGACGATGGCGGTTCGGCCGCCAAGCAGCAGCCGCTGGCCCCGTTCTGGCGCAAGCCCGTCTGGATGTCCGAGACCCGCGCCGTGCCGGTCGAGGCGCCGCAGCTGACCGTCGATCGCGCCGAGGACCGCCTGCTGGTCCGGCTGATCCCCGCGCCGGGGGCCGAGATGGTCACCCTGCGCCTGCGGCCCAGCGGCGCGCTGGCCTCGCCGCGCCTCAATGGTCGACCGATCACGCTGAAGACCGAAGCCGGCCAGTGGTCGGCCCTGACCTATCACGCCCCCGACCCGAACGGCGTCACCCTGAGCTTCACCACCCAGGGCGCCGGCAAGGTCGAGGTCGCGGCGCTGGAGTATCACGACGGCTGGCCCGCCCTGGCCAAGGCCCCGCCCGCCAAGCCGGCCGACCTGATGGCCATCGGCATGTCGGACAAGACCGCCGTGCTGGTGCGCGGCGGGATGAGCTGGTGACGCGCTAAACGGCAAACACGCCCTCGCCGGGCTGCTTGGCGTACAGCGCCTCCACCCGCTCGGCCCGGCGGTCCAGGGCGCAGCGCTGGTTCACATAGCCCTTGTCGGTGATCTCGCCGGCGTCGATCGAGGGCGGTTCGGTCAGGAGGGTGAAGCGACCGATCCGCCGCGACGAGCCGCCCGCCGCCGCGTTGAAGGCCGCAATTCGTTCCCGCACGATCGCCACAAGCTTCTCCAGCGGCGTCCCCGGCCCCGGATCGGCGACCAACGCCTGAAGGCCCGCCGGCGAGGGCCACAGCATGGCGCCGATGAACGGCTTGTCCTGGCCGGTGATCACCGCGTCGTGGACATAGGGGCTGCAGGCCGCCACCAGGTCGGGACGCAGCACACCGACGCTGACCCAGGTGCCGCTGTCCAGCTTGAAGTCCTCGGTCACCCTGCCGTCGAACACCAGGCCCTTGGCCGGGTCGTCCGGATCGACGAAGCGCGCCGCGTCGCCCAGCTTGTAGAAGCCCTCCTCGTCGAAGGCCGCCGCCGTGCGCTCCGGATCCTTGTGGTAGCCGGCCGCCACAGTCGGCCCCTTCACCCGGACCTCGTACTTGGAGCCGTTGGGGGCCAGCTTCAGGGCGATGCCCGGCAGCGGCAAGCCGACCAGGCCGACCCGCTCGGTGATCCAGTGGGTGACGGTGACGCCTTGCGTCTCGGTCGCGCCATACATGGTCGTCAGCGGGATCCGCTGCCCCGTCTCGGCCACGGCCAGGGCCTGGATGCGGTCATAGACGTCGTTGGACAGGGTCGCCCCGCCATAGCCCATGTAGCGCAGGTTCTTGAAGAAGGAGCGGCGCAGGGCCGGATCACTCTCCATCGCCTCGGCCAGCATCGAAAAGGCGATCGGGGCCGAGCCGAACACGATCGGCGAGACCTCGTAGAGGTTCTTGATCGTCGTCTCGAACAGGCCCGGCAGCGGCTTGCCCTCGTCGATGTGCAGCGTGCCGCCGGCCCACAGCACGCTGTTGAAGCCGATATTGCCGGCCGAGATGTGGCTCCAGGGCATCCACTCCAGGCTCTGGGGGACCTCATCGGTGGGCGCATCGGCGCGCAGGCCCTCCTGGCCGGCGATCACGCCCGCCATCATGCCGTGGGTCTGGGGCACGGCCTTGGGCAGGCCGGTGGAGCCGGAGGTGAACAGGTACTTTGCCACGGTCGCCGGACCGAGCGTTTCGCGGGACGCCGCGACAGCCGCGGTCGGCGTCGTCCCGGCGACCTCGGCGAAGGCGATCGTCCCTTCGCTCCCGTCGGCGGTGATCACCACGATGGTCGGGTCGATGGCCTTCAGGGTCCCCAGCGCCTTGGCGAACATCGCCCCGCTCTGGGCGAAGACGACGCGGGGGGCGACCTTCTCGAAGCAGTGCTTCAGCTTGGCGTGGTCGGTCGAGATCAGGCTGTAGGCCGGGCTGATCGGCGCGGCCGGGACGCCGGCGGCGTAGGCGCCCAGGGTCATCAGGGCGTGCTCGATCGAATTGCCCGACAGGATCATGACGCTGTCGGCGTGGGTTAGGCCGCGATCCAGCAGCCCGCCTCCCGCCAATAGAAACTGGGCGACGCCCTCGACCGCCCGCTGGGCCTGGCCGTAGGTGACCTCGCGCCAGGGACCATGGCCGGGCTCGCGCTGCTTGATGTAGGGCCGATCCGGATGCTCGGCGGCCTTTTGCGCGATCAGGTGGGCGATCGAGCGCGGACCATCGCCCGGCGGGTGGTTCGAGGTGATGACGATCGAGCCGTCCGGCCGCTGCTCGACGCTGACGTCGGGCCCCTTCATGGCCAGCGGCTTGAACGGAACCTTGGAGACGTCGCGCGAGGGCGACGCGCCGTCCGGCGGCGTCATGGTCTCACTCCCTCAGGTTATCGTTGTTCTTTTGCAAACAACGGTAACGGAAAGCGGACGCGCGGCAAGGTTGCCGTTTGGGGAAGCCTCAGGCCCCGGCGGACTGGTCCAGGGCGCTGACGGCGACGCCGCCTTCCAGGACGCGGACGCCCAGGAAGTGCATCTCGCCGCCGCGATAGCTGATCTGCTCCAGCGGCACGGTGTCGTCGCGACGCAGGCGACGGCCGTCATTCAAGGTCAGCCGCAGGGTCATCTTCTTGGCCGAGGCGCCGGCGGCGATGGCCGCCTCGATCTCGCGGCGGAACAGGACCGACGGGGCCTGCGGCGGCGGCTTGGGCGCGGGGCTCTTGCTCACGGGCGACCTCCGAAACCGTGTTCTCCGGTGATGCGGATCTGACAGGCCTGGCCGGAGTCCTGCAGGCTCCGCGCGCGGCGATGCGCGGCGGCCTTGGCGACTTCCTTGTCGGCGGATTGGCCAAAATGCTCGCCCGCCAGCTCGACGCTCCACGCGCCCTCATGTCGGGCGACAGTGAGAACGGCTCGATTGGTAATTTCTCGCATTTCAGAAGATTAACACAAAATCGAACCCTCCGGGAATTAATCGTTCGCGATTGGAACCCGACGATTTTCTTGATTGTCCAAAATATTTCAGCCGCCGAAACTCTCGCGAAAACAGACGAAAATCTTGAAATATCCTCCAGACCGCCCCTTGGCTTTCCGTCGAGATTCAGAAGACGCGCGCCTCCCCGGTCGAAACGTGGTATGCTGATGAGGTTCATGTCGACCTGGCGGCTTCCCCAGGCGCCGGGTTCCCCGGCCGATCGGCGGCTTCGATCACCGATGCATCGGAACGACATGACCCAGGATCCCCCCGTCAGCGACACCCTGTCCGACAGCCAGCTCAACGCCTTGCGGAGCCTGGCCGAACGCCAGCCGGGCCAGGACTCCAACTTCGTCAACATCAGCGCCGCCCAGGCCCTGACCCAGCTGGGCCTGGCGCGTCGCGGCGGCGGGGGCTGGGAGATCACGCCCCAGGGCCGCAACCACCTGCTGCGGGCCGTCTCACGCGACGACGCCGGCGGCGCGGCCAACGCCCGCTAGAGTCAGCGCCGCCCGCGTCGCGCGGGCTTGGCCGCCGCCTCGGCCCGCGTCACCTGGGCGCTGAACGTCTCCAGATCGACGCCGAAACGCCCGCCGCACGCTGGGCAATCCAGCACCGGCAGCACGCGCACGACCTTGATGGTCGCGTGCGCGTGACCGCCGCAATGCGGACAGGGAAATTCGAGTTCTACGCCACCAACGTCCACGCCCGCCATGCCGGTCGCTCCGCTGAGCCTGATCTCAGGTCAGGAAGCAGACCATGCAAACGATGACATTTCTTTCGCGGCCGCGTGGCGGAACGCCATGTTAGAGCCCCTTAGCTTCAGATGCGATCATCCAAAGCGTTTAAAGGGGCTCTAAATGCTTGATTCCAGAGCCTGCTTATCCCGTTCGATGATCCCATCCAAACGGGACAGGCTCTAGCGAACCGAGGCCTTCGACAGCGAGGCGCCTTCGCGGGCCGTGACGCGGCGCACGTCGGCGACGCGGCACAGTTGCGAGCCGGCGGCCGTGCGGGCGGTCAGTTCGGCGCGGTCGCCCGGGCAGACCACGTCGCTGCCGTCGGCGCGCAGCGAGATCTTCTGGGCCGCGTTCAGGCCCGAGCAGTCGCCGGCCAGGCGCATCTGGTAGATGGCGCCGCCGCCGGCCGACTGGACGTACAGGGTGTTGGCGCCCGCGCGGTTGGCGCCGGCGATCATCTGGCCGTTGAAGCACTGCTTGGCGACCTGCGGCGGGGCGCGGTCGTTCGTGTAGCGCGCTTGCTGGGCCGCCCAGTCGAAGCGCTGACCTTCGTCAGCGAAGGCAGAAGCCGAAACCAGGGCCAGCGCAACGCCGGCAACCGCGAAAACCGCCTTCATGGTGGTGCTCCATATCGTCCTGAACCAGAAGCTTAGTCCAAGAACACGGGTCCGGGAAGCCTGGCTCTGTCGGGGTCTCAGCGCTTTTTCCCGAGCTCGGCGGCGATGTCCTTGGTCATCCGGCCGACCTTGCGGTGGGCGGCGGTGATCTGGTCGCGGGTGACGCCCCAGCGCTTCATCCAGTACTCGACGGCCTGGCGCTCGGAGAGATCCAGGCGGTCCTTGTCGATGAACCCGCGCTTGTCCTTGAGTTCGGCCATTATTTCTTCATCCAGGGTTTGGAGTTGCCCGCCGCGATGCGCGCGGACTGCTGTCGCTGAAACTTCCCGCCGCGCGGCGCCTTGGGCCGGGCGTCGAGCGCGGCCTGCTTGAGGCGCAGGGCGCGCTGCATGGGGGTCTCGTCGAGAGGCGCTTCGGGGGGCGGCGTGTCGGTGGTCATGGGCGGAGGGTAACCGAATCCCTCTTCCATAGGGAGAGGGAGGGGCCCACCGCGAAGCGGTGGGAGGGTGAGGGGTTACATCCTGTCTGACCGGAGCACGGCTAGGACCTCATCCGCCACCCCACCAGGATCAGTCAGCACCCGCTCGTTGCGGAATTCAGCACCACATACCCGTACAGCTCCAACACTGCGGTTCTTCGCTCATCGTAGTCTTCCCTCCCCTCGTGCGCCGCCCCGTCCAGCTCCACGATCACCTTCGCCTGCTCGCAGACGAAGTCCGCGAAGTAGCGGTCGATCGGGACCTGCCGCTTGAACTTGAATCCACCCACGCGGCGGTTGCGAACGAGGGTCCAGAGCGCCTTCTCCGCCAGGGTCTGGTCCTGGCGGAGGCGACGGGCGTTGGCGGTCGTGTCCATGGCGGGAGCATGAACTCGGCCCTTGAGTGCGCTCAACAGAAGGAATTAGGATTTTCCGGTTGACGGTGAAACCCCTCACCCTCCCACCGCCTCCGGCGGCGGGCCCCGCCCTCTCCCTATGGAAGAGGGTTTCCGGTGGGCATCCTGCTCGATCTGAAAAGACCTTCCTCCCAGGAAGGGCGCCAGCCTTACATCTCACGGCGAGACGATCGCCGGACTGTCCAGGTCACTCAAGGACGACGCTCCGCGTCGCCGCGGCGCGGCCGCTCGGAGAGCGGTCCTTGACTGACCTGGTCAGTCCGGCACGCTGCAGCCTCCAAGAAATGTAAGGTTGGGTCCGCCCCCGGGAGGTCGATCGGCTGACTAAGAAAAATCAACACTTTTCAACAGGACCCTTCCGTCTTCGGCATAGTCGCCCCGCTCCAACTTCAGTTCTGCGGCCCGTATAATCCGCCCCATATGCTCCTGCGCGACACGCGCACGCTCACCATCCCCTGCCGTTCCAAGATGTCCAAGATCATCAAGCGCTTCACGTGAGACGCAGAGGCGGTATGGCGAACCTTTGTACCTCAGGGATAGCACCACCCCACCATTCAGCATTCGCGCATCCCGACTGTACTCAAGTTCAAGCTTTCGACGACGTACACCAGCGCCAATCCCGTCGTTAGTCTCGGGCAGGAACTCGATCCCAGCGGCCTCTAAAGTGGCCACGAGCGAAGCCATGTTCTGGCGCATGAGATCTAGCCGAAGACCCCGCTCGAAATCTGCAATCGTGGCGCGAGCGACGCTCGCATTCTGTGCAAGCTGATCCTGGCTCCAGTCCAGAATAGCGCGGGCAGCACGACACTGCGCAGCCGAAATAGCCATCCGTCCAACCTCGTCTTAATTTATTGAGATCATACATAATGTATGACTTCATATAAAACAAGCGATATGCACGGCCTGCCAGATCACCGACCCGGGCCGAGAAAGAAAAGGGCGGAGCCTCACAGCCCCGCCCTCTCCAAATCCAGCTAGCTCAGCGCCAGCCCCCTACTCCGCCGCCGCCTTCGCCGAGTACCCGAGGATCGCCTTGGTCTCCAGGAACTCCCCGAAGGCGTGATCCCCCCACTCGCGGCCGTTGCCGCTCATCTTGTAGCCGCCGAACGGGGCCATCAGGTCGGGGCCGGCGCCGTTGAGGTTCACCTGGCCGGCGCGGAGCTTGCTGGCCACCTTGCGCACCGCCTCCAGGTCGCCGCCCGAGACATAGGCCGCCAGGCCGTACTCGGTGTCGTTGCCGACGGTGACGGCTTCATCCACCGTGTCGTAGCCGAGGATCGACAGCACCGGGCCGAAGATCTCTTCCTTCGAGATCGTCATGTCGGGCTTCACATTGGCGAAGACGGTCGGCTTCACATAGTAGCCCTTGTCCAGGCCTTCCGGACGACCGACGCCGCCGGTGACCAGGGTGGCGCCCTCGTCGATGCCCTTCTGGATCAGGCCCTGGATCTTGTTCCACTGCGTCTCGGAGACCACCGGGCCCATCTTGTGGTTGCCGTTCGGGTCGCCGACCGTGTGGCTCTCGGCGGCGGCCTTGGCGATGGCGATGACCTCGTCCATGCGCTTGCCCGGCACCAGCATCCGGGTCGGGGCGTTGCACGACTGGCCCGAATTCATCATCACCGAGGCCACGCCGCCGCCCACCGCGCGGGCGAAGTCGGCCTCGTCGAGGATGATGTTGGGGCTCTTGCCGCCCAGCTCCTGGTGGACGCGCTTGACGGTCGGGGCGGCGTTCTTGGCCACCTCGATACCGGCGCGGGTCGAGCCGGTGAACGAGACCATGTCGACTTCCGGATGGCTGGACAGGGCGGCGCCGACCGTGGGGCCGTCGCCATTGACCAGGTTGAAGACGCCGTGCGGGACGCCGGCGGCGTGCAGGATCTCGGTCCAGATATAGGCGCTGAACGGCGCGATCTCGGACGGCTTCAGCACCATGGTGCAGCCGGTGGCCAGGGCCGGGGCGACCTTGCAGGCGATCTGGTTCACCGGCCAGTTCCACGGCGTGATGAAGGCGCAGACGCCGATCGGCTCCTTGACGATCCGGGTCGTGCCCCGGTCTTCCTCGAACTTGTAGTCCTTGAGCACGGCGACCGCGGTCTGGACGTGGCCGATGCCCATGGCGGCCTGGGCGCGCTGGGCCAGCCAGGCGGGAGCGCCCATCTCCTCGGTGATGGCTTTCGCCATGTCCTCGAAGCGCTTCTGATATTCGGCGATGATGCGCTCGAGCACGTCGATGCGCTCTTCGCGGCTGGTCTGGGACCAGCTGTCGAACGCCTTGCGGGCGGCGCGGACCGCGCGGTCGACATCGACCTCCGAGCCCATCGAGATCACGCCGGCGACCTCTTCGTTGGCCGGGTTGATGACGTCCAGCGTCTTCGGCGCGGCGGGATCGACCCAGGCGCCGTCGATATAGAACTTGGTGTACTCGCGCATGCCGTTCTCCTGCCCTTGGATGGTTTGGATAGCCCGCTCTAGTTGGAGAGGCGGCGGGCGGTTTCAAACAAGCATTTAATGTGATCGGCGTTCAGGTGGCTAGCCCTCACCACATCACATCTGCTTCCGCCCCACCCAGCGCCTCGGCGATCCGCCGCCGCGTGGCCTTGGTCGTCTCCTCCGGAAGGTCGTCCGGATCGAACCAGCCGACCGCGTGGATCTCGCCCTCGGCGTCCGAGGCGCAGGGCTCCCAGGTCTCGATACGGTAGAGCAGCACGTGGTCGCCGGGGTGCAGCGCCTCGTTGCTGTGGGCCGAGACCAGGCGCGGCCGCGACAGGGCGCGCACGCCCGCCTCCTCCTGAAGCTCGCGCGCCACGGCGATCTCCGCCGTCTCGCCCCGCTCGACCCCGCCGCCGGGCAGGTACCAGCCCCTGACGTAGGTGTGCTGGATCAGCAGGACCTTGCCGGCGTCATTGGTGACCACCGCCCGCACGCCCAGGGTCAGTCCCCGGGTCACGCGGAAGAAGGCGTAGACCAGGGGGCGGGTGAAGGGTTCGATGCGACGGCGCCAGAGCATGAATCCTTGTAGCCATATCGCCGACCCCGAGGGACCGAAAACCTCGTCCTTCGACAAGCTCAGGATGAGGTTTCCTACTGAGCGGCTCAAAAGCAGCCCTCATCCAGAGCCCCGTCGAAGGACGAGGGCGGCCCCACCCTTGCGGTCAGCGGCGCCGGAGGCTAAAGCCGGCTCGACCTTTGTTTTTCTCTTTCCGGAGCCGCGCCATGATCGCGATCGGTGTCATCGCCATTTTCCTGGCTGTCATCCTCGGCCTGAACTTCTTCGAGTTCGGCCGCATCGACTAGGCGATGACGGGCCCCTTCGACTGGCAGACCGCCGCGCCGCACCAGGTTGCGGTGCTGGAAGACGTCGAGGTTCTGGTCCGTTGCGGGCTGCACCCGTGGGAGCGCCATCCCGAGCGCCCCAACCGGCTGCGCGTCAGCGCGCGGCTGTATTCCCGGACCGAGTTCACCGGTCCGGGGACCTATATCGACTATGATCCGCTGCGCGCCCTGATCGTCGGCTGGCAAGGCCGCGACCATGTCGACCTGCTGGAAACCCTGCTGCAGGAGGCCGTCGACGCGGCCTTCCTCGACCCGCTGGTCGACGCCTGCTGGGTCCGCGTCGTCAAGCCGGAGATCTTCCCGGAAACCCGCGCGGCCGGCGTCGAGTGGTTCAAGGTCCGGCCGGCTTGACGACCGCCCCGCCAAAAGTCGCCCTGGTCACTGGCGCGGCGCGGCGCATCGGCGCCGTCCTGGCGCGGGCGCTGGCCGAGGCGGGCTATGCGGTCGCCCTGCACTATCGCCACTCCGCCGAGGACGCCCAGGCGCTGGCCGACGCCCTGACCGCCGACGGCCATGCCGTGGCGCTGTTTCAGGCCGATCTGTCGATCCGCCGCGGGCCAGGCCCTGGTCGCCGCTGTCCGGGCGCGGTTCGGCCGGCTGGACCTGCTGGTCAACAACGCTTCGCTGTTCGAGTACGACACCTTCGAGACCCTGACGGCGGAGCGCTGGGACCGGCATATCGCCACCAACCTGACCGCGCCGGTCTTCCTGATCCACGCCTTCGCCACGGCCCTGGGCGAGGCCGAGACCGGCCTGGTGGTGAACCTGCTGGACCAGAAGGTGCTGCGGCCCAATCCCGACTACTTCTCCTACACCGCCGGCAAGCTGGGCCTGGCCGCCCTGACGCCGGTGCTGGCCCAGGCCCTGGCCCCGAAGGTGCGGGTCTGCGGCCTGTCGCCGGGCGTCACCCTGCCCTCGGGCAAGCAGACGCACGACGATTATGTCCGCGCCGCCCGCGCCACCCCGTCGGGCGTCAGCAGCACTCCGGCCGACCTGGCGCGCGCCCTGCTGTTCATCGTCGACACCCCGGCCTTCTCGGGCCAGACCCTGACCGTCGACGGCGGCGAGAGCCTGCTGGGCCGGGCGCGGGACGTGGCCTACGATCCAGACGTCTAGCGAGGCGGCGCTGAGCAACTATATTTTGCGCTGCACCTGCTGTTCATGATAAGGGCGCGGCCTCTCTGAAGCGCTCGACTATTCGTCACCGTCGTTTCGCCGAACCGCCCTTCCACATTTGACGCGTTCCGCGCCGCGCTTGGCCAACCCAGCGCAGCCGGTCCAGGTATTCCAGATGCTTAGCCTCGAATTCAATCGCCGGTACTCCATGGCCCACCGGCTGTTGAGCGAACCGTCGTCCAAGTGCAAGACCCCGCACGGCCACGACGAGTACGTGTTCATCCGCCTGCGCCCGGCCACGCGGCTGGACCTGGGCGGCTCGAACATGTCGGCCTCGTTCGAGCGGGCCAAGCGCGCCTGGCATGGCTGGATCGACAGCGCCGTGGACCACGCGTTCCAGGCCAATCTGGCCGACCCGCTGATCGGCTTCTTCCGCGAGCACGAGCCCGAGACCCTGGCGCGGGTCATGACCTTCGACGGCGACCCGACCACCGAGGCCCTGGCGATCGCCATGGCGCTGAAGGCCAAGGCTTTCCTCGCCATCGACGGCCTGTTCACGCTAGAGTCCCTCAGGATCCAGGAAACCCCGACCAACGCGGTCGGCCTGGACGCCACGGACATGGCCGGCCTCGCCGGTTGGGCGCCCGGTCAGTGGTGCCTGCGCGCGGACAACAGCATCAACGACTTCTAGCGAAACCGGATCGAATGGCCGCTCCCGCTTCCCTCGCCGACACCGCGCCCGCCGACGCTCCGGCCGACGCCCCCTTGGCGCGGATCATCGTCACCAAGGTCTTCGTCCGTGGCCTGAAGGTCGACGCCGAGATCGGCGTCTATGACCACGAGCACGGTCGCATGCAGCCGCTGGTCGTCGATGTCGAACTCGACGTGGCCGCCAGCCACTGCGAGCGCCTGGGCGACACGGTCAACTACGAGACCATCGGCGAGGCCGCCCGCGCCATCGCCGCCGAGGGTCATATCGACCTGGTGGAGACCTTCGCCGAGCGCCTGGCCCAGGCCTGTTTCACCGATCCGCGCGTCACCCGCGCGCGGGTGCGGGTCGAAAAGCCCCTGGCCCTGGCCCCGCACGCGGCCGCCGCCGGCGTCGAGATCACCGCCGTCCGGTCCTAGTCCATGGCGATCACCCACTGCGCCCGACTGGCCCCCTTCCAGCCCGAGACGGTCTGGACCCTGGAAGCCGGCGCGCTGGTGGAAACGCGCGGCAAGGTCGAGCGCCGCTTTCCGCTGTCCAGCCTGACCCGCTACAGCCTGGCTGTCGACAAGACCGGGGGCCGGCGGCGCAGCCTGCTGCTGACCTTCGGCCGGCGCCGCCTGAGCATCGCCTCGCAGAGCTATCTCGGCCCGGGCCAGTTCGAGGACCGGCTCTCCAGCTTCTCGACCCTGGCCCGCGCCATCGCCGCCGTCGGCGCGGATCTGGCGCCCCGCGCCCGCTTCGGCCTGGCGCGGTTCGAGGCGCGCGCCGCCCTGACCTGGGTGATGGGCCTGACCGCCTTCGGCGCGGCGGCGATGCTGCTGTTCTCGCTCACGGCGGGCATGGCCTCGGTCGGCGTCGACATGGCCGCGCGGATGAGCTTCGTGCTGATCCTGATGTTCGCCGTCCTGCCCTGGCTGAACCGAGGGACGCCGTTCGATCCCCACGACCCGCCGAGCGATCTTCTGCCTTGAGATCCGTGATGCGGGGGAGCATCCGGGTTACGTCGCCTTCATGACGCCACCTTCATTTGCATCCCGCCGCGATCGGCGCGACGATTGGGCCAACGACGTTCTTCTAGGCTCAAGCTCGTGTCCGACCCCACCGCCATCGACCCCGCCGTCCCGCCGCGTCTGCAGGACGACAAGACCCTGCCCGGCGTCGTTTACGCCCTGCACATCGCCGGCGGCGTGACCGGCGGCCTCACCAGCCTGATCGGCGCGATCATCGCCTATATCAGCCGCAAGGACGCGCCCGAGTGGCTGGCCAGCCACTACGAGTTCCAGATCCGCACCTTCTGGCTGGCGCTCGGCTTCAGCGTCGTCGCCCTGCTGCTGACCCCGGTCGGGATCGGCGTCTTCCTGCTGCCCGCCATCGGCGTCTGGCTGGTCGTGCGCGGCGTCGTGGGCCTGTCGAACCTGCTGAAGGGCCAACCCTATCCCACGCCCAAGAACTGGATGCTGTAAGACCATGACCGACACCACCGCCGTCACCACCCCCGACCCCATCGATTCGCGGGCCGAAGAGGACAAGGTCCTGCCGGCCGTCGTCTACGGCCTCTATCTGCTGGGCTTCACCAACGGCCTGACCTGGATCATCGGCCTGATCGTCGCCTATGCGAACCGCGACGCCGCCGGGCCGATCAACGAGAGCCACTACACCTTCGCCATCCGGACCTTCTGGCTGTCGATCGCCTGGTTCCTGATCGGCGGCGCGCTGATCTTCTTCGGCATCCCGATGCTGATCGTGCTGGTCGGCCTGCCGATGATCATCGCCGGCGGCCTCATTCTGGGGGCGGTCGGCCTGTGGTTCGTGGCCCGCTGCGTTGTCGGGATCTACTATCTGTCGCGCGGCGAGGCGTATCCGCGCCCGCGCGCGTGGCTGATTTAGAGGCGCCGTTCCCGCCGGGCGCCCGCTGAAGAGCCATCCGCTCGCCCCGCTTCCCCTGCCAGTTGAGACGGCTCGACGGAAGCGGGGCCATCGGATGACCTGTGCGGCCTGGCGGCTGGGACGCCCCGTTTTTGGGGTTGGCGCCCGTCTTGGGTGAACGTCTGGGGGGACGTGATGCTGGCGCGACTGGTTGGGATCATCTTGGGGCTGATCCTGGCGACGTCGGGATACGTGGTGGCGGGTTGGGGCTCGCTGGGGAACTGGGCCACGAATCTCGATCTCGGACCGTTCGAGCCGCATCGGCCCGCCGTCGGTGTGGCGGCGGCGATGGTGGGCGGGGCGCTCATCGTCGCCGCCCTGCTTCCCCGCCGCAAACCGAAGAAGCGCGCCGCGCCGATGGCCTTTGGCCTGGAGCTGGGGGAGCCGCGAGCCCAGCCGGCAGCCGCCTCGTCGGCTCCGGAGCCCGTTGTGGCCCCGCTGCAATCTCATCCCCAACCTTTGGCTCCGCCGGTCATGACAGTGGCCGCGCCCGTCGCCACGCCGACTCCTCAACCGGCCCCGCCGCCAAGGCCCGCGACCTTCGCCGAACTGCGCGCGCGCCTGGTCTCGCTCAGCCGCGGTGAGTCCTGGCACGAGGCCGCGCGCACCCTGTCGGCGATGAAGACCACCGCCCGCACCGACGAGGAGCTGGCGATCGTCTATCGCGATCTCGGCGACTTCGCCCGCGCCCAGGGCCAGATGGACGACGCCGCCGAGGCCTATGACACTTCGGTTTCCTACGCTCGCCAGGTGCGCCAGACGCACGGCAATGACGAGAGCGCCGAGCTGCTGGCCGGTTCGCTGTCGGGCGTCGGCGACGTGGCCGAGGCCGAGGGCCGCCTGGACGCCGCCCTCGCCGCCTTCGAGGAAGCCCTGGCCCTGCGCCGCTCGCGCGGCGGCCGCGAGGCCGGTGACACGGGCGCTCAGCGGGCCTTGTCGGTGAACCTGGAGCGCCTGGCCGACCTGCGCGAGGACCGGGGCCACCGCATGCGAGCCCTGGATCTCTACCGCGAAAGCTACGACATCGCCGGCCGCCTCGCCGCCGCCGACCCGGCGCGGTTCGGACCGGACCTGGCGGCGACGCGCGCGCGCCTGAACGAGCTGGAAGCCAAGATCTCGACCTGAGCGTGGCAGCCGAAAGTGTGAGCGGTTTCGGCGCCCGCCACGCTCTAAATGCTTGAGATAGAGCCTACCAGGTGAAGGTCGTCGCCGCCCGCGCCGGGATGCTGGCCTTGAAGCGGCGAGCGCCCTCGACGATCGCGAAGTCCGCCGGGGCCTTGCCGGTGTTCAGCACCAGCAGCACGCGGCCGCCATCCCGGTTCTGGAACGCCACCGTGCGCAGGTCGCCGACCTTTTCCGGCGAGCCGATCCGCACAGCGCCGGGCTTCACGAAGCGGCTCGCCTGGCCAAAGGCGTAATATTCCTGGGTGCGGGTGATCGCGCCGCTCGTGCTGTCGATCGTCACCACCGGACGACAGTCGCCGCAGCCGCCGGCGTGGGGGCCGAACTTTTCGTCCAGGGCCAGGTTCCACATCAAGACGCCGCGCGCGCCGCGACGGGTGGAACCGATGATCAGTTGCTCGACCATCCACGAGAAGCTGTCGTCGAACTTGGGCGCCCATTCGCCGCCCGAGCACTCGGTGAAGAACACATCCTTGTCCGGATGGGCCGCGCGCACCGTCTCCATGGCCTCGACCTGGCCGGCATAGCAGTGCCAGGCGACGCCGGCGACGAAGGCCCTGGCCTTGGCGTCGGCCAGCACGGTCATCGGCTGCTGCGGCTGGTCCCAGTTGTGATCCCAGTCGAGCACCTTGGTCGCGATCTTCTCGCGCTTGAAAACCGGCGCCAGGTTGTCGCCGAAGAACCTGGCGCGGTCGGCGGGGAGCCAGCGCATGCCGGGATAGTTGTCAGGCTCGAAGTCGGGCTCGTTCTGGATGCTGAGGTAGTCGGTGGGCACGCCCACCTTTTTCGCTTCCTTGATGTAGAGCGCGAAGAAGTCGGCATAGACCGGATAGGCCTCAGACTTCAGCTGGCCCTTCACCAGCGAGCCGGTGGTCTTCATCCAGGCCGGGGCGCTCCACGGCGAGGCCATGACCTTCAGCTCGGGATTGATCTTCAGGGCCGCGCGCACGGTCGGGAACACGAATTCCTGCGGCCGCTTCAGCGAGAAATGCTGCAGCGCCGGATCGGCCGCGCCACCCGGCGCGTCGTCCAGGCTGTAGTGGTCCAGCGAGAAGTCCGAGGCGCCGATCGTCACGCGCGTGAAGCTGAAGCCAAGGCCGCCCTCCCCGCGCCCATAGAGCTCGCGCAGCAGGCCGTCGCGCTGGGCTGGGGTCAGCTTGTTCTGGATCAGCCAGGCCGAGGCGTCGGTGATTGCCGCGCCGAACCCGACCATGGTCTGGTGGCGCTCCTTGGCGTCGACGGCGATGACCGGCAGGCTGGCGATCGCGTCGGCCGCCACCGCGACCGACGGCGCCTGGGCGGCCAGGAGCTGGCTCTTGTCGCCCGTGGTCGTCCAGCTGTGCAGCTTGGGCGCGGCGTGAGCGGGGGCCGCCGCGACGACCGCGGCGGCGAGGGTGAGGGAAAGGGTTCGCATCACGGCTTCCGCGACCAGGCCTTGAGGTTGGCCGCGCCGGTCAGGGCCATGTCCCCGGCGTGGCTGCCGACATAGAGCGGATAGCTGCCGGCGGGGATCGTCCAGCCCGGCTTGGCGACGTCATAGTCGGCCAGCAGGCGCGGCTCGACGGTCAGGGTCACCCGCTTGGTCTGGCCCGGCGCCAAGTCTACCTTCTCGAAGCCCGCCAGGCGGACCATCGACTTGCGCTTGCCCGCCGTGACGTAGAGTTGCGGTGTGTCGGCGCCGGCGACCTTGCCGGTGTTGGTGACGTCGAAGCTGACCTTCAGCCCCGCCGCGTCCTCGACCTTGAGGTTCTTGTAGGCGAAGGCCGTATAGGAGAGGCCATAGCCGAACGGATAGAGCGGCTGGCGCTTCTCCTGCGCGTACCAACGGTAACCGACAGCGGCGCCTTCCGGATACTGCACGGCGAAGCCCTTGATGCCGGGGACGGTCTGGCCGGCGCGGCGGGCGTCGTCGATGGCGGCCTGCTCGGCGAAGCCCGGCGCGTTGGCGCGAGGCGCCTGGTCGGCGCTCTTCGGGAAGGTCATGGCCAGGCGGCCCGACGGATTGACCTCGCCGAACAGCAGGCGGGCGATGGCCTGGCCGCCGCGCTGGCCGGGATACCAGGCCTGCAGCACCGCGCCGACGCGATCCAGCCAGGGCATGGTCACCGGACCGCCGGTCTCCAGCACGACGATGGAATTCTTGTTGGCCGCCGCGACGGCGTCGATCAGGGCGTCCTGATTGTCAGGCAGAGCGATCGACGGGGCGTCCTGGGCCTCGGTCTGCCAGTGCCAGGCGAAGACGATGGCGACGTCGGCGTCCTTGGCGGCGGCGGCCGCGGCGACCGGGTCCTTGCCGTCGACATAGATCACTTCAGCGCCCGGCGCGGCGGCCTTGATCGCTTCCAGCGGCGAGGAGGCGTGCCAGGTGACCCGGACGAACGAGGCCGCCTCGCCGCCGTCCAGCGGGATCTCGACCGGCGCGCCGCCGACCGAACGCACCTGCGACGAGCCGCCGCCCGAAATCACGCCGACATCGGCATGGGCGCCGATCAGCACGATCTTCTTGGCGGTCTTGGCCAGCGGGAGAAGATTGCCCTCGTTCTTCAGCAGCACCGAGCCGCGCTCGGCCACGGCCTGGGCGACCTTGGCGTGGGCGGCGTAGTCGATCGACTGGGCGGTCGTCGGGGTCGGGTTGTCCATCAGGCCCGAGGTGATCACCCCGTGCAGGATGCGGCGGACCATGTCATCGACACGAGCCTGGCTGACCTCGCCCTTGGCGACGGCGGCCTTGAGGTCGTCACCGAAGAAGATCTGGCTGTCCAGCTCCTGGCCCGACTGCTGGTCCAGCCCCGCCAGCGCGGCCTTCACCGTGCTGTGCACCGCGCCCCAGTCGGACATCACGAAGCCGGGATAGTTCCAGTCGCGCTTCAGCACCTTGTTCAGTAGGAAGTCGTTCTGGCAGGCCCAGTCGCCATTGACCTTGTTGTAGGCGCACATGACCGAGGCGGGGTTGCTCTTCTCGATCGCGATCTGGAAGGCCAGAAGGTCGCTTTCGCGCAGGTCCGCCTCGCCGATCTGGGCGTCCATCACGTGACGGCCGGTCTCCTGGGCGTTCAGGGCGAAGTGCTTGATCGTCGAGATGATGTGGTTGGACTGCACGCCCTTGATCTGCTCGGCGACCATCTCGCCGGCCAGCAGCGGGTCTTCGCCGAGATATTCGAAGTTGCGGCCCGCCCACGGGTCGCGGGTCAGGTTGACGCCGCCGGCCAGCAGAACGTTGAAGGTCTTGGCGCGGGCCTCGGCGCCGATCATCGCGCCGCCGGCATAGGCCAGCTTGGGCTCGAAGGTCGAAGCCAGGGCCAGGCCCGACGGCAGGGCGGTGGCGACGTCGCCCTTGCGCTGCTCGACCTGGTTGGCCACGCCGAGGCTGGCGTCGCTCTCACGGAGCGTCGGGATCTTCAGGCGCGGCACGCCCGGCACATAGCCGGCCGAGGGGATCATGTCGGCCGGCGCCGGCTTGGTGTTGGGCGGGAACAGCCCGTGCAGGTACGTGATCTTCTCGTCCATCGTCATCTGCTTGACGAGGGCGTCGGCGCGGGCCCAGGCCGGGTCGTTGGCGCGCGGGGCCAGCGGGGCGCTGTCCTTGGTCGGCATGACCTGGGCGAGCGCCCCGGATCCAAAGGCCAGGGACATCGGGGTCAGGGCGAGCAACGCCACGGCGGCGGTGGTCCGGCACAGGATCCGCAAGGCGGATGAAGGCTGGGCGGCGGTCGTCATGGCGTTACTCCGTCGAAAACGTCTAGGGGACTGGAACAGGGGTCGCCGGCAGCGGCGGGGCCTGGCACGCGCGGGCCACGAACTCGGCGTGGCTGGGCATCACGTTCAGGCACTTGCCGATGACGGTCTGGATGTCGCGAAGATGGGTGGCGATGGCCTCGTCCGAGTGGACGCGAACCAGCGGGTCGTAGCCGCGCGGGATCACGCCCTGGCCCAGGAACACCTGGATCCAGCTCTCCTCGGTGAACAGCTCGTCGTCCTCGCGGAACACCCGGCCGTTGGCGCGGAACAGGTCCATCTTCCGCTGCAGGGTGGCGGGGACTTCCATGTTGCGGCAGTGGCGCCAGAACGGCGTGTCGTCGCGCTCGGTGGCCTTGTAGTGCAGGATGATGAAGTTGCGGATGCGCTCGTATTCGAAGTCGCTCTGGCGATTGAACTCGTCGACATTGGCCGGGTCGAAGCCAGCGTCCGGCAGCAGGCGAACCATGCGGATCACGGCCGACTGGATCAGGTGCAGGCTGGTCGACTCCAAGGGCTCCATGAAGCCGCTGGCCAGGCCGATCGAGACGCAGTTCTTGTTCCAGATCTTCTTGCGCTTGCCGGTCGTGAAGCGGATGCGCAGCGGGTCGGCGCGCTGGGCGCCGTCCAGGTTTGCCAGCAGGACGCGCTCGGCCTCGTCGTCGTCGATATATTGCGATGAGTAGACGTGGCCGTTGCCGGTGCGGTGCTGCAGCGGGATCCGCCACTGCCAGCCGGCGTCGTGCGCCGTCGAGCGGGTATAGGGCGTGAAGTGCGCCGAGCGCTCGGTCGGCACGGCGATGGCCCGGTCGGCCGGCAGCCAACGGGTCCAGTCCTCGTAGCCGGTCTTCAGGGCCTGCTCGATGATCAGGCCCCGGAAGCCCGAGCAGTCGACGAACAGGTCGGCGGTGATGACCTCGCCGTCGTCCATGGTCACCGACTGGACGAAGCCGTCCTCGGGCCGCAGCGTGACGTCGACGATCTTGCCCTCGCGCCGCTGGACCCCGCGCGCCTGGGCGTAGGTCGACAGGTGTTTGGCGTAGAGGCCGGCGTCGAAGTGGAAGGCGTGGGCGATGTGGCCGATCGGCGACTTGGCCATGTCGGCCCGGGCGCGCATGAACCTGTCCTGCAGCGCCATGGCGTTGTTGATCGACAGGGCGTCGAAGTCCGGGGCCTGGCCCAGTTCGCGCATCCGCAGCCAGTACTGGTGCACGCGCAGCCAGCCCAGGTCCTGGCCTAGCACGCCGAAGCCGTGCAGGTAGCTCTCGCCCTTGCGGAACCAGTTGCGGAACTCGATGCCCAGCTTGAAGGACCCTTGCGTCTTGCGCAGGAAGTCGTCCTCGTCGAGGCCGAGCAGCTCGTTGAATTTCTTGATGGCGGGGATGGTCGCTTCCCCGACCCCGACGGTGCCGATCTGCTCGGACTCGATCAGCACGATCTCGTAGAGACCCTGGAACAGCCGCGAGCACAGCGCCGCTGTCATCCAGCCCGCGGAACCGCCGCCGGCGATCAGTATTTTCTTGAGCGGTTGCAACCACCCGCCTCCCATTGAGCTCGAAGGTCGGGGCCGCCATAGGCGACCCCGCCTCCGTTGGTTCTTGCCTGGCGAGCCCAAGTCGCGGGGGAGCGCGGCTCGGCTCGGCCTTCTGCTTAGAACCGATAGTTCACGCCGAACAGGATCTGACGGCCGTACTTCTCGTAGGTCTCGGGCAGCGAACCGCCGTTCTGGGTCTTGGTGCCGCCGCCGTCGAGGCCCAGGCGCGTGCGGTACGGCGAGTCCGTCAGGTTGTTGACCTGCAACAGGACCCCGAGGTTCTCCAGCGGACCGTCGTTGAAGGTGTAGCCGATCTGGGCGTCCACCTGCTTGTCGGCCAGGATCTCGGTTTCGCCACGCTTGGCATAGAGTTGCACCACTTCGCCCTTGAAGGCCGAGCGGTAGCGCTGGCTGATGCGCGCCTGGAAGCCGCCGCGCTCGTAATAGCCGGTGACGTTGTAGACCGTGCCCGACAGACCTGGGATGCGGACTTCCTGCGTCGGATCGGGGTTGCCGGTCGGGTTCAGGTTCGATTTGGTCAGCGACAGGCTGCCCTGCAGGCCAAAGCCCTTCAGCATGTCGGCGAACTGGCCGAGCTCGACGGCGCCGCTGAACTCGACCCCCTTGACCACGCCGCCGTTGCCGTTGGCCGGCAAGGTGATCTGGCCGATCGGGCTGATGGTGACGTTCGACGGAATCTGGCTGGCCGCCGTGGGTCGCGGGATGCCCGTGAAGTCGAAGGTGCCGGACTGCTGATAGATGTAGGTGTCCAGCTTCTTGTAGAAGCCGGCGATCGAGAAATAGGTCGCGGGGCTGACATACCACTCGTAGGCCAGGTCAGCGGCCTTGGCCAACCACGGCTTCAGGTTCGGGTTCCCGCCCGAGGCGCTCCACGGATTGACCGTCGAGCCGGGGGCGCAGCCGCCCGGTCCAGTGCAAATCAGGGCGTCGAAGCCCGGCGTCACGTTGGCGCGCATGTCGTCCATGCGCGGCCGGGCCATGGTCTTGGACAGGGCCAGGCGCAAGCGATGCCCGCCGCCCAGGTCGTAGATCAGGTTCATGCTCGGCAGGACGTCGGTATAGTCGTCCTTTACCGCGATCTTGGTCGGGACGACCGGTTGGCCCGGCTCGGTGCCGTTGATAACCATGCCGCTCGATTCCTGCTTCTGCTGGACCACCTGGACGCCGACATTGCCGCGCAGGTCGCCGCTCTGGAAGTTGGCCTTGGCGAAGAAGGTCGTGACCTCCTCGGTGATGTCCCAGTTCTTGTCGTAGTAGTTGGCGTCCAGGATCGGGGAGGAGTTGTAGTACTTCTTCCAGACGTCGCCGATCTTGACCGAGAGGACATCGCCGAAGCCGGCGAAGCCGAGGTTGGTCGGCGAGACCAGATCGGCCTGGTCGACATAGACCTGCTGGCGGCCGTTCTTCAGGAACAGGTCGTTGTCCGAGACGGTCTTGCCCTTGTCGCGCTTGGTGTAGTTCACGCCGGCCGACAGCTGGGTGATGAAGCCGTCCATCTCGTGCTCGAGGCGGATGTCGACGGCCTTGACGTCTTCCTTGACGTGCGGATAGCGGATCGCGCCGTCGTGACCCCAGCCGCCCCAGGGCGCGCGGTCGCCCAGGGTGACCTTGCTGGCGTCGGCGTAGTTCAGGCCTTCGTCATACTGCGAGAACCCGTTGTCGGCGACCTTGAAGCCGACGGTGTCATAGGTGCGGCCCACGTCCGCCGTCGCCCCGGTGACCCCGCCCACGCCACGGCCGTAGCCGGCGTAGGTCTCCATGATCTGTTCCTTCCGCTTGTTCGACGAATAGGACAGGTCGGCGACCAGCTTGGTCTTTTCGGTCAGCTGGAATTCGTTGTTGAAGCCGGCCGAGAACAGCTGGTCCTGGCGGGTGTTGTAGTCGTTGCGCACGATCGGCACGCCGTGATTTAGCGTGCCGCCGGTGGTGAACTTCGATCCGCCCATGTCGGCGGTCGTGACGTTCGAATAGGTCACGCCGTCGGCGTACGGGTTCGAGAACCACTGGGCGCCGCGCGTCGTCTCCTTCTGCTTGAAGGTCGAGTAGTACAGGTCCAGCGTCGAGTGAATCCGGTCGTTCGGCTGGTACTCGAAGATACCGATGACCGCGTCGCGCTTGTTGTTGCGCGAGACGGCCATGATCTCCTGGCCGTTCAGCATCAGGGCGCCGTCGGCGCTGTCCGGCGAGGTCGATTCCGGCGGGAAGGCCTCGTAGCCATAGGCCTTGTAGCGCTTAACCTGCGACGGCGAATCCAGGTGGGCGTAGCCGAGGGCCACGCCGATCGTGCCGTCGGCGAACTGGTTGATGTAGCTGGCGCTGAAACGGCCGCCCGTGTTGCGGGAATCGTCGTTCAGCTTCTTGCCCGAGGTCTTCTCGCCGCGCAGGTTCAAGGCCAGGACGCGCTTGCCGTATCCCAGCGGGCGCACGGTGCGCAGGTCGGCGGTGCCGGAAAGGCCCATGCCCGAGACCTGGGCGTCCGGCGTCTTGTAGATCACCACGCTGGACAGCAGTTCCGACGGATACTGGTCGAACTCGACGGCGCGGTTGTCGCCGGAGCTGGCCTGCTGACGGCCATTCAGCAGGGTGGTGGTGAAGTCGGGCGCGAGACCCCGGATCGAGATCACCTGGGCGCGGCCGTTGACGCGCTGCGCGGCCAACCCGGGAAGACGCGCGATCGACTCGGCGATCGACACGTCCGGCAGCTTGCCGATGTCCTCGGCCGAGACGGCCTCGACGATCGAGGTCTCGTTCTTCTTGATGTTGATCGAGTTCTGGATGCCCGCGCGGATGCCGGTCACGACGATCGCGTCGACCGTGTCGTCGGCTTCCGGGGCCGGAGCAGCCGCCTGCTGGGCAAAGGCCGAGCCGGCCAGGGCCAGCGTGATCGCGGCGGTGGAAGCGGTGACGTAAAATTTCTGGATGGACGGACGCGCGCCGCTCTTGCGGTTTATCATCTAGCTCTCCCCTCTGAAGCCGCTCCTGCGCGAAGCGACGGCCTTTTTTGTCGTGAGGCCAACCTTGGCCGTGGAAGCGCTTCCATGGAAGCGCTTCCACTAGCATGGCAAGCGACAACGTTGTCAAGATCGAAACCGGAAAGCGGGTACGGTCGGCTGGAGCCCTTTAGCTTTAGAGGGAATCATCTAAAGCGGAAAAAGGGCTCTAAATGTTTGATCTAGAGCCTGTTTATCTCGTTTAGATGGTCCCATCCAAACGAGATAAACAGGCTCTAGTGCGCGGCCGTGGTCTGGCGGCGTACGACCGCGTGGTCCAGCTGCTGGAAGACCGGCTCGGAGGCGCTGTTGGTTCCGGTCAGGCGGGCCACCAGCATCTCGACGGCGCGCTGGCCCAGCACTTTCACCGGCTGGTGCACGGTGGTCAGAGGCGGCCAGACGATGGCGGCGACGGGGGCGTCGTCGAAGCCGGTGATCGACAGATCCCGAGGGATGCTGAGACCCCGCGCGTGGGCGGCCGACAGGGCGCCGGCGGCCATGTCGTCATTGGCGCAGACCAGGGCGCTGGGGCTCAGCGGATGGTCCAGCAGCCCCGGCGCCAGGTGTGTGCCGGAGCGGAAGGTGAAGTCGCCGCGCGCCATGATCCAGGCGTCTTCGCCCAGACCCTGCTCGGCCAGGGCGCGCTCGAACCCCTTCATGCGTCGGTCCGCGGAAAGGTGGCCCTCCAGCCCGGCGATGAAGCCGAAGCGGCGATGGCCCAGGCTGAGCAGCTCGCGCGCCATGTCGTAGCCGCCGGCCTCGTCGTCGACTCCGACTCCGTCGGCGATCCCGCGCCCCGGTCCGCCGGGCGACACCGTCACCACCTTGCAGCCCTGAGCCAAGGCCGCCTGGATCAGCGAGACGTCGTCGCTGTAGGGGGGCGACAGGATCAGGCCCTCGCAGCGCTGGCTGGTGATCAGGTCCAGCACCCGCTTCTCGCGGTCGGGCGTCTGCTGCGGGACATTCTGGACCAGCACCTGGTAGCCCAGGGTCAGGCAGGCGCGCAGGGCGCCCAGCTCCAGAGCGGATTCATAGTAGGAATTCGGATCGTTCTCGAGGTCCGAGGCGAAGACGAAGGCCAGCAGCCGGCTGGCCCCGCCGGCCAGGCTGCGGGCCTGCGGATTGACCTTGTAGTCCAGCTGCTCGATGGCTCGCATGACCCGGGTCCGAACCTCGTCGCGGACATTGGGGCCGCCGTTCAGCACTCGAGACACCGTCACGCGCGCCACACCCGAAACGCGGGCGACGTCGTCGATGGTCGGTCTCTTGCCGGTCAAATCACACTCCACTGGATACAGGACCATGGTCGGGAAGCCCCGGTCGCACAAGCGATAGGCGTTCCACAGGCAAGGGTTCGCGCGCAAGGGTTCGCACGAGATGGCTTGGCCGATCAATCAAATTGGTCTGACCAATATGAGGCGTGACATGCCCGTCGCGGCGAAACGCCAGCGCGGCGCGCCCTGACTCCATAAGTTTTTGCGACAAAGCAACGACGAGGCCGCGCTAGCGATCCATACTCGACATTCGATAATTCATCATTCGATCAACGAATGCTGAATATGCCGCCCAAACCCATTTCGCTTTTGCGAAATTGATAGATCCACTCTATCCCGTGGAGAAGTTTTATCAATTTGATCAATCTCGAGTTGGGCCTGTAACAGGGCTCATCTCTTCCAACTGGAGCGCCTCATGTCGCTGATCAACACCGAGATCAAACCCTTCACCGCCCAGGCCTACAAGGACGGCAAGTTCGTCACGGTCAGCGAAGCCGACACCAAGGGCAAGTGGTCGGTCTTCTTCTTCTACCCCGCCGACTTCACCTTCGTCTGCCCGACGGAGCTGGAAGACCTGGCCGACAACTACGACGTCTTCACCCGCCTGGGCGTCGAGATCTATTCGGTGTCGACCGATACGCACTTCTCGCACAAGGCCTGGCACGACAGCTCGCCGGCCATCGGCAAGATCAAGTACACGATGATCGGCGACCCGTCGGGCGTGGTGACCAACAACTTCGAAATCATGCGCCCGGGCGTCGGCCTGGCCGACCGCGGCACCTTCCTGGTCGACCCGCAAGGCGTGATCCAGTTCATGGAAGTCACCGCCGAAGGCATCGGCCGCAACGCCATCGAGCTGCTGCGCAAGATCAAGGCCGCCCAATACGTGGCCAGCCACCCGGGCGAAGTCTGCCCGGCCAAGTGGGAAGAGGGTGAAAAGACCCTGGCTCCGTCGCTCGACCTGGTCGGCAAGATCTAAAGCCTAAGAACTACTCGGACCGCCGGCCGTTCATTCGGACCGGTCGGCGGCCCGGCCTCGATCGTACGCCGCGTTCGATCCTCCTCCCCCGAAAATCGAACGCTACCTTTCTCTCCCCCTAGCCTTTTGGGAGCGCGCCATGCTGGACGCCGGTCTGAAGACCCAGTTGACCACCTATCTGCAGAACCTGCGCCAGCCGATCGAACTGGTCGCCTCCCTCGCGGACGACGCCGGTTCGAAGGAGATGCTGGCCTTGCTGGAAGACGTCGCCGCGACGTCGGACAAGGTCACCCTGAACCTGTCGGGCGACGACGCCCGCAAGCCCTCCTTCGCCATCACCCGCGCCGCCGGTGACGCTTCGGTGCGCTTCGCCGGCCTGCCGCTGGGTCACGAGTTCACCTCGCTGGTGCTGGCCCTGCTGCATGTCGGCGGCCACCCGCCGCGCCTCGACGCCGAGGTCATCGAACGGATCAAGGCGCTGGACGGCGACTACCGCTTCGAGACCTATTTCTCGCAGTCCTGCCAGAACTGCCCCGACGTGGTGCAGGCGCTGAACACCATGAGCGCCCTGAACCCGCGCATCAGCCACGTCGCCATCGACGGCGCCCTGTTCAAGGACGAGGTCGAGGCCCGCCAGGTCATGGCCGTGCCGACCATCCTGCTGAACGGCGAGGCCTTCGGCCAGGGCCGCATGGATGTCGAGCAGATCCTGGCCAAGCTGGACACCGGCGCGGGCGACCGCATGGCCGAGAAGATCAAGACCAAGGACGCCTTCGACGTGCTGGTCATCGGCGGCGGCCCGGCCGGCGCGGCCGCTGCGGTCTATGCCGCCCGCAAGGGCATCCGGACTGGTGTCGCGGCCGAACGCTTCGGCGGTCAGGTGCTGGACACCATGGCCATCGAGAACTTCATCTCGGTCCCCCACACCGAGGGTCCGAAGATGGCCGCGGCGCTGGAGCAGCACGTCAAGGAATACGACGTCGACATCATGAACCTGCAGAAGGCCGTCGGTCTGGTTCCGGCCAAGACCCCGGGCGGCCTGATCGAGGTCAAGCTGGAGAACGGCGCCAGCCTGAAGTCGCGCACCGTCATCCTGTCGACCGGCGCCCGCTGGCGGAACGTCAACGTCCCCGGCGAAGCCGAGTACCGCAACAAGGGCGTGGCCTACTGCCCGCACTGCGACGGCCCGCTGTTCAAGGGCAAGCGCGTGGCGGTGATCGGCGGCGGCAACAGCGGCGTCGAGGCGGCCATCGACCTGGCCGGCATCGTCGCCCACGTCACGCTGATCGAGTTCGACAGCCAGCTGCGCGCCGACGCCGTGCTGCAACGCAAGCTGGCCAGCCTGCCGAACGTCACCATCGTCACCTCGGCCATGACCACCGAGATCCACGGCGACAACGGCAAGGTCTCGGGTCTGTCGTACAAGGACCGCAACCACGACAGCGTCCACCGCGTGGACCTGGAAGGCGTCTTCGTCCAGATCGGCCTGGTGCCCAACACCGAGTGGCTGAAGGACTCCGGCGTCGCCCTGACCAACCGCGGCGAGATCGAGGTCGACTATCGCGGCGAAACCTCGCTGCCCGGCGTGTTCGCCGCCGGCGACGCGACGGTGACGCCCTACAAGCAGATCATCATCGCCATGGGTGAAGGCGCCAAGGCCTCGCTCTCGGCCTTCGACTACCTGATCCGCCAGGTCCCGGCGAACGAGGAGGCGGAGGCGGCTTAAGGAGCGCGCCGACGCGGGCGGCGGCGGCGACCATGGCTACGGGTCGCGGCGCCGCTCGGTCGCGGCCCCCTCGCTCCCGGTGGTCTCCACCAGTTCCTCCATGAACAACGCCATCAGCGCGGATTGCGAGCGCACGCCGGCCTTGGCGTAGACCCGGGCCAGTTGGGCGCGCACGGTGCCGGCGGCCGCGCCGCGAAGGGTGGCGATCTCGGCGACGTCACAGCCCTTCAAGGCGAAGAGGGCGACATCCGCCTCGGCCCCGGTCAGCCGCCAATCGGAAAAACGCAGATGCGCGAGGTCGGCCAGGGCGCCCTTGGCCGCGGCCACCGCCGCCTCGTCCCGGCGCGCCCGCAGGACGAGCCAGCGCACCTGGGTCGCACCGAACAGGACGCCGACCAGCAGGGCCAGCGCAGCGCCGCCCTCGGCCAGCAGGTGCGAACCCAGCCCGCCGGTCCGCAGGTCGCCGGTGAAGTCGACCAGGAAGAAGATGGTCGCGGCCAGCTGCAGGATCACGATGACCGCGATCATCGTGATCCTGTGCTCGAGGGCTCGACGTCGATTGATCATCGCCAGAGACTTAGCGCCGCCCGGGAAGCATCGCCAAGACTATCCGCCGACCGCGCCGCCGCGTCTCGAAGACGACGCCCGCGATGTGCAGGACGATGAGGCCGTAGAGCAGGTTCACCGCCGCCTCGTGGATCTCGGTCAGCGGGCCCTCCTCGTGCTCTTCGTCGGCTTCCCCGGCCTCTTCGTGGTCATCCCCGTCACGATCGAGCGTCGCGACCACCGCGGCGGGAGAGGCGCCGGCGCGTTCCGGCGCGGCGGGGGCGCTGACCATCAGCACGCCGGTCACGACGATGACGGCCAGTACGCTCCAGATCGCATAGACCATCAGGGCGCCCAGCGGGTTGTGCGAGGCGTGCTCGGTGCGTCGACCGGCGACGATCTCCCGGACATGCGCCAGGGCGCGGCCCGGGCTGGGCGGGAAGGCCGAAAATCGGGCCTCGGCCGGTCCGATGACGCCCCAGATCAGACGCAGGATCAGGGTGGCGGCCAGCGTATAGCCGACCCACAGGTGCGGGGCCGAACCCGCCTCGGTGATCAGGCCGTTGGCGAGGACGGCGGCGACAACGGTCCAGTGCGTCAGCTTGACCACCGGGTCCCAGCGGCGGGGCGCCGGCGTGGTCTCAGTCCCGGTCATGGCGGCGCTCCGCGTCAGGCTTGTCGCCACGCTCGGCGTCGTCACGATCCCTGGACTTGTGGCTGCTGGCCTTGTGGCGGGCGCCATCGTCGTCCGGATCCTCGGCCTTGCCGGGCGCCGGCTTGGACGCGGCGGGGGCGAGCGAGACGACCTTGACCCGAGGAAGCTTGGCCTCCTCCGCGAGGGCGGGGGCGCCCAGGGCCAGGATCACGAGGCTGGCGCCGAATATGGCGAACGAGGGTTTGGTCACTTGCGGTTCTCCCGTGCTTGAGACGAGAGAAGGCGTGCGCCGCGCCAGCCGGCGCGGCCATAGGCGGGAGGCTTACAGGCGCGGGATAAGCGCCTGCTTACGGGCCTCAGGCCGTCTCCAACGCCTCGTTGCGCACCAGCGCCGCGTAGGTGTCCATCAGGTCCAGCGACAGCTTGCCCGGCGTGAACTTGAACTCACCGATCTCGGAGACCGGGGTCACCTCGGCGGCGGTGCCGACGATGAAGCACTCGGTGAAGGTCGACAGCTCTTCCTTCTGGATGTGGCGCTCGACGACCTCGATCCCCTTGCCGCGCGCGATGTCGATCACCGTGCGGCGGGTGATGCCGTCCAGGAAGCAGTCGGGCTTGGGGGTGTGCAGGGCGCCGTCCTTGACGAAGAAGACGTTCGCGCCCGTGGCTTCCGCCACATAGCCGCGATAGTCGAGCATCATCGCGTCGGCGTAGCCGTCCTTCTCGGCGGCGTGCTTGGAGATGGTGCAGATCATGTAGAGGCCGGCGGCCTTGGCCGCGACCGGGGCGGTCTTGGGGTCCGGACGCTGGTACTTGGCCCAGGTCAGGCGGATGCCCTTGGCCTTGGTCGCTGGATCGAAGTAGCTGGGCCATTCCCACACGGCGATGGCCACATGGATCTTGGTCGCCTGAGCCGAAACACCGATCATTTCCGACCCGCGCCAGGCGATCGGACGGACATAACAATCCTTAAGGCCGTTCTTGGCCGCCGTCGCCTTGCAGGCCTCGTCGATCTCGGCCACCGTGTAAGGGATCTTGAAGTCGAGGATCTCCGCCGACTTGAACAGGCGCTCGGTATGCTCGGTCAGCTTGAAAATCTCGCCGCCGTACATCCGCTCGCCTCGAACACGGACGAGGCGTAGTGAAGTCCGTGGGTCAGTACGTGCACCTTCGCCTCGCGCCAGGGAACGAACTGGCCGTCCAGCCAGATCCAACCGTCACGATCGTCGAAGGGAACCAGAGACATCGGTCCAAGACCTCCTTATTGGAAACCCGGCTCTTAGACGCCCCGAGGACGGGGGCGTCAAATAAAATGGACTCCTCGAGATGATAGCCCCGCTGCAGCCCGGTTCGGACGATCCCCGTCTGATCCTCCGCGAGGAGGAGCTGGACGGCGGGCTGGAACTGATCCTGCTGGCCGAGGCCTCGCTGTGGGCCGCCGTCGACACGGCGCTGGAGGCCGAGCCCCTGGGTCTGGGCCGCTCGCATTGGCGCGCGACCTTCCTGCTGCGCCGCCGGCCGGGCATTGGCGTGCAGGACCTCTCGAAGCTGACCAGCCTGTCCAAACAGGCCGCCAGCCGCACCCTTGCCGACCTGCAGAAGGCCGGCCTGGTCGAGCGCGGCGCGGGCGATCTGGACGGCCGTCGGCGTCCGGCGACCCTGACCCCCGAGGGCGTGGCCTTCGAGCAGCGCACCGCCGAGCGGCTGCGGGCGCTGCTGGCCCGCGCCTACCGCACCGGCGGTCTTGACGGCGTGGCCGGCGCGCGGCGGATCATGGCGGCGCTGGCCGGCCCGCGCCAGGGCGTCGGCGCCCCCCGCCGTCAAACCTGATAGTGTTACGCCATGAGTCCTGAAGAGCGCCGCGAGCGTCACATCCTGGTCGTCGACGACGACGACCGCCTGCGCAAGCTGATCAAGGAATTCCTGGGCCGCGCCGGCTTCCGGGTCACGGCCGCCTCGGACGCGGCCGGAGC
This sequence comes from Caulobacteraceae bacterium, assembly GCA_965283765.1. Classification (GTDB taxonomy): domain Bacteria; phylum Pseudomonadota; class Alphaproteobacteria; order Caulobacterales; family Caulobacteraceae; genus Caulobacter. Next base: position 288,409 of record CBDIPU010000002.1, read on the forward strand.
CGACCGCCTGTTCGGCGCGCTGGACTTCGACCTGATGGTGCTGGACGTGATGATGCCCGGCGAGGACGGCTACGCCTTCACCAAGCGCCTGCGGTCCAAGGGCGGCGAAAGCGGTCGCACGCCGATCCTGATGCTGACCGCCCGCGACCAGACCGCCGACCGCATCGAAGGTCTGTCCAGCGGGGTCGACGACTATCTGGGCAAGCCGTTCGAGCCGCAGGAGCTGCTCCTTCGCATCGAGGCCATCCTGCGCCGCTCGTCGGCCCGCCCGGTGGGGCCCAAGGCGCTGCTGCTGGGCCGCTGCACGTTCGAGGCCGATCGCGGCGAACTGACCTGTGACGGCGAGGTCGTGCGCCTGACCGAGGCCGAGGTCACTCTGCTGCGCCGCCTGGCCCGCTCGGCTCACGAGCCGGTCGACCGCCTGGAGCTGGCTCGCGACACCGCCGACGCCACCGGCCGCGCGGTCGACGTCCAGGTCACCCGCCTGCGCCGCAAGATCGAGCCGGATCCGAAGAACCCGCGCTACCTCCAGACCGTGCGCGGCGTCGGCTATCGGCTGGCGCCGGACTGATTGATGCGCCTGCGCACCAAGCTGTACGTCCCGCTCTTCATCAAGCGCTGGCTGCCGACGAGCCTGTTCGGGCGCAGCTTGCTGATCATCATCCTGCCGGTGGCGGTGATGCAGATCGCCGTGACCTGGGCCTTCTTCGACGCCCACTGGCAGTCGGTGACCAGCAAGCTGTCCGAGGGCCTGGCCGGCGACATCGCCTGGGCCGTGCAGTCCTACGAGGACGATCCCAGCCCCGCCGCCGTCGAAAAGCTGGCCAAGCGGGCCGAGGACTCGATGTCACTGTCGATCGCCTTCCAGAAGGGCCGCAAACTGCCGACCGGACACCGGCCCTCGCTGTTCGCGGCCCTGGATCGTTCGCTGGACAAGGCGCTGGACGATCGGCTCGACAACCCGTTCTGGTTCGATACCACCCGCTACACGGCCTATATCGACATCCGCGTGCAGGTGAAGGACGGGGTCCTGCAGATCTACGCGCTGCGCGACCGCGCCTACGCCACCCAGGGGCACATCTTCATCCTGTGGATGGTGGTGGCGACCATGCTGCTGACGGCGGTGGCCATCCTGTTCATCCGCAATCAGGTGCGGGCCATCGAGCGCCTGGCCGACGCCGCCGACGCCTTCGGCCGGGGCGAGGACCACGACTTCAAGCCGCACGGCGCGCGCGAGGTGCGCCAGGCGGCCATGGCCTTCATGGCCATGCGGGCGCGCATCATCCGCCACATCGAGCAACGCACCGCCCTCTTGGCCAGCGTCAGCCATGACCTGCGCACGCCGCTGACCCGGCTGAAGCTGGAAATGGCCATGTCCGAGCCCAGCGAACAGCTGGAGGCCATGAAGGGCGACCTCTCCGAGATGGAGCACATGATCGACGAGTACCTGGCCTTCGCCCGCGGCGAGGGCGGGGAGGCGGTTCAGGAAATAAGCCTGTCGGAGCTGGTCGAGGGCGTGGTCGCCGACGCAGAGCGCGGCGGGGCGATGGTCGAGACCGAAATCACCCGCGACCTGGAGGCGCGGCTACGGCCCCTGGCCTTCCGTCGGGCGTTGGCGAACCTGATCGACAACGGCGTCGCCCACGCCGACCGGGTGAAGGTGACGGCCACGGCCCGCCTGACGGGCGGCGTCGAGGTGACGGTCGACGACGACGGCCCGGGGATCCCCGAGGACCGCTACGAGGAGGCCTTCAAGCCGTTCTCGCGCCTGGACGAGAGCCGGAACCAGAACGAGAAGGGCGTCGGCCTGGGCCTGGCCATCGCCCGCGACATGGCGCGCGGGCTGGGCGGGGATTTGGTGCTATCGCGGTCGATGATGGGCGGCCTGCGAGCCTCGATCCGGCTGCCGGGCTAGAGCAATTTCCGATCCAATTGGATCGGTGAAATGCTCTAGCATCTTGTTTTAACGCATTTTCTGACGACGAACCGGTATCCACTTCGTCGGAAAATGCTCTAGAACCCCGCCCCGATCTTCGCCAGCCGGTCGGCCATCTGCTTCAGGCGCTTGTCCAGCTCCGCCATCGTCCGGTTCAGCGCGCCTTCGTCGTCCCGCCAGACCTGGACCACGCGGGCCCAGACGGCGGTCATGGCGGCCAGGCGCGGGGCGGTGGCCTCGACGCCGGCGGCTTCCAGAACGGCGCGGGCGATGCGCGGGAAGCGGGTCGCCGAGACGAGGACGCCCTCGGCCTTGGCGATGGCGATCAGGGCGGCGCGATGGGGCTCCATCGCTTCCAGCCGGGCCATGGCGGCGTCGAACAGGCGATCGTGGACGTCGGCGGTCTCGGCATAGTCGACGCCCAGCGCCGCGCGGTCGAAGCGGGCCGAGAGATGGGCCAGCACCGCGTGCTTGCTGTCGGCCAGCCCGTAGAGCTCGGCGAAGGGGACCTCGGCCTTCACGGCGATGTCGCGCAGGGCGATGGCCGGCCACGGCTTGTCGGCGGCCAGGGCGAGGGCCGCGGCGGCGGCCCGGTCGAGGATGTCGTCGTCAGCGGAGATTGGGGCGTCGGTCATGGGAGTCACATGGCGGCGGAAAGCGACGAGAGCAAGACGCTTAGCCGCCAAGTTCCTTCGAGCGCGCCACGGCCGCGTCGAGCGCCTTCGGCAGCAGGTCGCCGAAGCCGCCCTCGCCCATCAGCACCGCCAGCGCCGCCGCCGTCGTGCCGCCCGGCGACGTCACCTGCTTGCGCAGTTCGGCCGGCTCCTCGCCGCTCTTCTCCATCAGGGCGGCGGCGCCGATGATCGTGGCCCGGGCCAGGCGGGCGCTATCCGCCGCGTCCAGGCCCTGGGCGGCGCCGGCGGCTTCGAGCGCCTCGATGAAGGCGTAGAGATAGGCCGGGGCCGAGCCCGACACGGCGGTGGCCGCGTGCATCAGGTCCTCATTCGGCAGGTCGACCACGGTCGCGACCGGCGCGAACAGGGCATGGGCGGCGGCCCGGGCGTCGCCATCCTCGGCATGGATCGAGGCCGCTCCCCGGCCGATGGCGACGGCGGTGGTCGGCATCACCCGCGCCACGCGACGGCCGCCGAAAACTTCGGAGATGTCCGCCGCGCGGACACCGGCGGCGATCGAGACGATGACGGCGTCGGGGGCCAGGTGCGCAACTACGTCCTTGACCGCCTCGCGCCAGATCTGCGGCTTCACGGCCAGCAGCACGGTCTTGGCGGCGGACAGGGCTTCAAGCGGCGGATTGACCACCGCGCCGGCGAAGGCGTCGGCGTTCGGATCACGCACGATCAGGTCGGCGGCGGCGAAAGCGCCGGCCGCGCTCCAGCCTTCGATCAAGGCGCCGCCCATGCGGCCCGCGCCGAGGAGGAGAATGGGGGTCATGCGCGAACCTCTACCTCTATCCTTCTCCCCTCGCGGGAGAAGGTGGCCTGCGAAGCAGGTCGGATGAGGGGTTTCTCGACGGATCAGCCGCGAAACGGCGAGGCAGCCGCCGTGCGACCCCTCTTCCGTCGCTTCGCGACACCTTCTCCCGCAAGGGGAGAAGGGAAGTCCAGTCTAAATCAAGCCTGGCCGACGGTCTCGAACATGCAGGCGGCCATGGCCTCGTCCGGGGTCTTGGCGCCCTGGAGCAGGAATTCGAAGGCCGGGAAGAAGCGATCGGCGGCTTCCACCGCCGCGTCGATCATCGAGGCGGCCTGGGCCATGGTCGGGCGCTCGCCCGCCGGCAGGGCCAGGGCGTGGCGGAACACCACTTCGCCGTCCTCGGTCCAGACCTCGAAGTGGCCCAGCCAGACGCGCTGGTTGATCAGGGCCAGCAGCTCGTAGGCGTTGGCGCGCTTGGACTTCGGCGCGCGCAGGTCCAGCGACAGGCACAGCTGCAGGCAGTCGGCTTCCGGACGCCAGGCGAACCACAGCTCGTAGTCCTTCCAGTCGCCCTTCAGCGCGAACGCCAGATCGCCGTCTTCCGTGCGGTCGAAGGTCAGGTTTTCGGCCGACAGCACATGTTCGACCACCTCGAGGGGGTCGAGCGCCATCAGGACGTCGTCGTCTTCCGGTTGGGTGTCCATGAAAAACCTACGTCCCCGCCCGCGACGGCGAGGGTTACCCCCGCCATGAATCGCTCACGTGCCTAGGGACACTAATCTGCTTCGTGACGTTCGTCTCAACTCGCTTCACGCCGTGAGCGAGCGCCGAATCACCTATTCGCCTGAAGTCGCGGTTTTTCCAGAGGCGCTTTTGGCGGGGGCCTTCTTGGCCCCTTTGAGCGCCGCGACCTCTTCGCGGAGCGCGGCGACCTCGGCCTTGAGCGCCTCGAAATCATCGCGGCGGATCAGGTCGAATTCGGCCGCCAGACGATCGGCCTGGGCCCGCATGGCGGTCTTGGCCTCCTCGCCGGCCGTCTGGGCGATGCCCATGGCCGCCTGGGTCAGCTTGGCGAATTCGTCGAGGAAGGGGTTCTGGCTGTGCATCGCGGTTCCGAGTGGCCCGAAGGGTGGGCTACGCCCTTATATGGGAAACGGGGGATGAAAGCGAAGCCCGAAGGCTATACGAGTGCGACCATGTGTCCCGCACGGAGCCGCACGTGATTTTCCCGAACATCGACCCGATCGTGCACATCGGTCCCTGGGCCCTGCAATGGGGTCCGCTGGCCTTGCGCTGGTACGCCCTTGCCTATGTGGCGGGCATCCTGCTGGGCTGGCGTTTCGCCGTCCGGATGACCCGGACCGAGCGCCTGTGGGGCGGCCGTACGCCAACCGCCACGCCGCTGCAGATCGACGATCTGGTGCTGTGGATCACCCTGGGCATCATTCTGGGCGGGCGGCTGGGCTACATCCTGTTCTACATGCTGATGAACGAGGACCAGCGGATCTGGCTGTTCGCGCACCCGCTGGACCTGTTCAAGATCTGGGAGGGCGGCATGTCGTTCCACGGCGGCTTCCTGGGCGTCTGCGCGGCGATCGCCCTGTTCGCCCGCCAGCAGAAGATCGACATGCTGAAGCTGGGCGACCTGATCGCGCCGTCAGCCCCGATCGGCCTGTTCTTCGGCCGCATCGCCAACTTCATCAATGGCGAGTTGTGGGGCCGGCCGACCGACGGGCCGTTCGGCATCATCTTCTGCAACGAGACGATCAAGGCCGCTCACCCACAGCACATTTGCCCGGCCGGCTCATACCCGCGCCATCCCAGCCAGCTCTACGAGGCGGGGCTGGAGGGCTTGCTGCTGTTCCTCATTCTGGTCTTCGCCGTCTATCGCCTGAAGTGGCTGCAGCGGCGCGGGGCGATCGTGGCGACCTTCCTGATCGCCTACGGCCTGTTCCGCCTGTCGCTGGAAAATGTGCGCAATCCCGACGTCGGCATGCCCGACTTCCCATTCGGCCTGACCATGGGGATGATGCTGTCGACCCCGATGATCCTGGTTGGCGGCTGGCTGTTGTGGAAGGCGCTGCGCGAGCCTGTTCAAGTCGGTCCAGGCGAAGGCGGGCATGAGCCTGCTTGATCGCCTGAAGGCGCAGATCGCCCAGGACGGGCCGATCGGCGTCCCCGAGTTCTTCACCCGCTGCCTGCACGACCCGCGCGACGGCTACTACGCGATGCGCCCCTCTTTAGGTGGTCTTGGGGGCGCGGGCGGCGACTTCATCACCGCGCCGCTGGTCAGCCAGATGTTCGGCGAGCTGATCGGCCTGTGGGTGCTGGAGACCTGGACCCGCATGGGCCGGCCCGCGCCGTTTCGCCTGGTCGAGATGGGCCCGGGCGACGGCACGCTGATGAGCGACCTGCTGCGGGCGGCGCGGCTGGATCCGGACTTCCTGGCGGCGACCGAGGTCTGGCTGGTCGAGGTGTCGGGGCCGCTGCGCGCGAAGCAGGCCGCCAAGCTAGGCGAAGGCCCGCGCTGGGTCGGTCGCCTGGACGAGGTCCCGGCCGGCGCGCCGATGATCCTGGTGGCCAACGAACTGCTGGACTGCCTGCCCGCTCGCCAGTTCGTCCGGACCAGGGACGGCTGGGCCGAGCGGGTGATCGGGTTGGGCGAGAACGGTCAACTGGCGTTCGGGCTGCGCGGCCTCGGGAAGTCGCCTGACGCCGCGCCGCTTCACCTGCCCGAAGCCGGCGAAGGGAGCGTCTGGGAATCTTCGCCCGCCCAGGCCGCCCTGGCCTCGGACATCGCCCACCGCCTCGCTGCCGACGGCGGCGCGGCGCTGCTGATCGACTATGGCCGCGACGCTCCGGAGGCCGGCGACACTCTGCAGGCCGTCAGCAACCATCAGAAGGTCGACCCGCTGACCACGGCGGGCCTGGCTGACCTCACGGTCTGGGCCGACTTCCCGTCGGTCATCGCCGCCGCGCGGCAAACCGGCGCCAAGGCCGGGCCGATTCTTAGCCAGGCCGAGTTCCTGCTGGCCCTGGGGATCGAGACCCGCGCCCAGGCCTTGGCCGCGGCCCGCCCCGATCACGCCGATCGGATCGCGAGACAGCTTGATCGTCTGGTCGGAGAGGCGCAGATGGGCGCTCTGTTCAAGGTCGCGTGCCTGACCGCGCCCGACCTTTCGCCCCCCTCTTCGAGGACGCGACATGACCGCGAAGACGCCCGACCTGCCCGCCATCCAGTCGCCCCTGCTGGCCAGCCTGCCAGGGATCAAGCACGCCTTCTTCACGCGCAAGGGCGGAACCTCGACGGGGATCTATGACAGCCTCAACGTCGGGCGCGGCAGCAAGGATGATCCCGCCGACGTTATCGAGAATCGCGCCCGCGCCGCCCGCTGGTTCGGCGGCGATCCGGAAGACCTCAACACCTGCTACCAGATCCACTCCACCATCGCGATCAAGGCCGACGGCTCGTGGGGCGACGCGAGGCCCGAGGGCGACGCGGTGGTGACGAAGACTCCCGGCGTCATCTGCGGGGCCCTGGCCGCCGACTGCGCGCCGGTGCTGCTGGCCGATCCCGAGGCCCGGATCGTGGCCGCCGCCCATGCCGGCTGGCGCGGGGCCCTGGACGGCGTCGTCCAGGCCGCCGTCGACGCCATGGTCGAGCTGGGCGCTCGGCCCGAACGCATCACCGGCGTCGTCGGCCCCTGCATCGGCCCCAAGTCCTACGAGGTAGGGCTGGAGTTCCTGCACAGGTTCGAGGCCGACTGCCCCGGCTCGGGCCGGTTCTTCAAGCCGGGCGCGACCGACGACAAGCGCTTCTTCGACCTGCCGGCGTTCGTGCTGGACCGCCTGGAGACCGCCGGCGTCGAGCGTCGCGAGTGGGTCGGCCGCGACACCCGGGCCGAGGAGGAATGGTTCTTCTCCAACCGCCGCGCCTTCCTGAACGGCGAGGGCGACTACGGCCGTCTGCTGTCGGCGATCAGCCTGGAAGCGTGACCGTCCGGACACGGATGCCAATAAGTCGCCACGTTAACACTTGCCCCTGAGGCGATCGCTGATAGAAGGCCCCGCATCGGCCGCCCCCCACCCCGAGATATCTCCATGAAGCTGCTGTCCGGCAACTCCAACCGCCCGCTGTCCCAGGCGATCGCGGAATATCTCGATATGCCGCTGACGCGCGCCCAGGTGCGCCGGTTCGCCGACCTCGAGGTGTTCGTCACCATCGACGAGAACGTGCGGGGCGAGGACGTCTTCGTCATCCAGTCGACCAGCTATCCGGCCAACGACAACCTGATGGAGCTGTTGATCTGCATCGACGCCCTGAAGCGCGCGTCGGGCAAGCGGATCACCGCCGTGCTGCCCTATTTCGGCTACGCCCGCCAGGACCGTAAGACCGGCGGCCGCACGCCGATCTCGGCCAAGCTGGTCGCCAACCTGATCACCCGCTCGGGCGCCGACCGCGTCCTGACGATGGATCTGCACGCCGGCCAGATCCAGGGCTTCTTCGACATCCCGACCGACAACCTGCTGCCCTCGCGTCTGATGGCCGAAGACATCCGCCGCCACTATCCGATGGGTCCCGACCTGATGGTCGTCTCGCCGGACGTCGGCGGCGTGGTGCGCGCCCGCGCCCTGGCCAAGCGCCTGGAAGACGCCGACCTCGCCATCGTCGACAAGCGCCGCTCGGGCCCGGGCCAGTCTGAAGTCATGAACATCATCGGCGACGTCAAGGACCGCCGCTGCATCCTGTTCGACGACATCGCCGATTCGGCCGGGACGCTGTGCAACGCCGCCCAGGCCCTGATGAGCCACGGCGCCAAGTCGGTCAGCGCCTACATCACCCACGGCGTCCTGTCGGGCGCGGCGGCGGACCGCGTCGCCAATTCGGTGCTGACCGAGCTGGTCGTCACCGACTCGATCGAGGCCTCCGACCCGGCCAAGGCCTGCCCCAAGATCCGCTACGTCTCGTGCGCGCCGCTGATCGGCGAGGCCATCCGCCGCATCGCCAACGAGAAGTCGGTGTCGAAGCTGTTCGACTAAGCCCATCGGGCGAGCGCCGAGCGCGAACTCGCCTCGCGCACGGCAACGCTTGTAAAAGTCTGGTTAACGAGGCGAAGTCACAATCTCGCCGACCCGGGCTGCTATGCGCGCCCCAAGACTTGATGGGGATGTTCAGAAAATGCGTTCTTTTTCGCGTACGCGCGTCGTCCTGACGACGACCGTCGTGGCGCTGGCCGCCCTGGTGGCGGCCTGTAGCTCGCCGCCGCCGCCGCCGCCGCTCGTGCAGGCCCCGCCCCCGCCGCCGCCGATCACGCTGTCGGCCAGCATCGTCGAGCGGGCCAGCGCCTTCCGCGGCTATATGGCCCGCGCCGGCGCGGTGTCTCCGACCTTCCAGAACGGCGAGCAGATCCAGGCCTCGCTGAAGATCGGCGCGGCCTATGAGGCCAAGTCGTTCATGAACGGCGCGGTGGCCTACGCCGCCGTCCTGGCCTTGCAGGACCCCACCTTCGTCGCCTCGGTGCGCGAGGTCGCGGCCAATCCGACCCAGCGCCAGGAGATGATCAACAACATCTTCTCCAACCCCTCGTACGCGGCCGTGTTCAAGGGCGCCGACAGCGCCGCCGGCCTGATCATCGATACCGTCGGCCGCGACGGCCTGAAGGTCTACATGGCCGGCAAGGCCGTGAAGCAGGCCGCCTATGACGTGCAGAGGTCGACCTGGTCGAAGAGCTCGGTCGTCGATCGCGACGGTCGCCTGGCCTCGGCCAAGTCGCTGTCGGCGATTCCGGCCCTGGCCGAAAGCGCCGACGTGGCCGTGCTGCAGCAGGCCTCGACCGGCGGCCAGTCGCTGGGCCTGACCCCGCGCGCGGCCCCCGCTCCCTACCAGCCCGTGGTCATCCGCGGCCTGGCGGTCGCGGCCCTGGCCGCCCTCGGCGCGGCCGGCGACAACAACCTGGCCTCGATCGACGCGCTGAGCGGCGACTGGGCGACGGCCAACTGCCTGAACATGGCCAAGCTGAACCTCTACCAGTGCCTGGCCGTGTCCAAGCCGCACTACGAGGACATCTTCTGCCTGGGTCAGCACATCCTGATCGACACCGGCGCCTGCGTGGTCAAGGCCTCGGGCGCGACCCTGCCGCCGGAACCGCCCCCGCCGCCGAAGGCCGAGCCGGTCAAGAAGGCCGTGGCCAAGAAGGCTCCGGCCAAGAAGTCGGCCACCAAGAAGAGCTGATCTTCTCCCCGATTGCAGCCGAAAGGGCCGGGCGTTGCGTCGCCCGGTCCTTTTGTGTATGTAGCGCGACCCCAAAACGACGCTGGCGAGCGTGGCGATACAGCCATAGGCGCCGGGTCACAAAAGAGAGCATCCGGCTCTCTAGAAAGACACGACAATGTCCGAGATCATTCTGAACGTTGAAGTCCGTGAAGGCGCCGGCACCGGCGCGGCCCGCGCTGTCCGTCGCGAAGGCAAGGTCCCGGGCACCCTGTACGGCGGCGGCAAGGCGCCGGTGAACATCGCCGTGCGCGCCAACGAATTCCGCAAGTCGCTGTACACCGGCAAGCTGCTGGGCCACCTGGTCACGCTGCAACACGGTGACGAGAAGCAATCGGTCATCGCCAAGGCCATCCAGTTCCACCCCGTCACCGACGAGCCGGTCCACTTCGACCTGTTCCGCGTCAGCGAGCACCAGCTGATCAAGATCGAAGTGCCGGTGCACTTCAAGAACCACGAAACCTCGGTCGGCCTGAAGAAGGGCGGCTCGCTGGAAGTGATCCGTCACACCGTCGAACTGGCCTGCCCTGCCGACAAGATCCCGGAAGAGCTGGTCATCGACCTGACCGACCACGACATCGGCGACACCATCCGCATCTCGGAAGTGAAGCTGCCGGAAGGCGTGAAGCCGGCCGTGGACCGCGACTTCGTGATCGCGACCCTGAAGGCCTCGTCGGCCGCCCAGTCGGACGCCGGCGACACCACGGCCGAGGCCTAATCCGCTCGGTCATCCGACCGAACTGTTTTACGGAACGGGCGGGCCTTCGGGTCCGCCTGTTTTCGTTTGAAGTCTTGAGATCCAAGCGATGCTGATCCTCGCCGGCCTGGGCAATCCCGAGCCCAAGTACGAGAAGAACCGCCACAACGTCGGCTTCATGGCCGTCGACGCCCTCGCCCGAAAGTGGGGGACCGCCCCTTGGCGCGCCCGCTTCCAGGGCCTGGCGTGCGAGGGGCAGGTCGGCACGCCCGACGGTCCGGTCAAGCTGCTGCTGCTCAAACCCAAGACCTATTACAATGAGAGCGGCCGCGCCGTGGGCGAGGCCATGAAGTTCTTCAAGCTTGCGCCGTCCGACGTCATCGTCTTCCACGACGAGATCGACATGGCCCCCGGCCGCTTCCGGATGAAGGCCGGCGGCGGGGCGGCGGGCAACAACGGCATCCGCTCGGTGACCAGCCAGGTCGGCGACGCCTTCCGCCGGGGCCGCATCGGCGTGGGCCATCCGGGTCACAAGGATGCGGTCATGCACTACGTGCTGGGCGACTTCCACAAGGTCGAGCACCAGTGGCTGGACCCGATGCTGGACGCTATCGCCGACGCCCTGCCCTTCGCCGCCGCGGGCGACGACGAGCGCTACCAGGCCGAGGTCATGCGCCTGGCGCCCGCGCCCAAGGCCGATCCGCGCAAGCCCGCCAAGGACGACTGACGATGTTCTCGCTTCCGCTGCCGCTGATCGGCCTGTCGCTCCTGATCGCCATCGCCCTGTGCGTCCACGTGGTCCGCACCGGCCAGCAGATGTACTGGCTGTGGATCATCCTGGCGTTCCAGCCGATCGGCGGGCTCGTCTACTTCGTCGCCATCATCGCGCCCGCCTGGTTTGGCGGCCGCACCGCCCAGAAGATGGGTCAGGCGGCCCGCAAGGCCATTGATCCGCAGCGCGAGTACCGCGAGGCCGCCCGCGCCGTCGATGACGCCCCTACGGTCGCCAACCGCGTCCGCCTGGCCGTCGCCGCCACGGAGCTGGGCAAGCACGCCGAGGCCGAAAAGCTCTATGCCGACAGCCTGACCGGCATGTACGCCGACGATCCGCAGCTGCTGCTGGGCCGCGCCAACGCCCTGATCGAGCTGAGCCGTCCGGCCGAGGCCCTGCCCCTGCTGGAAAAGCTGGGCGAGACACCCACGGGCGGCCGCACGGCCCATATCATGCTGGCGCTGGGCCGCGTCTACCACGCCCTGGGCCGGGAGGAGCAGGCCGAGACCGCGCTCTCCTGGGCCGCCGACAACTATCCGGGCTTCGAGGGCATCGCCCGCTATGCCGTCTTCCTGGCCCGCACGGGCCGCAAGGACGAAGCCCGCGCCCAGCTGGCCGAGATCGACAAGCGCCTGTCCAAGACCCACGCCCACTTCCGCAAGGAGGCCAAGGCCTGGCGCGACTTCGCGGCCCAGGGGGTGGGTTAGAACCGCCCGCGCTGGAAGTCCTCGAACGCCTGCACGATCTCCTCACGGGAGTTCATCACGAACGGGCCATGCCAGAAGACCGGCTCGTCGATCGGGCGGCCGGCCAGCAGCAGCACCCGCGCGTCGGTGACGGCCTCGACGCGGACCGTCTCGCCACGACCCAGAAAGACGCCCGACAGCGCGTCGACCGTGTCATGCGCGACGCGGACCTGGCCCTCGTAGACGGCCAGCATGGTGTTGCGGTCATCGCCCACCGGCTCCTCGAACACGGTCCCGGCCGGCAGGACGACGTCGAAATAGAGGGCGTCGACCGCGCCGCCGCCGATCGGGCCGGCCGTGCCAACGTCCGTGACGCCGGAGATCACCTTGACCGTGACGCCGCCGTCGCGGGCCTCGACCGGGATCGCATCGCTCTCGAACTCGCTATAGCCGGGCGCGCTCATCTTCAGCCTGGCCGGCAGGTTCACCCACAGCTGAAAGCCGCGCATCCGGCCCTGCGCCTGCTCGGGCATCTCGGAGTGAACGATGCCCTTGCCGGCCCGCATCCACTGGATCCCGCCCGGCCCGATCACGCCCTCGCGGCCGGTGTTGTCCTTATGGCGCATCCGGCCTTCCAGCATGTAGGTCACGGTCTCGAAGCCGCGATGCGGGTGGTCGGGGAAGCCGCCCATGTAGTCGGACGCCTGGTCGTTGTCGAAGCAGTCCAGCATCAGGAACGGATCGAACATCTGGGCTTCCGGCGTGCCCAGCATCCGGGTCAGCCGCACGCCGTCGCCATCCGAGGCGGGCATGCCCTTCACGATCTTCAGGACGGGACGAACGCTCATGGGAAGCTCCTTTGCGCCTTTGATATCTGATCTGGTTGCAGTTCATGCAAGAGGGGTCCGGTTCGCCTTTCCCGACCATCCGTGCTAATCGCCCGCCCAACGAAATCCACGAGAGTTCCATGGCCCTTAAAGTCGCCATCGTCGGCCTGCCCAACGTCGGCAAGTCCACCCTGTTCAACGCCCTGACCCAGACGGCGTCGGCCCAGGCCGCCAACTACCCGTTCTGCACGATCGAGCCCAACACCGGCGAAGTGGCCGTGCCCGAGCCGCGCCTGGACGCCCTGGCCAAGGTGTCCGGTTCCAAGGAAATCATTCCGGCCCGGATCACCTTCGTCGACATCGCCGGCCTGGTGCGCGGCGCGTCGAAGGGCGAGGGCCTGGGCAACCAGTTCCTGGCCAATATCCGCGACTGCGACGCCGTGGCCTTCGTGGCCCGCTGCTTCGAGGACGGCGACATCGTCCACGTCGAAGGCCGCATCGACCCGATCAGCGATCTCGAGATCATCGAGATGGAACTGATGCTGGCCGACCTGGAGAGCCTGGAAAAGCGCGTTCCCGCCCTGGAAAAGCGCGCCAAGGTCGGCGCCGACAAGGACAGCGCCAACACGCTGCGCCTGGCCAATATCGCCCTGGCTCTGCTGCGCGAAGGCCGCCCCGCCCGCGCCGCCAAGATCGACGCCGACGACGAGAAGGCTTGGCACATGCTGCAGCTGTTGACCTCGCTGCCGGCCCTCTATGTCTGCAATGTCGACGAAGGCAGCGCCGACAAGGGTAACAAGTACAGCGACCTGGTCGCCGAACGCGCCGCCAAGGACAACGCCAAGTCGGTGGTCATCTCGGCCCAGATCGAGAGCGAGATCGCCCTGCTGGACGCCGCCGAACGCGCCGAGTTCCTGGAGACCCTGGGCCTGGAGGAGCCGGGCCTGAACCGTCTGATCCGCGAGGCCTACACCCTGCTGAACCTGCAGACCTATTTCACGGTCGGCCCCAAGGAAGCTCGCGCCTGGACCATCCACGTCGGCGACACCGGCCCGCAGGCGGCCGGCGTCATCCACACCGACTTCGAGAAGGGCTACATCCGCGCCGAGACTATCGCCTTTGACGACTTCATCCGTCTGGGCGGCGAAAACGGCGCCAAGGAAGCCGGCAAGATGCGGGCCGAAGGCAAGGAGTACGTCGTCAAGGACGGCGACGTGATGCACTTCCGCTTCAACGTCTAAGCGTTCAGAACAAAGTCAGCGGCCGGAGCGGAAACGCCCCGGCCGTCTCTCATTGGGGAGCACGCCTATGTCCGACACCGTCACCCTGAAGTCCGCCGTCGACGACTTCGCGTTCACCGCCCTGCACGCCCAGCCGAACGGCGCGCGGAAAGGCGGCGTGGTCGTGGTCCAGGAGATCTTCGGTCTCGACCAGTACGTTCAGGAGGACGTCGCGCGCTGGGCGGCCCTGGGGTTCGAGGTGCTGGCCCCGTCGATCTTCGATCGCGCCGAGCCCGGCTTCGTGGCCGAGCACGATCCCAAAGGCTTCCAGACGGGCGTCAGCTATGTGCAGAAGGTCGGGATCGACGCCATGCTGTCGGACATCCAGGCCTGCATCGACGACTTGGCGGCGCGCGGCCCGGTGTTCGCGGTCGGCTACTGCCTGGGCGGCTCGCTGGTCTGGCTGGCGGCGGGCCGGCTGCGGGGTCTGGCGGCGGGCTCGGCCTATTATGGCAGCATGATCGCCGCCAATGCCGAGCTGGCGCTGAAGGCGCCGGTGATCGTGCACCTGGGCCGCAAGGACGCCCATATCGCGGCCGACGAGGTCAAGGCCAAGGTCGAGGCCGCCCATCCCGACGTGCCGGTCCACATCTATGAGGCCAGCGGCCACGGCTTCAACAACGATGGCCGGCCCGACAGCGATCTCGCCGACGCGGAACTGGCCCGCGCGCGAACGCTGGCGCTGTTCGTCGCCAATGGAGCCGCGTGATGGGCCAGCGGATCCCTCTGGCCTGTAGGGAGGACGGCTCGCCGTTCACGGCCTACCACGCCTTACCCCAGGAAGCCCGGCGCGGCGGCGTCGTCATGCTGCACGCCATATGGGGCGTCACGCCGCATCTGCGCGCGCTGGCCGACACCCTGGCCGAGCAGGGCTATGAGGTCATCGTTCCCAGCCTGATGGACGCGGCCGACGCCGACTTCCCCGTCGAAGACATCACGCCGACGATCCTCGACGCGCGGATGGCCATGGGCAAGGCGACCGGCTGGGGCGTCTCCACCCTGCCCCGTGTCCAGGCCTGCATCGACGCCCTGGACGGCCCGGTGTTCGCCATGGGCTTCTGCTATGGCGGCACGACGGCCTGGCTGGCGGCCTGCCGCTGCGACGGCTTGACGGCGGTCTCGGCCTTCTATGGCGGCGACATCGTCGCCTATCGCGACGAGACGCCCAAGGTTCCGACCATCCTGCATTTCGGCAAGACCGACAGTCTGATCCCGCTGGCCGATGTCGAGGCGATCCGCGAGGCGCATCCGGACCTGCCGATCTATCTCTACGAGGCCGGGCACGCCTTCGTGGCCCCCAGCGGCCACCACCCCGACAGCGCCCGCCTGGCGATGCTGCGAACCTTGCAGCTGTTCCAGCGCTCGGGCGGCGGCAAGGGCGAGGCTTGAGCACGGGTCGAGCCCCGCCTAGGCTCAGCGGATGATCCGCTCACTGACCGCTCTCAGCCTGTCGCTCCTTCTCGCCGCCTCGCCGGCCCTGGCCCAGACGGTGGTGATCGTCCGTCACGGCGAGAAGGTCTCGCCCAACGGCGATCCGGACCTGTCGCCGGCCGGCCAGGCCCGCGCCCAGGCGCTGGCGGCCAGCCTCGCCGGGGCCAAGGTGGCGCTGGTGCTGGCGACGCCGCTGAAGCGCACCCAGCAGACCGGCCAGCCCACGGCCGGGGCCGCCGGCTTGAGGATCGTCCCGATCGCCCTGGATGGCGGCGCGGTCGCCCACGCCCAGCGCGTGGCCGAGGCCGCCCGCGAGGCGCCCGCCGACGCCACCGTGCTGATCGTCGGCCACAGCAACACGGTCACCGACATCGCCCGCGCGCTGGGCGATCCCGCGCCGGAGGTCCTGACCGACTGCGAGTACGACCACATGACTGTCATCCAGCTGGGCGGCGCGGCGCCCAAGGCGATCCACGCACGTTACGGCGCGCCGACCCAGGCTTGCTGAGTCCTTCGGCGGGATCGTCCCCGCCGGCAGGGTGACGGCGATGGCGGCGGTGTCGAGACCATCGCGCGGACGTCATGGCTGAGCTACGCTGATCCCATGCGTTGCCGCGTACCCGCCCTGGCCCTGTTGCTTTCGCTGCCCCTCGCCGGCGCCGCGCGGGCCGGGGAGACGGCGTGCTGGTTCGAGAACGGAGCCGTGATCGTCCCGGCGGTGATCGCCGACATGGCCGGTGACTATGTTCTCGACCTCTCGGCCCCGCGCACGCTGCTGCACGAGACCAAGGCCCAGATGGAGGGCATCACCGCGCCCGAGCTGACTCTGCCGGTCGAGGTCGCGGGGCTGAAGGCCCCGGGGGTGTCGGTCAGGGTCGCCGATCTGGACGCGCGAGGCGCCGGCTTCGTCACCCCGATCGCCGGGGTCATCGGGATGGACGTCCTGGCCGGCCACAGCATCGAGATCGACTTCGCCCACTGTCGGGTGCGCATCGACCAGCCGTGGAGCGCCCGCCGACAGGTCGTGTTGCCTGTCGAGGTGATCGCCGGCCTGCCGACCCTCGCCGCGGCCGTCAGCGACGGCCCCACGGCCCTGCGCGGGGCCTTCGCCATCGACACCGCCTCGAAGACCATGGCGCGGCTGTCGACACGCGGGGCGGCCGCGACCGGAAAGCTGGATACGAACGCCCGCCATACGGCTCCGGCCCGGCTGCGGGCCCTGTCGATCGGCGGCGTCCTGGCCGAGAATGTCCCCGCGACCCTGGCCGACGACCTGCCGGGCGGCGTCGACGGGACCCTGGGCACGGCGCTGTGGGCCCGTCACCGCCTGCGGCTGTCAGCCGACGCCCGCACCTTGTCGGTCGCGCCCTGAGACCTTATGGCTTGAGGCTTGGACGTAGGAGAGCGCCTTTGATCGTCGTCGCCATTCCGTACAGCCGCCGCGGCGGCGACGCGAGCCTACGCGCCTGACGTCCGTCGCTCGGCCTTCGCGCTGATCCCAGCGCGCCTTCTCAAAGCCGAGACCTTTGATGCTTATTGAAGCCAAGACCCAAGACTTCGCCGCCCTGCTGCGCGGCGAGGCCCCTGCCCCCTATCGCCTGGCCGACAGCCCCGTGGCGCCGCCCGAGGTGCTGGCCATGCTGAGCGATCTGGCCGACCACATCCGCGCGACCTTCAGCCCCAGCGCCTGGATGATCGTGGAAGACGGCGAGGTCGTGGGCCTGATCTCGTCCGTCCAGCCGCTGGACGCGGCCGACCGATCCTTGCTGATCGGCTACGGCGTCGCCCCCACACGCTGGGGCCGAGGCGCCGCCACCCGCGCCGTCGCCGACCTAGCGGCCTGGGCCCGGGGGGATGATCGCGTGCTGGCGCTCACCGCGGAGACCTCGGTCGACAATCCGGCCTCGCAGGCTGTGTTGGCCCGCAACGGCTTCCAGGCCGTAGGCGAGCGCGAGGACAGCGAGGACGGGTCGCTGATCGTGTGGCGGCTGGACCTGTAGCCCACAAAGAAGAAGGGCCCGGTGTTTCCACCGGGCCCTTCGAACTTCAATCCTTTTGGCGCTGAGCCCGCTTAGTGCAACTCGTTGCGCCACACGGTCTTGTAGCTGGCGTACAGCAGACCCGAGAGCAGGACGAGGTAGATCAGAACGGCGAAGCCGGTCTGCTTGCGCTCTTCCAGCTTGGGCTCGGCGGCCCACATCAGGAACGCCGAAACGTCCTTGGCCTGCTGGTCCAGGGTCGACTTGGTGCCGTCGTCGAACGTCACCAGGCCGGCCTTCAGCGGCGGGGCCATGGCGATGAAGCCGCCCGGCGGGACGTGCTCGTGGCTACCCGACCAGGCCGAGGTCAGGTCGCCCGGGAAGTACGGGTTGTAGTGACCGCCGGTCGGAACCTTCAGGCCCTTCGGCGGATCCACATAGCCGGTCACCACCGAGTAGATGTGGTTCGGCCCCTCTTCACGGGCCTTGGCCAGCAGCGACATGTCCGGCGGCAGAGCGCCGCCGTTCGAGGCGCGGGCCGCGGCTTCGTTGGCGAACGGCGCCGGGAAGTAGTCCGCGCTGGTGGCCGGACGCTTGATGGCGTCGCCAGTTTCACCGTCGATGTCGGCGACCTCGTAGTCCTTGGCGATCGCCTTGACCCACGGGTTGTCGTTCGAGTTCGGATACTTCTCGCTGTAGAACGGGCCGCCCTTGTCGCCGAGGTTGCGGAACGCCACCAGCTTCATCGCGTGGCAGGCCGAGCAGACCTCGCGATAGACCTTGTAGCCGCGCTGCAGCTGGGCCTGGTCGAACTTGCCGAACGGGCCTTCGAAGGACCAGTGGACTTCCTTGGCCTTCAGCGCGCCGCCGCTGGCGAGCGCCGGACCGGTGACGCCGACCGTCAGGAGACCGACCGCCGCCGCGAGAACCGAGAGTTTGCGGAGCATCGGGATCAACCCTTATGAGCGTCGGCCGAGAGGGCCGGCGAAGCGATCGAGTCCGGAACCGGCAGGGTCTTTTCGACCAGACCCAGGACCGGGAGCACGACCAGGAAGAAAGCGAAGTAGTAGAGCGAGGCGACGCGGCTGAGCCACACGAAGCTGTTCAGGTCCGAACCGCCCAGCTGGAACGTGGTCAGGTGCGGGATCACCGGATCGTCCGGCAGCTTGGCGCCGCAGAAGCCCAGGATGATGCAGGCCACCAGGAAGAACAGGAAGTAGACCTTCGCGGTCGGACGGTAGCGCATCGAGCGCACCTTCGAGGTGTCCAGCCACGGCAGGGCGAACAGGCAGGCGATGGCGCCGAACATGGCCAGCACGCCCATCAGCTTGTCCGGCACGGCGCGCAGGATCGCGTAGAACGGCAGGAAGTACCATTCCGGAACGATGTGCGACGGCGTCACCAGCGGGTTGGCCTCGACATAGTTGTCAGCGTGGCCAAGCGCGTTGGGCATGTAGAAGACGAAGAAGGCGAAGAGGATCAGGAAGACGCTCATCGCGAAGCCGTCCTTCACCGTGGCGTACGGCGTGAAGGCGACGGTGTCGGCCTTCGACTTGGGATCGACGCCGGTCGGGTTGTTCTGGCCGACCACGTGCAGGGCCCAGATGTGCAGGATCACGACGCCCGCGATCATGAAGGGCAGCAGGTAGTGCAGCGAGAAGAAGCGGTTCAGGGTCGGGTTGTCGACCGCGAAGCCGCCCCACAGCCAGGTGGTGATGCTCTCGCCGACCAGCGGCAGGGCGCCGAACAGGTTGGTGATCACGACGGCGCCGTGGAACGACATCTGGCCCCAGGGCAGGACGTAGCCCATGAAAGCCGTGGCCATCATCAGCAGGTAGATCACGCAGCCCAGCAGCCACAGCACTTCGCGCGGCGCCTTGTAGGAGCCGTAGTAGAGGCCGCGGAGCATGTGGATGTAGACGGCGATGAAGAACATCGACGCGCCGTTGGCGTGCATGTAGCGGATCAGCCAGCCGTAGTTCACGTCGCGCATGATGTGCTCGACGGACGCGAAGGCGCCTTGGGCGCTGGGCGTGTAGTGCATCACCAGGATGATGCCGGTGATCAGCTGCGAGGCCAGGCACAGCGACAGGATGCCGCCGAAGGTCCACCAGTAGTTCAGGTTCCGCGGCGTGGGATAGTCGACGAACGAGTCATAGCCCAGGCGGATGATCGGCAGACGAGCGTCGAGCCAACGCTCGATACCGGTCTTGGGTTGATAGGTCGAATGTCCGCTCATCTCGCTTAACCGATCTTGACCTTGGTGTCGGTGAGGAAGGCGTATTCCGGAACCACCAGGTTCAGGGGCGCGGGGCCCTTACGGATACGACCCGAGGTGTCATAGACCGAGCCGTGGCACGGGCAGAACCAGCCGCCGTACTCGCCGCCGCCGAAGGTCGGGACGCAGCCGAGGTGGGTGCAGTTGCCGCCGACGATCAGCCACTGGGCCTTGCCCGGCTTGACGCGCGAGGCGTCCGTGGCCGGGTCCTTCATCGACGCGTGGTCGTCAGCGACCGCCTTGGCGATCTCGGCCTTGGTGCGATTGCGCACGAAGAGCGGCTTGCCGCGCCACTTGATGACGACCTGCTGGCCCTCGGCGACCTTGGTCAGGTCGAACTCGGTCGAGGCCAGGGCCCGCGTGTCGGCGGACGGGTTCATCTGGTCGATGAACGGCCACACCAGAGTCGCTGCGCCGCCGGCGGCGGCCGCGATCGCGGCGATGTGAATGAAGTCGCGCCGGGAGGGATCGCTCCCGTGTTCCGGCTCGGTCGTTGCGCCCACGGCGGTGTCGGCCACCTACGTCACCCTCTAATTCCGCCGGTCCGCGAAAAGCGGTCCGACTTGGAGAAGCGCCTTTCAGCGCCATATCTTGCTCGACCCGCAAGCGGATCTCCGCCACAAGGCAGCGGTCGGATCGTCGTATCGGACGCGCGGACCGAGTCCGCAAGCCCTTTCGATTCCCGGCAAAGCCCCTGCTGCCCTTGTGGTTGGTTCGCTTATTATGCGTATCGCACTTTTTCAACCAGGCATTCCCCAAAACGTCGGTGCGGCCATCCGGCTCTCGGCCTGTTTCGGGGTGGGTCTGGACGTGATCGAGCCTTGTAGTTTTCCC
The DNA here is from genome assembly GCA_965283765.1 of Caulobacteraceae bacterium. Taxonomy (GTDB): domain Bacteria; phylum Pseudomonadota; class Alphaproteobacteria; order Caulobacterales; family Caulobacteraceae; genus Caulobacter. The sequence continues at coordinate 308,834 of CBDIPU010000002.1, forward strand.
TTGGATGACAAGAGCTTGAAGCGCGCGGCGCTGGATTATGGGCCGCTGACGCACCTCACGCGCCACGACAGCTGGGAGGCTTTCCTTAAGGCGCCGGAGCGCGTTGACGGGCGCCTGCTGCTCTTCACGACCAAGGGCGCCACGCCCTTCCACAGGTTTTCGTTCGAACCCGGCGACACGCTGCTGTTCGGCAACGAGAGTCGCGGCGCGCCCGAGGACGTCCACGCGGCGGCGCAGGGCCGCATCGTCATCCCGATCCGGGCGGAGACGCGCTCGATGAACCTGGCGACGACGGCGGCGATGGCGCTGGGCGAGGCCCTACGGCAGACGAGTGGATTTCCGGAGTAGGCGCGTGCTTCGAGGCGCCGCGAAGCGCCTCGAAGCACGCCGGGAGATCAGTGATCCCCGAAGTCCACGTCCCGCCGCGCGGCGACGATCGTCACGATGAAGCCGGCCAGCACGTCCAGCAGCACCATCAGGGTGATCAGGAAGAAGGTCGAGGTCGCGAAGGCCGGAAAGAGCAGGAACTCGACCAGGCACAGAATGAACAGCACCATCGACAGCGAGTGGTTGATGATCGCGATCTTGCGGCTGGTCGTCGATTTCAGCAGTTCGACGAACAGCACCACCAGCGAAGCGGCCAGCAGCAGGTCGCCCAGGCTGACGCCCCACTCGGCGCGCGAGGTCATGTGGATGGTGAACAGCCGGTCGGTCATGCGGACACTGGCGTCCGCGGCCTTGAAGCCGCCCGTCAGGGTCAGGGCGATCAGATTGTAGATGATGACCGGCAAGGCCAGCAGCGGAACCGCAGCGAACATCGAACTTCCCCCTACGGCGGATGCAAGCCGCCGTCTTGGTTAAGGCGTAGCCGGAATCTGGCCGGGGGTGAAGCGGCCTCGCCCGCGACGCTTAAGCTTCGTCCACGCCTTGGGGATCGCGGGCCCGCGACTGCAGCCACATCACGCCCAGCAGGTCGGACACCGAGGCCTTGAGGCGGCCGAAATTGGTGTATTTCGACACCCCGCTCTCGCGGTGACGATGGTTCACCGGCTGGAAGCTCACCTCGTAGCCCTCGCGCAGCATCAGGGCCGGGATGTAGCGGTGGATGTGATCGAAGTACGGCAGGCGCAGGAAGGCCTCGCGACGGAAGGCCTTCAGCCCGCAGCCGGTGTCGTTGGCGGTGTCCTTCAGGAGACGCTTGCGCACCCCGTTGCCGAACTTGGAGGCGAAGCGCTTGGCGCTCGAGTCCTGGCGCTTGACCCGCTCGCCGCCGACCAGGGCCAGGGTCTGGGGGCCGGCCTGCAGGGTCTTGGCCAGGCGCGGGGCGTCGGCCGGATCGTTCTGGCCGTCGCCGTCCAGGGTGACGATGATCGGACCGCGCGCGGCCAGGATGCCGGTGCGCACGGCGCGGCTCTGGCCGGAGTTCTTGCGATGACCCAGCACCCGCAGTTGCGGGATCTCGGCCTTCAGCGCGACCAGGCGGGCCTTGGTGTCGTCGCGGCTGGCGTCGTCGACGAAGATCATCTCGTAGTTTTCGCCGGCGAAAGCGGTCGCGATCTCGTGCGCCAGCTTCGGAGCGGCCTCGCCTTCGTCGAAGACAGGCACGACGACGGAAAAATCGGGGATGGCGTTCATCGGCTTCTAATAGCGGAAAAATTCGTCAAGGCCTTTCCTTTTCAAAAGCCTACTTTTGAAAAGGACAAAAAGGCCTTGATTCAAAAGGTTAGAGCGCGATTGCCGCCGAAACCGGCCTCCACTTTCGGCTATCGCGCTCTTGCGAAAGGATCGTGCTAAACGTGGCCGCATGACGCTTGAATCTCGCCTGGATGACTGGAGCCGCGGGTGGCGCGGCCCTGTGTTCGCCGCGCTTGTCGCCCTGATCGCCGGCCTGCCCGGCGTATTCGCCATGCCGCCGCTGGACCGGGACGAGTCCCGCTTCGCCCAGGCCACCTCCCAGATGCTGGAGACGGGCGACTACGTGGTCATCAAGTTCCAGGACCAGCCGCGCTTCAAGAAGCCTGTCGGCATCCACTGGCTGCAGGCGCTCAGCGTCAAGGCGTTCTCGGACGCGGAGGACCGACGCATCTGGGCCTATCGCATCCCGTCCCTGCTGGGGGCGATGCTGGCGGCGGCGGCCTGCGCCTGGGGCGCGGCGGCGCTGTTCGACCCGCGCACCGGGCTGCTGGCCGGCTCGATCCTGGGGGCGACCTTCCTGCTGTCGTCCGAGGCGTTCATCGCCAAGACCGACGCGGCCCTGTGCGGAACCACCACCCTGGCCATGGCCGCCCTGGCCCGCGTCTACGCCGCCCAGCTGAAAGGCGAGCCGGCCGGGAAATGGACCAAGCTGGCCTTCTGGCTGGGCCTGTCGATCGCGGCGCTGATCAAGGGCCCGGTCGGCCTGCTGGTGGCGATCTTCGCCCTGGTCGGCCTGGCCCTTTGGGACCGCAAGGCGGCCTGGATGAAGGACCTGGGCTGGACCTGGGGCCTGATCCTGTTCGCGGCCATCTGTCTGCCGTGGGCGATGATGATCACCGTCGCGACCGACGGCGCCTTCTGGGGCGCGGCCGTGGGCGGCGACCTGGCGCCCAAGCTGGCCGGCGGCCAGGAGGGTCACGCAGGTCCGTTCGGCTACCACGCCCTGCTGGCCCCGTTGCTGGCGTTCCCGGCCACCCTGCTGCTGCCGGCCGGCCTGGTGACCGGCTGGACGCGGCGGAATGAGCCGGGCGTGCGCTTCGCCGTCTGCTGGCTGGTCCCGACCTGGCTGATATTCGAGATCCTGCCGACCAAGCTGGTTCACTATGAACTGCCGGCCTACGGCGCCCTGGCCATGCTGATGGCCGCCGCCGTGCGCGAGCCGCTGGGCAATCTGGTCCGCTGGATCGGCGGCGGGCTGTCGGTGCTGATGGGCGCGCTGCTGGCCGCTGTCGCCCTCTATGGCCAGATGCAATTCGGCGCGGGCGGAGATCTGGCCTGGACGGCGGTGGCCGCCGGCCTCGCTCTGGCCGCCGGGATCGCCGGCGCGGTGCTGCTCCTGCGCCGCCACTCGGCCCGCGCCCTGGTCACGGCAGGGGTGTTGGGCATTGGCGCGCACGTCGCCCTGACCGCCGGTCTGATCCCACGCCTGGAGCCGCTGTTCCTGTCCAAGGACGTCGCCGACGCCCTGGACCGCACCCGGCTCTCGCCCCGCTCGGGCGCGGCCGGTCCGGTGGCCGTCACCGGCTATGCCGAGCCCAGCCTGATCTTCCAGCTCGGCACGGCCACCGAACTGACCAACGGCGAGGGCGCGGCCCAGGCGGTCGTCGAAGGCCGCCCCGCCGTGGTCGAGGGTCGCGAGGAGAAGCCCTTCCGCGACACCCTGGCCGGCCTGGGCCTGGCTCCGCGTCCCGTCGCCACGGTCGAGGGCCTGAACTATTCCGACGGCGACCAGGAACGCCTGACCATCTACCGCGGCGAGCCCCAGGCTCCTGCTCCTGAAGACGAGGTCCAACCGTGAGCCGCTTCATCCAGATCGTCGAGGTCGGGCCGCGCGACGGCCTGCAAAACGAGAAGCTGTCCCTGTCGGTCGACGAGAAGCTGGACCTGATCCGCAAGCTGGAGGCCGCCGGCGCCAAGCGCACCGAGGTGGTGTCGTTCGTGAATCCCAACCGCGTGCCGCAGATGGCGGGCGCGGAAGAGATCATGGCGGCTCTGCCGGCCGACCTCGATCATTCGCGGATCGGCCTGGTGCTGAACATGCGCGGCTGGGAGCGCTGTGTCGCCGCCCAGTGCGACGAGGCCAATGTCGTGGTCTGCGCCTCGGACGGCTTCGGCTTGGCCAACCAGGGCGCGACGGTGCGCCAACAGATCGATGCGCTGGCCGCCATCGCCGAGCGCCAGGCGGTCGAGGGCGGCCCGCCGATCACCGCGACCATCTCGGTGGCCTTCGGCTGTCCGTTCGACGGCGAGGTGTCCGAAGACCAGGTCGTGGCCATCGTGCGCGAGGCCGCCGCCCTGGGCGTAGCCGAGATCGCCATCGCCGACACCATCGGCGTCGCCGATCCCTGGACCGTCCGCAAGCGCATCGAGGCCGTGCGCGCCGCCGCGCCAGATGCGCGCCTGCGGATGCACTTCCACGACACCCGCAACACGGGCCTGGCGAACGCCTATGCCAGCGTCGAGGCAGGGGTCGACGTTCTGGACGCCTCGGTCGGCGGCCTGGGCGGCTGTCCGTTCGCGCCGAACGCCACGGGCAATATCGGGACCGAGGATCTGGTCTACATGCTGGAACGGGCCGGCTTCGAGACGGGTTACGATCTGGCGGCCCTGATCGAGATCGGCCGCGAGATCAGCGCCAAGCTGGGCAAGGCCCCCGCCTCGTCCCTGGCCCGCGCCGGAGGCTTCCCCGCATGATCCGCCTCGCCGCCCTGCTGACCCTGGGCCTGGCCGCCTGCGCCGCCGCGCCCGTCGACGACGGTCCCGCCGCCCGCTGCGACGTGACGATCAAGTTCGGCAGCTACGGCATGGGGATCGATCAGTCGCTGGCCGCGACGGTGGCCGGCAGGGTCAAGACCGACCCCGACATCGCCCGCTCCGAACGCAAGCCTTGGGGCCGCGAGGGCGAGTTCGACCAGTGCCTGACGGTGAAGGCGGGCCGCGACGCGACGGCGGCGTACCACCGCTACAAGGCTCTGCTGCCGGCGAAGAGTCTGAAAGCCCCGACGTCGATCGAGGGGCCGAATGGGCTGCGGTTCGAGACGATCGGACCGATGTAAAGAACGCCCGGCCTTGAGAGAGGCGTTCGAACCCTAGATCGGCCGTCCCGTCAGCTTCCACAGCAGCGGCCGGCACACGGACATCAGCATGATCGCCGGGGCCAGCAGCACCGCCGCCGCGAACAGCTGCAGGCTGTCGGCGCGCTTGATGAAGTAGCGGGTCAGGCCGACGCCCTTGTGGAACTCGACCTTCAGCGGGTGCTCCTGGCTGGTGTGGCCCAGATGGATGACCTGGGCGTCCGGCTGGAACAGCACCTGCCCGCCCGCCCGACGGGCGCGCCAGCACAGGTCGATGTCCTCGACGTGCAGGAAATAGCCCTCGTCGAAGCCGCTCAGCACCTCGAAATCGCCTCGGCGCATGGCGAAGCAGGCGCCCGAGATGGTCGGCATCGGGGCGGGACCGCGAGGCAGCGGCTCGTTCTCGCGGTGGATCTCGAAGCTGGCCAACTGGGGGTGGCGACGCGTGAACTGGCCGAAGGTCAGCACGGTGGTCATCGGGGTGACCTCGCCGCGGCGACCGCCACGCTGCTCGGTGCCGTCGACATTGAGCACGCGCGCGCCAACCACGGTCGGCGTCGGCTGGCCCTTGAAGGCGGTGACCAGCGCCGCCACGCAGCCGGGCTGCAGGTTGGCGTCGGGATTGAGGAAGACGATGTATTCGCCGCCCGCCGTGCTGGCGCCCATGTTGGCGCCGCGGGCGAAGCCGATATTGCCGTGGCCCTGCTTGAGCACGACCCGCGGCTCGGTCAGGGCCAGCGAACGCAGCATGTCCTCGTCGCGCCCGTCTGACCCGTTGTCGACGATGACGAACTCGTCGACCAGCGGCTCGGCCAGGACATGCTTGATGCTCTGGGCCAGCGCCTCTCCCGTCCGATAGACGACCATGACGACGGATACGTTCGGACGGGCCGGACGCGCACCAACGGCAAGGGTCGAGACGGACGGGAGGATGCTGTTCATCAGGCGGTCGCAGCCTCCGGAGCGGGTTTGGCGAGCCCCAGTCTGGCGGCTTCTTGGACGCGGGCGATGTCGGGCGGGGTGGCGTCGGCCTTCAGGACGCGGAGGGCTTCCTCCAGCGGCAGGATATTCTGACCTTCACCGCCAAGGCGACGAAGGGCCAGTTGACCCGTCTCGGCTTCCTTACGACCCACCACTGCGATCACGGGCACCTTGGCGAGGCTGTGCTCGCAAATCTTGTAATTGATCTTCTCATTACGCAGATCCACTTCCGCGCGCATCCCCAAGCTGGTCAATTTCTCGACGACCTCACGGGCGTAGTCATCGGCGTCGGATGTGATCGTGGCCACGACAACCTGCGTCGGCGCGAGCCAAACAGGCAGGGCGCCCGCGAAGTTTTCCAACAAGATGCCGATGAAACGCTCGAAGGACCCCAAGATTGCCCGGTGAAGCATCACCGGACGCTTCTTCGAACCATCCTCCGAAACGTACTCGGCGTCCAATCGTTCCGGCAAAACAAAATCAAGTTGCAGCGTGCCGCACTGCCAGACACGGCCAATGGCGTCCTTCAACGAGAACTCTAGTTTCGGGCCGTAGAAGGCGCCTTCACCTGGTTGCAGCACCAAGGTCTCGCCCGCTGCCTCGGCGGCGGCCGACAGGGCCGCCTCAGCCTTGTCCCAGACCTCGTCCGAGCCGGCGCGCAAGTCCGGACGCGTCGAGAACTTGGTGTCGGCCAGCGTCATGCCCAGGTCGCTATAGACGCTGCGCAACAGTTCGATGAAGCGGGCGCTTTCCTCCGTGACCTGCTCTTCGCGGCAGAAGATGTGGGCGTCGTCCTGCGTGAAGGCGCGCACGCGCATGATGCCGTGCATGGCGCCCGAAGGCTCGTAGCGGTGGCAGGCGCCGAACTCGGCCATGCGCAGCGGCAGCTCGCGATAAGACTTCTGCCCGACATTGAAGATCTGGATGTGGCCGGGACAGTTCATCGGCTTGACCGCCAGGATCTCGCCCTCGGCGCTCTCGCACATGAACATCGCGTGGCCGAACTTCTCGGCGTGGCCCGACTTCTCCCACAGGCTCTTGTCGAGGATCTGCGGCGTCTTCACTTCCTTGTAGCCGGCCGCGTCGAGGCGACGGCGCATATAGTCCTCGAGCACGCGGTACAGGGCCCAGCCCTTGGCGTGCCAGAACACCATGCCCTTGCCCTCTTCCTGGATATGGAAGAGGTCCATGGTCTTGCCCAGCTTGCGGTGATCGCGGCGCTCGGCTTCCTCGATGCGCTTCAGATAGGCTTCGAGGTCGGCTTCCGACGCCCAGGCCGTGCCATAGATGCGCTGTAGCTGAGCGTTGTTCTGGTCGCCGCGCCAATAGGCGCCGGCCAGCTTCGTCAGCTTGAAGGCCTTGCCGACGTGTTTCGTCGACGGCAGGTGGGGGCCCCGGCACAGGTCCTTCCACTTGTCGCCCTGGTGATAGACCGTGATCGTGTCGCTGGCCGGCAGGTCGCGGATGATCTGGGCCTTGTAGGTTTCGCCCATGGCCTCGAAATCGGCGATGGCAGCGTCGCGATCGACTTCCTCGCGGCGGATCTTCTCGTCGCGGTCGACGATCTCCTTCATGCGCTTTTCGATCGTTTCCAGATCGTCCAGGCTGAACGGCTCGTCGCGCGCGAAGTCGTAGTAGAAGCCGTCCTCGACGTTCGGGCCGATCGTGACCTGCGTGCCGGGGAACAGCTCCTGCACCGCCTCGGCCAGCACGTGGGCCGTGTCGTGGCGAATGGTGTCGAGGACCTCGGGCGCCTCGCGCGTCAGGATCTCGAACTTGCGCTCACCCGCCAGCAGGTCGGGCGTCAGCGGGCGGTCGAGGTCCAGCACCTGGCCGTCCAGCTTGATCAGCAGGGCCTTCTTTTCCAGCGACTTGGAGATGGCGGCGGCGACGTCGCGCCCGCTCGAGCCATCGGGGTACTGACGGACGGAGCCGTCGGGGAAAACCAGATCGATCATTCTTCACATATCCACTTGCGTGGCTGGCGCCCGGCGGCGGCGGGTCATACCCCGAGCCACCTAACGGATTGCAGCGGCAAATCCGTCGCAACGCCAACCAGGACCCCTTGAGCGGGCCATGATCCTTGAGGGCGGCGGCCGCATACTCCGAACAGCTCGGCGCGAAGCGGCACTGCCGCCCGATGAGGGGCGAGAGCGTCAACTTGTAGGCGCGAAGGCCAAGGTCGACGATGCGGTCGTAGAAGGTCATGCCGGCGCGCGACTTTGTTGCAGTGCGGTTACACACTCCCCGGAGAGAGGGATCAAGCCGCGCCGGCGGTGCTAGTTCGCGTTTCGGAGACAGCTGTGGCCTTCCGGACAGCCTCGACGGTCGCCTCGAACGCTAGCAGCGTCGAGGCGTGACGGGCGGGATAGTCCTTGACCGGCTCCAGCACAACGAGCTCCGCGAACCGGCCCGCGGGAGGCGAACCGTTCATCTTCAGCATAGCGGCAAGAGAGTCGCGCGCCAACTCGATGTCGGAAAGTTCCGCACCGATGACATTGGCGCCCAGGATCGCGGCGGCGGCCTGGCCCAGGGCGCAGGCCGAAACCTCCTGGGCATAGTCGACCACCTTGCCGTCCTCGACCACCACGTCGACGACGATCCGGCTGCCGCACAGCTTGGCGTGCTTCTCGGCGCTGGCGTCGGGCGCGGGCAGGCGTCCGGCTCGCGGCATGTTGGCCACGAGCGTCAGGATTCTGGCGCTGTAGAGGTCGTCGATCATTGGAAACTCAAGATGGGGTCTTCTGGCGCTCGGACCAGATGGCCTCGGCGCGATCACGAACGGCTTCGCCCATCTGCGTGAAAGCGGCCCGCAGCTTGCGGCGTTCCTCGCGGCTGACGAACCGCAGCAGCAAGCCCATGAACAGCTCGCCGTTCGAGAAGGTCGAGTTGCTCGGACCCATGCTCTCGATCTCGAGATAGCGGATGGCCGTCACGAACCCGCCGATCCGGCTGGAGCGCCAGTGCAACTGCTCGTACGGCACCCAGTCCTGAACCACCGGCGTGATCACCGTGGCCGGCTGGCCGGGCAGGTGCTGCTCCAGGGTGAGATTCGTACCGATCTTCAGCTGCCCCTCGGCCTTGCGGTAGAGCGGGTTCCATGTCTCCCAGGACTCGAATTCCGAGACGATCTCCCAGACGATCTCGGCGGGGGCCTGGACCCCGATACGGTGCTCTACGGCGCGCTTCATCGGCTCGCTAACCCTTAGTCCTTCATTCGCCAGGTGGCGCCCGACGGGCCGTCCATGACCACCACGCCCAGGGCGTCGATCTCGGCGCGGATGGCGTCGGCGGCGGCCCAGTCCTTGGTGGCGCGGGCGGCCAGGCGCTTGGCCAGCAGGTCCTCGACCTGGGCTTTCAGCTCGTCGGAGGCGTCGCCCTCGAACCAGCTGTCCGGGTCGGCCTGCAGGAAGCCCAGCAGGGCGCCGGCCTCGATCAGGCGGGCCTTGTTGGCGGCGACGGCGACCGTGTCGCCGGCCGTCACGGCCTTCTCGATCAGGCTGGAGACCTCGAAGAAGGCGGACGTGGCCAGCGGCGTGTTGAGGTCGTCCATCAGGGCGGCGACCACCTCTTCCGGGGCTTCCATGGCCTGGTCCAGCGGCACGTCCTTGGCGCGGCGCAAGGCGCCGTACAGGCGGTCCAGCGACTTCTTGGACTGTTCCAGCAGCTCCGGCGTCCAGTCCAGCGGCTGGCGATAGTGGGCCGAGAGCAGCGCCCAGCGGATCACCTCGCCCGGGACGTTCTTCAGCAGCTCGTGCGGGATGACGACATTGCCCAGGCTCTTGGACATCTTCTCGCCGGCCATGTCGAGGAAGCCGTTGTGCATCCAGTAGTTGGCCAGCACCGGCGTCTTGTGGGCGCAGCGGCTCTGGGCGACCTCGTTCTCATGGTGCGGGAAGGCCAGGTCGATGCCGCCGGCGTGGATATCGATGGTGTCGCCCAGGGTCTTCTCGATCATGGCCGAGCACTCGATGTGCCAGCCCGGACGGCCCGCGCCCCAGGGACTTTGCCACTCGGGCTCGTTTTCCTTGGACGGCTTCCAAAGCACGAAGTCGGCCGGGTGGCGCTTGTAGGGCGCGACCTCGACGCGGGCGCCGGCGATCATCTCGTCCAGCGGACGGCCCGACAGCTGGCCGTAGTCGGGGAAGCTCTGGGTGTCGAACAGCACGTGGCCCTCGGCGGCGTACGCCGAGCCGTTGTCGACCAGTTTGCCGATCATCGCGACGATCGCGCCGATATGGTCGGTGGCGCGCGGCTCCAGGTTCGGACGCAGCGCGCCCAGGGCGTCGGCGTCGGCGTGATAGGCAGCCAGGTAGCGCTCGGTGATCACCGAGATGTCGACGCCTTCCTCGGCGGCCTTCTTGTTGATCTTGTCGTCCACGTCCGTGACGTTGCGGGCATAGACCACCGCGTCCTCGCCATAGAGGCCGCGCAGGACGCGATAGAGCACGTCGAACACCACCACGGGACGGAAATTGCCGATGTGGGCGTGGTTCCAGACCGTCGGACCGCACACGTACATCGTCACCCGCTGGGGATCGGCGGGAACGAAGTCGCGCTTCTCGCGCGCCAGGGTGTCATGGATCTTCAGGGTCATTGGGTCGCGGCAACCTAACGTAACGGAGGTGTTGCCCCCGAAAGGGGCCGGCCCCATATATCTTCCTGATACGGTAAGGGCCATGTCGCGATGCGTCTAAATCGCTCCCCGCGCCGTATATGAAACGGGTGGCACGCGTAATTCCGGAGCGACAGGCGCTTCGGCGCAACTCAGCCCGTGGAAAGACCTCTGAAAAACATGGACGCTTTGTCCCGCGAGCGAACCCTGATCGGCTCTGAAACCGGTCTTGATCTTGAACCCGCCCAGCGCCCGACCCGAGACGAGGCCATGGCCGCCGTCCGGACCCTCCTGGCTTGGGCCGGCGACAATCCGGATCGTGAAGGCCTGCTCGATACGCCCCAGCGCGTGGTCGACGCCTATGGCGAGTGGTTCGCCGGCTATCACGGCGATCCGGCCAAGGAGCTTTCGCGCACCTTCGAGGACGTCCAGGGCTATGACGACATGGTCATGCTGCGCGGCATCGACGTGCAGAGCCACTGCGAGCACCACATGGCGCCGTTCCTGGGCAAGGCCTGGGTGGCCTACATGCCGACCGGCAAGGTCGTCGGCCTGTCCAAGCTGGCCCGCCTGGTCGAGATCTTCGCCAAGCGCCTGCAGACGCAGGAGACCATGACCATGCAGGTCGCCGACGCCATCGAGGACCACCTCTCGGCCGCCGGCGTCGCCGTGCTGATCGACGCCGAGCACCAGTGCATGAGCACCCGCGGCGTCCACCACCATGACGTCTCGACGATCACCACCCAGTTCCGCGGCGTGTTCAAGACCGACAAGGTCCTGCAGCAGCGGTTCATGGACCTGGTGACGCGGAAGTAAAAAACGAGACCTCCTCCCCCAGGCGGGGGAGGAGATGCGTTAAGTCTAGGCCGCGCGCCAGATCCCCTCGCGCAGCCGCGCCACGCAGGCGTCCACCGGGCGGTGGACCAGCGTCACCAGCACGAAGCTGATCAGCATCAGAAGATACCAGGCGCCCATCTTCTCGATCGGCACCAGATGCCAGCCCTGGGCCTGGTTGGGATAGATCCAGGCTCCGGCGAAGGTGCCCAGGTTCTCGGCGAACCAGATGAACAGCGACACCAGGACAAGGCCCATCAGCATCGGCATGCGGCGGGCGACGTGGTCCGGCGTGAACACGAACCAGGTCCGGCCGAACAGGATCGCCGACAGGGCGAACAGCCCCATCCGGAAGTCGACGATGTAGTGGTGGCTGAAGAAGTTGGCGTAGATCAGCACCGCCAGGATGTGGGTGCTCCAGAACGGCGGATAGCGCACGAAGGTAATGTCGAAGAGCCGCCAGATCCGCGCGATGTAGCTGCCGACGCAGGCGTACATGAAGCCGGTGAACAGCGGCACGCCGCCGATGCGCAAGAGACTGGGCTCGGGATAGATCCACGAGCCGTGGGCGGTCTTGAACAGCTCCATGATCGTGCCGACGACGTGGAACATGAAGATGACCAGCGCCTCGTCCCAGCGCTCCAGCTTCAGGGCCAGCAGCATCGCCTGGATGGCGACGGCGGCGATCACCAGAAAGTCGTAGCGCGCCAGCGGCGCGTGCTCCGGCCAGAACAGATGGGTTCCCACCATCAGCGCCAGCATCAGGCCGCCGAACAGGCAGGCCCAGGCCTGCTTCAGCCCGAACAGCAGGAACTCGTAGGCATAGCCGTTCCAGCGCGACTGGCGCGCCCACGGCCTCGCTTTCACGTCCAGCGCCGCCACGCCGGCCTTGATGCGGTCTTTCAGGTTCATCGCGTCCCCCGGAGCGCAACGCCGCGATCCAGCTTTCCAAAAAGCCTGCTCAGGCAGGCTTTGCGGAGTGGGAAACTAGCGCAGGGCCTCGCCCTGCGCCATATGTGGCGCCATGAGCACCGACCTGTTCCCCCAAGCCCACAGCAAGCACGATCTGGAGCGCGGAACCGCTCTGGCCCCACGCTTCAACGCTGATGGCCTGGTCGTGGCGGTGGCCCAGCACGCCGACACCGGCGAAATCCTGATGCTGGCCTGGATGAGCGCCGAAGCCTTGAAGCTGACGGTCGACACCCGCATCGCCCACTATTTCAGCCGCTCGCGGGGCGAGCTCTGGAAGAAGGGCGACACCAGCGGCCAGTTGCAGGACGTCGTCGAGCTGCGGGTCGACTGCGACCAGGACGCGGTGCTGCTGAAGGTGCGCCCGCGCGGCGACGGCGGCGCCTGCCACGTCGGCTTCCGCTCGTGCTTCTACCGTGTTCTTGAAGACGGACAGCTGGTCGAGCGGGAAGCGCCCCTCCATGACCACGCCTGAGGCCCTGATCGCCTTCACCCTGGCCGCGGGCCTGCTGACCCTGACGCCGGGCCTCGACACCGCGCTGGTGATCCGCACCGCCGCCGCCGAGGGACCGCGCCGCGCGACCGGGGCGGCGATCGGGATCGGTCTGGGCTGCTTTATCTGGGGGGCGGCGGCCTCGTTCGGGGTCGGCGCCCTGCTGACCGCCTCGCAAGCCGCCTATACGGTCCTCAAGTGGGTCGGCGCCGCCTATCTAGCCTGGACCGGGATCCGCATGATCCTCAAGCCTCGCGACCAATTCGAGCCCGGCGAGATGAAGGCCATCGACGCCGGCCCGATCGCGGCCCTGCGGCGCGGCCTCTTGACCAACCTGCTCAACCCCAAGGTCGGGATCTTCTACGTGTCGTTCCTGCCGCAGTTCATCCCGGCCGGCGCCGATCCGGCCCGGTTCGGCCTGCTGCTGGCGGGCATCCACGTGGCGCTGGGCCTGCTGTGGTTCGCCGCCCTGATCGCCGCGACGGTGCCGATCGCCGGTCTGCTGCGCGCCCCGGTGGTGGTGCGTTGGCTGGACCGGGTGACCGGCTGCGTGTTCGTGGCGTTCGGCCTGCGCCTGGCGCTGGAAAGGCGGTAGGTGATTGCTCCTCCCCCTTCATGGGGGAGGTGTCGGCGGAGCCGACGGAGGGGGCCCCGCAGGCGCCCTGCGGGTCGGCCCCATCCACCACTGCGTGGTCCCCCTTCCCCATAAAGGGGAAGGAGAAGCTCATCACGCTTCCTTCAGCGCCTCGACGCCGCCGCCGGCGGCGGGCGTCACGACGAAGCGCTTGAGCACGCTGGTCTCGTATTTCGGCTCCAGGATGGTCGAGACCGCCACCAGGTCGCCCGTCGCCTTGCCGTGTTCCAGGGTCAGCAACACGAAGCCCTTGGCGCTGGCGTGACTGTAGCGGACTTCCTTGTTGCGCTGGACGAAGGCTTCGCCGATCGGCGCCGGGCATCAGGTCGCCATAGCCGGGCGAGGTGATCGAGGTCGCGCCGAATTCGACGGCCACCCGCTTGTCGCCGCCGTCGTTCCACAGCTCGTTGGCCCAGAACATGTGGCTGTCGCCGGCCAGCACGATCGGCCGGGCCTGGGCGGCGGTGAAGATGTCGTAGACCCGCTGGCGATCGGCCGGATAGCCGTCCCAGGCGTCGAGGTTCGACGGGATCTCGTAGGCTGACATCGCCACAGACTGGGCGACGCGCTTCCTGGCGTAGTCGGGCAGTTGGGCGACCAGGCCCCCGAACTTCTCCTCACCCATCGTCTTCTGCAGGTTGGGCGTGGCGACGCGGGCCATGACCACCTGGTTGCCCAGCACCTGCCAGGCCGTGCCGGCCTTGACCGAGGCGCCGACCTGACCGGCCAGCCACCGCTCCTGATCCTGGCCCATCATCCGGCGCGAGGGATCCTTCCACTTGGCGACGAAGGCGGCGACATCGGGCTTGCCGTCGACGACCGGCAGGTCGGTCTCGTAGTCGAGCTGCTGGCTGCGCGCGGTCAGACGCGTCTCGGTCATCAGCAGGGTGACGACGTCGCCGAACTGGAAGCCGCGCCAGGCCGCTTCGGGCAAGGCGCCCGCCGAAGGCTCACGGATCGGCATCCACTCATAGTAGGCCTTCAGGGCGGCGGCCTTGCGGGTCGCCCAGTCCCCCTCGGTCTTGGGGGTATGGTTCTCGGCCCCGCCGATCCAGCTGTCGTTGGCGGTCTCGTGGTCGTCCCAGACGACGATCCACGGCGCGCGGGCGTGGGCCGCCTGCAGCATCGGGTCGGTCTTGTAGATACGGTGCCGGCGCCGATAGTCGTCAAGGGTGACGATCTCGTGCGGCGGGTCGGGCATCCGCGTCTTGGCGGTCGGCGAGTTCATGCCGTAGTCGCCGGGCGCGCCGCCATACTCGTAGATGTAGTCGCCCAGGTGCAGCACCGCGTCGACGCGCGGCAGCTTGGCGATCGCGTCATAGGCGTTGAAATAGCCGTTCGGATAGAGGCTGCACGAGGCCACCGCCAGGACCACGTCCTTGGTCGCGCCGGTCGGCAGCGTGCGGGTGCGGCCGACCACCGCCTCGCCGACCGGCTGGCCCGCGCGGCTGGCGCGGAAGCGGTAGTGGTACTCGGTCCCCGGCTTCAGCCCGGTCACGTCGACCTTGACCGTGTGGTCGCGTCCGGCGTCGGTGGTGGCGTGACCCTGGCGGACGATGGTCTTGAAGGCCGGATCGCTCGCCACGTCCCAGCGCACGCCGACCGGCAGCTTGGCGCCCGGCGCGGTCACCCGCGTCCACAGGATCACGCGGTCCTGCAGCGGATCGCCCGAGGCCACGCCGTGGTCGAAGCTGACCGGGCCATCGTGCATGCCCTTGACGGTGGCGGCCGCGGCCTCGCCGGCGGCGGCGCCCGACAGGCCCAGCAGGCCCAGAACCTTACGACGATCGATCTGCATGGAACGGCCCTCCGGTGAGCGTACGAAACAATGGAAAACGGGGAGCTGTCGAGCTCCCCCTCAAATCCGATCTTCCCGGCGAAAGCCGGGACCCAGATCCCAAGGCGTTTGGGCTGATTGGAAGAGCGTTGAGCTCTTGGAACCTGCCCTAGCACTCCTCCATCTGGGCCCCGGCCTTCGCCGGGGAAACGGTGGTAAGGTTAGTGACGGAACGTGACGCCAACACCCATGAAGCGCGGCTTGCCGGCGATGAAGGTCGGGATACCGAAGCTGTCGCCGGTGTTGCCGGCGTCCTTCAGGTACTTCTGGTCGCTGAGGTTCTCCACGAAGGCCTCGACCTTCCAGCGGTCGTCGGCGGCGCCGAAGCCGACGCGAACGTTCAGCAGGCCGTAGGCGTTCTGGTACTCGTCGACCTTGGTGTCGGGGAACAGGCCCGCCGACTGCAGGTCCGAGCGGTCGTTGTCGTCGTCGAAGAACATCTTCGAGCGCCAGGTGTAGGTCGGGGTGAAGGTCAGCTTGCCGCCCAAGGCTTCGTGGCTGAACGCCGCGCCGACCGAGAAGGTGCTGTCCGGCGACAGGCGGAAGTGGTTGCCCTCGCGCAGGCCGGTCTTCAGGCGGGCGTGGTTGTAGCCGTAGGTCGCGAACAGGGTCCAGTAGTCGTCGGCCTGGACGCGGGCCTCGCCCTCGAAGCCGTAGGCCTTGGCCTTGCCGGCGTTCAGGGTCACGACCTGCGCGCCCTGGCGGAAGCTGGTGGCGAAGTTGTCATAGTCGTAGTGGAACACCGCGCCCGACAGGAACACACGGCCGCCGGCCAGCTTGGCCTTGGCGCCGCCCTCGACGCTGTTGACCTCTTCGGCGTCGACCACGTTGAAGCGGGCCGGACCCAGGGGCGTGGCGGGGGCGCTGGTCGAGATCACGTCCGGGCGACGGCCGCGGGCGTAGGAGGCGTAGAAGCTCAGGTCGTCCGAAGCCGCATAGCGACCGACCAGGCGCCAGGTCAGGCCGCTGTCATCGATCTTCTTGCTGAAGCGGTCGCCGTTGTTCGCCGTCGGCTGGGTGATCAGGCCGACCATCGGCAGGGCCGGATTGTTCACCGCGTTCGGCTGGGCGGCCAGGAACAGGTTGGTCGGGGTCGGGGCGGCCAGCAGGATGCCCAGGATCGAACGGCCGTTGTCGACGCTCGAGGTGTAGGCGGCCTCGCGGTCTTCGCTGGTGTAGCGGATGCCGGCCGTGATCTCGAACTTGTCGGTCAGCTTGAACGTGCCGTCGGCATAGACGTCGTAGGCGGTGTTCTCGCTGTAGTTGGCGAAGGTCTCGCGGTGGATCGGCTTCAGGTTCGAGACGATCCCCGGCGCGATGGCGGCCGGAATGCCGAAGCCCAGCTGCAGCACCTGCGCCAGATAGGCCGGGTTGGTCAGCACGGCCAGAGGCTGCGGGTTCGGACGGCTGATGCCCAGGGGCGTGTTCCCGGCCAGCAGCGCGAGCACCAGACGCTCGTCATACTGTCCAGGAATCCGCCACGAGCCGGTCTCATGGAAGTAGTTGCCGCCGACGAAGCCCGAGAAACGGCCCCCGTCGTCATAGCGCAGGCGCAGTTCCTGGCTCTGCTGACGGCCCTTGGCGTCCTCGGCGAAGGTCAGGATCGGCAGGCTCGTGCCGTCCGGATCGAACACTTCGTTGGAGTGGAAGGCGCGCGTGGCGGTGATCGACGACAGGGTCAGGCTGTCGCTGAGCTTGTACTCGGCCAGGGCGGTCAGGCCGTAGACCTTGCGGTCCAGGCCCAGCGGCTTGCCGCCTTCGAAGCCGACCGGCGACAGGGTCGCGGCGGAGGCCACGCCGGTGTCGCCCAGCACCGCGCCGGTAACCGGGTTGGTCGGGTTGAAGGTGTGGCTCTTGAACGAGGTGCCGGTGGTGTCGTCGACCTGGTAGTTGCCGATCAGGTCCAGCTTCAGGTTACCCGGCTCCAGGTGGTAGGCGACGCGCACCGCCTGGGTGTCGGTCGAGTTGTAGGGGTCGCCGCCAGCCGCGTCATCGACATAGCCGTCGACCTGGCGGGTGCGGGCGGCGATGCGCAGCGCGCTGCTGTCGCCGAACGCGAAATTGACCATGGCGTCGCCGGTGAAATAGCCGCCGGTGCCGCCCTCGGCCTTCAACGCCCAGTCGGTCTTGGCCGGGTTGGCCTTGTTCTGCACCAGGTTCACCGCCCCGATCAGGGCGCCGCGGCCGAACAGGGTCGACTGCGGGCCCTTGGCGACCTCGACACGCTCCATGTCGAACAGCTCGACATACGAGCCGCGCGAGCGCGAGATCGACACGCCGTCCTGATAGATCGACACCCGCGCCTCGTCGGCGGACGAGCCGGAGTCGGAGGTGATGCCGCGCATCACGAAGCCGGAGTTGTTGTTCGACTGGTTCTGAACCAGGAAGCCGGGGGTGAAGGCCGACAGCTCCTCGAACGACTTGACGCCGATGGCTTCCAGGAACTTGCCCGAATAGGCGGTGACCGCGATCGGCACCTCCACCGGATCCTGGGCGCGCTTCTGGGCGGTGATGACCAGTTCGCCCAGCTGGGTGGCCTGATCGTTGTTGGCCGGCGTCTCATCGGCGGCCATGGCCGGAGCGGCGATGGCCAGGGCCAGGAGGCTGGCGGTCAACAGCGTGGTGGTGCGGAAAGCGTGCATCGATTATCCCCTCGGCGCCGTACTAGACCTGGGCCGTAGGCATGGGCCATGTCGGCTACGCGACGAGTGCGTGACGGAGCGATGAAACCCCGGTGGATAGAGTCGAAGACCAGCTGGATGACGACGCCCTGGACGCCGATGCTCCCGAAGCGGGCGCCGGCGAGACGCTGACCGCCGACCTTCCCGACAGCCTGGCCGGCCAGCGCCTGGACAAGGTGCTGGCCCCGCTGTTCCCCGACCTGTCGCGCGCCCGCCTGCAGGCCCTGATCAGCGAAGGCCGCCTCTCCCTGGACGGCCAGCCGATCACCGACGCCTCGCGCAAGGCCAGGGCCGGGACCTACATGCTGTCGGTGCCGCCGCCCGCCCCGGCCGATCCTGAGCCGCAGGCCCTTCCGCTCTCCATCCTCTATGAGGACGAGCACCTGATCGTGGTCGACAAGGCCGCCGGCATGGCCGTGCATCCGGCGCCCGGCACGCCGGACGGCACCCTGGTCAACGCCCTGCTGCACCATTGCGGCGACAGCCTGTCGGGCATCGGCGGCGTGGCGCGGCCGGGCATCGTCCACCGCCTCGACAAGGACACCTCCGGCGTCATGGTCGCCGCCAAGAGCGACGTGGCGCACCAGGGTCTGTCGAAGCTGTTCGCCACCCACGATATCGACCGGCTCTATGTCGCCCTGACGCGCGGCGCGCCGTCGCCGGCCCACGGCACGATCGACACCCTGCTGGGCCGCTCGCTCGGCGACCGCAAGAAGATGGCCGTGCTGAAGTCCGGCGGCCGTCAGGCGATCACCCACTACCGGGTGGAGGCCGCGTTCGGGCCACAAGACAAACCGCTGGCCGCCCGCGTAGCGTGCCGCCTGGAAACCGGCCGCACTCATCAGATCCGCGTCCACATGGCCAGCAAGGGTTCTCCTTGCCTGGGCGATCCCGTCTACGGCGCCAGCCAGGCGGCGGAACCGGTCCGCGAGCAGGTCGCGGCGGCGGGCCTGAAGCGCCAGGCCCTGCACGCGGCGGTGCTGGGCTTCGTCCATCCCGTGACCGGCCAGATCCTGCGCTTCGAGACGCCCCTGCCCCCTGACATGGCGGCGCTGGAGGCGGGACTGGAAACGCTCTGAACCCGGCCCATATTCACAAGGCGGGTTAAACTTGCGCCCTGGCAACAAAAGCGCCCTAATTGCGCTGGCTTACCGGTCTAGTTCTTGGGCGGTCCAGTTTATCGGCCGGGTCATGTTGGAGCGTCCCATGCGGCATCATCTCGCGATTATCGCCCTGACCGCCGCGAGCATGAGCGCCGCCGTTCTCGCTGGCCCTGCTTTCGCGAGCGAGGACGACGAGGTCATCGCCACCGCCCAGGCCAAGCCCTCGGCCCAGGCCCTGACCGCCACGGCTCCGGCCGCTCCGGCGGCGCCGGCGCCGGTCAGGCAGCTGACCACCCAGGAACAGATCGCCGCCTTCATCGCCGCCAATCCCGGCCCCGAGGTCGACGACGGCCCGCGCGGCCTGCTGCCCGCCGACCGCGACGAGAACGGCAAGCGCAAGGTTCATGGCGAGATGGGCGTATCCGTCGGCACCGGCGGCTATCGCAGCGTCTACGCCTCGGGCCTGTTCCCGGTCGGCGAGAACACCACGGTCGGGGTCGCCGTCTCCAAGACCGACTTCGGCAAACATGGCGGCGGTTGGTACGACCCCTACTATGGCGGCGGTTATGGTCCCGGTTACGGGTACGGCGGCGGCTATGGCTACGGCCCGGGATATGGCCGCACGCGCGGCGGCGAGAGCCAGTCGGTCGCCCTGTCGATCATGACGGGCAACCGGCGCGGCGGCTCCGACACCCCGGACGGCTGCGCGCCCGGCTTCCGCGATGGGAGCCGCTATGTCGAGCCGCTGTGGGTCGAGGGCATGCGCGACGGAGGCCATCCCTGCGCCGCCGCCGACAGGCGCTGAGCTAGCCGGCGCCAAACAGCCCAGAAACCGTCGAAAGCCGTATCGCCGTTCGCGGATGTTTAACGGCTTGGCCGCCATGGTGCCGGCCTCGGGCGTCTGAGGCAGATTGATGCAGCCGGAAATCATCGCATACCACCATCCCGCGACGGGGACGGTGACCTATCTGATCGTCGATCCCGCCACCTATCTCTGCGCCATTGTCGATCCGGTCCTGGACTTCGATCCCGTCACCGAGGCGGTGGACGCCAGCTTCATCAACCGGATCATCGCCGAAATCCGCGCCCGCGACCTGGGCCCGACCTGGATCCTGGAGACCGGCCTTCACGCCGGCCACGTGTCGGCCGCCGGTCATCTGAAATACGAAACCGGCGCGTCGATCTGCATCGGCGCCAAGGTCGTCGACAGCCTCAAGCGCCTGGCTCCCAAGTTCGGCGAGACCATGGTCGACCTGGACGGCTGGGACTTCGACAAGCTGGCCAAGGACGGCGAGCCCCTGCCGATGGGGGGCTTGCAGATCTCCACGATCGCCGTGACCGGTCGCCTGCCCGGCGCGGTGGCCTACAAGCTGGGCGACGTCCTGTTCACCGGCGACCTGTTGCTGGCCCCCGCCGAGGGCGCCGGCCGCTGCGACATCCCGGGCGCGGACGCGGGCAAGGCCTGGGACGACGCCCGCAAGTTCCTCAAGCTGCCACCACAGACCCGCATCCTGCCCGGCGTCTGCGCCGGCGAGGTCCGCGAGTCGACCGTGGCCGAGGAAAAGGCCGCCAACATCCAGCTGAACGACAAAATCGACCGGCTGGACTTCATCGCCTTGCGCACCGCCGCCGACGCCATCCTGCCCGACCCGGTGCTGGCCTCGGCCGCCCTGCGCGTCGCCATCCGCTCGGGCAAGCTGCCGTCCGAACCGGAAAGCGGCCCGCGCTTCCCGCCGGTGGATATCTCCAAGCTCTAGGCTTTCGTTTCGCGACGGACCCGCGGCGAAGCGACGGAAAAACCATCGCCGTTTTCCGCTGCACTCAGATGATTCCGCGACCGAAAGGCAGAGAGCCTGTCCGCTTCGGATGTCCCATCCGAAACGGATAAACAGGCTCTCTTTCAAGAGTTTGGAGCACGGCGGTCGCCGAAACCGGCAACCACTTTCGGCTGTCATGCTCCAGGCGGAAAAAAGCTGGGAAGAAGGGCTTGCGTCCCAGCGGCGACGCCGCTAGGTATCGCGCCCTCGACCTCGGGCGGTTCCAAAAACCGCTCGGAACGGCGGCCTGGAGAGGTGGCAGAGTGGTCGAATGTACCGCACTCGAAATGCGGCGTGCCTGGAAGGGCACCGTGGGTTCGAATCCCACCCTCTCCGCCAGCCATCCTGTTTGATTTCACACCGATAGCCAGCGCCTCGCGCGCGCGGCGCTCGTCCGACCCGACAGGATCGTTCAAGCCCGGGCTCGCGCGAATGTCGAAACTCGCGGCCATCCCCCCGATCCGCCGCAGGAGCGCGTCCGTGTCCGAGTACCTGACCATCACCGTCCCCGATGGCGACTTCCAGGCCCTGGTGGTGCGCCCCAGCATGGCGCCCGCGCCGGCTATCGTCCTCATTCAGGAGATCTTCGGCGTCAATGACGGCATCCGGCAGATCGCCGGCGAGCTGGCCGCCCAAGGCTATATCGTCGTCGCTCCCGACCTGTTCTGGCGCTTCGAACCCGGCCTGGCGATGTCGGAGGCCTCGCCCGAGAACTGGGAGAAGGCCTTCGGCTTCTACAACCGCTTCGACTTCGACAAGGGCGTCGAGGACGTGGTCGCCACGATCAAGGCCGCGCGGACGCTGGACGGCGCCAACGGCAAGGTCGGTGTGACCGGCTACTGCCTGGGCGGACTGATGACGTTCC
This sequence comes from Caulobacteraceae bacterium, assembly GCA_965283765.1. Lineage (GTDB taxonomy): Bacteria > Pseudomonadota > Alphaproteobacteria > Caulobacterales > Caulobacteraceae > Caulobacter. Next base: position 330,432 of record CBDIPU010000002.1, read on the forward strand.
GGGCCATGGCGGCCAGCGACGCGGACGTGGGCGTCGTCTACTACGGCGGCGGGACCGACAACTACGTGGCCGAAGGCGCGCGGATTAAGAAGCCGCTGCTGATGCACCTGGCCGGCGACGACGAATATATCGGCAAGGAGGCCCAGGCGAAGATCCACGACGCCCTGGACGGCCACCCCCGGATCCAGATCCACACCTATCCCGGCCGCAACCACGCCTTCGCCCGGCCCGGCGGCGACCACTATGACGACGCCGACGCCAAGCTCGCCAACGCCCGCTCGGCGGCCTTCTTCAAGGCCCACCTGTTCTAGCTAGGGCAACTGGCAGCGCACCGCTTCGCCGACGCGCTCGGCGTCGGGACCCAGCACGACGTGGACAACCTTGTCGCCGACCCGGACCACGCCGCGCGCGCCCAGGGCCTTCAGGGCCGGCTCGCTAACCGCTCCCTGGTCGGCGACGACCAGGCGCAGGCGGCTCGAGCAGGTCCCGACACTTTTCAGGTTCGCGGGCCCGCCCAGAGCGCTCAGCAGCTTCTCGGCCTTGCGGTCGTCGTCGATGCTGGGCGGCGCCAAGGGCGCGGGCTTGGCGGCGGCGACGGGCTTGGCGAGCGCGGCAGCCCTCCCGATACCTCGGCCTAGGGCGGCGCGTATCTCGCCGGCGACGCCGTCGGCGATCGGGCCCAGCACGACCTGCAGCGCCTTGTCGGACGGTCGCACCACACCGCGCGCGCCGAGCGCCTTCAGGGCCGGCTCGCTGACCGCGCCCTGGTCGACGACGATCAGGCGCAGGCGGGTGGTGCAGGCGTCGACGCTGGTAAGATTGCCCGCCCCGCCCAGGGCCGCCACGAAGTCCGCGCCCCGGCCGCCACCGGTGGTGACGGTCTCGACGGCGACGGCCTCCTCGTCCTCGCGGCCAGGGGTCTTGAGGTTGAAGCGGAGGATCGCGAAGCGGAAGACACTGTAATAGATCGCGCCATAGACCAGGCCGACCGGAATAAGCAGCAGCGGGTGCGTGGCCTTGTTGAAGTTCAACACATAGTCGAACAGGCCCGCCGAGAAGCCGAAGCCCAGCTTCACGTCGAGAATGTTCATCAGGGCCATCGACAGGCCCGTCAGCACCGCGTGGATCGCGAACAGCGCCGGGGCCAGGAACATGAAGCTGAACTCGATCGGCTCGGTCACCCCGGTCAGGAACGAGGTCAGGGCCAGCGAGCCCAGCATGCCGGCGACAGCCTTGCGGCGCTCGGGCTTGGCGGTGTGCAGCATGGCGAGGCACGCGGCCGGGAGGCCGAACATCATGACCGGGAAGAAGCCGCTCATGAACGCGCCGGCGGTCTTGTCGCCGGCGGCGAAGCGGTTGAGGTCGCCGGTGACGCCGTTGAAGTCGCCCAGGATGAACCAGACCACGTTGTTGAGGATGTGGTGCAGGCCGGTGACGATCAGCAGACGGTTGAACAGGCCGAAGACGAACAGACCGACATTGCCCGACGCCGTGACCAGATGGCTCAGCCCGTCGACGCCGGCCTCCAGCGCGCCCCAGCACGAGCCGAAGATCAGGGCCAGGATGACGCCCGCCAGGCCGGCCACGATCGGCACGAACCGACGGCCGCCGAAAAAGGCCAGGTACTCCGGCAGCTTGATGTCGCTGTAGCGGTTGTAGAGCCAACCACTGATCACGCCCGACAGGATGCCGACCGGAATCGACAGCTTGCCGATCTCCTTGGCCTTCCAGGCCGCCGCAGTCAGGTCCTTGGCTTCGGCGACCACCTTGGCGGCGACCTCGGGCGGAACGACCAGCAGGGCGTCGACGCCCTTGGTGGCGATCACGTAGCAGACGACGCCGGCCAGACCCGCCGCGCCGTGGTTCTCCTTGGCCAGGCCGACGGCGACGCCGATGGCGAAGATCAGGCCCAGGCTGCCGAAGATCGCGCCGCCGGCGGCGCTGAAGACGTTGGCGATGTTCAGCGAGACGCCGTGGGTCATGACGGCCAGGCCTGGCGCGCCCAGCAGGTCGGTCTGGCCGATGCGCAGCAGCAGCGCCGCCACCGGCAGCACCGCGATCGGCAACATCAGGGCCCGGCCCAGGGGTTGAAGGATCTCGAGCGGAGACTTCATCGGGTTCAGGCTCCGAAGGATTTCACGAGGGCGCGGACCGCCTCGGACGAGGTCTGGTCCAGGGCCTGGGCCGCGAGGCTGCGGCAAGACGCGAGGGAAAGACCGCGAACCCGGGCCTTCACCTCGGGCGCGATCGAGGCCGTGGTCGAAAGCTCGGTCACGCCCAGGCCCAGCAGGATCGGGGTGGCGGCGACGTCGGAGGCCAGCCCGCCGCAGACGCCGACCCAGCGATGATGCTTAGCCGCGCCCTTGCAGGTCTGGTCGATCATCCGCAGCACCGCCGGATGCAGGGCGTCGATGCGGGCGGCCAGCTCGGGATTGCCCCGGTCCATGGCCAGCACGTACTGGGTCAGGTCGTTGGTGCCGATCGACAGGAAGTCGGCCTCGGCGGCGAGCAGGTCGGCGGTCACGGCCGCGGCCGGGGTCTCGATCATCACCCCCAGCTCGACCTTGTCGGTGACGCCCAGCTCGCGCTTGGCCTCGTCCAGCATGGCGCGGACGGCGCGCAGCTCGTCCAGGCCGGCGATCATCGGGACCATGATCTTGCATTGACCCCCCTTCTGTCCTCGGGGCGGTCGAACGCGCAGGATGGCGCGCAGCTGAGTCTTCAGCAGATGCGGCCGCCACAGGCTGACGCGTACCCCGCGCAGGCCCAGGGCGGGGTTCTCCTCGGCCGGGATCGGCAGGTAGGGCGCGGCCTTGTCGCCGCCGACGTCCAGGGTGCGGATGATCAGCGGCTTGCCGTCCAGGGCGTCGGCGATGGCCTGGTACTGGCGGGCCTGCTCGTCCTCGTCGGGCGGGGTGTCGCGGTCGAGGAACAGGAACTCGGTGCGCAGCAGGCCGCAGCCTTCCGCGCCATTGGCCACGGCGGCCAGGGCGTCGTTCAGCGAGCCGGTATTCGCGAAGACCTCGATACGGACGCCGTCCCGGGTGACACAAGGATCGTGAGCGGCGGCCCGGGCGGCGGCGCGGCGTTCCTGGCGCTGGGCCAGGGCGGTCTGGGCCGCTTCCAGGGCCGGCGCGTCGGGCGCGACCCGCAAGGTCCCGCTGTCGGCGTCCAGGATCAGCGTCGCGCCGTCCTTGACCTTGAGCAGCGCGCCGCCCAGGGCGACCATCGCCGGGATGCCCATGGCGGCGGCCAGGATGGCGACGTGCGAGGTCGGACCGCCGCGCGCGGTGGCGAAGCCGGCCACGGCGCTAGGATCGACGCCCATCAGCTGCGAGGGCAGCAGTTCGTCGGCCAGCAGGATCGAGCCGGGCGGCAGGACCGCGCCTTCGTCCTCTTCACCTGTCAGGGCGCGCAGCACCTGGCGTTCCAGATCCACGAGGTCGTCGACGCGTTCGGCCAGACGGCGGTCGCCCAGACCGCGAAGGGCCTCGACATAGCCGCCGACCGCCTTGCGCCAGGCAGAGCCGGCGCTCTTGCCCTCGCCGATCAGGCGGCGGGCGCCGGCGGAGAGTTCGGGATCATCCAGGAAGGCCAGGTGGGCGCCGAGAATGGCCTTGCGGGCCTTGTCCCCTTTGGCGGCATTGGCTTCGATCCTGGCGCGGATGGTGTCGAGGGCGGCGGCCAGGGCGGCCTCTTCATGGGCGACGCCCTCGCCGGCTTCGCGCACGACGATGTCGGTCGAAGCCAACCGAACGGCCTTGCCGATGGCCAGCCCCGGCGCGGCCAGCACGCCCTTCAGCACACCGTCACGCGGCAGTTCGGCGGGCGCCACAGGCGCCTCGATCACAACGGGCGCCGCGCTCTCGGCCGGAGCCGGTCCGCCCTCGCCCATGCCGCCGCCGATCAGCTCGGCCACCGCCTGGATCGCCGCCTCGGCGTCCTGGCCCGAAGCCACGACCTGGATGGTGTCGCCATGGCGGATGGCCAGGGACATCACCCCGACCGGGCTCTTGGCGCTGGCGCGGCGGTTGACCGCCACCAGGGCGACCTCGGCCACGAACTTGCGGGCGGTCTCGGCGATGCGGGCGGCCGGACGGGCGTGGACGCCGTGGACCAGGGGGACAATGACCGCGCGCGCGACCTCGCCGTCGCTCACCAGGCCGGCGGCGGCCGTTCCGCCGATCGGCGCCAGCTCCATCAGGAAGTCGCCGACCGACACCTCGCGGTCCTGGTCGCGGCGGACGATCTGGAAGGCGTCCGGATTGGTGATCACCACCGGGGTGATCAGGCTTCGGGCGCGCTGGGCCAGGAGGTCGATGTCAAAGCCCAGCAGCTTGTCGCCGGCCTTCACGCTCTGGCCTTCCTTGACGAAGACGCTAAAGCCCTCGCCGTTCAGGGCCACGGTCTCCAGGCCCACATGCATCAGGATCTCGGCCCCGTTGGCCGCGCGCAGCGTCACGGCGTGGCGGGCGCGGTGGACGGTGGCGACCACCGCGTCGCAGGGCGCGTGCAGGGTCGAGCCGAACGGATCGATGGCCAGGCCGTCGCCCAGCATCCGCTCGGCGAACACCGCGTCGGGGGTCTCGTCGAGCGGCGCGATCCAGCCCTTGAGCGGCGCGGAGAGTACGAGGTTGGACACGGGGCGCTACTCTGTCTGGAACGCTTATTGGGACTTCAGGGTCACGCGCTCGATCACCCAGAAGGGATTGAGGGTCTTCGAGGTGAAGGTCAGGCACAAGTCCGCCTGGCCCGCGCGGGCCGGCAAGCGGGCGGTGACCGTCGACAGGCCCGGATTCCTGGCGGCGTCGCCCAGCGGGATGGCGGCGATGCGCTCGCCCGTACAGCCTAACCGCACCTCCAGCTCTCCGCCTGGCGTGGCCGGCGGGTGGAGCGGAATGTTGTCGCGGTCCTTGCCGACCTGGAAGTTGAACGGGATCTGGGTGATCCGCGCGGTCAGCACAGCGCCCTTGTCCAGCCTGGCGCCTTCCCAGATCCAGCACGGGTTGAAGATGTCGACATACATCATCGGCCGCTTGTCGAAGGCGGCCGGCGCGTCGTCGATCATGGTCAGCGCCACCTTCTCGGTGCAGGCCTTCAGCTGGCCGCTGACGCGGGTGTCCAGCAAGGCCGGCGTGATGGTCCAGGACCGCGCGCGGCCCAGGGCCTGGCCGTCGACGAAGGTCTGGGCCTTCACCGTCGCGCCGCTGGTCAGCGCCAGGGCGCCGGCATAGGCCGTTGAGGCCGCCGTCGGGGCCTCGCCATCGGTGGTGTAGCGGATCTCGCCGACGCCAAGGCCCGTCGAGAGTGCGAGAACGGTCTTGCCGTCCGCGCCTTCCGACGGCGCGGCTTGCGGCTCGAACGGCACGGTGTTGGCGGCGACGCCCAGGATCTTCAGACGGGTCATCTCGGCCGGCAGCCGGCGCGCGAAGTCGTCCCAGTTCGCGTCCGCTTCCGACGACCAGCCGCGCTCGGCCAGGGCCACGGCGCGCGGGAAGGCCATCAGCTCCATGCGGGTGTCGGTCTGCATGTGCTCGGTCCAGACATTGGCCTGGACGCCCAGGATGTGCTTGCGCTCGTCTGGGGTCAGCTGGGCCGGGGCCGGATCGAAGGCGTAGACGTCCTTCAGGCTGGAGACGTGGCCGCGACCGGTCGGCTCTTCCGGCGACTGGCTCTGGCGGTTGTCGAGATAGAGCACCGGATGCGGCGACAGCACCGTGTCATGGCCCTGCTTGGCGGCGGCGATGGCGCCGTCGATGCCGCGCCAGGACATGACCGTGGCGTTGGGGGCGAGCCCCCCTTCCAGGATCTCGTCCCAGCCGATCAGGCGGCGGCCGCGCTTGTCCAGCGACTTGCCGACCCGCTGGATGAACCAGCTCTGCAGTTCGTGCTCGTCCTTGAGGCCCAGTTCCTTGATCTTGGCCTGGATCTTGGGGCTGGCCTTCCACTGGTCCTTGACCGCCTCGTCGCCGCCGACGTGGATGAAGGTCGAGGGGAAGATGTCCATCACCTCGTTCAGCACGTCGTCGAGGAAGGCGAAGGTGGCGTCGTCGGTGTTGTAGAGCCAGGGGAAGACCCCCCAATCCCCCATCTTGCTGGCGTCCGGCGCGGCCGTGCCGAGCGACGGGTAGGCGACGATCGGCGCCAGGGCGTGCCCCGGGGTCTCGATCTCCGGCACGACAGTGATGTTGCGAGCGGCGGCGTAGGCGACCAGCTCGCGGGCCTGGTCCTGGGTGTAGAAGCCGCCGTACTTCGGATAGGCGCGCGCCGCGCCCGGATCGGTGCGCCAGGCGCCGATCTCCGTCAGCTTCGGATATTTCTTGATCTCCAGCCGCCAGCCCTGGTCGTCGACCAGGTGCCAGTGAAAGGTGTTGAGCTTGTGGGCCGCCATGGCGTCGATGACCGCCTTCAGCGTGTCCAGCGACTGGACGTGGCGGGCGCTGTCGACCATCAGGCCGCGCCAGGCGAAGCGCGGGGCGTCCTCGATCGACGCGGCCGGCACGGCGACCGGGCCCTTGGCCCCGTCCGGCGTCGCCAACTGCCATAGCGACATGGCGCCGTAGAACAGGCCCGCGCGCCTGGCGGCGGCGATGGTCACGGCGTTGGGCGAGATGTCCAGCTTGTAGGCCTCCCCCGTCGGTCCTTCGCGGGTCAGGACGACGGCGGCTTCACCGACAGCAGGCGGGCCTTCGACCACGGCGGGCTTGAAGCCGAGAGAGCGCTGGATCAGGTCGGCGAGTTGTCGCGCGACGCCTCTCGCCTCGACATCGCCCTTGGCGACATGGATGCGGGTGGCGCTGGAAAGCTTGAAGGCCCCTTCGGCGCGGACCGCCTTGGCCGGCGCGGGGGTCAGGGTCAGGCCGGCCGTATCGGCCAAGGCGCTCGTCGCGAGCACGGCAGCCAGAGCGAACGCCGAAACGGCGATGGTGCGCAGCGGGGTCTTGGTCACGCGGCCTCGCGAGGAAACAGGCGGCAAAAAGCGGGCGGGACAGCGAGACTGCCCCGCCCCAGCTCCATGCTTGCAGTCAGGAGGGGTTGGATCAATTGCGCTGATGGCCGGAGGCTCCGGACGGACCCGGAGCCTCCGCCGCCGCGCGTCCTAGAAGGCGACGTTCAGCGTGGCCTGCAGCTTGCGGCCCGTGCGATAGACGCCGCGCGGCAGGGCCGTGGTGTTGGCGTAGGCGTAGTACTCGCTGTCCAGCAGGTTCTGCCCAGACACCGACATGGTGATGTTCTGGTTGATCGCGTAGCCGACCGTCGCGTCCAGGGTCTTGGACGCCTTGACGAACATGTCGTCGCCGCGGTCGACGCCGGTGAAGTACTTCGAGCGCCAGTTGAACGTCGCCCGGGCCGAGAACGGACCATGTTCATAGAAGGGGCTGACGTTGATCTGGTTCTTTGAGTTGTACGGCAGTGGCGCCCCGCCCTGGCCGGAGCCGTCGGCGTAGGTGTAGTTGGCCAGCAGGCCGAAGCCGTGGGCGAAGTTCTGCTGGTAGGCGACCGCCAGGCCCTTCACTTCGGCCGAGCCCGCGTTGAACGGACGGCTGATCTGATAGGTCGTGACCTTGCCTTGCGACTGGTTGAAGTAGGATTCCGGCTGCGTGCGCGTCAGGATGTAGTTCGAGATGTCCTTGTAGAACACTTCGGCCGACAGGATCGCTTGCGGCTGGAAGTACCACTCGGCCGAGGCGTTGACGTTGCTCGACTTGTAGGGCTCCAGCGCCGGGTTGCCGCCGCCGCCCGTCAGGATGCCGTCCGACAGCCAGAAGTAGTTGGTCATGTCGGCATAGTTCGGGCGGGCGATCACCTGGGCGGCCGCGAAGCGGAACACCAGGTCCTCGCGGGCGTCGACGATGATGTTCACGCTGGGCAGGACGTTGTCGTAGCTCTTCTTCGTCGTGTTCCAGGTCCAGTCGGCGGCGGCGTTGCAGGCCGCGCCGGGCTTGCAGACATAGCCGGCGCTGTCGACCGAGGTCTTCACGTAGCGGACGCCGAAATTGCCGCGGACGTTGTCGGCCTTGAAATTGGCCTGGGCGTACAGCGCGTCGATGTTCTCCTCGATGTTCCAGTTGCCGGCCGTGAACTCGGCGGCGGCGAAGATCGACGGCTTGGGCATCGAAGCGCCTGGAGCCAGCCATTTGCCGCTGTCGACGTACGAGACCATCGACTGGCCATCGATGCGGAAGCGGTTCGCCATCTGCTCGCCGACGTCGTCGAAGCCCTTCAGGTAGTTGCTGGGCACGGTCGACGGGTCGAACAGCGAGGCCGGGGCGGCGACGCCGGTGATGGCGATGCCCGAATACTGCTGGCCGGTCTGGTGCTCACGGCGCTTGTAGCCGACCTGGACGCGCTGGATGACGCCGTCGAAGTCCTTGCCCAGGTCGAGCTGGGCGTACTTCTCCTCGTCGCTGGTCGGCTTGCTGACCAGGTTGCCGCTCCAGCCCGGATCGGTCGCGAAGGCCGACGGATTGCCCATGACGTTGGTCGTGTAGGTCAGGCTGCCGGGGCTCTTGGGCGCGCCGGAGATGTCGACGGTGTAGTTGGCCCAGTTCAGGAACTCGAGGAACACCTGACGCTTGGTGCCGCCGTCGGCGGTGGACTTGCCGATCTCGCCCGACAGATCCCAGCCGTCAGCCTTGTACTGGCCCTTCAGGTGGTAGGTGTCGGAGTTCAGCTCTGCTTCGCGGTACTGCACGTCCAGCACGCTCAGCGCGTTGTTGAACGAGGCCTTGGTGACGACGCCGTTGTTGACCGTCAGGCCCGTCAGGGCGCCCAGACTGTTCCAGGTGTTGCCCTGGAAGGCGTACATCGACTGGTTGGTGTTGTCGTAGTCGGCCTTGATCTTCATCCAGTTGAAGTCGAACGACAGGGCGTCGGTCGGCTTCCACTGCAGGGCCGTGGTGTAGGTGGTGCGGGTGCGGTCCTGCTCGAAATACGAGGCGCCGAAGGCGTTCGGGCTGCGGGCCGTCAGGTTCGAGGTCAGGGTCGTGGCGCACGTGCCAGTGCAGCCAGCGTTGCGCGAGTCCACCGGGTTGTCCGCGTTGCCGCCGGCCCACTGGTTGGCGGCCATGGTGCCGTAGCTCTCAACGCCGTCACGGCGCAGCTGATCCTTGGCGCGCTGGACCGAGAAGCTGGCGCCAAAGGTCTGGGCGTCGTTCTTCCAGCTGAGCAGCAATGAGCCCTGGGCGTCGCCCTTCTTGGAGCGGTCGGTGTAGAGATAGCTCACCGCGCCGGCGACGAGGCCGGCCTTCAGGTCCAGCGGCTTGCGGGTGTTGACGATGACCGTGCCGCCGATGCTGCCTTCGTCGATGCGCGCCTCGGGCGACTTGAAGACCTCGACCTTGCCGACGATCTGCGGCGCCAGCAGGGCGTAGTTGAACGTGCGGCCCGGAGAATCCAGGATGAACCAGTCGGCGGACGCGACGGTCTGGCCGTTGAGCAGAGTGCGGTTCAGCGCCGGGTCGGTGCCGAGGATGCTGACCTTTTCACCTTGACCAAAGGCGCGGTCGACCGTGACGCCGGGAACGATGGTCAGGGCTTCGGCGACGTTGGAGCTTGGAAACTTGCCCACGTCCTCGGCGGTGACGACGTCGACGATGGCGTTGGCGCGGCGCTTTGACTCGATGGACTGCAGCAGCGAGGCGCGGATGCCGGTGACGACCACCTCTTCCACGGCGTTGCCGTCTTGCGCCAGGGCAGGCGCCGCGGCCATGACGGCCATGGCGCTCACCGATACGGCCAGCACGGATTTGCGGAAATTAGACATAACTCGGCTTCTCCCCATTTTTGCCGGGCCTACTGGACCGGAGCCGAACCCCAAAGCCCAATATGATACCAATTTTCTGGGAGGTTCCGCAGAAAGTGGTACTTCTCAGGCCTCAGGAGAGAACTGTGACGGAAATTTTGCGGATGACAAGGCCAAAAAGAAACCAATTGCAGACCACGTTCCTATTGGTATGAAAATGGTCATATGCTATCGAGAACGGGTATCGGGGCGCCGTCGGTTTGCGCGACGACTGGCGAGGGAGGCTGTAAATGACGTTTGCTGAACGGATCGGGCGGCTCGACGCTAGGGACGATCACGCTCCGCTCTACAAGCAACTGCAGCGCGCCCTCCGCGAAGCCATCCAGACGAAGGTGCTGGCGCCTGACGACGCCCTGCCCGCCGAGCGGGATCTGGCCGACGAGTTCAGCATCTCGCGCATCACCGTCCGCAAGGCGCTGGACGGTCTGGTCAGCGAGGGCCTGCTGACGCGCCGCCAGGGCGCGGGCACCTTCGTCGCCGCGCGCGTGGAAAAGAGCTTCTCCAAGCTCACCTCGTTCACCGAGGACATGATCTCGCGCGGGCGCGTGCCGCGCAGCGAATGGATCAGCCGCGCCGAGGGCCACGTCACGCCCGAGGAGTCGCTGACCCTGGGCCTGTCGCCCGGCACACCGGTCTATCGCTTCGCCCGCATCCGCTTCGCCGACGGCGCGCCGATGGCCGTGGAGTACACCACCATCGCCGCCTTCGCCCTGCCCTCGACCGAGGCCGTCGGGACCTCGCTCTATGAGGCCCTGGAAGAGACCGGCCACCGGCCGGTGCGGGCCCTGCAGCGACTGCGGGCGGTGCTGTTCGCCGCCGAACAGGCCGACCTGCTAGGCGTTCCGGTCAAGGACGCCGGCCTGCTGATCGAGCGGCGCGGCTTCCTGCGCGACGGCCGGGCGGTGGAAGTCACGCAATCCTACTATCGCGGCGATGCGTACGATTTCGTCGCGGAACTGAATGCACTGTCGTGAGTGCCAGTCCCGAGTGTCTTGAGTCCGAGGAGTAGAGCTTGGAGGCGACCGTCTTGACCCGTCCTGAGACCCCCGCGCCCACACGGCCGTCGCCCCAAGATCCTGCGCCAGAGTCCACGCGCATGTTCCTGGAAGCCGGCCAGGCCTCGGAGGTCGCCGCGACCCAGCTGGCCGCCAACGCCCGCAAGATCGAAGCCTTGGCCAAGCGCCTGCGCGCCAACCCGCCGCGCGTCGTCGTCACCTGCGCCCGGGGCAGCAGCGACCACGCCGCGACCTTCGCCCGCTACCTGATCGAGACCAAGGCCGGGGTGCTGACCTCGTCGGCCGGTCTGTCGGTCAGCTCGGTCTATGACGCCTCGCCCAACCTGGAAGGCGCGCTGGTCCTGGCCATCTCGCAGTCGGGCAAGAGCCCTGACCTGCTGGCGGCCGTGAAGGCGGCCAAGGCCGCCGGCGCCTATGCGGTGGCCCTGGTCAATGTCGTCGACTCGCCTCTGGCCGAACTGGCCGACGAGATGATCCCGCTGCATGCCGGCCCCGAGCTCAGCGTCGCGGCCACCAAGTCCTACATCGCCGCCCTCGTGGCCATCACCCAGCTGATCGCCGCCTGGACGGAAGACGAGGCGCTGACGCAGGCGCTGGCGACCCTGCCGGCCGCCCTGGCCGAGGCCTGGACCCTGGATTGGACCCCGGCCGTCGAACGCCTGAAGCTGGCCCGCAATCTCTACGTCCTGGGCCGCGGCGTCGGTTTCGCGGTCGCTCTGGAGGCGGCCCTGAAGTTCAAGGAGACCTGCGGCCTGCACGCCGAGGCCTTCAGCGCCGCCGAGGTTCTGCACGGCCCAATGGCGCTGGTGAAGGCGGGCTTCCCGGCCCTGGTCTTCGCCCAGAACGACGAGAGCCGCGCCAGCGTCGACGCGATGGCCCAAGGCCTGCGCGAGCGCGGCGCCGACGTGCTGCTGGCGGCCCCTGGCGAGGATGGCGCGGACGTCCTGCCGACGCTGTCGAGCCACCCGGTGCTGGAGCCAATCCTGATGATCCAGAGCTTCTACCGAATGGCCAATGCGCTTTCGGTCGCGCGCGGCTACGATCCCGACAGCCCGCCCCACCTCAACAAGGTCACTGAAACCGTCTGATGCAGGCTGCACTTGTAAATGGCCGCGTCCTGACGGAAGCCGGCGTCGTCGAAGACAAGGCCATTCTGATCGAGAACGGCGTGATCGCCGCGATCGTCGACGCCGGCGCGATTCCGGCCGGCGCTCAAGCCCACGACCTGGCCGGCGGCCTGCTGGTTCCCGGCTATATCGACACCCAGGTCAATGGCGGCGGAGGGGTGTTGTTCAACGACTCCCCAACCGTCGAGGCCATCGCCGCGATCGGCGCGGCCCACAGGGCCTACGGTACGACCGGCTTCCTGCCGACCCTGATCAGCGACGATCTCTCGGTGGTCGACCAGGCCATCCGCGCCACCGAGCAAGCCATCGCGCAAGGCGTGCCCGGCGTGCTGGGCGTCCACATCGAGGGTCCGTTTCTCAATCCAAAGCGCAAGGGCATCCATGACGAGGGCAAGTTCCGCGTCATCGATGAAGAAGCCCTGGCGCTGCTGACCTCGCTGAAGGTCGGCAAGACTCTGGTCACCCTGGCCCCAGAGCGCACCACACCCGAAATGATCCAGCGCCTGGCCGACGCCGGCGTGCGCGTCGCCGCCGGCCATACCAATGCGCTCTACAAGACCATGCGCCAGGCCCTGGACCACGGACTGACCGGCTTCACGCACCTGTTTAACGCCATGTCGCCGCTGACCAGCCGCGAGCCGGGCGCGGTGGGCGCGGCTCTGGAGAGCCAGACGGCCTGGGCCGGAATCATCGTCGACGGCCGCCACGTCGACCCGGTGACCCTGAAGATCGCCCTGCGCGCCCGGCCTCTGGACCGCTTCATGCTGGTGACCGACGCCATGCCGACGGTGGGCATGACCGACAAGCGCTTCGTCCTGCAGGGCCGCGAGATCGTGGTGCGCGACGGCGTCTGCGTCGACGAGAACGGCACCCTGGCGGGCTCGGACCTCGACATGGCCGGCGCGGTGCGCAACGCGGTCGCCATGCTGGGCCTGCCGCTGGCCGACGCGGTGATGATGGCCTCGGCCGCCCCCGCGGCGTTCCTGGGCCTGGGGGCCCAGCGCGGCCGGATCGCCCAAGGCTTCGCGGCCGACCTCTGCCTGCTCGACGATGCGCTCAACGTCACGGCGACCTGGATCGACGGGGTCGCCGGGTAGCCTCTCTGGGCCGGCCATCCCGCAACGAAAAAGGCCGCCGGTCACCCGGCGGCCTTTCCCGTTCACGCCTCGCGGCGTGACTACATCTTGTAGCGGACCCCGAACATGATGGTCCGGCCAAAGTGGTTGTACTCGTAGTTCCGGTCGGCCGCGAGGTCGGTGAAGCGGTCGCGGTACTCGTCCGTCAGGTTCACGCCTTCCAGCGAAACCTCGAAGTTGTCGTTCAGGCGATAACGCATCGAGGCGTCGACATTGACCGAGCTGTTGTAACCCTCGAACACATTGCCGGTGTCGCTGGCGGCGTCGATATAGCCGCTGCGATAGGCGACCGAGGCGCGAGCGCTGAACTTGTCGGCCTCGTAGTAGAGCGTCGCGTTGAAGGCGCGCTTCGACAGGTCGAACAGGCTCGACGACTCATCACGCGCAACGAGTTGCGGGAAGGAAAGCTGTGCGTTCGTCGTCGGATTCCGAGGGTCGGCGACGGTGGCTGCGCCATTGACCCGATAATTGACGTTGGAATCGACCAAGGTCACGTTGGCGATGCCGCCGAACTTCGACCAGAAGCCGGGCAGGAACGAGAAGGGTCCCTGGATCGCGAACTCTACGCCCTTCAGCGAAGCGCCCTTCCCGTCGATCGTCGTGCCAATCGTCCAGGGTCGCGCTTCGGGATTGGCGGCGGCGGGCGAGCTGGCCAGGATCAGCGACAGCGGCAAGCCGGTCGACGCGTAGGTGCCCTGGACGGACGTCGAGAGCGGGAAGCTCGCGATGTCCTTCTTGAACAGCGCGACCGAGAAGATCGACTCGCGGGCGAAATACCATTCCACCGCGGCGTCATAGGCCTTGGCGCGATAGGGCTTCAGCTGAGGATTGCCGGTGGTGATGCGGTAGTTGAAACCGTCCACCGACCCGCCGGGCGTCAGGGCGCCGAGGTTGGGACGCGTCATGACCTTGGCGGCCGAGGCGCGGACGATGACCTTGTCCATCGGATAGAGCACCAGGTTGGCCGCGGGCAGCCAGTCCTTGTAGGTGCGATCGACGGTCAGGTTCTGGCCGCTGTTGAGGCCGGTCGAGGACTGCTCGGTCTTCACGTACCGCACGCCGGCGTTCAGCGCATAGTCGAGGTCGCCGATCCGGCTCTTCACGTCCATCTGGACGAAGGCGCCGGTGTCCTTCTCGGTCACGGCGCGGGTATTGCCGGCCTGCTGGATCAGAGGGCGGTTGTAGAGATTGACCAGGGCCGTCGCCGCATCGAGGTTCGGAGCCGCCCAGCTGGTCGTCGTGCCGGTCGGAGCCTCCGCGCCGCTCAGGGTGAAGTTCGTGGTCAGCGCCGAGGTGACCGGCGCGCCGTAGGTCCCGGTCGCGCAGGTGAAGGCGGCGCAGTAGGTCGAGTCACGGGCCCCTTCGCGCAGGTTCAGGTCGAACTGGCGGAACGAAGCGCCGCCCTTCAGCGTGATCGAGTCGCTCATCGTCCAGTCGCCGTTCAGACCGAAGGTCTTGAACTTATTGGTGTTGTTCGACGGACGGTCGCGGAATTCCGCGAACTGGAAATTCGTCGGATCGCTGATGCTGGCGCCGAACGCCAGCACCGGCTTCTTCATGTTGGTATAGTCATAGCTGTAGCCGGTGGCGTCCCGGTCGTCGAAGATGATCGTCGTCTCATACGGGATGTCGGCGTCCGACTTCGAGAAGCCGGCCAGACCCTGGATCTTGAACTTGTCCGAGAACTCGTGGGTCAGGTTCGCGCCGAGTTGGTAGAACGTGGTGTCCAGCTTGCGCTCGTAGTGCTCCAGGCGCACCCAGGCGTTGTCGAACGTGCCCTTGATCATGTTGTTGTTGCTGTCCAGCGTGTAGTCGCGGACGTTGATCGAGCGCTCGTTGGAGCGGAACAGGACCTCGGCCCACTTCTCGTTGCGGATAGCCTTGTACTTCGAATACAGGCCATCGACCGACAACTTGGTGCGGTCGGTCGGCGCATACTGGAAGCTGCCGGTCAGGCCCAGGCGCTCACGATCATGGGTGACCTGGCCATAGCGCGGGATGCGCGGGTGGAAGGCCAGGGCCGCTTCGTTGCAGGCCGCGCTGGGAACGTAGGAGCCGCCGCTGTTTTGCGTGGTGAAGCAGTTGGTCGAACCCACGCGGTTGAAGCGGGCCTGGGCCCAGCGCACGGTGTTGTTGGTCGACTCGATCTGTTCCTGCTGGGAATAGGCGGCCGAGATCGACGCGCCCCACACGCCGCTCGGGTGACGATAGTTGACCAGGCCGGCCAGGCGCGGACCGAGATCCTTGCTCAGGCTGTTGTATTGGCCCTGCGCGCTGAGCGCGAGCGTGAAGCCGTCCTTGCCGGCCAGCGGGTTGCCGGTGTTCAGGTCGACGACCGCGCCCAGCGAGCCTTCGTCGAGCGAAGCCTCGGCGGTCTTGTGGACGACCAGCGAGCTGAACAGTTCTGAGGCAAAGACGTTGAAGTCGAAGCCGCGCTCGCGGTTGGCGCTGGCGCCGTCCGAGGTGGTGGCGACCGCTTCCATGCCATTGACCCGCACGCGGGTGAAGCGCGAGCCCAGGCCGCGCACGGTGATGGCGCGGCCTTCGCCGCCGTCGCGAACGATCGAGATGCCGGGAACGCGCTGCAGCGACTCGGCGAGGTTCTGATCGGGGAACTTTGCGATGTCCTCGGCGACGATGACGTCGACCGACGAGACCGAGTCGCGCTTGGCGTTGAGGGCCGCGTCCAGCGATTTGCGGAAGCCGGTGACCACGATAGCCTCGACTTGATCATCGGCAGGGGCCGGAGCGGGCGCTTCCTGGGCCGACGCGGCGGCGGCGAAAACCATCGCCAGGGCCAGGGCGCTAACGGACACGCCGTAGTGCAGGGCGCGCACGCGCCCCGTGGTATTCTTGGACATAGAACCTCCTCCCGATGAGACCATTTGGAGACGGCGTCGCCGCCGCCCTAGGCCTTCGTTTCAGCTCCGCGTCCTTCCCACGAAGCCGCACCCCGGCCTTAGATCTTGATTTTTGCTACCGGTGTCAGAAGCAGACACTCGTTTCTGACACCGGTATCAGAGGACTAACAAAGCGATTGGCGGCCGACAAGGCCACAAAGCGGACACAACTCACGAGACCTAGCGCCGTTGCGTTTCCGACACATGGCGGCGGCGGGGCAGGCCGGGTCAGACCTCGTCGGGACGGTGGTGACTGACCTGATAGAGGCCTTCCAGCATCGCCGCGCGCTGATCCGCCGGCAGCTGGGCGCCCATGGCCCGCAGCAGCTTCAAGGCATTGAGGTGGACGTCGACCGCATCCCAGCGCCAGACCTCGGCTTCCGCCAGGCTGTCGGCCAGGGTGCACAGGGACACCGCCGCCTTGTCGACCCCGCTGTCGGAGACGAAATGACCAACGTCGATGATCCGTGAGCTGAGCAGGTAAAGCGCGTCGAACGGCTCGCTCTCGCGGTCTTCGGCGGCCTTGCCGAAGCGACGCTCGATCTCGGCCAGCGTTTCGTCCAACGCGGCCAGCGAGGCCTCGCGCAGGCTCTCGACTCCCGCCTCGGCGGCGATGACGGCGTCCTGGGCCAGGATGCCGCCCCGCTCCTTGATCATGCTGGCGAGGCGGTTGGGGGGACGGAATTTACGGACGGTCATATCTGCACCTTCGCTGGGCGCATCAGGTTGGCGATTTCGTCATCCGACATGTTGGGCGTCTGCGCATCGCCCACCTCGGCCGGGAGGTCATCCTTCCGCCGTCCATCCGTCCCTGGCGGGGGTCCCTCGTGCTTGAAACGGCGATCAGGCCCTATGTAGCTGTCGCATTCGATGAACTGCCGCTCCTCGCGAGCGACCCAGACGATGCGCTCCAGCAGCACCTTGGGCGTGATCGGCTTGGCCACGACATAGTTCGACCCCGCGTCGCGCAGCTTGAAGATCTGCGAGGTGCGGGTGTGGCCGGTGACCAGGATGACCGGGACGTAGCGGTTGGTCTCGCCGCCGTCCTTGCGCAGCCATTCGATAAACTCGATGCCGTCGGTGACGGGCATCTGCACGTCGCTGATGATCAGGTCGAAGGTCTTGGTTCGGATCAAGGTCTGCGCGTCCGCGACACTCTCGGCCCGGAGCAGCTGTTTGACGCCAAAGCCCGAAACCACCTGCGACAATATGTCCAACGAGGGACCGTTGTCATCCAAGACCAGAACCGTGGCCTTTTCGAGATTGATCCGCGTCGAGGGAAGGAGCGGGTCGGCCATCGCGCTCCTAGAAGAAGTCGAGCTCGCCGGGGTCGGCGCGTTCGCCCTGCCGCTCCTCGGCGCGCAGCCTCACGACCATGTCGGACAGACCCAGCCCCCTCAGCAGCGGCTCGATCGAGACGTTCCATTCGCCGGAGGCGTGCTGGCCGATGCGCTCGAGCACCTCGGACAGGCCGTGCAGGCGCTGGCTCAGCTCGTCCAGCGACTGCAGACGCGTCAGGTTCTCCAGCGTCGCCCCGCCCCTGGCGAGGTCGCCGGCCAGGTGTTCGCAGTCCCGGCACAGGGTCGCGGCCGAAGCCAGTTCCACCGCCAGGCGACGTGACAGCTCTCCGACCGGCAGGTGCTCGGTCGGTGCGGTCGTCGGCGTCTGAAGCGGCAGCGCGGTCATCAGGCTCAGAACAGATCCACGTCGCCGCTGGCCACCGACGGCATCGGCGGCGGAACGGGACGGCGGACATCCTGCGGCGCGTTGTCGACGGCCACCAGACGCTGACGCACCCGGCCCGAGGTCGGCCAGAACTCGACGCGACGGGCCGAGACCCCGCCGGTGCTGGACGAGACGATCGGGATGCCTTCGTCGCGCAGGAAGCGTTCGGCGAAGGCGGCGTTGCTGGCGCCGACGTCCGAGAGGCCGTCGAACAGCTTGGCCCCGCCGAAGATCTTGGCTTCCATCCGCTCGCGGCGGGCGCCCTTCTTCAGCAGATCGTTGATCAGCACTTCCATGGCGTAGGCGCCGTAGCGGACAGCGTCGCCGCCGGTGCGGCCATCGCCCGAATCCGGCAGCAGGAAGTGGTTCATGCCACCGACACCGGCTTGCGGATCGCGGATGCATGCGGCGATGCACGAGCCCAGCACGGTGGTCATCACCACCTGCGGGTCGCCCGTCACATGGCTTTCGCCCTGGGTCACATGAACCTTGACCGCCCGTTCCGGGTCGTCGTGATGGGAGAATTGCGTCATGTCAGCTGCCCGAACACTTGTTCGATCTTCTCTTTCAAGCCTTGAACCGTAAACGGCTTGACGCAGTAGTTGTTGACGCCGAACTGCACGGCGCGCTGGACCAGTTCGCGGTCGGCGCGGCCCGTCAGCATGACGAAGGCGGTCTGGCGGATCGGCGGGTGCGAGCGCACCGCGCGCAACAGCGCCAGGCCATCCATCTTCGGCATGTTGAAGTCCGAGATGACGAGGTTGGCGGGCTTGGCCAGGAGGTTCTTGAGAGCCTCCTCGCCGTCCGGCGCCTCACGGATGTCCTTGAAGCCGATCTGCTGCAACGCATTGCGGATCAGAGCCCGCATGGTGAGCTGGTCGTCGACCACGAGTACGGAGATGGTGCTAGCTTGCGGCATGGTTCATCGCCTCGCGGAGGCCAGATCGAGGATGGATTGGCCCATGTGGGACAGGGAGACCTGCTTCTCCACAGCGCCAATTTCGAAAGCGGAGCGCGGCATGCCGTAGACGACGCACGAAGCTTCGTCCTGGCCCAGCGTCTTGGCGCCGGCCTTGCGCATGGCCAGAAGGCCCTGGGCGCCGTCGCGGCCCATGCCGGTCAGGATAGCCCCGACCGCCTTGTCGCCGACGGCGTTGGCCACCGAGTTGAACAACACGTCCACCGACGGGCGGTGGCCGCTGACCGGGTCGCCCTGGACCAGACGGCAACGCAGGCCCGCCGAGCGAACGACCGTGAGATGCGCCGCGCCGCCGGGAGCGACATAGACCTTGCCAGGCTCCAGCAGGGCGCCGTCGACAGCCTCCTGCACCTTGGCCCCGCTGGCGCGATCCAGGCGCGCGGCGAAGCTGGCGGTGAAGGTCGCCGGCATGTGCTGAGTGATGACCGTCGGCGGGCAGGTCTCGGGGAACAGCGTCAGGATCGACAGCAGGGCTTCCACCCCGCCGGTCGACGAACCGATCGCCACGATGTCGCCCGACGGCACGAAGTCCTTACGCCGCACGGGCGCGGCCGCCGGGGCCGCGCCGGCGTTGGTGCGAACCGAGGCGCGGGCGGCGATCTTCACCTTGGTGACGATCTCGGCCAGGGCTTCCTGGGTGCCGGTGGCGTCGGCGGGCTTGCCCACGCAGTCCACCGCGCCCAGTTCCAGGGCCCGCAGCGTCATCTCGGCGCCGGCCTGGGTCAGGGTCGAGACCATGACCACCGGCATCGGCCGCAGGCGCATGATCTTCTCGAGGAACTCGATGCCGTTCATGTTCGGCATCTCGATGTCGAGCGTGACGACGTCGGGGTTCAGGGTCTTGATCATGCCCCGCGCCTCGAACGGGTCGCCGGCGCCGCCGACCACCTCGATCTCCGGGTCACGAGAGAGGGCCGCCGTGATCAGGCTCCGCATGGTGGCGGAGTCGTCGACGACAAGAACGCGAAATCTTCGGCATCAGCGGCCCACCTTCCTATAGGCGGTCAGGCCGCAGCTTTCGAACGCGGTGACATTGGAGCCCACACGCTCGGAATGGCCCACATAGAGACGGCCGCCAGGCGCGACGAGCGGCGCGAAGCGGCTCCAAACACGTTCTTGGGTAGGTTCATCGAAATAGATCACGACATTCCGGCAGAAGATGGCGTCAAATGGCCCCTTCATAGGCCATGACGGACCGTTGAGATTTAGTTCCCGGAACGCGACCAGGCTGCGGGCCGCGTCGCAAACGCGCCAGGCGCGCCGATCCGAGGCGTCGCGCTCGAAGAACTGGCTGCGCGCCGAGGCTGGAATCCCTTCCAGCAGCGATTCGTCGTAGACGGCCTCGCGGCCGATCGCCAGCACGTTGGTGTCGATGTCCGTGCCCAGGATCCGGATGTCCAGATCGGCCGCGTTCGGCCATACCGACAGCACCGTGAAGGCCATCGAATAGGGTTCCTGGCCCGACGAGCTGGCGGCCGACCACAGGCGCAGCCGCCCCCCCGCGCGCACCTTGTCGACGACAGGTTCCAGCACGTTGGCGCGCAGGTCGTCGAAGTGATGAGGCTCGCGGAAGAAACGCGTGACATTGGTCGTCAGCGCGCGGAGCATCTCCTGGCTCTCGTCCTGGCCGTTGTCGCTGGCGACGAAGGCGCAGTACTCGGTAAACGTCCGCAGACCCAGGGTCCGCAGGCGCTTGGCCAGGCGCGAATAGACCAGCGTCGCCTTGCTGTCGGGCAAGCTGATGCCGGCCAGGTCGTACAACAGCGCGGCGATGCGCTTGAAATCCTGATTGGTGAACGCGAACTCGCCATCGACGATGGCTTCGCGGCGCTCTGAGGTGGAAGCGAAATTCGTCATCAGGCGGCCAGGGCCTCCCGTTCGGGCAGGATGCGGTCCAAGGAGATCTCGCTGATCATGCGGCCTTCGATCGAGATGATGCCGCGGACGAAGTTGCGGACGGTGTCGCAGGCCATGTCCGGGGTCGGCTGGATCATGTCGTCGTTGATCGACAGGATGTCCGACACCGCGTCGACCAGCAGGCCGACGGTGCGGTCGCCCGCCTTGACCACGATGAAGACGCTGCGGACGGTCGGCTCGATCACCGGCATGCCCAGGCGGCAGGCCAGGTCCATGATCGGCAGCACCGCGCCGCGCAGATTGATCACGCCGCGCATGAAGCCGGGCGACTGCGGGAGCACCGTGGCCGGGCTCCAGCCGCGGATCTCGCGGACCGCCATGATGTCGACGCAGTACTCCTGGTCGCCCACGCGGAATGAAATCAGTTCCCGGCGGTCAATGCCTATGGCGGTGGCATGGTCGGTCATGACTTACTCCGCCGCGATGAGGGTGGGTTCTGTGGGGCGAGGCGCGCCGCCTTCACGGCGGCGCATGGCGATCGTCGCGTCGACGTCCAGGATCAGGGCCACGCGGCCGTCGCCCAGGATGGTCGCGGCGGCGACGCCCTCGACCTGCTGGTAGTTCTGCTCCAGCGACTTGATGACGACCTGGCGCTGGCCATGGATGGCGTCGGCCACCAGGGCCGCGCGCGAGCCGTCCTCGCCCTCGACCAGCAGCACGACACCGTCGGTCGGGTTGGGGCTATGGTCGCGGTAGCCGAGCGTCAGGCCGACGTCGATCAGCGGCACGAAGCTGTCGCGGACGGCCAGCACCGAGCCGACCGGGCCCAGCGGGCGAACTTCTTCCGGCTTCGGACGCAGGCTCTCGACGATGGCGGCCAGCGGCACGACCAGGGTCTCGCCGGCGACGTCGACCACCATGCCGTCCAGAACGGCCAGGGTCAGCGGCAGGCTCAGCGTGAAGGTCGACCCCTGGCCGGGGCGCGAGGTGATCGAGATGCGGCCGCCCAGAGCCTGGACCGAGCGCTTGACAACGTCCATGCCGACGCCGCGGCCCGACACGTCCGAAATCTTGTCGGCGGTCGAGAAGCCCGGGAGGAAGATCAGGTTGTCGATCTCTTCGTCGGTCAAGGTCACGTCGGGGGCGATCAGGCCCTTCTTGACGGCGATCGACAGCACCCGTTCGCGATTGATGCCCTTGCCGTCGTCCGAGACCTCGATGACGATCCGGCCGCTGCGGTGCAGCGCGGCCAGGCGCACGACGCCTTCGGCGTTCTTGCCGGCCGCCTTGCGCTCCTCGGGGCTTTCCAGCCCGTGGTCGATGGCGTTGCGCAGCATGTGGGTGATCGGGTCGGACAGACGCTCGATGACCGTCTTGTCGACCTCGGTGTTTTCGCCGTCCATGACCAGACGGGCCTGCTTGCCCGTCATGTTGGCGACTTCGCGGACCAGGCGCGGCATGCGCTGGAACACCGACTTCACCGGCTGGGCGCGGATGGCCATGACGCTGTCCTGGATCTCGCGGGTGAGCTGTTCCAGCTCATCCAGACCCATGGCCAGGTTGGAGGACGGGGCGATGCCATATTCGCCGACGCGTTGCGCCAGCATGGCCTGGTTGATGACCAGTTCGCCGACGAGATCGATCAGGCGGTCGATGCGCTCGGGATCGACGCGGATGACTGACTGGCCCGGACCCGGGACCTCGACCTGGGTGGCCTTCGGCGTCGGGGCGGCCGGCTTGGCGGCCTCGACCACCGGCGCGGGGGCCGGCGCGAGGGGCGCGACCTCGGCGACGGGCGCCAAAGCCGCTTCGGGGGCGTGAATTTCGATGGCGGCCGGAGCGGCGGGCTCGACGGCCATTTCGGGGATGGTCTCGGCGACCGTCAGCAGCGAAGCCAGGGCGTCTTCGACCGCGGCTTCGCCACGGGTGATTTCCAGGTCGCAGTCACCGTCGACGAACTCGAAGACTTCGCGGATCGCGGTCTCGTCGTCCTCGGTCTCGAGGCGGACGCTCCAGGTCACGAAGGCGGCTTCCGGATCCAGATTTTCCAGGGCCGGCAGGGCGCGATCGTCCAGCGTCGCCTTGATCGGACCCAGGCGGTTGAGCTCGCGCAGCAGCAGCGCCGTCTCGTTGGCCTTGCGGTAGAGGTCCGACTTCGGACGGATCGACACCGTCCAGACGTTGGCGGGGATCAGGTCGGCGTCGGCGGCCTGCGCCTCGACCGAGATGGTCTGGGGCACGAAGACGAAGCCAAGGTCGTCGTCATCCATGGCGTCTTCGGCGGCGGCGACGGAAACAGTGGCGGGCGGGGCCGGAGCGGCCTCCTCGACCGGCGCCGGGGCGGCGGCGGCCGGAGCCACTGCTGGAGCCGGGGCGGCGTTCGGGTCGGTCCAGGTTTCCAGCTCGGCGGCCATGGCGGCCGAGGCGGCCATGTCGACATCGCCCAGGCCGCGCGCGGCGCTGACGTGGTCGGCCAGGATGTCGGAGGCGCGCAGCATGACGGCGGCCAGATCGGCCGTGTTGGGCACCGAGCCGGCGCGCACGGCGTCCAGCAGGGTCTCGAACACGTGAGCGAAGCGCACCAGCGGCTCGAGGCCGAAGGCGCCGGCTCCGCCCTTGATCGAGTGGACGGCGCGGAACACGGCGTTGACCGTCTCGCTGTCGCCGGCCCCTTCCTTCATGGCCAGGAGACCGCCCTCGAGGTCGGCGAGAAGCTCCTCGCATTCCTGGAAGAAGGTAACCTTGATGGCCTCTAGCTCGTCCATGTCCCGTACGTCCTAATTCGCGTCTAGCAACGGGTAGTCAAAATTCGGCACGCGGTACTTGAGCCTGGCTCAGGCGGCCCCGGACCTAGGCGGCGACGCGGCGGATGGCGTCGACCAGCTTTTCCGGGTTGAACGGCTTGACGATCCAGCCCGTCGCGCCGGCTTCGCGAGCCCGCTGCTTCTTGGCCGGGTCGCTTTCCGTGGTCAGGACCAGGATCGGGATGGCGCGATAGTCGTCATCGACCCGCACCGCCTCGATGAAGCCGAAGCCGTCCAGCTTGGGCATGTTGATGTCCGTGATGATCACGTCGGGGCGATGGGCGGAGAGAACCTCCAGGCCATGTTCGCCGTCGACCGCTTCGACCACGTTGAAGCCGGCGCCGGCCAGGGCCATGCGCAGCATGTCCCGCATGGTGCGGGAGTCGTCGACCGTGAGAATCGTACGGGTCACGATTCAGCTCCTTGGAATTCCGCCGAGAGGAGCACCGTTTCGGCGCCGAAAAGACGGGTGGTTTCGACGAAGGCCTCGGAAGGCCCCTTGATGGAAAAGACTTGACCGTCCTGGTCCCACGCCTTGCGGGCGGCCAGCAGAACCTGCAGGCACAGACCGCCGAGGCGACGGACCTGATCGGCTTCCACGATGATCTCCGCGCCGCGGCGTTCCAGGAAGGCGGCCTTCAGAGGGGCCGCGGCCTTCAGATCCAGGGTTTCAGGCAGCGCGATCGCGGCGGCCATTAGAATTCCTCCCAACCATCCGTTGTGGGGGCCTGGGCGACAGCCGCCGAACCATTGCTCCGGCCCGGACGGGCGAAGGTGTTCAGGCGGGCCTGCTGCTCGGCCACCGGGTTGCGCGCCGGAGCGTGCTGGGCCGCGTCGGCCATGGCCGGGCGGGTGTAGTTCGAAACGCCGTTCCCCACTTGGAAGCGGGCCATCAGGCGGACCAGTTCACCAGTCTCGCCTTTCAGCGAGTGCGTCGCGGCGGTCGATTGCTCGACCATGGCGGCGTTCTGCTGCGTGACCTGATCCATCTGGTTCACGGCCGTGTTGACTTCGTTCAGACCGGTCGCCTGCTCCGCGGCCGAAGCCGCGATCTCGGTGACCAGGGCGTCGATCTCGCCGACCTTCGCCACGATCCGTTGCAGCGCCTCGCCCGTCTGGCCGACCAGGCTGACGCCTTGGCTGACCTGCTGGGTCGAGCTGGAGATCAAGGCCTTGATCTCCTTGGCCGCTTCGGCCGAGCGCTGGGCCAGGGCCCGGACTTCCTGGGCGACGACCGCGAAGCCGCGGCCCGCTTCGCCCGCCCGCGCGGCTTCGACGCCGGCGTTCAGGGCCAGGAGGTTGGTCTGGAAGGCGATCTCGTCGATCACACCGATAATCTGGCTGATCTGCTTGGACGAGTTTTCGATCTCGCCCATGGCCGACACTGCCTGATGCACGACTTGGCCGCTATGCGTCGCTTCGCCACGCGTCGTTGAGACCACGTCCGAAGCCTGGCGGGCGCCCGAGGCCGTGCGGCGCACGGTGGCGGTCAGCTCGTCCAGCGCGGCGGCGGTCTCTTCCAGGCTGGCGGCCTGTTGTTCGGTGCGGCGCGACAGGTCGTCCGAGGCGTGGGCGATCTCGTCGGCGCCGGTGCGCAGGCCGTCGGTCGAGGCGGCGATGACTTTCATCGTCTCCTGCAGCGAGCCCATGGCGCCGTTGAAGTCGTCCTTCAGCTTGCGATAGTCGCCAGGGAAGTCGGCGGTCACGCGGAAGGTCAGGTCGCCCGAGGCCAGCTTCTCCAGGCCTTGGGCCAGGTTGCTGACGACGGTCGAGGCTTCCTGGGCGGCGGCCGCCGCGGCGGCTTCCTTGGCGCGGCGTTCGTCGGCCGTGAGGGCGGCGGACTTTTCCTGCTCGGCGCGCAATGTGTCGAGGTGCAGTTGGTTGTCGCGGAAGACCTTCAGCGCCGTGACGATGGCGCCCAGTTCGTCGCCGCGCGTCAGCTTCTCAAGGTCGATGCTATTGTCGCCTTTCGACAGCTTGTCGGTGGCGCCGGCGATGTCGTTGATCGACTTGCGGGTCGTCATGACGGTGAACCACGCCAGACCGCCGACGGCGGCCAGGGTGATCAGCGACATCACGATCGTGATGCTCATCGCGGCGGTCGCCTCGGCCTGGCGCTTGGCGCTCTCGGCTTCGACGCGCTTGTTGGCGGCGCCGACGACCTGGTCGAGCGTGCCGGTCATCTTGGCGTACTGTTCTTCGAACGGGGCGATGAAGCCCACGGCCATGTTGAAGTCGACGCCGATCATGCCGCTGACCGTGTCGATGGCGCTGCGGCACTCATCGAGTTGCTTGATCAGTTCGGCGATCTTGGGTTGTTCGGCCGCCGGCAGCTTGGCCTTAAGCGCGGCCAGCTCCTTTTTGATCGAGTCGGTCTCGGTCAGCACGGCGGCCATGCGAGCGTCGTTCTTGCCGACGTCGATGTTGCCGGCCTTGTGGGTCATGACGGTGTAGAGCTCACCGTTGACGTTCGAGATACGCTTGGAGATCTTCTGGATCTCCAAGTTTTCGCGCATGTCGCTTTCAACGACCTGTTTCAGAGCGGCCGACTGGCTCTTCTGAACAACGATGGCGCCACCCGCCATCAGGGCCAGCATAAGCAAAGCGAATGCCGGCGCAAAGCCGATCTTTATAATCAACGGTAAATCGACGAGACGAATCCGTTTCATCGCGAGGTTCCCTCCAACCGGCGCGCCGTGCCCACGGACCGCCAACATGAGAGGGGATAATCCCCATAAAGTCCTAACAGACTCTGACTTGGTTAAAGCCAATTCGACATAATAGTTCGAGGTGGTGTCGGACGGGTCGTTTCGTCGCAGGCTCCCACGCGCGGAATTGATAAAGACAGGAGCACCTCGCGGTGCGTCGCGCGGCGCCCCTCTGATGGTTACCTGACAGTAAACTTCCAATATTCTTCGCCGACTCAATTCTCTTAACTTGAACCTGCGAAAAGGCTCCTGCGTCCGGTTGGCGCAGCGTCCACAGGACGGGACATATTTACTAGGAGCAGCGGGATGAAATATCCGATCGCTATTGCCGCGGGAATCGCTGGCAGCTTTTTCGTCGCTCAGGCCGCTTCGGCCGCCGGTGGCTTCGAAGACCAAATGGGCCGTTGCCTGCAGCAGTTCGCGAACACCCGCGACGCCGCTCAGGTGATGCTGGAATGCACCGCCGACGCCGGCAAGCTGTCGGACTGCAAGGTCGTCGACAACAGCGCCGCCGGTAAGGGTTTCGACAAGGCCGCCATGTGCATCGCCGAAAAGCTCCCCATGGGCGCCAAGACGGGCACCGTGAAGGTCCCGTTCCGCTTCCCGGGCGGCGCGTAAGCGTCAATCCCTTCCGGGGAACACATAGCGCCCTCGCCGACACCGTCGGCGGGGGCGTTCTGCTGTTCGCAGGTCAAGATTCGCACCTGACCCGCTCCTTTACTCAAAACTCTTCCCACTTTTCTTTGAGCGCCGCGGCCGCATTGCCCCGCGCCGCTGGGGCGGAGACGGCCGGCTGGCGGCCGGGGCGGCTGAGCGGGCGGGCGACAGGCGGAACGCGCGTCGGCGTGGGCGTCGCCGGCGCGGCGGCCTTCTGGCGCGCCGAGATCGAGAACGTCGCCACCTGCTTGACCAACTCCAGCGTCTGACCCTTGAGGGAATGGGTCGCGGCCGTCGTCTGCTCCACCATGGCGGCGTTCTGCTGAGTGACCTGGTCCATCTGATTGACGGCCGTGTTCACCTCGTTAAGCCCCTGAGCCTGCTCCTGGGCCGAGCTGGCGATCTCCACGATCAGGGCGTCGATTTCGGCCACCTTGCCGACGATGCCGCGCAGGGCCTCGCCCGTCTGGCCGACCAGACCCACGCCGCGATCGACCTGGGCGGTCGAGCTGGCGATCAAGGTCTTGATCTCCTTGGCCGCGTCGGCCGACCGCTGGGCCAGCGCGCGGACTTCCTGCGCCACGACGGCGAAGCCGCGACCGGCTTCACCCGCGCGGGCCGCCTCGACCCCAGCGTTCAGGGCCAACAGGTTGGTCTGGAAGGCGATCTCGTCGATCACCCCGATGATGTTGCCGATCGAGCGCGAACTGGTCTCGATCTCGCCCATGGCGGCCACGGCCTGGTCGACGACGACTCCGGACTTCTCGGCCTCGGCCTTGGCGCCGACCACCACGTCCTGGGCCTGCTTGGCGCCGGCGGCCGAACGACGGACCGTCGAGGTGATCTCGTCCAGAGCCGCGGCCGTCTCTTCCAGGCTGGCGGCCTGCTGTTCGGTGCGGCGCGACAGGTCGTCAGCGGCGGCGCCGATCTCGTCGGCGCCCGAGCGGATCCCGTCGGTGGCCTCGGCCACGCGGCTCATCGCCCGCTCCAGGATGCCGACGGCGTTGTTGAAGTCGTCCTTCAGCTTCTGGAACTCCGGCGCCACCTCGGCCGACAGGCGGCCGACCAGGTCGCCCTGAGCCAGGCGGTCGAGCGCGTCGCCCAGCGCCTGGACCACCGCGTTCTGGCTGGCCTCGTTGGCCAGGCGCACCGCCTCCAGGCGCTGGCGCTCGGCGTCGATGGTCTCCAGATAGATCGAGATGGCGAAGTCCATGTCCAGCATGACCGCCTTCATCAGCGCGCTCACCGCGTCGCCGGCCTTTTTCGGGTCGCCCTTGGCCATGAAGCCCTTGGGCCACTGGTCGTTGATCGTGGCGCGGATCAGATGCTCGCTGACCACCGCGTAGCCGCCGATGTACCAGCGCGGCTCCAGGCCGATGCGGGCGTGGGTCTGGCCGATAGTGCGCACGGCCTTGACGTAGGTGTCGTCGAACTCGGCGCGTGCGATCACGTCCCAGTGGGCTTGCTGGCGGCGTGAGGCGGACTGAATGTGGCCCTCGTCGCCGAAGAACTTGCGGGTCTCGGGCGTCGCGCGGACATTGGCGTAGAAGGCGTCCAGGGCGGGGCCGATAGTGGCGCGGACGACGGGCTGAAGCGCGCGGAGGGAGGCCCGCGCCTTATCGTCCAGGCCCATGAACGCCGCTCGTTCGCTGATCGCGTGATCTTGGCTCATGGCCGTCCCCGTTTCGAAATCCGGAGACAACCTCGTCCAGCATACTTAATGCCGGCTTAAATATTCTCCGTATGCGAAGCGACAGGATGACGCACGACACTCAAGGGTCGTGAACACATCTTTGAGTAGCGGCGCCTTCAAAAACATTTGCGTGCACTGGAAAAAGCCACCTCCCCGCGGCGTGGCGCCACGGCTCTACCAGAAATCAGGCGCGACATCCCGCCGCGGCCCTACCCGCCGCGCTTCAAGGTCTCGCGGGCGATGACCAACTGCTGGATCTGGCTGGTGCCCTCGTAGATGCGGAAGATCCGGACGTCGCGGTACAGCCGTTCGATTCCGTAGTCGGCGACATAGCCCGCGCCGCCGAACACCTGCACGGCCCGATCGGCCACCCGGCCGACCATCTCCGAGGCGAAGAGTTTCGAGGCCGCCGCCTCCAGGGTGACGCCGACGCCGGTGTCGCGCTTGCGGGCCGTCTCGAGAACCAGGGCCCTGGCCGCCAGGGCTTCGGTCTTGCTGTCGGCGATCATCGCCTGGATCAGCTGGAAGCTGGCGATCGGCTGGCCGAACTGCTTGCGCTCGCTGGCATAGGCCACGCAGTCGGCGATCAGCCGCTCGGCCACGCCCACGCAGACGGCGGCGATGTGCAGGCGACCGCGGTCCAGCACCTGCATGGCGACCTTGAAGCCCTCGCCTTCCTCGCCGAGCCGGTTCCAGGCCGGGACGCGGACGTTGTCGAAAGTGACGTCGTGAATGTGCGCGCCCTGCTGGCCCATCTTCTTCTCGGGCTTGCTGACCGAAAGGCCCGGCAAGTCGCGCGGAACCAGGAAGGCCGAAACCCCGCCCCCGCCCTTCACGTCGGGATTGGTGCGGGCCATCACCGTGAACAGCGAGGCCTTGCCGGCGTTGGTGATGTAGCGCTTGGCGCCGTTCAGGACGTAGCAGTTGCCGTCCAGCGTGGCGCGGGTCTGCACCGCGGCGCTGTCGGAGCCGGCCTCCGGCTCGGTCAGGGCGAAGGACGTGATGATCTCGCCCGACGCGATGCCCGGCAGCCACTTGGCCTTCTGGTCGTCGGTTCCGAACATCACCAGGCCCTGGCTGCCGATGCCGACATTGGTGCCGAACACCGAGCGAAAGGCCGGCGAGGCGCGGCCCAGCTCCACGGCCACCAGCGCCTCTTCCTCCATGTTGAGGCCCAGGCCGCCAAATTCTTCTGGAATCGACAGGCCGAAGAGACCCAGGCCCTTCATTTCCTCGACAACGTCGGCGGGCACCGCGTCGTCCTCGGCGACCTTGGCCTCGATCGGGCGCAGGCGCTCCGCGACGAAGCGGGCCACCGTCTCGATCAGTTGCTCGCGGGTTTCCAGATCGAGGGCCATGCGCTTCTCCCGGCATCAAACACTTGTTTTGACCAGGACTGTAGCGATGGCCCCCGAGAATGGAAGAGAGCGAATGGAAGGGCCTAGCGCGCCGCCTTTTCCGCCTGAGCCAGCACGCTCTTGCGCATGCCGTAGGCGAGATAGACCACCGCCCCGATGATGTGGGCGAACAGGAAGTAGATCTGGGTCTTGGCCGGCAGGCTGTAGAACAGATAGAGGCAGCCCAGGATGCCGGCGGGGGCCACGATCTGCCAGGCCGGGGTCGAGAACACGCGCGGACGGTTGGGCTCGCGACGGCGCAGCACGATCACCGACAGGCCCACGGCGATGAACGCCGCCAGGGTGCCGGCATTGGCCAGCTCGGCGATGTCCTTCAGCGACAGGAAGCCCGACAGCACCGCCGACAGGGCGCCGGTCAGCAGGGTCATGACCACCGGCGTGCCGGTCTTGGCGTTGACCTTCGACAGGGCGCGCGGCAGCAGGCCGTCGCGGGCCATGACGAAGAAGATCCGGCTCTGGCCGTACATGAAGGCCAGGATCACGGTCGGCAGGGCCACGACGGCGGCCAGGGCCACCAGCTGGGCCATCTTGCCGTGCCGCAGGCTCTCCAGGATGAAGACCAGCGGCGCCTCGCTCTTGGAGAACACCTCGGTGCGCGAGGCGCCGATCGAGGCGGCGGCGACGATCATGTAGATGGCCGTGCAGGCGGCCATCGAGCCGACGATGCCGATGGTCAGGTCGCGCTTGGGGTTCTTGGTCTCCTCGGCGGCGGTCGAGACCGCGTCGAAGCCATAGAAGGCGAAGAAGATCAGGCTGGCGGCGGCCATCACGCCAATCTTGGCTTGGTCTGCCCCGCCTCCGGCGGGCACATGGGCCGAGAAGCCGTTGGGCATGAACGGGGTGAAGTGGCTGGCGTCGAAGGCCGGCAGGCACAGGACCACGAAGATGACCAGGGCGATGATCTTCACGAAAACGAGGACCATGTTGACCGTGGCGCTCTCGCGGGTGCCCAGGGCCAGCAGGCCCGCCACCGCCATCGAGATGATCACGGCCGGCAGGTTGACCACGCCGCCAGCGTGCGGTCCGGCCAGCAGGTAGTCGGGGAAGCCCGCCATCTTGAACAGGCCATGGGCGTGGGCCGACCAGCCGACGGCGACCGCCGCGCAGACCAGGGTGTATTCGAGGATCAGGCTCCAGCCGACGAACCAGGCGACCGGCTCGCCCATGGCCGCGTAGCTGTAGGTGTAGGCGCTGCCCGCCGCCGGCATCAGAGTCGACAGCTCCGCGTAGCACAGCGCGGCGCAGGCGCAGACCGCTCCGGCGATCAGGAACGACAGGATCACGCCCGGCCCGGCCAGGCCCGCGCCGACGCCGGTCAAGGTGTAGATGCCGGTGCCGACGATGGCCCCGACGCCCAGGGCGACCAGGTGATACCAGCTCAGGGTCTTCTTCAGTTGATGGCTGTCCGCGTGGCCCGCGGTGATGGTGTCGATCGACTTGCGTCGCGTCCAGATGCTCACTTGGGGGGTCCCTCCAACTCTTGGCCGGGACCATGGAGCGGGTTTCGTGCTCCGCCAAGGCCTGATCTTTAGAAGAATATTCTCGTCAGGGCGTAGGCCAGGACCGCGACGGCCACGGTGACCGTTCCCAGCATGACCGCCAGCTTCGGCTCGACCTCCAGCAAGGCCTTGGGGCCGAGCTTGGCCGAAATGGCCCCGACGCCGGCCAGCAGCAGGAAGCCGGAGCAGGCCGCCATGGTCGTGACCAGGACGGGCGGGATCAGGCCCAGGCCCCGGCATGCGGCGAGCGCCGCGAAGCCTAAAACAAAAAGCGGCGGCGCCTTGAGCCCGCCGACCACGCCGCCTTCCCGGGTGCGGGTCAGCATCAGGCCGATCAGGACGACCGCCGGGCCCAGCCAGACGATGCGGGCCAGCTTGGCCAGCGCCGCCGTGCCGGCCACTTCCGGAGAAACCGAAGCGCCTGCGCCGGCCACCTGGGCGACGTCGTGGATCGAGAGGCCGAAGAACACGCCCGACTGGTGGGCGCTCAGGCCCAGGGCGTGGGCGATCGGCGGATAGGCCAGCATGGCCACGGTCGACAGCAGGTTGACGCCGACGATGACCAGCGCCGTCGTGCGCTGGTTGGCCGGACTGGCCGGCGCGGCCTGTGACGCCGCCAGCGCGGCCGAGGCCCCGCAGATCGAGCAGGCGGCCGCCGCGATCAGGGCCTCGGCGAACGGCAGGCCCAGGGCCGTGCCCGCCAGCGCCCCGACGCCCAGCCCGCCCAGCACCACCGCGCCGCTGGCGACGATGGCCGGACCGCCCAGGGCGGCGAACTCGCTCCAGCTGATCTGGGCGCCCATCATGGCCACGCCCAGCCGCAGGCCGGGCTTGGCGAAGACGTCCAGGCCCGCGCCCAGCTGGGCCTGCAGGCCGAGAGCCCCGAGCATCATGCCCAGCACCACCGCGATCAGCGGCGCCGGGGCGTGCAGGCTCGAAGACAGCAGCTTGGCCAGGATGGCCAGCAGCAGGCCAGCGACCAGGCCGGGACCCAGCTTGCCGGCGCTCAGGCGCAGGGCGGCGGTCGTCATCCGCGGACGGTCTCGCCCGAAATCTGGCCCGAGATCGGCGCGGCGCCAGCGAAATGCGCCTCGGCCTTGGCGCAGCGGCTGGACAGCCGCTCGTGCAGGCGGCGCACCGTCTGGCTGCCGGTGCGCTCGAAGGCGAACGGCAGGACGCCGTGGACGAGGCAGGCCAGACCCGCGCCCAGCAGGGTGAAGCCAAAGCCCCAGGCCACGCCCATGTGCTGGCCATAGCTTTCGCCGACTGACTTGGGATGACGCGTGAAGGACAGGTCCATGGGAGCCTCGCTGCTGTGCCGAGGCGCCCTAGGATGGCGGGGATTCGAAGAAAGACATGGTTTGAAAGGTTACCCGTTCCACGATACGGAGAATTTCATTCTCCAAAACAGGGGATCGCGAGATGATTGATCTCGATCAAATCGACCGCCGCCTGCTGGCCCTCCTGCAGGAGGACGCCACCGTCGCCATCGCCGAGCTGGCCGAGCGGGTCGGCCTGAGCCAGACCCCGTGCTGGAAGCGGATCAAGCGCCTGCAGGACGCCGGCGTCATCACCGCCCGCGTCGCCCTGCTGGACCGCGCGGCCCTGGACCTCTCCCTGACCGTCTTCGTGGCGGTCAAGACCGGCCGCCACGACGAGGCCTGGCTGACCCAGTTCGCGGCCGGCGCCAGTTCCCTGCCCGAGGTCGTCGAGTTCTACCGGATGAGCGGCGAGGTCGACTATCTGCTCAAGGTCGTGGTCAAGGACATCGCCGCCTATGACCGCTTCTACAAGCGCCTGATCGCCACCGCCCCGCTGACCGACGTCTCGTCCAGCTTCGCCATGGAGCAGATCAAGTTCACGACGGCGCTGCCGATCTGCCCGAGCTAGGCGGCCCCCTTCCCCCTCGATGGGGGAAGAAACGTGTTTCAGCATCCTCGCGCCGTGCGGCTGCGAGGGGAGTGAAAGGGACGCGGAGCGCCGGGCGACGCCCGGAGTGTGAGTAAGTAGATACCGTTTCGACGAAGCCGGAGCGCTCCGCGTAGTCCGTTATCCGGAAGCCTTCGAGAGCGCGGGGTCTTAACCCGCTCCCGAGGTTTGGGCCTCCGACGGGCGGGCCAGGGCGACGAGCCCTGGTCCCGGACGCACGGGCGATTTCAGCCCTTGCCTGCCGCGTCCGCCGAACCTTCGCCGCCAGGGCTTTGCCCCATGTTTCAGGGAACCCGCCACTGGATCGGTCGCGAAGGCGCCTCCGAAGAAGCCCCGACGAGCGCTACCCGCTCGACCACCCCTGACAGCCGTCACGATCGCCGGCCGGACGTCCCTTCCAAGCCGTCAGGTGGAGTCAGTATGGGGGCGAGCTGAACGCGGATCATTCAGGGGCGAGAAAAATCGACAAACGGTTGATTTCTTTGGGCTCGATCGCGCCAACGCCGGGGATACAGCGCGCTCAATCCCCTCTCTCTTAGAGAGAGGGAGGGGCCCATCGCGCAGCGATGGGAGGGTGAGTGGTTACACCCTCAGCCGGCGTGCCGGCACATCGCTCGCAGCGGCGCCAAGATCGTCCACGGGCTTCGCCTACCCACTCACCCTCCCACGCCTACGGCGCGGGCCCCTCCCTCTCTCCATGAGAGAGGGATTTTGAGCGCGCGATCCCCCTCGGTGAGAAAGCCCTTCCGCCCCGGAAGAGCGCCCCCTTACATCTCACGGCGAGACGATCGCAGGGCTGTCCAGGTCACTCAAGGACGACGCTCCGCGTCGCCGCGCGCGGCGGCGAAGCCGTCCTTGACTGACCTGGACAGCCCTGCACGCTGCAGCCTCCAAGAGATTTAAGGCGGGCTCCCGGCGCGGGGGCGTCGGGTTGTTCACGCTTCTGGGAAGTTCGGAAGGGCTGCTTTTAGGAGTTGCCGCGTTCATTTGAACCGCGTCCGGCGCGCCGCCTCGGTTTAGAATTGTGAACTCCGCGACAGGGCTTCCACCGCCCAGGTCTTAGTTCGCGTCTCGCAGGAGGGGCGAAGCTATCCAATGCGGATATCGCATGCACCAGAGTTCCCCGCGAGCAAGCTAGCTCGAACGCCCAGTTTAGATGCGCCCGAGCTCGCCCCGACAAAGGATATGCATAATCGGACCTGCCTTCTATCTTGGGCTCGCCCTTCGGCAGATAGTAGGCTGACTGTCGGCGCTTGCCATGCGCGCGAATATTCGACCAACTTCCATTTTGGTTTTCTGCGCAAAAGGTGCCTTCGCCTACATTCGCGCATTCGGAGATGGGGCGGAAAGTGGCTACGCATGAAGTAGATTTTCGACGTCTATTCGTACTGTCGTACATCAAAGTGGCGCATGAACGCTACGTTCCACAGAATACCTTCGAGGCATTCTTTCCTTTCGTCATAGCTGCCGCAGATCCAAAAGATGGAAACGAGTACAACCCGAGCATAATTGCCGCAGCACTACGCAGTTCATTGGGCTGGCCAGTTGGAAGCGATTTTGTTCAACTTTTCACCACCGATTTCGAGCGCCGAGGATATGTTACACCTCCGGACGCTAGTAATATACGCAAGTGGACAGTGTCCGCTGAAAAGCCGGACGACGACGGCTCTCAAGAGGAAATTGAACATCTACAGAGAAGCTTTTTTGATTTCTCAGAAAGGCTTAGCGCACTATTTCTTCACAACCTATCTAGTTCAGATCGATTGCACGCCCTTGCCAACGCGCTTGTGACTAATAGGCTCTTTTCTATAGATGCCCTACAAGACTACGCATCGCGCGGCTCTATTGAGAGCAATTATGATTCTCCAGAAGGCTCAAATCTAACGGGAAAAGATTTTGAATATCTTTGCGCGCGATTTATCAAGCATTGTCACGATAATGACACGCGATCCTTTAAAGCCCTTATAGTTTTGTCGAATATAGGAATTGTCACCCAGCTCGCGAACTTTTTCCACCGCCGCGATGACGACATCGAAAAGACAGGCAACCCAGACTTAATCTTAGACGGCCCCTTTCTCATCGACTTGATTGGGTTAAATGGCGATACGCGCCGCGCAGACGCGGAGATAATTGTTAACTCCGCAAAGCAACGTGGCTGTAAAATTGCTGCCTTTCGCCACTCCGTGAATGAAGCGGTAGATATTGTGCGTGCGGTGAAGGTGAATGATCCGAGTACGCGGTACGGGCCGCTCGCGGCGGCCATACGCCGTGGCGACATTTCTCTAGAGGCGCTTGACGCGTTCGTGACCGACCCCTTTGGGCTCGTCGATAGATTGAAAATCCTGGACTACATGGTGGATGTAAACAGCAAGAAGAACAAATGGCAGGAAGAAGATTTCTCTGAAGAAGATTGGAAGGCTGTCTATGCGAAATTGGCTGGATGGAAGGACAACGCCCGGCGTAGAGATTGCGACTCTATGATGGGGGTCATGCGGATGAGGGCGGGAGGAATTAGTCGGAGCCCGTGGCGCGCAAAGTATTTCTTACTGACTTCCAACGATGCGCTGGCAAGGTATGCCAAGCAAGCCTGCATGGATCAGGGACTAATTGACCAATATGAGATGGGACCAGCCATAAGTCGAAATGAGTTCGCCGCGATCCTTTGGTTAGCCGGAGACAAGAAAAATCGTTTGGAGATTGTGACCGCGCATCTCCTCGGAGCGGCCCAAGGTTTACTGGCAAGAGATAGGCAGCTTATAGAGCGCGTGAAAGATTATTCTGAGAACCTTTCAGGCGAAAGGAAGCATCTTCTGAACGCCATTGTCGAGACTGAGCTCAGCTATGAATATCTTCAGGATATAACATTAGGAAACCCCGACCGAGTCAATGACGAGAATGTCGAGAAAATCATCCAAGCCTTGGTCGATAAAGGGCGCCAAGAAGGAGATGCTGCTGCACGGGAGGAGGAAAAGCGCAGTACGGCGAGGCTACGCGCAATGGCGTCTCAAGCTGAAGTAGAAAAGACCCAGGCTCTAGAACGCGCTGCTACAGCGGAGACGCAAGCTAGTGCTGCTCTAACAACAGCGGAACAGGCCGAAAGAGACTTGCTGCAGGCTAGGTCGCTCGTGGCTGCTGCGGAGGCTCGACGGCTCGCTTCCGAGGCGGAAGCAAAGCGCCTCTTGGATGCGGCAACGCTCGCACGCAAGATGGTACAAGGCGTCTTGGACGGGGCCGAGGCTGACTGGTCGAGGAAATGGCAGGCCAGTAAGCGCGTGGCGACCAGCATTGGCTGGTTAGCTGCCGCCCTGCTTGCTGGATCGATCGTTTTTGCGGGTTGGATTTTGCGGGGCTTCACAGGCGCGATTCCAGCCCTCGCACTGTCAATAGTTATCGGTTGGGCGACCGCCTCAAACGATTGGTTCAAGGCCGGTCGGGCTAAGCTCGAGGCAAGCTTAGCGGAGCTTCTTTCCCGCGAGACGCTGGCTGGGGAACGCAAGAAGTTGCAGCGTCGCTTGAGTTTTACGGGTTTTTCGGTGGAGACGGAGTTCCATGAGACGGGCGTCAGAATACGCAATCGGGACCAAATCCTAAGTGCCGTTGAGCTAGTCGCCCCAGCCCCGGTTGAGGAGCAGTGACGGCACTATATTCGGCTTGAAGCTTCAAATCCCTATGGGCCGCTTATAGTTCTCCGCAGCATCCGTACTATACGCCAAGTCGCCCGGCCAACGTCGCGTTCCGGGAGGCGCGCGAACGGCAGTCATTGCCCCCCTACTCCGGCCACAAATCCTGCACATCGCCCTTGCGGTTCAGCATGTGCGTGGCCCGCTTGATCAGCATCAGCAGGCGCTCTTTGCGGCCGTCCTTGTCGTAGGTCAGGGTCGTGCGCGCCAGGCCCTCCAGCATGAAGCGCGCCAGGTCGCGGCTGGCCTGGAAGCGGGGGCCGGCGCCGGCGTGGAGGATCTTCAGGAAGTGGTCGCCGGCCTGGGCGCGGTCGAACTCGGCCTGGGCGGGGGCCAGCAGGGCGTGGATGGCCGGGTCGGTGCGGCCGGCGTCCTCGAGCTCGCCGAAGGCCAGGAACGGCACGCTGTGCAGCAGGTCCCAGTAGCTGTCGATCGCGTGCTCGGTGACGTCGGCGCCGGCCGGCAGGTTCTCGGCGGCGGCGCGGAACAGGGTCGAGCGCTCGGCCTGGATGTGGGCCACGGCGGCCTCGACCAGGGCCTCGCGGGTGGGGAAGTGATAGAGCATCGCCCCGCGCGTCAGGCCGGCGGCGTCGGCGATCACCGGGTTGGTGGCGGCGTGGTAGCCGATCTCGGCGATCAGGCGCATCGCCTGGTCCAGAATCCGCGCGCGGGTCTTCTGGGATTTCGGCGTGTCCTTGGCGAGGCGGGCGGCGTCCATGCCGGTGATCTAGTCCCCGCGATGCTGCACCGCAACAGGCTTGCCGCGCCTGGGCAACCCCAAGCGGCGAAAGGGATTGCTTATCGGTCCAGAATTTTGACAATGACGTCGAAACTGCGCGTTTCGCGGGCAGACGGCGGACCGCCGCGAGGGCGCGGCGCCTTAACGCGCGGTAAATCCGCCGCGGCTCCATTTCATCAAAGCGACATGCAATCAGCTTAATCGCCTGCCGTTGGCCGCCATCTTCCGATCCGGGGACGGAGTGATCTCGCGGCGCCACACGGGGGTTCGACCATGAGCGCCGACGTCGCCGTTCGCCGCTACCGTTCCGTCTTCATCAGCGACCTGCACCTGGGCACGCGCGGGTGCCAGGCCGAGCTGCTGCTGGACTTCATCCGCCATGTCGAGTGCGATAAGCTGTATCTGGTCGGCGACATCATCGATGGTTGGAAGCTGCGCAGCGGCTGGTACTGGCCCCAGGCCCACAACGACGTGGTCCAGAAGATCCTGCGGATGGCGCGAAAGGGGACGGAGGTGATCTACGTCCCCGGCAATCACGACGACCGGATCCGCGATTTCTGCGGCGTCCACTTCGGCGGCGTGATCGTGGCCCGCGACGTGATCCACGAGGCGGCCGACGGCAAGCGCTACCTGGTCGTCCACGGCGACGAGTTCGACGGCATCGTCCAGCACGCCAAGTGGCTCGCCTTCCTCGGGGATTGGTCCTATAGAACCATCCTCATGCTGAACACTCTGGTGAATCGCCTGCGGCGTCGCCTGGGGTTCGGTTATTGGAGTTTGTCGGCGTTTCTGAAGGTCAAGGTGAAGAACGCGTTGCAGTTCATCGAGAACTTCGAGGCCGCCGTGGCCGACGAAGCGCGACGTCGGGGGGTGGACGGCGTGATCTGTGGTCACATCCACAAGGCCGAGATGCGTGACATCGACGGCGTCCGCTACATCAACGACGGCGACTGGGTGGAAAGCTGCACGGCCCTGGCCGAGCACGCCGACGGCCATCTCGAGATCCTGGAATGGGCCAAGCTGCGCTCGTGGTCGGTGATCGACCGCGCCCGTTCGATCGCGCCTCAAGCCGCTGAAGCCGCCGACGAGCCGTTGCCGGAGCCCGCCGCCGCCTGATGCGAATTCTGCTTGCGACCGACGCCTGGGAGCCTCAAGTCAACGGGGTGGTCCGGACCCTGACCCGGGTGGTCGAGGAACTGCGCCTGATGGGCCACGAGGTCGACGTCGTCAGCCCCGAACAGTTCCCGACCTTCCCGCTGCCGACCTATCCCGAGATCAAGCTGGCGATCGGCGCCTATGAGCCGGTGCAGGAGCGCTTCAAGCAGTTCGAGCCCGAGGCGATCCACATCGCCACCGAGGGTCCGATCGGCCTGGCCGCGCGCCGCATCTGCCTGGAGTGGAAGCTGCCGTTCACGACCAGCTACCACACCAAGTTCCCGGAATATGTCTCGGCCCGCCTGCCGCTGCCGCTGGCGGCCGGCTACACCTACATGCGCTGGTTCCACAAGCCGTCGGGCCGCCTGATGGTGGCCACGCCGACCATGCGCGACGAGCTGGCCAAGCACGGCTTCCGCAACCTCTCGCCCTGGTCGCGCGGCGTCGACACCGACATCTTCAAGCCGCGCGTCGAGGGCGATCCCGACCCGTTCGAGGGCCTGCCGCGCCCGATCTTCCTCAATGTCGGCCGCGTCGCCGTCGAGAAGAACATCGAGGCCTTCGCCAGCCTGGACCTGCCGGGGACCAAGGTCGTCATCGGCGACGGTCCCCAGCGCGAGGAGCTGGCCGAGAAATATCCCGAGGTGAAGTTCCTGGGCGCCAAGTTCGGCGACGAGCTGGCCCGCTACTTCGGCGGGGCGGACGTGTTCTGCTTCCCGTCGCTGACCGACACCTTCGGCCTGGTGATCCTGGAGGCCATGGCCGCCGGCGTGCCGGTGGCGGCGTTCTCGGCCCCGGGTCCGGTCGACATCATCCCCGGCTCCAACGCCGGCGTGCTCGCCCCCGGCCAGACCGACGGCCTCAAGGAGGCCTGCCTGGCCTGCCTGGACCTGGACCGCGCGGTGGTCCGCAAGTTCGCCGAGAAGTTCTCGTGGCGCTCGTGCGCCGAGGAATTCTTCCGCAACCTGCAGCCCTATCCGGAACCGGAGAAGACCCGCTTCTGGCGGCGGTTGCGGCGCCTGGCCCGGCTGCGCAAGAAGACGGCGGCTTAGAACACCCGCCCCTGCAGCCACAGGATGGCCGGATAGGTCGCCAGCCACGTCCAGAAGAACCGGTTGAGGCCGAACAGGCAGGCATTGGCCAGATGGAAGGTCGCCGCGACCGCCAGGCCGGTGATCAGGGCGGGCTTCCACAGCAGGGTCAGCGGGAAGGCCAGCTCGAAGCCCATCACCGCCCAGGACATCACCAGCAGCAGCCGGGGCCGCTCGGCGAGGCGGCGCAGGCCTTGCGACACCGGATAGGCCGAGAACTGGAAGACATCGCGCAGCGCGCGGCCCGAGCGCCAGTCGGGATTCACGATCTTGACCCCGCCGGAGATGAAGTAGCTGAGCATCAGCTGCGCGCCGAGATAGCCGAACGACAGCTCCTTGAGCGCTGGGGTCGGCAGCAGGCGGGTCAGGACCAGGCACCACAGCGCCAGCAGGCCCATCCGGTCGCTGCCGCCATTATAGGGTCCCTGGAAACGCTGCAGGATCAGCAGCGACAGCCCCGCCAGCCCGACCAGCGGCCAGGGCGCGGCGACGCCGGCCGCCACGAGGACGCAGAGCAGGATCCGGATCGCGAACAGCGGCCGCTCGCCGGGCAGGCCGCGCAGGTGCTCCAGGCTCTGCTGGATCAGGGCCAGAGCCAGCAGGATCTCGGTCAGGCGAACGGCGGCTTCTAGGCTCATCGGACGTCGATGTCCTTCAGCAGCCGGGGCGCGGGCTGGACCATCACCTCCTCGGTCAACGCCTCGCCGTCACGGCTGACGAAGACCAGGCGGAAGCACAGCCACGGCCGCGCGGGGTCCTGGGGCTCCAAGGCCAGATCGGCGGCGATGCGCTTGAACAGCTCGGCCTCGCTATGGGCCGGCGTGCGGTCCTCGGCCAGGCGCTCGGCGCAGCTCATCACGAACAGGGTCTGGTTCCAGCGCGGATTCCAGACCAGGCGCTTGAGCAGGGTGGCCAGCGAGACCTGCTCGGGCCGAGGCCGGAACTCCCGCCAGGCGCAGCTGGTGTCGCCCGGCGAGGCCAGCAGGGCGTACTCCACGCGCGGCGCCGGCGCGATCACGTCGAAGAAGTTCCACGACGGGATCAGGGCGGGGAGGAGGAGCTTGAGGGGATCAGGCAGGGTCGGGATCGTCGGGCTCCTAGCCCGCGGGGCGCGGCTGTGCCGCGCGGATCTTCTGGAGCAGGTCCTTCAACTGTTCCTCCGACAGGGCGCCCCGGATCAGATAGCCGTTTATCACCAGGCCCGGCGTGCCTTGAAGCGTCAGCAGGGCGGCCTCGCGTTCATTGCGCGCCAGGATGGCGTCGATATCGCGGCCGTGGGCCTTCAGGTCATTCGCGAGCCTGGTCCAGTCGACGCCGGCCTGCTTGGCGACGGTGTCGACCATGCCCTTGTCGCTCAGCCGCGTGGGCGAGAGCATGAAAGCCCGATGCACCGCGTCGTACCGGCCTTGATAGGTCGCCGCCAGCGCCACGCGCGCCGCGTGCTCGGACACGTCGCCGAAGATCGGCCAATCCTTGTGGACCACGGCCAGGCGCCGGTCCGCCTTCAGGGCGTTGGCCAGCACCGGCTCCATGCGCTTGCAGTAGCCGCAGTTGTAGTCGGCATACATCACGACGATGACGTCCGGATCGGCCGCTCCGGCGCGCGGCGCGCCCGGCTCGCGCAGAAGGTCCTTGAACCCGTACTCGGCGGCGCCGGCCGGCGCGGAAAAGGCGAAAGCGACGAGAGCGGCGGCCAAGGCGATGGCGTGACGGAAAAGCATGCGATCCTCCGGGAACGGCCGATCAGCCGTCCTGCCCGCCCTTCTTCGGCTTGCACGGCTTGAGGATGACCTTGTCGATCCGCGAGCCGTCCATGTCGACGATCTCCAGGTCGAAGGCGCCGAGTGCGACGTGCTCGCCCTCGACCGGCAGGCGGCCCAGGCGGTCCAGGATCAGGCCGGCCACGGTGTGGTAGCCGCCCTCGGCCTCGAAGTTCTCGCCCAGGTGATCGTTCAGCTCCTGGATGTCGAGACGGGCGTCGATCAGCCAGCTGCCGTCCTCGCGACGGATGAAGCGCTTCTCGTCGTCCTCGTGGTCCTCGGGGAAGTCGCCGGCGATCATTTCCAGCAGGTCCAGGGGCGTGATCGCGCCCTGCAGCGAGCCGAACTCGTCGACGACCAGGGCCATGTGCAGGCTGGTCTGCTTGAAGACCGCCAGGGCCTTGAGCAGCGACATGGTCTCCGGGATGGCGATCGGCTGCTGGACGTGGGCCTTGAGGTCGAGGGGCTCGTTCGACAGGCAGGCGTCCAGCAAGTCCTTCTTCAGCACCACGCCGACCCCGCCGTCGAGATCGTCGTCGGTGGCCACCAGGATGCGCGAGTGGGCGCTGGCGCGGATCTCGGTCAGCACCTGCTCGGGGCTGTCGGCCAGCGACACCCAGA
This sequence comes from Caulobacteraceae bacterium, assembly GCA_965283765.1. Lineage (GTDB taxonomy): Bacteria > Pseudomonadota > Alphaproteobacteria > Caulobacterales > Caulobacteraceae > Caulobacter. Next base: position 372,731 of record CBDIPU010000002.1, read on the forward strand.
ACAGGTCGCGACGCGGGGTCATGGCCACGCGGACGGGGCGGTCGCCCAGGCGCAGCACCTCATTGATCATCGCCCGCTCCTCGGGCTCGATCAGGCCGGCGTCGGCGCCCTCGGCCAGGACGGCTTCCATCTCCTCGGTGGTGACGCCGTTGTTGCGCTCGTCGCGCACGCCCATCAGCTTCAGCACGGCGGCCGTCGACACGGTCAGCAGGGTCACGAACGGGCGCAGCACCATGGCCACGATGGCCAGGAACGGCGACATGCGGCGGGCGATCACGTCCGGGAACATCAGGGCCAGGCGCTTGGGCACCAGTTCGCCCAGGATCACCGACACATAGGTCAGGCCGATGACCACGATCGTGGTGGCGATGCCTTCGGAATATTTGGCGATCGGCGGGAAACCCTCAAGCCAGTGGTCCAGCGCGCTGGCGATGGTGGCCTGGCCGTAGGCGCCGGCGAAGATGCCGATCAAGGTGATGCCGACCTGGACGGCCGACAGGAACCGCGTGGGGTGCTCGGCCATCTCCAGGGCCAGCTTGGCCCCTCTGTCGCCCCGTTCGGCGAAGCCTTGCAGGCGCGCCTTGCGGGCCGAGACGACGGCCAGTTCGGACATGGAGAAAACCCCGTTCAACAGAACGAGGAGGAAGACGACGGCGAGCGCGACGAGGATCATGGCCCTGCAGGGTCAAGGACGCGGGCCCGGACGGCGACCGCGGCGCGGGCATGGGGAGGCCCGGCGCGGTCCACTATACAAAGAAAAACGCCGTGGCCCATAGAGCCGCGGCGCTGGTCACGTCTTGAAACCTCGCGGCGCCCGCTTAACAGGCCGGACTCCAGCGTTCGACTGGCGCGGCCCCGGACTTCTCGATCGGAATGAAAGACGCCGTGCTACAGCAGCCGCGTACGGATCACTTGCGACAGCAGGTCGATGATCGACACCGCCACGACGATGACCAGCACGATGCAGCCGGTCTGGTCGAACTGGAAGGCGTTGATCGAGTCGAACAGGATCTGGCCGATGCCGCCAGCGCCGATGATGCCCAGCACGGTGGCCGCGCGGGCGCTCGATTCGAAGCGGTAGAGCGCATAGCTGGTCCACAGCGGCGCCACCTGAGGGATCACGCCCCAGACGATCTCCTGCAGCTTCACCGCGCCCGTGGCGCGCACGCCCTCGACCGGGGCCTTGTCGATCAACTCGACGGCCTCGGCGAACAGCTTGGCCAGCACGCCGCCGGTGTTGAACATGATCGACATCACGCCGGCGAACGGCCCCAGGCCCACGGCGGTGATGAAGATCAGGGCCACGACCAGGTCGGGGATCGAGCGGATCAGGTCCAGCAGGCGACGAACCGGCTGCTGGATCCAGACCGGGGCGATGTTGCGCGCGCCCAGGAGGCCCAGCGGGATGGCCGCGACGATCGCCAGGGCCGTGCCCCACAGCGCCATCTGGATGGTCTGCCACATCTTGCCGATGAACAGGCCCCACTCCATCGACATGAAGAGCTTGGGATCGGTGAACGGCTTGAAGAACAACTTGGCGAAGGCGCTGGTCCGCTCGGTGTCGGTGAACAGCTGCGGGAACTTGTCGATCTCGGCCGGCCTGAAGCTGACGATCAGAAGCAGGATCACCCCGCCCCATAGCAGGGTGTCGAAGGCCAGGGCCGAGGCCGAGCGCTTGGGCGGCGCCGGGATGCCCCCATCACTTTTGACGGCGTCGCTCATCGAGGACCTCAGTTGGCCGGCGTCGCGGCGACGCCCGCCTTGCCCTCGGCCGCGACGCGTTCGGCCTTGACGCCCTCCAGCGTCTTCTGGGCCGCGGCGATCTTGGCCTGGTCGCCCGACTCGCGGGCCAGGCCCAGCTGCTCGGTGGCTTCCATTTCGCGCACCACCAGCAGGTGGGTGTCGTCAGCCGGCTTGAACCCGCCGATCGACAGCTTCTTCAGATAGCCGCGCTGCTGCTGGGCCGCCGGCGTGTCGCCCTGGGCGTAGGTCAGGAAGAACTGGCGCAGCTTTTCCTTCACGACCGGGTCGAGATCCTTGCGCCAGACGATCGGGTCTTCCGGCAGGGTCGGCAATTCCCAGATCACGCGGATCCGGTCGGTGACGCCCTCGCCGCGCGCCTTGGACAGATTGATGGCGGTCGAGTTGTTGGTCGCCGCGTCCAGCTTGCCGTTGGCCACCGCGAACAGGTTGGCCTGGTGGTTGGCGCTGAGCACGGTCTTGAAGCACTCCTCGGGCTTCTTGTTGGCCGGGATGAACACATAGGTCATCGGCGCCAGGGTGCCCGAGGTGGACTTCTTGTCGCCGATGCCGAAGTTCAGCGACTTGTCGCACTTCAGCAGGTCCTGGATCGTCTGGATCTTGCTGGCGGCCGGGACGATGATCACCGACTTGTAGCCGTCGGTGCCCGACGGATCGAACGTACGGGCGAAGACCTCGCCGTTCGAGCGGCGCACGGCTTCCAGGCCCGACTGGTTCGAGAACCAGCCCACATCCGTCTGCCTGGCGCCCATGGCCACGATCAGCGACGAGTAGTTGGACGAGAAGAACGGCTTCACCTTGAGGCCGGTCTGCTTCTCCATGTCGGCCAGGATCGGCTTCCAGTAGCCTTCCATGTTCTGGGCGACTCGGTCGACAGGATCGAGAAGGAGATCGTGTCCTTGGCGGCCGGAGTGTCGGACTTCTGGCCGCACGAGGCCAGGGCCAGGGCCGAGAAACCGGCGGCGATCACGAGAGCCGAGCGGCGGCTGATCATTGGGGAGCTCCTTCCCAGAATACGTCCTCGAATTCCGGGCCGTAGATATCGATGAGTTTTTCACGCTTCAGGCCGGAGGCCGGGCCGTCATAGACCTTCTGGCCGGCCTTCAGGGCCACGACCCGGTCGCAGTAGCGCAGGGCGTAGTCCACCTGGTGCAGGGTGACGACAACGGTCAGGCCGTCGCTTTGATTGAGATCACGCAGGATCTCCATGACCTTGCGCGCCGAGACGGGATCCAGCGAGGCGACCGGCTCGTCGGCGAGAATGATCTTGGCCTTCTGGACCAGCGCCCGGGCGATCGCGCCGCGCTGCTGCTGGCCGCCCGACAGGGTGTTGGCGCGCTGACCGGCGTAGTCGGCCACGCCGACGCGGGCCAGGGCCGCCATGGCCGCCTCGCGCGTCTCCTTCGGCCACTGGCCGAACAGGCCCCGAATGAACGGGATCCGGCCCAGCGAGCCCAGCGCAACGTTGCTGAACAGCGACAGGCGGCCGACCAGGTTGAACTGCTGGGCGATGAAGCCGATGCGGATGCGCGCCTTGCGCACCTCGCCCGACACGCGGCCCTTGGCCTGCACGGGACCGCCGAAAGCCTCGATCTGGCCCCCCTCTTCGCCTTCTCTAGGGGCATCGATGGTCTGAAGGCCGTCGATGGAGCGAAGGAGCGTGGATTTCCCCGAGCCCGAAGGCCCGATAAGCGCGATCATCTCGCCCCGATTGACGTCGAGGGAGACGGCGTCCAGCGCGCGGCGAGACCCGAAGGTCTTGGAGGCGGCGCGGATCGAGAGAACAGGGTCCGACGTCATGGTCGGGGCAAATCCTTAACGTGGTTTCGGTGCTTGGGAAATGCGTTCTCCGGTTTGGGGCAGGTAAGCAATGGATTTGTGACGGCCCGTGGATCAATCCGTCCCGAAACGGGGCCGCAAAAGGGACTTTACATCCCCGACCATTGCCCCTATTTCGCTCGCTCCGGCGGACCCGAAGTCCTCATAAGCGCTGCTAACGCCGGCCTGGGTTTAACTTCTGCAGGGGTCTACGTGAATTGCACACGTACCATACTCCCCTGGACCTGGTCCGTGAGCGGTCACCGGAACGTCCTGTCGCACTCGTGCGACCGAACGCGGTGTCGGTAGCGGCGCGCTGGTTCCAGTCCGAATTTAAAGGCGACGTCTTTTACGCGGTGAAGGCCAATCCTTCGCCATGGGTGATCCGCGAGCTGGCTCAGTCCGGCGTGCGGTCGTTTGACGTCGCATCGCTGAACGAGATCGAACTCGTGGCCAACGAGGCCCCGGGCTCGCGCATGGCCTTCATGCATCCGGTCAAGAGCCGGGTGGCCATCTCGGCCGCCTATTTCGACCACGGCGTGAAGACCTTCTCGTTCGACACCCACGAAGAGCTGGCCAAGATCCTGGACGCCACCGGCCAGGCCAAGGACCTCAACCTGATCGTCCGCATGGGCGTGCAGGCCGAGGGCGCGGCCTACAGCCTGTCGGGCAAGTTCGGCGTCGAGCCGCACAACGCTCCGGGCCTGCTGCTGGCCGCGCGCCGCGCGACCCAGGACCTGATGGGCCTCAGCTTCCACGTCGGCAGCCAGTGCATGCGGCCCACCGCCTATCAGGCGTCGATGGCCCAGGCCTCGCGCGCCCTGGTCCGCGCCGGCGTGCTGGCCGATGTCGTCGATGTCGGCGGCGGCTTTCCGTCGATCTATCCAGGCATGGTCCCGCCAGATCTCTCCGAGTACCTGGCGGCCATCGACCGCGGCTTCGCCGAGATGATGGTTCACGAGAGCACCAAGCTCTGGTGCGAGCCGGGCCGCGCCCTGGTGGCCGAAGCCTCGTCTCTGCTGGTCAAGGTCGAGCTGAAGAAGGGCGACGCGCTGTATCTGAACGATGGGTCGTATGGCTCGCTGTTCGACGCCGCGCATATGAAGTGGCCCTTCCCGGTCAAGCTGTACCGCAAGAACGGCCCAAGTGGCGGCGAAGTGGTGGAAGAGGGCCTCAAGCCCTTCCGCTTCTACGGCCCGACCTGCGACAGCGTCGACTACATGCCCGGCCCGTTCTACCTGCCGGAAAGCGTCGACGAGGGCGACTATATCGAGATCGGCATGCTGGGCGCCTATGGCGTGGCCATGTCGACCCGCTTCAACGGCTTCGGCGAGACCGAGACCGCGGAGGTTCAGGACGCGCCGATGGCCTCGATGTACGGCCTGGCCAAGCGCTCGATCCCGGCGGTCCGCCAGGAGAACGAAGAGCGCAAGATCGTCCGCTTCTCCCGCCCGAAAGGCGCGGCGGGCAAGCGCAAGCGCCGTCGCTGATCTGACGTCTAAGACGGCTATCTAGTCCTTGTAATTCCCGTCTCCCCGGCGAAAGCCGGGGCCCAGGTGAAACCCAGAGCCGCTCTGGATGAATCTGGGTCCCGGCTTTCACCGGGAAAACGGGATTTGGGAGTCTGGCCATATCGGCCTAGAACCCCACCCGCCGCCGGACGTTCTTCGTCGCTGCGGCCATCCCATCGCCCCCACCGGTCGCTCCGTCCCGGTGGACGGCCAATTCCAACGACGGGCGTCCAAAGTCAGGGAAACCGAAGCGATGAACGCTCCCGTTCCGAACAATACCAAGGCCGAACTGCTGCAGAACGTCGTCGAGCACATCGACATCACGTCGTTCGACGCCCGTCCGATCATCGACTCCATGCGCAAGATGTCGTTCTCGAGCCGCGACACCGCGCGCGCCGCCGACATCTTCAACATGGCCCTGGAAGACAAGGGCTGCTCGCCTTGGCTGATCCTGGCCGGTTCGACCTCGGCCGGCGGCTGCATGCACGTCTACCGCGACATGGTGAAGAACGGCATGATCGACGCCGTGGTCGCCACCGGCGCCTCGATCGTCGACATGGACTTCTTCGAGGCCCTAGGCTTCAAGCACTATCAGGCCGCAGGCCCGGTCGACGACAACGTGCTGCGCGACAACTACATCGACCGCATCTACGACACCTATATCGACGAAGAAGAGCTGCAGAACTGCGATCACACGATCCTGGAGATCTGCAACCGCCTGGAGCCGCGCGCCTATTCCTCGCGCGAGTTCATCTGGGAAATGGGCAAGTGGCTGAGCGAAGGCAACGCCAAGAAGCCCGGCTCGCTGATCCAGACCGCCTATGAAGAAGGCGTGCCGATCTTCTGCCCGGCCTTCGTCGACAGCTCGGCGGGCTTTGGCCTGGTCAAGCACCAGAAGGAAAAGATCGCCGCCAAGCAGCCCTATCTGATGATCGACGCGGTCGCGGACTTCCGCGAACTGACCGACATCAAGATCGCGGCCGGCACCACGGGCCTGTTCATGGTCGGCGGCGGCGTGCCCAAGAACTTCGCCCAGGACACCGTCGTCTGCGCCGAGATCCTCGGCGTCGAGGCCGACATGCACAAGTACGCCATCCAGATCACGGTCGCCGACGTCCGCGACGGCGCCTGCTCGTCGTCGACGCTGAAGGAAGCCGCTTCGTGGGGCAAGGTGAACACCACCTACGAACAGATGGTCTTCGCCGAAGCCACCACGGTGGTGCCGCTGATCGCCAGCGACGCCTATCACCGCGAAGCCTGGAAGGGCCGCGAGAAGCCGCGCTGGAACAAGCTGTTCGGCAAGTAAGCTTGATCCAACTCCAGTGAAAATGCAGGGTCCCCGGAATTGCTCCGGGGGCCCTTTTTCATATGCGCGTTCTGGTCCTTGCCGCCGCCCTGCTCGTTACCGGCTGCGCCACGCTCGGCGGCGACACCGCCCCGGCGGGCCGCTACCTGGCCAAGGCCCAGTTCGACGCGCGCGACCACCTGGCCCCGCCGCCCGCCAAGGGCTCGCCGGCGGCGGAAAGAGACCGCCAGATCTTCCTGGCCACCCGCAAGCTGGAAGGCACGCCGCGCTGGTCGATCGCGAAGGCCGACAATGTCGAGGAACGGGTCCTGGAAGGCTATGCCTGCGCGTTGGGCTACACCCCGACCCGTGAGAGCAATCCCAAGCTGGCCGCCATGCTGCTGCGGATGAGCCACGACGTCCGCAAGGCGGTGTCGGGTCCCAAGCTCAAGTATCGGCGGCCCCGTCCCTACCTGTCCGAGAACGGTCCGATCTGCGTGAAGCGCAGCCTGGGCCTGGCGATCGCCCCCGACTATCCGTCCGGCCACGCGACCTGGGGCTGGACCGTCGGCCTGCTGCTGGCCGAGGCCGCGCCCGACCGCTCGCAGGCGATCCTGGCCCGCGCCAAGGCCTTCGGCGAAAGCCGCATCGTCTGCGGCGTCCACAACGCCAGTTCGGTCGAGGCCGGGCAGGCGAACGCCGAGACCCTGTTCGCCGCGCTCTGGAGTTCGGAGGCGTTCAAGGCCGACCTCGCGGGGGTGCGAGCGGAACTGGACGCCGCCCGCGCCAAGGGCTCGCCGCCCGAACCCGCGCGCTGCACGGCCGAGGCCAACCTGCTGAGCGCGCCGCTGTACTGAGGCGCGTCACGCCGTCACGGTTGCGCGCGCGCGCGCGGCCCTCTACCTGTTGGCCATGGCTCACGGCTCTCCTTGCGGACACGATCACCATAATCACGGCGTCGCCGGCGCCAGCCTCGCGGCCGAGCTCGAGGCGGCCGAGGCCCGTTGCGTGGCCGCGGAGCAGCGCCTGACCCCGCCCCGTCGCCGGGTGCTGGAACTGCTCCTGCAAGCCGGCCAGCCGGTGAAGGCCTATGACCTGATCTCGACCTTCGGAGGCGACGGCCCGCCGGCCAAGCCGCCGACGGTCTATCGCGCCCTCGACTTCCTGGAAAAGCAGGGCTTCGCTCACCGGATCGAGAGCCTCAACGCCTATGTCGCCTGCCGCAAGGAGGCCGACGGCCACGCCGCCGCCTTCCTGATCTGCGACTGCTGCGGCGCGACCCGCGAGATCGAGCCCCAGGCCAGCGCCGAGATCATCGCCGCCGGGGTCACGGCCGGCTACGCCCTGACCGCCGTGACCATCGAGGCCCACGGCCTCTGCGCGGACTGTCGGAACTAGCTACGCCCAGCCCGGTTGTCTCTTGGAACCGCCAGGAGATCGTCATGGCCGACCAACCCAACACCGACGGCCGCGAGGCCAACGAAGCCGAACCGCTGGGCGACTTCACCGCGCTCGGCGGCAAGAAGGCGGTCCAGAAGACCGGCGAGGAATCGCGAAAGCGCGCCGGGCCCGACGGCGGCGACGCCAAGGAAGTCGGCGACACCTTCAAGAACTCGGGCAAGCGCTGAGCTAGCCAAGCTTCGTCGAACACCGCTAGGCTCGAACGGCTGTTCAACACCGTGCGAGAGACGCCATGACGACCGTTGAGACCTTCCCCGGCGTCGAGATCTGGCGGGGAGGCGTCAACACCTGGGACTGCGACGAGATGGGGCACATGAACGTGCGCCACTACGTGGTCCGCGCCCAGGAGGGCCTGATCGGCCTGGCCGCCGAGTTGGGCATGCCCCAGGCCTTCTCGCCCCACGCCAACGCCACGCTTCTGGTCAAGGAACACCACATCCGCTTCCTGCGCGAAGCCCACGCCGGCGCGCCGCTGACCATGCTGGGCGGGGTGATCGAGATGGGCGAGACCGAGGCCAGGCTCCTCCAGTTGCTGATCCATCCGGCCTCGGGCGAGCTGGCCGCGACCTTCCAGACCACCGTGGTCCACGCCACCCCGCGCGAAGGCCAGCCGTTCCCCTGGCCCAAGATCGCCCATGCGCGCGCCGAGGCCCTGAAGGTCACGATCCCCGAGAAGGCCCGCGCCCGCAGCATCGACCTGTCGCCGTTCGCCCCGACCGCCAGCCTGGAGCGCGCCGACGCCCTGAGCCTCACGCGGATCGGCCTGGGCGGCCTGCTGCCGTCCGATTGCGACGTGTACGGACGAATGCGCGCCGAGCAGTTCATCGGCCGGGTCTCGGACGGCATCGGCGCCTTCATCCACCCGTTCCGCGACGTCGTGGTCGACCACGCCGAGCCCAAGCCCACGCGGTACGGGGGCGCGGTCCTGGAATACCGGATCGCCTACCTGGCCTGGCCCCGGCCCGGCGACCGCGTCGAGATCCGCTCGGGCCTGATCGGCACGGACGCGCGCACCATGCGCATGGCCCACTGGATGCTGGACCCTGCGACGGGACAGCCCTGGGGCACGTCCGAAGCGGTGGCGATCACCTTCGACCTGGAGGCGCGCAAGGTGGTGCCAGTGACGGACGCGGCGCGGGCGGCGTTGGCGGCGCATGAGGTGGAGGGGCTGGCGCTGTAGGGTGGCCCGCCCTCGTCCTTCGACAAGCTCAGGATGAGGGCTAGTTCAGCGTCGCAGCAGAAACCTCATCCTGAGCCTGTCGAAGGACGAGGTTTCGGCCCCTATCCCGTCGCCATGTCGAACAGCGCGTCCCGCACCACGTCCGGGCGCTCCATCGGCAGGAAGTGGCTGGTCCCCGCCACGACCTCGATCTTCACGTTCCGGCCCCGCCGCGCGAAGCCGTCGCCGGCCATGCAGGTCGAGTGCTTCTCGGCCTTGAGGATTCGCACCGGAGCCTTGACCCGCCGCACCGCCCGCCACGGGTCATGCGCCTGGGCCGCGTAGTTCGAGGCTTCCCACGCCGGGGCGCAGGCTAGTTCGACCTTGCCGTCCTGGCGCTGGACGAAGCCGCCGGCGACATAGTCGGCCAGCATGGTCTCCGGCCAGGTCTTGAAAGCCCCTCGGCCCTTGTAGCCGGCGAACACCTGCTCGCGGTCGTCGAACACGGCCCGACGGCGCAAGGCCGACTGGACCAGGGGCATGTGCTTCCAGAGACGGCCCGAGGTCCAGGGCGCCTTGGCGTAGAGGGTGGCCAGCCACGGCATGATCACCGGGTCCAGCAGGACCAGGCCCTTGACCCGGTTCGGACGCTCGGCGGCGGCGAGCAGGCTGACGGTGCCGCCCATCGAGTGGCCGGCCAGCACCACCGGCGGGCCGTCCAGGACATCGAGCAGCCCGGTCAGGTCGTCGCGCAGGTCGCGCCAGGAGCGGCGGCCCTCGGGATTGGCGGGCAGGGTGGTGTCGCCGTGACCGCGCTGGTCGATGGCCAGGATCCGCAGGCCCGCGCCCAGCGGCGACAGCAGCACGCGATAGGTCTGGGCGTTGAAGCCGTTGGCGTGGACGAACACCACGTCGATCGGCCGGTCCTGGGGGCCGAACTCCAGGGCCGCGATCTCGCCGCCGGGTACGGCCACGGAGCGCTTGCGAGGTTCGCGAAAGACGGCCGCGTCCATCGGCGTGGCTCCCTTGGAGTTACGAGCGTTAAGGTAGGCTGGCGGAGACCCCGCGTCCATGGAGCCTTGCGATATGAATAAACTCGCCACCATCGGCTACGAAACCGACACGCAGGGCGGCATGATCGCGCGACTGAAGGCGGCCGATGTCGAGCTGGTCGTCGACGTCCGCGCCGTGGCCAGCTCGCGCAAGGCGGGCTTCTCCAAGACCCTGCTGGGGAACAGCCTCAAGGACCAGGGCGTCGACTACCTGCACCTGAGGCCGCTGGGCACGCCCAAGCCCGGCCGCGAGGCGGCTCGGGCCGGACGCACCGACGAGATGCGCGCCATCTTCAACGCCCACCTGGAGGAGCCGGAGGCCGTGCTGGCCCTGGCCCAGGCGACCGAACTGGCGAAGACGAAACGGATCGCCCTGCTCTGCTACGAGGACGACCCGAACTGTTGCCACCGGCGGATCGTGGCGGAGCGGATCCGCCAGACGCTGAAGTGCGAGATCATCGACCTCTGAGCTTCACCGCCCCCTACGCCTGGGTCACCTGCCACTCGCCCCGCGCGTCCTTGCAGGCGCTGTAGCGCTGGCTGGACGCGCGCTGACCGCCGCCCGACACCGAGGCGTCGATCACGCGGCAGCTGGCGACCTGCTGGCCGTACGGACGGACCAGCGATGCGGCGGCATAGCCGACGCCGTAGCCGCCGCGGCCGACCAGCACCCAGCCGCCCGTCGGGACCACGCCCAGGGCGTCGAAGCTCTCGCCCGCCGCGATCTTGCCGACCACCTTGGCCTTGGTCGACGGACCCGCGCGCAGGTTGGCCGTGGAACTGGCGACATAGGCGCCGCCGGCGGCTTCATAGCTGGGCAGGCTCTGGACGCCGGCCGAATAGCGCAGGTCGCGGCCGTCGATCGGCGGACCGTAGCTGGACGAGACCACCGCGATGCGGCCCGAATTGCCGGTGCGGCTGTTGGACCAGGTCTGGGCGACGCCGGTCTCCAGCGCCTTCTTGGTCGCCTGCTCGGCCAGGGCCGCGTCGGTCGACTGCATGCGGCAGCCGATATAGCCGCCCGCGGCCGCGCCGGCGGCGGCGCCGACCAGCGTGCCCAGGGTCTTGTTCTTGCCGCCGATCTTGTTGCCCAGCAGGGCGCCGGCCGCCGCGCCGATCAGGGCGCCGCCTTCCTGCTTGCCGCCCGAGCCTTCGCAGGCGAACAGGCCGCTGAGGCCGCGCGACTGGGCCAGGACCGGGACGGGAGCCACCACCAGGCTGGACGCCGTGGCGGCGATGGCCAGGGCGGTGAACATTTTGCGGGTCGTCATGGCGAGATCCTCTTCCGTCAGGTCAGTGTTGTCGTCGTCTCCCGCCCGGTCGATAGT
>CBDIPU010000003.1:0-357811 GCA_965283765.1 Caulobacteraceae bacterium
GACGAAGGTCGGACAGGTCGTGCGGAAATCGACGTCCTGCATGTGCAGGACCTTGTAGCCCGGCTTGGCCATGGCCGCCGCCCAGGCCGGAGCCGGGACGACGCCCTTGCCGAAGGCGGTGGCCGGCTTGGCGAAGCGACCGCCGTCGGGATCGCGCGCCACGTCCAGCTCCAGCTGCCGGGCGCCGGCGTCCAGCTCCTCCGCCAGCGGACGATGGCTGTAGTCCAGGCCCAGAGCCCCCTGCCCGGCCGCCGCCAGCATGGCCGTCATCTCGTCGGCCGGAATCGCGGCCTTGTAGGAATTGTGCGTGCCGACGGCGAGGATGTCGTTCATCCGCGCCGCCTGGGCGCTGGGTTCGGCGGCCATCAGGGCCAGCAGCAGGCTCAGCATCGTCTTCTCCCGGTACAGGTCGAAGCGGAGCCGTAATGCGGTTTTGTGACAGTCGTGCGCGAGCGGCCAGGTCCAGGCCCGATCTTCAGTCGCCGAGTTTCAGGCGGGTTCGTTCAAAAGGCGACACGACCCGCCGAGCCGTCGAACGCGTCGCTCCGTAGCCTGAGCACGCCTAATTCGTCGCGGCGGACGATAGCGTTTTTGGAAACAGTGACTTTCCACCATTTCCATTTATGCGGCGATGCGTCGCGGCCAGAGTGAGCTTGTCAGAACAACGGGGCGGCCGGGAACGGTCCTCCACCCAACGCAAAAGGACATCCCATGACCCTCGTCGCCACGCCCACCGCCGGCCCGCAACTGCTGACCCCGACCGACCACACCCTGATCATGATCGACTACCAGTCGCAGATGGCCTTCGCGACCCACTCGATCTCGGCCACCGAGCTGCGCACCAACGCCGCCCTGGTCGCCCGCGCCGCCGCCGGCTTCGGCGCCTCGACCATCCTGACCACGGTCGCCGAGAAGAGCTTCTCGGGTCCGATGTTCGACGAGATCAAGGACGCCTTCCCGGGCGTCGCCGCCCTCGACCGCACGTCGATGAACACCTGGGAAGACGCCAATGTCATCGCCAAGGTCAATGAGATCGGCAAGCCGCGCATCGTGCTGGCCGGCCTGTGGACCAGCGTCTGCATCGTCGGCCCGGCTCTGTCGGCCATCGCCCAGGGCTTCGAGGTCTATGTCATCGCCGACGCCTGCGGCGACGTCTCGGCCGAGGCTCACGACCGCGCGATGGACCGCATGGTCCAGGCCGGCGCCCGCCCGATGACCTCGCTGCAATACCTGCTGGAGCTGCAACGCGACTGGGCCCGCTCGGAAACCTACGACCTGACCACCGGCATCGCGCGCACCTACGGCGGCGCGTATGGCCTGGGCATCATCTACGCCAAGACCATGTTCGGCGCGTCGGAAGGCCACGCCACCGCCGCCTGACGCCTCTCCTGGGGCGGGATCCCAAGGTCCCGCCCCACTTCAGTTCACGGAGCGTCGGCGATGAAGCCCTACCTGCTGTCCCTCGGCGCCGGCTTGCTCGTCGGCGTGATCTATTCGCTGCTCGGGGTGCGCTCGCCGGCCCCGCCGGCCATCGCCCTGCTGGGCCTGATGGGCATGCTGCTGGGCGAACAGGCGGTCCCGATCGCCAAACGCCTGATGACCAAGGTCCCCGTCGTGGCCTACCTGAAGACCCCCGAATGCGCCGGCCAGGTGCTGGGTCCTCAGGCCATCGCCAGTGATGGCCCCGATCCGCCAAAGGATCAGGCATGACCCTCGCCTCCCGCCCCCTCGATCGTCGTCAAGCCGTCGCCCTGGGCGCGGCGTCCTTCCTGTCCAGTTCCGCTTTCGCCCAGCCTCGGAGGCCCGGCCCCATGACCGATCTGCTGCTCATCAACGGCAAGTTCACGACCCTGGATCGGAGCAATCCGCGCGCCGACGCCGCCCTGGTCCGCGACGGCAAGTTCGCCGCCGTCGGCGAGGAGGGCGAGGTCCGCGCCGCCGCCGGTCCGAACCCGACGATCATCGACTTGAAAGGCCGTCGGGTGATCCCGGGCCTGATCGACAGCCACATGCACATCATCCGCGGCGGGCTGAACTACAACATGGAGCTGCGCTGGGACGGCGTGCCGACCCTGGCCGACGCCATGGCCATGCTGAAGAAGCAGGCCGCCAACACCCCGCCGCCGCAATGGGTGCGGGTGGTCGGCGGCTTCACCGAGCATCAGTTCGTCGAGAAGCGCCTGCCGACCCTGGACGAGATCAACGCCGCCGCGCCCGAGACGCCGGTGTTCATCCTGCACCTCTACGACCGCGCCCTGCTCAACCGCGCCGCCCTGCGCGCCGTCGGCTACACCAAGGACACGCCCAACCCGCCGGGCGGCGAGATCCAGCGCGACGCCTCGGGTGAACCCACCGGCCTGCTGCTGGCCCAGCCCAACGCCACGATCCTCTACGCCACCCTGGCCAAGGGCCCCAAGCTGCCGCCCGAATACCAGCTGAACTCGACCCGCCACTTCATGCGCGAGATGAACCGTCTGGGCGTGACCGGCGTGATCGACGCCGGCGGCGGCTTCCAGAACTATCCGGACGACTACGAGATCGTCGAGAAGCTGCACGCCGACGACCAGCTGACGCTGCGTATCAGCTACAACCTGTTCACCCAGAAGCCGAAGGCCGAGCTGTCGGACTTCCAGTCGTGGTCCAAGCAGGTCAAGCCCGGCCAGGGCGACGACAAGTACCGTCACAACGGCGCGGGCGAGATGCTGGTCTACAGCGCCGCCGACTTCGAGGACTTCCGGGTCGAGCGGCCGGAAATGCCACCAAGCATGGAAAGCGACCTGGAGCCGGTGATCCGTCACCTGGTCGAGAACCGCTGGCCCTGGCGGCTGCACGCCACCTATGACCAGACCATCACGCGGGCGCTGGACGTCTATGAGAAGGTCAACCGCGACATGCCGTTCGACGGCCTGCACTGGTTCTTCGACCACGCCGAGACGATCAGTGACCGCAACATCGACCGCATCGCGGCGCTTGGCGGCGGCATCGCCGTCCAGCACCGCATGGCCTTCCAGGGCGAGTACTTCATGGAGCGCTACGGAGCCAAGGCCGCCGAGGCGACCCCGCCGATCGGCAAGATGCTGAAGGCCGGCATCCCGGTCGGGGCCGGCACCGACGCCACCCGCGTCGCCAGCTACAATCCCTGGGTCTCGCTGAACTGGCTGGTGACCGGCAAGACGGTGGGCGGCACGCGGCTCTATCCGCCGGCCAACCGCCTGGACCGCGAGGAAGCCCTGCGCCTGTGGACCACCGCCAACACCTGGTTCTCCAACGAGGAAGGCAAGAAGGGCCAGATCGCCGTCGGCCAGCTGGCCGACCTGGCCGTGCTCTCGGACGACTACATGACCGTGCCCGAGGACGAGATCCCGCACCTGTCGGCGGTGCTGACCCTGCTGGGCGGAAAGGTGGTCCACGGTCAGGGCGAGTACGACAAGTTGGCGCCGGTGCTGCCGCCGCCGATGCCCGACTGGTCGCCGGTGCGGACCTTCGGCGGCTATCAGGACCGCTCGCGCGGCCATGCCCGCGCCCTGGCCTCAGCCTGCGGCTGCGCCAGCGGCTGCAACGTCCACGGCCACGACCACGCTTCGGCCTATACCCGCGAGGCGCCGACCAGCGACGCGCGCTCCTTCTGGGGCGCCATGGGCTGCGGCTGCTGGGCGGTATGACCATGGACACCCCCGCCCCCATCTCCGCGCTCCTGCGCTCGACGGCGTTCGGAACCCTGGCCCGCGCGGTGCTGACCCTGCCCTACTGGTGGAGCGGGATCGCCAAGCTGACCGACCTGCACGGGGCCCTGGCCGAGGCCGCCCACTTCGGCCTCAAGCCGGCGTGGCTGGTCGTGGCCGCCACGGTGCTCGTCCAGCTGGGCGGATCAATCGCCCTGATCCTGGGCCGCGCGGGCTGGCTGGCGGCCGGCGCCCTGGGCGTCTTCACCGCCTTCGCCACCCTGATCGCCCATCCCTATTGGACGGTCGCCGACCCGGTGGAGCGCTTCCACGCGCTGAACACCTTCCTGGAGCACATCGGCCTGATCGGCGGCTTCATGCTGGCGGCGATCCTGGTCGAGCGGGAGAAGTGGGCGTGAACGCGCCGTCGCCCCGCCTAGCCGCCGCCACTGGCGTCGGCATGGCCCTGGTCGGCGGCTATGTCGACGTGGTCGGCTTCGTCCTGCTGTTCGGCCTGTTCGTGAACCACGCCACCGGCAACCTCGTCATGCTGGGCGTCTCCCTGGCCGGCGGCGGCCAGGGTATCGCGACCAAGCTGCTGTCCCTGCCGGTGTTCATCGCCGCGGCGGCCGCGACCTATGTGATGATCTGCAGGCGCCGGGCGCGCGGCCAGGCCAACGAGGCGGCGGTGCTGCTGCTGCAGGCGGCGATGCTGCTGGTCTTCATGCTGCTGACCGTCGCGGCCCTGCCGGCCGACAACGCCGACCAGCCGGCGGTGATGCTGGCCGGCCTCGTGGGCGTCTGCGCCATGGCCGTGCAGAACGTCGGCGCCCGGGTGGTGTTCAGTCACCTGGCCCCGACCACGATCATGACCGGCAACGTCACCCAGATCGCCATCGACCTGGTCGACCTTCTGACCTCGAAGACCGGCCTGGACGAGGCCTTGCGGGCGCGGATCGTCAAGACCTGGCCGCCGGTCATGGCCTTCGCGGTCGGTGCGATCGGCGGGGCGCTCGGCGTAGTCGTGGCGGGTCCCTGGAGCCTGCTGCCGGCCGCCGTCGTGGTCGCGATCCTCGGCGGCCTCTACGCTCGCGCCCCGCGCCCGGTGGCAACATGAGGGCGGCGGTTCTCGCGGCGGCCCTGCTCACGGCCGGCGCCGCCCAAGCCGCCGAGCCGCCGGCGTTCAAGCTGGTCCGGTCCGACGAGGACTACGGCTACCTGAAGTCCGCCCCGAACCTGACCGGTCTCGACGCGCTGCGCTACATCCCGCTGGGCCAGGACGCCTATCTCTCGCTCGGCGGCGAGGCGCGCGTCCGGCTCGACGCGATCGACGCCCCGCGCTTCGGGGTCGGCGGCGCCCAGGCCGACACCTTCGCGCTCTTCCGGGGCCTGGTCAGCGCCGACCTGCACCTGAACTCCGCCGTTCGGGTGTATGGCGAGCTTGGCCTGCATCGCGACCTCGGCAAGGGCGAGGCGCCGGCGATCACCGACCGCGACGGCCTGGACGCCCAGGTGCTGTTCGTCGACGTCGCGCCCGCCGAACACTGGCGTCTGCGCCTGGGCCGCCAGGAGCTGAGCTTCAACCCGACCCAGCGCTTCGTCTCGGTGCGCGAGGGGCCCAACATCCGCCAGAGCTTCGACGGCGCGCGGCTGACCTATGCCGGCAAGCGCCTGAAGGTCGACGCCTTCTACACCCACCCGATCGCGCTCGAACCCGGCGGGTTCAACGACAGCCACAACTCCGGTCAGGCCTTCTGGGGCGTCTACGCCACCGCTCCCGTCGGCAAGGGCGCCAGCCTGGACGTCTACAGCCTGAACCTCGACCGCGACCGGGTCCGCTTCGGGGCGCTCACCGGCGACGAGCGACGCCGCGGCGCGGGCGCGCGTCTGGCCGGCAAGGCTGGGGCGATCGACTACGAGGTCGAGGGCATGGTCCAGCGCGGCCGCTTCGCGGGCCAGGATATCCGCGCCTGGGGCGGCTCGGCCGGGGCGGGCTACACCTTCGCCGCGCCGTGGAAGCCGCGCCTGTCGGCACGTCGCGACATCGGTTCGGGCGACGACGATCCCGCCGACGGCCAGCTGAAGACCTTCAACCCGCTGTTCCCCAAGGGGGCTTATTTCAGCGAGGCGGGTCTGGTCAGCTGGAGCAACCTCTCGGCCTGGCGGATCGCCCTGGGCGTCGCGCCGACCAAGACCGTCACGGCCGAGATCAGCCATACGGATCGCCGTCGCCAGGCCGGCCGCGACGCCCTCTACCTTCAGCCGTTCGCGGTGCTGGCGGGGGGCGGCGCTTCCACCGCCAAGGCGGTCAGCGAGGACTGGCAGGCCGATCTCGGCTGGCAGGTCAGCCGCAACGTCAAGGTCTCGCTGGAGGCCGTCCACGCCGAGGCCGGCGCGGCGGTGAAGGCCGCCGGCGGACACGACGTCGACTTCGGCATGGCCATCGTCCAGTTCCGCTTCTGAGACCTATTTCCGAGACCCATTTCCAAGACAGGCGCGCGACGGGCCGATACCCCATTTGGGGTAGTGAAATGTCACCCGTTGGCGGCTGACGCGAAACGCGGTCATCGACCATGGTCTCTTACGGACGAGACGCAGGCGCGCGTCGCGGCCGAACCCTGGGGGACGCGATGCTCAACGCGGTCGGAACCATCGAGACAGAACCGTTCGCCGTCGGCGACACGGGCATGATCTCCGAACTTCTGGACAAGGCCCTGCGCCTGTTCGAGGGCGACCGCATCGCGTCGCGCCGGCTGGTGGAGCAGGCCTTCACCCTGGCCGACCGTTCGACCCGCCCCGCCCCGCTGGCCCAAGGCGCCCTGGCCGCCTGGCAGGCCCGGCGCATCGAGAGCTTCGTCGAGCAGAACCTGTCGCGCCCGATCCGCATCGACGCGGTCGCGGCCCTGGTGTCGCTGAGCCCGAACTACTTCTCGCGGGCTTTCAAGGCGACGTTCGGCGTGACCTTCTCGCACTACGTGATCCAGCAGCGCATCACCCTGGCCAAGCAGATGCTGTTGACCTCCGACGCCTCGATCGCCGAGATCGCCCTGGATTGCGGCCTTGCCGACCAGTCGCACCTGACGCGCCTGTTCAAGCGCGCGGTCGGCTCACCGCCGAACGCCTGGCGTCGGGCCGCTCGCTGCGACGCCTGGACGCCCAGGGTTGCCTAGATGTCGATCAGCCCGCGCCGCACCGCGACGGTGACGGCGTGGGTGCGGTCGCTGACGCCCAGCTTGCCGAAGATGCTCTTCACATGGACCTTCACCGTCTGATCCGAAATCGACAGCCGCCGGGCCACACCCTTGTTCGGCTCGCCGCGTGAGATCAGGCGCAGCACCGCCAGTTCGCGGTCGCTGAGCCTGTCCTCGTTCATGTGCGACAGGATCTGCTCGGCGACCGTCGGCGAGACGTAGCGGCGGCCAGCGCCGACCGTGCGGATCGCGTCGACCAGTTCACGGTGCAGCGAGCTCTTCAGCAAAAAGCCCAGGGCCCCCAGGCGCAGGGCGCGCTCGGCATAGGCGTCGCCGCCATAGGTGGTCAGCACCGCGATCCGGGAGTCGGGCGCTTCCTTCAGGATCAACGGGATGGCGTCCAGACCGCCCAGGCGCGGCATCTGCAGGTCGATCAGGATGACGTCGGGCCGGAGGGTCCGCGACATCTCGATAGCCTCGGCGCCGTCCGACGCCTCGCCGACCGGCTCGAAGTCGGATTCGGCCAGCAGCGCGTTGGCGATCCCCTCCCGCATCAGGGGATGGTCATCGACGACGAGCACGCGTGTCTTCCGGCCCTCGGGCGTCATGGCGTTCATCGGATCCAACAGGCGCGGGATTGGCCTGAGCAGTACGCGAACAGGTCAGACACTCTAAGCGGAACATGGCCTTGACCGGAATGGGTTGGCGGTGTTTTCGGACGCCACGGTCAGTCTGACCTCGGGGCTGACCGCGCTTCCAGGCAAGGGTAGCTGGTGGCGTCCGCGCTCGACGCTCTTTGGCGACGGCGCTAACAATGCGCCGCGCGCCATGCCCGGCGAGGGCTCACGTTCTGGACTGAAAGCGATCGGCGATGCCCTGGGGATGGGTTTTCTTGCGCGCTCTGCCCCTGGCCCTCGCCTTGATTTTCGGATCCTTGGCCCCCGCCCTCCCAGCCTGGGCCGACGAGCCCCAACAGCAGCTCCCGCGGCTTCTGCACACGGCCTGGCGACAGGAGACCGGCGCGCCGCCGAACATCTGGGTGATCGGCCAGGCGCCGCAGGGCGACCTGTGGCTGGGGACCGGCGCGGGCCTCTACCGCTTCGACGGCGTGCGTTTCAGCCAGTTCCGGTCGGACGGCCTCCGCACCCTGCCCAGCGAGATCGTCATGGCGATGCTGGTCACCCGCGCGGGCGAGGTCTGGGTCGGCTACCACGCCGGCGGCGTCTCGGTCATCCGCAACGGCAGGATCACCAACTACGCCAAGGGTCCGCCGGCCGGGACGGTGAAACAGTTCGTCGAAGGCCGCGATGGCGCGATCTGGATCGCCACGTTCGGCGGTGTGACCGTGTTCCGCGAGGGCCGCTGGACGCCGATCCCCTGGGCCCCGGCCTATGGGCGCGCCTTCAACATGGTGGTCGCCCGCGACGGCGGCGTCTGGGTCGCGACGCAATACGCCCTGCTGCGCATCGATCCCGTCTCGCTGGCGGTCCGCAAGACCCACGAGCCGGTCGAGGGATCCTGGGCCCTGGCCGAGGCGCCCGACGGCCGTCTGTGGTTCGCCGACCAGGCCCTGGGACTGCGGGCGCTGGATCCTGCGCGCCTGTTCGATCCGGTCGCGCCGATGCGAACGCCCCACGCCAAGCCGGACCTGCTGGTCTCCCGGCGAGTGATGTTCGACAGCACGGGCGCGCTGTGGGGCGCGTTCGAGGACGGCAAGGGCATTTATCGTATCCTCCATCCGGGACGCGTTCCGACCGGGCGCATTCTTTCGAGGGCCGATGTCGACCAGACCTACGGCGCCGCCCAGGGCCTGACCGCCGATCTGGCCGCCACCCTGTTCCAGGACCGCGAGCGCAACGTCTGGGTCGGCAGCCTGCTGGGCCTGGACCGTTTCAGCGCCGCCGACATCGTCGCCGAGCGCTCGATCCCCTCCAGCACGCGAGAGGGCTACCGCGCCGTGGTGACGCCGCGCGGCCGGCTTTACCTGACCGACGCGGACACGCTGTACCGGGTCGACGACGCCGGCCGCGCCCAGGCCCTGCATCGCGGCCTCGGCCATCCCAACGAACTCTGCGCGGGCAAGGACGGCGAGGTCTGGATTGCCGCCAACAAGGGTTTCTCGCGGGTCGACGGCCCGCGCCTCGTCCCGGTCCCCTTGCCCGCCGCGGCCCAGCATCGCGTCGTCCTGGCCTGCGCGCAGGACGCTCTGGGCGGCCTCTGGGTCTCGATCAGCGGCGCGGGCCTCTTCCGCCAGGATGGCCAGGACTGGCGGCCCGTCACCGCCCACCTGCCCAAGGGTTTCTATCCGCGGATCCTGCAGGCCAGCCCCGATGGAACGATCTGGGCGGCCGATCCCGGCTTCGACCTCTATGCGATCGGCGGCGGCGTGCGACGGTTCACGGAGGTGGACGGCCTGGCGATCGGTGAACTGAAGACGCTCACCATCGACCGCCAGGGCATCGTCCTGGCCGGCGGCGAGCGCGGGATCGCGCGGCTGACGGGCGGTCGCTTCCAGTCCCTGACCGTCGACCGCCACCCGGCGCTCAGCCTTGTCTCGGGTCTGGCGCCGGACGGCCTGGGCGGCGTCTGGCTGGGCACGATCCGCGGCGTCTCCCGGATCTCCGCCAAGTCGCTCGAGAAGGCCTTCGCCGAACCCGCCGCGCCGGTGGAGCTGAAGCGCTTCGACTATCGCGACGGTCTGCCCGGCGCGCCGCAGCAACACTGCTGTCACCGCACGGTGGCGGCGGACGGCGCCCACCGCGTCTGGCTGCTGACCAACCGCGCGGTGGCCTGGCTGGATCCGGCCGACCTGTCGCACAACCCCGTGCCGCCGACGGTGACCATCACCGGCGTCACGGCCAACACCATGCCGCTGCCGGCCCGGCAGGGCATGCGGCTGATGAGCGACATCCGCGACCTGCGCATCGACTTCGCCGCCCCCAGCCTGGTGGCGCCCGACCGGGTGCGGGTGCGCTATCGCCTCTGGGACGTCGACGGCGACTGGGTCGATCCGGGCGCGCGACATCAGGCCTTCTACACGCGCCTGCCACCCGGCCAGTATCGGTTCTCGGTCATCGCGGCCAATAACGACGGGGTCTGGAACCGCAATGGCGCGACGCTGGCGTTCGTCATTCCGCCGACCTTCGTCCAGTCCCGGACCTTCCTGGCCCTGCTGATCCTGGGTCTGGCCCTGCTGGGCGGCGGGGCCTTCTATCTGCGCCACCGCCTGACCGCCCGCCGCATCACCCAACAGTACGAGGACCGGATGGCCGAACGCGAGCGCATCGCCCGCGAGCTGCACGACACCCTGCTGCAGAACGTCCAGGCCCTGGTCCTGAAGTTCCATAACCTGACCAACACCCTGCCCGACGACGCCTCGCGCGGCCAGGTCGCCGAAGCCATCGACCGCGCCGAGCAGGTGGTGGTCGAGAGCCGCGAGCGGATCATGGATCTGCGCACCGCACGCTCCAGCGAGGACCTGGCCCAACGCCTCAGCGTCGCCGCCGACTTCACTAGCGCGATGGCCAAGCCCGAGCTGCGTGTGACCACGCTGGGCGAGACCCGCCAGTTGACGCCCTCCGTGCTGGACGAGATCACCCAGATCGGCTCCGAGGCCATCCGCAACGCGATGCGCCACTCCGGCGGCGGCCTGGTCACCGTCGAGCTCGCCTTCGAGCCCTCCGCCTTCCGTCTGGTGGTGCGGGACGACGGCGTCGGCATCCCGGCCGGCCGGCTGGCCCGCGCCGAACAGGCCGGCCACTACGGCGTCGTCGGCATGCGCGAGCGCGCCCAACGCCTGGGCGGCGTGCTGAAGGTCGAGAACGACGGCGGCGCGCGGATCGAACTCACCGTCCCGTCGCGACAGGCCTATGGCGAGCGCAAGTGGCTGACCGAGTTTCTGGCCAGGCTGCGCGCCCTAGCCGTTTGGAGGAAACGGTAGTTCGCAGCCGCGTTCACGGACGAGCTGGGATGGGTCCGCGCCTAGGCTGGCGTCGTCGAGACGTCTCGGCCAGGCCAGCTGAATTTGGTCACGCCACCTTGGCTTCGGCCCGCGACGCGAGTTTCTTCGGGCGCCGGCGTTCGGGCGCCGGCCGGGTTGCCCCAGAAGGTCACCACCGCCAGCGATCCCAGCAGCGTCAGGGCCAGGCCCGACACGGTCATCACCAGGCGGTAGGCCAGCCCGCCCACCTTGGCCGCGTGCAGCGGGAAGTCGGCGTTGGCGATGCGCGAGCCGAGCGGCAGAGCCTGGGCGTCGCGGCTGGCGACCATCGCGCCGTTGGCCGGATCGAACCAGGCCATAGAGCGGCCGTTCGGCAGCCACTCCGCCCGCTGGCGCAGGCGGATGGCGATCAGCCCCCCCTTCGTCCGCGGCAAGGCGATGGTCCGCACCTCCGCGCCGGGGAAGCGGGCCTGGGCGGCGCCGATGACCTTGGCCCAGTCGAGGTCCTTGGCCAGCTCGCCGCCCTTGATCTTAGGCGCGGCCGAGGCCTTCTCCATCACCGCCGGCGGCGTGAACGGCGCGCGCAGGGCGTTGGAGAACCACTTCAGGTTCATCGCCGCGCCCGTCGTCAGCGACAGGATCAGAAGCGGAGCGATCAGGGCTCCAAGGTCGCGGTGATGATGGACGATCGCCGCCCGCTTCATCATCCGCGGCCACGGGCGGACATGGAACATCCGCCGTGTCGGCCACCACAGAATCAGGCCGGTGACCACGAAGCCCAGACCCGCCAGCCCGGCGATCCCACCCACGATCTCGCCCGTGTCGCCGTTGAACAGGTGGTGGTGAAAGTCGAAGATCCACACCTCCGGCCGGGCCCAGTTGGAGGTCCAGGCCTGGACGATGTCGCCGTCCTGGTCGGCGTAGGCGGCCTTCTCCTCGGTCTTGTAGGCCAGCTTGTGCAGGCCCATCCGCTGGGTCGCCAGCACGATCGAGCGTGGGCGGTCCTCGGCGGCGAAGACCTTGGTCGTCATCGCCGCCAGGGTCGCCGCGTCCTGCCGCTGGGCGTCGGCGGCGTGGGGCACGGTGGCGCGCAGGAAGGCGTCCTCGTGCACCAGCAACGCCCCGGTGAAGCCCAGAAGCGCCAGCAGGAGGCCGATCAGCCCGCCCGTCCAGCGGTGCAGCAGGCGCAGGGTCTTCATCAGAAGCGCGTTTCCCAGCCCAGCGTCGCGGTGCGGCCACGGCCGGCGTAGAACTTGTCCTTGGCCGGCAAGGTCGTGTCCGAATTGTACGAGATGTACTGCTTGTTGAAGAGGTTCTGGACGCCCAGCGACACGGCCCCCACCGGCAGCCGGTAGCGCACGAAGGCGTCGGCGACCGTGTAGCCGTCGAAGTCGTCCTTCACCAGGGAGCTCTGCATATCGCGCTTGATGTACTTCTGGACCTGCAGGCGCAGGGCCCAGTCGCCCGTCTGATAGTCAGCCGCGACATTCAGGCGATCGGGCGAGATGTTGGCGCCATCCAGGTCGGTGTCGACCTTGCCGTCGGCATTGGTGTCGGTCTCGCCGCGCAGGCGGGCATAGCCGGTCGAGAGATCGAGGCCCTCGATCGGGGTGCGGGCCTTCACATTGACCTCCAGTCCCTCGATGGCCACGCCCTGGCGCTGGACGTCGAAGACGCCGCCGGCGTTCTTGACCAGCAGTTGGCCCAGCTTCGACCTGGACCAGAAATAGGCGACGCTGGCGTCGAAAGGCCCGCGCTTCAGCTCGGCCCCGACCTCGCGGTTGTTGGACACGATCGGCTCGATCGACAGGTAGGTGTCGACGTCGACATTGGCGACATTGATGCCGCGCAGGATGCGGCCGACGTCCGGCACGGTGTAGCCCTCGGCATAGCTGCCATAGAGGCGCACGCCCTTCACGGGTTCGAACACCGCGCCGCCGTTCAGCAGGGTGGCGCTGAAGTCGGGATCGCCGCCGCCGACCTTGCGCGAGCCGTAGAAGGCCAGGGTCGTGAAGTCGTCGACCTTCAGCTTGACGTTCTCGAAGCGCACGCCGCCGGCCAGGCGCAGCTTGCCGTCGAGCAGCGCGTAGTTGCCCTGAATGAACGGCGCCAGGCTCTGGAACTTGGTCGGCGGCACCCAGGCGCGGCCGGTGGCGATCAGCAGTTGCTCGGTGCGGTCGGTCAGAGCGTCGAGGCCGGCGGTGGCCGTCAGGCCCTCGATTTCCGGCACGGCGCGCTCGTAGCTGATCCGCGCGCCCAGCTTGCGCGAGCGGTTCGATGACTGGTCGAACAGGGTGTTGTTCGGGGCGATGCTGACGTCCTGGAACGTGGCGTTCCTGTCGCCGCCGAAGGTGTCGCGCGAGCGGTTGAAGAACAGCTGGGCGTTCAGCACGCCACCGTAGAGGTCATCATTGACCAGCGCCGCCGACAGGGTCTCGACACGGTTGGCGGCCGGCTTGCCTAGTTGTGCGCCGCGATAGGCCGTGGTGGGCAAGCGGGTCAGGCGATTGCCGTCGGTCGGCGCGACGGCCGTACCCGTGACCGTCACATAGTCGCCGTCGCCCTTCAGCTCGAAGCGGTTGCCGACGATATCCAGGCGCGTGCTGGGCGAGATCCGCCAGCCAAGGCGGCCGAACAACGACAGGGTCTTGGAGTCCTGGACGTCGCCTTGCGTGTTGTCCATGCCGATACGGCGGCCGTTGGCGTCGTAGAAGGCGCCGCGGGTCTCGTAGGCGACGCCGGCGGTGGCGTCGAACGCCCCTCCGCGCCAGCCGCCCAGGCCAGCGACCTTGCCGCCCAGCGTGTCGCCCAGGTCATGGCCGGCCGAGGCCTGGACCAGAGCCCGGCCCGAGACGCCATCCTGCTTGGGCGGACCGACCGTGACCTGATTGACGACGCCGCCCGTGGCGCCGATGCCCTGCAGCGCGTTGGAGCCGTAGATCAGCTCGACACGGTCGATGAAAAACGGGTCGATGGTGTAGCCGTCGCGCGAGCCGTCGCGGATCGGCGTCGACTGCGGGATGCCGTTGATGGCGTACAGCGGGGAACGGCCGCGCAAGGTCTCCCCCGCCCCCGAAAGCTTCTGGCGAGTTGGCGAGAACGACGGCGACAGGGTCGAGACCGCGTCGACGACCGAGCCGCTGATCGCGACCTGCTGGCTCAGCATCGCCTGGTCGATCACGTCGACGGTCAGCGGCAGGGCGCTGGCGGGCAGGATGGTGCGGGCGGCGGTGATCACCACCTGGTCCACGTCCGTATCGCGCGCCTTGTCCTGGGCGTGAGCCGCCGTCATGGCCAGCAGGCTGAGCGTGGAAAGCAGCGCGCCACGCAGGCCGGCGCGCGAAAAGTGAAGTCGCATGGTCATCCCCGTCGAAGTGACGCGGCTATGGCGCAAATGCGAGTGACTTGCAATATTGCGAGGACGAATGATTGCTAATCAGGTCAGGGCGTGACGCCCACGCTGAACATCACGGCCTGGGTCGGCGCGGCGGGGTCGAAATTGTCGTCGGACATCAGTACGAGGGTCCGCCGCCCATTCCGCGATGGCCCCCAGCCCATGGCCTCGAGGTTGCTGGCCGGCACGCCGGCCAGGCGGTCGAAGTTGATCAGCAGACGCTTTGTCAGTGGACGGATCGTATCGTCCAGGACCTCGCGGCCAGCCACGTCCCGCGCCCCGCTCATGTCCACGACATAGAGCCGGCAGTGGTAGGCGAAGCGCCCGGCCGCGTCCTCGACGCCGGAACGCTCCAGCACCAGCAAGCGGTGATCGTCCAGCGCCAGGATCTCGCTGATCCCGTTGTCACCGCGCCGGGCGGGGGCGGCCTGGATCGGGTCGAGGCGGTAGGCGTACTGGGCGGTGACCTTGCCCTGGCGATCCAGGCGAGTGATTTGCGTCAGCCCGCCCGCCGCGACGCTGCTGACCGGGCCGTCCTGGAGGAGGGGCGCTTCCATCGAGAGCCACAGCCAACGACCCTCGGGCGAAAAGCTCAGCCCCTCGAACGTCAGGTTCGGCCGCGCGCCCTGGCCGAAGCGGAACGGCGCCGGAATCGCCCCCTTGGCCGCCCCATCCCGATCCATCCGGCGCACCGCGGGATCGAAGCCGCGGGCGGCGTCGCCCTCGGTCGCCCACAGCAGGTCGCCGCTCTGCGGATCGATCCGCAGCGCCTCGGCGTCGACGCGTTCGCCGGTCGGGCTGGCGGTCGATGGGAAGGTCGAGCCGTCCTCGCGGCGCAGCGGAACCTGGCGCGTGACGGTCAGCCCCCTGGCGTCCAGCCGTCCGACGAAGACCCTCGCCGGCGCCTTGTCCGAGCGATCGTCGGAGATCATCAGCCACTCGCCGGTGCGCCGGTCATAGTCGAGGCCGGAGATTCCGCCGAACGGCGCGCCGTCGACGGCCAGGCCCTGAGGGACTTCGAAGCTCGCCAGCAGCTTCAGCGCCAGGGCGAGGCCGAGCAGCGCGCTCACGTCAGGACGCGCACGCTGTCGCGCGAGATCAGCTCGACATTGAACACCACCCGCCGGCGCGGTTCGCCCCGGGCGCTCATCCGGCGGATCAGGGCCTCGACGGCGGCGGCGGCCATGTCCTCGACGGGCATGTCGATCGTGGTCAGGGCCGGCGTGTGCAGCTGAGCCCAGGGGATGTCGTCGAAGCCGACCACCGAGACGTCGTCCGGCACGACCAGGCCCATGCTCCGGATGTGGCGCATGGCCCCGATGGCGATCAGGTCGGCCCCGGTGATCACCGCCGTGGCCGTGCGGCTCTCCAGCGCCTTCGTCACCTCGGGCTCCAGGTCCAGCGAATAGGCGTTGTGGACGTGCCAGACCAGATTGCCCCGCTCGCGCACCGTGCTGATCGCCGCCTCGGCCCGCTGGCGGGCGCTGGAAGCGGCGTGCGGGCCGGAGATCACCCCGATGTTCACATGGCCCGCCGCCAGCAGGTGTTCGGCCGCGAGACGCCCGCCGTCGGCGTAGTCGGCCTGGATGACGTCATAGCCCGGCAGGTTACGGTCGAGCACCACGGTGGGCACGCCCTCGATCAGCTTGCCGACCGGGCCGTCGTCGGCGATCGGGAACCAGATCACCCCGTCGACCCCGTGATCGATCATCAGGTTCACGGCCCGCTCCTCGGCCTCGGCCGAGCCCTCGGTGTCGGTCAGGAAGACGCTGTAGCCGTGGGCGCGCGCGGCCTGGATCACCACCTGGGCCAGGCTGGGGAAGAACGGGTTGGTCAGGTCCGGCAGGATCAGGCCGATCGCGCCGGTCTTGCCGGTCTTCATGGCCTTGGCGCTCTGGTTGGGGCGATAGCCCAGCTCGGCGGCGACTTTCAGGATATGCTCGCGCGTGGCCTCGCCCACCGAGCCCGCGCCGTTGATCGCGTAGGAAGCGCTGGCCAGCGACACGCCGGCGGCCTTGGCGACCTCTTTCAAGGTGGCGCGGCGCGGTAGGTCTTCGCTCTTGGCCATTCGGGGATTCCGTCGGGAGATAGCCAGGACGTGAAACCTTTCATGGTCAGCGTCAAGAAATGGGTCAAGGATCGGGGCGGATCTGACGACCCGCCCCTTCCGGAAGCGCCTAACAAGGGGAGAAGACGCTCCCGAACCTGACCCTAGAACCGCGCCTTCACCGAGAAGGTGTAGGTGCGCGGCGCGCCGACGAAGTAGCGGTCCAAGGTGCGGCCGTTCGGGTTCGCGGCGCTGTAGCCGAACTCCGGCTGGGTGGCCGTCGAACCGCTGACCGCACCGATATATTCCTCGTCGAACAGGTTATCGACGTTGAACTGGAAGCGCAGGTCGGGAACGCCTTGACGCTTCAGGTCATAGGTCGCCGTCAGCCCGACCAGAGTGTAGGCGTCCAGCATCTCGACGCCCAGTTCCTGGAAGGTGGTCGGGGCGACGATGTGGCCGCCGACCCGCTTGCCGACATAGCGGACATTGGCGTCGAACTTCAGCCCGGCCAGCGGCTTCCAGCCGACCTGGCCGTAGACGCTGTCCTTGGGAATGTCGCGCACCCCGGCCCCGCCGATCACCGCGACGGCGGCCAGGGCGGCCCGCGCGGCGCTGCCGACGGCCGGGTTGTCGTGCTTGGCGTCCTGGTGCGAGTACGAGCCATAGAGGTCGACGACGCCGAAATCGTAGTAGCCGGTCAGCTCGACGCCCTTGGTCTTGATCCCGGCGATGTTGACGGCCTTGGTCGCGACATTGCCGCGCACCACTTCCTGTGGATCCAGGGTAGCGGTCGGGTCGCGCGGCACGATGCCGACATTGTTTTTCAGCTCGACATCGTAGGCCTGGATCGAGAAGGCCATGTTCGGCTTCACATAGCGCAGGCCCAGGTCGACGTTCTCGGTCGAGACCGGGGTCAGGTCCTTGGGGTTGATCACCGCCGTGGAGCCCAGGAAGGCGTCTTCCGGGATGCCGGCGAAGTTCTTGGCGTAGCCGCCGAACAGCTCCCAGGCGTCGGCCAACTGGTAGGTCGCGCCGAGCTTCGGATTGAGGTCCGAGTGCTGCGAGAACTTGACGTTGGCCTTGTATTCCAGCGGCGACTTGGCGTCGTACTTGACGTTGTACCAGGTGACGCCCAGATCGACCTTCAGCTTGTCGTCGAACGCCCGAAACTCGTCCTGAGCGTAGAGCATGGTGGTCTCGACCGACGCGCTGCGCTCGTACTCGACATAGTTCAGCTTGCCCCGGTCATAAGCGATGCTCTGGGCCGAGTTGATGATTGGGTAGAAGTTGCGCTTCTCCGTGGAGTCGCCGCCTTCCCACCAGCCACCGAAGCGCAGGGCGTGGGCGCCGAACCTGGCCTTCAGCTCGCCGGTCACGCCGTAGCGATCGCGGTCGCGGGGCGTCACCCGCATGTCGGCCGGACCGCCGACGACATTGCTGTTGCGGATGGTGGTCAGGGTCGGACGCACCGCCCCGCCATTGGCGTTGTAGCTGGTCACCGCGCGCGGATCACCCCCGGTCAGGACGCGCTGGCGGTCCTGGTAGCGGAAGGATTCGCCCTTGAGGTTCTGGTAGTATGGATTGACGTCCAGGCTGATCGCGTCGCTCAGCACGACGTGGCTGTTGGCGTAGGCCAGCCAGTCCTTGCGCCAGCCGCCCAGCGCCCCACCGAAGTCGATGTCCTTGGCCGGTATGCCGGTGATGGCGTCCAGCGCGCGATCGCTGCGCGGCGCGGCCTCGAACTCGCCCTTGGTGACGATGTTGAAGTCGTTGTCGGTCTGGTCGTTGTACGAGACGCGAGCCTTCAGGAACGAGCCGTTGTCGAAGTCCTTCACGACCTTCAGCTCGTAGTGGTCACGCTCGCTGCCGCGGCTGTTGCGCCCGGCCCAGACGTCGTTCTCCTGGTGGGAGTAGGTGAAGTAGCCCGACAGACCCGGCGCGACCTCGCCGCTATCGATGCGGCCATAGATGCGGCGGAAGTCGAACGAGCCGACACCCGCTTCGATCGTGCCGCCGAAGTCCTTGCGCGGGGCGTCGGTGACGAAGTCGATGAAGCCGCCCAGGGCGAAACGCGACGGCGCGCCGATGTCGCCAGCGCTCTGCGAGACGGTGATCCGGCCGATGTTGCTGCTCTCGATGAAGCGCTGCGGCGGCGAGCCGCCATTGAACCGGCTGTCGCCCGTGGGGATGCCGTCCAGCGTCAGGCCGACCTGCTCGTCGGACAGGCCGCGCATATAGATCTCGAACGAGAAGCTGCCGCCGCGGCTGTCGCCGGTCGAGACCTGCACGCCCGGAACCTTGACCAGGGCCTGGGTGATCTCCGCGCCCAGCGGACGCTCCTGGATATCCTCGGCGCCGATCGTGAACGTGGCGCGGGCCAGGCCCGAGCCGAAGCGCTCGGCGGTGACCACCACCTCGTCGACGGTCTCAGGCGCCGGAGCGGTCTGCTGAGCCATGGCGGGCGCGGCCATGACCAGGCACAGCGCGCTCGAAGCCAGCCAGATGGACGTCTTCATGTTCAAAGCCCCTTCAGGCGACCCGCCCTCGGCGGCGTCGATACGATTTAGTGAAACGTTTCATATCCAAGTTCAATGACAATTTCATCACAGGGGCCGGGCATTCGACGCGTGCCCAATTTGATCGCTCACTTTGCAATTGCTGAGAATTTCCGGGCACATTTGCAGACTCGGGAGGATAACGCGCCGAAACCGCTCAGTCGCGGATAGTGTCGATCCGACGCTATTTCCTTGAAACGTTTCACTCTATAGAGTCACCCTATCGCCGTCGGAGGGGACATGCCGGACAACGAAACCGCGCGGGCGCTGCTGGGCGTCGTGGCGTTCCTGGGGCTCGGCTGGCTGCTGTCGGAGAACAAGCGCGCCCTGCCCTGGCGGCCGGTGCTGGTGGGCCTGGCCTGCCAGATCTCCCTCGCCCTGTTGCTGACCAAGGTCCCGGCTATCACCGCCGGCTTCGCCGCCGCCACCCACGCGGTCGACGCCCTGCAGGCGGCCTCACGGGCGGGATCCAGCTTCATGTTCGGCTATCTGGGCGGCGGCCGCGCGCCGTTCAGCGTGGCCGACCCTAGCGCCGCCTTCATCTTCGCCTTCCAGGCCCTGCCGGCCATCCTGCTGGTCGGGGCGCTGTCGGCGCTGCTGTGGCACTGGAAGGTGCTGATCGTCATCGTCCGCGCGGCGGCCTGGGCGTTCGGCAAGCTGTTCGGGGTCAGCGGCCCGGTCGGGGTCTCGACCTCGGCCTGCGTCTTTCTCGGCATGGTCGAGGCGCCGCTGCTGGTGAAGCCGTTCTTGCCGCGCCTGACCCGCGCCGAGATCTTCATCATCATGGTCGACGGCCTGTCGGTGATCGGCGGCTCGATGATGATCGTGCTGGGTTCGCTGATCGCGGCCAAGGTGCCCAACGCCTTCAGCCACCTCTTGATCGCCTCGCTGATCAGCACCCCTATGGCCATTGGTATGGCCAGATTGATCATTCCAGGCGAAGCGCCCCCTTTAGGCAAGATTGGCGAGGCGCATGAGCCGATCGTGCTCTCCAGCCCCTATCGCAGCAGCCTCGAAGCCCTGACCTTCGGTACGCTGGACGCGGTGAAGATGGTGCTGAACATCGCCGGCCTGCTGATCGTCTTCGTCGGCCTGATCGCCCTGATCAACATGGGCCTCGCGGCTATTCCTCATGCTGGAGCGCCGCTGACGCTGGGCGGGATCCTGGGCTGGCTGCTGACCCCGATCGTCTGGCTGACCGGCGCGCCGCTGCCCGACCTGCAAGCCGTCGGGTCGATCCTCGGCACCAAGGTCGCCGCCAACGAGGTAGTGGCCTATAGCGACATGATGGCCCTGCCGCCCGGCGCGCTCAGCGACAAGAGCCTGCTGATCCTGACCTACGCCCTGGGCAGCTTCGGCAATGTCGGCAGCGTGGCGATCCTGATCGGCAGCCTGTCCTCCATGGCTCCCGAGAAGGTCGGCGAGGTCGTCGAGCTGGGCTTCAAGGCCCTGGCGGCGGCGTTCCTGACCACCTGCCTGACGGCGACGATCATGGGACTGATCGGCGGCTAGAGGTCCTCGAGGTCGAAGCGGACCACCTGGCCATCGCGCAGGTGGAAGACGTGGCGGATGGTCTTGTCCTTCAGCCCGTGCGTCTGACCGGTCAGGGGCTTGCCCTCCAGGTCATGGACGATCTGCAAGACCTCGGCGACGACCGTGCCGTCCGCGCGGCGGACGAAGGCCACCGGCTCGACGTGCGGACTGACCATGGCCCACTGGCGCGTCCAGTATGCACGCACCGCCTCGCGCCCCTGCTCGTATCCGCCGTCCATGCCGTTGGCCCAGGCCACGTCGTCGGTCAGCTCGACCAGCACGCCGTCGATGTCCCGCGCATTGAAGCGCTCATAGAGGCGCTTGAGCAGCTCAACATCGTTATCCATCGGACACCTTCCCGCTTGGGCTCGAACAAGTTACATATGTACGTATGTATTTGAACACGGCCGGACGCAAGGGCGCGCGATGATGAAGCTGGATGTGCTGTCAACGCCGGGGCACCTGATCAGCCTCGCGGCGCGCGGCTTCACCCGACTGAGCGAGGCGCGCTTGAAACCGCTGGGCTTCGGCGTCGGCCAGCTCCCGGTTCTGGTGGCGCTGCGCGACGGCGAGGCCGACACCCAGCGCGACCTTGCCCGCTTTGCTAAGACCGAACAGCCGCCCATGGCGCAGATGCTCGCCCGCATGGAGCGGGACGGACTGATCAGCCGCAGCCCCGATCCCGCCGACCGCCGCAGCAGCCGCATCGTCCTGACCGAGGCGGCGCGGGCCCGGATGCCAGACGCCGTCGACACCCTGTTGCGCGGCAATCAGGAGGCGCTCAACGGCTTCACCAATGAGGAAACCCAGCAGTTGGTCGCCCTGCTCACCCGCCTGATCGCCAACCTGGACGAGCTAGCCGGCGCCGACGGTCGCCCTGCCGGCCAATAGGACGCCCGCCGCCGCGATCCCCGCCCGCGCCGCCGCGCGCGGCGAGCCTCCGGTGATCAGCGCCGCGAGCGCCGCGCCGGCGAAGGTGTCGCCGGCTCCCGTGGCGTCGTCGACGGCCAACGGCGAAACGGGCAGGTCGAAGACCTGGCCCGCTTCGACGCGGACGCCGTCCGCCCCGCGTGTCTCGAACAGGATCTGGTCGGCCGGCGCGGGACCGGTTCGGCCAGCCTCCAGCCAGGCGCGTTCGCCGGCGTTGCAGAACACGACCTCGGCCCGCGCCGCGAGCCGCGCCACGAGCTCGGGCGGGAAGCAGGCCGGGTCGTCCTTGGCGATCCAGGCCAGACGCGGACCTTCGACATCCAGCAGGCGCGCGGTGATCGCCGGCGGCCCCGCCGCGATGACTAGCCATTCGGCCTGGGCGGCCAGGCGCAGTTGGCCCTCGGTGAGCGCGGCGGGTCCCGGCCGCAGCAGGCAGCCATAGCTTCCATCGGCGTTGTAGATCAGCAGGCACCGCGTCGATGGCGCGCCCGGCATGACCGCGACACCGTCCGGCGCCCCGCAGGCCGCGCGATAGGCGTCGCCGTCGACGTCGTCGCCGATCCAGGTCAGAGGCGCGGCCATCACCCCCGCCTTGGCGAGCGCCGCGCTGGCGTACAGCGCCGCCCCGCCCGCGCGCGGCCAGGCCGCCTCGTGCATCAGCCGCGTGCCCCGGCCGGTGAAGTCGCCCTCGACCCGGACCACGTAGTCGATCGTCGCGAACCCCGCGACCGCCACCCGCACCATCTCGTCCCCTTCGTTTCAGCGGCTTGACTGAAACGTTTCACTAGATAGTTTGCAAGGACATTCTGACCTTCGGATTCCCCCATGCAGCCGCCCAGTTTCATCGCGTTCACCGGCGTAGACCGCCTCGAGTTGCTGCCCGGCCTCAAGGCGCTGTCGGCCCGCTATCCGATCGAATGGGGGGTGCTGGTCGATCCGGCCCAGGAGGACACCGCTCTGTTCCCGCCCGCCGCGATCCGCGACGCCCTGCTGGCCGCGCGCGACCTGCGCTGGGCGGCCCATGTCTGTGGCGAGGCGGCCAAGGCCATCGTGGCGGATCCGCTGAGCGGGCCCCCGCCGCCGGCCGGCGTCCAGCGGGTGCAGGTGAATCACAGCTTCAAGGGCAGCACCCCGGCCCAGGTCGCCGCCGCCCGCGACTACGGCCGCCGCCTGGGCGTGCGGACGGTGCTGCAATGCTCGGCCGCCTTTCCGCTGAACCAGACCGGCGTCGACTGGCTGTACGACGTCTCGTTCGGCACGGGCGCGCGGCCCGACCGCTGGCCCACGCCGCCGCCGGCCGAGGGCCCGTTCTGCGGCTATTCCGGCGGCATAGGTCCCGACACCGTGACCGAGATCCTGGCTCGCATCGCCGCGCCCGAGGGCTCCCTCTACTGGATCGACATGGAGTCCGGCGTGCGCACCGACGGAGCCTTCGATCTGTCCAAATGCGAGGCCGTCTGCCGCGCGGTCTACGGATGACCACCGCGCCGAGGCTGGTGATCCTCGACACCGATCCAGGGGTCGATGACGCCCTGGCCCTGCTCTATCTACGCGCTTGCCCGGACCTGCGCTTGCTGGCGATCACCACCGTGTTTGGCAACGCGGATATCGAGACAACGACCCGCAACGCCTTGTGGCTGCGCCAGCGCCTGGGCCTTGACGCGCCCGTCCATAAGGGCGCGGCAAAGCCCTTGAACCGGCCTCGCGGCCGCTCCCCCGTCCATGTCCACGGCGAGAACGGCCTGGGCGACATCGACCTGTCCGGCCCCGTCCCGCCGCCAGCCGATCCTGGCGCGGCGCATCAGAAGATCGTCGACCTCGTCCGCGCCCATCCCGGCCTGGTGACGATCGTCGCCATCGGCCCGCTGACCAACCTGGCCCTGGCCTTGCGCGCCGCGCCCGACATCGCCGGCCTGGTCGCCGAAGTCGTGATCATGGGCGGCGCCTTCGCGCGGGGCAACGTCACCCCGTTCGCCGAGGCCAACATCCACAACGACCCGGAGGCCGCCGCCGAGGTGCTGGCCGCGCCGTGGCCCGTCACCCTGGTTCCGCTGGATGCGACCCTGCCCTGCGTGCTGACCGACGCCGCCGCCCGGGATATGGCCAAGACCGCCGAGACGGGCCGCTTCGTCCACGACCTCACGCGAGGCTACGCGGCTGCCTACGCCCGCCATGAAGGTCTGGACGGCTGCGTGCTGCACGACGTCGCCGCCCTGGTCCGCCTGACCGACCCTGAACTGTTCAACCTCCGTTCGGCGCCGGTCTCGGTGATCCTGGACGGCGAACGCCTGGGCCAGACGGTCTGGTCCGAGCGAGGCCCGAGCCGCCAGGTCTGCCTGGACGCCGACGGCCCGGAGCTCGCGCGGCGCTTCCAGCGGGCGCTGGCCGAGACCTGACGCCCCGCTCGGACACAAAAAAACGGCCGGCGCTCTCTCGCGCCGGCCGCTAGGGGGAGGCAGTTCGAGCCTGGCGACAGGGGTAAGGACCCGCCGCCAAGCCTTAGGTCCGACTAGAACCGCGCGGTCACGCTGGCGTAGACCACCCGGCCCTCGACGTCATAAGTCGCCGAGAACGTGTTGTTGGAGGGGGCCGAC
Organism: Caulobacteraceae bacterium; assembly: GCA_965283765.1. GTDB lineage: Bacteria > Pseudomonadota > Alphaproteobacteria > Caulobacterales > Caulobacteraceae > Caulobacter. The sequence goes on from CBDIPU010000003.1 coordinate 23,850, forward strand.
GAGCCGACGATCGGCGGGTTCTTGTCGAACAGGTTGCGGACGCCCGCGGTCACCGAGAGGTCCTTGGTCACGTCATAGGCGCCGGTCAGGTCGAAGTAGCTCTGCGCCTTGATCACCGGAGTGGTCAGCGTCGCCTTGTCCGGGAACGCCGCGCCGAGGCGCTTGGGCAGCAGGTAGGTGTCGACCGTCACCTCGCCGATATAGCGGTGGCGCAGGCTGAGCGTCGCCGGGCCCGAACGCCAGGTGATGCGCGAGGCGCCCTTCCAGCGCGGGATCGGCTGGCCGCAGGTCGGGCCGAACGAACCGACGCAGTAGTTCTTGGTCGCGGGCAGCGCCTGAACCGGCGTGGCGGTGAACTCGTCGGTATAAGTCAGGTTGGTCCCGATATCGAACCGGCTGTCGCCGAACGGACCCCAGGCCAGGTTGAAGCGGTAGTTGGCGTTGATATCGACGCCCGAGGTCTTCAGGCCGCCGGTGTTGCCGTTGGTGGTGGTGACATAGCCCGGCGCGGCGATCTGGCCGGTCAGGGGATCGCGGGTGATCGCCTTGCAGAACGCGCTGCTGGCGTCCTGGATGGTGTTGTAGCAAAGGCTCAGCGTGTTCGCGATGCCGCCGCCCAGGGGCGCGATGGCGCCGTCCAGGTTGATCTTGAAGTAGTCGATGCTGAGCATCAGGCCGGACAGGAAGCGCGGCTGCAGCACCACGCCGAAGGTCGTGGTGTCCGACTTTTCAGGACCGACATTGGGATTGCCGCCCGAGACCTGGCTGATGAAGGTGTTGGGCTGCACCGCCAGGCTGAAGACCGAGGCGGCCGGCACGCCGGTGGCGACGCAGATGGCGCGCACCGCGGCGGTCTGCTGGGCCGTCGGCTGACGGCTCGAGCAGGGGTCGACCGCCGAGGGGCCGCTGGTGGTGTTGCCGCCGAACAGCTCGCCCACGTTCGGCGCGCGGATGGCGTGCTGGAACTGGCCGCGGAGGGTGACGTCGGAGATCGGCGCGTACTCGCCGCCCACCGAATAGGTCCAGACGCCGCCGACGCCGGCCAGGTCGTAGTCGGAATAGCGGAAGGCGCCGTTGACGCTGGCGCGTTCGCCCAGCGGCGAATCCTTCAGCAGCGGCACGCGGACTTCGCCATAGACTTCCTTCACCGACTCCGAGCCTTGGGTCGGCTGCGCGGCGTTGAAGCCGGAGACGTCGCCGGAGGCCAGGAAGCTGTCGGGCACGAACCGCGCCGAGGCCTTGCGGTATTCGGCGCCGGTGCTGAAGTCGATCGGACCGGCCCAGGTGTCGAACAGCTCGCCGGCCAGGCTGGCGGCCAGGACCTGCTGCGAGGATTCGGTGTAGTTGGTCGACGCCACCGCGATCGAGCTAATGCCCTGCGGCGACAGGTTGGCGCCGAAGATGTTGAGCAGCGGCGCGGCGCCGTTGACCGACAGCAGGCCAGCCTGGACCTTGCTCAGCGAGATGGCCCCGCCGGAGGTGCTGGTGTCGGTGGTGCGCGTGTAGGTGTAGTAGGCGTCGTACTTCAGGTTTCTCAGATAGCTGTCGGAGACGCTGCCGAGGTCGCCGCGCAGGCCGATCGCCGACCGGAAGGCCGAGCGGTCGGAGGTATTGGTGCGATTGCCGATCTCCGGGACGCGCCGGTTGATGTTCAGGATCGCCAGGCCATCGCCCGCCGTCGTGGTCAGGGACGACGTGCCGTTGGTCGCCCGAACCGTGCCGACTTCAAGCTGGTCGAGCTGACGCAGGACCTCCTGAAGCTGCGGCGTCAGATAGGGATTGTTGACGTTCAGCAGGAAATTGCCGCCGAAGCCGCTGGGCGCCAACTGCATCGAGACGCGGTTGTTGCTGTAGTTGGCCTCGGCATAGCCGGTGACGTGCGCGTTGAACTCATAGTGGCCGGACATGTTGGCCAGCCAGCGACGCTGCGGGATGACGATGTAGTTGGCCGGGGCCAGATCGTAGTCATCGCCCGGCGTGGTCGCCGGTCGGGCCACCTTGCCGGCGTTGTCGAAGGTGAAGCCCCGCGAACCCAAGCCGCTCAAGCCAGCGGCCGCCAGGGCGGCGGTCAGCGAAGAGCTCGAAGGCGAGCCGACCGTGACGAAGCGACCATTCGGAATGGTGCCGCTGCCGCCGAAGATCAGGCCCGGACGCCCGCCAGCCGTCAGACAGGTCTGACCGGACGGAACGGCCATGGGCGTTCCCGGCCGCGTGTCGCTGTAGCTGGCGGCGGTGACGCAGCCGTCGGCCATGGTGGGCATGGCCCAGCCGCCGCGGTCGGCGCGCGAATAGCCCCCACGATCCAGGTAGTTCAGCGCCACGACGACATTGCCGCGGTCGTCGGCGAAGTTCGTGCCGAAGGTCAGGTCGGCCGTGTAGGTCTTGGTCTTGGTGTGGGTGTCCTGGCGGGCCTCGGCGGTCAGCTCCACGCCCTGGAAGTCGTCCTTCATGATGAAGTTGACGACGCCGGTAATCGCGTCCGAACCGTAGACGGCCGAGGAACCGCCGGTGACCGTCTCGACGCGCTTGATCAGCGACGCCGGGATCGTATTGATGTCGGTGGTCTGGTCAGGCCCGGTGATCGTGAAACGGCGGCCGTTGACCAGCACCAGGTTCCGCTGCGCGCCGAAGCCGCGAAGGTTCAGCGTCGCCGTGCCGCCCGGCACGGTGTTGGCCGTCGGGCCATTGTTCTGCGAGCCCAGGAACTGCGGCGTGTCGTTCAGCAGCGTCTCGACGTTCTGCGTGCCCGACAGGCCGATCTCCTCGGAGCCGATCACCGTGACCGGGGTCGGGGCCTTGAACCCGCGCGCCGACAGGCGAGAGCCCGTGACGACCACTTCGGTGACGGTCTGGTCTTCGGCCGGAGCCGGCGCCAGTCTGCGCGATTGCCAGCGCTGGCACAAAAAGGGCGGCGGCCAGCGCCAGCGCGGTTTCGCAGCCCATGAATAGACGTTGTTTGTGGTTGGCGCTCATCGTCCCCTCCCGAAGGTACCGCTATCATCTGCGGCCGTTTCGAAGACGCTTAAAGCGGAATTCCGATATGTGCAATAGCTGTCCACAAAATGATACGACTGCGATAGTCGAGGCGGCGAGGCGCTGAAGCGTCCGCATGGTGGCTTAGGAGGCGGTTTTGACGGTTCTGGATCTATCCCGACGCGCTGTGCTGATGGCGGCCCTGGCCGCGCCCGGCCTCGCCGAGGCGGCCGACGACTGGTCCAAGGCCCGCGCCATCCAGCGATCCGTCCACTTACCGGTATTCCCCTCGCGAGTTTGGAACATCGTGGCGGCCGGCGCGATCGAGGACGATGTCGAGGCGACCAGCACGGCGATCGCCAAGGCCATCGCGGCCTGTGCGGCGGCCGGCGGCGGACGCGTGCTCGTGCCGGCGGGGCGCTGGCCGACCGGCGCCGTCCGCCTGCGCAGCCGCGTCGAGCTGCATCTCGCCAAGGGCGCGACCCTGGTCTTCAGCACCGACCCAGCCCGCTATCCGATCGTCGCCACGCGCTGGGAGGGGGTAGAGCTGATGAACTATTCGCCGCTGGTCTTCGCCGACGGCGAGCACGACGTGGCGATCACCGGGCGCGGCGTGCTGGACGGCCAGGGTCCGGCCTGGTGGTCGTGGAGCAGCGGCCCGCAGTTCGGCTGGCGCCCAGGCATGCCCAACCAGCGCAAGGCCCGCGAAGCCCTCTTCGACATGGCCGAGCGCGGTGTCCCGGTGGCCCAGCGCGTCTTCGGCGAGGGCTCGTACCTGCGGCCGATGATGGTGCAGTTCCAGAACTGCGCGAACGTCCTGGTCGAGGGTGTGACCCTGCGCGACTCCCCCTGCTGGACACTGCATCCGGTGCTGTGTCGCAACGTGACCGTCCGCGACGTCACGGTGATCGGCCATGGCCCCAACACCGACGGCTGCGACCCGGAGTCCGTCGACGGCATGGTGATCGAGCGCAGCATCTTCGACTGCGGCGACGACTGCATCGCCATCAAGTCGGGCCGCAACGCCGACGGCCGTCGCCTGGCCAGGCCGACCCGCGACATCCTGATCCAGGACTGCGTGATGAAGGATGGTCACGGCGGGGTGGTGATCGGCAGCGAGGTGTCCGGCGGGGTCGAGAACGTCTTCATCCAGCGTTGCCACATGGACAGCGAGGGCCTGTGGTACGCCCTGCGCTTCAAGAACAACGCCATGCGCGGCGGCGTCATCCAGGATATCTACGCCCGCGACATCACCGTCGGCCGCGTGGCCCGGGCGGCGATCATCTGCGATTTCAACTACGAGGAAGGCGCGCGCGGGAGTTTCACGCCGGTGCTGCGCAAGGTCCGGATCGAGCGGATGCGGGCCCGCGCCGCCGCCCAGGTGGTCGACCTGCAGGGCCTGCCCAACGCGCCGCTGGGCGAGATCGTGCTCAACGACTGCCGGTTCGACGGAGTGACCAAGGCCAGCGTGGTGACGCACACCCACGGGCTGAGGCTGGAACGCGTCACGGTCAACGGCCGGCGCGTCCCCTCCCCCGCCTTGCTCAGCGCGCCACCGACCTGACGTCGACCCAGTCGAAGTCGGCCACGCCCGGCTTGGCCTGGGCCGGATCGCCGTAGCTGAACAGCGCTGGCCGCGCGCCCTTCCACCAGCTGAAGCGCGGCAGGATCCCGCCGCCCATGTCGACGAAGGTCCGGCCGCCGTCGCGGCTATAGCTGTAGTTCGCCGCCTGGTCGGCGACGGTCACGCGCAGATCGACCGGACCGGCCAGCGCCGGCCCCAGGGTGTCGACGCCCCGCAGCGAGAAGACGATGCGGGTCTGGCCGTCCTTGCGGATCACGCCGATGGCGCCGATCCCCGCGCCGAACATGGCCAGCCCCGCCCGCTGCCCCTCGACCAGGCCCTTGGCGTCGAGGCGCGCGGTGATGATCGCCGAACGGCTCTGCAGCGACTGGGTCAGGGTGTTGCGGGCGCTGACCAGATTGACCGCCGGACCACCCGTCAGGCGCAGGAAGCCCCGCCGCGCCGTCAGGCTCCAGCGTTGGTCGTCGGGATTGTGGTTCCACTCCCACTGCGGTCCCAGCCTGGCGGTCGAGAAGCCGTCGGAGGTCTGGGGCGAGACGGCCGGGAAGCGTCCGCCGACATCGGGCATGGCGTGCTGGGCGACCGGCTGGCCGCCGTGCGCGTCCGGCCCCGCGCCGGGAATGGGCTCGCCGATGAACGGCCAATCGTCCTTCCAGACCAGCGGCTGCAGGTGGACGATGCGGCCATAGGCGCCGGCGCTGTTGAAGTGGATGAACCAGCCCTGGCCGGAGGGGGTCTCTACCCAGCCGCCCTGGTGCGGTCCCTTCAGGTCGCTCTTGCCCGGGACCAGCACTTCGCGGTGCTCGTACGGCCCCCAGATGGACCTGGACCGCATCGCCGCCTGCGGCCCGGTATCGACCCCGCCGATCGGCGCGAAGATGTAGTACCAGCCATTGCGCTTGTAGAGCTTTGGCCCCTCCAGCACCGGCAGGGCCTTGGCGTCCTCGACGATGACCTTGCCCTCGTCGAGCACCGACTGGCCGTCCGGGGCCATGCGATGCAGCACCAGGGGCCCCGCGCCGACCTTGCCATGCACCAGATAGGCCTGGCCGTCGTCGTCCCAAAAGGGGCACGGATCCTCAAGGCCCGGCCCCGCCACCACCGCCACGGGGGCGGTCCACGGCCCGTCGACCTTGGTCGCGGTCGACATGAAGATCCCCTCATAGGGGGTGGCGAAATAGACGTAGAACTTGCCGTCGTGATGCCGGATCGACGGCGCCCAGACCCCGCCGGCATAGCGTTGGCCGGCGGTGCGCTGATCGCGCGGCATCCGGGCGCCGGCGTCGTTGGTCGGCACGGGTCCCGGCAGGTCGTATTCCGGCGCGAACGGCAGCTTGGGCAGGACGTGGCCGGCGATCGTCCAGTGGACCAGGTCCTTGGATGTCAGGATCGGCACGCCCGGCGAGAAGTGGAAGCTGGACGCCACCAGGTAATAGGTGTCGCCCACGCGGATCACGTCGGGGTCGGAATAGTCGGCCGGCAGGATCGGGTTGCGATAGACCGCCGCCGCCGATGGCTTCGGCGCGGCGAGCGCCGGCCCGGCCAGGACCAGAGCCGTCGCGGCGAGTAGTCCCAGCCGTTTCACACGCATCACAGGCATCCCGCTAGAACGATTGGGTGGTGGTCTCGTCGATCCGGCGATCGGGCAGCCAGCGACTGCCGAACGACCGGAAGCCGGTGACCTGGTCGAGCAGGAAGCTTGGCCCCTTGGGCAGGCGCAGCCGGAAAAGGTCGATCTCCTCGACATCGTTCAGCCAGAAGGCCGGACGCGCGTCCGCCGCCTCGGTGACGATCTCGACATTGCTCATCTCGATATTGCGGGCGTGGCGGATGAAGAAGCCGCTGGCTGGCAGGTCGCCGAACATGTCCGGATCGGGATAGGCCTTGTCGGCCTCGGGCGGCCGCCGCTTGGCCAGCTCGGCCGACCCACCGCCCATGGAGTGGAAGTAGACATCGCTGATCTTGACGTCCTCGACCGGGTGACCGGCCACGCCGGCGATGATCGAGGGCTGGGGCGTCGCGCCATGGCTGACGATGTTCTGGATGGTGATCCGCCGCAGCTTGCCCACCGGAACGCCGGCCGGACCACGCATCCGGCTGCCCAGGCGCAGGAACAGCGGCGGGAAGCCCAGCCCCCGCATGGTGATGTTGCTGATGGCGATGTCTTCGGTCAGCGCCCCGTCCATCGTCTCCAGCGCGATGCCGTAGCAGTGGTCGAACACGCAGTTGGTGATGGTGACGTTCTTGAAGCCGCCGTTCGACTCCGTGCCCAGCTTGATCCGGCCATAGCCGTGGAAGCCCGGCGGCATCTTCTTCCAGGTCCCGTCGATCACCGAGCCCATCTCGTAGTTGCCGGTCAGCAGGCAGTCGGAGATCGTCAGGTTCTCGGTGGGACGGGCATAGCCCAGCGCGAACGAGCTCTTGGGGCAGATGCCGTCGTCCCACGGCGAGTTGATCGTGCAGTTGGTGACGCGGACATTGCGGCAGCAGTCGATGTCCAGGCCGTCGCGGTTGGTGTCGACGATCAGATTGTCGATCGTCATGTTGTCGACGCCGGTGGCCAGCAGCGCGAACCAACCGCCCTGCAGGACCTTGAAGTCACGCAGCAGCACGTTGCGGCAGTTCTTCAGGGCGATGGCCTTGTCGCCGACGCCGGGGCCGGAGATGTCCGGCGGATCGTCGGGGAAACGGTGGCCGCGAGTCAGGCCCTTGCCCCAGATCAGGCCCGTCCCGACGATGGACACGTCGTGCAGCCCCTCGCCGAAGATCAGACTGTTGTTCCAGTGGCTGTGGCCATAGTCCTGGAAGGCGTTGCCCGCCCCGGGACCCGGATCGTCATAGCCGTTGGGCGCGACGCCATTGGGCGCGGCGGCCAGGATCACGGCCCCTTCGCCCAGGTGCAGGGTGATGTTGCTCTTCAGGCGCAGGGTGTAGCAGGCGTAGGTCCCGGGCGGGAAATGCACCACGCCGCCGCCCAGCGACGCCACGTGATCGATGGCCTTGTTGATGGCCGGCGAATTGATGGTCGCCCCATCGCCGACGGCGCCGAAATCGCGGACGCTGAACAGATGCGGCGCGGGCCCTCGCGCGGGGCCGGCCGGCGTCGCGGCGCGGGCGGCATGGGGTGGAACCAGTGCGGCGCCGCCGAGCATGGCCCCCAGCATCAGCCCTCGTCGATCCATGGTCATCACGCCCTCCCACTGCCCGTTCGTCGGGTCTGGCGGGAGACAAGCAAGCCGATCGCGATGGTGTCAACGACATTTTGTTACCGGTAGCATCGACAATGCCAGCGTTGGCGCCCTATCGTGCCAGCGCTGGCCATGGCAGTTCGCGATCCATAATCGCGGCGCCGAAAGGCCGTGGGGGAAACTGATGAGGATCGATCCGGCCGCGAGCATGGCGGTGACCATCGACGACGTCGCCAGGGCGGCGGGCGTCTCGATCAGGACCGTATCGCGTGTGCTCAACGACTTGCCCAAGGTCGGCGACGAGACCCGCCTGGCCGTGCAGGCGATCATCAAGGATCTCGGCTACAGCCCCAGCTCACGGGCCCGCGCCCTGGCCTCGGGCCGCTCGTACCTGATCGCCGTGGTGCAGGACGATCCCAACGCCCACGTGATCGGCGTCCTGCAGCGCGGCATCGTCGAGGTCTGCTCGCAGCACGGCTATGAGCTGGTCGTCCACCCGGTGCGCTTCGGCGACCCGAACGTGGCCCTGGACATCGAGCGGTTCGTCCATCGCTCTCGCGTCGACGGCCTGATCGTCCTGCCGCCCACGTCCGAGATCGCGGCCATTCCCGAACGGCTGTCAGCCCTCGGCGTGCCGGCGGTCGGCATCGCCTCGCTCGAGACGCCGCACTATCCCAGCATGCTGATCAGCCAGGAGCGCGCGGCCACCGGCGAAATGGCCCGCCACCTTCTTGACCTGGGCCACCGACGTATCGCCATGATCGAAGGCCCGCCGCACTTCCGCTCGGCGCAAGAGCGCAAGGCCGGCTTCCTCGCGGCCCTGACCGCCTCGGGCCTGCCGCTGGAGGTGGAGCTGCGTCCGGGCGACTACGGCTTCGAGAGCGGCCTGGCCGCCGCCGAGTTGCTGCTCGCGCTGGAGCGCCCGCCCACCGCGATCTTCGCCTGCAACGACACCATGGCCGCGGCGGTCGTCAAGACGGCGCGCGAGGCGGGCGTTTCGATGCCCTACCAGCTGTCGGTCGCCGGCTTCGACGACGCGGACCTGGCCTCGATGATCTCGCCCAGCCTGACGACGATCCGCCGTCCGCTGCGTGACATGGCCAAGACCGCGACCGAGCACCTCCTGATGATGATCAATGAGCGTAGAGCGACCATGCCGCCCAAGTCCGTGGGTCTGAGCCTGATCATTCGACGATCGACCGCGCCTGTCCGCGCCGTTTGAAAGTTCGGCCGATCCGGTCGCTTCCACGACGGCCACGCTCTCCGCCCCTTCGGATCAAAAGGCCCGCGTCGCACCGCGAGGGCCTTGCGTACGTCGTCAGCTCGAGGCAAGTTACTTGCATAACAATACGAACGCGACCTGAGAGGCGGCGACGGCTCCAGGGCTGAAAGACCCGTCGCGTCAGGAGGAAGCCGTGCGTCCAAGCCCCCCGAGCGTGTCGCGGAATATCGCCGCCTGGGCTGGTGGAGCGGACGCACCATCGACCAGCTGTTCGCCGAAGCCGTCCACGCCCGCCCCGACGCGGTCGCGCTGGTCGACGCCCCCAACCGGATGGCGCTCACGGACTCGGCGCCGCAGAGCCTGACCTTCCGGGAAGCCAACGCCCGCGTCGACACGCTGTGCCACGTACTGGCCGACCTGGGCGTGGGGCGTGGCGACGTTGTCTCCACCCAGTTGCCCAACATCGTCGAGGGCGTGCTCTGCTTCCTGGCCTGCGCGCGGATCGGCGCGATCCTCAGCCCGCTGGCCATGACCTATCGCGCCCACGAGCTGCGCCAGATCCTGCCCAGCATCGATCCCAAGGTCGTGATCACGCTCGACCGCTTCCACGGCTTCGACCACGGGGCGATGATCGCCGGCTTGCGGGCTGAAGGCGCGACGTCCGCCCAGTTCGTCACCCTGTCGGAAGGCTCGACCAGCGGCGCGCATGGCCTGACGGACCTTTCCGCCAAGGCTTCTCCGGAGCCTTTCGCTTCGCCTGCCGACCTCGATGCGGCCGAGGCCCTGACCATCTGCTGGACCTCTGGCACCGAGGCCATGCCCAAGGGCGTGCCGCGCCACCACGACCACTGGGTGGTCAATGGCGAGGCGCTGGTCGAGGCCGCCGGACTGCGGACGGGCGACGCCATCCTCAACCCCTTCCCGCTGATCAACATCGCCGCGATCGGCGGCATGGTGATGACTTGGCTGCTGTGTCAGGGCCGTCTGGTCCAGCACCATCCCTTCGACCTGCCGCTGTTCCTGCGACAGATGCAGGACGAGAAGATCGCCTACACCGTCGCGCCGCCGGCGGTGCTGACCATGCTGCTGCAGAACGAGGCGCTGCTGGCGAACCTGGACCTCTCTAACCTGCGCTGCATGGGCTCGGGCTCCGCGCCCCTGCCGCCATGGATGGTGCGCCGCTGGCAGGAACAGTACGGCGTGACGATCATGAACGTCTTCGGCTCGAACGAGGGCGCGTCCCTGTTCTCGACGGCGGCCGCCATTCCCGATCCCGAGCAGCGGGCCATGTACTTCCCCCGCTTCGGCGCGCCGGGCGTGGACTGGCCGGCCACCTTCCCGGGCAAGATTCGCACCCGCCTGGTCGACCTGGCCACCGGCGAGGACATCGTCGCCCCCGGCCGCGAGGGCGAACTGCGAATCTCTGGGGCCATGACCTTCGACGGCTATTGGAACGCGCCGGAGGTGACCAAGGCCGCCTTCGACGACCAGGGCTTCTTCCGCACGGGCGACCTGTTCGAGATCGCACCGGACACGGACGATCGCTTCTATCGCTTCGTCGGACGCAGCAAGGAGATCATCATCCGCGGCGGGCTGAATATCTCGCCGGCCGAACTGGACGGGCTGATCGAGAGCCACCCCGCCGTCCGTGAGGCCTGCTGCGCGGCCTATCCCGACGAGCGCCTGGGCGAACGCGTCTGCGCGGTCGTCGCCCTGCGGCCGGACAAGGCGCTGACGCTGGAGGACCTCACCGCGCACCTGAAGTCGCGCGAGCTGGCCACCTTCAAGCTGCCGGAGAAGCTGCGCATCGTCGACGCCCTGCCCCGCAACGCCTTGGGCAAGGTGGTGCGGCGCGATCTCGCGGGCGTGGCGGCTACTTAAGCCCATTGGAGACTTGCATAACCGCACCTGTTCCGCGACGCTGATCAGCGATTAGTCACGGTCAGGACGCGGAGTAATGGGCGCGCCGAAATTCATCAGGACTTGCTCGATCTGGCGCGCGCTGGAGGTGGTCGGGGACACGGCGGTGCTGCTGATCCTCGAGGCCAACTGGATCGGCGCGCGACGCTTCGACGACCTGCGCGACCGCACCGGCCTGCTGCAATCCAAGCTCAGCGACCGCCTCAAGAAGCTGGTCGCCGCCGAGGTGCTGGAAAAGAGCGCCTATTCGACCCATCCGCCGCGCTACGAATATCGGATGACCCGCAAGGGCCTGGACCTCTACTGGCCGGCGCTGATGATGCTGCGCTGGGAGCGGCGCTGGTCGAACAGCCCCGGCAAGCTGCGGCTGAACCTGCGCCACCGGACGTGCGGCCACCTGTTCGAGCCGGTCCCGACCTGCCTGAAGTGCGGCGACGAGATCAATCCGCGCGAGGTCGACTGGGCCGAGGGTCCCGGCGTGGGCTGGATGGTCCCGCTCTACAGCCGTCGTCGCCAGCAGCGCGGCGCGGCCGAGGAGTTGTCCAGCCTGATGGTCGACGTCGCCCAGATCACCGGCGACCGCTGGGCCAGCCTGGTGCTGCGCTCGATCTTCACGGGGCTGCGGCGCTTCGACGAGATTCATCGCGACACCGCCATGGCGACCAACATCCTGTCCGAGCGCCTGGCCTGGCTGACCGCCCAGGGCGTGATCCGCGCCCACGAGCGGGCCGGCAAACGCTTCGAATACCGCCTGACCGACAAGGGCCTCGACTACTACCCCGTCCTGCTGATGCTGCTGCAGTGGGGCGACAAGTATTACGTCTCACCCGAAGGGCCGCCGCTGATCCTGCGCCACAAGGTCGGCGGGCACCTGCTGGAGCCGGCCGTGACCTGCTCGTGCTGCGGTCAGCCGGTCGAGCCGCACGACGTGTCGTTCGAGATCATCGAGGCCGAACAGCGGGCGCCAGAAATCGCGCACTAAAGGCGTAGCCGTCGTGGATTTCATACTTTCATAACGAGACTTACCGGGTTAGGGTCTCCTCAATAGGGAGGAGACATGACGTATCGCGTCATCCAATGGGCGACGGGCGCCATGGGCAAGAGCTGCCTGCGGACGGTGATCGACCACCCGTCGACGGATCTAGTGGGCCTCTATGTCTATGGCGAGACCAAGGCGGGCCGGGACGCCGGCGACATCGCCCGGCGCGGCGCGACGGGCGTGCTGGCCACCCGCGACATCGATGAGATCCTGGCGCTGGACGCCGACGTGGTGATCCACGCCGCCCGCCTGGCCCCGCCCTACGGCTCGCACGACGCCGAGATCCTGGCCCTGCTGGCCAGCGGCAAGAACGTCATCAGCATCAACGGCTACAGCGATCCCAGCCACTGGGGCGACGCGCGGCTGGCCGCCCTGGAAGCGGCCTGCGCCAAGGGCGGTTCGACCCTGATGGGCGCGGGCCTGAACCCGGGCTTCGCGGCCGAGCAGCTGGCGGCGGTGGCCAGCGGCGTCTGCTCCGAACTGGACGCGATCGAGGTGATCGAAAGCGTCGACTGCCGCGCGGTGCGCAGCCCCGACTACGTGTTCGGCGTGCTGGGTTTCGGCCTCGATCCCGCGTCGATCAATCCGAACGATCCCGACTGGGGTCCGGCCTCATCGCTGAACGGCATGTACGCCGAGGCCCTGTCGGCCCTGGCCAAGCGGCTGAACCTGACGCTGGAGCGGATCGACACCGACCACCGGGTGTTCGGCGCCTCGCAGGACCTCATCATCGCGGCGGGTACGATTGCGCAAGGCGCGATCGGCCACATCAACTGGCGCTGGATCGGCCGCGCCGAAGGCGGCCGCGAGCTGATCATCTCGATCCACTGGTTCATGGAGACGGCCCACCTGGAAGCGCAGGCCCCTCCCCTGTGGAGCGTGCGCCTGACCGGCCAGCCCAGCGTGCGCATGACCCTCGACCTGGACAAGCGCCCCGGCGACCAGACCCCGACCTCGGCCGAGCAGTGGGCCGTCGCCGGCAGCGTGATCAACGCCATCCCCCATGTCGTGGCGGCCCCGCCGGGCGTCATGACCCGCCCCCTGGCCACCCCGTTCGACGGAGCCTTGGCGCGAAGAGCCTGAGACTGAACGAGACACACGTCGGCGACACGATCGACGGGAAACGAAGGAGGAAGCGATGAGCCATCAGGACGGACCGCATGCCGGTCGCGTCGTCATCGTCACCGGGGCCGGCAAGGGTCTCGGCCGCGCCTATGCGCTGGACCTGGCGCGGCAGGGAGCGGCCGTGGTGGTCAACAACCGCTGGGCCGTGCGTAGCGAGCCTTCCAGCGCCCAGCAGGTGGTCGAGGAGATCCAGGCCCTAGGCGGCCGAGCGGTCGCCGACTTTGGCGAGGCCGAGAATCCCGAGACCGGGCGCGCCCTGATCGACAAGGCGCTGGACGCCTTCGGCCGGCTCGACGCCGTCATCTCGAACGCCGGCGTGCCCCAGACCTGCCGGCTGCACCGCCAGAGCCCCGAAGCCTTCCAGTCGATCTTCGACATCAACTTCCAGGGCGCGCTGAGCCTGGTGCAGGCCGCGTGGCCGGTGCTGTCGGAAACCGGCTCGGGCCGCATCGTGCTGAGCGCCTCGTCGGCGGGCCTCTATGGCGGCGACGGCATGGCGGCCTACGCGTCGTCGAAAGCGGCGCTGATCGGGCTGGTCCGGGGCCTGGCGGTCGAGGGCCGTCCGCGCGGCCTGTTGATCAACGCCATCGCCCCCTACGCGGCCACCGCCATGACCACGCCGCACCTGAGCAGCGCCCTGGCGCGGCGCATGGATCCCGCCGACGTGGCGCCGCTGGTCTCCTGGCTGGTCAGCGAGGCCTGCGACGTCTCGGGCCAGACCCTGGTCTCCGGCGGCGGACGCCTGCGCGCCGCCTATTCGGTGGAAGGCCCGCCGGTGGCTCTCGACGACGACATCGGCGCGGCGGTGACCCGCGCCCTCACGGCCGAGCCGCGAGAAACCTATGGCGACGCCCACGCGGCCTTCGCCGCCTTCATGGACGAGCGGCCGACGGCCTGAACCCATCACAATCGGCGGCCGGCGAGCCGCCCCGGCGAGGAGACGACAATGGTCTACATACTTGGCGGCTGGCAGACCGATTTCGCCAGCAACTGGGCCCGGCAGGACATGGACCTGGCTGACGCCTTCAGCGAGGTCGTCGGTAAGGGCCTCGACAGCGTCGGGCTGGATCCGAAGGACATCGAGGTCGGCCACGTCGGTAACTTCGTGAGTGAGCTGTTCGCCCGCCAGGGCCTGCTGGGCGGCTTCTTCGGCCTCGTCCACCCCGATTTCGACGGCCTGCCGACCGCGCGTCACGAGGCCGCCTGCGCCTCGGGCAGCGTCGCCATCCTGGCGGCCACCGCCGAGATCGAAGCCGGCCGCTACGACCTGGCCTGCGTGGTCGGGCTGGAGCAGATGCGCAATGTCAGCGGCCAGACGGCGGCCGAGTATCTGGGCGCGGCGGCCTGGACCGGCCACGAGTTCGCCGACGCAACCTATGTCTGGCCCCGGGCCTTCTCGGATCTGGCCGAGGAATATGAGCGCCGCTACGGCCTCAAGTACGAGCACCTGATGCGGATCGCGGAGATCAACTTCGCCAACGCCAAGCGCAATCCCAACGCCCAGACCCGGCAGTGGGCCTTCAACGACAAGAGCTTCACGACCGACGACGAGGCCAATCCGGTGGTCGAGGGCCGCACGCGCAAGCAGGACTGTGGCCAGGTCACCGACGGTTCCGCCGTGATCTTCCTGGCCTCGGAGAAGCGCGCCGCCGAGTACGCGGCCAAGCGCGGCGTCCCGCTGGAGAGCCTGCCCCGGATCAAGGGCTGGGGTCACCGCTCGGCGCCGATCTCCTATTCGGCCAAGGTCCGCGCCAGCGCCGACCAGGAGTACGTCTTCCCGCAGGTGCGCCGCGCCATCGAGGACGCCCGCCGCCGCGCCGGCGTCTCGGACCTTGGCCAGATCGACGTGGTCGAGACCCACGACTGCTTCACCACCACCGAATACATGGCCATCGACCACCTGGGCCTGACCGCGCCGGGCGAGGCCTGGAAGGCGATCGAGGCCGGCGACATCGAGATCGGCGGCCGCCTGCCAATCAACCCCTCGGGCGGGCTGATCGGCCTGGGCCACCCCGTCGGCGCCACCGGCGTGCGCATGGCCCTGGACGCCTTCAAACAGGTCACCGGCCGCGCCGGCGACTACCAGGTCGAGGGCGCCAAGACCTGCCAGACGCTCAATATCGGCGGCTCGACGACCACGACCGTCAGCCTGGTCGTCGGAGTCTGACCATGGACCAAGCCGTGCTCGACAAGACGCTGGCGCCGTTCCGCCCCGCCGAGCTGATGCCGATCGACCTGGACGTGACGCACCGCGACGACGGCGCGATCCTGATCGCCTCGCGCATCCCGCTGGCGGCCTACAACGCCAACCTGCCCGGAGCCTTCGCCGAGCGCGCGGCGACCAGCGGCGACAAGGCCGCCCTGGCCTTCCGCGAGGGCGAGGCCTGGCGCTACGTCTCCTATGCCGATCTCAAGCGCGACATGGACGCGGCGACGCAGTGGCTGCTGGGCGCGCCCGCCGGGCCGGTGCTGATGCTGGCCCCGAACAGCGCCGCCTTCGCGGTGATGACCTTCGCGGCCCAGGCCTCGGGCCGAGCGGTCTGCCCGGTCAGCGTCACCTACGCCGCGCTGGGCGGGGACTTCGGCCGACTGGCCCACGTCATCGCCAAGGTCCGCCCGGCCGTGATCTTCGCCGAGGACACCCGCGCCTGCGCGGCGGCGCTGGAACACCTGGACCTGGGCGAGGCGGTGATCGTCACCACCAACCCGGCCGACCTCTCCAAGCCCTCGATCGCCTATGCCGACCTCCTGGCCACGACGCCGACGCCGACGGTGGCGGCCAGCATCGCGGCGCTGAAGCCCGACGACCGCGCCGCCCTGATGCTGACCTCCGGCTCGACCGGCCTGCCCAAGGTGGTGCCGATCACCTTCCGGAACCTGGCGGCCAACAGCATCCAGTGCATGCAGACCATCGGCAAGGCGGCCGGCTGGGACAATGTCATGCTGGACTGGCTGCCCTGGCACCACGCCGCCGGGGCCTTCGTCCTGCGCGCCACCCTGCTGGAGGGCGGGACGCTGCATGTCGACGAGGGCAAGCCCGTGCCGGGTCTGTTCGACGCCTCGGTGCGAAACCTGCGCGACGTGTCGGTCCGCTACTTCAACAACGTGCCCCTGGGCTACGCCATGCTGGCCGACGCCCTGGAGCAGGACGCCGTGCTGCGGAAGACCTTCTTCAAGGACATGCGCCTGATGCTCTACGGCGGCGCGGGTCTTTCGCAGGCGGTCTACGACCGCATCCAGGCCATGGCCGTGCGCGAGACCGGCTATCGGATCATGATGACCAGCGGCTACGGCATGACCGAGACCGTCTCGGCCTTCATGGTCATCCATTTCGAGACCGACAAGGTGGGCCTGGGCCTGCCCGCCCCAGGCTCGCTGGTGAAGCTGTGGCCGGTCGGCGACCGCTACGAGGTCCGGGTCAAGGGTCCGCAGGTCACGGCCGGCTATCTGGACGAGCCGGAGAAGACGGCGGCGGCCTTCGACGAGGAAGGCTTCTACCGCACCGGCGATCTGGCGCTATTCCACGATCCGAGCGATCCCGCCCAGGGCCTGGTGTTCGCCGGTCGCGCGGCCGAGGAGTTCAAGCTGTCGAGCGGAACCTGGGTCTATGGCGGCGCCCTGCGCGACGGCCTGCTCAAGGCCTTGTCGCCGCATGTCACCGATCTGGTCCTCTGCGACGACGGCCGGCCCTATCTGGGCGTGATGCTGTGGGCCAAGCCCGACGCGCCGCGCGCGCTTCTCGAGGAAGGCCTGGCGGTCTTCAACCGCAGCCAGTCCGGCGGCGCGGCCCGCGTGCGCCGGGCCCTGGTGCTGCGCGAACCGCCCAGCCCCAACGCCCACGAGATTTCGGACAAGGGCACCATCAACTGCCGGGCGGTTATCGACCGTCGGGCCGCCGAGGTCGAGCGGCTCTACGCCGACGATCCCGACGCCGAGGTGATGGTCGTTTCCTGACAAGCGGCGGCGCGCGGACCAGAGCTCGCGCCGCCAATCACTTTCATAAAAAGATGAAGACGCGCGCCGCGGCGCGCCGAACGGGGGAAGGCGATGCCTGACTATATTCTCATTCCGCTGGTGAACGCCGGGGTCATCCTGGCCGTGTTCGTGGCCGCCTGGGCTATCTGCGTGGCGATGCGCGACGTCACGCCCGTCGACAGCCTTTGGGGCCTGGGCATGGGCGTCGTCGCGGTCGCGACCTACCTGCAGACCGGCGGCGGCACGCAGCGGCGGATGGTCATGACCGGAATCTGTGTCGCCTGGGCCCTGCGGCTGGGCGGCTACATGCTGTGGCGCTGGCGCGACCATGGCCCCGACGGCCGCTATGTGCGGATGCTGGCCAAGGCCAAGGAAGAGCGGGGCTGGGGCTTCGCCCACGCCGCCTTCCGCATGGTGTTCATGCTGCAGATGCCGCTGCTGTGGATGGTCTGCCTGCCCGTCCAGCTGGGTCAGATCGCCGACACGCCGACGCAACTGGGTGTTCTGGGCCTTGTCGGCGCGGGCCTGGCGGTGTTCGGCCTGCTATTCGAGAGCCTGGCCGACTGGCAGTTGGTGCGCTTCAAGAAGACCCCCGGCAACGCGGGCAAGGTGATGGACAAGGGTCTGTGGCGCTACACCCGCCACCCCAACTACTTCGGCGACGCCTGTGTCTGGTGGGGCCTGTTCCTGATCGCGGCCGAGACGCAGCTAGGCCTGGTCTCGATCATCGGCCCGATCTGGCTGGTCTTCACCCTGACCCGCTGGAGCGGCGCGCCGACCGTCGAAGGCCGCATGCGCCGCCGCAAGCCCGACTACGAGGACTATATGCGCCGCACCTCGGGCTTCTTCCCGTGGCCGCCCAAGCCGGCGAAGGCGGACTGAGCATGGTGCTTCCCGCCAACATCCTCGACCGCCTGAAGGTCCCCGCGATCGCCGCGCCGATGTTCCTGGTCTCGGGAACCGACATGGTGCTGGCCGCCTGCCGGGCCGGGATCATCGGCTCCTTCCCCGCCAACAACGCCCGGACCCTGGACGACCTCGACGCCTGGATGAGCCTGATCGGCCGCGAACTGCCAGCCGACGCGCCGCCCTGGGCGATCAACATCATGGTCCACCGCTCCTACGCCCGGAAGGACGAGGAGCTGGAACTGGTGCTCAAGCACAGGCCGCCGATCGTCATCACCGCCCTGGGCGCACCCACCGGCGTGGTCGACGCGATCCACGGCTATGGCGGCCTGGTCTTCGCCGACGTCAACTCGCTGACCCACGCGGAGAAGGCGGCGGCGGCGGGCGTCGACGGCCTGATCCTGGTGGCCTCGGGCGCGGGCGGGCACACCGGTCCGATCTCCGGCTTCGCCTTCGCGCCGGCGGTGCGCGAGATGTTCGACGGAACCATCGTCCTGGGCGGCGGAATCGGCAGCGGCCGCGCGATCCTGGCGGCCCAGGCGCTGGGCGCGGACCTGGCCTATCTGGGCACCCGCCTGATCGCCTGCGCCGAGAGCATGGCCCAACCGGAATACAAGCAGATGCTGATCGACTCGCGGGCCGAGGACATCGTCACCTCCGCGGCCCTCACCGGCATCCCGGCCAACTGGCTGCGGCAGAGCCTGCTGGCGGCCGGCTACGACCCGGCCTCCCTGACGGGCCGCGCCGAGATCCAGCTGGGTCGCCCCGAGGACTCGGCCAAGCGCTGGCGCGACGTCTGGGCCGCCGGCCATGGCGTCGGCGAGGTCAAGACGATCGAACCGCTGGCCGCGATCGTCGAGACCCTGGCCGCCGACTACGAACGCGCCCGCGCGACGGTGGGCGCCGGCCGGCGAGCTTGATAGAGAGGGCGGCGCGATGGCTATCGACCTTCCGCCGCCCTCGCCAGATACGGGACCTCATGGCCGAAGACAGTCCGCCGGAAACCATCTCCCCGCGCCCGCTGAACCAGTTGGTGCAGGCCAATTCGGCCACGCGGGCCCTGAACGTGGTGGGGGATCGCTGGACGCTGATGATCCTCTACCTGGCCTTCCAGCGGGTCCGGCGGTTCGACGATTTCCAGGCGCGCATCGGTCTGGCCCGCAGCCTGCTGACCGATCGCCTCAAGCGCCTGCAGGCGGCCGGCGTCATGGTCCGCACGCCCTATGCCGAGCGCCCGAACTGGTTCGAATACCGGCTGACCGAAATGGGCCGCGACCTCTATAGCGTCGCCCTGGCGATCATCGGTTGGGAGAAGCGCTGGTTCTACGACCCGTCCAATCCGGGCCACCGCCTGGTTCATAGCTGCGGGGCGGAGTTCACGCCGGTGCTGGCCTGCGGCCATTGCGGCGAGGCTCTGACGGTCCGCAACGTCATTGTCGAGCCAGGCCCCGGCGCGGGCTACGAGCCCTCGGCCCCGCCGCGCGCCCAGCGTCGGTCGATCGTCCCGTCGGAGGGGCTGAACAAGGGCAATCCGATGCTAGACCGCGCCTTCCAGGTGCTGGGCGACCGCTGGACCAGCCATGTGATCGCCTCGGCCTTCGCCGGCCGGCGGCGGTTCGGGGACTTCCAGGAAGCCCTGGCCATCGCGCCTAACATCCTGACCGACCGCCTGGGACGGCTGGTCGAGCTGGGCATCCTGCAACGCGTGCTCTATCAGACCCGGCCCGAGCGCTGGGAATATCGCCTGACCGACGAGGGCAAGGATCTGCATCCGCTGATCATCGAGCTGAACCGCTGGGGCGACCGCTGGCTGGCGACCGAGGCCGGACCGCCGACGATCATGCGCCACCGGACCTGCGGCGCCGTGCTCGAGCCGCGCATGATCTGCGATCAGTGCGGGGGACCGGCCGACCTGACGACCGTCCTGCCGCCCGCCTAGCCCGCGACCGGGCGACCGATCATTTCCTTGACCTCGGCCGAGAGCGGCTCGCCGTTCTTCATCGCCAGGCTGAGACGGCCGTCGAAATATTCGCGCCACTCGCAGACCTTGTCGCCCCGGAACTCCAGGCTGCCGGCATAGGGGATGGCGATGTGCTCGCCGGTGTGGAACCAGAACTCGTCGACGCCTTCCATGAACAGGCGATGGTCGTTCTCGGCGTGGTCGAAGATCCGCCAGTGGTTGGTCTTGATCTTGGCCGCCATGGCCACCAGCACCTCGCGCATGGCCGCCTTGCCGCGGATCGCCGGGGCGAAGCCGCCCGAGTTGCGCCAGATAATGTCGTCGGTGACGTGGACGAGCACGCCCTCGACGTCCTGACGGCGCCAGGCGGCGATGATGGCGTCCAGGACCGGATAGAGACGGGCCATGCCAGCGCCCTCCGCTGAAGTGATGGGAAGAAGGGTAAGGGCCGCGCCCAGGCCCACGAGATCGCGTCGCGCCAGGCCGCTCATCCGACGGCCTCCCGACCGATCAGAGCATCCACTTGGGCGGTGAACGGCTCGCCGGCCTTCTGCTGGGCGATGACGGCCAGATCGACATAGTCGCGCCAGCCGGTGATCAGGCCGTCGCGGAAATCGAGAACGCCGGCATAGGGCACGGCCATGCGCTTGCCGTCGGTCGTGCGGTAGTCGTCGACGCCCTCCAGGAACAGGCGGTCGGCCGTCTCGGCGTGGTTGAAGATCCGCCACTGGATGTCGTGCATGTCGCTCTGGAACTTGACCAGCAGCTTGCGCGCCGCCGCCTTGCCCCTGATCGGCGGCAAGGCCGGCGCGGCGTAGTGCCAGACGATGTCCTCGGACATGTAGCTCAGCACCTTGTCGACATCCTTGGCCTGCCAGGCGGAGATGACTTCGGTCAAACGGGAGTACAACGCGCCCATCGGCCCCTCGAAAGCAGGGCGCCGGACAGCCCCAGGGCCGCCGGCGCCAGGATAGGGAGTTAGAACTTGGTGGAGAGCTCGACGCCGAAGGTGCGCGGCGCGCCGAACGACGACACCGCATCGCCGAGGATGTCGATGATGTTGGTGCGGTAGACCTTGTCGGTCAGGTTGCGCCCCCAGACCGAGACCGCCCACGGCTTGTCCGCCGGCGACAGGCTGATGCGGCCGTCCAGCAGGCCGTAGGGCTTCTCGTACTGGACCGTGTCGGGCGCCCAGAACATCTTGCCCTGCTTCTTGTAGGCCAGCTTGAAGTGCAGCGCGTCCTCCAGCCCGAAGGCCGCGGTCGTGTATTCGGCGCTGGCCGACAGCTGGTACTTCGGCGTCCGCTGCATGAAGTTGTCGTTGTACGAGATCTTGGTCACCGGATCGACGAAGTCGGTGTACTTGGCGTCGAGGACCGAGCCGCCTAAGGACACGCGCAGGCCCCGCATCGGCGCGATCTGGAACTCCGACTCGACGCCCTTGATCTCGGCGGCGCCGGCGTTGGAAATCACGTTGCACAGGCAGGTGCCGTCGGTGCGCTGCACCTGCAGGTCGGTGTAGTCCATGAAGAACACCGAGGTGTTCCACCGCGCGCGGCGGTCCATGAACTCCCACTTGTAGCCGGCTTCGTAGTTGGTGACCGACTCCGGCCGATAGGGTTGTTGCGCGGCGAAGGCGTTGGGCGCGTCGTTCTGGAAGCCGCCGCCCTTGAAGCCCACCGAGACCGTGGCATAGGCCATGAAGTCCCCGTTCGGCGTCCAGGTCAGGGTGGCCTGCGGGGTGACCTTCGACCACTTTTGGGCATAGGGCGTGAAGAAGCCGTTCGGATCGGTCAGCGGCGTCAGTGGGGTCTTGTCGTTCGGGTTCAGCTTGTCGCCCAGGGCGATCGCCCTGCCCTCCTGGGCGCCGCTCTTCTTGTCGCGCGTATAGCGGACGCCGGCTTCCATCTTCACCGTGTCCGTGAACTTGTAGCCGAGCTGGGCGAAGACGGCGATGTCGCGGTTCAGGCCGTGGTCGTCCCAGTAGCTTTCGCCCGACAGCGAAGGCAGGACCGTGCTCTCGCCCCAGAAGCGGTTGGTCTGGCGCACCTTGTTGTGCAGGTAGAAGCCGCCGACGATCCAGTCGAACCGGCTGTTGTCATAGTGCGAGGTCAGGCGCACTTCCTGGGTGAACTGGGCGATGTCCTCGACGAAGTTCACCGGCTCGGCGAACAGCAGCGGGGTGACGACGCCATAGCCGTTGGTCGGACCGACGCCCGACTGATCGTACAGCGTGAACGCCTGGCCGCCGCGATAGCCGGTCACCGAGGTGAAGCCGACATCCGGGAAGATGTCCTTGTCGATCTTCAGGATGAAGCTGGCCGACTCGTGCTGCACGCGCTGACGGGTCGGGGCGGCGTCGCCCTTGAACTGCGGCCACATCGGCAGGCTCTCGCGGATGGAGAGACCCCCGCGCAGGGCGGCGATGGCCAGGCGGGCCTTGTACCAGGGCGCGAAGCACTGAGCCGGCGTGGTGCAGGTCGTCTCGCCCATGCCCACGCGGTTGGGACCGTTGCTGGTGTCCCAGTTGTAGTCGGCGATGAAACGGACGCGCAGGTTGCTGCCTTCGGGCCTGTAGAGCAGCTGGCCGCGGATCTGCTTGGAGTCCAGGTCCTCCAGATCGACGTCGTGCAGGATGTCCTTGGCGTAGCCGGAGTGGTTGATCGTCTGGAACGACAGGCGGCCCGCCAGGTTGCTGGTGATCGGACCGGTCACGTGGCCGGCGGTCTGTTGCAGGTTGTAGTTGCCGAAGGTCACGGCCACCTGACCGCTATAGTCAAACTGTGGCGCGGCCGAGATGACGCTGATGGCGCCGCCGGCGACGTTCTTGCCCAGCACCACGCCCTGCGGTCCTCGGATCAGCTCGACCCGGTCGATGTCGTAGAAAGACGTGTTCAGGTTGCCCGAGCGGCTGACATAGACGTCGTCGACGAAGGTCGAGACCGACTGGTCGGCGGTCGGGGCCGACAGGCGGGTGTTGACGACGCCGCGGATGTTCAGTTCCAGCGCCTGGGGCGAGTTCTGGGTGAAGGACAGACCGACCGTGGCGTGGCCCAGGTCCTCGGAGTTCATGATCTTGTCGCGCGCCAGGGTCTCGCCGCCGACGGCCGAGATCGAAAGCGGCGCCTGCTGCAGGTTCACTTCGCGCTTTTGCGCGGTGACGATCAGTTCCTCGAGGGTGTTCTGCGGCGCGGTCTGGTCGGCCGAAGCCGCGAGCGCGGGCGCGCCCAGTCCGACGCCCGCGATCAGCGCGATGATGGAAGCGGATCTCTTGAGATGCATGTCATTCCTCCCCGGGGACCTGCGCCGATCAATCGGTCTTGGAGTCCCTTGTGTTGATGACCGGGCAAGCCCGGGTGGTTGCGGCTCGAGGGGGTGGCGCGCTGATAGGGCGGTGTCGTGCTCGCGACGGCCGAGGCCCGCTGGCAAATCGCTTGCATAACAGAAAGGCATTTACTGGATCACGGGATCGCGGCGGCCAGCGCGGCGACACCCATGAAAGCCCCTATGAAGCGCTCCCCCTCTGATTTAAGGGCTCTTAACCGGCCCATGACGCGAGAATTGTCCTTTTAGTCTCGTAACGCAAGTGTCTATTTTAGGCGCGAAAACCGCCCCGCTCGCCCGTATCCGCGGGTCGACAGAGGCGCGAGCCTGGCATTAAGTACGGTTATAAAAGCTAAAAGAACAACGTCGGCTCTGGTCAAGCTTGGAGCCGATTTCAGGGAGAGAACCATGCTGACCCATGAACAGAAGATCGCGCGCGGCCTGGAGA
Organism: Caulobacteraceae bacterium; assembly: GCA_965283765.1. Lineage (GTDB taxonomy): Bacteria > Pseudomonadota > Alphaproteobacteria > Caulobacterales > Caulobacteraceae > Caulobacter. The sequence goes on from CBDIPU010000003.1 coordinate 47,515, forward strand.
TGGCCGACGCCTGGAAGCGCATGGACTGGCGCGCGATCGCCGACATGTTCACGCCCGACGGCGTACTGCACTCGATGATGGTCGAACCCATCGTCGGGCGCGAAGCGATCTACGCTCGCGTCTCGGCGCTGGGCGAAGGGCTCGAGGCGATCGAGCTGAAGATCCATCACATCGGCGTCGTGGATGGCCTGCTGTTCATGGAGCGCAGCGACGAGTTCACGATCCGGGGCAAGTTCGGCTCGGCCCCAGTCGTCGGGATTCTCGAATTCGACGGCGACCTGATCAAGACGTGGCGCGAGTACTATGACCGCGCCCACCTGCTGAAGGCCATGGGCGTCACGCAGGACTTCGACCAGGCCGGCCGCCACTAGCTGGCGAACAAAAAGGGCGGGTCCCGCGAAGGACCCGCCCCAGTCTCGCGGCGGTAGGAAAGGCCGCGGATTTGTCGTCAGCGACCGAACGGACGCAGGGCCGCCGACTTGGCCGAGTCCAGATACTCGTCCAGCCGCGTGATCACCCCATTCTCGACCTTGACGACGACGCAGGCGTCCATGGCCCAGCGCTCGCCATTGGGCAGGGTGGCCTCCAGCACGTGCTGCTGCACGAAGCCGTCGGGCAGCGCCTCGACGCGCAGGACGCGATAGTTGCGGTCAGGCAGGGTCTTCACGAACCAGGCCAACACCTTGAGGTTCTGGTCGACGGTCTGCTCGATATTGTCGGTGTTGTGCCACAGCTTGGCGTCTGGCGCGTAGAAGGCCCGGACGGCTTCACCGTCCCCGTCCTGGATGGCGGCCACGAAGCGCTTGGCGAAATCCACATAGTCCATTTTTGGGGTGTCGGGCTTGGACATGAACGCTCCTCAGCGGCCAGTGGTGACGCGCTCGCCCGCCAGGGAGCGTCGCATTTGAAGTTCGAAGCCCTTCGGGTCGCGCGCCAGGTTGGCGCGCACGTCGATGGCCATGAAATCAGTGTCCACCTCGTCGGCCTTGCGCTTGATGGCCTTCAGGCCCGCCTCGGCGATGGTCGCGGGCGTCTCCTTGAAGCCCTCGACATGGCTGGCCATGCGCGTGTCGACCGAGCCGACGATCAGGGCGACGACATTGGTGTTCTGCGGCGCCAGCTCGGCGCGCAGGCAGGTGCTCATCGCCCGCGCCGCGAACTTGGACGGGCTGTAGCCGCCCATGCCCGGCACGGCCACGAGGCCGCCGGCCGACAGCACGTTGACGATCGTGCTCTCCGGGCTCTTGGCCAGGATCGGCGCGAAGGCGCGGCTCATGCCCAGGGGGCCGAAATAGTTGACCTCCATCTCCAGGCGCGCGGTCTCCAGGTCGGGCGCCTTGAGCAGGGTCCGCATGCCGAACTGGCCGGCGTTGTTGACCAGGATCGTGACGTCCTGGCATTGGGCGGCGGCGGCCGTGATCGTCTCGGGCTTGGTGACGTCCAGAGCGATCGCCACGACCTTGCCGCCCCCCTCGTCGACCAGATGCTGGGCGCTGGCGACGTCGCGCGCGCCGACATAAACCTTGGCCGCCCCCGCGGCGACGAAGGCCCGCACGAAGGCCTCGCCGATGCCCCGGTTGCCGCCGGTCACCAGCGCGACGCTGTTCTTGATGTCCATCTGAAACTCCTGGATTTCGGCCAACTCAAGCGGCGGCCACACCGTCCCGGATGAAAGCCCGATCGGCCCAGACGCTATGGGTGCCGCTGGACAGCTTGTGCGGCAGGGCGATCCGGACGACCGGCCCCTCCTCGAACCGCTTGCAGTCAATCAGCACGCATTCGGAGGTCTGCCTGTTCTCGTCGATGATGAAGCTGACGAGATAGCCGTCGTCCTCATCGATAGCGCCGATGCGGGGTGCGAACGGCGACTTGCTGGCATAGCGCCCCTCCGGCAGGTTCACGCTCCAGGACTTGCCGGTCTCCAGGTCGTGCTTGACGAAGCCGGTGAACAGGAACCAGCCGGGCTTCGTGGCCGTCGAATAGGCGTAACGGTAGGGCTTGCCGGCATAACGCTGGTTGAACATGCCGAATTCGAGGATCCGCTCGTCCAGATGCTTCTCGGTCGTCTCGCCGGTCTTCAGGTTGAAGCGCCAGCGGTGCAGCTTGGGCTTGAAAGACTGCTCGTCCAGGAAGGCCATCAGGTGGCCCATGCCCTCGGGCGCGTCGGCCAGCGGCGGCGGGGTCGGATCCTCCTGGAAGTAGCCGTCCATGACGATCTCGTCGCCATCCTCGTAGGCGTTGAGGAAGTGGAGGATGTAGGTCGGCGCGGCCTCGAACCAGCGGATCTCGTCGGAGCGTCCGTAGCGCGGGATGATCCCGAAACGCGACGGCAGGTCCCGATGGAACCGCGTGGCGTGGATGTTGCGCTTCAGCAGTGCCTGGTCCCAGAACACCGGCAGGTCGTTGAGGATCGAATAGTTGGTCGTGAAGACCATGTCGTGCGGCAGGCGCGGCCCGGGCAGGTCGATCGGCACGTAGTGCGTCGTCTTGCCGTGCCGGTCGACGACGCCGTAGTGCATGTACGGCGCGTGCTTGGAGTAGTTGAAGAACAATAGCTCGCCGGTGGCCTCGTCGATCTTCGGGTGGGCCGAGACGCCGTCCAGCGGCCCCCAGCTGGCCACCCCGCCCTGCTCCAGGGTTTCCGGATCCAGCCAGTAGGCCTCGCCGCACTGGTAGAAGGTCGAGACGATCTTGCCGCCGTGCACGACGACGTCGGTGGACGAAGCGTCCTTCATGCCGCCATGGCAGCCGAAGCCCGGCCGCGTCGAGACGCCCGGACCATCCATGAGCCCGCCCCACAGTGAGCCGCCGGCTTCCTGCTCGGCCTGGAAGCCGCGCGTGCGCACGAAGCGGTTGCGGTAGTCGGCGCGCCCCTCGCGGATGCTGATCATGTGGACCATGCCGTTGCCGTCGAACGGGTGATAGCGGCCTAGCGGACGGTGGACCGGGTTCTCGGTGTTGCGGATGTAGACGCCGTCGATGTCCGTCGGGATCGCGCCCTCCAGCACGGTCAGGTCGGTGGCGTTGACCTCCTCGTGCTGTGGCGTCCACGGCCCGGACATGTAGGGGTGATTGCTTTGCCCAAGCGTCGTCAGAACGGGGGGCAGGCGCTCCAGCTTCATCGAGACTCTCCCGGATTCGAGACGACGTGACCGCGCCTCTTGTCACGACCCTAGCATCATGGTCTTGTTATGCAAGTAATGTCGTAGCGTCATCCGGCGCATAAAAAATCACGGGAGGAAATCATGAAGATCGCAAGCCTGGTCGCGTCGCTGACGCTCGCCCTGGCCCTCGCCTCGCCGGCCTTCGCGCAGGACACCGACGCCAGCCGCCTGGCGGTGGCGCGCGACATGATCGCGGCCTGGAAGCACGCCGACTGGCGCAAGGTCGCCGACCTGTTCGCCGAGGACGGAACGCTGAAGTCGATGATGGTCGCGCCGGTCAAGGGCCGGACGGCGATCTACGAGCGCATCGCCGCCCTGGGCAAGGGCGCGCCCGACGGCGTCACCCTGGACATCGCCCACATGGGGATCATCGATGATCTGGTGTTCATGGAGCGCACCGACCGGTTCGTCTACAACGGCCATCCCGGCGCGGTCCCGGTGGTCGGCGTGCTCGACATCAAGGACGGCAAGATCGTGGAGTGGCGCGAATATTACGACCGCGCCAGCCTGGAAAAGGCGCTGAAGGGCGAGCCCTGAAGCGAGGCGGCGCGGGGGCTGTCCTCGTGCCCCGCCTACCCTGCCCGCTCAAGAACCATAGCCGCGCCGACCCCGACGCCGCCCGTCGCCACGACCAGGCCGGTCTCGACGTCGACCTGGGCCATGTCGTCCAGCAGGGTCGTGATCAGGATCGCCCCGGTCGCCCCCATCGGATGGCCCATCGCCAGGTGCCCGCCATTGGGGTTGAGGCGCTCCGGATCGAAGCCGAAGCCTCGCTCGAACAGCACAGGCACGGCGGCGAAGGCTTCCATATATTCGACGACCCCGACCTCGCCGAGCGCCATGCCCGCCCGGTCGAGCGCCTTGCCCATCGCCACCGGACCGGCCGTCAATTGCAGGACATGATGGTCGGCCGCCTCGCCCAGGGCGCGGATCTGGGCGACCGGCGTCAGCCCCAGCCGTCGCCCCGCCTCCTTTGAGCCCAGCAACACCAGCGCCGCGCCGTCCGAGATCGGCGGGCAGTGCGCGATGGTGTGCAGATGCTCGACCTTGCCGAGTTCGGGGAAGCTCTCCAGCAGGATGTCGTCATAGCCTTCCGCGCCCGTGGCCGCGAACACCGGCCCGAAGCGCTCCAGCGACTTGCCGTCGCCGTAGTCGCGGATGTTCTCGTCGCGATCCAGGGCCACCGTCTGGTCCTCATTCAGGATCGGCACGACCCGGCCGGCATAGCGGCCCTCGCGCCAGGCGGCGGCGGCGCGCTGGTGGGACTTGAGGACGGCGGCGTCCAACGCGGCCCGCGTCAGGCCCTCGCGCGTCGCCAGCAGATCCGCCGCCAGCCCGACCGGCGCCCAGCCCATGCGCCTGGCTAGAGCCATGTCCGTATAGAAGTCGGCCTGGTCGGCCAGGAACGGCGTCTGTGACATCGACTCCGCGCCCCCCGCCAGGGCCAGATCGACCTCGCCGGCGGCGATGCGCCGCGCCGCGTCCGCGATCGCCGACAGGCCCGAGACGCAGAAGTTGTTGATCGTCAGGCACGACATCGCGTCGGGCAGGCCCGCCTGGATCCGCGCCGCCAGCGCCAGGTGACCGCCCTGCACGCCGAACTGGGTGACGCAGCCCAGGGTGAAATGCCCGGCGGCGTGGACCGCCTCGCGACCGTTCCTGGCCTCCAGGGCCCGCACGAGTTGCGCGACGAGCCCGGCCGGCTTCACCCCGGCCAGCGAACCGTCCGGACGCCCCTTGCCGCGCGGCGTTCGCACCGCGTCAAAGATGTAGACGTCCATCCAGCCCCTCCCGGAAAGTCAGTATTCGTTTAAAAGTCTTTTTAACGAAGTGACCTAGATCCGACCAGAAAGCAATCCCGTCGACGAAGGATCGCGAGACGCCGGGTGGACGCTTTGCGGTGCGCGGAGGTTGCAGCCAGCGACCGGCGCCGCTTCCCGAGACAGGACCGCGGCGCCATGCCGATGGGGCGATCAGGTCTGTTCCGCGAGCGCCTTCAGCACGGCGGCCGAGGTGATCGGGATGTGCCGCAGGCGCACGCCGACCGCGCGGAAGATGGCGTTGGCGATCGCCGGGGCGACCACCGTCGTCGCCGGCTCGCCCAGGCCGACCGGGACCTCGACGCTGTCGACGAACTGGATGTCCAGCTCCGGCGTGTCGGAGATCCGAAGCGGCGTGTAGGTGTCGAGGTTCAGGTCCTTGACCTGGCCGTTCACGAACTCGGTCCCCTCGTGCAGGGCCATGCTCAGGCCCCACAGCGCCGCGCCTTCCGTCTGGGCGCGAGCGCCGTCGGGATCGACGATGGTGCCGGCGTCGGTCACCAAGGTCAGCTTCTGGACCGTGACCACGCCGCTGGCGCGGTTCACATGGACCTTGGCCACGCAGGCGACCCAGGTGGGCATATCGCGTTCCTGGCCAAAGCTGGCAGCCAGGCCCAGGCCGGTGTCCTTGGGCAGGGGTTGTCCCCAGCCGGCGGCTTCCGCCGCGCGCCGCACCACCTCGGCCTGACGCTTGGCGCCGCCCTTGGTGCTGGCGTCGCTGCCCGCGTTGGCCCCGGCGCCCGTCAGCAGCTTCAGCCGCAGAGCCACCGGATCGGTCTTCAGGTGATGGGCCGCCTCGTCGATGAAGCTCTCGCCGGCCCAGTTGGTCCAGCCCGGCCCCACCGACCGTAGCCAGCCGGGGCGGAAGGTTTCGTTGGCCAGGTCATTGTTGATGGCCCGCACCTTATGCGCGCCGACCTCGTACCAGTGGTCGGCGCCGGAAATGGCGAAGGGGTCGTAGGCCACGCCGTTCTTGCCCTTGGGCATCAGGGCCGGGGCGTTGGCCAGGGTCGGCCAGCCGGCGGCGGCGTGGTGCTCCTGGCCCAGGATGTTTCCGGCCCCGTCGAAGGCCATGCGCACCGTCTGGACCGAAGGCGAGCGCACCGAGTCGAAGCGCACGTCGTCCTCGCGCGTCAGCACCAGCTTCACCGGCTTGCCCAGCGCCTTGGCCGCCAGGGCGGCCGGCACGGCGTAGTCGCCGTTCAGCCGCCGGCCGAAACCGCCGCCCAGCATGTAGGTGCGCATGACGATGCGGGTCTCGGGACGGTCCAGCGCCTTGGCCAGGGTCGGCAGGATCAGGCTCTGCCACTGGTTGCCGGTGTGGATCTCCATCATCCCGTCCTTCTCGAAGGCCAGGGCGTTCAGCGGCTCGAGCTGGAAGTGCAGGACGGTGGCGGCGGTGTAGGTCTGCTCCAGAACCGACTTGGCGGCCTTGAAGGCCGGGGCGGTGTCGGCGGTCTTGTTGTCCAGCAGCGCGCCGCCGTCAGGCTTGGCGATCAGGCTGGCGGCGTGGTCCTGCAGGTCCTTCTCCGACACCTTGGCGCCCGGCCCGGCGGTCCATTTCACCTTGACCAGTTCCGACGCGCGCAGGGCGGCCGGATAGCTTTCGGCGATCACCAGCACCCAGCCGGGGACGGTGTCGGACGGATCCTCGATCGTCAGGCAGCGCAGGTAGCCCTTGATCTTCTTGGCTTCGCTGTCGTTGACCGACAGCACCTTGGCCCCATGGCGGGTCGGCGGCAGCTTGGGCCGCGCGAACACCATGCCCGGGACCTTGGCGTCGATGCCGTAGATCGCCGTGCCGTTGACCTTGGCGGCGATGTCCAGGGCCTTGCCCGGCTTGCCGATCAGCTTGCGTTCGGCCGCCGGCTTGATCGGCAGCTTGGCCAGTTCGTCGGGCGTGAATTGCCGCGCGACGCCGCCGCGTCTGACGATGTCGCCGTATGAGATCGACTTGCCGCCGACATGGACCACGCCGCCGCGCGCCGTCCCGCCGGCCGGCGAGACGTTCAGCAGCTTGGCCCCGGCCTCGACCAGGGCGATGCGGCCAGCCGCGCCGGCCTGGCTGAAGATCGGGAAGGTCTGCCACACCGACCAGCTGCCGCCTGTGACCATCAGGCCCCACTTGGGATCGGTGTCGACATGGACGATGCGCACCTTGTCCCAGGCGACGTCCAGCTCGTCGGCCAGGATGCGGGCCAGGGCGGTGCCGACGTGCTGGCCCATCTCGGCGCGGATGATGTTGACCGTGACGACGCCGTCGCCGTCGATGGCGAACCACAGGGTCGGCTCGAACCGGGGTCCTGCCGGGCTCACGGGGACACCGCCCGGAACGGCGGGATCCATCGCCGCCTCGACCAGGGCCGAGAAGCCGAAGGCCAGGCCCGCGCCGGTGGAGGCGACCAGGAAATTGCGGCGCGACAGGAAGCCGCCGGTCTCACCTTTCGGCGGCAGGCGGCTCACGACTTCTCTCCCATCGCCGCGGCGGCCTGCTTGATGGCCGCGCGGATGCGGACATAGGTCATGCAACGACAGAGGTTGCCGCTCATGGTCGCGTCGATGTCCTGGTCGGTGGGCGCGGGGAAGTCCTTCAGCATGGCGGCGGCCTGCATGATCTGGCCCGACTGGCAGTAGCCGCATTGCGGGGTCTGCAGGTCCAGCCAGGCCTGCTGCACGGGGTGCTGGCCGTCCGGATCGAGACCCTCGATGGTGGTGACCTCGGCGCCGTCGACGGCGCTGATCGGGGTGATGCACGAGCGAGTTGCCCGGCCGCCGACGTGGACGGTGCAGGCTCCGCACATGCCGATGCCACAGCCGAACTTGGTGCCGGTCAGGCCGATGTCGTCGCGGATCACCCACAGCAGCGGCGTATCCTCGTCGGTGTCGATGGAGACGGCCCGGCCGTTGATCGTGAACTGGGTCATGACTGGCTCACTTTCCCTGCGCGCGGATCGCCGCGACCTTCTTCTCGAGGTTCGGCCAGGCGGGCTTGTCCGTGCGGGTGGCGCGCAGATAGGCGGCCAGCTTGGCGACGTCGGCGTCGCTGAAGCGGTTGAAGCTGGGCATCACGACCCCTGGCGCTCCGTCCTTCGCGCTGATCCCGTACAGCACCACCCGGATCAAGTTGGTCGGGTCGTCCAGATTGACGGCGCTGTTGAGGGCCAGGTCCGGCCGTAGCGGATTGGGCTGGCCCGCGCCGTTGTAGTGGCAGGACGCGCAGGCCGCCGTGTAGAGCCGCGCGGCCGGATCGTTCTGCGGCCCGACGTTGAGCCGGTTGGCCGCGGCCGCGCGTTGCAGGGCCGGCGCCAGGGTCGAGGCTCGGCCCGCCGCGCCGTCGCGGTCGGCGAAATAGACCGCCAGGGCCTGGATGTCGGCGTCGGGCAGCGTGACGAGGCCATCGTGGACCACCGGCGCCATGGGGCCGGCGGCGACGCCGTGATAGCGGCTGATCCCGGTGCGCAGATAGGCGATAAGCTCGGCCTGGTCCCAGGGCGCGGGCGACGGATTGGCGGCGGTCAGCGGCGGGGCGATCCAGTTGTCGATCGCCGCGCCGGCGAAAGCCTTGTCGTGCTTCTCGGCGCCCAGAGCGTTGCGCGGCGTGTGACAGGCGCCGCAGTGACTGACGCCCTCGGCCAGATAGGCGCCGCGGTTCCACTCGGCGCTCTTGGACGTGTCGGGTTCGAAGCGGCCGGGCTTGAAGAACAGCAGCTTCCATCCGGCCTGCAGCGCGCGGATGTTCAGCGGGAAGGGGACGCTGTTGCGCTTGGCGGGCGCGTCCACCGCCGGCCGGGTCATCATGTAGGCGTAGAGGGCCGAGACGTCGGCGTCCGACAGCTTGGTGAAATGGTCGTAAGGGAACGCCGGGAACAGGTGGGCGCCGTCGCGGGCCACGCCCTCGTGCATCGCCCGGCGGAAGGCCGCCTCGGACCAGGTTCCGATCCCGGTCTTGGGGTCGGGGGTGATGTTGGTCGAGTAGATCGCGCCGAAGCTCGTCTTCATCGGATAACCGCCGGCGAACGGCTGCCCGCCCTTGGTGGTGTGGCACGTCGAGCAATAGCCGGCCCCCGCCAGCACCGCGCCGCGCGCGACCAGTTCAGGCGCGAAGCTGGACGGCGCGGGCGGCGCGATCTTGTCGATCGCCGGACGCCAGGCGAAGACCCCGAAGCCCACCAGGCCGACGACCACGATCGCCAGCGTTCCGACTAGGAGACGTTTCAGCACGGGGGACCCTCCTGGCGGTCCCGCGCGGACGCGCAGCGCCCATCCGCAACAAGGCCAGATGCGCGGAGCTTGGGAGCAAATCCCACCCCAGGCAAGGCATACGGGCGTTCTGCGAGACGTTCGCAGCGCCGCTCGGTCATCGCGAGCCCTCCGAGGACGGGGCGTCGATCAGGATCGCCCGGAAGTCATTGACGTTGGTGCGAGTAGGACCCGTGACCAACAGGTCGCCGAGGGCGGCGAAGGCGCCGTATCCGTCGTTGTCGGCCAGACGCTCGGCGGCGTTCAGTCCCAGGGCCGAGAGGCGCGCCAGACTGCTCGGAAAGAGGATCGCCCCGGCGTTGTCCTCGGAGCCGTCGACTCCGTCGGTGTCGGCGGCCAGGGCGTGAATTCCGGCCCGGCCGTCCAGGGCGACCGCCAGGGCCAGCAGGTATTCGGCGTTGCGGCCGCCTCGGCCGCCGCCCGTGACCGTCACGGTCGTCTCGCCCCCCGACAGCAGCACGCAGGGCGGCGCGACCTCGCCACGCCGGGCGGCGATCTCCAGGGCCCGCCACGCCTGAACGGCGGCGACGCCGCGGGCCTCGCCCTCGATCGCATCCCCCAGGATGACAGGGGTCAGCCCTCTTTCGGAGGCCGCCCGCGCCGCGGCGTTCAGGGCGTCGCGAGGACGCGCGACCAGCGCCGTTCGCGCATCGGGGACGGCCTTGGGCGTTTCGCTGCGGGGGTCATCCAACCAGGCCCGGACACGGTCGGGGATGGCGATCCGCCAGCGCTCGAGGATCGCCAACGCCGCCTGGCGCGTCGTCGGGTCGGGGACGGTCGGCCCCGAGGCGATGGTCGAGATGTCGTCGCCAGGCACGTCGGAGATGGCCAGGGTCACGACACGCGCCGGCGCGGCCAGCAGCGCCAGCCGGCCGCCCTTGACCGCGGACAGATGCTTGCGAACGCAGTTGATCTCGTCGATCGCCGCGCCGCTACGCAGCAATTCCCGCGTGATGGCCTGCTTGTCCGCCAGGGTCAGCCCTGGCGCGGGCGCGGCCAGCAGCGCCGAGCCGCCGCCCGACAGCAGGCACACCACCAGATCATCGGCGGTGAGGCCCTTCAGCAGCGCGATCATGGCGGCGGTCGCGGCCAGGCCCGCCGCGTCGGCGACCGGATGCCCGGCCTCGACGACCGTGATGCGCTGGCACGGCGCGCCGTGGCCGTAACGGGTGATCACCAGTCCTTCGAGCGGGCCCTCCCAGTGAGCTTCCAGAGCGGCGGCCATGGCGGCGGCGGCCTTGCCCGCGCCGATCACGATCGTACGCCCCTTGGGTGGCGCGGGCAGATGCGGCGGCAGGCAAAGCCCTGGGGAGGCGGCGTCGACCGCCGCCTGGAACATCGCCTTCAAGGCCTCCTGGGCTTCGATATCCGTCACGGGTCCGCGCCCTTCTCCAGTCCGTCTCCGGGTTAGGCCGCCCACGGCCCATCCGGCCTATGCGCGAAACGCATCAGATCCGTTGAAACCTGACGCGCCGCCTTCAGCGTCGCCACAAAGCCAGCGCGCAAAAACCTTTTCCCGCCCATTTTTTTGCGACGCGATCTATTGAGGCTCGCGGGCGGGCTCACGCTATAGAAAAGTCATGACTTCAGGACCACTCGACGCCGCTACCCCCCCGGAGCCCCAGGTAGATCGCCTGATCGAGGCGGCTCGGCGGGAGCTTGCCCATGGCGGCCTGCGCGCGATGAGCTTCCGTCGCCTGGGCGACGCCGTGGGCGCGACATCGGGCGCCCTGGCCTACCATCTCGGCGCCAAGGCCGACATCCTGAGCGAGGTCGTCGCGCGTGAGCGGCTTCGCGACCGCCGCTGGCACGACGAATGGCTGGAGCGTCTGGATGGCCTTGAACGCCTGGACCGTCAGGCCTTGGCCGCCATCCTGGAGCAATATCTCGACGCCCTGGTCCACGGCGAAGCGCGTCTGACGCAACTGATCTGGATGGACCTGGCGCTACGGGCGCCGCGCGACGCCGAGGTGGCGGCCCAGGTGGCGCCGTGGCTGGCCGAGCGCCGGAGCTTCTGGACGCGGCTGTTCGACGGACGCATCGAGAACCCCGCCATCTGGGCGGGTCTGGCCGCCGCCTATGTCACGGACGAGGGCTTCAACGGCCTGGTCGTGGGCGACGACCCCGACTACCGGCTGCTGCGCCGGATGGCGATCGACCGACTGTCCAGCCGGCTGGAACGCGACGGCGTCGGGCGCGAACCGCTGTTCTCTCGGCTGGTGCAGCGAATGGATCGGCGCCTGGGCCTGCCGGCGGGCGATGTCCCGGCGGACGCCATGGGGCCAGGTCCAAAGCGCGACGCCGCTCTCGCCGCCTGTCATGTGCTGGTCGACGGCGGCGCCGAAGCGCTCACCCATCGGGCGGTCGCCGAACGCGCCGGCTTGTCGCGGTCGGCCGTGGGCTATTATTTCAGGACCGCGGCGGACCTGTTCAAGGCGGCGATCAGCGGGGTCTATCTGATCGCCGATGGGCGCGGCGATCCGCCACCCGCGCCGCCCGGCGTTGATCCGATCCTGTGGCGAGGCCAGGCCGTCGCGCGCGGGGAACTGGCCGTGGTCCTGGCCGCCGCCCGGGACCCGGCGCTGTCTCCCTATGTCATCGATCAGCGCCGCTGGCGTGGCGTCAACTATGTCCGCCTCTTGAGATCCAGAGGCTATTCCGGTCTCGACGCCCTCGACGGCCAGACGGCTTCGCTGGTCGCCACCGGACAGACAATCCTGTCTGGCGTGGACGGCGACGACCGCCGCGACCTGTTGCTGAGCTGGCTGATCGCGCGCCACAAGGACTAGACAACCGTTCGATACCGTAAGGGGAAATCGGCGGCATCTCGCTTCCAAAATTAGGACAACTGTTATGTTGACGTCATAATCACCTGCGATTAAGCCCCTGCTCAATAACTTTTAGGGAGGGGCGTTTATGTCGGCACGAGGAATTTTTTCGGCCTTTCGTTTGGCTCTTTGCTGCAGCGTCAGCGCGCTTGGTGCTGGACAAGCGTTTGGGCAGGAGCTCCCTGCTCATGACGATGTCGCGACCGTGGGCGATATCATCGTCACGGCGCAGAAGCGCACCCAACGCATCTCGGAAGTGCCCATGTCGATCAGCGCCTATGACGGCGCGACCCTGGAGCGGCTGGGGGTGACGGAGCTGGACAGGATCGCCCAGCTGACGCCGGGCCTGGTCATCCAACTGCAGGACCGCTTGCTGCCGGGGATTTCGCTACGCGGCATCACCTCGGACGATACGTCGCCGGCGGCCGAGCCGCGGGTCGCCCTTTTTCAGGACGGCGTGCCGATCACGCAGATCGCTTCTGGCTACGGCGAGATGTTCGATGTTGACCGCGTCGAGGTCGAAAAGGGCCCGCAATCGACCCTGCACGGTCGCTCGGCCTTGAACGGGGGGATTTCCACCTTTCAGAAAATGCCGACCGACACGCTCGGTTTCGAAGTTCGCGCCGGACTAGGCGACCATGGTCAGCGGCTGGCGCAGGCCGTGGCCAATCTTCCGGTGAACGAGAGTTTCGGCCTTCGCATCGGGGTGCTGAAGCGCCAGCGAGACGGCTTCCTGAAGAACACCCAGGGCGGAACCTACAACAATGTCGACGGCCAGGCCTATCGACTGACGGCCCGCTACGCGCCCACCGACGCCTTCAAATTCCGTTTCTCGGGAACATACGACCGCGACGACACCGACAGCGGCGGCGCCTTCAAGTCCAACGTCTTCGTTCCCCGCAACCAACAGACCGGCGCGGTCGAGGGCGACCTGCGTTTCTGGACGCCGACCCACCTTGGTACGTTCGGCGACATGGCGGCGGACTACAGCCGACGGAAGATCGTCGGCCTCAGCGGGACCGCCGACCTGGCTCTGAACGAACGTTTCGACCTGACATCGATCAGCGGGTATCGCTGGTACAAGGCCTGTCAGGCGGGCGATATCGACGGTACGCCCACCAACATCATCGCCTACGACCTCTGCAATGACGGGGAACAGTTCTCCCAGGAATTGCGCCTCAACATTCGACGCAGCGGGATCTTCGAAGGTTTCGTCGGCGCCAGCTATTTCAACGCCAGCAATTCCCAGCAGACGGACCTCGGCGGCGACGAGCGCGCCATGGCGCTGCTGCTGTCGGGTGCGTTGCACCGATATGCGCCCAACGGCCTGACGAACAGCCAGATCAACGCGGCTCTCGGTTCAGCGGCGGCCAACTACAAGCCTTTCCACCTGGATCGCCGGCGACAGACGGCGGACATCGAAACCTATGACCTGTTCGCGGATGGAACGTTCCATCTCACCGACAAGCTCCAGGCCTTTGTCGGCGGACGCCTGACCTGGGACGACAAGGCGGTGTCCATGCAGGTCACGACGCCCAAAGGCGTATCCCGCCTGACCGGGGGCGCGCTGCTGATGACCCTGACGCCGGCCGGCGGGATCGTCACGGGGGACCATGCCTCCAGCCTGGCCACGGGACGGGCCGGGCTACGCTATCAGGTGACGCCGACCGTGAATGTCTACGCGGTCTACGGGATCGGCAAACGCCCGGAGAGCGTCGACCTGACCGCCTCCGGGGCCGTCAACATACTGCCCGCCGAAGAACTGGCGTCCGCCGAAACGGGGATCAAATATCGCCTCTTCAACGGCGCGCTGTTCGGCGACGCGTCGATCTACCACTTCAACTACTCCAATTTTCAGACCTTCCAGCGCAATGGCGACCGCCTGGAGCCCGTGAACGCCGGCAAGGCCAAGGCGACCGGTTTCGAGACCCAGGCGACCTGGCGACTGGCGGACGGTCTGTCGGTGTTCGGAAGCTACGCCTACAATCACGCGCGCTTCAACGGCGGCGCCTATGACGGCAACAGTTTCCGCAACAGCCCGGACAACAAGTTCGCGCTCGGCGTCAACGCCTCCGTTTCGACGCGCCTGGGCGAGCTGTCGCTCACCCCCGTCTACAGCTGGCAATCAAAGATCTTCTTCTCCGACGACAACGATCGCTCCGACCTTCAGGTCCGCTCCCGCGCGGTGTTTTCGGACAAGACGGTCGATGAATACCAGGACGCCTTTGGCCTCCTTAACATCCGGCTCGGCCTGACCCCCGCATCCGGCCCTTGGTCGTTCGCGGTCATGGGCGAAAACCTGCTGGACGAGAAATACATCGTCGACGGCGGGAACACGGGCGACTCCTTCGGCATGCCGACCTTCATCACGGGACCTCGCCGCACCGTGCGGTTCGAAGTCAGCGCTCACTTCTGACGCATCGGTGGTGACCGGAGCGTCGCGCGCGACGGTCACCGCCCCCCCTAGGGAACCAGAACCATGAAGCTTGATCGACGCGCCGCCCTCGGCCTCGTCGGCGCGGCCGCCTATGCGGCGACCGCGGGAAACGCCACCGCGCGCTCCGAGGAGCCCGCGAATTTCCTGCACGGCGTCGCCTCCGGCGATCCCCTGCGCGATCGGGTCATTCTCTGGACTCGCGCCACGCCTTCGCGCCCCGACGCCGCGGCTGTGTCCGTGGATTGGGAGGTCTCGACGGACGTCGATTTTCGGAAGGTGGTCCGACGCGGCACGGCGACGACCACCGCCGCCCGTGACTTCACCGTCAAGGTCGATGTCGCGGGGCTGCGGCCAAACACCGAGTATCGTTATCGCTTCCGCGTCGGCGACCGGATCTCCCCCGTCGGCGTCACGCGCACCCTTCCGGTCGGCTCTGTGTCGGAAATGGTCCTCGCCGTCGCCTCCTGCGCGCTCTATTCGACCGGATTCTTCAACGCTTACCGTGACATCGCCAACCTCGATCGTGTCGATGTCGTTCTGCATCTAGGGGACTACATCTACGAATACGGCGGCGGCCCCGACCAACTCGGCATGAGCATCGGGCAGAAAATCGGCCGCGCGCCCACCCCCGCGCACGAGGCCCGCACCCTCGCCGACTACCGGGAGCGGCACGCCTGCTACAAACTGGACGCCGATCTGCAGGCGGCCCATGCGCGAGCGCCCTGGATCTGCGTCTGGGACGACCATGAAACCGCCAATGACTCCTGGAGCGGGGGGGCGCAGAATCATCAACCCGACGAAGGCGTATGGAGCGATCGTCGCGACGCCGCCGTCCGGGCCTTCTATGAATGGATTCCCATTCGGGAGCCGGAACCGGGCGCATCGCCGCTGGCGATCAATCGCACCTTTGAACTGGGCGATCTGGCGACCCTGATCATGGTCGAAAATCGTTTTCTCGGCCGCGATCGCCAGATCAATCTGCGCGACCCCAACGATGTGACCTGGAACGCGGTGGACCTGACCGTTCCGGATCAGCCGGTTCTGGTCACCGATCCCGAGCTCAGGCGGAAGATCCTGACCGCGTTCGCCCAGGGTCGGCCCGTGGCCGCGCCCTATGGCGTCAGGGTGGACGCCGATTCCATCCGCCGCTCCATGTCCCGACCCGACCGCAGCGTCTATGGCCACGCGCAGGAGGCCTGGCTGCGCGATCGTCTGGCGGAGTCGGTCCAGGCTGGAAAGCGCTGGCAGGTGGTCGGCAATCAGGTGGTGATGGGGCACACGACGGGCGCCGACATCGCCGGCTTCCTGGGAAAAGAGGGTTGGGCGCGGGCCTTTGAGCAGGTGACGCCCCTCCTGCGTCCCTGGCTCGAGCAACTGGCGACGCTGCCGAGCGATGTTCCGTTCGAATTCGACGGCTGGGACGCCTATCCCGCCGCGCGTGATCGCATGAACCGGATGTTCGTGGAGACGGGGAGCCGACCTCTGGTGCTGTCGGGCGACAGCCACGCCTTCTGGGTCAATGAACTGCACGACGCCCAAGATCGACGCGTGGCGGCCGAGCTCGGAGTCACCGCCATCACCAGCAGCAGTCTCGGCAACATGTTGGGCGACGTCGAGCTGGGCCCGGCCTTTTCAAAGGCCTGCCCGGAGGTCCGTTTCTGCCAGCATCTGACGAAAGGGTACGGGCTGGTCACCTTGCGGGCCGACGACGTCCGGATCGACCTGATCGGCGTAACCACGGTTCTCGAGCGGAACTATGAGCGGTTCGTCCTGAAATCCTACCGGGTTCCCTCCAATCCGGCGGGCGGCGTCGGAGCGATGGAGGAAATCTAAACCGGGCGGGCGATCACGAACGATCGTGGACGAATGTGATCGCCCCGCACGGCCTCGCCGCTACCCGCCCGGATGCAGCCCCGGCGCTTCCTGGCCCGTGCGGGCGACATATTCGGTATAGCCGCCGCCGTACTGGTGGACGCCCTCGGGCGTCAGTTCCAGCACGCGGTTCGACAGGGCGCCCAGGAAGTGGCGGTCGTGCGAGACGAACAGCATGGTGCCCTCGAAGTCCGCCAGGGCCGCGACCAGCATCTCCTTGGTCGCCATGTCCAGGTGGTTGGTCGGTTCGTCGAGCACCAGCAGGTTCGGCGGATCGAACAGCATCTTGGCCATGACCAGACGCGCCTTCTCGCCGCCGGACAGGACGCGGCAGGGCTTTTCGACATCGTCGCCGGAGAAGCCGAAGCACCCCGCCAGGGTGCGCAAGCTCCCCTGCCCCGCCTGCGGGAACGAGCGCTCCAGCGACTCGAAGATCGTCTCTTCGCCGTCCAGCAGGTCCATGGAGTGCTGGGCGAAATAGCCCATCTTGACGCTGGCGCCGATATTGACCGCGCCCTGATCGGGCTTGGTGTCGCCGGCCACCAGCTTCAGCAGAGTCGATTTGCCGGCGCCGTTGGCGCCGAGGACGCACCAGCGTTCCTTGCGGCGCACCAGGAAATCCAGGCCTTCATAGATCGGCTGGGCGCCGTAGCCCTTGTGGACATTGCGCAGGCTGATCACGTCGTCGCCCGACCGCGGCGGGCTCTGGAACTCGAACTGCACCGACTGGCGACGGCGCGGCGCCTCGACGCGTTCGATCTTGTCGAGCTTCTTCACCCGGCTCTGGACCTGGGCGGCGTGCGAGGCGCGCGCCTTGAACTTCTCGATGAACTTGATTTCCTTGGCCAGCATGGCCTGCTGGCGCTCGTATTGCGCCTGGCGTTGCGCCTCGCCCAGCGCGCGCTGCTGGTCGTAGAAGTCCAGATCGCCCGAATAGGTGATCAGCGAACCTCCGTCGATCTCCACGACC
The DNA here is from genome assembly GCA_965283765.1 of Caulobacteraceae bacterium. GTDB lineage: Bacteria > Pseudomonadota > Alphaproteobacteria > Caulobacterales > Caulobacteraceae > Caulobacter. The sequence goes on from CBDIPU010000003.1 coordinate 64,866, forward strand.
TTGCCGATGATGCGGTTCATGAACGCGCGGTCGTGCGAGGTCATCAGCAGGGCGCCCTCATAGTTCTTGAGGAAGGCCTCAAGCCAGATCAGGCTTTCCAAATCCAGGTGGTTGCTGGGTTCGTCCAGCAACATGCCGTCGGGCCGCATCAGGAGGATGCGGGCCAGCGCCACACGCATCTTCCAGCCGCCGGACAGCATTCCGACATCGCCGTCCATGCGTTCCTGGCTGAAGCTCAGGCCGGCCAGCACCTCGCGCGCCCGCGCCTCCAGCGCATAGCCGTCCAGTTCCTGGAAGCGCTCCAGCACCTCGCCATAGCGCTCCATGATGGCGTCCAGCTTGTCGGCCTGATCGGGATCGACCATGGCCGCTTCCAGCGTCGCCATCTCGGCGGCCAGGGCGCTGACGGGGCCGACGCCATCCATCACCGCGGCGACCGCGCTCTGGCCCGACATCTCGCCGACGTCCTGGCTGAAATAGCCGATCTTCATGCCGGGATCGATCACGACCAGACCGTCGTCGGGCTGCTCCTGACCGGTGATCATGCGGAACAGAGTCGTTTTGCCGGCGCCGTTCGGGCCGACAAGCCCGACCTTCTCGCCCTTCTGGACGCCCATCGAGGCTTCGATGAACAGGAGTTGGTGGCCGTTCTGCTTGGAGATGTTGTCGAGGCGGATCATGGGCGGTCTGCTAACGCGGGCGGGCGGAGAACACCAGCCTTAGAGTCCTCCCAATTCCTCGCCTCGCGCATCCGCCAAAGGCGGCGATCGGCGCGGAGTTCCACCTCGTCCGTCACGGCGTCGGCCTGCCGCTTTCGCCGTTCATGTTGTTGTGTGTCAATGCGCGGAGGTCGGGCGATCGTAGTCGATCGGCAAGGGAAATGGACGCATGACTGCAAGCGCGAGCGCCGCCAGGGCGAAAAGTCGGTCGGCGGTTTCCATCGTCGCCCGCGCCGCGCGGACGATGCTCGGCGGCCGAGTTTTCAAGATTGCGTTCGCCGCGTCCGTGTTCCTGGCGGCCCTATGGCTGCTCGGGCGGGAGCTTCGGGGATCGTCCCTCACGGCGGTCGTCGACGCGGCCCGCGCGACGAGACCGTCGGCGTTCTTTTGGGCCATCGTCGCCACGGCGATGAGCTATGGCTGCCTGGCCGTTTCGGAATGGTGGGCGCTGCGCACTGTCGGGCGCCGTCTTTCCGCGCCTCGTATCGGGCTGGTGACCTTCGTCGCGTACGCCCTGTCCAACGGCCTAGGCTTCAGCATGGCGACAGGCGCGGCGGCCCGGCTCCGCTTCTACCGCCCGTGGGGACTGAACACCGCTGAGGCGGCGGCGGTGAGCGTGTTGGCTGGGCTTGCCGTGACGCTCAGCGGCCTGGTGACCGCCGGGATCGCCCTGCTGGTTGTCGGCGACCTTCCGCTCGCTTACCGCGCGCTGGGCGTCTTGCTCGTTTCGCTGGGCGCCCTGTGGTTCGTGCGGCTGCCGGACAGGCTATGGTTTCTGCCGGGCTTGAGACCGCTCACCCCGCCGCGCAGGCTGGGCGTGCTGGCGCTCGGCGGGGGCGTCGCCGACTGGGTGTTCTCGGGCCTGGCGCTGTTCGTCCTGCTGCCCGGCGCCGCCGCCTCCGATTTCCTGCCCTTTCTGGCGATCTTCGTGTTCGGCTCGGTCGTCAGCGCGGTCTCGGGCGTGCCCGGAGGGGTTGGCGTATTCGACGCCATCGTGCTGGGCTTGAGCCACCGCTTCGCCGTCGCCCACGAGACGGCCGCGGCCTTGATCGTCTACCGACTGGTCTACGCGGTCGGCCCCTTGATGATCACCGCCGCGGGGTTGTGCGCGGCTCAGTTGGTCCGCGGGTTGCGCGGCGCCCGGCGCGCCGAGCTGAAGGTTGTCGCGGCGATCTCCGCACCGACGGTCTTCGCCGCCCTGACGTTCTATCTCGGCGCGGCCCTGCTGCTCGCCGCCGCCAACGCGCCCATTCGGCTAGCGTCGCTGCAGATGGGCGCCGAGCTCCCGCGCTCGGCCCTGATGTCGAGCGTCACCGGCGCGCTGTTGCTGGTTCTGGCCCAGGCGCTCTGGCGCCGGCGGGAGGCGGCCTATTACGCGAGCCTGGCCTTGCTGCTGGCCGGCGCCGTCGGCGAACTCTGGCGGGGATTTGGCTGGATCTCGGCCGGTCCCCTGCTGGCCCTGGCGCTCTTGCTGGCGCCCTGTCGCTTCGCCTTCGATCGCCGCTCGGTCTTGACCCGCGACCTGGCCTCGCCGGAGTGGTTGGCGGCGATCGCGCTTTCGGGCGCGGCGGCCTGGATCCTGGCCCGCATCGTCGCGGCGGACGCGCAGGCCCTGGGTCGTCCGTGGTGGTCGCTGGCCGTGACGACGGGGCGCTCCGGCGCGCTGGCCCTGGCCGCGGCCCTGGCGGCGATGGCGCTGATCGCGGCGGTCTGGAGTCTGCTCCGCGCGGCTCGGCCCGGTTTCACGCGTCCGGAGCCCCAGGCGCTTGAGCGCGCCAAGTCCATCATCCTTGACGCGGGCCATGTCTCCTGTGACGCTTTTCTGGTCCTGATGGGCGACAAGGCGCTGACTTTCTCGCCTTCGGGCCGCAGCTTTGTGATGTACCGGCCGCGCGCGGGGCGTTGGATCGCCATGGGTGATCCGGTCGGACCGGCCCAGGACCGCCCCGCGGCGATCGAGGCCTTCGCCGCGGCGGCCGATGAAGACGATGCGCATCCCGTGTTCTACGCCGTGGAGGAAGAGAGCCTGGCGGACCTCGTGGCCGCGGGCTTCCTGCCCGTCAAAATTGGTGAGAGCGCTTCCGTCGATGTCGCGCGCTTTGACCTGAAAGGTCATGACAAGCAGGACCTGCGCCTGGCTCGCAACCGCGCCCTGCGCCACGGCTTGGTGTTCGAGGTCTTCGCGCTGGGCGATCCGGCGACGCCGTGGGCGGCGCTGGCGAACGTCTCGCACGAGTGGCTTTCGATGCACGCGGGCGCGGAAAAGGGCTTCAGCCTGGGGGCCTTCGATCTCGGCTACCTCAACAACTTCCCGATCGCGGTGCTGCGGCAGGGAGCCGAGGTGGTGGCTTTCGCCAATATCGTGGCGTCCCCGGATCGCTCGAAGTTCGGCGTGGACCTGATGCGGGCGCGCCGGGACGGGCCATCGAGCGCCATGGACGCCCTGTTCATAGAGCTGATCGCCTGGGGCCGCGACCAGGGCTATGGACGCTTTGAGCTCGGGATGGCGCCGCTGGCCGGGCTTGAGATGAGCGGCGTGGACTCCTGGTCCCGGCGCGTCGAGCGGTGGATCTATCATGCCGGCGAGGGGCTCTATGGCTTCGAGGGCCTGCGGGCCTACAAGGACAAGTTCGGTCCCGAGTGGCGGCCCATCTTCCTGGCCGCGCCGCCGGGCCTGCGTCCGCTGGCTCTTCTCACCGATGTGGCGCTCCTGACGAGCGGCGGGGCGCGAGGGTTGGCGCACAGGCCGCGTCCGGAAGGCGGGGCTGAACCATGAAGCCGCCCGCCGCGCGGCTCGCACGCCTTGGCGCCCGCGGCATGCCAGTCACCGCGGGGAGGCTTGACGGCGATCAATGTACGGTCGCGTGCGGCGCGCACTCTGGGGTCTCGGATGGATCCCGGTCGGGGCAGGCCCTTCCGTCGGCTCGGAAGCTTTAGGCGCCGCGGCCGCAGTGGATGATCAAGAGGAGCAAAGTCATGACGACCCCGCATTTCGAGAGTCCCTTCGGTGTTCAAATCCGAAAAGGGGCCAACCACCTGATGTGGCTCGGCGGCGCGCTGCTGGCGGTTGGCGTCGCGGCGCTGGTGTTCCCCGTCCTTTCGACCCTGGTGGCCACCGTCTTCGTGGGCTGGCTGGTCATGATCTTCGGCCTGACGACGCTGTTCGCGTCCTTCTCGATCCGCGCGGCCGGCCCGTTCTTCGGCGCGCTCCTGAGTTCGCTCCTGTCGATCGCGGGCGGCGTCTTCATCCTGATGCGCCCGGATGTCGGCGCGCTTGGCCTCACCATCTGCCTTGGCGCGCTGTTCATGGTCCAGGGCGCGTTCGAGATGATGCTGGCGGTCCAGCTGCGCCCCGCGAAGGGCTGGGTCTGGATGCTGGTGTCGGCCCTGACGAGCATCCTTCTGTCGCTCGCCATCGTCTCGGGCCTGCCTGGAACCTCGCTGATCTCGCTGGGCGTGATCATCGGCTTCAACTTCATCAGTACGGGCATCGCCTACATGTTCCTCGGCGGGGCCGTGAAGCACGAGGTCAAGGCCTAGAGTCCTCTGGATGTTTGACTCGAGGGCCGACGCGGGGTTCCCGTGGCCTCCGAGAAGGCGTCCGAGCTTGATTTTATTGACGGTTCCGGGCTTTCGGGGGGGAGCACCGTGGAGCGTTTTGTGGAGCGCTCGGTGGAGCGATTACTGTCACCTCCGCGCTCTGGAGGTGATGGAACACTACCTTGTCCGGGGGTCGCGAAGCCGATCAGGCGCCACGGGTAGAGAGTAGACGCCCCCTTTCAGAAAACTCTTAGATTTTGCAATGCTGCGGGCGCTCTCTCGAAATGAGGTACAAGGCAAGCTAGATCATTGAGTTCATGCTCTGCGTCTAGCGGCCAACGCGAGTTTTTACCTCTTGACCATAAAAGACTTTCCGGGCGTTGCGACCTTGGTTCTTGGCCCCTTCTTCGGCAGCTTCATCGGCCTGCTGAGCCTTCGTCTTCCGGCGGGGCGAGCCTGGGTCGCCTCGCGGTCCGCCTGCTCCGCTTGCCATCGGCCCCTGGGAATAACCGACCTCGCGCCGCTCTTCAGCTACCTTGCTCTCCGGGGCCGTTGTCGAACCTGCGGAGCCGCCATACCGGTGCGTTATCCGTTGTTCGAGGTCGGCTGCCTGCTGATCGCGGCCTGGAGCTTCGCGACCCAGACCGGCTGGCTCATTCCCGCCACGGCCCTGCTGGGCTGGCAGCTGCTGCTGATCGCGGTGATCGACGCCGAACACCTCTGGCTGCCGGACCTCCTGACCCTGCCGCTTGGTCTGGTCGGCGCCGCGGTGACGATCGGGCTGACCGACGCCCCCTACTGGGCGCCGCTGGCGGGCGCGGCGGTCGGCTATGGCGTGCTCGGTCTGATCGCCTGGCTCTACAAGCGGACGCGCGGGCGTGAAGGCCTGGGCGGCGGCGATCCGCGCCTGCTGGGCGCGATCGGCGCCTGGGTCGGCTGGCAGGGCCTGGCTTCTGTCCTCGTCTGGGCCAGTCTGGCGGGACTGAGCGTGGCGGCGGCGATGCTGATCACCCGACGCCGACTGGCGGAGGACAAGAAGCTGCCGTTCGGGACCTTCCTGGCGATCGGCGCCTGGTTGACCTGGTTATGGGGCCCGCTTCACACCTTGCTTCGCTGAGCTCTTGGGCGGTCCAAACAGCCACCCGTCGATCGTGCGCCGGACACCCGAGGCGTCGCGGGTGAAGCCGGTGGCCATCAATCCCTGGAGAATGTCGGGATCGGTGGTGGCGACCGCCAGTTCCAGCTGAAACCCGCCCGCGCCGTTGACGCGCGAGGTCAGATTCAGCGTCGAGCCCGGCGCCTGGCCGACGAGGGCCGCCGTCCACGCTTCTCCCCGGCATACGGGCGTTCCCTTGAGCGCGCTTCCCCGCAATGGCCCCTCGCTTGTCAGCCTCACGCGGACCTCGCCGCCGGCCTTGGCGCAGCGTCCCTCGCGGAACACGGCGGCGGCGTCCTGGAAGGCGATGTCGCCGGCGACCGGCAAGCCGATCGCGGTCAGGTCGATCGGCGTCAGCAGGGTCAAGTGGTCGACGCCCCTGTCGCGTCCGGCCAACAAGAGCTTGGCCTTCTGGTCCGACCCGGCCTTGTCCTGCCTTAGGCCCAGCTTGACACCGCCGCCCAGCAACGCCAGCGGGTCCAGCCCCGCGCGCCAGTTGCCCAGCGGCGCGCCGACCACGGTCAGGTCCCGGAGCCGTCCGCTCCAGACCGTGCCACTGACCGCCGAGACACCGGCCAGGCTCGAACCGACCAGATCGGAGACCAGCAGCCGCATCGGCGTCAGCACCGCCGTCATCACCAGGGTGAGAACGACCAGAAGGGCGATCAGGGCGCGGTTGCTCATCGGGACGCCTTCGCGAAGGTGATTTCAGCTTCCACCGCGCCGTTGTCGAGGCGCGACGCGGTGAAGTCGGTCACCGCCACGCCGCCGTCGCGCTCCAGCGACGCCAACCACGGCAGCAGCGCCCGGGCGTCGATCGTGGAGACCCAGATGGTGAAGCGGCCATTGGCGTCCTGACGTCGGCGGGCGATCGACACCCCAACCTTGCCGGCGGCGGCCTCGACCAGGCTTTGCGCCGTGCCCTCGCGAGACGTCGCCGCCGCGGCGGGACGCGCCGACGCCCAGGAGCGAAGCTCCCCCAGCCGGGTCGAGGCCAGTTCGACCCGCTCGCGCGACGACTTCGACAAGCTCTTGAGAGGCATGGCCACGCCGTACCAACCGATCACGGCCAGCAGCACGACGCTCATGAGGCCGAGCATCACCCGTTCGCGAGGCGAGCGCGACAGCCACCACTGAACAGCGGCTTCCATGCGACCGTTCATGGCTGTCTCCTGATGACCAGATCGCTGGTGATCCGCCCGCCCTCGGCGACGGTGCTCTGCTCGGTCAACTCCAGGCGCAGGCGCTTGGCCGCAGCGCGCAGCTGGTCCATGTCCGAGGCGTTGACGTAGTCGATCGTCGACCGGATCACGCCCTCCTCGCCGTAGACCAGGCTGTCCAACCGTACGCCCGGCGTCGACTGGATCATGGTGAAGTAGACCGCGACGAGATCGCTGAACCCACCGCCGCCCCGCGCCGCCGCCAGGCGCGACAGCGCATAACCCGCCGCGTTCTCGTAGCGCGCCGCCTGCGGGACTAGCGACACAGCCAGGGCCGTGGCCCGCTTTTCCATCGCCTGGGCGGTCAGTACGTCATGGATGATCTGGGTGGCCAGCACGATCAACGGCGAGATGACCAGCGCCGCCGCCAGGATCGCCAGACGACGCGGCCCCCGCGCCGTGGTCTGGTCGCGGCGACCGAACCGGCCTTGCAACAAGTTGATCCGCGGCGCTCGGGCCCCGGCCGCCAGCCACCGGTCCAGGTCGGCGGCCGGGATCAGCCGGTGCGGTCGGTTCTCGATCAACAGCGCGGCGAGGTCGGGCTCCACCGTCATGGCGCCGCCCGGCTCGCGAAGCGCCGTTCGCGCGCCCAGCTCGGCCACCACCAGCTCGCCGTCCTGACCGTCGGGCAGCAGCAGATAGTCGGGGAGGGCCGCCACCGCCGTGGCGCCCCGCGCCGCCGCCAGCTCGAGCCAGGCCTGCAGTTTCTCGCGCGCCGTCCAAACCACTAGCGTGCGGCCGTCCGCATCGACGTCGCCGACGGCGATGTGCAGGTCGCCGCCGCCCAGCGCCACCTCGTCCTCGAGGCGGAAGGCGACGGCGGACCGCGCCTGCGCGGGGCTTCCGGTCGGCAGGTCCATCCACCGCGCCGTCGTCTCCGCGCCGGGCACGACCAGCGTGACCGGCCCGTCGAGCCCTTCGTCGGGCGCCAGCGTCCACCGGCTGACGCCGCCGCCGGTGACGTCTAGCACTTCGAGCGGCGCGTCCGGCTCGGGCGGCATGAACAGAAGTCGCGTTGAGGTCATTCGTCGGCGGTCCAACGTCGCGCGACCAGGACGACATCCTTGGTGGCGCGGGCTTCGAAGAGGGAGGTCATGAACACCGGCATGTCCGCGAAGACCACCTGGCTGTCCAAGGCGAAGAAGAGGGTGCGGAAGCGCACCTGGTTGCGCACCTCGTCACCGGGCGGATTGGCCAGCAGGGCCTGCTGCCCCCAGAAGGCCTGGGCGTCGGACCAGCCGTTCGAGGGGCGCGCATCCAGCACCTGACGCGCCGCGCCACGGTCGATGCGCCCCTCGGTGAGGGCCGTCAGCAGCACCGCGCGCTCGGGCGACAGGGTGTTGAGGTTGATCGGCGAAAGGTCGGTCGTCGGCAGCGCGCAGACATAGGGCCGGATGGCGGCGTAGACCGCCGGGGTGAAGCCACGGATGGCGCGCAGCTCGCTGACCTCGGCCAGAGGTCCGCCAGCGGTCCGATAGGGCTGGGGCAGCCTGGCGTAGCCGGGATCCTCGGCGTCGGCGTCGCCGACGTCGTTGCTATCCATCCACTCGGCCAGGCCCTCGGCCAGTTGCTGACCGCCGCCGACCCCCAGCTGGGTCAGCAGGGTCGAGAATTGTCGCACGCCCAGCTCGCGGCGGCGGAACGGCTCGCCCTGGTTGGCCACCACCACGCTGTTGAGGTTGAAGCACCCCGTGGCGTCGGTGAGCCGGGCCTGCATCTGGCCCTGCTCGATCGGGAACGAGATCGCTCGCCCGTTCCAGCCGCCTTCCAGCGTGGTCTTGTTCTGGTCGCGGTCCAGCAGTTGACGAATACGCGCCCGCGCCAGTTGCTCGGACCCGATGGCGTACCAGTGGGCCTGGTCGGAGATACGGGCGTTGAAGGCGCGTCGCGTCCCGAACCGGATATCGTCGAGCACGCCGACGGCGATGACCGCGATGACCGCCACCAGCAGCAACACGGTCAGGAGCGCCGCGCCCTCTTCGTGCGCGCGCTTCATCGCCCTTCCCCCGAGGTCAGGAACAGCTGGTCGATCTCGCCCAGGTCCTCCAGCTTCATGTCCAGACGCACGGCGACCGGGATGTCGCCGGTGGGATCGCCGCGCCAGCCGTCACGCCAGACGCCATCCAGGAGGTAAGACGAGCGGATGCTCTCGACGCCCGTCAGCATCACCTGCGCCGGGCCCAGGCGGCGCCGTCCAGGGCCGGCCGCGCGCGGCGCTCCAGCCGCCCTTCGACCAGCCGATATTCGACATATTGCATCGACGCGCGCGGCGCGAGATCGGGGTTCTCGTAGCCGCGGCGCGTGAGCGCCAGCAGGGGCCCGTCCACGACATAGGGGTTGACGCCGGCGAAGGCGGTCAGGGCCGGCTGCCCGTCCTCGCCGCGCGTCCGGCGCGTGGCGGCCTGGGACAGATCGGCCTTGAGGATGGCCCGTGTCCGCTGCAGTTCGGCGTAGCGTTCGACGTGGTTTCGCACCCGCGTCTGGTTCGTCAGGGTCGAACTCATCACGGCCACGCCCGCGGCCGTGATCAGCGCGAAGATGAACAGCGCCACCATCATCTCGATCAGGGTGAAGCCATTGGCCTTCATGGCAGGGCCCTGAACACGGTCGCGGCCGCCGCTGGCCGGCGCGAGCGCGGCGTGGTGACCAGGATGTCGACCCTCAGGATCTTGGGATCGGCCGTGCGGCTGACGCCGCGCGTCCACAGCCAGGTCCGTCCGGCGGCCTGCTCGGCCCCGGCCGTGCGGCCCAGCGCCGGGGGCGTGGCGCTGGTCACCGCCTCGATCGCCCGGTTGTCCAGCACGACCTCGGCCACGATCCGGTCCTCCAGTTGCTGACCGGCGCGAGTGTTCTCCCCCGCCAGGTTCAGCAGGGCCAATACGGCGATGCCGAAGATCGCCAGGGCGACCAGCAGCTCGATCAGGGTGAACCCCGCCTCAGAGCGCGCGCGCGGCATTGACGGCAACATTTCCGGCGATGTCGACGCTGACCACATAGTCGTCCGCGCCGCCGCGCCCCAGGGTGAATTCCGCGCCGCTGGCCTGACCGGTCGGTTCGAAAACCACGACGGGTTCGCCAGCGCTTGCCGCCACATGGGTGTCGGGCTCCCAGACCATCGGCGAGAACGGCGCCTTGTCCAGCGCGCGCCAGTCGCGCCCGTCGCGGACGTCGAAGCGGTACTCGGTGGAGGATACGCTCACGCGGACCTGACGATTGACCAGCAGCAACTCCTCGCGCGCCCGCAGCAGACGGGCGGCGAAGCGTTCGCTCTCCCGCGCCAGCGACAGCTGGCCGTTCGGAAGGGTCAGGATCACCGCGGTGGCCAGCAGCCCCACGATGACCAGGACGACCATCATCTCGACCAGGGTGAAGCCGGACCGCGCGGCGCGCGGCGTCAGGGCTCGCGCGGGGCTAGCTCCAATTGCCAATGTCGGCGTCCTTGCCTTCCCCGCCCTCGCGGCCGTCCGCGCCGAACGAGAACACATCGATCGCCCCGTGCGCGCCCGGCGCGCGGTACTGGTAGGGGTTGCCCCACGGGTCCTTGGGCAGGCGGCGGATGTAGCCGCCCTCGCGATAGCGGTCGACCTGGTTCAGGCCGGGCGGCGGCGTGACCAGCGACTCCAGACCCTGCTCGTTGGTCGGGAAGGCGAAGTTGTCGAGGCGATAGGCCTCCATCGCCTGTTCCAGCACCGCCACGTCGGCGCGCGCCTTGCCCTTCATGGCCTTGTCCTGGCTGGGCAGCACATTGATCGCGACCACGGTGGCGAGGATGCCCAGGATGACGATGACGACCATCATCTCCACCAGGGTGAAGCCGGCTTGTCGCGCCCGGCGACGGTTCTTCTGTTGATCGGGGTTCGGCATGGCTGCGCCTCCTACTTCAAGGCCAGGGTGTTGATCTGGAGGATGGGGAGCAAGATCGACAGCACGATCGTGGCCACCACGCCCCCCAGGACGACGATGATCGCCGGCTCCAGCAAGCTCAGGAGCGTGGAGGTGAAGGTGTCAAACTCCCGCTCCAGATAGTCGGCGGCCCGCATCAGCATGGCCTCCACCCGTCCGCTGGCCTCGCCGCTGGCGGTCATGTAGACGAGCACCGGCGGAAAGACCTCGGCGCGGCGCATGGACGTCGACAGGGCCCCACCCTCACGGATCGCCGCGACCATGCCGTCCATGGCTTCCCGCAGGACGGCGTTGCGCACCGTGCCGGCCGTGAGCATCAGCCCTTCCAACAGCGGCAGGCCGCTGGCGATCATGGTGGCCAGAGTGCGGGCCAGGCGCGCGGCGTGCACGTCGCGGATCAGCTTGCCCAGCAGTGGCGTCGCCAGAAGGGTCCGGTCCACCGCCAGCTTGAAGGGGCGATGACGCAGGCCGCGCAGGAAGGCCGCCACGGTGGCGATCGCGAGCAACGCGATCAGCCAGCCGAAATGTGCTAGTCCGTTCGACACGGCGATGACGATGCGGGTCAGCAGCGGCAGCGTTTGCCCCATGGAGTCGAACTGCTCGACCACCTTGGGGATCACGAAGATCATCAAGGCGGCGACCACCAGACAGGCCACCACGGCCAGGACGATGGGATAGACCAGGGCCGTCGTGACCTTGGACTGCACTTTCTGTTGCTGTTCGAGCAGGTCGGCCAGACGCTCCAGGATCGTCGGCAGGGCGCCGGAAGTCTCGCCGGCCGCGACCATGGCCCGATAGAGCGGCGGGAACGCCTTGGGGGGACGCGACAGGGCGTCGGACAGGCGGTGGCCCTCCAGGACGCCGCCATGCACCTGGCCGATGATCTGCCGCAGCTTCGGCTTGTCGGCCTGGGCGGCCAGGGTCCGTAGCGCCTCTTCCAGGGTCGAGACCGTGGTCAGCGTCGCCAGCTGGCGCGTGAACATCGAGCGGTCCTTGGCGCTCAGGCCCGCGCCGAACCCCACGGCCAGGCGATCGGCGGGCTTGGCGGTGACGCGCGCGATCCGGACCAGCGCCAGACGGCGCCGCTCCAGCTGGACGACCGCCTCGGCCTCGTCGCCGGCGCGAACCCGCCCTTCGCGGGTGCGTCCGGCCAGGTCCATCGCGACATAGTCAAACGTCGCCATCGCGCGCCCCCGCCCCCGTGATCCGCAAGGCCTCCTCGACGGTGGTCAAGCCGTCCAGAATGTAGCGGCGGGCTTCCTCGCCCAGGGTCGCGCCCAGCCCGGCGGCGGTGATCTCCTGCTCGCTGGCGTTCTGGCCGATCAGCCGGCGCAATCGATCATCGACGCGGATGGCCTCGTAGAGGCCGAGCCGCCCCTGATAGCCGGTGTGGCCGCAATGGGCGCAGCCGACCGCTCGATAGTGAATCTGGCCCAGCGCGATCCCGGCCAGGGCGGCGGCGGACGGGTCGGCGGGCTCCGGCGCGCGGCAATGCTCGCAGAGGCGGCGCACCAGGCGCTGGGCGATGATCAGGCGCAGGGTCGAGGCCAGCAGGAACGGTTCGACGCCCATGTCCCGCAAGCGAACGACCGCGCCGGCGGCGTCGTTGGTGTGGACCGTCGACAGCACCAGGTGGCCGGTGAGGCTGGCCTGGACCGCGATTTGGGCGGTCTCGGAATCGCGGATTTCGCCGACCATGATCACGTCAGGGTCCTGGCGGAGAATAGCGCGCAGGCCGGCGGCGAAGGTCATGCCGACCTTGGTGTTGACCTGGGTCTGGCCAATGCCGTGCACGGCATATTCGACCGGGTCCTCGATGGTCAGGATGTTGCGGCTGTTGTCGTTCAGCACCGCCAGGGCCGCATATAGCGTGGTGGTCTTGCCCGAGCCCGTCGGGCCCGTGACCAGGATGATGCCATGCGGCTCGCGCACGGCGGCGTTCAGCGCACTGAGCACCCCCGGCGACATGCCCAGGTCCGTCAGACGCAGGCCGGCCTGATCCTTGTCCAGGATCCGCATGACCACCCGCTCACCCATGCGGGCCGGCAGGGTCGAGACGCGGACGTCCAGGCTCTTGCCGCCCAAGGCGAGCGAGATCCGCCCGTCCTGCGGCAGGCGCTTCTCGGCGATGTCCAGCTTGGCCATGACCTTGACCCGCGACACCAGCATGGCGGCGATCCGCGGCGACAGGCTGAGCACCTCGCGCAGCACGCCGTCGATGCGCAGCCGCACGATCAGGGCGTGCTCGAAGGGCTCGATGTGGATGTCCGAGGCCCCCAGTCGGACCGCCTCGGCGATCAAGCCGTTGATCAGCCGAATGATCGGCGCGTCGTCCTGCGGATCCAGAAGGTCCGCCGCCGCCGGGATATCCTCGAGCAGCGAGTTCAGCCCGCCCTCGAGGTTCAGGCTGTCGGCGCTGGACGCCGAGGCCAGACCCGCGCCGGCATAGACCTCCGAGAATTTCCGGTCGAAAGCGGGCGGCGCCATCACCTCGACGGACAGCGGCACGCCGACCGACCGGCGCACCTCGATCAGCGCCGTCGGGTCATAGCCCGCCCGAACGCCGACGAGCGCCCGCTCGCCCAGCGACAGCAAGACCACGCCATTGCGCTTGGCGAAGCCGTAGGCGAGCATCGGCGTCATCGCGGCGGCGTCGCGGGCGAGGCCGGCGGCGTCGCGACCGGACGCGCGGCGTTGAGGTAGTCGCGCATGACCGCGTCCAGCGAATTGTCGCCATCCGGCGCGGTCATCGGCGGCAGGGAACGCATGTAGTCGTAGCGCGGCGCGGTGACGTTGCGAGCGTCGTCGATGGTGCGGATGATGCGCGGCCGGATGAAGACCATCAGGTTGGTCTTGCCCCGCTCGCGGGCGGTGCTGCGGAACAGCGCGCCGACACCCGGGATGTCGCCCAGGATCGGCGTGCGCTGGACCGATGAGGTGTCCTTCTGGTCCAGCAGGCCGCCCAGGACGACGATATCACCGTCATCGACCAGGGCCGTGGTCTCGATCTCGCGCTTGTTGATCACCAGCTCGGTCGAGCCGACGGACACGGGTCCCGCGACACTGGAGACCTCCTGGCGCAGGAACAGGGTGATGCCGCCGCCCGCGTTGATCTGCGGCTTGACCTCCAGCTGAACGCCGACGTTCTGGCGCTGGATCGTGCGGAAGGGATTGGAGTTGTTGGCGCCCAGCACCTCGCCGGTGGTGATCGGCACTTCCTGACCCACCAGGATCCGGGCCTCCTCATTGTCCAGCGTCATGATCGACGGCGTCGACAGGACGTTGGAGCCGGAGTCCTTCTTCACGGCGTTGATGATCCCCGCGAACAGCAGGTCGCCGCTGCGGCCATAGATCCCCGAGGTGACGCCCGAGGCCGTCAGCAGCGAGCTGACCGCCGCGTCGCGCAGGGAAGTCAGGCCTTGCGAGTCGCCCTCCTTGGAACCTGCCCCCGCCCCGGCGGCCACGAGCGGCAGCAGGCTGGGCGAGGCGTTGGTGTAGTTGGTGGCCACGAAGGGCACGGTGCCGTTGGCTCCGCCCAGCAGGAACTGGACGCCCAGCTGCTTGGCGGTGTTGTCCGACACCTCGACGACGATGGCCTCGACCAGGACCTGCTCGCGACGGATGTCGAGCTGGCGGATGACCTCGGCCAGGGTGCGCTGGGTCTCGGGCGGGGCGTTGATGATCAGGGCGTTGGCGCCCGGATAGCGCGCGACGCTGACCTGCTTGCCGGTCGCGCTGCTGGCCGCCGGGACGGCGCCGACGATGGGCGCGGAGGCGCTGGAACTCCCCGTCGCGCCGGTCGATCCGGAGGCGCGCGACGCGCCCAGGGTGCGCGAGGAAATGCCGGGGGAGACACCGCTGGTCTGGCCCACCAACTGCTGCAGCACTGGTAGCATCTGTTCGGCGTTGGCGTGGCGCAGGAAGACGACGCGTACATCGTCGCTGGACTCCGCGCGTCGGTCCAGATCGGCGATGATCGGCAGCAGGCGCTGGACCGCGTCGGCGTCGCCGCGCAGCAGCACCGAGTTGCTGCTCTCGACCGGGACCACGGATACCGCGCCGCGACCGCCCTTGCCGTCCGCGCCGGGCGTCGCCAGCACCTCGTTGATCACCTGGGCGATCTCGCGCGCCGAGCTGTTGGTCAGGGTGACGGTGTGGACCGCCGCGCGGTCCTGGTCGACCTGGGCCAGCAGCCCGCGAATCCGGCGGACGTTGTCGGCATAGTCGGCGACCACGACGGCCTGGCCGCGCGGATTGGCCACCACCTGTCCCTGCGGACCGACCAGAGGCTTGAGCATCTCGACCGCGCTGGCCGCGTCTATCGTCCGTAGACGAAAGACTTCGGTCGCGAACTGGCCGCCGGCGGCGGCGGGCTGGCGCGCGGCGTTCTCGGCGGGCTCGACCCGATAGGTCCCCGCGCCGGCCGGCGTCGCCACCAGACCGTTGGCGCGCAAGGTCGCCAGGAACACCTCGAACAGTTCGCGGCGGCTCAGGGCGCCGTTGCTGGAGACCGACACCGTGCCCTTGACGCGCGGATCGATCAGCAGCGTCGTCCCCGTCGACTTGGCGATGTCCTGGATGAACACCCGGATGTCGGCGTCCTGGACATTCAGCACCTGGGTCTGGGCGCGGACGGGCGTCGCCGGCGCGACGGCGCAGCCCAGGGCCAAGGCGGCGGCGATGGCCAGAAGCGAGGTTCGCTGGCGATGGACCTTGGTCATGGGCTTCCCGGGAACGAAAGGGTGATGCGCGCCCCGCCACGGGACAGTTCGATGTGGTCGGCGGCGACCGCGGCCAGGGTCAGTCCGTCGGCCACGGGGTCGCCCACGGCATACGATTTCTGGACGCCGTCGGGTCCGGCGATGATGGCGGAGCCGCCGCCGACGCCGCCGGCGCGCACGCCGAAAAGGCGGAAGCTCGCCTGGGCCGGCGAAGCGCCGGGCGCGCCTTGCGCGCCGAACGCGTCGAAGCTGGCCAGGACGCCGAGGTCGGTGGGCGGACGCGACACGACGGGGCGAGCCTTCAAGGCGCCGCTGGGGACAGCCACGGTCCACACCAGCCGCGCGGACTGGACCGCCAGCCCAAGAACCATCGCGATCTCCAGCGCCAGGATGATCCTGGGTCCCGACGAACGGACAAGTTCAGTGAGATTCAATGGAGCCCGCCAACTGGTCTTCTATAGCAAGGCGGAGTAACGCTGCTGCGCCGCAGATCTGCGACAGTTGAATGACAGTCTCGTGACAAACGCTCCTCGTGCGGACTATTCGAGGAGGTGAAAGACCTGTCGCAAACGGGGGAGAGGCAGGCCTCTCCCCCTAAGCGTACTAGAACTTGGCCGAAGCGCTGATCGTGAACGTGCGACCCAGGTCGTAGGTGTTCACGTCCAGGCGATTGCCGCCGGCCTTCTGCAACTCTTCATGCTTTTCGCCGGTCAGGTTGCGCGCTTCGAACTTCAGTTCGACCTCGCGGCCCAACAGCTCCAGCCCCTGGCGCGCGATGAAATCGACGCGCACGCCGGGATACTCGATGATGTCCGGTTGACCGCTGTTGACGAGACCGCGGCTGACAACCCGCTTGCTGGCGTAGTTGATCAGCAGGGTCTGCTGCGACAGGCGACCGGTGTCCTCGAGCCCGAACTGGAGGTTGGCGACGTGGTCGGACTGACCGGTGAGCGGCGCGCCGTCACGGAAGAAGTCCGTGGCCTTGGTCGAGCTCGAGGCGAAGGCCGCGACGGCGTCGTTGGCGCCCACCTTCAGTTCGGACTTGGTGTAGGTGTAGTTGGCGATCGTCACGAGGCGGCGGCTGGCCCAGAAGCCACCCTTCCACTCCGAAAGGTCGAAGTACTTCTGAGCCTCGAATTCGGCGCCGTAGAGGCTGGCTTCCGGAGCGTTCGCGAAGCTGGTCGTGAAGTCGTCGCCCGAGACGTAGGTCTCGATCGGCTTCTTGATCTTCTTGTAGAAGCCCGCGGCCGAAATGCGCTGGTCGGCCGCGAAGTACCACTCGTAGCGGCCTTCGAAGTTGGTCAGTTCACTGTCGACCAGCAGCGGATTGCCGCGATAGGTGCGGTTGTTCTCGGGGTCGAAATAGAACTGGTAGATCAGCTCGCGGAACTGCGGGCGGGCGATCGTCTTCGACGCGCTGGCGCGGATCTGGGTGTCCGGCTTGACGTGCCAGGTGACCGTCGCCGCCGGCAGCCAGTAGTTTTCGTCGAGGCTCGTCGCCGCCAGCGAGGCGCCCGGCGTATTGAACACCTGGCTCGGCGCGACCTTTTCGCGAGCCTTTTCGTAGCGAACGCCGGCGTCGAATTCCCAGTCGTTGAACAGCGTGCCGTTCAGCTTGCCGTAGAATGCGTGGTTCTGCAGCAGGGCGCGGAAGGCGGGGTTGCCTTCGTTGCTTTCGATGAGGTTGATGTTGAAGGCGTTGATCACGCCCGGCGCCAGCAGCAGGTCGGGACGCAGCATGTCCACGCCGCGTGGCAGGTCGTTCGGCGCCTGGAACTGGAAGTCGCGTCGCGAGCTGTCACGGTCGGTGTGCAGATAGGCGTAGCCGACGGTGCCGCTGAAACCCGGAGCGAACTTGTAGGAGGCGTCGACGCCGCCCGACCACAGGTTTTCGTTGAGGTCGGAATAGGCGACCGTGGCGTCGCCGCCGTTACCGTTGTTCAGGCGGTTGATATAGTACTGGCCGAAGGGATCGGCCGCGGCGTTGGTCCGCACGTATTCGAAGGTCAGCTCGCTCGGCGCCTTGCGCTTGGTGTTCGCATAGCTCAGGCGCGTGTCAACATCGAGCTTCGGCGTCACCTTGAATTCGCCGACGAACTGCGTGTTGAACAGCTCGCGTTCGAACCACGCGGTCCTCTGCTGCATGAAGTCGGCGGTCGTGCCGTGACGATTGCCGACGCCCAGGCTGGCGTTCTTTATGGTGTCGTGGACGTAGAGATTGGTCCAGCGAACCTTGTTGTCGCCGAAGCTGGCGGCCACGCCAACCAGGCCGTTGACGACGATGCGGTTGTCCGTCGTGACCCGGCGGAAATCGCTTTCCTTGTCCTGCAGATTGGCTTGCAGCGAGTTCTGGTTGATGGCGTCGCGTGACGACCACTTGTTGCTGTAGCCGACGGTGGCGATCAGCCCCAGGTCCATTGAATTCAGGTCGAACGGCTTGGCCGCCGTGATGTCGGCCGTGAAGTTGGCCGGCAGGTGGTTCCAGGTCTGGAGCACCGCATTGCGGCCGTTCACCAGCTGGCCGGCGATCGGCTTGGTGTCGACCTTGCCGGAGCTGATGCGCTCGCCGCTCTTGAAGAACGCCGCCAGAGCCGACGGAGTGTCGCGATTGCCGTTGTCGTAGCCCGTCCAGTCGGTCTTGCTGCCGTAGTACGAATAGCCGAGCTGATTGGTGGTTTCGGTATCGGCCGAAACCGAACCGCCGATGCTGACGAAGCCTTCCGTCGGGATCGACTTGGTCGTGAGGTTGATCACGCCGCCGCCGAACTCACCGGGGAAATTGACCGAATAGCTCTTCTGGACCATCGACGAGGCGATGATCCGGCTCGGGAACAGGTCCATCGGAATCACCCGCTTCAGGGGCTCCGGGCTGGGCAGCTGCGAACCGTTCAGCAGCGCCAGCGAATAGCGGTCGCCCAGACCGCGGACATAGACATAGCCGTTGCCGACCAGGCTGAGACCGGTCACGCGGCTCAGGGCGCCGGCGATGTTGCCTTCGCCCGTGCGGGCGATTTCAGCCGCCGACAGGACCGAGACGACCTGCGAACCGGTTCGCACGACGTTGCCCGTGCGGCTGGCGGTGATCACCACCAGTCGACCATCCCCGGGATGGATACTTCAGGCTGCTCTTGCTGGGTCTCGCTGGAGTTGTCGAAGGCGCGGCTTGGGCCAGAACCATCGACGGTATCGAGAGCGCAGTCGAAAGCAGCAACAGAGACGTAAGCCGCCGCGTCATCATTATCCGATCCCCTCGGAAATTCGTTTATGAAAAGAGGGGGCAGCCGCTTTCCGGCCGCCCCCTCCGTCACGATCAGACCGCGATCAGGTCGTCGGCAGCGAGGTGCAGCTCGTGTTCGACGAACCGAGGCTCGCCGCACCGCTGTTGCAGGTCCACCCGGTGTACCAGGTGTCGTTGCTGTCCTTCACCGCGCCGATGTTGCTCGGCTTGGCGAAGAAGGCGCCCAGGCCCGTCGCATCGAACGCGGTCACGGCCAGCTCGCTGGCGCCGTTGATGAAGGCGCTCAGCGTCGAGGTGAAAGCGTCGTTGTTGTTGTTGGCGCCCGAGCCGAACTGGGTCGAGGTGGCCGCGGCGTTGTAGCTGCCCGAGCCGAGGTACTTGGCCGCGTTACAGCTCATGACGACCGAGCGAGCGGTCAGCGTGGTCGGCGTCGCGCCCGAACCGTTCAGGCGGATGCACTCGTTGTTCGGCGTGTAGATGACGCTGTTGGCCAGGGTCACGTCCGAGTTGCCGCGGATCAGGATCGAGGCCAGATCGTTGGCTTCGCTGTTGCTGCTAACCTGGCGCTGGATCATGGTGAAGTTCGAGATCTTCAGCGTCTGGCGCGGCAGATCGGACTCGAAGCCGTTGCTGTCGATTTCCATCAGGGCGTCGCCGGCGCCGTCGCGCTGGATCAGCAGGCCGTACTGGAAGTTGCCCGTGATGCCGGTGTCGGCGTCCAGGCTGTCGTCGTCGGCGCCGACGGCGACATAGTACTTCATGTTGACGTTGCCGCCGAAGAATTCAGCGCCGTCATCCGAGCTGTTGTAGCTCATGATGTGGTCGAGCACGGTGCCGCTGCCGACGCCTTCAGTGGTCAGGGATTGCAGTTCCTTGTCCGAGCCCAGGACATAGCCCGAGTAGCGGATCTGCACGTAAGACATCTGACCGCTGTTATCGGCGTTGTCGTTGCCGCCGAACAGGGCCGGGTCGGCCGCGCCTTCGGTTTGGCGTTCGCAGGTGTTGGCGGCGGTCGAGCCGGTGGTGCAGTCGGTGACCTTGGCGCGACCCATCAGCACGACGCCGCCCCACTGGCCTTGCGAGGTCTCGGTGTTCAGGCCCAGCACGTTGTCGCGGCTGGTGAAGATGATCGGCTTGCTGGCGGTGCCGACGGCGTTGATCTTGTTGCCGCGGTTGACGGCCAGCCAGGACACGCCCGTACCGCCGAACAGGATGACGCCCGGCTCGATCGTCAGGGTGACGTTGGTGTCCGCCGAGGTCTTGGTGAAGCCACCGTCAGTGCCGACGTTGACGCGACCGCCCAGCTGGTAAAGCAGACCCGAGATCTTCGGCAGGGTGACCGACTTGTTGATGCGCGCCGGCAGCGTGCACACGCGCCAGGTGCCCGTCGGGCCCGTGATGGTGCCGTCGTCCTTGAGGCCCTGCGGATCGTTGATGGTCGGGCAGCCCGACGCGGCGGTCACCTTGCCGGCGTTCGGATCGGTCGGAGTGGTCGGCGTCGTCGGGGTGGACGGGTTGTTGATCGTGACGTTGCCGCCAGTGCCGGGCGAAGAGATATCATCCGAACCGCAGCCGGCGAGCGCGAGCGCGCTGCAGCTCACGATAAAGAGGTTCTTGTACAGCTTCACGGGAGTCCCCTTGATTTCCATGTCGCCGCGAACACTGCCGCCCGCGCCTTGGAAACCTTACTAGGCGGCGACTGTGACACTTTTTCAAATCGGGCCCGCCAGTGGCTGGTCCAGCCAGCCGCTCGCATGTTCGCCAGCCGAAGGCGAGACCGGCAGGAGGGGCGCGATCCATCGTTGCCGCTCAGGCAGGCCACAGCGCGATCGGGGCGGCGCCTCTGGGCCTGGGCGAGTCCAAGATCAAGAACGGCGCCCAGCGGGGCGGGCGCTCGGCTATGCTTAGAGCTTTTGTCGAACAGGCGATCGAATCCTCCACGCCCCCCGCCGCTTCACGCGGTCTGGCGCGTGTGGATGAATTGGGCCTATGCGATTCATCTTAATCGCGAAGATTTGGCACGATTGGATGAGGAGTGCAGAGCCGCCGGCGCAACACGCCGACGCTGGCTACGACCCTGCGTTCGCGGCAGATTGAACGGCGCGATTCCCAGCACTAAAATAGCTAAATAAATTCAATATTGTAGTTGGAGTCGGTGGCGGTGAGAGAGGGATTCGAACCCTCGATAGAGTTTCCCCTATACACGCGTTCCAGGCGTGCGCCTTCAACCACTCGGCCACCTCACCAGCGCACGACGAGTCGGGGGTGGTTGAGACCCCCGGCGCGGGAAGGCGCGCAATATACTCAGGGACCGACAGGTAGCAAGCGCGTTCCCGGATGAAACCGGCGACACGAGCGTTTATATCGAGGCGCAGGAATTCCCGCCCCGAAAGGCCGCCATGCTGTCGTCCGCCAAGACCCTCGATATGCCCTCCGCCGACACGGCCCTGCCGGGGCGCCCGGAGCCGATCCCGACGCCGGAGACGCACTTCATCAACGGCCATCCGCTGAAGGGTCCCTATCCGGACGGCCTGGAGACGACGGTTCTGGCCATGGGCTGCTTCTGGGGCGTCGAGCGGGTGTTCTGGGGGATCCCGGGCGTCTATGTGACCGCCGCCGGCTATGCGGCCGGGATCACGCCGAACCCGACCTATGAGGAGGTCTGCACCGGCCGCACCGGGCACACCGAGGTCGTCCTGGTGGTGTTCGACCCGAGGGTCGTCACCTATGAGGCGCTGCTGAAGACCTTCTGGGAGAATCGCGACCCGACTCAGGGCATGCGCCAGGGCGGCGACATCGGCACGCAGTACCGCTCGGGTCTCTATGTGACCAACGACGCCCAGGCCGCCGCGGCCGTGGAGTCGAAGGAAGCCTATCAGCAGGCCCTGTCGGCCAAGGGCCTGGGCGACATCACGACCGAGATCGCCGTCGCTGGCCCGTTCTATTTCGCCGAGGACTATCACCAGCAGTACCTGGCCAAGAATCCGGACGGCTATTGCGGCATCGGCGGCACGGGCGTGGTCTGCCCGATCGGCGTGGGCGTTTCGGCCTGATGACCCCGGAAGCGTTCGACAAGGCGTGCCTGGCGCTGCGGGGCGCGACGGTCTCGATCCAGTGGGGGAACGACCACGTCTTCAAGGTGGGCGGCAAGATGTTCGCCGTCCGCGGCGAGGGCGTCACCCTGGGCGGCGGTATATCCTTCAAGGCCTCGGACGTGGCGTTCGAGGTGTTGACCGAGACCGGCCGCGCGAGACCCGCGCCTTACCTGGCCCGCGCGCGGTGGGTGCACTTTCCGGAGTTGCCCGCGCTGGACGCCGACGAGGTCGCCGACTGGGTCAGGAGCGCCCACGGCCTGGTCGCCGCCAGGCTCACCCGCAAGCTTCGGGCGGAGCTGGGGCTTTAGGACCGGCCAGGCCCTTCATGGCCAAGACCTCGATGGCCTCCAGCAGGCGCTGGTTGGTCAGGCCCGGCGTCTCCGGAGCCCACTTGGTCAGCCAGATCAGCATGCCCACCATCAGCTGCACCACCAGGGCCGGCTCGCACGGCGCGATGGTGCCGTCGACCATACCCTCCTCCAGGAAACGCTCCAGCCGCCGCGACAGCCGCCCGGTCCAGGCCTCGATCGCCTGGCGCTGGTCCTGGTCCAGATAGGAGCTGTCGCCGAAATAGAGCTGCGGCCCGTTGTCGACGGCGTCGTCCAGCAAGGCGCTCAGAAAACGCCGCAGCTTGCACAGGCCCGCGCCGCCGTCGGCGTCGACCTTGACCAGGATGGTCTCGAACCGTTCCA
The DNA here is from genome assembly GCA_965283765.1 of Caulobacteraceae bacterium. Lineage (GTDB taxonomy): Bacteria > Pseudomonadota > Alphaproteobacteria > Caulobacterales > Caulobacteraceae > Caulobacter. The sequence continues at coordinate 87,150 of CBDIPU010000003.1, forward strand.
GCGACCGCTGGTGGCCGGCATAGGCCAGGGCCTGCTTGTTGGGGAAGTAGTAGTAGAGCGCCGCGTCCTTGAGATCGAGGGCGGCGGCGATGTCGGTCATCGTGGCCGCCGCGAAGCCCTTGGCGTTGATGATCTCGATGGCCGCGCGAAGGATCGCCTCGCGCTTCTTCACTGACTTCTGGCTCTGCGCCATCGGCCTGACATCGTCCCCATAACTCCGGGGCGTCAGGACCAGAGGGTCTCCGCCCTTAGCCAACCGCTGTCTCTCCTCCGTTCGGCGGGCGCGATTCTTCCGTCGCGCGATTACCGATGCCGCTGAGCATCACCCGAACGCGTTCTGCTGCAAACCGAAAATTCTAACTTGCGCTAGAATATCGAGGTCATATTAAAATCAGCGTCAGTTGCGGACGGATGCAAGCCGTTCGCGCTGGGGCGGAAACATGACGCAAAGCGTCTTCATCCTAGGCCAAGGGCTCGTGACCGCTCTCTGCGGTTCGCGCGGTCGGCCAGGATCGCCCTTCCCTCACGTCAACACGCCCGCCCTTCCCCAAAATAAACCCGCGATTGCTCGAGGCGGGATGGGAAGAGACGCGGCCGATAATAAAGAAAAACAGGGAGTTCGTTATGAGAAACGTCCATTTGCTGGGGGTCTCGGCCCTCGCGCTCGCCATCGCCGCGCCCGCCTACGCGCAAACCACCCAAGCTGACAGCAACTCGATTTCGGAAATCGTCGTCACCGCCACCAAGCGGGAACAAACCCTGCAGGACGTGCCCATCTCGGTCGCCGTCACGGGTCAGCAAACCATCGAACGCGCCCAGGTGCGTGACCTGATCGACCTGCAGTCGGTCGTTCCGTCACTGAAGGTCCAGCAATTCAACGCCGCGGGCCAGACCAACTTCGTCATCCGCGGCTTCGGCAACGGCAACGGCAACGACGGCATCGAAAGCTCGGTCGGCATCTTCATCGACGGCGTCTATCGCAGCCGCTCCGCCGCCGCCCTGGACGACCTGCCCGAGATCGAGCGTGTTGAAGTTCTGCGCGGCCCGCAATCGACGCTGTTCGGCAAGAACGTCTCGGCCGGCGCGATCAGCATCGTGACCAAGAAGCCGCAGTTCGACTTCGGCGCTAAGGTCGAGGGCACCTATGGCAACTACAACACCCGCCAGATCAAGGGCACGGTCACCGGCCCGCTCAGCGAGACCGTGGCGGTCCGCCTGTCGGGCAGCCTGAACAAGCGCGACGGCTATTTCACCAACCTGACCACCGGCAGCGACGTCAACGACCGCGACCGCTGGTCGATCCGCGGCGACCTGCTGTGGGAACCGACCGACAAGACCTCGTTCCGGGTCATCGCCGACTACAACAAGATCAACGAGACCTGCTGCGGCGTGACCTCGATCTTCAACGGCCCGGCCACCCTGGCCATCGGCGGCATCCTGAAGAAGCCGATCAGCGACACCACCAAGATCTTCGATCGCGACGTCATCTTCAACACCGACCCGGCGAACAAGCTTTCGGGCAAGGGCGTCTCGGGCCAACTCGACCATGACCTCGGCTTCGCCAAGCTGACCGCGATCACGGCCTATCGGAACCAGAAGAACGCCTCGTTCCAGGACATCGACTTCACCGGCGCGGACATCTCCAACAACCGCACGGCCAACACCATCAAGACCTTCACCCAGGAACTGCGCCTGGCGTCGAACAGCGACGGCCCGTTCAACTGGCTGATCGGCGGCTTCTACCAGAATGAGAAGCTGGATACCGGCCGCACCATCACCTACGGCAGCGACGTTCGCGCGTTCGCCGACGCTCTGGGCGGCGCCGTCCCGGCTACGCTGCTGGCCGCCCTGCCGGCCACCCTCCGCCCGGCCCTGACCGGCAAGTCGAACATCTACGCCCTGGAGTTCCTGCAGAGCCTGGCCACGCCGACCCTGGTTCGCCCCGGCTCGACCTACTTCCAGGCCGGCCAAGGCCTCGACGACTATTACAAGATGAAGCAGGAGTCGTACTCGCTGTTCAGCCAGTTCGACTACAAGGTCACCGAGAAGCTGACCCTGACCGGCGGCCTCGCCTACATGAACGACACCAAGAAGGCCCGTTCGAACGTCGTCATGAACGACCCCTTCTCGGCGCTGAACCTGGGCGCCGTGCCGCAGTTCCCCGCCCTGGGCCTGCCGGGCAACCTGTATAGCGCCCTGGGCGGTCTGCAGTTCTTCTACGGCAACGACCCGACCCACGCCCCGGTCAACTATCCGAACGCCACCGAGTCCGGCCAATTGAAGGGCGACAAGGTCACCTACGCCGTCCGCGCGGCCTATGACTTCGGCGCGATCAACGCCTATGCCAGCTATTCCACGGGCTGGAAGGCCGGCGCCTTCAACCTGTCGTCGGACAGCCGTCCGCCGAACGCCAACGGCGTGGGCCGCACCGCCCAGCCGGAAAACGTCGACGTCTACGAACTGGGCGTGAAGGCCAGCTTCCCGGGCGGCTACGCCAACATCGCGGCCTTCAAGCAGTCGATCAAAGGCTTCCAGTCGAACGCCTTCACCGGCCTCGGCTACAGCCTGGTCAACGCCGGTGAGGAGTCGGTGAAGGGCTTCGAGGTCGACAGCGCCTGGCGTCCGGTCCAATGGCTGAACCTGGCCGCTTCGGTCACCTATCTCGATCCGAAGTACGACAGCTTCTCCGGCGCGGCCTGCGTGACCTTCGACACCGTTCGCTGCCCGGTCGACCCGGCCACCGGCCGTCGTCCGAACTTCCGCAACCTGACGGGCGACACCCCTGCGGGCATCTCGAAGTGGTCGTTCTCGACCTCGGCGACGATCAACCACGACATCACCGAGAACTGGCAGGGCTATGCGCGCGTGGAATACGACCACAGCAGCAAGGTCCAGCTGACGGAAACCGTGTCGCCGACCCTGGCCAGCTACGGCACCGACGTCGTCAACGCCAGCGTCGGCGTCGTCCAAACCGCCGGCCAACTGGAAATCGGCCTGTGGGCCCGCAACCTGACCAACGACGAAAGCCTGATCTCGGCCTTCCCGACGGTGGCTCAGGACGGCAGCTACAGCGGCTATCCGAACGCGCCGCGCACCTACGGCCTGACGGTTCGCAAGAGCTTCTAAGCCGATCTGACGAGGGCGGCCCGGCCTCACGGCTGGGCCGCCCTTTTCCCATACAAAGTGGCCTGACCACTTTTCCTTGCGCCCTGGCCACGGGGCATGCTTCAACCTCTGCGACAAAGCCGAACGGCTGCTGGAGGACGCGCGATGGGAATGGGATTGAAGGCCATGATCGGCGCGGCGTGCGCCCTGGCCCTGCTGGCCCCGCTGGGCGCATCGGCCTCCTCCCCCACCCTGACCCGGGCCGACAACCGCGACGGCCAGGATCTCTCGGGGACCTGGCATTACTCGGTCGATCCCTATCGCGACGGCCTGGCCGGCTTCCACCGCGGCGCGCCCGGCGAGGGCCATCGCCGTTATGACGACGTCGATGTCGACGCCGTGACCAAGGCCAGGCCCAACGCCCTCTACGAATACGACATGGACCGCTCGCCAACGGCCACCCTGCCCCAGGGCTGGATCGGGCACGATCCGAGCCTGCGCTACTACCAGGGCCTGATGTGGTACGAGCGGCGCTTCGACGCCCCGGTCCTGAAACCCGGCCAGCGCGCCTTCCTGCGCTTCGAGGCGGTCAACTACACCGCCAAGGTGTTCCTGAACGGCAAGAGCGTCGGCGAACACGAAGGCGGCTTCACGCCGTTCTCGCTGGAGGTCACCGAGACCCTGCGCGCCAGCAACAACCAGCTGACGGTCGGCGTCGATTCCACGCCCCAGGCCGACGGCGTGCCGCCACCGGTCACCGACTGGGAGAACTACGGCGGCATCACCAGACCGATGCGCCTGGTGATCACCCCGGGCACCTTCGTCGACGAAGCCTGGGTGCGCCTGACCAGGGACGGCAGGATCGCCGCCACCGTGAAGTTGGACGGCGCGCAGTCAGCCAACCAGGAGGTCCATGTCCGCGTCCCGGAGCTGGGCCTGGATATTTCCGGCAAGACCGACGCCGGCGGCGTCCTCAACGCCTCGTCCGCCGCGCCCAAGAGCCTGGTCCGCTGGTCGCCCGAGCAGCCCAAGCTGTACGACGTCGTCGTCCAGGCCGGCGAGGACCGACTGACCGACCGGGTCGGCCTGCGCACCATCGAAACCAAGGGCGGCCAGATCCTGCTCAACGGCAAGCCGATCTTTCTGCGCGGTATCTCGGTCCACGAGGAGGAGTTCGGCGACAACCCCGCCCGCACCATCACCGAGGCCGGCGCCCGCGCCCTGCTGGCCGAGGTCAAGGAGGGCCTGCACGGCAACTTCGTCCGCCTGGCCCACTATCCGCACAGCGAGGTCACCACCCGCGTCGCCGACGAGATGGGCCTGCTGGTCTGGAGCGAGATCCCTGTCTATTGGCTGGTCGACTTCGGCAATCCGCGCACCCTGGCGCTGGCCAGAGGGATGCTGGCCGACAACATCCGCCGCGACCGCAACCGCGCCTCGATCATCATGTGGAGCGTGGCCAACGAGACGCCGATCACCGATCCGCGCAACGCCTTCCTCTACCAACTGGTCGACGACGTTCGGGCGCTGGACGACAGCCGCCTGGTCACCGCCGCCCTGCTGACGGCGCGCAGGACCAACGACGGCCCAAATGGCAAACAAGTCGAGATGGGCCTGAACGACCCGCTGGCCGACAAGCTCGATGTGCTGGCCGCCAACACCTACAATGGCTGGTACAGCGACGACACGCTCGACAGCCTGCCCGCCATGACCTGGAAGGCCACCGACAAGCCGATGGTGTTCTCCGAATTCGGCGCCGACGCGCTCTCGGGGTTCAGCGATCCCGCGCTGATGCGCAAGTTCTCCGAGGACTTCCAGAAGACGTACTACGAGAAGACCCTGGCCATGGCCGCCAAGGTCCCGACCCTGGCCGGCATGTCGCCCTGGATTCTCAAGGACTTCCGCAGCCCCAGGCGCCAGCATCCGATCTACCAGCAGGGCTGGAACCGCAAGGGCCTGGTCTCGCCGACCGGGCGGCGCAAGCCGGCGTTCTTCGTACTGCGGGACTTCTACAGGCAGAAGGAAGCAGAGAGGTAGAGCCAGACGGGCGGACGGCCATACTCAGGTATAGGTGCGACAGACCAACGCAGGTCCCGGCCAAGCCTTCGTTGAATGGTCCCCGAAGCGGGGATGAAGAACACTGATCGTCGAAACACGGAGCCCCTCTCCCCCAAGGGGCGCAACGGAGATCGACGCCATGTCCTATCAACCCGCCGCCCGCAGCTTCGACACCGCCTCAAATCCCTTCGACGGCGTCGTCGCCGGCCAGATCCTGGACGACGAGGTTCGCGCGTTCGCGCCGAACCTGAAGGACATCCTGGCCCGCGCCGAACGCTCGATCGGCGGCGATCTGGACGCAACCCGCGCCCTGCTGGCCAAGGCCAGCGCCCTGGTCGCCGAGGCGGCCGAGACGCAAGGCGGCGCCCGCGAGATCAGCCTGGGCGGTCTCGCCCCCTGGCAGGCCAAGCGGGTCAGCGCCCATATCGACGCCCACCTCGGCGACACGATCCCGGTCTCGCACCTGGCCCAGATGGTCACGCTGAGCGCCGGCCACTTCAGCCGCGCTTTCAAGCGGACCTTCGGCGACACCCCGCACGGTCACGTCATGCGCCGGCGGGTCGAGACGGCGAAGGCCATGATGCTGAAGAGCGCCGAACCGCTCAGCCAGATCGCCTATCTGTGCGGCTTCGCCGATCAGGCCCACTTCTCGCGGACCTTCCGGAAACTGGCCGGCGCGACGCCCCTGGCCTGGCGCCGAGCCCACGCAAACGCCTGACCGCCTATGCAATCGACTGCGCGCGTTTGTCGCACACATTCGGCAAGCTAGACCGTTGCCATTCGCTCGGAACTCAACGAGAAGTCTTCGGACTCGGCGCACCCCACCGCGTCCGACACCTTTTAAAGCCGGCTGGCCACGCCTCGCGCGAGACCAGCCGGCTTCATTTATGGGTCCCGCGCTAGGCCAGTTCTTGGTCCCGCGCCGGCTCGCGCCCGTGGCGATCACGCCGGGCCTTTGGGGTGGCGATCATCTAAGGCGATCTCGACGCTTCTAGGCCGTCGGCAGGACCACCTGGAACAGGGCCCCGCCGCCCGGCGCGGTCTCCATGGCGATGCCGCCGCCATGCGCCTCGACGATCGACTTGCTGATCGACAGGCCCATGCCCATCCCCGTCGCCTTGGTCGAATGGAAGGCCTTGAACAGGACTTGCGCGTCCTGCGCCGCCACGCCCGGACCCGTGTCGGCCACCTCCAGCACCACATGATCGTCCGCGCGCCGGGTGCAGAGAGTCAGATCGCGCACACCGTCGCGTCCCGCCATCGCCTGGATGCCGTTCATGGCCAGATTGATGACCACCTGCTGCAACTGCACCCGGTCGCCCCGGACCTCGCCGACGTCCGGCGACAAGGCCATGATCAGTCGGACATCATGCGCCGCCAGTTCACGCTTCAGCAGCAGGGCGGCGTCCTCGATCGCCGCGTTCAGCGCCACCGGCGCGCGCTGCGGATCCTTGTTCGAGGCCAGAGCGCGGATGCGGCTGATGATGTCCGAGGCCCGTTGGCCCTCGACGATCATCCGCCGCATCGCCGCGCGGGCCTCTTCCAGGTCGGGCTCGGCGCGGTTGATCCAGCGCAGTCCGGCCTCCCCGTTGGTGACGATGGCGGCCAGGGGCTGGTTGACCTCGTGGGCGATCGAGGCGGTCAGTTCGCCCAGGGTCGAGACGCGGGCGGCGTGGGCGAGATCCGCCTCGGCCTTGCGCAAGGCGTCCTGCGCCGCCAGCCGATCGCTGATGTCAACAATGCCGATCAGCACCGTGCCCCGCTTGACCCCGTCGCGGGGGTAGCAGGTGGTGAACAGGGCGTCGAACTCGGTCCCGTCGGCCTTGTAGAACCGCGCCTCGGCCTCGTAGCTATGCCGCCGCTCCAGCGCCGCGAAGACGCTCTCGGCGAACACGCCTTCGCTGGACCGGGGCCAGAACCGCGACACCGAACCCAGAAGCTCTTCGCGGGGCGCGCCGAACAGGGCGACGGACTTGTCGTTGACGTCGACCACATTCGAGACCTCGATCATCCGGCGGACGACCTCCGGATGGGCGGCGACGTGGGCGCGGACATCGGTCACGCCTTGCCCTTGCAGTTCGGCCAGCATCTGGCTCAGGCCGTTGAAGTCCAGCTCCCAGAACGACACGGCCATGGCCCGAAAGACGTTGCTATAGCGATATTCGCTGTATTTCAGGGCCCGCGCCGCCTCGCGGGCGGCGGTGACGTCGCGGCCGGTCTCCAGAACTTCCGCGGGCGCGCCATCCGCGTCTCGGCGCAGAGTCCAGCGACCGTCGACGACCACGGTCTCGCCGGCGGCCGTGGTCCGCGTCAGCTCGCCCTCCCAGTGACCGGTCTCGATCAGCTGGGCCTTGATCGCCGCGATCTCGGCCGGATAGCGCGTCGCCAGCAGGACGTCGGGATCACGACCCACGGCGTCCTCGCGCGCATGGCCGTACAGCGCCGACGCCCCGCGATTCCAGAAGGTGATCCGGCCCTCAAGATCGCTGACGAAGATGGCGTCGTGCGCCGCGTCCAGCATCTCGGCCAGTTCCTGGCGGCGACGCTCTACGTCTTCGGACGCAGCCAGGGCGAACATCGCGGACGAACTGTCGATCATGCGGCCCCATCTCCAAACGCCTTTATTGACGAGGCGGCGCGGCTGGTCCAGCTAACGAACACGATGGCCTCCCAAACAGTCCATATCGTCGATGACGACGGCGCCCTGCGTGAAGCGCTGGGCAGCCTGTTCCGGTCCGTGGGGCTGGAGACCAAGGCGTTCGGCAACGCCCAGGAGTTCCTGCAGTCAGGCCACGCCCACGACGCCGGCTGCCTGGTTTTGGACGTGCGCCTGCCCGGCCTCTCCGGTCTGGACTTCCAGGAAAAGCTGGCCGCCGCCGACATCCGCATGCCGATCGTGCTGATGACCGGTCATGGCGACATCCCGATGAGCGTGCGCGGCATGAAGGCCGGGGCCGTGGACTTCCTGACCAAGCCCTTCCGTGATCAGGACATGCTGGACGCGGTCGCCGCGGCCCTGGAGCGCGACGCCGCGTCCCGCGCCCAGCAGGGCGGCCTCGACGACCTGCGCGCCCTCTACGAGACGCTGAGCGGGCGCGAGAAGCAGGTCATGGCCCTGGTCGCCAGCGGCTTGATGAACAAGCAGGCCGCCCACCAGTTGGGCCTCTCCGAGATCACCGTGAAGATCCATCGCGGCAACCTGATGCGCAAAATGGAGGCCCGGAGCCTGGCTGACCTGGTCCGCATGGCCGAGACGCTCAAGCTGCGGCCCGAAGACCCATCGTGACGGGCCGTCTTGAACGATCCTTACGCAAGGCCACACAAACCTCCGTATAATTTCCGCGACCGCGGTTATCGGGCACTGATCATGACGCGACCCGCCGTCGCGCGTTCGAGGAAGCCCGCTTGTCCCCCTCCCCCTCATCTGTGTCGTCGATGACGACAACTCGGTCCGCGTCTCGCTGGAGGGGCTGCTGCGATCCCTGGGTCATCGCGTCCAGGCGTTCGACAGCGCCACGGCGTTCATGGCCTCGGCGGCGCGCGGTCAGGCCGACTGCGTGATCAGCGACCTGCAGATGCCGGGCATGACCGGCGTCGAGATGAAGGAGGCCATGATCGCCGCGGGCGAGAACACCCCGGTGATCCTGATCACCGCCTTCGCCGACGAGACCCAGAGGCTCCGCGCCGAGAAGGCGGGCGTGACCTGCTTCCTGCCCAAGCCGTTCACCGGCGAGGCGCTGATCGACTGCCTGAACCGCGCTCTGATCGGCTGACTAAAACGGCTTGTCGCCCTTGATCGTCACGCGCTCGACGATCCGCTCCTGGGGCCAGTAGTCGAGGATCGCGTAGTGCTGCGTCGCGCGGTTGTCCCAGAAGACGATGGCGTTCGGGGTCCAGCGGAAGCGGACCTGGTATTCGGCGCCTTCACCCGGTCCAGCAGGTCGGCCAGTAGCGCCTTGGCCTCGTCCTCGGGCAGGCCCAGGATCCGGGTGGTGAAGACCTTGTTGACGAACAGGTGCTTTTCACCGGTCTCCGGATGGGTGCGGACCACCGGGTGGATCATCGGCGGATACTCCGCGCGCAGCGCCTGGCGCTTGGCGTCGTCGACGCGATAGTCGTAGCTCTGGATGATGTCGTGCTCCGCGGTCAGGGTCGCCAGTTGGTCCTTCAGAGCCTGCGGCAGGTCGGCATAGATCGCGGCGGTGTCGGCGAACAGGGTGTCGCCGCCCAGCGGCGGCATGTGGCGCATCCGCAGAACCCCGCCCATCGACGGCGCCTCGCGGAAGGTGACATCGGCGTGCCACTTGTTGGCGGCGCGGACGAGCGGGACGATCTCCTCGCGCAGCTTCATGCCGTCGGCGGCCTCGATATGCAGGATCTCGGGGAAGCCCGGCACGTGGGCGGTCACCGGATGGCCTTCCAGTTCGCCGAAATAGCGACCGAAACGGACGTGATCCTCGTAGGAAATGTCCTGGTCGCGGAAGAACACCACCTTGTGGCGCAACAGGGCCGCGCGGATCGCCGCGACGATCTCGGGCGTGAGCGGCTGGGTCAGGTCGAGACCGGAGATCTCGGCCCCCAGCACCGTGCCGGCGGGCGTGACCGTCAGGCCGGCATAGAGGGCGGCGTCGTGTTCGGAGATCGAGACCGGAGCGTTCATGGCGTCCTCCCTGGGCCGTCTGGTGCGGCCCCGTGGGAGCGACCTTACGAGCGAACAGGGTTCACTCAACTCACAATTTCTGATCTCCCCTATACCCGATCTCCCCGGCGAATGCCGGGGCCCAGATTTCATCCGGAGAGGTTTGAGTCCTCGCGCCATGAGCCTCGCGACCTTTCGGCCGTTCGTGGGTTCGATCTGGGCCCAGGCATTCGCCGGGGAGGTCGGGATTTAGGGATTTTCGAGCACGGCCCGGTACGCCCGTTCCTCATAGTCGAACCAGTCGAAGTCGGCCGGCGCGGCCGTTCCGGCGGTGTCCTGACAGGCCATGCCGACGAAGGCGCCGGTGAAGTTGGGCGCGCCGGGGGCGGTGGCTTCATCCGACAGGATCGAGGCGTCGAACACCTCCGGCAGCCAGGTCCAGGCGCCCTCGCCCTGCCGGAAGCCGAAGCGCAGGCGCTCGAAGTCGACCTCGACCCGCAGCTCGACGGGGCCAGCGGCCAGCGGGATGGGCGCGGTGAAGCTGTCGGACTGTGGGCTGTCGGGGCTGCAGCTCATCACCCGCAGATGCTTGCCGATCGCATCGTCGTGGCCAACGTGCAGATAGTGCAGCTTGGAGCCGTTGTAGTAGCAGATCAGCCCCGCGGCCTGCTGGAAGTGCTCGGGCTCGAAGTCCAGCACCGTGGCGGCCGAGTAGCAGTGGGCCTGCTGGCGTCGGGCGACCAGGGCCTGGCGGAAGACGCTGCCCACGCTCTCGCGGCCGTAGAGGCGCAGGAAGCCGGGCCTGGCGGTCAGGCTGAAGATCTCGTCCGGATACGGTGTGCGCAGCCATTGGAAGTCGATCGGCAGGTCCGGACCGTCGAAATCCGCGCGCGCCGGCGCCGTGGGCCAGGGGTGCTCGGGCAGGTCCGGCGCGGGCGTCTCCAGCGTCGGGTCGCCGGAACCGTCCAGGGTGCGCGGCCAGCCGTCCTCGCCCCAGACCAGCTTCTGGATCGCCGTTTCGCGCCCCAGGGGGCAGCGGCCACGATTGGGGAGCGGACGACCGGCCAGATAAACCGCGTAGGTCTCGCCGTCGGCGGTCTCGACCAGGTCGCCGTGGCCGGCCCGTTGCAGCGCCACGTGCGGCCGGTCGCGGGATGTCAGGACGTAGGTCTCGGGGTGCAGTTCGTAGGGGCCGTCGAGGCCGCGCGACCTTGCCATGGTCATGGTGTGGCCCCAGCCGGTGCCGCCCTCGGCGGTGACCAGATAGTACCAGCCATCGCGCTTGTAGAGGTGCGGCGCCTCGGTCAGGCCGATCGGCGTGCCCTCGAAGATCACCTTCCGCTCACCGACCAGCTTCCGCTCGGCGACCGAATATTCCTGCAGCACGATGCCGGCGAAGCGGCTCTTGCCCGGCCGGTGATCCCACAGCTGATTGACCAGCCACTTGCGGCCGTCGTCGTCATGGAACAGCGACGGGTCGAAGCCCGAGCTGTTCAGATAGATCGGGTCCGACCACGGGCCGTCGATCGTCTCGGCCGTGACCAGGTAGTTGTGAAAGTCTCGCAAGGACGCGCCCGAGGCCCCGCCGACCGTGGTGCGGCCATAGCGCTTCACGTCGGTGAAGATCAGCCAGAACTTGCCATCGGCATGGGTCAGGCACGGGGCCCAGACGCCGCAGCTATCGGGGTCGCCGCGCATGTCCAGCTGGCTCGGACGGGTTAGCGGACGGCTCAGCAGCCGCCAGTTCTTCAGATCCTTCGAGTGATGGATCTGGACGCCGGGGAACCATTCGAAGGTCGAGGTCGCGATATAATAGTCCTGCCCCACCCGCACGATCGACGGGTCGGGATTGAAGCCGCGCAGGATAGGGTTCTGGATCACGCTCATGCCTTTACCGTCCTGGAAGCCCCGTCTGGCGCGGCGCGGTCCTTGACCAGCGTCCACAGCAAGACCGCCCCGGCGATGTCCAGAACGCCCAGGGCCACGAAGAACGGGTCATAGCCGATCGTCGTCACCAGCCCGCCGATCAGCAGCGAGAAGATCAGCAGGCCGAGATTGCCCATCATGCCGGCCAGGCCCGCCACCGTGGCGACCTCGTCGCGGCGGAACAGGTCCGAGGCCATGGTGATGACGGTCACCGACAGGGTCTGGTGCGCGAAGCCGCCCAGGCAGAGCAGCGCGATGGCCGCGTAGGCGCTCTCGACCTTGCCGACGAACACCATGCCCGTCATCAGGACCGCGCCCAGGGTAAAGGCGATGCGGCGAGCGTTGATCAGCGAAACACCGCGCTTCTGCAGGAAATGGGCGATCACCGGCCCGGCCAGGCAGCCCAGGTCGGCGGCCACGAACGGCATCCAGGCGAACAGGGCGATCTGCTTGAGGTCGAAGCCGCGTGTCTGCGACAGATAGAGGGGCACCCAGAACGACAGCGTCCCCCAGGTCGGGTCGGCCAGGAAGCGCGGCAGGGCGATGCCCCAGAACTGGCCCTGCTTGAGGATCGAGACGATCGACGGCTTGGCTCCGGTGGCGGTCAGGTGCGCCTCCTGGCCCGCGGCGATCAGCGCGCGCTCCTCGTCGGTCATCGACGGGTGCCGCTCGGGCGAGCGGTAGAAGAAGAGCCACAGCACCACCCAGACCAGGCCGAAGGCGCCGGTCAGCACGAAGGCCGCTCGCCAGTTCCAGGCCAGCACGGCCCACACCACCAGCGGCGGCGCCAGCACGGAACCGATCGAGGCGCCGATGTTGAACACGCCACCGGCGAAGCCCCGCTCCTTGGCCGGGAACCAGGTCGCCACAGTCTTCATGCCGGCCGGCTGGGCCGAGCCCTCGGCCAGGCCCAGGAAGGCGCGAAGGAAGGCGAAACCCTGCCAGTTGTGGACCAGCCCGTGGGCCATGGCGATCAGCGACCAGGCGGCGGCGAAGACCGCGAAGCCGGTGCGCAGACCCAGGGTGTCGAGCACATAGCCGCAGACCGGCTGCAGCATGATCCCCAGCTGGAAAGCGCCGGTGATCCAGGAATACTCCTTCACGGAGATATCCAGGTCCTTCATCACCGTCGGGGCGGCGATGCCCATGGTCGAGCGGGTCAGGTAGTTGACGATCGCGCCCAGCATGACCAGGCCGATGATCCACCAGCGCAGGGCTTTCAATTTCGGCAAGGCGGCTCTCCCCGTCGGGCGCGCTCAAGCCGGCCCATTGGATGGTACCGCTATCGCCGATAAGATCTGACGTCCACCCTGTCGTGGTCTGATATCATCCGGCCTTCTTGGACGGCGGATGACCGGCCGTCAGGGCCTTGGCGCGGCTGGTGGCGCGGGTCGATACGGACGGCGCCTTCTTGGCCGACTTAGCGGAAGCCTTGCCCTTAGCCCCAGCCTTGAGACGGGCGTCCTGCTCGGCGGCTACCTTCTGGAAGGCTTGCATATGCTTGTCCGCCCGCTGCTTGCAGTGGGCGTGCATGACCTCGAGTTCCTTGTCGGTCAGCTTCTCGATGCCGATGAATTCGTCCTCGGCCTCGGTGGTCGCGCGGATCAGCTCGTCCAGCTTGGTCTGCAAGGCCAAGCCGTCGCGGTTCTGGGTGTTCTGGATCAGGAAAACCATCAGGAAGGTGATGATCGTCGTGCCGGTGTTGATCACCAGCTGCCAGGTCTCGGAGAACTTGAAGATCGGCCCCGTCACCGCCCATAGCACCACAAGGCCAACGCAGATCAGGAACGCGGGCGGACTGCCCGTGGCGCGGGCCGTGACGTTGGCGAATTTGGCGAACAGCTTGTCCACGAGCGACCTCCGGAGCCTTTCCGCGGAAAGGCGCCATCTTCTTGGGGTTCGAGCGCGCTACGCGCTCGGGATCGCCCCGGTAACGCCTAGACGGGCGCTGAAGCTCCGCGCTGTGGCCTCGGTTGGTGCGGAACCCGGGCGCCCTGTCGCTCGACCTCGCCGACGAAGCGGTCCTTGCCGTCGGCGGCAGGCTCCCAGACGAAGACGCCGACGCAGTCGTGCGCCGCCGCGACCTCGACCGCCAGTTCCAGGGCGTCGACATCGTCCTCGGCGGTGTTGGCGATGAACGTCAGCGACACGCCGTCGGCCCGTCGCGGGTAGAAAAGGTAGGTGGGCATGATGTGAACTCCTGCCTTTCGAGCGGGAGTGAAGCCGGGGCTTCGTCTCTCAGTCATCGGCGCTCGAGAAGGCCGTGCCGATGATAGCCAGAGCTTAACACCCCGATTTGGGGATATCGAGCAAATACAGCCAAGTCGAAAAATAAACGTAAGTCGTAAACCCGACATTCACGCGCGCGTGATTGCTATAAACCACCGAAATACATGATGAATAGGAAGTACTCTCGATCCGTGGTCAACGGTATGATTGACCTTTGATCTGCGATCGAGGCTCGAGAAACAATGCTCCGGGTCCCCACCAGCGAAAGCCCGGGGGAGATCAGCTTATCTGTAGCGGATCGTCCAGCTGACCTTGATCGGCCCATTCAGACCGGCGGCGCCGGCGCAGCTGGTCAAGGCCGTCATCGCGCCGGTCGGGCCGCGATAGGCCTTCTCGTCGACCAGGGCGCGGGTCGAGCAGGCAAGGCCCTCGACCTTGAAGCCCAGCTCAGCATCTTACCCAGCAGGGCCTCGCTGGCCGAGGCGTCCTCCCAGCCCAGGCGATAGCGCAGCCGCGGCGCCCCCGAAGGCCGCCGCCGTCAGCAGGAGCGGCTCACGCACGCAGTGGCCTTACCAGTTGAACATGGTCCCGTCCTGAAGACGGTTCACCGGCAGGTAGGCGCGCTTGTATTCGTACTTGCCGGCCAGTTCCTCGTCGATGTCGACGCCCAGGCCCGGCTTGTCGCCCGGGTGAAGCATGCCGTCGTCGAAGGTGTAGGCGTGCGGGAACACCGCGTCCGTCTCCGGCGTGTGGCGCATGTATTCCTGCAGGCCGAAGTTCGGGATCGACATGTCGAAATGCAGGGCCGCGGCCATGGTGATCGGCGACAGATCGGTAGCGCCGTGGCAGCCGGTCCTGACGTGGTGCAGGTCGGCGAAGGCGGCGATCTTCTTGAGGTTGCTGATCCCGCCCGCGTGCAGCACGGTCGCGCGCAGATAGTCGATCAACTGCTCCTCGATCAGCTGCTTGCAATCCCAGACGTGGGCGAAGATCTCGCCGACGGCCAGCGGCGTGGTGGTGTGCTGACGGATCAGGCGGAAGCCGGCCTGGTTCTCGGCCGGGACCGCGTCCTCCAGCCAGAACAGGCGGTAGGGCTCCAGGTCCTTGCCCAGGCGGGCGGCCTCGATCGGGGTCAGGCGATGGTGGACATCGTGCAGCAGGTGCACGTCCCAGCCCAGGACCTCCCGCGCCTTCTCGAACAGTTTCGGCACATGGGTCAGGTACTTGGCGGTCGACCACAGGTTCTCGGTCGGCAGGTTTCCGTCGGCCGGCTCGTAGAACATCTTGTCGCCGGAGACGCCGTAGGTGCTGGGCAGGCCCGGCACGCCGGTCTGCAGGCGGATGGCCTTGTAGCCCATGGCCTTGTACTTCACCGCCTCGGCGATGGTGTCGTCGATGGTCTCGCCGTTGGCGTGACCGTAGACGGTGACGCCCGTTCGGCAGGCGCCGCCCAGCAGTTGATAAACCGGCAGGCCCGCGACCTTGCCCTTGATGTCCCACAGCGCCATGTCGACGGCGGCCAGGGCGGTCATGGCCACCGGACCGCCGCGCCAGTACGAGCCGCGATAGAAGAACTGCCAGATGTCCTCGATCTGATGGGCGTCACGGCCGATCAGGCTGGGGACCATGTGGTCCCGCAGGAAGCTGACCACCGACAGTTCGCGCCCGTTCAGGGTGGCGTCGCCGACCCCGGTGACTCCGTCCTCGGTCGTGATCTTCAGCGTCACGAAGTTGCGGCCGGGACAGGTGACGATGACCTTGGCGTCGATGATCTTCAGCATGGACCTGGAGTAGCTAAGCGAGACCGTAAAGTGGCCTGACCACTTCTAGCGACTTATCCGACAAGAAGCTAGTGGCGTTGCCACTCCATCGGCCTCAAGCCCCGTAGCGCGAACATCGGCCATACAATAGGCTAGGCTCGCGCCGACGCCGCGTCGGCTCGATCAGCGAAAACACATGACCACTTCGACGGCCGAAACCCGCAAGCTCTACCAACAGGTGGCGAATTCGATCGCGGATTCAATTCGCGATGGCACGCACCGCCCTGGCCAGCGCCTGCCGTCCGAGCGGGATCTGGCGGAAGACTACAAGGTCAGCCGCCCAACCGTGCGCGAGGCGATGATCGCCCTGGAAATCCGCGGTCTGGTCGAGGCCCGTCACGGCTCGGGCGTCTATGTCACCGAAGCCCCGCGCGCCGAGGTCACCGCCCCCGAACTGGACATCGGCGCTTTCGAGCTGACCGAGGCCCGCCGTCTGATCGAGGGCGAGGTCGCGGCCCTGGCCGCCGCCACCATCACCGACGAGGAACTGGCCGATCTGGCGACGATCATGGACGACATGGTCGTGGAGAATGACAGCGACCCGCGCGGCGGCGAGCGCGCCGACCGCCGTTTCCACGTCACCATCGCCCAGGCCAGCCGCAACAGCGCCTTCGTCACCGTCGTCGAGAACCTCTGGGACCTGCGCTACAAGTCGCCCCTGTGCCGCGCCATGCTGGAGCGCGCCCGCCAGGTCGGCGTTCGCCCGTTGATCGACGACCACCAGGAGATCCTACGGGCCCTGAAGCAACGTGACCCTACCGCCGCCCGCAACGCCATGCGCGAGCACCTGGGCCGGGTGATCGACAACCTGCTGACCGCGACCGAGATCGACGCGCTGGAACGGGCGCGGAACGAGGTCGCCGCCCGGCGGATCGAGCTGGCGCGCCGGTCGGCGATCTAAAGCGACCTACTTTCGATACGCCCCGATTGTCAGCCGGCTTTGCGCCGCCGGGTCCTTCTTGGCGATGAAGTCGGCCTTGGCCGCGAAGCTCGCGTCGCCGTAGGCCGCCGCCGCCAGATCGTACAGCGGCAGCGCCTCTTCGGTCGCCTCGCGCGGCTTCAGTTCCTTGTACGGAAACGCCGCCTCGTCGCCGACATAGGGCGCCAGATAGTCGAGGGCGGCGCGGATGCCCTGCCCCTTCGGCCCCTTGTAGCCCCACAGATCGATGCCGACACAGGGGCCCAGTTCGGCCATGCCGACCAAGGGTTCAAGCGCGAAGTAGCTGTAGTGCAGGCCTCGGGTGCGGGCGAGCTCCTTGGGCATCTTGCCGTCGGGGTCGATCTGCGGATCGATGCGGGTCTTGCCGGCTTCGGCGATCACCGTCCTGGCCAGGTCCGGCCGGCGAGCGAACAGCGAGAAGGTCGCCAGCTGGTAGTCGTACCAGATGCCGTGGTTGTTCTGGGCGGCGCGTTCTTCCTTGGCGGTCGGCCCCGTTCCCAGCCAGGCGACGTAGTCGCCGAACCAAGCCTCCAGGCCCCTCTGCTCCGCCGGCGCGAGCGCCTTGGAGGGCGCCAGCAGGCCGATCAACTCGACCACGCGCAGCAGACGGAAGGTGTCCAGCACGCCCTCGGCGCGGCCCAGCGTGCGGCCGGGCACGCCCTGGGCGTAGCTCATGGACGGGTTCATGCGCGTGGCCGGATCCAGAAACCACGCGCGCAGCAGCTGGGCGGCCTTGGTCGCGTACCTGGCGTCGTCGGTGAGATAGTAGGCCAGGGACAGGGCCTCGACGGCGCTGGCCATGCTGTCCATGCGCACGGCGTCGAAGGCGTTGGTGTTCCGCTCCGGATTCACCTCGCCGTCCTTGCGGATATAGGGCTCGCCGGTCGGCTGGGCCGGATCCGGCCACCAGTACGGGCCCATCGAGATGTAGTCGTGCTTGTCGCCGCTGGGCGGGACGCGGGTCTTCTCGGTGACGGCGTAGGATGGACCGTCCAGCGCCTTGTCGGCGCGGGCCAGCAGGGCCTTGTAGGCCGGCGCCACGGACGGGGCGGCGAGATGGGTCTTGGCGGCCTTCAGCCATTGCGGCTTCCAGCGGAAGGTGCGGCGACCGTCGAAGTCGGCGGCGTAGCCGTCCTCGGCCTTGCAGACCGGACCCGTTTTACTTTGAGGGGCGGCCAGGGCCGGCGCGGCGGTCGAGAGCGCGCCGACGGCGACGGCGCAAAGGGCCAGGGTTCGGATCGTCGAGCGGATCATCGGGTGTTCCCTCCTCCTCGTGTCGCCCGCCGCGTCGAGGCCGCGAGCCCGCGCTGGCGCCATCCAGGAAACCGGCGCCAAACCGGCTACACCGAAATTGGGCTACCAGACAAGTTAACTGGCATGACCAAAATTCCATTTCGCGGGCGCGATTTGCCCAAGAGCGATCGGTTCAGGTAAGACAACTTTCAGCGGAGCCGCCAGGCGACGCGACGCGACGTCCGGCAGAGGCGCGCCCCACGGGAGGTTTCGATGCGCGTGCGGTTCGCGACGGCTGTGATCTGCCTGGCCTTGAGCGCCGTTACCGCCCCCTTCTCCGCCGCCGCGCGGACATCCCAACCCGCCATCCCGGCCAAGGCTTCCGCCGATCTCTCCGCCGCCGCCCTGACCCTGGGCCGCGCCGTCGCCGACTGGCAGCTGCGCCACATGGACGGCCGGTTCGATTATGTGAAGACCCAGCACGCCAAGACCCAGAACCCGCGCGGCTGGATCCAGGGCGCCTTCTATGCCGGCCTGACCGCCTTCGCCGAGCGGACAGGCGACCAGGGCTACGCCCAGGCCCTACGGACGCACGGCGCCCGGGAAGGCTGGGGTCTGGGCCAGCGCCCGCTGCACGCCGACGACCATGTCATCGCCCAGTCCTGGATCTGGGTTTACGGCCGCGACCACGAGCCCGCTCAGATCGCGCCGGTGAGAGCCCGCTTCGACGCCATCCTGGCCGATCCGCCCAAGGCGGACCTGACCTTCATCGACGGCACGGAGGATCAGCCCTGCCAGGCCCGCTGGTGCTGGAGCGACGCCCTGTTCATGGCCCCGCCGACCTGGACCGCCCTGTCGGCCGCCACCCAGGACCCGCGCTACGCCGCCCATGGCGACAGGGAGTTCTGGGCCGCCACCGACTGGCTGCTGGACAAGCAGGAAGGCCTCTATTTCCGCGACAGCCGCTACTTCGACCGCAAGGACGATCAGGGCCGCAAGATCTTCTGGGCCCGCGGCAACGGCTGGGCCTATGCGGGCGTCGTCAACATCCTGAAGACCTTGCCGGCCAGCCACCCGTCGCGCCCGCGCTACGTGGCGCTGTTCAAGCGGATGTCCGCCAGGCTGGCGACCCTGCAGAAGCCCGACGGCTACTGGCCGGTGTCGCTGCTGGCGCCGGAGCAGGGCCCGCCGGAAAGCAGCGGGACCGGCTTCTTCGTCTATGGCCTGGCCTGGGGCGTGAACAACGGACTGCTGAAAGACCCGAAATACGAAGCCGCCGCGCGCCGGGGGTGGAGCGCCCTGGCCCAGGCCGTGCAGCCGGACGGCAAGCTGGGTTGGGTGCAGCAGGTCGGCTATGCGCCCGACCACGTCGAGGCGGGCGACACCCAGCTCTACGGCGCGGGGGCGTTCCTGCTGGCGGCTTCGGAAGTCTCGCGCGGTCGCCTCTAGCGCCCACTCCACCCTTTCGAATTCAGCCCTATCCCGGCGATCTCGCGGGCATGCGCCCGCGCGCAGCCCCACGCGACAACGCGCGGTTCTGAATATCGATATTCAACGAACGCCTCGATTATTACCTACACTAAAAACGCTACATAGAGTTCAACGTTCTGCGAACGGTGTGATTTCCACACTGTTCCCAGAATGGATATATAAATTTCCGTAATGTTTCGCCGACGATATGGCCTTGTCTCATTCCCGCCCCAATTGGCCAAAGTCGTGGCCTTAAAGATACAGCTTCACGACAATTCGATTACACGAATTGCCTCACGATTGACCACTTGCTTCGGAAGCGCCTAAGGCGCCGACAACCGCCGGATCGCGGCGGGAAACACATCTTGCATCGGGCTGTAAGGACGGCGGCGCTCGCGCCGACGAGGGCGGCCCGGAAGGATAAAGACATGAACTATCCGTTTACCCGGGGCCGCTTGCTCGCGACCTCGATGATCGTGGGCGTGGCCACGCTGGCCGGCTTCGCCGCGAACGCTCAAACCGCCGCGCCGGCCGCTCAGCCGGCCGCCCAGGACAACGAGGTCGAGGCCGTCGTCGTCACCGGTTCGCTGCTGCGCCGCACCGACACCGCCACCCCCTCGCCGGTCCAGGTCCAGACCAACGAACAGCTCAAGGCCCAGGGCATCACGACGGTGGCCGACGCCATCCGCAGCCTGTCGGCCGACAACTCGGGCTCGGTCCCCGCCGCTTTCGGCAGCGGCTTCGCCGCTGGCTCGACGGGCGTTGCCCTGCGCGGCCTGACCGTCAACTCGACCCTGGTGATGATCGACGGCCTCCGCAACGCCAGCTACCCGCTGGCCGATGACGGCCAGCGCTCGTTCGTCGACCTCAACTCGATCCCGTTCAACGCGGTCGAGCGCATCGAGACCCTGAAGGACGGCGCCTCGTCGCTGTACGGCGCCGACGCCATCGGCGGCGTGGTCAACATCATCATGAAGTCGAACTTCCAGGGCATGGGCGCAGACCTGTCGGTCGGCACGTCCGAGCACGGCGGCGGCGACCAGTACCGCTTCAACGGCGAGGTCGGCTACGGCGACCTGGATACCGACAAGTACAACATGTACCTGGACGTCGAGTACCAGCTGGACAAGCGCATCCGCATCGATCAGCGCGGCTATCCGTACGACACCTTCGACCTGTCGGGCATTCCGGGCGGCAGCAATGACAACCCGGGCGCCGGCGGCAGCACCTACTACGGTCAGGTCAAGCGCGCGAAGATGGGCACGGCGGGCGACATCTCGACCGGCGTCGCCCTGGCCGACCAACTGTGGCAACCGCTGCGCACCTGCGCGGCCGACGCCCCGCTGACCACCTCGGCCGGCGGCGCGTACTGCGCCCAGAACGTCGCCAAGCTGGGCGACGTCCAACCCAAGCAAGAGCGCGTGGGCGCCTATGGCCGCTTCACGATCAAGCCGAACGACAACTTCCAGGCCTATCTGTCGGCCAGCTTCATGCAGTCGAAGACCTCGACCCGTGGCGCTGAACGCTCGATCTCGTCGTCGACGCCGCACAACCTGTCGAACATCGTCCTGCCGGCCCTGCTGTCGAACGGCCAGCTGAACCCGAACAACCCGTTCGCGGCCGAGGGTTATGACGCGCTGATCCGCTACCGCTTCAGCGACATCCCGTTCTACGCCAACTACACCAACCGCATGGCCCGCCTGGTCGGCGGCGTCGAAGGCTCGGCGGCCGACTGGAACTACAAGGCCAATCTGGTCATCGCCCACGGCTGGCTGGAGAGCGCCAACCATGGCTACATCAGCTACGACGCGCTGATCGACGCGGTGAACAACGGCACGTACAACTTCCTCGACCCGTCGAAGAACAGCCAGGCCGTCCGCAGCGCCCTGGCCCCGGTCCTGGCCAAGACCTCGACCAGCGACCTGGACTCGATCAACTTCCAGGCCTCGCGCGACGTCTTCAACCTGCCGGGCGGCCCCGCCCAGTTGGGTCTGGGCGGCGAGTTCCGCTACGAGGCGGTCAACGACCCGGCCCTGAACCCGACCAACGACGCCCAGGGCCTGGGCAACGCCCGCACCATCGGCAACCGCACGGTCGCCTCGGCCTTCGCCGAGCTGGGCATGCCGGTGCTGGACAATGTCGAGGTCAACGTCTCGGGTCGCTACGACCACTATTCGGACTTCGGCGGCAACTTCTCGCCGAAGATCGGCGTCAAGTACACGCCCATCAAGACGGTCGCCCTGCGCGCCACCGTCTCGAAGGGCTTCCGCGCGCCGTCGTTCTCGGAATCGGGCGACTCGGCCAGCCAGGGCTTCACGAACTTCTCGTTCGCGAACTACCCCGACTTCGTGGCGGCCCACGGCGGCAGCGAGTATACCAAGACCTACTCGCTCTCGAGCATCACCGCGGCCAACCCGGACCTGAAGCCGGAGAAGTCGACCAGCTACACCATGGGCGCGGTGTGGGCCCCGACCCGCAACTTCAGCGTCTCGCTGGACTACTACCACATCAAGAAGACCGACGTGATCGCGCAGGCCAGCGCGGGTAACGCCATCGCCGCCTACTATGCCGGCGAAGCCATCCCGGCCGGCTACGTGGTGACCGCCGACCTGCCGGATCCGGACGCCCCGAACGCCCTGCCGCGCATCCTGTCGGTGGCCTCGCCGTACATCAACGCCGAACTCACTGCGCACCAGCGGCATGGACCTGAACGTCCAGAACACGATGTACCTGCCCGCCGACGTCAAGTGGACCAGCGAGCTGAACGCCACCGTCCTGTTCGACTTCAAGTACACCCAGGGCGGGGTGACCTATAACTACGTCGGCAAGCAGGCCCCGTACGTGCTGTCGTCGGGCGCCGGCACGCCGAAGTACCGCGCCTCGTGGAGCAACACCTTCACCCGCGGTCCGGCCACGATGACCGGCACCCTGAACTATGTCAGCGGCCTGCGCTCGATCGACGAAAGCTATGTGGGCGACCAGACCTGCCTGTACGGCGACGCCGACTTCAAGTGCCACACGAAGGACTTCATCTCCTTCGACCTGACCGGCGGCTACGACGTCACCGAGCACACGACGGTCTATGCCGACGTGCTGAACCTGTTCGACGCCGGCCCGATGTTCAACCCGGCCAACTACGCCGCGGTGAACTGGAACCCGACCTACTCGCAGTCGGGCGCCGTGGGCCGCTACTTCCGCGTGGGCGTCCGCCTGAAGTACTAGTCGTTAGCTGATCTCGCGTACGGACCGCGTGAGTATGGTCCGATGAGATGGAGGGGGTCGTCCGCGAGGGCGGCCCCTTTCCTTTTGCCCTGTCCTTGTGCGGGTGAAAAAATGGGCTGGGCCTGCCGTTGCCGCGGGTGCGGAAACGCTCTCCACTTACGTCAGTCTAAGGAAGGGCCGACGCACCGTTGCGTTCGCCATGGGCAACGGGGTTGGAAATGACGCGAAGCAGAGCAATGGCCGGGGCGGCCCTCGGCATGGTGCTGGCTTTCACGGGGATCAGCGGCGCGATCGCCGCCGACATCACCCCGCCGGACAAGGCCTTCGCTCAGCCGGTCGGCAGCGACTACTTCCTGGCCGACTACACGGCCTACGAGGCCTATCTGAAGACCCTGGCCGGCCAGTCGGACCGGATGAAGCTGGTCGACATCGGCAAGACCGAGGAAGGTCGCACCATGTGGGTGGCGATCGTCTCCTCGCCAGCCAACCTGGCCAAGCTGGACCGCTACAAGGAGATCGCCCACAAGCTAGCCAAGGCCGAGGGCGTCAAGGAAGACGAGGCCCGCAAGCTGGCGGCCGAGGGCAAGGCCGTGGTCTGGATCGACGCCGGCCTGCATGCCAGCGAGACGATCACCTCGCAGGGCCAGATCCAGGTCCTGTACCGAATGCTGACCCAGACCGATCCCGAGACGCTGCGCCTGCTGGACGACACCGTCATCCTGTTCGGCCAGGACAATCCTGACGGGATGGAGATGGTCTCGGACTGGTACATGCGCAACCAGGATCCGAAGAAGCGCGAGTTCGGCTCGCTGCCGCGCCTCTATCAGAAGTACGTCGGCCACGATAACAACCGCGACAGCTTCATGTCGGCCATGGCCGAGACCACCAACGTCAACAAGATGCTGTTCCGCGAGTGGTATCCGCAGATCATCTACAACCAGCACCAGACCGGCCCGAACGGCATGGTGGTGTTCGTCCCGCCGTTCCGCGACCCGTTCAACTTCAACTACGACCCGCTGGTCATGACCGAGCTGCAGGAAGTCGGCATGGCCATGCACAGCCGCCTGGTGGCCGAGGACAAGCCGGGTTCGGGCGCCCGCAGCGCCGCGCCCTACTCCACCTGGCACAACGGCATGGAGCGGTCGGTCGCCTACTTCCACAATTCGATCGGCCTTCTGACCGAGATCATCGGCGGCCCGACCCCGACGACGGTCAATCTGGTGCCGGAGCTGCAGCTGCCGGGCAACGACCGCCCCGCGCCGATCGCGCCGCGCGAATGGCGTCTGCAGGACTCGCTGGACTACCAGTGGACCATGAACCGCGCGGTGATCGACTACGCCGCCCGCAACAAGGAACGCCTGCTCTTCAACATCTGGAAGATGGGCGACAACAGCATCAAGCGCGGCGGCAAGGACAGCTGGACGATCACCCCGACCCGCGTCGAGGCGCTGCAAGCGGCCGGCAAGGGCAAGCCGGGCGTGGGCCGAGACGCGGTCGACCCGAGCCTGTTCAAGTCGGTGCTCCAGACCCCGGAAGAGCGTGACGCGCGCGGCTACGTCATCCCGTCGGACCAGGCCGACATGCCCACGGTGGTCGCGTTCCTGAACGCCCTGATCAAGACCGGCGTCGACGTGGACAAGGCGACCAAGCCCTTCACGATCGGGGCCAAGACCTATCCGGCCGGCTCCTACGTCGTGCGCGCGGCCCAGGCCTATCGCCCGCACATCATGGACATGTTCGAGCCGCAGGATCACCCGCACGACCTGGAATATCCGGGCGGCCCGCCCAAGGCCCCGTACGACGTCACCGGCTACACCCTGGCCTACCAGATGGGCATCAAGTTCGACCGCATCCTGGAGGGCTTCGAGGCCCCGACGGCGCGCGTGCCCGACCTGATCTCGGTGACGCCGGGCGCGGTGAAGGGTTCGGGCGGCGCGGGCTGGCTGGTCAGCCACGAGACCAACGCCAGCTTCACCCTGACCAACCGCCTGCTCAAGGCCGGCGCCAAGGTCTATTGGGTCAAGGACGGCGCCAAGGCCGGCAAGACCGCGTTCGGTCCCGGCGCGATCTTCGTCCCCGCCTCGCCCGCCGCCAAGGCGGTGATCGACAAGGGCGTCAAGGACCTGGGCATCGACGCCTACGCCATCGGCGGCAAGCCGTCGGGCGCGACCATCGCCCTGAAGCCGATCCGCGTCGGCCTGGTCGACGTCTATGGCGGCTCGATGCCCTCGGGCTGGAACCGCTGGATGTTCGAGAAGTTCGAGGCGCCCTTCCAGGTCGTCTATCCGCAGCGCCTGGACGCCGGCGACATCGCCAAGGACTACGACGTGCTGGTCTTCCCGGACGGCGTGGTCCCCGCGCCGGCCGACGGCCCCTTCAAGACCGGCCGCGGTGGCCAGCAGCCCAAGCCCGAAGAGATCCCGGCCGAGTACCGTCCGTGGCTGGGCCGGGTGAGCGACGACAAGACGCTGCCCCAGATCGCCGCCTTCGTGAAGGGCGGCGGCTCGGTCGTCGCCATCGGCGCCTCGACGCGCCTGGCCACGGCCCTGGGCGCGCCGGTCGAGGTCGCCACCGCCAAGATGGAGAACGGACAGCTGAAGGCCTTCACCAACCGCGAACTCTACATTCCGGGCTCGGTGCTGCGCGCCAAGGTCGATCCCAAGCAGCCCCTGGCCTATGGGGCTTCGGACCAGGTCGACGTGTTCTTCGACCGCAGCCCGGCCTTCACCGTGAAGGCCGACGCCAAGGGCGTGTCGCGCGTGGCCTGGTTCGACGCCGACAAGCCGCTGCGCAGCGGCTGGGCCGTGGGTCAGGAAAAGCTGAAGGGCTCGACCGCCATGCTCGACATCGATGTCGGCAAGGGCAAGGTCTTCGCCTTTGGCCCCGAGATCACCCAGCGGGCGCAGTCGTACGGAACGTTCAAGTTCCTGTTCAACGGCCTGCTGTACGGGCCGGCGGTCAGCGGGAAGTAGATCGGAGCACGGCTTCTGGCGTTTGAAGCTGGAGCCGAGAAACAAATCGGCGCCGGAGGGGAATCCGGCGCCGATCTCGCTCGGGACTACAGGGGGAGTCGCCCCGAGCAGCAACTGTCCGACGCGAACTGGCGACCGCGTCGGACCGTGAGAACCAGACGAGAAACCGGACCGCAGCCCCTCGCCGATCTCGAGATGAAGCTTGCGCCACGTCCGGAGCGGCGACGTTGATTTAACGCAAACGGAAATGAAATCGGCGCCGGGAGGGCAGTCCCGGCGCCGATGAATCGCGTCCCAAGAGGTCTCTCAGGTGGGGGGAGGTTGACCCCTAGGGCGCGATCGCCTCGGCTCCGGGACGACGCGGGTCGGCGCCGCCCAGGAAGAGACCCTTGTCGATCATGATCGACTGGGCGGAGCCCATGGTCTCGTCCGAGGACAGAGGGTGGCCCATAGCCTTGAGGGCGGCCACCGTGTCGGGATTGAAGTTCGGCTCGACGCGCAGATTGTCGCTGGCGTCCTGGAAGATGCGCGGCTGGTGGGTGGCCTCGGCCACGTTCAGCTTGAAGTCGACGATGTTGACGATGACCTGCAGCACCGTGTCGATGATCGTGCTGCCGCCCGGCGTGCCGGTGATCAGCCATGGCTTGCCGTCCTTGAAGATCATGGTCGGCATCATGGTCGACAGCACGCGCTTGCCCGGCTGCAGGGCGTTGGGGGGCAAGGGCTTTCCACTCTTCCGGGCCCGCCACGCCGCGGCGTGCGAATAGTTGTTCATCTGGTTGTTCAGCACGAAGCCCGCGCCGGCCACCATCACGCCCGAGCCGAAGTCCGCGCCCAGGGTGAAGGTGTTGGAGACGGCGTTGCCGTCGGCGTCGGCCACCGAGAAGTGGGTGGTGTTGTGGCTCTCGAACGCCCACGGGTCGCCGACGCCCAGGTCCTTGGCGCTCTTGGCCTTGTCCGGGTCGATAAGCTTGGCGCGCTCAATACCATAGGCTTTCGAGGTAAAACCGGTCAGCGGCACCTTGACGAAGTCGGTGTCCCCTAAGAACCGCGAACGGTCGGCGTAGCCCAGCTTCATGGCCTCGGCCATCAGGTGCAGCGACTTGGCCGAGCCAGGCCCCGAGGCCTTCAGGTCGAACTGCTCGAGAATGTTCAGCATCTCGAGCAAGGTCGCGCCGCCGGCGCTGGCGGGCGGCGAGGTCTTGACCGTGAGGCCGCGATAGCTGCCCTCCAGCGGCTGGCGGACCACGGCCTTGTAGGACGCCAGGTCCTCGGCGGTGATCAGGCCGCCGTGAGCCTTCATGTCGGCGGCGAAGCGCTGGGCGATCTCGCCCTTGTAAAAAGCGTCCGCGCCCTTGTCGGCGATCTGGCGCAGCGACCAGGCCAGGTCCGGCTGCTTCAGGGTCTCGCCGGCGCGGTAGAGCTCGCCGCCGGCCTTGTAGAAAGCCGCCTTGCCGGCCGCGCTCTCGGACAGGCGCTGCTTGCCCCAGCTGAACACGAAGGCCTCGTCCGGCGACAGGGCCACGCCGTCGCTGGCCAGCCTGAAGGCCGGCTCGACGACCTGCTTCCATGGCAGACGGCCGTACTTCTGGTGGGCGAGATAGAGGCCCGCCACGGTGCCCGGCACGGTCGGCGCGCGATAGCCGCGCGAGGCGACGTCGTCCATCTCCTTGCCGTTCTCGTCGACGAAGGTCTCGAGCTTGGCGGCCTTGGGGGCGATGCCCCGATAGTCGATGAAGACCGTTTCCTGGGTCTTGGCCATATAGACCATCATGAAGCCGTCGCCGCCGATATTGCCGGCGCGCGGCAGGGTCACGGCCAGGGCGAAGGCGGTGGCGACCGCGGCGTCCACGGCGTTGCCGCCCTGGCGCAGAATCTCGACGCCGACCTTGGTGGCGATGGCGTTCTGGCTGACCACCATCCCCTTCTCGCCCACGACCGGCGAGTGGATGCTGGGATATTCCAGCAGCTGCTTCTTCTGGGCCAGGGCGCCGCTCGAGGCGATCGGCGTGAAGGCCAGGGAAATAGCGGCCAGACTGACCGAGACGAGACGAATGAACTTCACGGCGGCCTCGTTCAATAAACGCAAATCTTCACTCCGTTTTCCCCGGCGTTCGCCGGGGAAAACGGGTTAGTGAACTAGAACTTCTTGGACAGGTTCATGTACCAGTAGCGGCCCGTGGCGTTGTGCAGGGCGCCCGAGTAGCCGAAGTTGGACGCCGAGATCGGCGGATCCTTGTCGAACACGTTGCGCGCGCCGATGCGGACCGTCGAACCGCCGAACATGCCGTCCTTGAACGCGTACTGGCCGTAGAGGCTGAGCGTGGTCCAGTCCTTGATCGGGAAGTACTCGCCATTCACCTGGGCCGGGCCGGTGTCGTAGGCATCGCCGACATACTGCACGAACGCGCCCGCGCCCCAGCCGTTGTAGCGCCAGGTGAAGCTGGCGGTGCCGCGGAACTCGGGGTAGCCGTCCATCTTGATCTGGTTGCCGGCCGACGAGATCGTCAGGCCCTGCAGTTCGCCAGAGGCGACGGCGCTCTGCAGCAGCGACTCCAGCGGGCTGGCCGACTGGTCGTACTTCAGCAGCTTGGCGACATTGACCGACAGGCCAAAGTCGCCCCAGGCGGTGTCGTCCAGGTCGTAGTCGACGCTGAAGTCGGCGCCCTGGACCATGCGCGGCTGCAGGTTCTGATAGGTGTCGTTGATATAGGCGATGTTGCCGACCGTGGCCGAGCCCACCGGCGCATCACGGACGACGTTCGGGTTCGACGAGCCGTGCAGGCGCAGATAGTAGTCGTAGGCGATGGCGTTATAGCCGCCCACGACGCCGATAACGCCCTTCTCGCGGATCGACCA
Organism: Caulobacteraceae bacterium; assembly: GCA_965283765.1. GTDB lineage: Bacteria > Pseudomonadota > Alphaproteobacteria > Caulobacterales > Caulobacteraceae > Caulobacter. The sequence continues at coordinate 115,623 of CBDIPU010000003.1, forward strand.
GAAGTCGGTCGTCAGAAGTCAGCTTGCCGTACTGGGCCGGAATGAAGGTCGGCTGATAGACGAAGCCGACCGTGGCGTTGTCGGCCTCTTCCGGCTTCAGGTTCTTGTTGCCGCTACGCGACTCGATCGTGCTGGCGGTCGCGCAGGTCGTGCCGTTGAGGCGGCAGGCGCCGTAGTCGATCCGGTTGTTCGAGACCGTCGCGCCGTCGCTGTAGAACTGCGGCAGGTTCGGCGCGCGGAAGCTCTGCGAGACCGAACCGCGGAAGGCCAGGCCGTGGCCCACCTTCCAGTAGATCGCGCCCTTGGGCTTATAGACGCTGCCGAAATCCGAGTAGTCCTCGCCGCGGGCGGCGATCTGCAGGCTGATCTCCTCGACGAACGGGATGTTCATCTCGGGCGAGATGACCGGCACCGCCAGTTCGAAGAAGGCCGACTTCACCGAACGGCTGCCGTGCACGTCCGGCGAACCCGAGGCGCCCAGGACGTCGGTATTGTAGGTCACGCCGGTGACGCTGTTGGTGTACTTGATCTTGCCGTCCAGACGGTCGTCGCGGTTGTCGTCATAGGTCTCGCGGCGCCACTCGACGCCGGCCGCGAAGCCGACGTCGCCGCCGGGCAGGCGGAACAGGTCCTTCTTCGAGACCTTGAAATCGGCCAGGGCCAGCGAGGTTTCGCTGATCCGATAGACGTTGATGAGGAACGAGTTGATCGTGTCGCGGCTGTTGGGCGAGGTGTCGCCCAGCGCGTAGTTGTCCAGGTTGCCGCCGTTGAACGGGTTGTAGGCCGACGCGTCGGTGCGGTTCAGCGCCTGCTGGAACAGCGTGTTGCTGATCGCATTGTGCGTCATGTCCTTGGTGCGGGCCTTGGAATACAGCGCCGCCAAATCCCACTTCCAGCCGTTCCACGAGCCCTTCAGCCCGCCCAGCAGGCGGTAGCTGTCGTCCGTCACCGTGTAGGTGCGCGGGCCGGTATCGACCACGCGATAGGTGGTGATGTTCATCGCGGCGCCGCCGGTCGGCACGCCGGTCAGGTTGGCCAGGCGGTTGACGCTGCCCACGGGGCCGAAGGGGTTCCAGTAGGCGTTGGCCGCGATGGTGATGGGCGCGGTGCTCAGTGGCGCGGACTGCTCGCGGCTGCCGGTGAACAGGGCGTGATAGTAGCCCGCCTCGCCATAGGCCGTGATGTCGCCGAAGTCGTGCTCGACGGTCGAGAACAGGTTGGTGCGCTCGACGCCGCCCTTCAGGGTGCGGTCGGGGTTCTCGTCATAGCGCAGCACGCGATCGGCCGTGCCCGTGATGGTGCCCGACTTGATGCAGATGCCGCCGGTCAGCACGGTGCTGGAGCAGCCGGCCGCCGTGTTGCTGACAGGCTCGATGTGGAAGACGCCCGAGGTCGTCAGGGCGCTCGTCCCCTGGCGCACCGCCGTGGTCGCCGGGATCAGGGTGAACGACCCCCACGGGCTGGAGGTCGAGCGGCTGTCGAACGTGGTGTTGTCCACCCACGGGGTGTTGGCGACCTGCGCGCGGTGATCCTCGCTGGCGGAATAGTCGCGCTCGCTGGCGTTCAGACGGCTACGGCCGGTGTAGTTGCCGAAGAAGGTCAGGCGCGTGCCGTCTTCCAGGCGCGTGCCAGCCTTCACGTTGAACGAGCCTTCGCGGTAGCTGGTGCCTTCCGAGCCGCCGTACTGGGCTTCCATCTTCAGGCCGCGGAACTTGGTGTCGAGCACGGTGTTGACCACGCCGGCCACCGCGTCGGTGCCGTAGATGGCGGCCGCGCCGTCGCGCAGGACTTCCACCCGCTTGACGCCCGCGACCGGGAACGAGTTGGTGTTGACGGTCTGGACCGGCACCAGGTTCTCGGTCTGCGTGCCCGGCGCGAGCACGGCGCGGCGGCCGTTCAGCAGGGCCAGGGTGTTGCCGGTGCCGAGGCTGCGCAGGTTCAGCGAGGACACGTCACCGCGCGCGTCGTTCAGGTTGCCCGTGGTGCGGGCTTCCTGGAACTGCACGTCGCCGGCTTGCGGGATGGCGCGGAACAGTTCGTCGCCCGACACCGCGCCCGTGGCGATGATGTCGTTCTCGCTGACCACCGTCACCGGCAGGGCTTCGGTGGTGCGGGCGCCTTCGATCTGCGAGCCGACGACCACGATCGCTTCGACCGTCTGGGCCTCTTCACTCGTCGCGCCGGCCCCCGCGCCGGGAGACTGGGGGGCTTGGGACTGGGGGGAGACGGCCGATGCCTGGCGCAGCGTGATCGTCTTGCCGTCGTCGGAGGCCACGACCAGGCCCGCGGCCTTGGTCAGGCGGGCCAGGGCGTCGGCGTCGGCCACGTCGCCGGTCACCGCCGGCGTGGTCTTGCCCGAGGCGGCCTCGAACGGGAACAGCACCTGCTTGCCCGATTGCTTGGCGAAGGTCTGCAGCGCGTTGACCGCGTCGCCGGCCGGAATGTTGAAGCTATGCCGGGCCTCTTGCGCCAGGGCCGGACCGGCCAGGACGAGCACGGCGGCGGACGCCATCAGGAAGCCGCGGACCGTGCGGCGGCGAGTGTCGATCGACATTTTTCTTGGTAACCCCTCGGGGGCGTCATCCATCCCCATGGGAAGACGCCTTCAGCCCTACCGACGCGAGGGCTCTCCATTTCCGCCACTCGGCCGGAAACTTTTTCAGCCCACTTTTTCTCAGCCGATCTTTTCGGGGACCGCGCGACGCGACAGGCGGATGGCCCCGTCCGAGCCCGCGGCGGCGCGCACGGGGAAGGCGCTGGTCACCGCGCTGACGAAGCTGTTGGGTTCGGTGGTCTGAAAATAACCGGCCAGGCGCAGGCCCGAGATCGACGGATCGGCGATGCGAATCTGCTGCCGGTTGTAGCGGTTGAACTCGGCGACCGCCTGCTCCAGCGACTGACCGTTCAGGGCGATCGCGCCCTGTCGCCAGGCCAGGGCCCGGTCGATCTCGCTGTCGGATACCGCGCGCGAACGGCTGCCGGCCGAGCTGTAGATGGCGGTGACGCCGGCCGTCAGACGCAGGTCGTCCTTGCGCTCGTCCTTGCGCTCGCCCTTGTGCTCGCCCGGGGTCGCGTCGAGGTCGACCGCGCCGCGCTTGACGGTCACGGCCGCGCCGTCCGAGCGCAGACGCACGGCCATCTCGGTGGAGCTGTCGGCCTGCATGACCGTGTCCGCGGCCTTGATCACGAACGGGCGGATGTCCTTGGCGGCTTCGAACACCGCCTCGCCCTTGATGAGCTTCACCTCGCGCACGCCCTTGCGGTAGCGAACGACGACCTTGCTGTCGGTATTGAGCTCGATACGGCTGTTGTCGCTAAGGACCACCACGCGGCGCTCGCCGATGGCGGTGGCGTAGGCCGTGCCGCCGTCGAACGTCATCGTGCCGGCCACGACCAGGGCGATGGCGGCCGCGGCGGCCATGCCGCGAGCCCAAGGCGCGCGGGCCACGCTCGGGCGGCGCTCGGCCAGCAGGTCGCGATCCGGACGCTCCACGCCCGGACGCAGGGCGCGCAGACGCTCAAGCCGCGCCCAGGCGGCGGCTTCGCGCTCGTAGGCGGCCTCATGCTCGTGGCTGTCGTCGCGCCAGGCCTCGAAGGCGGCGCGATCGGCGGCCGAGCACGAAGGATCGTCAAGCCGGACCACCCAGAGGGCGGCCGCCTGCCTCACCGCTTCGCGTCGTGATCCCGTCTCGCGCTCCATGAGCGTCCTTCGTCGACCTTATTCTTGCGTCCGATACGACGTCCCAACTTGTCGGAACAGTACCGAAGGCCCTTCACCAGATGCTTCTCAACAGTAGAGACGGATAGCCCGAGCCGAACCGCTATGTCCTCGGGCGAGAGGCTATAAACTTTTCTCAACGTAAAGACGCGTCGGCATTGAGTCGGAAGTTCGGCGATCGCGTCGGCCAGCAGCCGCAGCTCCTCGCGTGATTCGAGCACCCTCTGCGCGGTCGGCGCCTCGTCGATCGGCTCGATGCGGTCGAAGTCGGCGACGGCGGTGATGGTCAGCACCTTGCGGCGGCGCAGCGCGTCGAGCGCGCAGTTGCGCAGGATGCGGGTGGCGAAAGCGCCCGGATTGCCGATCTCGCGCCAGGTCTTGCAGGCGATCGCGCGAGCGAAGGTCTCGTGGACCAGATCCTCGGGATCGGTCTGGCCGTCGCGACAGAACTGCCGCGCATAGGCCAGCAGATCCGGCTCCAGCGGCAGGATCTCACGCCTGAACCAGGCGCGCCGGTCGTCATCATCTTGCGCCATCGACGCTCCCCTCGACCCCAACCAAGCGGAATAGGACGCCGATGGCAACCCGGCGCCGGCGCGGCGGCCGGGTTGCGGGAGGCGGCTGCCTAGTCGTCGATCACGTTGTGGCGCGTGTCCTTCAGGAACAGACCGCCGATAGCGGCGGTCACCGAGGCGATGATCACCGGGTACCAGAGGCCCGAATAGACATCGCCCGTCGCCGCCACGATCGCGAACGAGGTCGTGGGCAGGAAGCCGCCGAACCAGCCATTGCCCAGGTGGTAGGGCAGCGACATGGCCGTATAGCGGATCCGGGTCGGAAACAGCTCGACCAGCATGGCCGCGATCGGGCCGTAGACCATGGTCACATACAGGACGAGCAGGAACAGCAGGCCGATGACCTTGGGCTTGTCGACCAGCTGGCTGTCGGCCTTGGCCGGATAGCCGGCGACCTTCAGCTGGTCGCCGAGATCGGCCTCCCAAGCCTTGCGCTCGGCGGCGAAGGCCAGCCCGGTCGCGCCTCTTGCGTCGAAGCCCGACAGCGTCACGCCGCCGACCTGCACGGTGGTCGGCGCGCCCGGGCTGGCCTCACGCACCGAATAGGTGACGCCGGCCTTGGCCAGATAGGCCTTGGCCACGTCGCAGGCGGTGTTGAACTTGGCCTTGCCGACCGGGTCGAACTGGAAGGCGCAGGTGGCCGGATCGGCCGAGACCGTCACCGGCGCCGAGGCTTCCGCCCGGGCCAGCAGCGGGTTGGCGTAGGTGGTGATGGCCTTGAAGATCGGGAAATAGGTCGCCGCCGCCAGCACGCAGCCGGCGATGATGATCCACTTGCGGCCGATCTTGTCCGACAGCCAGCCGAAGAACACGAAGAACGGCGTGCCGATCAGCAGGCCGCTGGCGATCAGCAGGTTGGCCAGGGCGCCGTCGACCTTCAGGGTCTTTTCCAGGAAGAACTGGGCGTAGAACTGGCCGCAGTACCAGACCACCGCCTGGCCCATGGTCAGGCCGAACAGCGCCAGCAGCACGACCTTGAGGTTCTTCCACTGGCCGAAGGCCTCGGCCAGCGGCTTCTTGGTCCCCTTCCCCTCGGCGATCATGCGCTGGAAGGTCGGGCTCTCGTGCAGCTTCAGGCGGATCCACAGCGACACGCCCAGCAGCAGCAGCGAGACCAGGAATGGCACGCGCCAGCCCCAGGCCTTGAAGGCGTCCTCGCCCAACTGGGTGCGGACGAGCAGGATGACCAGCAGCGACAGGAACAGACCCACGGTCGCCGTGGTCTGGATCCAGCTGGTGTAGAAGCCGCGCCGGCCCTCGGGCGCGTGCTCGGCGACATAGGTCGCGGCGCCGCCGTATTCGCCGCCCAGGGCCAGGCCCTGAACCAGGCGCATGACGACCAGGGCGATCGGCGCGGCGATGCCGATCTGCTCGTATGACGGCAGCAGCCCGACCACGAAGGTCGAGACCCCCATCAGCAGCATGGTGATCAGGAAGGTGTTCTTGCGGCCCCAGATGTCGCCCAGCCGTCCGAAGATCACCGCCCCCAGCGGCCGGATCGCGAAGCCGGCGGCGAAGGCCAGCAGGGCCAGGATGAAGCCGGTGGTCTCGTTGACGCCCGAGAAGAAGTGGCTGGTGATGATCACCGCCAGCGAACCGTAGAGATAGAAGTCGTACCACTCGAACACGGTGCCGAGCGAGGACGCCCCGATCACCAGCACGTCGCGCCCCTTGCCCGGCTTCGACGCGGGCGCGGCTTGGCTGTCAGCCCCCATTACGCTTGTCCCTTCCCTCGATCACGCCGCGTGTCTCCCGCGGTCGCCCCAAAACCTAACTCCAGGAGAGCCTAGCTCAGAGAACGGGATTCTTAGATCAAGCTTTTTCGGTAGCGCTACCATCAATTTGCCAAGGTCGGTCCCCCGGTCGACTTCGGCGCACGCCATCGGCTAGGGTCCGCGCGAACCTTTGGTAGGATTCCGATGAACCAGATCGTCCGCCGCGCCGTGATCGGCGCCGCCCTCGCCCTGCTGGCCTCGACCTCGGGACTTGTTACGTCTGCTTGGGGCGCGCCGGCAAGCCGCGCGTGGCGATCGAGACCGACAAGGGGACCATCGTCGTCGAGCTGGAAGACAAGAAGGCCCCGATCACGGCCGCCAACTTCCTGACCTATGTCGATCGCCACCGCTTCGACGGCGGCCAGTTCTTCCGCGCCAACCGGGCCAAGGGCGCGCCGGGCGCCGGCTCGATCCAGGGCCAGCCCAAGCCCTATTCCCGCCGCGCCCCGCCGATCGCCCACGAGAGCACTCTGAAGACCGGCCTGCGCCACACGGCCGGCGCCATCTCGATGGGCCGCGACGCGCCCGGCTCGGCCACCGCCGACTTCTTCATCTGCGCCAGCGCCCAGCCCTATCTCGACGCCAAGCCGGGCAAGAGCGACGCCGCCCAGGGCTATGCCGTATTCGGCAAGGTCGTGCAGGGCATGGACGTCGTGAAGAAGATCCTGGCCGGCCGCACCGACGGCGCGACCAACGTCCCGTCGATGAAGGGCCAGATCCTGAACCCGGCGGTGAAGATCATCTCGATGAAGCGGGTCTAAGCCACCGTCTTGAACGGCGCGGCCACCAATTCCGGCGGCGGCGCGGGGCAGTTCTGGGCCAGGAATTCGCCGTGGCTGGGCAGGCCCGCGACCTGGGCGGCCAGCATCGGTTTGGACTGGTCCAGGGTCTGCGAAATGACTTCGTAGGGCGCGGTGTCGACCAGTTGCTGGTAGCGCCGCGGCCGCACGCCCATGCCCTCCATCACCGACTGCCAGGACGGATTGCGGAACATCTCGTCGACGCCCTCGCGCAGCACGCCGTGGGCCTTGAAGAGCTCCATGCGGGCCTTGAGGCTGTCGGGGACCGGCGCCTGGCGGACATCACGCCAGAACGGCATGTCGTCGCGCTGGGTCGTGCAGTAGTGCAGCACGATGAAGTCGCGGATCTCCTCATAGTCGGCGGTCATGCGCCGGTTGTACTCGGCCGCCAGGGCCGGGCTGCAGTCGCGGTCGGGGAAGAACCGCAGCAGGAAGTCCATGCCGCGATAGATCAGGTGCAGGGCCGTCAACTCCAGCGGCTCGATGAAGCCGCCGGCCAGGCCCACGGCGACCACGTTCTTCTCCCACAGGCGCTGGCGCATGCCGGTCTTGAAGGGGATGAACATCGGCTCCATCAGCATCGGACCCTGGACGTTGCGCACCAGGGTGGCGCGCGCCTCGTCGTCGCTGAGATGCCTGGAGCTGAAGACGTAGCCGTTGCCGGCCCGGTGCTGCAGCGGGATGCGCCAGCGCCAGCCGGCGTCCTCGGCCTTGGACAGGGTGTAGGGGTGCGGTTCGCCGACATTCTCCGTCTGCACCACCACAGCGCGGTCGCACAGCAGCATGTCGGACCAGTCGTTGAACGGCACGTCCAGGGTCTTGCCGATCAGCAGGGCGCGGAAGCCCGAGCAGTCGATGAAGAGGTCGCCCTCGACTTCCTGACCGTTCTTCATGACGACCTTGGCGACCGAGCCGTCCGGGTGCGTGACCACGTCGGTGACGATGCCTTCGGTGCGCTTGACGCCGCGCGCCTCGGCGAAGCCGCGCAGGACCTTGGCGATCAGGCGCGCGTCGATATGCAGGGCGTAGCTGGCCCCGGCGATCAGCGACCGCTGGGCCTTGAACGGCAGCATGAACTTTCCCTGGTCGGCCATCACCGTTCCGGGCGCGAAGTCCTGCAGTTCCGACGGATGGCCGTTGGCCTTGGCCCGCAGCCAGCACTGATAAAACTCGTGCGGACCGATCGGGCCGCCGATGGCGCCGAACGGATGGTAGTAGTGCTGGCCCTTCTGCTTCCAGTCCTCGAAGCGGATGCCCAGCTTGAAGCTGGCCTGGGTGGCCTGGATGAACTCCCGCTCGTCGAGGCCGAGGCTGGCGATCAGTTGCAGGAACGGCGGGATGGTCAACTCCCCAACCCCGATCGTGCCGATCTCCTCGAACTCGATCAGCTCGACTTCACACCTGGCTTCTTGGGCAGCCCCCTTCTCGAAATAGTGGGCCAGCATCGCCGCCGAGATCCAGCCGGCCGAGCCGCCGCCGACGATGACGATCTTCCTGATGGCGTTGGGATTGGTGTTGGTCATCGGCATGGTCCTACTCAGCCGCTATCGGCGCTGGGCGGCAGTATTGGTCGAGGAAGGCCTCGTGCGGCGGGGCGTTGGCCACGACGTCGCGGACAGCCTTGCGCATCTCGGCGAGCGGCGCGCTGAAGTCTTGGGATCTATGCCGTCCAGCGACGGATCCACGGTCTCTGGCAGCAGTTCGAAGCCGGCATAGATCGCCATCCAGCTGGGCGGGGCGAACATCTCCCAGCGGTAGCGGACGAAATGACCGCGGTGGGTGAAGAGGTCGACCTTGCGCCGCAGGGCCTCGGGCAGCACGACCTTGTTGCAGTCGCGCCAGAAGGCCGTGTCGCCCCTCTTGTTGGCCCAGTAGTGCAGGATGATGAAGTCGCGCACGCGCTCCATCTCGCGACGCGACCAGTCGTTGAACTCGTCGACGATCTCGGGGGCGAAGTCCTTGTCCGGGAACAGCGCCTTGATCTTCTCGATGCCGGTCTCGATCAGGGCGATCGAGGTGCTTTCCAGCGGCTCCAGGAAGCCCGAAGCCAGGCCCAGGGCGATGACGTTCTTGTTCCAGACCTGCTTGCGGCGGCCGGGGTTGAAGCGGATCAGGCGCGGCTCGTGCAGCAGCGGATCGGGGATCGCCGCCTTCAGCTCGGCCAGGGCCTCCTCGTCGCCGATGTGGCGCGAGGAATAGACGTAGCCATTGCCATAGCGATGCTGCAGCGGAATGCGCCAGCGCCAGCCGGCGGTGTGGGCGGTGACGTCGGTGTACGGCATGGGATCGCCGACACCCTCGCTCTGCACCGCATAGGCGCGGTCGCAGAACAGCAGGTCATTCCAGTGCTCGTAGCCGGTCTGGAGGGCCTCCTCGATCAGCAGCCCCCGGAAGCCCGAGCAGTCGATGAAGAGGTCGCCCTCGACCGTCTCGCCGGTGTGCAGGTCCAGCGAGGCGACGAAGCCGTTCTCGGGACGCAGGTTGACCTTGGTGATCTTGGCGTCGACGCGGCGCACGCCGTTCTCCTCGGCCACCCGGCGCATCAGCTGGGCGAACAGGCTGGCGTCGAAGTGCAGGGCCCAGTCGAAGATCGACAGGGTCGAGGCCGGGTTGCGGCTGGGGGCCATGAACTTGCCGGCCTGCGCCAGGGACGCGCCCAGCGAATAGTCGGCGATGTCGGTCGGCTCGCCGGCCTGAGCGAGCTTGCGCCAGTAATGATGGAACGGCACCCCGCGCAGGTCCTGGCCGAAGTGGCCAAACGGATGGATGAACGACTGGCCCTCGCGGACCCAGCCGTTGAAGCGGATGCCCAGCTTGCAGGTCGCCTGGGTGGCCCGCATCACTTCGATGTCGGTCAGACCCAGCTGGTTGTAGAAGGCGCGGATGGTGGGGATGGTCGCCTCGCCCACCCCGATCGTGCCGATCTCTGAGCTTTCGACCAGGGTGATCTCGAGCGGACCGCCCTGGAAGTGCCGGCGCAGCGCGGCCGCCGCCATCCAGCCGGCCGTGCCCCCGCCGACGATCACCAGCTTGCGGATTCGATTGTCCTGCATGGGCTTGCTCCCGACTTCCCGGCGTCTTCGTCCGGTTAGGCTCCAGGCTATCGGCTCGCGCGTGGGCCGGACAGGCCCAAGCCCTCCCAAAAGAATGGGGCTCTCAAAAAAAGAGAGCCGCCGTGGGGGTTCCACGGCGGCCGCAGGAGGTGAGAGGGATCTAGATTACCAGCGAGCCCGGACGCCCAGCGTGTAGCGGGGCTCGAACTCGTTCTGCTTGATGTACTGGGTCTTACCCTTGGCGAAGCGAGCGTAGTAATCCTCGATCTCGCTCGTGACGTTCGACCCGTTGAAGTAGACGGTGATGTTGTCGCGAACGTTGTAGCTGACGTTCACGTCCACATAGCCCGTGCTCTTTTGATAGATCGGGATGTTGTTGCTCATCACCTCGGCCAGGCGGTCGGTGCGATAGTTGTAGGCGACGCGCGCCTGCAGCTTGTCGTCCTGGTACCAGCCGATCAGGTTGAACTGGTGCTTGGAGTTGTCCTGGAAGGGCAGCTCTTCGCCGTCCAGACCCGTGCGCGAACTCCTTGCTCGGCGAGTAGGTGTAGTTGGTGTCGACACCGAAGTTCGAGAAGAAGCCAGCGTCGTCGAAGAAGTCGCTGACCGCCAGCTTGGCGCCCACTTCGACGCCCTTCACCTCGCCACCGTCGCCTTGGATCGGCAGGGTGACGTTGACCGTGCGGCGGATGACGCCGTCCTGGTCGGGGAAGCGGCCGGTGGTGACGCCGTTGGTGACGAAGCTGTCGATCTTCAGCTTGAAGGCCGAGATGTTGAACATCGAGGCGCGGCCGACATAGTACTCGATGGCGCCGTCGAAGTTCTGCGAGCGCCACGGGTTCAGCATCGGGTTGCCCGACAATTCCGCGCTCGTGACGCAGCGGACGTTCGGCAGGGCCGCGCCGCAGTCGGCGGTGTTGATCTTCAGACCGCCGCCGTAGTTGCCCAGGTCGAGAGGCTGCATCGTCTTGGAGTAGGCGAAGCGGAACTTCAGGTTGTCGTTGAAGTCGTAGCTGACGTTCAGCGAGGGCAGCCAGTCGGTGTACTTGCGCTGGGTCACCTGGTCGCCCGCATCGGCGTTGGTGTCGCCGTAGTTGCGGGTGTCGCCGGTCAGGTTCTGCTTGACCGTCAATTCGGTCTCGATGACGCGCAGGCCGAAGTTACCCGACAGGGCGCCCGCCGCGAAGTTCATCACGCCGTAGGCGCTCTGCTCGTTCAGGCGAACGTCGTAGGTCTGGCCAGGAACCTGCACGCGGATGGCGCCGCCGAACACCTTCTTGTGGAAGGCTTCCGCGTCGTCGAAGTCGCGCGGATCGATGGCCCAGAAGCCGGGGATGCCGCTGGTGACGCCGCCCAGGTCGTCGACCCAGACCACGTTGTTGTAGGTCGACAGGCCGGTCGGCTGGTTGACCGTATAGCCTTGGAACACCGGCAGGCCCGTGACCGGATCGGGCACGAACTCGCCCGCCTGGCACTGGTTCTGGTTCATGACGACGTCGATGGCCTTCCACTGGGCCTCGCAGCCGCCGGCCGGAACCGGCGTGCCGTTGGCTTGCACCGCGCCCGGCGTGCCGCCGTAGAAGCCCGAGAACAGGTGGAACTGCTCGACCTCGACCGTGCGCTTGCTCTGGCGGACGCCCGCGTCGATCTTGGTGATGAAGCCCAGCAGCTTGTCGTCGAACTTGTAGTGGCCGTCAGCGCGGAACACGTTCATGTCCGAATTGACTTCGTTGTTACCTTCCGACGAGAAGGCGCCGATGGCGTAGCTGTCCTTGTTCGCCATGTAGTCCTTGAGGGACTTGCCAGCGCCCAGGCCGCCGGCCAGCGGACGGTCGAAACCGCTCCACACCGGGTGATCGCCGGCGATGTTGTAGTGCAGTTGCGGATTGGCGCCGTAGCCCAGCGGGTTCGGATCCAGATAGCAGCCGCCGGCGCTGCCGCTGATGGCGTTGGTGCGCCGCGCGGACCCGAACTTGTCGCAGATGGCCTTCGGATAGAAGGTGCCGCGGGTGCGGTCGGCCGGGTCGCGGAACAGGTTGAAGCGGCCGTCGCCATAGCGCCAGTTGGACAGGTCGCCCTGAGCCTGGCCGTTCATGCTGAGGCGGTCGCCGTCAGCGCGGATGGCGCGCGCCTCGAAGGTGAACGGACCGCCGTTGTCGTAGTCGAGACCCAGGTTGAAGTTCTTGGTCTTGGACTTGGTCGTGCGGTTGACGGTGAAGGAGTTCACCCACCACGCATTGATGTCGTACTCGTCGACGGCCAGCCAGTTGCCGATGCCGACCGGGGTCGAGACCGTCGGCTGGTTCCAGGTGCCGAAGGCGCCGCCGTCCCAGCGGTTGGAGATGTTGATGCCGACGGCGCGGTTGTGCTCGTCCAGCTTGGCGTAGAAGCCCTCGGCGATCAGGGTGAAGCCTTCACCCAGGTCGGCCTCGAACGCGGCGTTGATGCCGAGGCGCTTACGCTCGACCACGCGGTTGAAGCTCTCGTAACCGTGGGGGGAGATGTAGCTGTTGGCGAAGCCGCCGCCCCAGTCGTTGTTGCCCGACAGGCCGACCGTGCCCGAATAGTTGTTGCCGAGGTTGGACTTGCTGCCAGCCGCGCCGATCATCAGGCCAACTCGGTCGTTGCGCCAGTTGACGACGCCGTTCAGCAGATAGTCGTCCTTCTTGGTGCGGTCGCCGCGCTGGGCTTCGGCCGCGCCGGTGAAGGTCAGGCCTTCGCCGAACTGGAACGGACGACGGGTGCGCAGGTCGATGGTGCCCGAAATGCCCGACAGGGCGTTGTTCGGGTTGGTCGACTTGTAGACCAGCACTTGGTTCATCAGCTGCGAGGGCACGTCCAGCAGGTCCGGCTGGGCCGAGCCCATGTTGCCGGCGCTGAGGTACTGTTCCCCGTTCAGCAGGGTGATGACCTGGCGCAGACCGCGGATGTTGACGGTCTTGCCTTCACCGGCGTCGCGCTGGATCTGGATGCCCGAGATGCGTTGCAGCGAGTTGGCGATGGTGACATCCGGCAGCTTGCCGATGTCTTCCGCCGAGATGGCGTCGACGATCGAGGCCTCGCGGCGCTTCACGTCCACCGACTTGATCTGCGAGCCGCGGACGCCGGTGACGACGATTTCCTCGACCTGGGTCTGACCGGTGTCCTGGGCGAAAGCCCCGGTGACCAGAGCCAATTGCGACGCGCCGGCGACCAGCGCCAGCGTCAGGCCGCGCCTGAGCACGGCTTTCCTTGCTTCCTGTGACAATTCCTCGCTCCCCAAAATAAGTCGTTCTTATTGGCCGCCCGCCCGCTGCTCGCGCCGCCGCTCTTGTCGGCGGCTTTCGAGAAGCGTTTGAGGCTTTTGGGAACCCGTCCGTCGCATGTCTTGCGATCGGACAAGATCCTCGGCGACCCCGGCGCCGGACGCTGAACTCCGGCCCCGCGCCTTCATCGAACGTCGCCACATTCTCCAAATGTCCCAGGCAAGTCAACAACAATGTCAACGTTGTCATTCCCGCGAGACAAGGGTTTTAACTGGGCGTCGCCACAAGCGGGAACCCCTGTCGCGGAGCCGTTCAGCGCCCAGAAACTCGCGACATCGGACATAAATTCCCTGTTTTAACTAGACTTTTCCTGAAGACAACGGCGACGACACATCCAACTTTGCACCAACGTCACAATACGACCAACTCGCCCAGAACGCCTTGCTAGACACCCCGGAAGCAGAGCTTCGGCCGGCCGAAATGTCCTGAAAATGTCCCGTTCGACAGTGTTTTTTGACCCATTTTTGTCCCACAGACATGACATCCAAGACAACATGAACTATGGCTCTGACAGTTCACCGCCTTGTGGACGCCGCCTTTCACTGCTGGGGTGGCGCCGACAAGCTTGGCGGTTGGGGATACGGGGACCCATGACGACGATCACCGACGTGGCCGAACGGGCGGGCGTTTCGCCCAAGACCGTCTCCCGCGTTCTCAACGATCACGACAGTGTCAGCGCCAAGACGCGCGACCGTGTCCGCGCGGCCATGACCGAGCTGGACTATCAGCCCAGCGCCGTGGCCCGCAGCCTGCGCTCGCAGGGGTCCGGTTCGGTCGGGGTGCTGATGGGCGATCCGTCCGGCGGCTACCACACCCGCGTCCACCATGCCCTGCTGGTGGCCTGCGTCGAGACCGGCCGCCACCTGTCGGTCGACCTGTCCGAGGGCCCGATCCCCGGCTGGGCCGACCGCGTTCGCGCCTTCGTCCGCGACGGCGGCATCCGCGAGATGATCCTGCTGCCGCCGGAATGCGACTTCGGCCCGATGAAGGAGCTGATGCGCGAACTGGACGTGCGCTGCGTGCTGATCACGCCGACCACGCCCGACCCGCAGTTTCCGGCCATCGGCATGGACGACCGGGCCGCCGCGCGCGAGGTGGTCGAGCACCTGTTCTCGCTGGGCCATACCCGGATCGGCCACATCGCCGGCCACCCGGACCACGCCGCCAGCACCCACCGCCGCAACGGCTTCTTCGAGGCCTATGCCGCGCGAGGCCTGCCGCGCCCGCCGCCCGAGCTGATCGTCGGCGGCGAGTTCACCTTCAAGACCGGTCTCGACGCGGCCCGCCAGCTGCTGGACATCGACAATCCGCCGACCGCGATCTTCGCCGCCAATGACGACATGGCCGCCGCCACCTGCATGGAAGTCCAGCGCCGCGGCCTGCGGATTCCGGACGATGTCTCGGTGGTCGGCTTCGACGACGCGCCGATCGCCGGCGTGATCTGGCCGACCCTGACCACGATCCGTCAGCCGTTCGACCAGATGGCTCTGCGCGCCATGCACACCTTCGCGGCGTGGAGCGCCAACGAAGGCGCCGGCAAGACCAACACCCCCTTCCTCGCGCAGCACAGCCTGGTGGTGCGCGAATCCACCGGTCCCGCCCGGAGCGGCCCACCGCCCCGGCGAAAGACTTGAACCCCTCCCCGACCCGGTCCGAGAGCCGCGCGGGGCGCCAAGAAGAACACGACGGAGGAAACATGACTCGGACGACCTGGCGGGGCCTGCGGCTCGCCCTGCTGATCGGCGCTTCCGCCTCGGTGCTCACCGCCGCTCCGGCCTTGGCCGACACCGCCAAGAAACCGGCGGCCGCCCCGGCCCATCCCTGGCTGAACGCCAAGCTCAACCCCGACGCCCGCGCCGACCTGGCGCTGAAGGCGATGACCAACGACGAGAAGTTCACGGTCATCTTTGGCTACTTCGGCTCGGACATGAAGCCGAAGTACACGCGCCACGAGGACTCGCATGACGCCTCGGCCGGCTATGTCGCCGGCGTGCCGCGCCTGGGCATCCCCGGCCAGTGGCAGACCGACGCCGGCGTCGGCGTCGCCACCCAGGGCAGCCACCAGGACCTGCGCGCCCGCACCGCCCTGCCCTCGGGCCTGGCCACCGCCGCGACCTGGAACCCCGAGCTGGCCTTCAAGGGCGGCGCGATGATCGGCAAGGAGGCCCGCGACTCGGGCTTCAATGTCCAGCTGGCCGGCGGCGTGAATCTGATGCGCGAGCCGCGCAACGGCCGGAACTTCGAATATGTCGGCGAGGATCCCTGGCTGGCCGGCGCGATGGTCGCCGCCCAGATCAAGGGCATCCAGTCCAACCACATCATCTCGACGATCAAGCACTACGCCCTGAACGGCCAGGAAACCGGCCGCTTCGTGGTCAGCAGCAACATCGACGATGCGGCCGCCCGCACCTCGGACCTGCTGGCCTTCCAGTTCGCCATCGAGCAATCGGACCCGCACTCGGTGATGTGCGCCTACAACCGCGTCAACGGCGACTATGCCTGCGAGAACGACTGGCTGCTGAACACCGTCCTGAAGAAGGACTGGGGTTACAAGGGCTACGTCATGTCGGACTGGCGCCGACCACTCGTCGGCCAAGGCGGCCAATGCCGGCCTCGACCAGGAATTGGCCGGCGAGGCCTTCGACAAGGAACCCTTCTTCGGCGCGCCGCTGAAGGCCGATCTCGCCGCCGGCAAGGTCAGCCAGGCGCGTATCGACGACATGGCCCGCCGCGTGCTGCGCGCCATGTTCGCCAGCGGCCTCGTCGATCACCCGGTCGTCAATCCGGCCCCGGTCGACCTGCCGGCCGCCACCCTGGCCGCCCACGCCAAGATCACCCAGGCCGACGCCGAGGAAGGCATCGTCCTCTTGAAGAACGACGGCGACTTGCTGCCCCTGGCCAAGACCGCCAAGACCATCGCCGTGATCGGCGCCCATGCGGACGTCGGCGTGCTGTCGGGCGGCGGCTCCTCTCAGGTCTATCCGGTCGGCGGCCGGGCCGTAAAAGGTCTTGAGCCCGCCACCTGGCCGGGCCCGGTGATCTACTATCCGTCCTCGCCGCTGAAGGCGCTGCAGGCCCGCTATCCCGGCGCCAAGGTCGTCTACGACGACGGTACGGACGCCGCCCGCGCCGCCAAGCTGGCCGCCGCGAGCGACCTGGCCGTGGTCTTCGCCGACCAGTGGACCACCGAGTTCGCAGGACGTCTCCGACCTCAACCTGCCGCGCAACCAGGACGCCACGATCGACGCCGTGGCCTCGGCCAACAGGAAGACCGTGGTCGTGCTGATCACCGGCGGCCCAGTGGTCATGCCCTGGCTCGACAAGGTCGGCGCCGTGCTCGAGGCCTGGTTCCCGGGCACGTCAGGCGGCGAGGCCATCGCCCGCGTCCTGACCGGCGAGGTCGACGCGACAGGCCGCCTGCCCGTCAGCTTCCCCAGGAGCGTGGCCGACCTGCCGCGTCCGAAGCTGGACGGCGTCGGCAAGGCCGAGGGCGAGATGTTCGATGTCGACTACAATGTCGAAGGCGCCGCCGTCGGCTACAAATGGTACGACCTCAAGAAGATCGAGCCGCTGTTCCCGTTCGGCCACGGCCTGTCCTACACCAAGTTCGCCTATTCGGGCCTGACCGCCACGGCGGCGGGCGACAAGGTGACGGTCAGCTTCGACGTCAGGAACGTCGGGGCCCGCGCCGGCAAGGACGTACCGCAGGTCTATGTCGCGCCCAAGGCCGGTGGCTGGGAAGCGCCCAAGCGCCTGGCCGGCTTCAAGAAGGTTTCCCTCGCCCCCGGCGCGACGCAGCGCGTGACCCTGACGGTCGACCCGCGCCTGCTGGCCGTCTGGGATGGCAAGGCCCACGGCTGGTCGATCGCGGCCGGCCAGTACGACATCGCCCTGGGCGCTTCGTCCCGGGCTCTCTCCTCCACCGTCCAGGTCACCCTGGCGGCCCGGAGCCTGCCGGTTTCACCGGCAGGCAAGTGAGGGATGCGGGGCTTTCTACCCCTGCCCCGCATTCGTCAGTCTCTTCCCTTCTCGGGGCGTCGTTCGCGACGCCCCTTTTTTTAATTCACCTGCCGCTCGCGCCCTTCCCAGTACGGGGCTCGCAGCTCCCGGCGCAGGATCTTGCCCGAGGCGTTGCGCGGCAGGGCGGCCACGAAGTCCACGCTCCTGGGCGCCTTGAAGCCGGCGATCCTGGTCCGGGCGAACGCGATGATGTCCGCCGCGTCCGGCGTCACGCCCGGCTTGGCGGCGACCACCGCCTTGACCGCCTCGCCCCATTTCTCGTCCGGCACGCCGATCACCGCCACCTCGGCCACGTGCGGATGACCGTAGACGGCGCTTTCGACCTCGGCCGGATAGATGTTCTCGCCGCCCGAGATGATCATGTCCTTCACCCGGTCGTGGATGAACAGATAGCCGTCCTCGTCGAGGTAGCCGGCGTCGCCGGTGCGCAGCCAGCCGTCGGTGTCGATGGTCTTGGCGGTGGCGTCGGCCAGCTTCCAGTAGCCGGCCATGTTGGCCGGGAGCGGACGGCGACCTCGCCCACCGCGCCGGTCGGAACGCTGTTTCCCGCCTCGTCGATCACCTTGATCTCGACGCCGGGCATCGGCAGGCCCGCCGCCCGCATGCGCTTGTTCCCCGCCGGATCGTGGTCCTCGGGCGGCAGATAGACCACCGTACCCGTGGTCTCGGTCATGCCGTACTGCTGGACGAAGCCACAGCCGAACACCTCCATGCACTCGCGCAGCAGATCCAGCGGAATAGGCGCGGCGCCATAGAGGATGTGGGTCAGCCGCGAATAGTCGACCTCGCGGGCCCGGGGCTGGCGCACGACGATCTGCAGCGCCGCCGGCACCATGAACATCTTCGAGACATGGTCCTTTTCGATATAGTCCAGCACCTTGAACGGATCGAACTCGCGCGCCACCACGCCCTTGGCGCCGTTCAGCAGGCCCACGAGGCCCCAGCCCGTGCCGCCGATATGGGCCACCGGCATCGCCACCAGGCTGACGTCGTCCGGCCCCCACTGGTTCCAGGCCAGCGGATCCTTGGCCGCCGCGCGCCGCATGGCCAGCAGGTTGTCGTGGGTCAGCATCGCGCCTTTGGGCCGCCCGGTGGTGCCCGAGGTGTAGAGCTGGATGGCGATGTCGGAGGTCGAGATCGGCTTGTGAACGTCGGTGTCCGGCTGGGCGTCGCGCCAGGCGGTGAAGGTCTGTTGCTCCCCCGCGCCTTCCGCCTCCATGGCGATGACGACCGGACGATGGGTCAACTCGGCGGCGACGCTCTCGACGTGGCCGATCAACTCCGGGCCGACGAAGACGATCTTCGCCTCGCTGTCGCCGACGATATAGGCGATCTCGGCCGCCGCCAGGCGCCAGCCGATCGGCGTGGTCACCACCCCGGCCTTGGCGGCTCCGATCAGCAACTCGAAATAGTGGTCGCTGTTCTTGCCGACATAGGCGATCCGATCCCCCGTCGACAGCCCCGCCGCGATCAGGGCGTTGGCGACCTGGTTCGAATGACGGTCGAAATCGGCGAAGGACGTGTCCCGCCCCTCGAAGCTGAACGCCACGGCGTCCGGCCGCGCCTCCGCATGATAGCGGGCGATGTCGCCCAGTGTCCGCATGCGGTCGAAATCGATCGCTTCCGCCATGGCGCCTGACTTCCTGGTTGTCCGGATCTGCGTCCGGTCAAACGGATGTTGGGCCAGGGTTACGGTCGCGGCAAGCTGTCTGTAACGATAGGATCAGCGCCAGGCGCGGACGCCGATCACCACCGCCGTGCTTCCGGCCCGCTCGCCGGCGACCACGGCCGGCCCGAACGCCCGCTCGCGCACCACGCCGACATAGGGGGCGAACGCGCGGGTGATTTCGTAGCGCAGGCGCAGACCGCCCTCGAGCGTGGCGGCGCCCGCCTCGGCGAGGTCCGCCTCCACGCGCGGCTGCAGGATCAGCTTCTGGGTCAGGCGCAGGTCGTAGGACGCCTCGCCACGGGCGGAGACCTTGCCCTGATCGGACAGGTAGGCCGTCCCCTGCAACTCGAACCAATAGGGCGCCAGGCCCTCGAAGCCGACGGCCGCGTAGGATCGCCCTTTGGGCGCCAGATCGTAGCGAACGCCGGCCTGGAGATCGAAATAGGGTCCGACCGGCCAGGCCTTCAGCACCTCGGCCTCGCCCTTTTCCCAGCCTTCGCCGTCGGTGCGCTCGCCGCGCGCCTTGACGACCCACTTCGACGCGTCGCCGCCCCACCAGGCTTCGCCCTCGAAGGCCTGGGCGTCGGCGCCGTCGCGCGAGCGGTATTCCAGCTGGTCGGCGCGGACGGTCCACGCCGTCGCCCCGCCATGCTCCTTCATCAGCTGGGCGCGGGCGGCGGCCATGGCTTCCGGGCTGTAGAAGCGCTCGGCGGCATGATCCGTGGGGATCGCCGGCGGCTTGGCCTCGGCGGCCGGCTTCATCGCCTCCATGGCGTGGCCGGCGTGCGGAGCCTGCTGATGATGCTCATGCTGGAGGAAGATCATGCGAGCGGCCGCACGGTCACGACATTGAACATGCCCGCGTGCATGTGCAGCAGCAGGTGACAGTGGAAGGCCCAGTCGCCGGGCTCGCTGGCCGTCAGGTCGAAGGCGACCTTGCCGCCCGGCGCGACATTGACCGTGTGCTTCAGCGGCTGGCGATCCTGGCCGTTGACCAGTTCGAAGAAGTGGCCATGCAGGTGGATCGGGTGGGCCATCATGGTGTCGTTGATCAGCACGACCCGCGCCCGTTCGCCCCTCTCGAAGGCGATCGGCTTCTTGATCGGCCCGAACGCCTCGCCGTCGAACGCCCACATGAAGCGCTCCATGTTGCCGGTCAGGTGGATCTCGATCTCCCGCCCGGGCGGACGCGCATCGGTCGGCGGATGCAGGCTGGCCAGGTCGGCGTAACGCAACACCTTATGGCCGACGTCCTCCAGACCCTGCGGCGGCTCGGCCATGCGGTCCATCGGCATCGGCGCTATGGTCTGGACGCCCGGCGTCAGCGGCACGCTCGGCGCGTTGGCCTTGGAGCGCATCGACATGTCCATGCCGGGCATGTCCATCCCGTGACGCATGTTCCCCATGCCCATGTCCTTCATGGTCGCCAGGGGCCGCGTGCGGAGCGGCGGAACGGCGGCGGACATACCCAGGCGCGGCGCCAGGGTTCCACGCGCCAGACCCGAGCGATCCGAAGCTTCCGCGACCAGGGTGAAGGCCTTGTCCTCGACCGGCCGGACGATGACGTCGAAGGTCTCGGCCGGGGCGATCTGGAACTCGTCGACGGCGACCGGCGACACCGGCTGGCCGTCGGCCGCCACCACCTCCAGGCCAAGGCCCGGGATCCGGACGTTGAAGATCGTCATGGCGGCGGCGTTGATGAAGCGCAGCCGCACCCGCTCGCCTGGCGAAAACAGGCCGGTCCAGTTGTCGCCCGGTCCATGGCCGTTGACGAGGTAGGTGTAGACCGAGCCGGTGACGTCGGCGATGTCGGTGGGGTCCATCCGCATCTTGGCCCAGTCGACGCGGTCCTTCAGCGACTGATCCCGGCCGGCCAACAGGCCCGCCACCGTCTGCTTCTGCATGTTGAAATGGCCGGCGTTGACCTTCAGCTTCCGGAACAGCTCGTGCGGATGCAGGAAACTCCAGTCCGACAGTACGACCACATGCTCGCGGTCATAGGCGATCGGGTCCTCGCCCGCCGGATCGATGATCATCGGGCCGTAGTGGCCGACCTGCTCCTGCAGGCCCGAATGGCTGTGCCACCAGTAGGTCCCGGCCTGCCGCACCGGGAAGTCGTAGGTGAAGGTCTCGCCCGGCTTGATCCCCGGGAAGCTGACGCCCGGCACGCCGTCCATCTGGAACGGCACCAGCAGGCCATGCCAGTGGATCGAGGTGTCCTCGTCGGCCAGCGCGTTGGTCACCGACAGGCGGACGTTCTGGCCTTCCTTCAGCCGGATCAGCGGGCCGGGGATCGAGCCATTGACGGTGACGGCGTGGCCGGAGCGACCGTCGATCGCCGTCATGGCGTGGCCGACGGTGAGCTTGATCTCATCGCCCGATAGCGCGGCGGGCGAGCGACCGCTCTCGCCGGCGCGCGCCCAGCTGGGCAGCAGGCCCGCGGCGCCCAGCGCCAGGGCGCCGCGCAGCAGGGTCCGTCGATCAAAAGCGGTCATCCGCGATCCATATTCCAGCCGCCCATATTCCAAGGCCTTGCACAGTTGGCTATGACGCGAGCCATGTCCAAGAGCACCCCCGCCACGATCGCACTGACCAAGGCCGGCGTCGCGTTCGACCTGCATACGTATGACTACGATCCGGGGTCGGAGCGTGTGGGCCTGCAGGCCGCCGAAGCGCTGGGCGAGGACCCTCGCCGCGTTCTCAAGACCCTGATCGTCATGCTGGACGGCAAGCCCGCCTGCGCGATCCTGCCCTCGGACAAGGAGGTCAGCATGAAGAAGCTGGCCGCCGCCCTCAAGGGCAAATCGGCCGCCATGGCCCCGGTGCCCGACGCCGAGCGGATCACCGGCTATAAGGTCGGCGGCGTCAGCCCCTTCGGCCAGAAGAAGCGCCTGCCGACGGTGATGGAGGAAGCCGCCCTGGCCGAGGCCTACGTCTTCATCAACGGCGGCCAGCGAGGCCTGCAGGTCAAGCTGGCGCCCGCCGACGCGGTCAAGGCGCTTGGTGCGGTGACGGCGGCGATCGTCTCGGAATAGCCGCCGCTTGAAATGCCGCGCGGTTCTCGCCTATAAGCCCCGCCTCCTGGGGCTGGGTAGCTCAGATGGTTAGAGCGGTGGATTCATAACCCACAGGTCGGCGGTTCGATCCCGCCCCCCGCCACCAGGACGGATTTCCGTAACCGCCTGGTTTTCCTGCGCTTCTCCTGGGAACACAGAAGAACAAAGCCGGGCCGTTAGACTCCCGTTCGCCTGGCCCGCTAGACTTTTATTCCCGCTAAGTACCGGCCGCCACTAGCTAGCAACGCGGGAAAGATCGGCGTTGAGAGCCGGGCGGGCCTCCCACGCCTGGGCGGCGACTTCGCCGACCACGATCAGCACCGGACCGCTCTTCAGCTCGGCCATTCGGCTGGGCAAGCTCGCCAAGGTGCCGCGAACCAGCCGGGCCGCCGGCCCGCCGGCCTGCTCGACGGCCACGGCGGGCGTATCGGGGGCGCGGCCCGCGGCGATCATCCGGGCGCTCAGGGCCTCGACGACCTCGCCGCCCATGTAGATGGCCAGGGTCGCCTCCGGATCGCCCGCCGCGCTCCAGTCGCCGCTCAGGGCGCCGGCCTCGAGACGCGCGGTCGTAAACACCACCCGCCGGGCCTGGCCGCGATGGGTCAGGGGAAAGTGGAACTGCGCGGCGGCGGCGCAGGCGGCGGTGACGCCAGGCACCACCTCGACCGACACGCCGTGGCTCCGCAGGAACTCGGCCTCCTCGCCCACCCGGCCGAAGATCGACGGATCGCCGCCCTTCAGCCGCACCACCCGCAGACCCTTGCGGGCCAGCAACAGCATAAGCCGGTTGATCTGGTCCTGGCGCATGGAAGGCTGGCCAGCCCGCTTGCCGGTCTGGATACGCACGCAGCCGGGCGGGGCCAGGGCGATGACATCCTCGCTGATCAGGGCGTCATAGAGCAGGGCCTGGGCCCTTTCGACCGCGCGGGCGGCGCGCAGCGTCATCAGGTCAACGGGACCGGGGCCGGCCCCGACGAGCAGGACTTGGGCGTCAGACATGGGCGGGCTCCTTGGTCGGAACGGAAGCAGCGATCGCGGCGATCATCCGGGCGATCTCGGGACGGCACGAACCGCAGTTGGTCCCTGCCCCGCTGGCGGCGCCGACCGCGTCGGGATTGGCGGCCCCGGCGGCGATGGCGGCCTGCACGGCCCTGGAGCCGACCTTCAGGCAGGCGCAGACCAGCGGCCCCTTGTCGACCGGCGCGCCGGGCGGACGGCCAAGCAGCAGGGCCGAGCGGGCTTCGGCGGTCAGGGCGGGTTCGGCGAACAGCTCGGCCAGCCAGTCGCGCGGCGGCAGGCGGCCGGTCAGGGTCACGTACAGCACCGCGACCAGTCGGCCGTTGGCGTCGAGCCAGGCGTCGCGCCGCGCGCCGGTGGCGGCGTCGTCATAGGTCACGCGTTCGCCGACCACGGACCGTGTCAGGGCCTTGCGCAGGGCGGCGCGCTCGGCGTCGTCGCCCCGGCCCGCGAACTCGTGTTGCTGGCAGTCGTCCCGTGGGATGCGCCGCCAGACGAGGTCCAGCCCCGGCGGGGGGCCAAGGCTGTTGCGCGTGAGGAAGAAGCCCTTCCAGGTCTCGCGATAGGCGCGGATCCGGGCGGGGGTGTGCTTGAATTCCGGCTGGCCGGAGATGGGGTCGAGATTGGGCGCGATCAGAGGATTGGATCGCCCCGACGGCGCGAAGGCGTCGGTCCAGTGCATGGGCATGAACAGCCCGCCCGGCCGCTGACGGTCGGTGACCTTGGCCAGGGCCACGGCCTCGCCGCGCGCGGTGATCACCCGGGCCAGGGCGCCGTCCTTCAAGCCGGCCGCTTCGGCCTCGGCCGGGTGGACGTCGACGAACGGCTCGGGCGCGTGACGGCACAGGTCGGGCGCCAGGCCCGTGCGGGTCATGGTGTGCCACTGGTCGCGGATGCGGCCGGTATTGAGCGACATCGGGAAGGCCGCATCGACGGCGTCGGCCGGACCGCGCGGTTGGGTCGGGACCATACGGGCGCGGCCGTCGGGGGTCTGGAAGCGGCCGTTGACGAACAGGCGCGGCGCGCCCTGGCCGTCCGCGCTCACGGGCCACTGCACCGGAGTCAGGCTGGCGTAGTCGTCGGGTCCCAGCATCGACAGGCCGGCGAGGTTCAGCAGCCGGCCTTCGTTCTCATAGGCCGTCAGCCGCGCCCATTCGCGGAACACACTGGCCTGCGAGCCCCAGCCAAAGCCGTCGAAACCCATGGCGCTGGCGACGTCGGCGACGATCCGCCAGTCGGCGCGCGCCTGACCTGGCGCGGGAAACAACGCGCGCTGGCGCGTGATCCGGCGCTCGGAATTGGTCACCGTCCCGTCCTTCTCGCCCCAGGCCAGGGCCGGCAGCTTGACGTCGGCGAAGGCCGTGGTGTCGGTGTCCACACAGTCGGAGACCACCACGAACGGGCAGCGCGCCAGGGCTTCGCGGACCCGGGCGGCGTCGGGCATCGAGACGGCGGGATTGGTCGCCATCACCCAGATCGCCTTGATTTTCCCCGAGTGGACGGCGTCGAACATGTCGACGGCCTTGAGCCCCGGCGCGCGGGCGGTGTCGGGCGCGCCCCAGAAGCGGGCGACGCGGTCGCGGTCGGCCGGGGCGAAGTCCATGTGGCCGGCCAGGGTGTTGGCCATGCCGCCGGTCTCGCGTCCGCCCATGGCGTTGGGCTGGCCGGTGATCGAGAACGGACAGGCGCCCGGCTTGCCGATCCGGCCCGTGGCCAGGTGGACGTTGAGGATCGACAGACCCTTGGCCGTGCCCTGCGCCGACTGGTTGGCGCCCATCGAGAACAGGCTGACCGTCTTCGGGTTGGCGGCGAACAGGTCGTAGAAGGCGATCAGGTCTTCGACCGCCACGCCGCAGTCGGTGGCCACGGCGGGGGGCGACTGGTCCGAGTCCGCCAGGGCCGCCTCCACGTCGGCGAACCCGGTCACATGGGCGGCGATGTAGTCGCGGTCGATGGCCTCGCGCCGGATGAGGTCCGCCAGCAGGCCGTTCCACAGCCGCACATCGCTCTGCGGGGCGATGGCGAGATGCAGGTCCGCGCCCTCGGCGGTGTCGGTGCGGCGCGGGTCGATGACCACGTGCCTCTGGCCTCGCGCCTTGGCCGCCTCCATGCGCCGGAACAGCACCGGATGGGTCCAGGCGGCGTTGTGGCCGCTGAACACCACGAGCTCCGCCAGGTCCAGGTCCTCGTAGCAACCGGGCACCAGATCCGCGCCGAACGCCTGCTTGTGGGCCGCCACCGCCGAGGCCATGCAGAGCCGGCTGTTGGTGTCGATGTTTCCCGAGCCGATGAAGCCCTTCATCAGCTTGTTGGCGACGTAATAGTCTTCGGTGAGGAGCTGGCCGGAGACATAGAAGGCGACGCTGTCGGAGCCATGCTTGGCGATGGTGTCCTTGAAGCGCTTGGCGACCAGGGCGGTGGCGTCGGTCCAGCTGGCGACCTTGCCGCCGACAGTCGGCTCCAACAGCCGGCCCTCCAGCCCCACCGTCGCCCCTAGCGCCGCGCCCTTGGAGCACAGGCGGCCGAGGTTGGCGGGGTGGGCGACGTCGCCCTTCACCGAGAGCACGCGCCCCTCGCCGACAGCGCCGGTCACGCCGCAACCGACCCCGCAATAGGGACAGGCGGTCTTGACCGGCATCGGGGCGGCGCCGTCAGCCATCGACGGCGGCCATCGTCAGGCTCAGCAGCAGTCGGCCGTCGCGGACCTCCAAGGGCACCACCGGCGTGCAGCCCTTGCCCCGATCCGCGCCCATGGCCTCGCCGGAAGCCAGGTCGATGGACCAGTTGTGCAGCGGGCAAGCCACGGCGCGGCCGTGGACGATGCCCTGGCTGAGCGGTCCACCCTTGTGCGGACAGGCGTCCATGAGGGCGAACACCTCGCCATCGCCGGTGCGGAAGATGGCGATGTCGCCGCGCGGACTGGTGACCCGACGGGCCCCGCGACGCGGGATGTCGGTGACGGCGCCGACGTCGATCCAGACGGGCGGCTTCAGAGGGGCGTTCATGCGGGGGCGAACTCCATCCGGCGGCTCATGGGGGTGAATTCCTCGTTGTGGCGACCGGCCACGCGCTCGGCCCACGGGTCGATGCGGGCGAAGCGCTGCGAGAACACGAAGCGGTCGTAGAGGGCCTTGCGCTGGTCCGGATCGGTGACCTGGGCCTGGATGGTCTCCAGGCCGACGCGCGCCATCCATTTATAGACCCGCTCCAGGTACCAGCCCTCCTCGCGGTAGAGCTGCATGACCGCCGCGATCACCCAGAGGACCTCGTCCTCGGAGCCGACATGGGTCAGCACCTTGGTTCCCTGGATGTGCAGGCCGGCCGCGCCGCCAATGTGGATCTCGTAGCCGCTGTCGACACAGATCACGCCGAAGTCCTTGCAGGTGGCCTCGGCGCAGTTGCGGGGGCAGCCCGACACGGCCAGCTTGACCTTGGCCGGGGCCCACGAGCCCCACAGGAACTTCTCCAGGCGGATGCCCAGGCCCGTGGAGTCCTGGGTGCCGAACCGGCACCAGTCGCTGCCGACACAGGTCTTCACCGTGCGCAGCCCCTTGGCGTAGGCGTGACCGCTGACCATGCCGGCGGCGTTGAGGTCGGCCCACACCGCCGGCAGGTCGTCCTTCCTGACGCCCAGCAGGTCGATGCGCTGGCCGCCGGTGACCTTGACGGCCGGGATGGCGAACTTGTCGGCGACGTCGGCGATGGCCCGCAGTTCGTCGGGGGTGGTCATGCCACCCCACATGCGCGGCACGACGCTATAGGTCCCGTCCTTCTGGATGTTGGCGTGGACCCGTTCGTTGATGTAGCGCGACTGCTTGTCGTCGCGGTACTCGGCCGGCCAGGCGCACAGCAGGTAGTAGTTCAGGGCCGGCCGGCACGAGGCGCAGCCATCGGGCGTGGTCCATTCCATGGCCTGCATCACCGCCGGCATGGACTTGAGATCCTGCGCCAGGATCGCCTCGCGCACCGCCGAGTGCGGATGGCGGGTGCATTTGCACATCGGCTTCGGACCGACCTGCGCCTTGAAATCGTCGCCCAGGGTCAGCTTCAGCACCTGCTCGACCAGCGGCGTGCACGAACCGCACGAGGCCGAGGCCTTGGTCACCGCCTTGACGTCGTCCAGCGTCGTCAGGCCCTGGCCGGTGATGGCCGTGACGATCGCACCCTTGCAGACACCGTTGCAGCCGCAGATTTCCTGCGTGTCGGGCATGGCCGCAACGGCGGCGTTAGGGTCCAGGCCGGACAGCCCTTCCGTGATGGCCTGGCCGAAGATCAGGGTGTCGCGGATGTCGGCGACGGCCGTCCCCGCCCGCATCAGGTCGAAGTACCAGCCGCCGTCGGCGGCGTCGCCGAACAGGACGGAACCGACGAGCTTGCCGTCCTCGATGACCACGCGCTTGTAGACGCCGCGCCCGGCGTCGCGGAACACGATGTCCTCGCAGCCCTCGCCGCCGGAAAACTTGCCGGCCGAGAACACGTCGACGCCCGAGACCTTCAGGCGCGTGGACAGGACAGAGCCCTCATAGGCGCCTTCGCCGTCGGTCATCGACTGGGCCAGCGCGCGGCACATGTCCCAGATGGGCGCGACCAGGCCATAGCAGGCGCCTCGATGCTCGGCGCATTCGCCCACCGCGAACACCGCCGGATCGGAGGTGCGCATGGCGTCGTCGACGACCACGCCGCGATTGACCGCCAGGCCGGCCTCGCGCGCCAGAGAGGCGTTCGGACGGATACCGACGGCCATGACCAGCAGGTCGCAGGGCAAGACCCGGCCGTCCTTGAGCTTCAGACCCGTGACCTGGCCGTTCTCGCCGACCACCTCGTCGGAATAGGCGCCCAGCACCGTCTCGACGCCGCGTTCGGCCAGGGCCTCGCGCAGCAGGAAGCCGGCGCTCTCGTCCAGCTGACGCTCCATCAGCACGTCCATCAGGTGGACGACCGTGGCGGCCATGCCGCGCCTGGCCAGGCCGTAGGCGGCCTCCAGCCCCAGCAGGCCGCCGCCGATCACCACGGCGCGGGCGCCGGGCTTGGCCGACGCCGCGACCATGGCCTCGACATCGTCCAGGTCGCGGAAGGTCACCACGCCCTTCAGGTCGATGCCCGGCAGCGGCAGGCGGAAGGGATCGGAGCCCGTGGCCAGGATCAGCTTGTCGTAGGCAAGCGAAAGCCCCCCTTCGGCCCGCACCGTCCTGCCTTCGATATCGACCTCGACGACCGCGCGGCCAGCATGCAGAGCGACGCCGTTGTCGCGGTACCAGGCCTCGTCATTGATGACGATGTCCTCGAAGGTCTTCTCGCCCGCCAGCACCGGCGAGAGCATGATGCGGTTGTAGTTGACGCGGGGTTCGGTCCCGAAGATCGCGATCTCGTAGCGGCCAGGGTCGCGCTTGAGGATCTCCTCGACCGCCCGGCAGCCGGCCATGCCGTTGCCGATGACGACCAGTTTTTCCTTGGTCATGGTTGTGCTCTTGGACTGAAGGGAAAGGGGCGGGCGCGGCGGCTAGACGCGGACGGGCGCGGCGTCGCCGTTCAGCGTCGGCCAGACCGCGCGCCAGCGGGCCTTCAGGCCGTGCAGGGCGACCAGGGCGACCAGCGCCAGAAGCGAAAAGCCGAGGAAGCCGATCTGGTAGGCGCCGGTCAGCTTCTTGGCCATGCCCAGGGTCGAGGCCAGGTAGAAGCCGCCGATGCCGCCGGTCATGCCGATCAGCCCGGTCATCACCCCGATCTCCTTGCGGAAGCGCTGGGCGCCAGCTGAAACACCGCGCCATTTCCGGCGCCCAAGGCCAGCATCGAGAACATCAGCACCGCCAGGGCCAGCCACGCCGAGGGCGCGTGGAAGCTGGCCGCGGCCAGGCCCAGGGCGGCCAGGACGAAGACCACCGTCAGGGTCCGCACGCCGCCGAAGCGGTCGGCCAGGGCTCCGCCGACTGGACGGATGAACGAGCCGGCGAACACGCAGGCGGCGGTGAAGAAGCCGGCGATCACCGGATCCAGGCCATATTCCGAATTGAAGTAGATGGTCAGGGACGAGGCCAGACCGACAAAGCCGCCGAAGGTGACGCCGTAAAGCAGCATCAGCCACCAGGCGTCCGGCGTCTTCAGAACGTCCATATACTCGGCCAGCTTCTTGGGCGCGGGCTGCTCGGGAGCGTCCTTGGCCAGCAGCATGTAGACGACGAAGGCCACGGCCAGCGGCAGGGCGGCCAGGCCGATGACGTTCTGCCAGCCGAAATGCTTGGCCAGGATCGGCGCGAACAGGGCCGCCAGGGCGGTGCCCGAGTTGCCGGCCCCAGCGATGCCCAGGGCCAGGCCCTGATGCTCCTGCGGATACCATCGCGAAGCCAGCGGCAGGGCGACCGCGAACGAGGCGCCCGCCACGCCCAGCACCAGACCCAGGGCCAGCACCTGATGATAGCTGTGAACGCCCAGCGACCAGGCCATGGCCAAGCCGGTCAGCACGATCAGTTGGCTGATCATCCCGGTGCGCTTGGGGCCGATGCGGTCGACCAGCACGCCGCTGACAAGGCGCAGCAGGGCCCCGGCCAGGACCGGGATGGCGACCATCAGGCCCTTCTGCGCGGGGTCGAGATGGAAGTCCTTGGCGATGGCCACGCCCAGCGGACCCAGGATCACCCAGACCATGAAGCTGAGGTCGAAATACAGGAACGCGGCGAACAGGGTCGGCGCGTGGCCAGCCTTGAGAAAGTCTCGGGAGAGCATGATCTGCCTCGGATGTGCGTGTCTGCGAGAGCGAGGCGTGAACGCCTCGGGCGAATGACCGCATCCGAGCGGTCGTCTCTGGCAGCCACGAACGCCGTTGTCCGAAGGCCTGAGCGAGTGAAGGGTCGGATGGCCGGCGTAGTCACCCGCCGCGTCGCGCCCCGGCGTCAGCACGCGCCTACTTGTATGATTGCGCGGCAAAAAGGCGGTCGCCTTGCGCGAACCTTGGGCGGGTAGCGTCGATCAGGCCGTCGGAGACGTCGGCGCCGCGCCGTCGAACAGGGCCGAGGGCGCCGGCGCGGCGTCGGCGAACACCAGGGTCGGGTCCAGCACCGGCCCAAGAGACAAAGCCGCCGCGCGGAACAGGTCAGGGCGGTAGACCCGGTCGGCGACAGCTTCCGCGTCGAGGTCCCGCGCGACCTGACCCCAGCGGGCCATCTGCGACAGGAACCACAGGGCGTGGTCGCGGCGCGGCAGGCCAGCGGCGCCGCGGTGGAAGACGATCTCGCCCTCCAGCGCCCGCGTGATCGCGGCGGGATCGACCCCGACATGTTCGGGTCGCGCCAACAGGGCGACGAGTTCGTCGCGATTGGCGCGGTCGTCGGCCCAGGCGGCGGCGCGGATCAGGGCGCGCAGCGCCGCCCGGAGCTCGTCGGCGTGGCCCGCGGCCCAGTCGGCGGTGACGCCGAACACCTTGTCAGGTCCGCCGGGCCAGAACTGCGAGGCCTTCATCAGAATCTCGCCCACGCCCTGCGCCGCGGCGACGGCGTTCCAGGGCGCGCCGACGCAGAAGCCATCGATCGCGCCGGACGCCAGCTGCTCGACCATGCGCGGCGGTGGGGTGACCACAAGTCGTACATCGCGATCGGGATCGACGCCCGCCTGGGCCAGCCAGTAGCGCAGGGCGTAGTTGTGCATCGAATAGGGGAAGACCACGGCGAAGGTCAGCAGCCGCGCGCCCGTCCGCCGACGCTGGTCGATCAGCGCCTTCAGCGGCGCGGCGGTGACCGGCCGCGCGGCCAGGGCGACGGGATCGATCTCTTCCAGCGCCTGGGCCAGGGCGGTCGAGACGGTGATGGCGCTGCCGTTGGCGTTGAGGGCCATCGGGGCGATCATCGGCTTGGCGATGTCGGGCGAGACGCCCGCCGCCAGGGTCATGGGCGCCAGCATGTGGGCGCCGTCCAGGGCTCCGACCGCCACCTTATCGCGGATCGTCGCCCAGGCGGCTTCGCGGGTGAGCTCGACCTGCAGCCCCTCCTCGGCGAACAGGCCAAGCGTCCGGGCCACGATCAGCGGCGCGCAGTCGGTTAGGGGAATGAACCCCAGGCGCAGATCGGCCAACCCGCTCACGACGCCTCGCCCTTCAGGATATTGGCGAAGGCCAGCAGGTCGGCGGCCACCGATCCGATCGGCCGCCCCTTGTCCATCGCCAGCTTGCGCAGCAGGCGATAGGCGCCGTCCTCGTCCAGGCCGCGCTCCTTCATCAGAAGGCCCTTGGCCTTCTCGACGGTCCTGCGCGACTCCAGGTCCGCCTTGGCCTTGGCGAGGTCGCCCCGCAGCTGCTGGGTCAGGGCGAAGCGGCTCATGGCGACGTCGAGGATGGGCCGCACCCGGGCCGGCGCGAGGCCGTCAACGACATAGGCCGCCACGCCGGCCCGCACCGCCTGTTCGGCCAGGCCCGGCTCTGAGCGGTCGACGAACATCACCACCGGACGGGGATTGGTCTGGGACGCCTCGCGCAGGCTTTCGAGGGTGTCACGATCCGGGCTATCCGACGCGATCACGACGACGTCTGGCGCGAAGGCCTGCACTTCGCGCTCGTCGAAGGCCGCGGCCTGCTTGACCTCCAGGGGATCCACGCCCTGTAAGCCCTCGGCGACAAGAGCGGCTCGGGCAGGGTCGGGATCAATGACAAGCACGCGCATGCCACCTGCCTAGGGCCCACAACGCTCGCACAGGAACCAGCCTTGACGCCCCAGGCCGCACAACGAGCCTGGCGCCTACATTTTGAACAGGCAAGGATCGATCGTGGGCGCCGTCCTCATTGCGCTCGGCGACGCTTTCATCAGCAACGCAATCTCGCACTTCGCGCCGGCCGCCGATCCGCCAGGACTTAGCACCGGTCGACCGAACGCCGCCGTCGTTGCCCATCTGCCCCCCAACACCACCAGGACGGTTCTCCGTAACAGTCTGGTTTCTCGCGAGCGCGGCTTACGGCGTGAACAGGCCGCCCAGTTCTAACGGTCGAACTTGGTCGACAGGATTATCGAGGAGGTCGTGCGCTCGACGCCCGGCAGATGGCCGATGCTATCGATCACCTCGTCCATCCGCGCGACGCTGGTGGTGGCCGCCACGGCGATCATGTCGAAGTCGCCGCTGACCGAATGCAGGACCCGCACCTCGGGAATGGCCCGCAGCGCCGCTTCCACGGCGCGGCTCTCCTTGGGCGCGACCTTGATCATCACCTGAGCGCGCACGGCGCCATGCTCGTGGTCGGGCGCCAGGCGAACGGCATAGCCGACGATGATCCCCTCGCGCTCCAGGCGCTCGATCCGGCTCTGGACCGTCGTGCGGGACCGCCCCACCCGGCGGGCGAGGTCGGCGGTGGCGGTCCGGCCGTTCTCGCGCAGCGCGGCGAGCAGTTTCTGGTCGATGGCGTCGATCGTCACTTCGCCTATATCCCCCTGCATTTCGCCGATATCTTCACGGCATCTCGACGATAGCGCCACTATAAATCGCTTATGCGCCTCGCATCATGTGTCCGCGTCTGTCGCGGGGAGAATGGGACACATGAAAAAGGTCGTGGTTGTTGGAGGCGGCAAGATCGGGTCGATGATCGCCGAAATGCTGGCCGGGTGCGGCGACTACGCCGTGACCGTGGCCGACGCCTCGGCCCAGGCGTTGGAGCGCCTGGAAACCACCGCCGCGGTGAACAAGGTCAGGGTCGACATCACCGACGAGGCGGCCCTCGACCGTCTGCTGGCCGGCAAGTTCGCGGTGCTGAGCGCCGCCCCCTTCAGCCTGACCGTCACCATCGCCCGCGCGGCGAAAGCCGCCGGCGCCCACTATCTGGATCTCACCGAGGACGTGGCCAGCACGCGCGCGGTCAAGGCCTTGGCCAAGGACGCCCGCAGCGCCTTCGCGCCGCAGTGCGGCCTGGCGCCAGGCTTCATCACCATCGCGGCCTACGATCTGGCCCGGCGGTTCGACGAACTACACGACGTGCGGATGGGCGTGGGCGCCCTGCCGAAGTTTCCCTCCAACGCCCTCAACTACAATCTGACCTGGTCGACGGACGGCCTGATCAACGAGTATTGCGAGCCGTGCGAGGCCATCGTCGGCGGCGTGCGCCGCGAGACCCAGCCGCTGGAGGACCTCGAGGAGTTCGCCCTGGACGGCGTGCTGTACGAGGCCTTCAACACCTCGGGCGGGCTGGGCGGCCTTTGCGAGACCCTGGACGGCAAGGTCCGCAATCTATCGTACCGCACGATCCGCTATCCGGGCCACGCGGCCCTGATGAAGGCGCTGCTGCACGATCTGCGCCTGCGCGAGCGGCGCGAGGTGCTCAAGGACATCCTGGAGAACGCCCTGCCCGCGACCCTGCAGGACGTGGTGATCGTGTTCGCCAGCGTCAGCGGCCTGCGCGGCGGCCGGCTGATGCAGGAGACCTACGCCCAGAAGATCTACGGCGCCCAGATCGGCGGCCGTCCCCGCAGCGCCATCCAGATCACCACGGCGGCGGGCATCTGCGCGGTGCTGGACCTGCTGGCCGAAGGCAAGCTGCCGTCCGCCGGGTTCGTGCGCCAGGAGGACGTGGCCCTGGCCGACTTCCTGGCCAATCGCTTCGGGCGTCGCTACGCCCCGAGCCAGGCCGAAGACCTCGCCGCCTGACGTGCTGAGCTCTCGCCATCTGGCCGCGCTCGAAGCCCTCGTCGGCCCCTCCGGCTTGGCGTCGGATCCCGCCGCCTACGAAACGCCGGCCCGTTACGCCAAGGGCCTGGCGGCGGCGGTCGTGCGGCCGGCCACCACCGCCGAGGTCTCGGCCGTCATCGGCTACTGCGTGCGCGAGGGCCTGGCCTTCGTGCCGCAAGGCGCCAATACCGGCTTGGCCGAGGGATCGACGCCGGACGCCAGCGGCCAACAGCTGGTCGTGTCGCTCGATCGCCTGACCACCACGCTCGCAATCGACGCCGCCGATCGCACGGCCACGGTGAGCGCCGGCGTGCGTCTGTCGACCCTCAACGCGGCCCTGGAGCCGTACGGGCTGTTCCTGCCCATCGACCTGGGCGCGGATCCCAGCCTGGGCGGCATGGCGGCCACCAACACCGGCGGCGCGCGGTTCCTGCGCTATGGCGACATGCGCCGCCACGTGCTGGGTCTGGAAGTCGTGCTGCCCGACGCGGCGGGCACGGTGCTGACGCTGTCGCACGGCCTGCGCAAGGACAACGCCGCGATCGCGCTGCGCCAGCTGTTCGTCGGCGGCTGCGGGGCGTTCGGGGTGATCACCAAGATCACGGTCGAGGTCCACCACCGCCCGCGCCAGACGGCCGCGGCCCTGCTGATTCCGCGCGATATGGACGCGGTGCCGCCGCTGCTGTGCGCCTTCGAGGCCGAGGCCGGGACGATGCTGACCGCGTTCGAGGGCATGTCCCAGGCGGCGATGGAGCGCGCCATCGCCCACGTTCCGTCTCTCGCCAACCCGTTCGTTGGCGGGATCCCCGACTACGCGGTGCTGGTCGAGCTGACCCGCTCGTGGTCGCCCCGCGACGGCGAGCCCAGCCTGGACGAGACGCTCCAGCAGATCGCCGCTGCGTTGCTGGAACGCGACGACGCCCCGCTGGCCGACGCCCTGTTCGGCCCGCCGCCGAAGATGTGGGCGCTGCGCCATTCTCTTTCGGAAGGCCTGCGGGCCAGCGGCGCGGTGATCGGCTTCGATCTCAGCTTCCGCCGCCGCGACCTGGCGCGTTTCCGGGCCGAGGCCACGGCGATGCTGGCCGCCGACTTTCCCGACTACGCGCTGTGCGACTTCGGCCACGTGGCCGACGGCGGGATCCACTTCAACCTGGTGGG
Organism: Caulobacteraceae bacterium; assembly: GCA_965283765.1. Taxonomy (GTDB): domain Bacteria; phylum Pseudomonadota; class Alphaproteobacteria; order Caulobacterales; family Caulobacteraceae; genus Caulobacter. The sequence continues at coordinate 150,401 of CBDIPU010000003.1, forward strand.
ACCAGCCGATCCGATCCGCCGCGCGGCCCTGCGCGAGGCGGTGCTGACCCTGGCCGTCGACGGCTTTTCCGCCAGCTTCAGCGGCGAGCATGGCCTGGGCCGCGCCGTGCAGGACGCCTACGACCGCTTCACGCCGCGCGCCATACAGGACTACGCTGCCGCGGTAGCGGCCGTGTTCGGGCGGGGATCGGCCAGCATCCGGCTGGCGCCCGCCCCTTCCGCCCTCTCTCTTGCCAGGACTCCCGATGACCACCCTGCCCTCCGCTATCGCCGACGCGCGCGCCCTGCTGGCGCGTCTGGGCGTCGACCCCGCCGTTCTCGACGGCGGCGCCCTGGCCGCCCGTTCGCCGGTCACCGGCGAGGTCCTGGCCCGCTTGCGCGAGCACACCGCCGACGAAGCCGCCTTGGCGATCGAGAGGACCCACCAGGCCTATCTCGCCTGGCGCAAGATCCCCGGCCCGCGTCGGGGCGAGCTGGTTCGCCTGCTCGGCGAGGAGCTGCGGGCGGCCAAGGCCGACCTGGCCGCCCTGGTCACCCTGGAGGCCGGCAAGGTCACCTCCGAGGGCCTGGGCGAGGTGCAGGAGATGATCGACATCTGCGACTACGCCACGGGCCTGTCGCGTCAGCTGTTCGGCCTGACCCTCGCCACCGAGCGCCCGTCGCACCGGATGATGGAGACCTGGCACCCGCTGGGCGTGGTCGGCGTCATCAGCGCCTTCAACTTCCCGGTCGCGGTCTGGTCGTGGAACGCGGCCCTGGCCTTCGTCTGCGGCGACGCCGTGGTCTGGAAGCCCTCGGAAAAGACCCCGCTGACGGCCCTGGCCGTCCAGGCCCTGTTCGAGAAGGCCCGCGCCAAGTTCGGCTCGGACGCCCCTGACGGCCTGTCCACGCTGCTGATCGGCGGCCGCGCGGTGGGCGAGGCCCTGGTCGACCATCCCAGGATCCCGCTGGTCTCGGCCACCGGCTCGACGGCCATGGGCCGACAGGTGGCCCCGCGCCTGGCCGCCCGCTTCGCCCGCGCCCTGCTGGAGCTGGGCGGCAACAACGCCGCCATTGTCGCGCCGTCGGCCGACCTGGACCTGACCCTGCGGGGCGTGGCCTTCGCCGCCATGGGCACGGCGGGCCAGCGCTGCACCACGCTGCGTCGCCTGTTCGTGCATGACAGCGTCTATGACGCCTTCGTACCCCGCCTGAAGGCCGCCTATCCCACCGTTCCCGTCGGCGATCCGCGGACGAGCGGCGTGCTGGTCGGCCCCCTGGTCGACAAGGCCGCTTTCGACGCCATGCGGGACGCCCTGGAGCAGGCTCGCGCGGCCGGCGGCAAGATCACCGGCGGGGCCCGCGCCGACATCGCCGGGCCGGAGGCCTACTACGTCGCCCCCGCCCTGGTCGAGATCGACCACCAGGCCGATATCGTCCGGCATGAGACCTTCGCGCCGATCCTCTACGTCATGCGCTACGCCGACCTGGCCGACGCCATCGCTTCCCAGAACGACGTGGCCCAGGGCCTGTCGTCGTCGATCTTCACCCTGAACGTCCGCGAGGCCGAGCTGTTCGTATCGACCGAAGGCAGCGACTGCGGCATCGCCAACGTCAATATCGGCCCCTCCGGCGCCGAGATCGGCGGTGCGTTCGGCGGCGAGAAGGAGACCGGCGGCGGGCGCGAGGCCGGCTCCGACAGTTGGAAGGCCTACATGCGCCGCGCCACCAACACCATCAACTATGGAACCACCCTGCCGCTGGCGCAGGGCGTGACCTTCGACGTCTGAGGCCCTCGAACCATGTCGCACCTTTCCTCCCTCGTCGTCTCGGCCCTGGGCCAGAAGGCGGCCGCCGCGATCCTGGACGTCCTGGAGATCGCCCCCGCCCTGGCCGGGGAGACTGACGGACCGGTCTCGCGCGCGGTCTTCGCCATGGCCCTGAACGCGGTGCTGTTTCACGACGTCATGAACCGCGTGCCCCTGGGCGCGACCTATGTGACCGAGCGCCGGGCCGAGGGACATCGGATCCTGTTCGACCACGGCGCCCTGCGCACGATCGACTTCGGAGACGGCCCGACCGGCGCCCTGCCAGCCGGTCACCAGGCGTTCGCCCGCATCCTCGAGCCGCTGGGCTATGGGGTGGCCGACCTCTACCCGCTGGACCGTCTGAAGATGACCGGCCGGGCCTACGCCCACCGCGACCTGCCCGAGGCGATCCCGCAGTTCTTCGTCAGCGAACTGCATGTTCAGCGCTTCTCGCCCGCCTTCCAGGTCATCGCCCACGCGGTGTTCAACTCCTCGGCCGACGCTCTGGGCAAGGCGGCCAGGACCGCCCTGGAGACCTTCGCCGCCGAGGGCGTCTGTGATCTGGATCAGGCGCGCGCGGCCCTGCCGGAGGTGATCGCCGCCTTCGCCCGCACCCACGGCCCGCTGCGCCTGGAGCACTACGAGGCGCTGAAGGCGGAATCGGCCGAGGCCGCCTGGATCGCCACCGAGGGCCAGGCCTTCAACCACGCCACCGACCGCGTTCCCGACGTCGACGCCGTGTCCGACGCCCAGAAGGCTTTTGGTCGTCCGATCAAGGACGCCGTCGAGATCTCGGGCTCGGGCCGCGTGCGCCAGACCGCCTTCAAGGCCCAGCCGGTCACGCGCACGTTCGTCACCGACGCCGGCGAGGAAGCCCGGACCGTCCCCGGCTCGTTCCACGAGTTCATCAGCCGCGACCGCTTCGTCGACGAGGATGGCGTCGAGCGGCTGGACCTGAGGTTCGACAGCGGCAACGCCCAGGGCATTTTCAAGATGACAGAGGCGGCCTAGCCGCCCGGTCGCCAGCCGGCCCGGCGCACCACCTGCCCGGGCCGCGCCGAGGTCGGAACCCCCTTGTCGAGCACGACGACGCCGTTGACCCAGACCGTGCGGACGCCGGTCGCCACGGCGTTGGGGTGGTCCAGATCCGAACGGTCCGTGATCCGCGCGGGATCGAACAGCACCAGGTCGGCCTGAAGACCTGGCGCGATCGTCCCTCGGTCGGCCAGGCCGAGCTGGGCGGCGGTCTGAGCCGACATCTTGTGCACGGCCTGCTCCAGGGTCAGCAGATGCTTCTCCCGGACATAGACACGCAGGATCTTGGCGAAGGCCCCGAAGCCCCGGGGATGCAGGCCGTGCGTCATGCCATCGGAGCAGATCACCGAGTGCTTCCAGGCGATGAAGGCGGCGATGTCGGGCTCGGCCATGGCCGAGCCGATCACGGCGTCCACGCGCTCGACCTCCGGATGGGCGGCGCGATAGGCCTCCGACTGCCGCGTCAGCGCCAGATAGGTCTCGATGGGATCCGCGTGGCGCTCAGCCGCGATCTGGGCGATCGACTTGCCGACAAGGGAGGGATCCGGCGCGAACACGGCGATCCGCAGGCCCTCGGGCGTGGTCAGCTTGGTCAGGGCGAACCGCGCGGCGGCCCGGTCCTCGAAGTTCCGCTCCGGCAGCAGCACCGACAGATTGCTCTGCCAGTAGCCGTAGGGATAGACGTCGGCGGTGATGTTCACGCCCTGGGCGCGGGCGGCGTCCAGCTTGGCGAGAATCGCGGGCGCGTCGCCCCAGCGGTCGACCAGGCCGATCTTCAGGTGCGAGATCTGAACGGGCAGCTTGGCCTCGCGGCCGATGGCGATGATCTCGTCGATCGCCGCGTCCAGCTTCACGTCCTCGCTGCGCATATGGCTGATATAGCGTCCGCCGCCGGCCGCCGCCGTCTTGGCCAGGGCCACCACCTCTTCCGGCGTTCCGTAGATCCCCGGATCGTATTCCAGCCCGGTGGACAGGCCCAACGAGCCCGCGCGCAGGTCCTCGGCCAGGTCGGCGCTCATGCTCGCGATCTCGGCCGAGGTGGCCGGACGCTTGTAGTCCTGGCCCATGGCGCGGGCGCGCAGGCTGCCGTGACCGGTGTAGGAGGCGACATTGACGGCCAGGGGCGAGCGCGCCATCTGCTCCAAATAGGCCTTCAGCGGCAGGGCGAACTCACCGTCCTGCCCGACCACGATGGTGGTGACGCCCTGGGCGGTCAGCATCGCCATGTCCGGCGTCTTGTCCGCCAGCCGATCGTGATGGCTGTGGGCGTCGATAAAGCCGGGCGCCAGGGTCAGGCCCTTGGCGTCGACGACAGCCTCTCCCGGCGCGGGCTTGAGTTGGCCGACGGCGACGATCCGGTCCTTGTCGATCCGGACGCTGGCGTCGCGAGCCGGCTTTCCGGACCCATCGATCACCTTGGCGTGGACGATCAGCGTCGAGGCCAGGGCGCTCGACGCCAGCAGACACGCGATCCCCAGACCCAGGGCCGAACCGAACAGGTGAAATCTCATGCGCCCATGCTCTGTTGCCTGCGCAAGTCTAGCGTGAGCCGGCGAAGGTTTCCGTCGTTTCCGCCACCCGGGACGCGAGGAGCTCTCCCGGCCCCCGGCGCTGGCGCTTACCTTTACCGCCGCCGTTGCGCTAAGCCTGGAACGACGATCATCAAGGACGGCTCATGAACGATCAGCGCAAGGACCTGGACCGGATCGACATCAAGATTCTGGCGCTGCTGCAACGCCAGGGGCGCGTCACCAAGGCCGCGATGGGCGAGCTGGTCGGGCTGTCGGCGTCGCGCTGCTGGGAGCGCATGAAAAGACTGGAGAAGTCCAAGATCATCCGCGGCTACCACGCCGAGGTCGATCTGGGCCGCCTGGCCAAGCTCTCGACCTTCGTCGTGCAGATCAAGCTGACCGACTATTCGTACGCCAAGGCCAAGGTCTTCGAGGCCGGGATCGCCGGCCTGCCCAATGTCATCAGCTGCCAGGCCGTGCTGGGCGGGGTCGACTATCTGATCACGGTGGCCGCCTTCGGCATCGAGCACTATCAGACCATCATGGAGCACATGCTCGACACCCTGAACGTCTCGTTCGACTACGTGACCCTGCCGGTCACCAAGAAGCTGAAGGGCGAAGCCAGCCTTGACCTGACGGCGCTGCTGGCGACGGCCGAGGATCTCGAGACCTGAGCCCTAGCCCCAAAGCTCCGGCCCATTGGGCCTGAGCCAGCCGTCCTGGTAGCCGAAGCCGCCGTCGACGTCCTGGACCAGTTGCATCGGGCAATCCAGGTCGACGATCTCGCAGCCTTGCGCCAGCAGCAGCGCCGGAGCGACGCCCAGCGAGCTGCCCTCCATGCAGCCGACCATGAGCCGCAGGCCGCGTTCGCGCGCCGCCGTCGCGACGGCCAGCGCCTCGGTCAGCCCGCCCGCCTTGTCCAGCTTGATATTGCAGAACGCGTAGCGGCCCACGATGCGGTCGAGGTCGGCTCGATCGTCGAACAACTCGTCGGCGCACAGGGGCACGGCGCCGCGATAGTCGAGAAGCTCGTCGTCACGTCCGACCGGGAGCGGCTGTTCCAGCAGTTCCACGCCCAGACGCGCCATGCGCGGCGCGCGATCGTTGAGCTGCGCCAGCGTCCAGCCCTGATTGGCGTCGGCGATCAGGCGAGCCCGCGGCGCGGCGGCGCGGATCGCCTCCAGCCGCGCCATGTCGTCGGCGTCGCCCAGCTTGACCTTCAGCGCCGGATAGCGCTCGGCCCAGCGCGCGGCCTTGGCCCCCATGGCCGCGGGCAAGTCCATGCCCAGCGTGACGAAGGTCTCGATGGCGCGCGGCGGCGCCAGGCCCGCGCGCGCGGCGGCCGACACGCCCGATTGCTTGGCCTCCAGATCCCACAGCGCGCAGTCGACCGCGTTGCGGGCGCCTCCGGCGGCAGGCGCCGGGCCAGGACGTCACGGTCCAGGCGCTCGCCGGCTTCCAATCCTTCCGCCAGCTCCCGCAACTGGATCAGCATCCGGTCGGGCGTGTCGCCGCGATAGTCGACCCCCGCCGCCTCGCCGCGCCCGACCACGCCGCCCGCCTCGATCTCGACCTCGACGACCAGCGCCTCGGTGTAGGTCTTCCGCGCGATGACAAAGGGCTCGATCAGCGCGTGAACCCGCGACCTCGCGGTCAGGCGCATCAGGCCGCGCCCCGGCGAACCGATCCCGCCAGGAGCGCGTCGACGATCAACGCCACGCCGGTCCGCACCGGGTCGCAGCAGGGAACGCCCAACTCGGCGGCCGCATCGCTCAGATACGCCGCGGCGGCCTCGGGCGACAGGCGCGAGGTGTTGATGCAGACGCCCGCGACACGGACCGCCGGATTGGTCAGCCGGGCGAGCCGCAGGTTCAGCTCGATCGCCTCGGCGAGGCTGGGCGTGGGGAAGGCCTCCAGACCGTCGATCGCCGTGCGCGTGGCGTCATGGCAGACCACCAGGGCGTCCGGCTGGCTGCCATGGAGCAGCCCCAGAGAGACCCCCGCATAGGCCGGGTGGAACAGCGATCCCTGCCCCTCGATGATATCCCAATGATCCTCGCTCGCCGCCGGGCTGAGGACCTCGGCCGCGCCGGCCACGAAGTCCGAGATGATTGCGTCGATCGGCGCGCCGGATCCGGCGATGAAGATGCCGGTCTGGCCCGTGGCGCGAAAATCGGCGCTCGCGCCGCGCGCCTTGAGCTCCTTGGCGATGGCCAGGGCCGCGTACATCTTGCCCACGGCGCAGTCCGTGCCGACCGTGAGCAAGCGCTGGCCGCTCCGCTTGGCCCCCTCGGCCACCACGGAGAAGCGCGCTTCGGGGTCGCGCGCTTCGAACAGCCGCCGTCCCAGACGCTCGGCGGCCTCCCGCACGCGAGGCAGGCTGGCCAGGCGGGTGTGGAGTCCGGAAACCAGATCCAGCCCCGCCTCAAGCGCCTCGATGAGCACGGCCTCCCAGTGCGGCGGGATGAACCCGCCGGCATTGGCCACGCCGATCAGCAACGAGCGCGCGCCGGCCGCCTTAGCCGCGCCGGGCGTCATGTCGGGCAGGCCGAGGTCCACCTCGCAGCCTTCGAGCCGAAGCTGGCCGACACAGGCGTCCGGCCGCCAGTAGGCGACGCCCAGGGCGGTCTTGGCGCTGACGCGATCGACGTCGGCGAGGAACATCAGGCACGGATAGGGAAAGTCCACGGCAGGCTCTCGTTTTGGCGCGTTGTGAAGCGACACAGGCGCATGAAGGGCGGCGCGACGGCCGGTTAGGCGGCGAACGATCGGGCGTTGGATGACCGGAGCGCCGGCAGAAGACGCGAGGCCATGGCCGCGCGAACGCCGCTCAGCCCGCTGATCCTGTCGATCAGGTCGTCCAGCGCCTCGGCATGGGCGGCCTCGACGATCGCGACGAGGTCGTACTCGCCGGTGATCTGGTGCAGGGCGGTCAGTCCGGCGACCTCCGCCAAGAGCCGCTCCACCGCGTCCATGTCGCGCCGCGCCAGCCGCAGCATGACGTGCGCGCGATGGGCGGCGGCGTCTCCGGCGTCGGCGGCAGCGCCCAGGAATCCTGGTCCGGTATGGATCTGCTCGAGGCTCAAGGTCTCTCTCCACTGAGGCTTGGTGGAGAGGTTATGCTGGCGAGACCCCAGGAAACGGACGACTTGCCGGGGTTCGGCGAGAGAAATCGTCGCCGATACGCGTCAGCGCAGGACCTTCGTCGCCAGCAGGATCGACGAGGTCGTCCGTTCGAATTCCCTCGATTTCCCCGATGCGGTCGATCAGCGCGTTCAGTTCGCCCACGGTCTCGGCCTCGACCACCGCGATCAGGTCGTATTCGCCGCTGATCGCATGTAGCGCCGAAAGCTCCGGTATGGCGGCCAGAGCCTCCTCGATGGCCTTGGCGTGCTTGAGCAGGGCCTTGATCATCACCTGAGCGCGGATCAGGCGCCGGTCGTAGGGATCGCCGAGCCGCACCGTGTAGCCGCCGATGATCCCCTCCTCCTCCAAGCGGCTGAGGCGGGCGTAGACGTTGGCGCGCGACAGGCCCAGGTCACTGGCCAGCTTGGTCACCGGCTGGCGCGAATCCGCCCGCAACATGGCCAGAAGGCGCCGGTCGACGTCGCTCAGGCCCTTGTCATCCGATTTGGTCACGCCCGTCCCCCTGTTGGCGTTCGCATCAGCGCGGCGAAGGCTCGTCGGCGTAGATCGCCGTGCGCGGCGTCGGCGCCGCCGCGGAGATCGCCCCACGATACATGCCCAGATCGTTCATGCCGAACGCCGCCCGGCCCTGGCCGTCAATGGCGATCAGCCCGCCGTCGCCGCCGATCTTGGTGATCGAGGCCATGGCTCCGTCCGCGGCCTGCTGGACGGTTTCACCCTTCCAGGCCAGCCGGTCGCAGACCTGGCGCGCGGCGCTTTCCCGAATGAAATATTCGCCCGAGCCCGTGGCCGACACCGCGCAGACCCCGTCACGCGCGTAGGTCCCCGCGCCGATGATCGGGCTGTCGCCGATCCGGCCCCAGCGCTTGCCGGTCATGCCGCCGGTCGAGGTGGCGGCGGCGACGTGGCCGGCCTGGTCCAGGGCGACCGCGCCGACCGTGCCGAACAGGTGGGTGGGATCCAGCATGGCCTGGTGATCCTTGCGCCAGGCCAGCAGCTGCTTCCAGCGCTCCTCGGTATAGAAGTATTCAGGAGAGGCTTGCTCCAGGCCCTTCTCCTTGGAGAACTGATCCGCGCCTTCGCGGGCCAGCAGGACGTGCGGCGACTTCTCCATGACCGCGCGGGCCAGGCTGATGGGGTTGCGCGTGCGCGTCACGCCGGCGACCGCCCCGGCCTTCAAGGTGGCGCCGTCCATGATCGCCGCGTCCAGTTCATTGCGCCCTTCGGCGGTGAAGACCGCGCCCTTGCCGGCGTTGAACAGAGGATTGTCTTCTAGCACCCGCACGGCGGCCTCGACGGCGTCGAGGCTGGAGCCGCCCGCCTTCAGGACCTTGGCGCCCGCCTCGAGCGCGGCGTCCAGTCCGGCGCGGAAGGCCTTGTCCTTCTCGGGCGTCAGCTCCCCGCGCTCGAGCACGCCCGCGCCGCCGTGCACGGCCAGCGACCATTTGGGCGCGTTGTCGGCCGCCACGGCGGGAGCGGCCAGCGCCGACGCGGAGAGGGCGAGGCCGCAGAGGGCGAAAGAGGCGAAACGGCGAAGAGTCTGAAGCGTCATCTTGATCTCGGTCTGGCGGTCGGTCGGATCTTATCGATCACTGCGGACAAGCGTTCCCTTGTCGACGCGAGCGGTGATGGTGAAGTCCGGCTTGGTGACCTCGAATGTCTTGAAGTCGAGCGTGCTGTTGGGTCCCAGCCCGACAAGCGGGAACGACGCATAGGTCAGCGGCTGTCCGGCGATGATGATGGCGGGTTTCTTCAGCGGACGCACCAGCCAAGCGTGGCCGGGGCCGTAGTAACGACCGACCCCGTCTCCGTCGACCAGCATCGCGCCGGCCTCGTCGACGCCCAGCCCGGTGATCGTCGTGTCGTTCTCTTCCTGGATCAGCCGCCCGACGAAGGTCACCAGACGCCCCTGGCGATCGCGCTTGTCGAAGTGGGTGTCGGTGACGACCTTGGAGAGATACGGCAGGTGCAGGAAGTCGCGCACCAGCGTGACGCTGGCCCCGGTCGGGTTCTTCAGCGCGTCCGGCGAGGTCAGGCTGATCGAGTCCAGGCAGCCATAGACATAGCCGCCCAACACCGCCAGCCCCGCGCTGGTGCCGCCGATCGGCTTGCCGGCCTTGACGTGGGCGTCCAGCGCCTTGTTCAGCGCCGTGCCCTTCCAGGCGCGCACATAGTTGCTCTGATCGCCGCCGCCGAAGAAGATGCCGTCGGCGCGCGCGATAATGGCCAGCAGCTTGGGATCTTCGCCAGCGTCTTCGTCGTGGATCACCAGGGTCTCGACCGAGACCACGCCGCCGACGTCGTTATAAATCTCGTCCTGCAACTCGCGGCCCCCGCGGGCGCGCAACACGACGATGTGGCCGCCGCCAGACTGCTTGACGAAGGTCCGGAAGGCGTCGACCGGCCAGTCGCCGCCGCCGAACAATCCCGACAGCGGCCCGGTCTTTCCCGGCGTGGGCGCGTTCACGTCGCCGATCATATAGTACTCGTAGCCCGGCCCGACGGCGTCAGGCCCCGCCGGCGTCGCCGCGTGCGCGACGCTCGCGCCGATGAGCAGCGCGGCCATGGCCATCGCGGACGCAAATCGAACCATCCGGCTTCCTCCGTTCAGGCCGAGCCTAACCGCTCGGCGCGTTTTCTCGATCCGTCTTGGCGCGTTTCGGCGCCAGGATCGCCATAGCGCCCAGTATCGAGGCGCGATGACCAAATTGCTGCATGTTGCGAGCAATATGTCCATAAATTTTGACAATCTGTCATTTCCAGCTTTCAATCTGCGAAAGCCGCGATCCAAATGGATGCAATCTCGGAGCAACGCCGAGGTGCTGAGCACCCAGGACAGGACCGTCGGCGCAACAAAAAGGGGGATATCCATGAAGACGCATCTTCTTCGCGCCAGCGCATTGGCTGGCGCGGCCGGCCTTCTGATCGTCGGCCAGGCGGCCGCGCAGACGACGTCGACCACCAGCGACGACGCCGTCGAGACGCTGGTGATCACCGGCTCGCGCATCCCTCGCATCGCGACCGAAGGCCCCGCCCCCGTCACGGTCATCACCAGCGACAACATCAAGGCCGCGGGCTTCAACAGCGTCCCGGACGTCATGCGCGCCCTGACCCAGAACGGCGGCGAAACCCAGACCCAGCAATCGTCCAGCGGCATGGACTGGACACCCGGCGCCCAGCAGGTCGACCTGCGCGGCCTGGGCCCCAACCATACGCTGGTGCTGGTCAACGGCCGCCGCATCGCCGATTTCCCGCTGCCCTACAACGGCAAGAGCGCCTTCACCGACACCTCGTCGATCCCGCTGGGCATGATCGACCGCATCGAGGTGCTGAGCGGCAGCGCCTCGGCCGTCTACGGCTCGGACGCCATCTCGGGCGTGGTGAACTTCAATCTGAAGAAGAAGGTCGACGGCACGACGGTCGACGTGACCTTCGGCGGCTACGAGCACGGCGGCGGCGCCAGCCAGCGCGTCAACATCTCGAGCGGCTATTCCAAGGACAACTTCGACCTGGTGATCGGCGGCGAGTTCGTCAATCAGCGTCCGGTCTGGGCCTATGACCGCGACATTCAGGACAGCACCAAGGACAGCCCGACCAAGCGCACGGCGATCGCGCGGCGCGACTTCATGCGGATGGAGCCGACCGAAGAGGTCTACATCGATCCGGGCGCGAACACCTGCAAGGCGCTCTCGAAGCTCAATGACGGGTCGATCGAATATGTCAGCCGCTCCGGTTGGGGTCCCGACGGCGATCCCGGCTTCTACTGCGGCAGCTACAGCTCGATCGGCTACGGCACGATCGTCAGCGAGCGCAAGAGCGCCAACGTCGTCGCCTCGCTCAACTACGCCCCCCGCGACACCCTCTCGTTCTTCGCCGACATCTCGGCGGGCTACAGCCGCACCCGGCAGTTCCAGGACGTCCTGAGCTGGGAGTACCAGGACGCCAACGGCAGCGAGGACGGGATCTTCTACAACCAGTTCACCGGCGCGCTGGATCTCTGGCATCGCCAGTTCACGCCCGAGGAAATGGGCGGGCTGAACAAGGGCTTCATCAAGAACGTCTCCAAGACCTTCAGCATCACGCCGGGCGTGAAGGGCTCGCTGGGCGGCGGCTGGGACTACGAGGCCTTCTACAACTTCAGCCAGCACCGTTCCTCGATCAGCTGGCCCAAGGTGGTAACCTCCAAGGCCACCGCTCTTTTCCTGGGCTCCCAACTGGGCGTCGACGCCGACAGCGGCTATCCGATCTTCAACGCCGATCCGGCGCGCCTCTACAAGCCCCTGACCACGGCCGAGTTCGAACTCGATCACCGCCCGCACGACCTACAAGCCGGTCGCCCGGCAGCAGGGCGTGTCCTTCCAGATCAACCAGGCGGAACTGTTCCACTTGCCCGCCGGCCCGGTCGGCTTCGCGGCGGTCGCCGAATACGGCCACCAGTCCTACAAGCTGGGCCTCGATCCGCTGGCCACGGTGAACTACTACTACAATCTGCGCGACGCCGATGGCTCGGGCTCGCGCGATCACTGGGGCGCCGGCTACGAGTTCCGCGCGCCGCTGCTGAGCAGCCTCGAGCTGTCCACCGCCGGCCGCTACGACAGCTACAAGTACGGCGGCAATACGATCGACAAGTTCACCTACAACGGCGGCGTCGAATGGCGGCCGGTGAAGACCCTGCTGCTGCGCGCCGCCTACGGCACCGGCTTCCGCGCGCCGGACCTGCACTACGTGTTCGCCAAGGAAGGCATCAGCCACCCCTCGGGCACCGACTACTTCCGCTGCCGCGCCGAGGAGCCGGACGAGGACGTCGGCGACTGCAGCTACGCCGACGAAGGCCTGGTCAAGGTGCGCCTGGGCAACGCCAAGCTGAAGCCCGAGACGTCCAAGTCGTTCAACTACGGCGCGGTCTGGTCGCCGGTCCGCAACTTCGACATCTCGGTCGACTACTTCCGCGTCCAGCTGGACAACGCCGTGCTGGACATGAGCCTGGACAGCGTCCTGCGACAGGAAGCCGACTGCCAGATCGGCAAGACGTCGGCGGGAACCGCCGTCAGCTCCATCTCGCCGACCTGCGTCGACGCCCTGGCGCGCGTGAAGCGCAACCCGCTGACCGCCGCCATCAATCCGGGCGCGATCAGCACCGTGACGATCAACCCCATCAACGTGGCCACAGAGCGGACCACCGGCGTCGACGTCGCCGTCCACTATCGCTTGCCGACCAGCAGCCTGGGGACGTTCAACTTCAGCCTCGCCCACACCTGGGTGCACAACCACACCAGCCGCCAGTACCCGGGCGATCCCATCGAGAACCAACTGGCCTTCGACAGCGGCTATGACATCCCGCGCACCAAGAGCAGCGCGACGTTCAACTGGACGCTCGACGGCCTCAGCGTCGGCCTGCACGGCCAGCGCCTCGACCGGGTGCCCAACTACGCCGAGGACGGCTGGACCAAGGCGACCTACATGGTCAACGCCACGGTCCAATACGAGATCAACGACCGCACCCGCCTGAGCCTGGCCGTCGACAACCTGCTGGACAAGGACCCGCCCCGCGACCCGACCTATTCGGGGTATCCGTACTACGACACCTCATGGTTCTCCTCGACGGGACGCAGCTACTACCTGCAGCTGACCCACAAGTTCGGCGGCGCCAGCGGCCTGTGACGCCAGGCCCGGAGCGGTCGCATCCGCGACCGCTCCGCCACTTCGCGCGAGGAAACCGCATGACGCCCAAGCTCGTATTGGCCGCGTGCCTGGCCCTGGCGGCCGTCCCGGCGCTGGCCGGTCCCAGGCCCGCTCCGCCCTCGCCGCCGATCCCCGCGGCGCGCGCGGTGGACTATCCGGGCGTCATCGACCTGAAGGTCGATGTCAGCGACACGACGCGGAAGGTGTTCCGCGTCACCGAGATCCTTCCGGTGACACCAGGCCCTCTGGTGCTCTCCCTGCCCAAGTGGATCCCGGGAGAACATTCGCCCAGCGCCCAGATCGTGCTGATGAGCGGCTTTTCGATCACCGCCGATGACGGGCGGCGGCTGGCCTGGCGGCGCGACCCGGTCGAGATGACCGCCTTCCACGTGGACGTCCCGCCCCGCGTCCAATCCCTGACCATCCGCCTGGAACAGCCCACGGCCCAGCCCGGCGGTCCCGTGCGGATCGCGGTGACGCCGAACCTGGTTCTGCTGAAATGGACCGCCGTCGCCCTCTATCCCGCCGGTCACGAGGTCGGGCGTATTCGCGTCCGCCCCACCCTGACCGTCCCCGCCGGCTGGAGCCTCGCCACCGCTCTGGATGGCGCGGAGACCGCCGGCGCGACCACGCGGTTCGCGGTCACGAGCTTTGAAACCCTGATGGACTCGCCAGTCTATGCCGGGCGCCACAAGGCGGTCTTCGACCTCGATCCCGGATCGCCGCGCCCGGTCCGACTGAACGTGTTCGCCGACGCGCCCAAGGATCTGAAGGCGACCCCGGCCCAGGTCGCGATCCATCGCCGCCTCGTCCAGCAGGCCGACAAGCTGTTCGGCGGCGCGCGCAATTTCGACCACTACGACTTTCTGCTCAGCCTGAACCCCACGGTCGGCTATCTGGGCGCCGAGCATCAGAGATCCAGCGAGAACGGCTACAGCTCGGCGGGCTATTTCACGGCCTGGGACACGGCGTTCAGCGGCCGGGACATCCTGGCCCACGAGTATGTACACGCCTGGAACGGCAAGCACCGCCGTCCGGCCGACCTCTGGACGCCGGACTATACGACGCCGATGCGCAACAGCCTGCTCTGGGTCTATGAAGGCCTGACCGAGTACTATGGCGACACGCTGGCCACGCGGTCGGGCCTCTATTCGTCCGAGCAGATGCGCCAGCGTCTGGCCCTGATCGCGGCCAACGCCCAGGCCACCCCAGGGCGCGGCTGGCGCGACCTGCGGGACACGACGAACGCCTACATCATGAACTCCGCGGGCGGCACGGGCTCCACCAGTTGGCTACGCGCGCTCGACTACTACGAGGAAGGCCAGCTGCTCTGGCTGGACGTCGACACCCTGATCCGCGAGCGCACCAACGGCGCCAAGTCGCTGGACGATTTCGCCGGCGCCTTCTTCGGCGTGGACGACGGCGACATGAACGTTTCGACCTATGACGTCGAGGATGTCGTCGACGCCTTGAACGCGGTCGCGCCCTACGACTGGGCGGGCTTCCTTGACGCCCGCCTCGACGCCCACGATCGCGCGCCGCTCGACGGCCTGACCCGTTCGGGCTGGCGCCTGGTCTTCGAGACGCGGCCGTCCGCCTATGTCACCGCCTATGAGAAGAGCGTCGAGGCCAGCCTGCTGACATTCTCGCTGGGCGCGGAGATCGGCTGGGACGGCGCGGTCAAGGAAACGCTCTGGGACGGACCGCTCTTCCGGGCCGGCGTCATCGCCGGGACCCGGATCGTCAAGGTCGCCGGCAGGCCCTACACCCCGGAGGCGCTGCGAGCCGCGATCGCCGCGGCCGCCAAGTCGGGCTCGCCCCCGATCGCTCTCGGCGTGAAGGCCGACGACCGGGTTCGCGTCGTTCGGGTCCCCTATCACGGAGGCCTGAAGTATCCGCGCCTGAAGCGTCTGACACAGACGCCAGACAGGCTGGAGCAGATCCTCTCGCCCCGCTGATTTCAAGCTTTCTTGACGCCCGCCCAGCGCCGACCCAAACTCTGCTTCGACGCCGGAGGTTGTGATGCAGGACATCTGGAAACGCCATGGCCTCTTGATCTTCGCCCTGTGGGCGGGGGTCGGCGAGATGGCTCGCGCCGTCCGGATCGAGCCTTGGTCGTTCAAAGTCGGCCCGGTCCATGTCCATCCCGTTCCGATCGACATCCGCTTTCAGGAAACCGGCCTCGATGGCGGCGCCCTCCTGCTGGGCCTGACTATCCTGCTGGGCGGCCTGCTGTTCCATCGCTGGCGCCAACCGCTCGCGGACCCGATTTCCGGGGGCGACAAGAACAGAGCCGCGTCGCGCCGATGACGGCGTCCTTCAAGGGCGGCTGCCTGTGCGGCGCTCTGCGCTGGGAGGCCGATCGCGCGCCGGACTTCATGGGCCTGTGCTGCTGCGCCGACTGCCGCAAGGCGTCGGGCGGGGGCTTCATTCCGTTCATGGGATTTCCAGCGTCGGCCCTGACCATAAAAGGCCCGGCGCGGCAGTACCGCAGCCGGGCCTTCCGAGGGGGCGAGGCCACCCGCAATTCGTGTCCCACCTGCGGAGGCCTCGTCTTCGGCGGCGAGCATGGGCTGCACGACAGCCACACGATCTACGCCGGCAGCCTGGACGACCCGACCCTGTTCAAGCCGTCCATGGCCCTGTTCGACCGCGACCGTCCGGACTGGGTGATCCTGCCGGACGGCCTGACGGTGTTCGAGACGATGCCCGACTAGAGGAGACCTCCTAGACGAAGGCGCCCTAGACAAAAGCCCCGGCGTCGTGGTGGTCGGCTGGCTGGGCGACCAGGGCCACCGCGTCGGCCGAGGCCGGGATGCTCGCCTTGGCCGCCACGAGGGCGCCGCCGTAGCTGGCCTTGCCGTCATAGGCGTCGGTCAGGAAGGCCTTGGTCGAACTCGGCATAGGCTCCGACCCCGGCGTTCATGCCGGCGTACATGACGAAGCCGGCCATGGCGGCCTTGGCCCCCAGGGCGTCGTGGCCGTAGGCGGTGAAGTAGCTCTGCTGCGAGACGATGTAGTCGATCGCCGCGTTGATATTGATCCCCGCCGCCGCGGCCTTGGCGTTGCCGATGATGGCGTCATAGGCCTTCACCACCGCGTCGCGGAACGACAGGCTGTCATAGGCGGTCTTGAACGACGCCGCGCCCGCGCCGCTCATGGCCTGGTTGACCGCGAACTCGATGTATTTGTTGGAGGTGTTGTAGATCGCATAGGCGTAGTCGGTCAGGTCGGTGGTGTTGGTGGCGCTGTCGATCAGGTCGTTCAGGGTCGCCTGGCTGGGTGTCTTGCCGGTGAAGAAGTTCATCGCCTGCAGTGCCAGCGCCGAGGTGTCGACCGAATAGCCGACCAGCTTGTCGATGAAGACCGCCTTGGTGATCTTGTTGGCGATGACGTCGGCCTGCAGCTGCGCCAGCTCCTTCATCTCGTTGTAGAAGGCGTTGACCACCTTCTCGCCGTTCGGTCCGCTCAGATACTCCGACAACGCCTTGGACGAGTTGGCCGAGATGCCGGCCAGGGCCTTATAGGCGTCCTTGATCTGGGCGTCGGTCAGCACGATCGGATTGGCGACCGTGCCCGTGCCGCCGGTCCCGCCGGTCCCAGAGCCGAAAGCCACGCTGAGCGGCGTATCCAGGGGATATTTGCTCAGAGCCTCCTTCAGGGTCTGAACGCCGATATTGATCAGGGCCGGATTGGCTTCGACCAAGGCCAGGGCGGCGTCGACCTCCGGCGTCAGCACCCCAACGCTCTTCAGAAGCGGCCTCAGGTCGACGAACTTGAAGGTCGCCTGGATGAAGCCGCTGTCGACCAGCTGGATCAGGAATTGGAAATCGCGAAGTGTCGGTTCGGCCATGACGGATCCCTCGGGGACCCTCGCCGCACCACGCGTCACACTCGGTCCCCGAACGTCGTTCTACGTTTCCGACGTCTGGGACCGACATCCCCCGAACGGGGGGTAGCCAGAGGGACTCAACCTCCGGGCAAGGTTCCGGGGCGGATATAGGCGAACATGTGCGGGACCCAGTCGGGCTTGCCCAGCGGAACGCCCTGGTTGCGCAGGATCGCGTAGGCGGTCGTGACATGGAAATAGAACTGGGCCAGGGCCCAGTCGCGCAGGAACTGCTCGCCGGTCAGGTCGAAGACGATGCCGTTGGGCAACTTCAGCTCGATCGGCTTTTCGGCCGCGCCGTCGAAGGCCGAGGCCGGCGTCGCCTCGATCCGCGCCGCGGCGTCGGCGAGTTGGGCCCGCAGGCCGGCGAAGTCGGTCGCGTCCTCGGCCGGGGCGAATGACTCCGCGCCCGTCAGGTAGCGCAGCAGGTCGCTGGCCTGGACGCAGACGAACCGCACCTGGGTCGACAGCGGGAACATGTCCGCCGCCAGCCGCGCCCCGATCAGGCTCTCCGGCGCCAGGCCGTGCTCGGCGGCATGGGCCTCGCCCTTGGACAGCTGGGCCGACAGGCCTTTCAGCATGTGGGCGTAGGTCGGGATGGCGATCGCGTGCAGGTCCATCAGTCGCGTTCCTTGTCGGTCACTCGGTCGGCCGAGTCGCGCCACGACCCTAAAGCGTTCGCACCACAGGTCCATGTCGTCAGCGAAGCCGCCGTTCCGCTCGAAATAGGCGCGGTGCGCGTCGCGCCACCACGCCAGCGACAGATCCCCTTCGCCCTCGTCCCTTGCGAAGGCCGCGTCAACATCGGCGAAGCGGCGGCGAGTCAGTTCGACGGTCTCCAGAACCGCCCGTGGCTCGCCGCGTCCGTCGCAGACGACCATACGCCTGCCGACCTCGGTCAGCGCGCCATCGCGGGCCGCCCAGCAGGTGGCCGTCTTCACGCCGGCCAGCACCAGCGCCAGCAGCTCGTCGGCCAGCGCGGGGCCGTCTCCAAAGCTGAAGCGCTCCAGTCCCTCGATGTCCATGCTCACGCCCCCATTCGCGCCCCTGGCCCGAACCGCGCCACCAGGTCGTACGCCTCGCCTGGGAACACCTGGCGGACCCTAGTGACATGCTGGCCCTCGCGCCAGGTGCGGCGGTCGACGACGAGGCAGGCCGCGCCCTCGTCCAGGGCCAGCAGGCGGGCGTTGTCGGCGTCGGCGTTGACGGCGCTGATGCGGCTCTCGGCCTCGGTCCAGGCGACGTGCTCCAGCAGCCAGGCGCCGGGCGGGACATGGGTGAAGTCGGCGGCTTCCATCCCGGGCGCGGCCTTCAGGGCGACGAGCCGCCGCTCCAGGGCGAACGGCCGGCCGCCGGCGTCGTGGACGCCGTCCAGCGCGAGCAGCTTGCCGCCCGCCGCCAGCTCGACCTCGCCCGGGCTGTCACGGTCGGCCGACCGCACCGCCCGCGCCAGCAGGCGAAAGGCGTAGGTCTCGCCGCGCGCGACGATCTCGGACTGGATGTCGGGGATGTTCAGCACCGGCGCGTGAACCTTGGGCCGGGCCACGAACGAGCCGGCGCGCTTGCGGCGCACGATCAGCCCGGCCTCGACCAAGGCGGTCATGGCCTTGTTCACCGTCATCCGCGAACAGCCGTACTGGCCCATCAGCTCGGCCTCGGTCGGCGCGCGATGACCAGGCGCCCATTCGCCGGAGCGGATACGAGCCTCGATGTCCGAGCGGATGCGCTGGTGCAGCGGTCCCGTCACGCCAGCAGGGCCTTCAGGGTCTGGACGTAGCGCGCGCTGATCGCCTCGCGGGCGTGGTGGCGGCCGCCCGAGACCAGCTGCTTGCCGTGCCGCCAGACGGTGTCGATCCCGCCGCCAGCGAAGACCAGGCTGTCGATCAGCGTGTCGCCGGAACGGCCGACGATGTTCGGATGGCTTGTGTCGAGGGTGATGAAATCGGCCGCCGCGCCGCGCCGCAGGCCGCCCCTTGTCGTCCCATTGGCGACGCCCAGGGCTTGGGCCCCGCCCAGCGTCGCCGCGCGCCACAGGTCGCCGCCGGTCGAACGGCGCGGGCCGCCCGCCAAGACGTTGCGGGCCCGGCGGGTCAGGCGCTGGGCGTACTCCAAGGTCCGCAACTCCTGGGCGGCGTCGATCACGACGTTGGAGTCCGTCCCGATTCCGAAGCTTCCGCCAGCGGCCAGGTAGTCCGGCGTCGGAAAGATCCCGTCGCCGAGATTGGCCTCGGTCACCGGGCACAGGCCGGCCGTCGCGCCGCTCTTGGCCAGGCGCTCGGTCTCGGTGGCGTTGATGTGAGTGGCGTGGATCAGGCACCACCGCTTGTCGACCTCGGTGTGGTTCATCAGCCAACGGACGGGACGCGCGCCGGTGGCGGCCAGACAGTCGTCGACCTCCTTGGTCTGCTCGGCCACGTGGATATGGATCGGGCCGCCGGCGGCCAGCGGGACGATGGCGTCCAGCTCCTCGGCCGTAACCGCGCGCAGGCTGTGCGGGGCGACGCCGACCACCGCCTCGGGCAAGTCCGCCACGATCGCGCGACAGGCCTCGACCAGCCGCGCGAAGCCGTCGAGGTCATGGATGAAGCGCTTCTGGCCGTCGGTCGGCGGCAGGCCGCCGAAGTTGCTGTGCGCGTAGAACACCGGCAGCAGGGTCAGGCCGATCCCGGTCTCCTCGGCCGCCGCCGCCATCCGCGCGGCCATCTCGGCCGGGTTGTCGTACAAGCCGCCGTCGGGCGCGTGGTGCAGGTAGTGGAACTCGCCCACCCGCGTGAAACCGCCCTCCAGCATCTCGACCTGACCCATGGCGGCGATGGCCTGGGCCATGTCGGGATCTAGCCGCTCCAGGAAGCGGTACATCACCTCGCGCCAGGTCCAGAAGGTGTCGCCCGTGTCGCCGCGCGTTTCGGCCAGACCCGCCATGGCGCGCTGGAAGGCGTGGCTGTGGACGTTGGCCAGGCCCGGCAGGGCGGGACCGAGGCGGACCGCGTCGCCCGCGCTAGTGTCGGTGTCGATCCGGGCGATGCGGCCGTCGGTGAGGGTGAACTTCACGCCCCGCGCCCAGCCGTCCGCCAGCAGGGCGCTCTCGCACCAGACCACCGTCGAGGATTCCAGCGACTTCTCCGGGGAATTCTGCGCGTCGGTCACTGGACAAGCCTCATCGTTCGCAAATATGTCTATACATATTGAAGCGGCCCGCAAGAGACGGTCCGCGTTGGCGGGAGGCAGGCTCATGCGCTGTGATCGGGTGTGGATCAACGCCCGTCTCGCGACCCTGGCCCCGGATCGCGAAGGCCTGGGGATCGTCGAGGACGGCGTCGTCGCCAGCCGGGACGGTCGCATCGCCTATGCCGGTCCGGCGGAGGCCGCGCCGCCCTTCGAAGCGGCCGAAACC
Source organism: Caulobacteraceae bacterium (assembly GCA_965283765.1). GTDB lineage: Bacteria > Pseudomonadota > Alphaproteobacteria > Caulobacterales > Caulobacteraceae > Caulobacter. The sequence continues at coordinate 170,846 of CBDIPU010000003.1, forward strand.
ATCGATGTCGAGGAGCGCTGGATCACCCCCGGCCTGATCGACCCGCACACCCATCTGGTCTTCGCCGGCGATCGCGCCCACGAGTTCGAGCTGCGCCTGGCCGGGGCCTCGTACGAAGAGATCGCCCGGGCCGGCGGCGGCATCGTCTCGACCATGCGGGCCACCCGCGCGGCCTCGGAACAGGAGCTGGTCCAGGTCGCCCTGCCCCGCCTCGACGCCCTGATCGCCGAGGGCGTCACCACGGTCGAGATCAAGTCCGGCTATGGCCTCTCCCTCGACGACGAGATCAAGAGCCTGCGCGCCGCCCGGACCCTGGCCGACATCCGCCGTGTCGGGGTCAGCACCACCTTCCTCGGCGCCCACGCCCTGCCGCCGGAATACCGCGACGACAAGGACGGCTACATCGCCCTGGTCTGCGAGAAGATGATTCCCGCCATCGCCGCGCGCGGCCTGGCCGACGCGGTCGACGGCTTCTGCGAGGGAATCGGCTTTTCGCCCGACCAGATCCGCCGCGTGTTCGAAGCGGCCAAGGCCCACGGCCTGCCGGTCAAGCTGCACGCCGAGCAACTGTCGAACCTCAATGGCGCGGCCCTGGCCGCCGAGTTCGGGGCGCTGTCGGCCGATCACCTGGAGCACCTGGACGCCGCCGGGGTCGCCGCCATGGCCGCCTCGGGATCGGTGGCGACCCTGCTGCCCGGCGCCTACTACTTCACCCGCGAGACCAAGACCCCGCCGATCGCGGCCCTTCGGGAAGCGGGCGTGCCCATGGCCCTGGCCACCGACTGCAATCCCGGCACCTCGCCGCTCACCTCGCCGCTGCTGGTCATGAACATGGCCGCCACGCTCTTCCGGATGACCGTCGAGGAGTGCCTGGCCGGCGTCACGCGCGATGCCGCGCGGGCGCTGGGCCTGCTGCACGATCGCGGGACGCTGGAGGCCGACAAGGCCTGCGACCTCGCGATCTGGGACATCGAGCGTCCCGCCGAACTTGTCTATGGCATGGGCTTCAATCCGCTCCATGCCCGCGTGTGGAGAGGCCAGTGACCAAACTTGTTCTGAACCCCGGCGACGTGCCGCTGGCCGACTGGAAGACGATCTATCGCGGAGCCTCGGCGCGGTTGGCGGAGACGGCCTGGCCGGTGATCGCGGAAAGCGCGGCGGCGGTCGAACGCATCCTGGCCAGGGGCGAGCCGGTCTACGGCATCAATACCGGCTTTGGGAAACTGGCCAGCGTCCGCATCGGCGACGCGGACCTGGAGACCCTGCAGCGCAACATCGTCCTGTCGCACGCGGCCGGCGTCGGCGAGCCCTCGCCGATCCCGGTCATCCGCCTGATGATGGCCCTGAAACTGGCCAGCCTGGCGCAGGGCGCCTCGGGCGTGCGGGTCGAGACCGTGCGCATGCTGGAGGTGATGCTGGCCCAGGGCCTGACGCCGGTGATCCCGTGCCAGGGCTCGGTCGGCGCCTCGGGCGACCTGGCGCCGCTGGCGCACATGGCCGCGACCATGATCGGCGTCGGCGAGATCTTCGTCGAGGGCGAACGCAAGCCGGCCGCCAAGGCGCTGAAGAAGGCCGGCCTCTCGCCTCTGACGCTCGGCCCAAAGGAAGGCCTGGCCCTTCTCAACGGCACCCAGTTCTCGACCGCCAACGCCCTGGCTGGCCTGTTCGAGGCCGAGCTGCTGTTCCAGTCGGCCCTGGTAACCGGCGCGCTGTCGACGGACGCCGCCAAGGGCTCGGACACCCCGTTCGATCCGCGCATCCACGCCCTGCGCCGCCACGCCGGCCAGATCGAGACCGCCGCCGCCCTGCGCGACCTGATGGCGACCTCGGAAATCCGCGTGTCGCACCTGAAGGCGGACGAGCGCGTCCAGGACCCGTACTGCCTGCGCTGCCAGCCGCAGGTGATGGGCGCGGCGCTGGATGTCCTGCGCCAGGCGGCGGCGACGCTGGAGACCGAGGCCAACGGGGTCTCGGACAATCCGCTGATCTTCCCGGAAGCCGATGAGGCCCTCTCCGGCGGCAATTTCCACGCCGAGCCGGTGGCCTTCGCCGCCGACATGATCGCCCTGGCGGTCTGCGAGATCGGCTCGATCGCCGAGCGCCGTATCGCCATGCTGGTCGACCCGGCGCTGTCGGGCCTGCCGGCCTTCCTGACGCCCAAGCCGGGCCTGAACTCCGGCTTCATGATCCCTCAGGTCACGGCCGCCGCCCTGGTCTCGGAGAACAAGCAGAAGGCCTATCCGGCCAGCGTCGACTCGATCCCGACCTCGGCCAACCAGGAGGACCACGTCTCGATGGCGGCGCACGGCGCGCGGCGCCTGATGGGCATGGTCGAGAACGCCACGGCGGTGCTGGGCATCGAACTGCTGGCGGCGGCGCAGGGCTGCGACTTCCACGCCCCGCTGCGGTCGAGCAAGGCCCTGGAGGCCGTGCGGACGCTGACGCGCGGCCAGGTCCCCCACCTGGACGACGACCGCCATTTCCACCCGGACCTGGAGGCGGCGAACGCCTTGGTGCGGAGCGGCGCGGTGATCGAGGCGGCGGGCGACTTGCCGGGGGTGTCTTGATGCCCTCCCCTCCTCCGCTCTCCCCGGCGAATGCCGGGGCCCAGATCGAACCCACGCGCGCTCGACAGGCTGACAGGGCGCTTCCCGGGTCATCCCCAACCGCTCAGGCTGAATCTGGGCCCCGGCATTCGCCGGGGAGATCGGGTTTTTGGGGATGACGGATTGGCTTCAAGTCACACAGGGCCCCGCCCCCCTGATCGTTTCCCTGCCCCACACCGGGACCGAGATCCCGCCGGACATCGAGGCCCATCTCGTCTCCCCCTGGCTGGCCCGCAAGGACGCCGACTGGTGGGTCGATCGGCTCTACGCCTTCGCCGAGGGGATGGGCGCGACGATCGTGCGGACGGCGATCTCGCGCACCGTCATCGACGTCAATCGCGACCCGTCCGGCGCCTCGCTCTATCCGGGCCAGGCGACCACGGAACTGTGCCCCACCACCACCTTCGACGGTGAGCCGCTCTATCGCGACGGCGGCCCCGACGCGGCCGAGATCGACCGTCGCCGCACCACCTACTTCGAACCCTATCACGCCGCCCTGCGCGCCGAGATCGACCGCCTGCGCGCGGTCCATCCGACCGTGGTGCTGTACGAGGCCCATTCCATCCGCTCGCGGGTCCCGCGCCTGTTCGATGGCGAGCTGCCGCAGTTCAATCTTGGGACCAACGGCGGCGCCAGTTGCGACCCCGCCCTGACCGCCGCCGTCGAGGCCGCCTGCGACGCTTCAGGCCGATCCCGCGTCACCAACGGCCGTTTCAGGGGCGGCTGGACCACGCGCCACTACGGCCAGCCCGGCGCGGGCGTCCACGCCATCCAGATGGAACTGGCCTGTCGGGGCTACATGGACGACCCGGTCGAACCGCCGACGCCCGACACCTGGCCCGCGCCCTTCCACGCCGAGCCGCTGCGCGCGGTGCTGGAAGACGTGCTGACGGCCTGCCTGGATTTCGCGAACACGACCTGATCGCGCGGCGAAACCTCGTCCTTCGACAGGCTCAGGATGAGGTTTCGAATGATCGCTCAGAGCCTGAATTCGTCCTCATCCTGAGCTTGTCGAAGGATGAGGACGGTTCCGCCGAGGATACCAATGACCCGCCGCGACAACACCCGCGTCATCCGCCCCGCCACGGGGACCGAGCGCACCGCCAAGTCCTGGCTGACCGAAGCCCCGCTGCGGATGCTGATGAACAACCTGCATCCCGACGTCGCCGAGCGGCCGGAGGAGCTGGTGGTCTATGGCGGCATCGGCCGCGCCGCCCGAGACTGGAAGAGCTTCGACAAGATCGTCGAGACCCTGCGCCGGCTCGAGGACGACGAAACCCTGCTGGTCCAGTCCGGCAAGCCGGTCGGCGTCTTCCGCACCCATGCCGACGCGCCGCGGGTGCTGATCGCCAACTCCAACCTGGTGCCGCGCTGGGCCACCTGGGAGCACTTCAACGAGCTCGATCGCAAGGGTCTGGCCATGTACGGCCAGATGACCGCCGGCTCGTGGATCTATATCGGCGCCCAGGGCATCGTGCAGGGCACCTACGAGACCTTCGTCGAGATGGGCCGCCAGCACTATGCGGGCGATCTCTCGGGCAGGTGGCTGCTGACGGCGGGCCTGGGCGGCATGGGCGGGGCCCAACCCCTGGCGGCGGTGATGGCCGGCGCTTCGTGCCTGGCCATCGAGCGCCAGCCCTCGCGGATCGAGATGCGCCTGCGCACCGGCTATCTCGACAAGTCCACCGACAGCGTCGACCAGGCCCTGGCCTGGATCGAAGAGTCCCGCGCCGTCAGGACCCCGATCTCGGTCGGCCTGCTGGGCAACGCCGCCGAGCTGCTGCCGGAGCTCTTCAAGCGCGGCGTGCGCCCCGACCTGCTGACCGACCAGACCAGCGCCCACGACCCGGTCAATGGCTACATTCCGGCCGGCTGGAGCCTGGACCAGTGGCACGACGCCCGCGAACGCGATCCGGCCAGCGTCGACAAGGCCGCCCGCGCCTCGATGGCCATACACGTCCGGGCGATGCTGGACTTCCAGGCCGCCGGCGTCCCGACCGTCGACTACGGCAACAACATCCGCCAGATGGCGCTGGAGGAAGGCGTCGCCAACGCCTTCGACTTCCCCGGCTTCGTGCCGGCCTATATCCGCCCGCTGTTCTGCCGGGGGATCGGCCCGTTCCGCTGGGCGGCGCTGTCGGGCGATCCGCAGGACATCGCCAGGACCGACGCCAAGGTCAAGGAACTGATCCCGGACAATCCGCACCTGCACAACTGGCTCGACATGGCCGCCGAGAAGATCAAGTTCCAGGGTCTGCCGGCGCGCATCTGCTGGGTGGGCCTCGGGGATCGTCATCGCCTGGGCCTGGCCTTCAACGCGATGGTCGCCAGCGGCGAGCTGAAGGCCCCGATCGTCATCGGCCGCGACCATCTGGACTTCAGGCTCGGTCGCCTCGCCCAACCGCGAGACCGAGGCGATGAAGGACGGCTCGGACGCGGTGTCGGATTGGCCGCTGCTGAACGCCCTGCTCAACACCGCCTCGGGCGCGACCTGGGTGTCGCTGCACCACGGCGGCGGGGTTGGCATGGGTTTCTCGCAGCACGCGGGGATGGTCATCGTCGCCGATGGCACCGAGGCCGCGGCCAAGCGGATCGCGCGGGTGCTGTGGAACGACCCCGCGTCGGGCGTCATGCGCCACGCCGATGCGGGCTACGACATCGCCCTCGACTGCGCGCGGGAGAAGGGGCTCGACCTGCCGGGGATTCTCAGCGCGCCAGCATCCCCGCCGCCTCGGCGGGGCTCTTCTTGCCCGTATCCCGATCCACCGCGTAGTTGGCGGCCTGCATCGCCTTGACGTCGATACTGCCGCCCAACGGCTCCAAGGCGTCCTGCAGCCGCTGATCCCCCGCCCGCTTCGGCGAGACCAGGATCACCGCATCGTAGGGCGGCAGAGCGCCCTTCGGATCGCCGAGCAGCACCAGGTCGTCGGCCGCGATCCGGCCGTCCGACGAGAAGGCCGAGATCACGTCGGCCTCGCGGCTCTCCAGCGCCCGATACATGAAGGTCGGCTGGAACTGGCGCTTGGCCTTGAAGCTCAGACCATAGGCCTTGACCACCGCCGCCCACTCCGGCCGCGAGAAGAACTCCAGGTCGCCGCCCATGGTCAGCTGCGGGGCCTTGGTCGCCAGATCGGCCAGGGTCTTCACGCCCAGCGCCTCGGCGCGGTCGCGGCGCATGGCCAGGGCGTAGGCGTTCTCGAAGCCCAGGGCGCTGAGCAGCACGACGCCGTCGCGGGCCTTCAGCTGGGTCCTCAGGCCGTCCAGCACCGCCTGGCGGCCGGGGTTGTCCGTGCGGTTCAGGACGTTGGCCCACAGCGTGCCGGAATAGTCGACATAGGCGTCGATCTCGCCGCTGGCGAGGGCGCGGTAGGCGACGGCCGAACCCAGGTTGACGCGGCGCTGGACGCTGGCGCCCGAGCCTCCAGCCTGCCAGCCATCAGCTCGGCCAGGATGTACTGCTCGGAGAAGTTCTTGGCGCCGATCACATAGGCGGGACGGCCTTGCGACAGCGCCGCGCCGGCCAGCGGCGCGATCGCCGTCAGTAGGCCGACGCCCAAGCCCACGCCGCCCGCCCACAGGCGCTTGGCGTCACGCCGCGCCACGCCGCCTTCGATCAAGCCCAGCAAGCCGTCCACGATCAGCGCCAGGCCCGCAGAGGCCGCGCAGCCGACCAGCACCGCGACCCAGTCCTCGGTCTGGAGACCCGAGAAGATGTAGTCGCCCAAAGAGGTCTGGCCGACCGGGGTCGAGAGCGTCGCCGCGCCGATCGTCCAGACGGCGGCGGTGCGCACCCCGGCCATGATCACCGGCGCGGCCAGGGGCAGCTCGACACGCCACAGCCTCTGGCGGTCGGTCATGCCGACGCCGCGCGCCGCCTCGACCACGGCCGGGTCGACGCCGGAGACGCCCGCCGCCGCGTTCCGCAGGATCGGCAGCATCGAATAGAGGGTGAGGGCCAGCAGCGACGGCAGGAAGCCCAGGGCCGGGAAGCCATGGCCCAGCACCTTCACCGCCAGCCCGGAGAGCAGCAGCAGCACAGGGTAGAACAGCGCCAGCAGGGCCAGGCTGGGGATGGTCTGGACCAGGCCGGCGGTCGCCAGCGCGATCCACTTCAGGCGCGGACCGCGCGCGGCGGCGATCCCCAGCGGCAAGGCTATGGCCAGGCCAAGCGCCAGGGCCGAGGCCGAGAGCGTGACGTGCCAGCCCAGGCGCTCGGGCAGGACGGCGAGAGCCGACGAAAGACGATCAGCCACGGGCAAGCTCCGCGAGACGTTCGGCCTGCCGTCTCGGCGCGGCGATCAGCTCGGCGACAACGGGATCGGGATGGCCCGCCAGCAGCGCCCGAGGCGGAGCCTGGGCCAGCACCTTGCCGCCAGCCATCACCACCACCTCGTCGGCCAGCAGCAGGGCCTCGCCGACGTCGTGGGTGACCATCACCGTGGTCAGCCCCAGCCGTGCGTGCAGCGCCCTGACGTCGTCGGCCAGGGCCGCGCGGGTCACCGGGTCCAGCGCCCCGAACGGTTCGTCCATCAGCAGGATCGAGGGGCGCGCGGCGAGCGCCCGCGCCACGCCGACCCGCTGGCGCTGGCCGCCCGACAGCCGCGACGGCGCGCGGCCAGCGATCTCGCGCGGCAGGGCCACGAGGTCGAGGAGTTCGTCGGTCCGCGCGGCGATCTCGTCGGCCGGCCAGCCCAGCAGCTCGGGCGTGACGCCGATGTTCTGGCCCACGGTCATGTGGGGAAAGAGGCCGATCTCCTGGAAGACATAGCCGATGCCCCGCCGCAGTTCCGGCCCCGGCCGGTCGGCGATGTCCGCGCCGTCCAGCAGCACCCGGCCGCTCGACGGCGTCGAGAGACCGTTCACCAGCTTCAGCAATGTCGTCTTGCCCGCGCCCGAGCCGCCGACCAGGGCGACGAAACGGCCCTTGGCGACGCTCAGCGAGGTCGGCGCCAGCACCGTCTGGCCACTGTACGTCTTGCTGACCTGGTCGAGGACGATGGCGGTCATGCGGGCTCCGGACGGCGGGTGCAGAATCAACGGTTCACCGCTCTCAAGCGTTGTCCCAAAGCCCCGGGTGCGACAAGGCGGCGCGCGACAGGTCGCCGGGTTCGCGTAGGCCGAGTCAATCTCGACCATGGGGTCATGGTTAAGGAGCCCCTCATGACCGTTGCGTCGCAAGCCCGTCCGTTCGATCCGCGTCCTGTCCGCCGGCCCGCCAAGGGGTCTGGCCGCCAGTGGCCGCTGGGTTTCGCGGTTCTGCTGGCCTCGGTGTTGAACGCCATCGTCTGGGGCGGCCTGTTCACGGTCGCCAAGGCGTTCCTGCACCTCTGAGTTTGTTCAGTAAGCGTAGCGTTTCCATCTTCTCCCCCGAAACAAACTGGGCCGCGTCCTCCCCGGACGCGGCCCTTCTTTTGTCGCTCACAACAACCCGTCATTCCCGCCCTTGTGGCGGGAACCCCTGGTTCAGCTGACACGGGGGGATGCATTGGCGGGCTGGCCCGCCACACCGCTGCACCTGCGGCGGACAGAGAGGTTCCCGCCACAAGGGCGGGAATGACGGCGGTTAGGGGAAGGCGGAGTTTACGATGCCGACGCCTTAGATCGGCATCCGCATGATCTCCTGATACGCCGAGATCACCTGGTCGCGCACGGCCATCACCGTTTCCAGGCTGGCCTCGGCCGAGCTGATGGCGGTGACGACGTCGACCAGTTCGGCCTTGCCGGCGACCTGGTCGGCGATCTTGGTTTCGGCGACCTTGGAGGTCTTGGCCGCGCCTTCCATGGCCGACTTCAGCATGTCGCCGAAGTCCATGCCCTTCTTGTCGGAGCCGCCGATCGATCCGATCGAGCCGACGCCCATCGCGCTTTGCGAAGCATAGGCCTTGGCGGCGGCGAGCGCGGTGATCATGGCCTAGCCCCTTACTTCTTGAGGATGTCGAGGGTGCGCGATTCCATCGCCCGCGCGGTCTCGATCACGTTGAGGTTGGCTTCGTAGGCGCGCTGCGCTTCCTTCATATCCAGCGCCTCGACCAGCGTATTGACGTTGGGCAGCTTGACATAGCCCTTGGCGTCGGCGGCCGGGTTGCCGGGTTCGTATTCGGTCTTGAAGTCGCTCTGGTCCGGGTCGACGCGCAGCATCTGCACGCCCTCGGCGCCCTGGACCTTGGTCGGCTTGAACACCGGGACCTGGCGGCGGTAGGGATCGCCGCCGGCGGTGCGCGCGGTGGAGTTGGCGTTGGCGATGTTCTCGGCGATGACCCGCATGCGCCCCTGCTGGGCGCGAAGCGCCGAGGAGGCCACGGCCATGGTCGCCAGCGAATTGGATTTGATCTCGGGCATCGCTTAGTCCCCTAGCCGTTCGGCTTGCGCGCGGCCTGGCGCAGCATGTTCATGGACTTCTGGTAGAAGCTGATCGCCGCGTCGTAGTTCATCCGCGCGTCGGTCATCTTGAGCATCTGGTCCTCGAGCGACACGGCGTTGCCGTCGAGGGTGACTTCCGAATCGACGCCCGCCGTCGACCGCCAGGCGCTCGGCGCGTTCGACGGAGCCATGTGGGCGGCCGAGGTCTCCATCATCTGGACGCCCGAGGTCGGCGCGGCGCGCCCGCCGCGATAGACCGAGCCCGAACCCTGGTTCATCAGCGAGGCCTGAAAGCTGTAGGCCTTGAGATCGCGCGGGCGGTAGCCGGGCGTGTCGGCGTTGGCGACGTTCTGGGCGACAAGCTTCTGGCGCTCGGTCAGATAACCGAGGCGGCTCTTGAGCATGCCGAAAAGAGGAATGTCGTCCGGACCCATGACGATCATGGTGAAGAAACAGGGTTAATTCGGCATTAAGAACCCTCAGGCACATTCCTAAGCGTGACAGCCGAAAGTGGCTATCGGTTTCGGCGCCCGTCACGCTTAACCAAATGATTCTGGAAGCTTTTTCTCGAAAAGCTTCTGGGGTCAGCGAGGCTTTCCGCCTGCGCCAAGTTGTCTCGCTTTTTGGGCGGTCATGATCGACATCATCGAGTTCATTCGCGCCCTCGCCGCCCTGGCCGTCACCCTGGGCCTGATCGGCCTCGCCGCCTGGGCGATGCGCAAGTACGGCCCCGACGCCATCGGCCGCGTGATCGCCGCCCGGCAAGACCGCCGCCTGAGGATCGTCGAGAGCCTGGCCCTCGACCCGACCCGCCGTCTGGTGGTGGTCAGCCTGGACGGCGAGGAGCGCATGGTGCTGCTGGGCGACGGCAAGCTGCTGGACTGGATTCCGCAACCGCGTCCCGTCGTCGAAGTCCCCGCCCCCGCCTCGGAGCCCGTGGCCTGATGATCCGCGACCTGATCAAGACCGTGACGGGCGGCCGGAGGATCTCCGCCGCGCCGCGATCATCTCGGTGCTGGCCGCCATCGCCTTTGGCGTCATGCCGGCCGCGGCCATGGCCCAGTCGGCCGTGAACATCAATCTGGGCACCGGCGCGGGCCTGACCGACCGGGTCGTCCAGCTGGTCGGCCTGATGACGGTGCTGTCCCTGGCCCCGTCGATCGTGATCATGACCACCTCGTTCGTGCGGATCGTGGTGGTGCTGGGCCTGCTGCGCACGGCCATCGGCATTCAGCAGAGCCCGCCCAACCCGGTGATCATCAGCCTGGCCCTGTTCCTGACCGCCATCGTCATGGGCCCGACCTTCGAGAAGTCCTACGACGCCGGCATCAAGCCGCTGCTGGACCACCAGATCGAGCTGCCGGAAGCCTTCGACCAGGCCAGCGGGCCGGTGAAGCAGTTCATGCTGAAGCAGGTCGGCCGCGAGGACCTGGCCCTGTTCGTCCGCCTGTCCAAGGTTCCGCAGACCAAGAACGTCCAGGACCTGCCGATGAAGGTGGTGACGCCGGCCTTCATGATCTCGGAGCTGAAGCGCGCGTTCGAGATCGGCTTCCTGCTGTTCATCCCGTTCCTGGTCATCGACCTGGTGGTGGCGAGCGTGCTGATGAGCATGGGCATGATGATGCTGCCGCCGGCGACCATAAGCCTGCCCTTCAAACTGATCTTCTTCGTGCTAGTGGACGGCTGGCGACTCGTGGCGGGCAGTCTCGTGGAGAGCTTCCAACGGGGCGGCGGCGGGTAGGCGCATTTAGCTAGAAGACGTACGACATGACTGTTTTTGTCCTGGGCTCGATCAATCTGGACGCCGTGGCGCGGGTCGACGACCTGCCCAGACCCGGCGAGACCGTGGCGGGCACTTCCCTTGAACTCTTCCTCGGCGGCAAGGGCGCCAACCAGGCGGTCGCCGCCGCGCGCATGGGCGTGGCCACGCGGCTGATGGGCGCCGTGGGCGGCGACGACAGCGGCCTCAGCCTCAAGGCCAAGCTGGCCGGCTATGGCGTGCAGGTCGCCGACGTCATGGAGCTGGAGGGCGTGCCGACCGGCCAGGCCCACGTCTGGGTCGCCAACAACGCCGAGAACATGATCGTCGTCACCGCCGGCGCCAACGCCATGGTCACGGCCCAGCAGGTCGCCGCCACGGCGATCGAGGGCCAGCGGGTGCTGCTCTGCCAGCTGGAGACCCCGCCCGTGGCCATCGAGGCCCTGTTCCGCCTCGGCGCGGCCAAGGGCGCGCTGCGGGTGCTGAACGCCGCACCGGCCCTGCCGCAGGGCGCGGCCCTGTTCCCGCTGACCGACATCCTGATCGTCAACCAGACCGAGCTGGCCAGCTACGCCAAGCTGGATCGCGAGCCGATGCGCCTGGAGGAGGTGTCGGTGGCGGCCCGCAAGCTGATGAGCCGCCCGGATCAGACGATCATCGTCACCCTGGGATCCGCCGGCGTCGCCGCCGTGCGCCGCGACGAGGCCTTCCTGGTCGAGGGCAAGAAGGTCAAGGCCGTCGACACCGTCGGGGCTGGCGACTGCTTCTGCGGCAGCCTGTGCGCGGCCCTGGCTTCGGGCATGGACCTGCGCGAGGCCGTCGAGCTGGCCAACGCCGCTGCGGCTTTGTCGGTGCAGAAAGCGGGCGCCGCGCCGTCGATGCCGTCGCGGCGCGAGGTCGAGGCGTTTTTGGAGGGGTGAGGGCTCTTCGAACTCGCTCTCCCTCCCCCGATCTCCCCGGCGAAAGCCGGGGCCCAGATCGAACCCACGATCGCGTGTTGTTCCGGAGCGGGCGCATGGCGCGTCATCCCCGGAGTCTCCAGATGAATCTGGGCCCCGGCTTTCGCCGGGGAGGTCGGGTTTGGGGTTGTTCGCACGTTTAGGCGCTTTGCGCCCCTTAAGCCGCCCGGATGCCCGAGAAGCCCTCGGACTGGGAGCCGACCACGGCGTCGTAGCCGAGGATCATGTCGACATCCTTGCCGTTGCTGGCCAGCGGCAGGCGCAGCCACAGGATCGACATGTGCGGCGCGCCGCGCCAGGCCAGGCTGTGGACGCCGACGCCGGGGCGGCGCTCGTCGACCACCTTGTCCAGTTCCTTGCGCCAGTAGTCGAAGGCGTCCTTGTTGTAGACGTCGCCGATCATCCGGCCGGTGATCTCGCGGCCATAGACGCCATAGAGGCCGGTGCCGGCCAGGCGCAGGCGGTAGTCGCGGGGCTGGTTGACCACGTCGATCAACGACACCGTCGGCAGCAGCCGCTTCATGCTCGTGGGATGCAGGTCGACGCGCGCGGGGAGCCTCGCCCCCCGACGGAGGGACGCCCAGTAGGCGAACATCTCCTGGTGAGCGCGGGCCGCCGTGGCGGATGCGCTCAGTTGCGCGGACATCTTCAGAGTCCTTAACAAGTCGTTGGAATCACTTCGATTCACTATCGCTTAAGGAACGAATCGGCGGCAAGCGAAAAACATGTCGCGCGACAAGATTCCCGCGGAGAGTCAATCACCAACGAACACGCCCGCCGTCCGGGTTCGGACGACGGGCGTGATGATCTTCAGTTTGGCCTCAAGGCCAAGCTTTTGTTCCGACTCGGCTATTTCGTCTTGCGGGCCGGCTTGCGGCCGCCCTGGCCCAGGCCCATCTGCTTGGCCAGGTTCGAACGCGCCTCGGCGTAGTTCGGCGCCACCATCGGGTAATCCTTGGGCAGGTTCCACTTCGCCCGGTACTCTTCCGGCGTCATGTCGTACTTGGTGCGCAGGTGGCGCTTCAGCGATTTGAACTTCCGGCCGTCTTCCAGGCAGATCAGGAAGTCGGGCGTGATCGACTTCCTGACGGCGACCGCGGGCTCTTTCGGAGCGGGGGCGGGCTCGGCCGCCGGCGAACCGACGGTGGCGAGGGCGCCGTGAACCTGCTGGATCAGCGCGGGAAGGTCGGCCGTGGCGACCACATTGTTGCCGACATAGGCCGAAACAATGCCCGCGGTCATCTCGATCAGGTCGGATTGATCTTCCATCATAGCCTCGCCAGTCGACAAATCTTTTTGTTGATGTCTCTGATTCCAAGATCAGTCGAGGGCTGCATACAAAGATTGCAGACGCCCGGCAATACGGTCTCTACAAAGAGATCGCACGTAGTCTTCCAGTGTTCGTGAGATGGACATAACCGGCTAGAGGTTGTGTCCCGCATTTTGAGTTCCTGAACGACGTCCAGCGAACATATTGAGATACCGAAGATATCCCGAAACTAACGACCGAAGTCGCGGGACAGGGCCAGCATCGCCGCGCGCTGCGGCGCCGAGTATTCGTCCACGGCGGCTTCGTCGCCCTCGCGGATAGCCTTCAGCAGGGCCGGCGTCAGGGCCGAGGTCAGCGACCAGTTCCAGTAGCGCAGCACCGTCTGGGCGCGATCGACGGCGATGGTGTCATAGACGGTCAGCACCCGCTCCAGGGCTTGATCGGTCTGGCCGCTGTCGTCGACTTCCTGGCGGCGCAGCCCACGCCACAACTGGCGCACGCAAGCGCGCGGCAGGCCGGTGGCCTTGCAAAGGATCGCCAGCGGCTCGCCGCCCGGATCGGTGAAGATCTTGGCGCCGGTCATCGGCTTCAGGCCCGAAAGATAAGAGATCTCCTCGGCGATCTCGCGGGTGATGCCGGTCTCGCCGGCCGCCACCGCCTCGTCCAGGCTGCCATAGGGGCTCTTGGCGATGGCGGCGCGGTTGCGCTGGCGGCGCTCGATGAACTGCAGCGCCTTGCGCGACAGCGGGTCCTGCCACCCCTCGGCCGAGGCCAGGGCGAAGACGTCGCCGACCGCGTCCTGCAGGATCTCGCGCGACACCGCGAAGCGCTGGAGGATCGTCTTGCGCGCCTCGGCGTCGGCCCACCAGAACATCACATAGGCATGGCTGGGCCGCAGCTCGGGCCGGCGCAGCAGCAGCGGGATCAGGTACTGGGCGTCGCGCGTGATGGCGACGATGTTCTCAACGCCCTGGTGGCTGAATTTGACCAGTTCGTTGCGCAGCAGGGTTTCGATGACGGCGGTCTCGCCCATGTCGATCAGCGCGTCGGCCACCACTTCGTTGACCCCGCGCCGCTTGGCGATCAGGCGGCGGTGATCGGTGGTCGACTGGTAGAGGCAGGCGATCAGGTCGGCGTCCGACAGCCGCTCGGCCTCGACCAGCAGAGCGCGGGCCACCGGCAGCTCGTCGCGCATCAGCAGGCGCGCCAGCACGCCTGGGATCTCGACTAGCGTAGCCAGGCGGCGGGCGACCCTCTCGCGCTCGCCAACATTGGCGTCGCGCAGCATCTCGACCAGCAGGTCGGCGGTCATCGAGCGTTCGAAGGCGTTGATCCGGCTGGTCGGCAGGCAGACGACGTCGGCCAGCCGCTTCAACAGCGCCGAGCGCGAGCGCGGCGCGGCCCTCGGGGCCTCCGGCTCGGGAAACGACAGGGACGCGGGCTCGCTCATCGCATCGACAAGATCAGATCGTGCTTAACGGGTCGTGAGCGAGAGCCGCGACAAACTCACCTAAAGTCGCTTAGCGGAACTGGGGCTCCTCCCACTCCGGCCAGATGTCCGGCAGGTCGGTCGAGACCTTGTTGGGATAGACCGGCGCGCGCTTTTCCAGGAACGAGGTCACGCCCTCCTTGGCGTCGCCAGAGGCGCCGCGCGACTGGATGGCCCGGCTGTCGGCCTTGTGAGCCTCCATGGGGTGCGCCGCGCCGGCCATGCGCCACAGCAGCTGGCGGGTCAGGGCGACCGAGACGGGGGCTGTGTTGTCGGCGATCTCGCGCGCCAGGGCGCGGGCGGCGGGCAGCAGATCCTCGGGCGCGTGCAGCGAACGGACGAGGCCCTTTTCCAAGGCTTCCGACGCCGGGAACACACGGCCGGTGTAGCACCACTCCAGCGCCGTCTGCAGGCCGACTAGGCGCGGCAGGAACCAGCTGGACGCGGCCTCCGGGTTGATGCCGCGACGGGCGAAGACGAAGCCGAACTTGGCGTCGGTCGAGGCCAGGCGAATATCCATCGGCAGCTGCATGGTCACGCCCACGCCGACCGCCGCGCCGTTGATCGCGCCGATGATCGGCTTGAGGCTGTCGTACATCCGCAGGGTCACGCGGCCGCCGCCGTCGCGATAGATGTCGCCGACCTTGCCCTCTTCCCGCTCCAGCGCCTGGGGCGAGGTGCGGTCGAAGGTGGCCCCGCCGGCGCCCAGGTCGGCCCCGGCGCAGAACGCCCGGCCCGCGCCGGTGATGATCACCACCTTCACCGCGTCGTCGGCGTCGGTGACGTCCAGCACCTCCAGCAGGTCCTTCATCATCCGGGCGGTGAAGGCGTTCATCCGCTCCGGACGATTCAGGGTGATCGTCGCGATCCCGTCCTCGACGTCGTACAGCAGGGTCTCGAAGGTGGGTTGCGACATGCAGGCTCTCCGCTTTTGGGGCAGTCAAACATGCGTATGAACTCAGAGCAACGAGGAAGCCCCAACTAAAATCCGATCTCCCCGGCGAAAGCCGGGGCCCAGATTCAGCCTGAGCGGCTGAGGATGATCCGAGATACGCCGCGTCAGCTTGGCAGACGCTCATGGGTTCGATCTGGGCCCCGGCTTTCGCCGGGGAGACGGACGTTTTAGCTACCCCCGCTTCACGCCCAGCTTGCTGATCGCGTGCACGAAGTTGTTGGGCGCAATCTCGATGTTTCCGGTCCACTTCAGATCCGGGAAGCGGGTCAGGATCTGGCGGTAGGCTTCCTCCAGCTGGATCTGGGCGACGCGCTTGCCGATGCAGGTGTGGGGGCCATAGCCGAAGGCGATGTGCTTGCTGGCGTTGGGCCGCGTGACGTCCAGCGTGTCGGGCTCGGGGAACATCGCCGGGTCGCGGTTGGCGGCGCCGTAGTACATGACCACCTTCTCGCCCTCGCGGATCAGCTGGCCGTCGACCTCGACATCGCGGGTGGCCGTGCGGCGCATGTAGATCACCGGGCTGACCATGCGGATGAACTCGTCGACCGCGCCGGGCAGCAGCGACGGATCTTCGATCAGCTTCCGCTTCTGGTCCGGGAACTCGGTCAGCAGCTTCATCGCGCCCGACAGGGTGTTGCGGGTGGTGTCGTTGCCGGCGAACACGATCAACAGCCACGAGCCGTCCAGATATTCGTCGGCCAGCAGGGCTCCGTCGACCTGGGCCCGCGCGATGGCGGTCATCAGGTCTTCCTGCGGGTCTTCGCGACGCCGCTTCAGCATCATGCGGCCGTAGTCGAACATCTCCTCGACGCCGGTGTTGAAGTCCTGGACGAACTGCATCAGCTCCAGCGTCGGGGCGACGGGGGCGGCGGCGTTCTGGACGGCCAGGTCCTGGGCGCGCTCGAGATAGTGCATCCACTTTAGGAACCGGGGCCGATCCTCGGGCGGCACGCCCAGGATCTCGCACAGGGTGAACAGCGGCAGGTGCGATGAGAAGTGTTCGACCATGTCGATCTCGGCGCCGTCCGCCAGCAGCGGCTCCATGGCGTCCAGAAGCCGCGTCACCTCGGCCCGCACCCGCTCGGTGAGGCCGCGCAGATAAGCCGGGGTGAAGTAAGGCATGTGCTCGCGGCGCAGCTGCAGGTGATGCGGCGCGTCGAGATTGATCATGGTGTCCATCGACGCCCTGAACAGCAGCGCGTGGCGCTTCTCGGGCGAACCCATCGACATCAGGATGCCGCCGCGCTGGGACGAGAAGGTCTCCGGATCGCCATTGACCCGCTGGACATCCTCGTAGCGCGTCAGGGCCCAGAAGCCCGGGCCGCCATAGGGCTCGGGGTGCCACATGACCGGGGCGTCGGTGCGCATGCGCGCGAAGTCGGCCCAGGGCTGGCCCTTGGTGAAGCGGAAGATGTCGGCGAGGTCCACGCCGGCAAGCGTCGGATAGGTCGGCGGCGCGCCGGGACCCGCCACGCCGTCCACCACTGTCTGGCTGATCAGGTCCATCGCACGCCTCCCGGACGGCGCCCATGTGAACGCCGTTCTTTCGGCGGACGATAGCCCGGAAACAGGTCGAACCAACGGCGCCGCGACGGCAACTTGCGTGATCGCGGATCCTGGGCGCATCCTGCCAACTGAACGCCGATCATGCGCAGACAAGCAGACGGCGACAGGGAGAGAGACGATGACCGGGATCATCGAGGCCGACTACGTCGTCGTGGGCGCGGGCTCGGCCGGCTGCGTGCTGGCGGCGAGGCTGTCCGAGGACGGCCGGTTCAAGGTCGTGCTGCTGGAGGCCGGCGGCGACGACCGCCCAACCAAGAACCTCTCCCAGTTCGCCTCGAACCTGATGATCCACATCCCGGTCGGCTATTCGTCGACGCTGAAGGATCCCAAGGTCAACTGGCTCTACCAGACCGAGCCCGACCCCGGCACCGGCGGCCGCACCCACGTCTGGCCGCGCGGCAAGGTGCTGGGCGGCTCGTCCTCGATCAACGGCCTGCTCTATATCCGCGGCCAGCACGCCGACTATGACGGCTGGCGGCAGCTGGGTTGCGAGGGCTGGGGCTGGGACGACGTCGCCCCCTATTTCCGCCGCGCCGAGCACCAGGAGCGCGGCGACTGCGAGTGGCACGCCACGGGCGGACCGCTGAACGTCTCGGACGTCACCGAGAAGAACCCGATCTCGAACGCGGTGATCGAGGCCTGCGAACAGGCCGGCATCCCGCGCAACGACGACGTCAACGGCGTCTCCCAGGAGGGCGCGACCTACTACCAGCTGACCGTCAAGAACGGCCAGCGCTGCTCGGCGGCGGTGGCCTATCTGCACCCGGCCATGAACCGTCCCAACCTGCGGGTCGAGACCAACGCCCTGGCCGGCAAGGTGCTGTTCGAGGGCAAGCGCGCGGTCGGCGTCGAGTTCACCCAGAACGGCGTCCAGCGCGTGGCCAAGGCCCGGGCCGAGGTCATCCTGGCCGGCGGGGCGATCAACTCGCCGCAGCTGCTGCAATTGTCGGGCGTCGGCCCGGCCGAACTGCTGATCCGCAACGGGATCAAGGTCGTCGCCGACCTGCCCGGTGTCGGTGAGAATCTGCAGGACCATTATGTGATGAGCGTGCGCTATCGGCTGAAGGCTGGCGTCGTCTCGGTCAACGAGCAGTCCAAGGGCGGCCGGCTGGCCGGCGAGGCCTTGCGCTATCTCTTCCAGCGCAAGGGTCTGCTGACGCTATCGGCCGCGCACATCGCCGCCTTCTGCAAGTCGCGGCCGGACCTCGCCGGACCGGACATCCAGTTCCACATCCTTCCGGCGACCATGGACCTGGACAAGCTGGTCAACGAACAGAAGATGGAGCTGGAGAACGCGCCCGGCCTGACCATCGCCCCGTGCCAGCTGCGTCCCGAGAGCCGCGGCCACGTGCGGATCAAGTCGGCCGATCCCAGCGTCTACCCGACCATCTTCGCCAACTACCTGGCCGATCCGCTGGACCAGGAAGTCGCCGTCGCCGGCCTGAAGTGGGCGCGCAAGATCGGCCAGGCCGCCGCGCTGTCGCCCTATGTCGAAAGCGAGATCAATCCGGGCGGCGAGTTCGCCAGCGACGAGCAGCTGCTGGCCTATGCCCGCCTCTCCGGCTCGACGATCTATCACCCGGTCGGCACCTGCCAGATGGGCCAGGGCGTGATGGCCGTGGTCGACGCCCAGCTGCGCGTGCGCGGGGTCGAGGGCCTGCGGGTGGTCGACGCCTCGGTCATGCCGCGCCTCGTCTCCGGCAACACCAACGCTCCCACGATCATGATCGCCGAAAAGGCCAGCGACATGATCCGCGAGGCGGCCCAGCAGCCCGTGGCGGCCTAGAGTTCGACGAGCGCGATGTCGGTATGAGTGAAGTCGTCGCCTATGAACAACAAGGGCTCCTGGGACACCTTGGCCAGGGCGTAGGCGAAGGTGTCGCCAAAATTCAACTGCGCCCGATGGCCAGTTCCTTTGCCGTATGCGACGCGTGCGCGAACCGCTTCCCGCGCTTGCTTTTCGTCGAACGGATAGAGCTCTACGCCAAGGTCAGCCAACAGGTCATCGAGCATGCTTGCCGTCACTCTGCGCGATGCCAGAACCGAGGCTGTTTCGACATAGTTCGCGACCGAAAGCCGGCGGAAAGCTGCTTTCTCGATCCGGTCCAGCAAGCTCGGAGCGGCCGGCTCAAGCAAGGCGATCGCGACGATCGCCGAAGAGTCGATGATCATTCGGCCTGCTCAGCGCCAAGTCGAGCCGAATCAACGGCATCGCCGCCCGCTT
The DNA here is from genome assembly GCA_965283765.1 of Caulobacteraceae bacterium. Taxonomy (GTDB): domain Bacteria; phylum Pseudomonadota; class Alphaproteobacteria; order Caulobacterales; family Caulobacteraceae; genus Caulobacter. The sequence goes on from CBDIPU010000003.1 coordinate 190,034, forward strand.
CGATCCATTCGCGCGCCGTAACGGGCGTACGGTCGATGTCCCAGCTGCGCACACGATCCAGCACGCGCTCGGCAAAAACGCTGTTCGCATGTTCGAACCGATCACGGGCGTCGTCGGACATGCCGCTGGCGCGCAGACGATCCAGCCGCTCGTTCAACGCCTTGATCAACGCCTCTTCCACCGTCTCGCCCGTCAGGTCGGCAAGGTCCTGGGCCAAGCGATCCACGTCTTCAGTGTCGACGCTGAAAATCATCACGGGCTCCGCCTCACGCTCTTCAATCTAGATCAGAAGTGGCCACCGGTCACCCAGGAAGTCCAGCGATGCACCCCTACCTCCACGCCCGGACCCAAGGCGACAAGCCCGCCTACATCATGGCCGGCTCTGGCGAGGTGGTGACCTACGCCCAGCTGGACCAGCGCTCGAACCAGGGCGCGCACCTGTTCCGGTCGCTGGGCCTGTCGCAAGGCGACGTCATCGCCATCCTGATGGAAAACAACGCCCGCTTCTTCGAGATCACCTGGGCAGCGCAGCGGGCGGGGCTGTACTTCGTCTGCGTCTCGACCAAGCTAACCGCGGCCGAGGTCGAATACATTCTCAAGGACTGCGGGGCGAAGGTGTTCATCACCTCCACCGCCATGGGTCCGCTGATCGACGAGGTGGCCCGGCTGGTCCCGGACCTGACCCTGTTCGCGGTCGGCGGAACGTACGGCGCCTATGCCGACTTCGAGCAGGCCCGCGCCGACGAGCCGACCACGCCGATCGCCGACGAAAGCGCCGGCTCGGACATGCTCTACTCGTCCGGCACCACGGGTCGGCCCAAGGGCGTGAAGCCGGCGCTGAACGGCGGCCCCATCGACGCGCCCAACGCCTTGCAGATGATGGCCCAGGGCCTGTTCGGCTTCTCGGGCGACAGCGTCTACATCTCGCCTGCCCCGCTCTACCACGCCGCCCCGCTGCGCTGGTGCATGACCGTCCACAAGCTGGGCGGCACGGTGATCGTGCTGGAGAAGTTCGACCCCGAGACAGCCCTGGCCCTGATCGAGCGGCACAAGATCAATTGCGGCCAGTTCGTCCCGACCCACTTCGTGCGGATGCTGAAGCTGCCGGAAGAGGTCCGCGCCAAGTATGACGTGTCGTCGATGAGGTCGGCGGTCCACGCGGCCGCCCCCTGCCCCATCCCGGTCAAGGAGCAGATGATCGCCTGGTGGGGTCCGGTGATCTACGAGTACTACGCCGGCACCGAGGGCAACGGCTTCTGCTGGATCAACTCCGACAACTGGCTGGCCCACAAGGGCAGCGTCGGCCAGGCGGTGCTGGGCGAACTGCGGATCTGCGACGACGCCGGAGACCCGGTCCCGCCCCGCACCGAGGGCGCGGTCTACTTCGCCAACGGCCCGGCGGTGAACTACCACAACGCCCCGGAGAAGACCGCCGAGAGCTACAACAAGCACGGCTGGACGACGCTGGGCGACGTCGGTTGGGCGGACGAGGAAGGCTTCCTCTACCTGACCGACCGCAAGAGCTTCATGATCATCTCGGGCGGGGTGAACATCTATCCGCAGGAGATCGAGAACCTGCTGATCACCCACCCCAAGGTCGCCGACGCCGCCGTGGTCGGCGCGCCCTGCGAGGAGATGGGCGAGCAGGTCGTGGCGGTCATCCAACCCATGGACCACGCCGAGGATCAGGCCGCCCTGGCCGCCGAACTGATGGCCTTCGCCCGCGCCAATCTCAGCCACGTGAAGTCGCCCAGGCGGATCGACTTCATGGCCGAACTGCCCCGGCACCCGACCGGCAAGCTGTACAAGCGACTGATCCGCGACGCCTACTGGGGCAAGAGCGAGAGCCGGATCGTCTAGCTCTCGGGAAAGTTATACGCAGATTTCAGATTTGCGTATAACTTGCTTGTATGATCCAGCGCCTGCCGCTTTCGGCCAGCACCAGCTACGCGGAACTGATGGAACGCCTGCGCCTCGCGCGTCTGGGCGAGTTTCCGGCTGGGTCGAGCTTCGTCTCCAAGACGGTGAAGGGCCGGATCTACTGGTACGTCCAGATGCCGACTGGCGGCGTGAGCAGCCGCAAGCAGGTCTATGTCGGCCCCGACAGCGAAGACCTGCGCGAGCGGATCGCCCGCCACGGTGAACATCGCGCCGACGTCGAGGATCGTCGCCGACTGGTGGCGGCCATCGTCGCCTCGGGCGCGCCCCGGCCCGATCGCACCAGCGGCGAGATCGCCGCCGTCCTGGCCGAGGCCGGCGCGTTCCGGCTGCGGGCCCTGGTCATCGGCACCACCGCCTATCAGACCTATGCGGCGCACCTGGCCGTCCGCCTGCCGATCACCAGCCTGGCGACCCTGGACCTCGACATCGCCCAGGACTTCGGGATCGCCACGCATGTCGACGACAAGCTGGAGCGCCCCGTGCTCGATATCCTGCGCGGCCTGGATCCGCGCTTCCGCCCTGTCAGCTACGCCTTCGACGCCGCCCGTACGACCAGCTACGCCTTGGGCGAGCGCTATCGGGTCGACGTGCTGACCACCAATCGCGGCGCGCCGCGCGACAAGCCCTCTTTCCTGCCGACCTTGGGAAGCGACGCCGTGCCCCTCCCCTTCATGGACTATCTGCTGCGCGAGCCGGTCGAGACGGCGATGCTGCATGGCGCCGGCGTGCTGGTGAACGTCCCCGCCCCCGCTCGCTATGCCGTGCACAAGCTGATCGTCAGCCGTGATCGCAAGGTCAATCCGGAGAAGGGCCTCAAGGACCGGCTGCAGGCCGCGCAGCTGATCGAGATCCTGACGGAGGACGACCCCTTCGCCCTCCGTGACGCCTATGCCGAGGCCCGCGAGCGCGGCGAGACGTGGCGGACCCTGCTGGACGAGGCCGTCAGCCTGCTGCCCGAGGCCGCACGCGCGGCGTTGGAGCGCTAAGCCGCGCCTTTGGTTCTATACGTGCGGCGAATCCACGCTAACGCTTGGCCATGCTCGCCGCCCTGCTCGACCGCCTTCCCAAGACCGCCACCGCCCCGTTCTGTCCGGCGGAGGTTCGGGGCGCGGTCGCCGTGCCCGATGGCCTGCCAGCCTGGAAGCGGATGCTGCGGGTCGCCGGGCCTGGCCTGCTGGTCAGCGTCGGCTACATGGACCCCGGCAACTGGGCTACCGACATCGAGGCCGGGTCGCGCTACGGAACGTCCCTGCTGTTCGTGGTGGTGCTGTCGAGCCTGGCGGCGATCGTGCTGCAGACCCTGTCGATGCGGCTGGGCCTGGTCACCGGCAAGGATCTGGCGCGGATGTCGCGCGAGCGGTTCGGGCCACGCACGGTCAAGGTCCAGTGGCTGCTGGCCGAACTGGCCATCATCGCCTGCGACATCGCCGAGGTGCTGGGCAGCGCCCTGGCCTTCAAGCTGCTGCTGGGCATACCGCTGTGGGGCGGCGTGCTGCTGACCGCCTTGGACACGGTCATCGTGCTGGGTCTCAAGGGCAAGGGCTTCCGGCAGTTGGAGGCGATCATCCTGGGCCTGATCTCGACGATCGGGATCTGCTTCGCGGTCCAGCTGATCCTGGCCCCGCCCAACGCCGGCGACGTCGCACGCGGCCTCATTCCATCGCTGGACGCGCTGAAGCAGGGCAACGCCCTCTACCTGGCGATCGGCATCCTGGGCGCGACGATCATGCCGCATAACCTCTACCTGCACTCGGCGATCGTTCAGACCCGGACAGCGCCGGCCGACGCGCCGGGCAAGCGCGCCGCCATCCGCCTGTCGACCATCGACACCGTGGTGTCGCTGTTGCTGGCCCTGTTCATCAACGCCGCCATCCTGATCCTGGCGGCCTCGGCCTTTCACGGCTCGGGCCTGACCGAAGTGGCCGGCATCGAGGAGGCGCATCAGCTGCTGGCCCCGGTCACCGGCGGGGTGCTGGCCGGCGTGCTTTTCGCCATCGCCCTGTTCGCCTCGGGCCAGAGTTCGACCTTCACCGGCACCATCGCCGGCCAGGTGATCCTGGAGGGGTTCCTGGACCTGAAGATCCCCTGCTGGCAGCGACGGCTGATCACCCGGGGCCTGGCCATCGTCCCGGCCCTGATCGGGGTGCTGACGATGGGCGAACACTCGGTCGGCAAGCTGCTGGTGCTGACCCAGGTGGTCCTCTCGGCCCAGCTGCCGTTCGCCATCTGGCCGCTGCTGCGCTTCACCGACGACAAGGCGCTGATGGGCGTTTTCGCCAATGGCTGGCTGACCAAGACGGTGGCGTGGTTCCTGTTCGTGGTGATCTCGGCGGCGAACGTCTGGCTGGTGGTCAGCACATTCTCCTAAAATCACCGATTTCCCCGGCGAACGCCGGGGCCCAGATCGAGCCACGAGCCTTGCCAGCCTGACACGGCCCTGGGCGCGAACACTCAAACCTCTTCGGATGAATCTGGGCCTCGGCGTTCGCCGGGGAGATCGGTTGGAATAACGGCTACCGCTTGCCCTTAATCACCGCCCATGCCACCTATCCAAACAACTGTTCGAGGGAGAAAACACCATGAAGGAAGTCGCCTACGCCGACGTCGCCAGCCTGGTCGGCCAGGAGATCGGCGTGTCCGACTGGGTCGAGGTCACCCAGGAGCGCGTCAACCTGTTCGCCGAGGCCACCGGCGACCACCAGTGGATCCACGTCGACGTCGAGCGCGCCACCCGCGAGATCGGCGGCCCGATCGCCCACGGCTACCTGACCCTGTCGCTGATCCCGATGCTGGGCGCGGACATCCTGCGCGTCACCGGCGTCACCCGCGGCATCAACTATGGCTGCGACAAGGTCCGCTTCACCGGCATGGTCCGGGTCGGCAAGCGCGTGCGCATGCGCCAGAAGCTGCTGTCGGCCGAGCCCAAGTCGGGCGGCCTGCAGATGAAGAACGAGTGCACCATCGAGATCGAGGGCGAAGAACGCCCGGCCTGCGTGGCCGAGACGATCTCGGTGATCTACGGGGCATAGTCGTCCACGATCCTCGGGCCGCCGGAATCGCGCTAGCGTCCAGCGGTCCGAGGAGCGTCTGATGGCCAAGCAGCACGACTATACCAGCCTGATCGAATGGACCGGCGACCGGGGCCAGGGCACGCGCACCTATCGTGGCTACGACCGCACCTGGACCATCGCCACGCCCGGCAAGCCGCCCGTCCCCTGCTCCAACGATCCGCTGCTGGGCGGCGACCCGACGCTGCACAATCCCGAAGACCTGCTGCTGTCCTCGCTGAGCGCCTGCCACATGCTGTGGTACCTGCACCTGGCCTCGGTCGCGGGGATCGTGGTGCGCGGCTACCGGGACCAGCCGATCGGCGTCGGCGAAAGCACGCCGGACGGCGCTGGCCGCTTCCTGAGCGCGACGCTGAAGCCCCATATCCGGGTCGAGCGCGGCGCGGATCTCGCCAAGGCCGACGCCATCCATCATGAGATCCACAAGGTCTGCTTCATCGCCAGGTCGGTGAACTTCCCGGTGGCCTATGCCGCGACCTACGAGGAAGCGGCCGCCTGACAGGGAGCTCAGCCCAAACGCAAAGCGGCCGCCGGATCGCTCCGGCGGCCGCTTCGGTCAGTCATAGGCGGGTGGTCACTTCTTGATGGCGTCGCCGATCTTGTCCTGAACCTGGCCGACCTTGTTCTGCACGTCGCCCTTGGCCTTTTGGGCCATGCCTTCGGCTTCCAGGCGTTCGTTGCCGGTGGCCTTGCCAGCGGCTTCCTTGACGGCGCCCACGCCCTTGTCGATGGCGCCTTCGACACGATTGGTGCTCATGGCTCACTCCTGTGTGGTGTTGGACTCCCCACAAGAACGGGCCTCGCGCGCATCGCGTTCCGAAATAGTCGTTAAAGCGTGGCAGCGGAAAGTGTGAGCGGTTTCGGCGCCCGCCACGCTCAAGGTGTTAGAGATAGAGCCTGTCCGTTTCTGATGCTTCCATCAGAAACGGACAGGCTCTAGTGCGAAGCCCCCATCGCATTGGCCGAGATCGCCACCGCCGCGACCGCGCCAGGGATGGCCGGCTCGGGCTTGGTCAGCCGGGCCTGGGTGACCGGCGAGCCGGGGACCTTGTCCAACAGGGCCAGGGTCTCGCGGATGAACTTGGCGTGGGTGACGATGCCGATCTCCAGGCGCTCGCCCGAAAGCTCGACCTGCTGGGTCAGGAGGCCGGCCACGAACTGGACTTCCTGGCTTTCGCTGGCGCCCGGCCGGCGACGCGCGCCCTCGGCCATGAACACCGGTCCGCCCGAATTGCCGGGGAACACCGAGAAGTCCATCAGGAAGGTCGGGAAGTTGGCGGCCGGCGCCAGCGGGTACGACGCCACCCGGCCCGAGCGCAGGATCGGGAAGCCGGCCGGATTGGCGGAGAGACCGCGCGGGAAGCCCAGCGCCATCATCTCATCGCCGGGGCCGAGGTTGAACTTGTTGAAGGTGTCGTCCTGGGCCAGGTAGTTGATCGGGATAGCGGCCTTGACGAACTCGGGCGGCGCCTCGACCACCATGACCGCGATGTCGCGGGTCGGGTGCTTGACCCACAGCGGGTGGTCGCCGTCGCGGATCTTCAGGGTCTCGGGATCGAAGCGCCAGACGCCGTCGCCGCCTTCGATGCGGTAGCCGATCTTGGCCGAGACGGAAGGCATCTTGTCGAACACATGGGCGGCGGTGACCAGGATGGTCCGCGGCTTGCCGTCCGGGGTCGGGTCGGAGATCAGAAAGCCGGTGCCGACCGTCCGCGTACCGTCACCCAGTGGCTGCTCAATCTGAACCGTCGCCTTGATCAGGTCGACGGAGAGATCCCAGGCCATATCGCCCCCTTGGTTACGCTTAACTCGACTACTCGCCCGACTACCGAGTGAGTTTGACCACAGGATTCTCGCGCCGCAAGTTGTCGTTCTGCCGCAGTCGCGCGTTAGAGCCGGTTGGGGAAAATTCTGGCCATGAACCGGCGACAGATGATGACGAGCGCGGCCGCGACGCTTACGTCATCCCCCACAGTCCTCCCTGGAATAGCTTTCGGATCCGCCATGTCCTCAGACGCAGTCCGCCCCGTTCCCCCGGTCGCGCGCAAGATCCCCAAGACGATCGAGCAGCTGGGGCGCACCCGCGTCGACGACTATGCCTGGATGAAGGACGACAACTGGCAGAAGGTTCTGCGCGACCCGGCCCTGATCAAGGCCGACGTCAAGGCGCACCTGACCGAGGAGAACGCCTACGCCAAGGCCATGCTCGCCTCGACCGAGGCGCTGCAGACGGCGATGTTCGACGAGATGAAAGGTCGCATCAAGGAGGACGACGCCAGCGTCCCCGCCAAGGACGGTCCGTTCGAGTACTACACCCGCTTCGAGAAGGGCGCGCAGCATCCGATCCACGCCCGCAAGGCGGCTGGCGGCGGCGCCGAGGAGATCCTGCTCGACGAGGAGACCGAGTCGAAGGGCAAGGCCTTCTACCAGGTCGGCGCGGCCAGCCATTCGCCGGACCACAAGCTCTACGCCTTCGCCGTCGATGAGCAGGGTTCGGAGGTCTACCGCGTCCATGTGAAGGACCTGGCGACCGGTGAGGTCCTGGAAAGTCCCGTCGAGAGCACCACCGGCGACTTCTGTTTCTCGCCCGACAGCCAGTGGCTGTACTGGACGTTCCGGGACGACAACGGCCGGCCGGCCAAGATCTATCGTCGGCCGGCCAGGGGAGCGGCCCAGGACGACGTGCTGATCTATGACGAGCCCGACGAAGGGTTCTTCATCGGCGTCGGCGTCACCAGCTCCGAAAAATATGTCGTCATCTCCTGCGGCAACCAGGAGACCAGCGAGAACCTGCTGATCCCCGCCGCGACGCCCACCGCGACGCCGGTCGTCTTCCACCCGCGCGAGGTCGGCGTCCGCTACGAGGTCGAGCACTGGAACGACCACTGGGTGATCCGCACCAACGCCGATGGCGCGGTCGACTGGAAGCTGGTCACCGCGCCGGAGAGCGCCACCGGCAAGGCGAACTGGAAGGACTGGATCGCCCACCAGCCGGGCCGCCTGATCTCCGGGACCATGGCCTTCAAGGCCTGGTTCGTGCGGCTGGAGAAGGTCGACGCGCTGAACCAGGTCGTGGTCACCGCCGTGAACGGTGATGAGCACACCATCGGCTTCGACGAGGCCGCCTATGCGCTCAGCCTCGAAGGCGGCTACGAGTACGACACCGCCAGCCTGCGCTTCGTCTACAACTCGATGACCACGCCCCGGCAGTGGTTCGACTACGACATGGCCTCGCGCCAGCGCACCCTGCGCAAGACGCAGGAAATCCCCTCCGGCCACGACCCGGCCCAGTACGAGACCCGCCGCCTGAACGCCAAGGCCAGCGACGGGACCGACGTGCCGGTGTTCATCCTGATGAAGAAGGGAACCCCGCTGGACGGCTCGGCCCCGCTGCTGCTCTACGGCTACGGCAGCTACGGCATCGCCATGGAGCCCAGCTTCTCGATCCGGAACCTCAGCCTGGTCGACCGCGGCTGGATCTGGGCCACGGCCTGCCCGCGCGGCGGCTCGGAAAAGGGCTGGGGCTGGTTCCTGGACGGCAAGAAGTTCAAGAAGAAGAACACCTTCACCGACTTCATCGCCTGCGCCGAGCACCTGCACGCGGCCGGCTACGGCAAGCCGGCCAACACCGTGGCCTATGGCGGCTCGGCCGGCGGCCTGCTGATGGGCGCGATCACCAACATGCGCCCGGACCTGTTCGCCGGGATCATCGCCGCCGTGCCGTTCGTCGACGTGGTCAACACCATGAGCGACACGTCCCTGCCCCTGACCCCGCCGGAATGGCCCGAATGGGGCAATCCGCTGGAGGACAAGGACGCCTACGACTACATCGCCAGCTATTCGCCCTACGACAACGTCTCGGCCAAGCCCTATCCGGCCGTGCTGGCCACCGGCGGCCTGTCGGATCCTCGCGTCACCTACTGGGAGCCCGAGAAGTGGGCCGCCAAGCTTCGTGACCACACCACCAGCGGCGCCCCGGTGCTGCTGAAGATCAATATGGACGCCGGCCACGGCGGGGCCTCGGGGCGCTTCGATTTCCTCAAGGAGATCGCGCTCGACTACGCCTTCGCCGTCTGGGCGGTGGAAAAGGGCTGGTCGAAATGAGTTCCGTCGTTATCCGCCCTTCCGTCGACGCCGACCTGCCCGCCATCACCGAAATCTACGCCTGGAACGTCTTGAACGGTCTGGGCACCTTCGAGGAGATCCCGCCGGACGAGGCCGAGATGACCCGCCGCCGCGCGAACTTCCTCGACCGCGGCCTGCCCTATCTCGTCGCCGAGCTGGACGGCGAGGTTGTCGGCTACTGCTACGCCGGCCCGTTCCGCCTGCGCGCGGCCTATCGCTACACGGTCGAGGACAGCGTCTATGTCTCGCCCAAGGCGGTCGGCAAGGGCGTCGGCCGGGCGCTGCTGGAGGCGCTGATCTCCCATTGTGAAGCATTGGGGCTGCGGCAAATGTGCGCGGTGATCGGCGACAGCGGCAACACCGCCTCGATCGGCCTGCATGCGGCGCTTGGCTTTGAAAAGAAAGGTGTTTTCCCGAACATGGGCCACAAGTTCGGCCGCTGGGTCGACCTGGTGTGGATGCAGCGCCCGCTCAACGGCGGCGGCGAGACCCCGCCGGACGCGCCGGGCATGGCCCTCAGCGGCGTGTAATTGTAAAATATTGTTACGCCAGAACGAAGTTTAACCAGTCCCCCCATAGCTTTCCTGCTTGGGAAGGTTCGGGAGAACTTCTGAAATGGACGAAAAGCGGCGGACGACGACCGCGCTGATGCGGGCTTACGTGCCAATCGTGCGCGGCTACCTGATCGCGGCGGCCGTTTACTATGCTTTGATCAGCCTATCCCACCCCTTCTACGAGAAGGGCGGCGAGCTTCTGGTGCTGGAAGGCCTGGCCGTAAGCTCCGCGCTCTATGCCTTGTGGAGTTGGGTCGCCCTTAGCCGCGGCAGGATCATGGGCCTGTCGCTGGAAGCCGTCAGCTTGGGCATGAACGCCCTGTTCCTGGCCAACACCCTGGCCTACCAGACCCTGCATTTCGAAGCCCAGAAGCTGGTCTATTTCGTGCTGATGGCCCTGGTTTTCGCCACCTCGGCCCCCAGCCGCCGCGTGGCGCTGATCAGCGTGGCCGCCGCCATCGCCAGCCTGACCTGGATGATCCGCCACGCCTCGAAGGAGATGATAGACCAATTCATCTTCGTCGGCCTGGCCGGCGCCTTCTCGGCTGTCGGCATGTCGACCCTGATGCGTGGCGTCGTCGGCCGCGAGGTGCGCGCGCGCCTGGCCAGCGAGACGCTGAACGCCGAGCTGCAGCGCGAGCTGATCGAGAACCGCCGTCTGAAGACCGAGGCCCAGGCGCTGGCCTTGGCCGCCGAGACCGCCAACCGCGCCAAGACCGAATTCCTGGCCACCATGAGCCACGAGATCCGCACCCCGTTGAACGGCGTGCTGGGCATGGCCCAGATCATGGGGACCGGCGACCTCTCGCCCGACCAACGTCAGCGCCTGGAAACCATCGCCGCCTCGGGCCAGTCGCTGCTGGGCGTGATCAACGCCATTCTCGACATCTCCAAGATCGAGGCCGGCAAGATGGACATCCTGCCCGCCCCGTTCGATCTCTGCGCCCAACTCAATACGCTGCGCCAGCTCTATGGCGGCCTGGCGCGTGACAAGGACCTGGCGTTCAGTCTGGAGGTCGCGCCCGACGCCGGCGGCTGGCGTCTGGGCGACGCCGAGCGCCTGCGCCAGGTGCTGTCGAACCTGATCTCCAACGCCGTGAAGTTCACCGAAGCCGGCGCGGTGCGGGTGATCGTCGAGGGCGACGCCACGACGCTGACCGCGCGCGTCATCGACACCGGTGTCGGCGTCCCCGAGGACCAGCGCGAACGGCTGTTCACCAAGTTCGCCCAGTTGGACAGCTCCAGCACCCGCCAGGCCGGCGGCTCAGGCCTGGGCCTGGCGATCTGCAAGACCCTGATCGAGCTGATGGGCGGCGCGATCACCTTCTCGGCCCCGGCCGAGGGCGGCGCCTGCTTCACCGTTGTCCTGCCGATGGCCAAGACCGCGCCCGCTCCGGCCCTGAACATCGCCGCGCCCGAGCTCGAGGACAAGGCCGGCGCGCCGCGGATCCTGGTCGTCGATGACAACCAGACCAATCGCGCCGTGCTGCTGACCCTGCTGAATCATCTGGGCGTCGACGGCCACTTCGCCGTTGATGGTCGCGACGCGGTGGCGATGTGGGAGAGGGACCGCTGGGACGCGATCCTGATGGACGTGCACATGCCGGTCATGGACGGGGTAGAGGCCAGCAAGGCCATCCGTGAGGGCGAGCGCCGGACAGGCCGGCCCCGCACCCCGATCATCGCCGTGACCGCCAGCGTGCTGACCCATGAGCGGACGCTCTATGCCGACGCCGGCATGGACGCCATGGTGCCCAAACCCGTCGAGGTTCCGCGCCTGGTCGAGGCCCTGGCCCAGGCGCTGTCGATCACGGAGGTCGATGAGACCGAGGGACGCGGCGCCGCCTGAGCCCGCCAGAGGGCGGATACGAAAAAGGGGACGCTCGCGGGCGTCCCCTTCGTCGTTCTGAAGGCTGGTGAGCGATCAGCCCTTGCGCGAGCGCGTAGCCTTGCCCTTGCGGCCGCCCTGGCCCAGGCCAAGGGCCTTGGCCATCGCCGAACGGGCTTCGCTATAGGCGGGCGCCGTGGTCGGATAGTCGTTCGGCAGACCCCACTTGGCCTTGTACTCGGCCACGGTCATACCGTGGGTCGTGAGGTGGCGCTTCAGAGTCTTGTAGGGCTTGCCGTCTTCGAAGCTGATCAGAGCTTCCGGCGTAATGCTCTTACGGATCTGAGCCGGCGTCGCCTTGGTCACGGCCTCGACCGTGGGCGCCGGCGGCGCGCCAATACCGGCCAGAGCGTCGTGCGTAGCGCGGATCAACGCAGGAAGTTCCGAAACCGGCGTAACGTTATTGGCCACATAGTTGGCCACGATTTCGGCGGTTAGCTCGATTAAGGTCGCTTTATCTTCCACGATCACAACTCCATTCCCCTTTGATCCGCAATTACACGGCCGCCTGAGAAAGACAAGTAGTTTACCCACGATTTGTCAGCCAATTCGTGAAGTACCGTAACAATTGACTGTCGTTGAGCGCGCTCAGCAGCGCTAATTTTCGCCAACTATAACGATGACAACGCTGTTATCAGGCATCGATTCGGCAGCTAAACCCCAACGTGAGTCCCTCTATCTCGCAACTGCGAACTCGACTTGGATGAGTTCTGACATCCCAGGGGCCAATACCGCGACATGCGCGTGCTCAACGCTCGAAGCGGCGATTGCCCCTGGCCGCCCAGGAGTAGGCTTTCGCCGACAAGATCATTGCGCGGCTGGACTTGCCAATCGATTGTATCCTCGCCGCGCTTGACCTTTTGGGACCTCGGCGACGAGGCCGCGGTAGCGCGAACTTCGGAGAGCCGCCGGCGCTATGTGTCAGGCTAGGAAATCGGCCTAGCGATCGTTCGACGCATGAAAGAGAACAAAGCCAGAGCGGCGGCTGTAAAAGGCCTGTAAAAACCCGACTTCTAGCCGGGCCGCGTCGGCCGTAAGTGATTGAATTGATTGGCTGGGGAACTAGGACTCGAACCTAGAATGACGGTACCAAAAACCGCAGTGTTACCATTACACCATTCCCCAGCAGGAACGGCGAAACCCCTCAGGGCTCGGCGAGGCGGTGGAAATAGCTCACGACTCGGATGGATGCAACATCCCATTTCAGAACTTTTTTCGGGCTGTCACACGAACCTCGAAAAAGGCGCTTGCGCCCTCCGAAACCGCCCCCTATAAGGCCGGCCTCCAAGTCGGAGTGTGGCTCAGTCTGGTAGAGCACTGCGTTCGGGACGCAGGGGTTGCAGGTTCAAATCCTGCCACTCCGACCATTTCCTCCCCGCCAACCAGAGGCGGGAAAACAGCCCAAAATTCATAAGTTTAGGCGTCGCGAAAGCGACGCCTGACTTGCGACTCGCCGGAACTTGGGCGCGTTGCGCGCTGTTCATTTGGTCGCAACCCGAACAGCGGTTAGCTTGTCGCCGGTTTCGCTCACAGGACCTCCGATGAAGCAGTTCTTTCTGACCGTCGCCGGCGTCTTCGTCGGTCTTCTGCTGTTCGTGGTCGGCGTACCCTTTCTGCTCATCGTGATGGCCGCCGGCGCGGCGCGGCCCGCGCCCGTTCCCACCCACACCGTGCTGCAGCTGGACCTGCGGGGCGGCCTGTCGGACCAGGCGCCTCAGAACCCCTTCGCCGCGTTCGGCGGCGGCGGGAGTTCGGTGATGTCGATCATCGAGACGCTGCGGCGCGCCGAGAAGGACGACAAGGTCCAGGCTGTTCTGGTGCGCCTGCCCGAGGGCGGCATGGCCCCGGCCGCGGCCGACGAGCTGCGCCTGGCGTTCAAGCACTTCCGCGAGACCGGCAAGAAGCCGATCTACGCCCACAGCCAGGGGCTCTATCCGTCCGGCATGGTCACCTCGACCTACATGCTGGGCGCGGCCTCCAGCGAACTCTGGATGCAGCCCGATTCGAGCTTCCAGGCGGTCGGCGTTTCGTCGGAGGCGATGTTCTTCAAGCGCTTCTTCGACAAGTACGGCGTCAAGGCCGAGTATGAGCAGCGCTACGAGTACAAGAACGCGGTCAATCCCTACCTCTACAGCGACTACACGCCGGCTCACCGGGAATCGACGCTGTCGTGGATGGGCTCGGTCTATCGCACGGCCCTGACCAGCGCGGCGATCGACCGCAAGCGTGATCCGGTCGCCCTGACCAAGACCCTCGAGGCGGGCCCGTACAGCGCCCAGGAAGCGCAAGGCAAAGGGCTGATCGACAAGGTCGGCCAGGTCAGCGACATCCAGGCCTTCGCCCTCGACAAGGCCGGCAAGGGGGCCAAGCTGGTCGACTTCGACGACTACGCCGCCCGCTCAAAGCCGCCGACCGTCAAGACGGGCCCGGCCATCGCCGTGATCGGGGCCGAGGGCGCGATCGTCACGGGCGCCGACGGCGGCGGCTCGCCGTTCAGCGGCGACGGCAACGTCTATTCCGACAACGTGGCCCAGGCCTTCAAGACGGCGATCGATGACAAGGACGTCAAGGCGATCGTGTTCCGCGTTTCCTCACCGGGGGCTCGGACACCGCCTCGGAGCAGATCCTGGCCTCCGTGAGGGCCGCCAAGGCGGCCGGCAAGCCGGTGGTGATCAGCATGGGGACCTATGCGGCCTCGGGCGGCTACTGGATCTCCAGCCAGGCCAATTCGATCGTCGCCCAGCCCTCGACCCTGACCGGCTCGATCGGCGTCTATGGCGGCAAGTTCGCCGTGGGCGACGCTCTGGCCCGCTTCGGCGTCGACACCAAGCCCCTGCATGTCGGCGGCGACTATTCGCAGGCCTTCGGCGCGGGCGAGGGCTTCACGCCCGAACAGCGCGCCAAGTTCTCCAGCTGGATGGACCGCATCTATGCCGGCTTCGTCGCCCGCGTGGCCGAGGGCCGTCACCTGCCGCCCGAGCGCGTGCGCGAGATCGCCAAGGGCCGCGTCTGGACCGGCGAGCAGGCCAAGCAACTGGGCCTGGTCGACGAGCTGGGCGGCTTCTACGACGCGGTCGACAAGGCCAAGGCCCTGGCCAAGCTGAAGGACGATGTGCGCCTCAAGCGCATGGATGGCGGCAAGTCGCCGTTCGAGGCCTTCGAGCGCTTCCTGGGCGTCAGCGAGACCTCGGCCAAGACCCTGGCGGCCGCCGCCTGGGTGCTGGGCGATCCGCGCTCCCAGGCGATCCTGGACGAGATGGCCAAGGCGCGCCTGCGGGCCGCGCCGGGCGGGGCGTCGGTGCTGGCGGACACGCCAATCCGGTAAGCGGTCCGCTATAGGTCGAAGCATGAAGCCCGGCGCCGCCAGCGCCGGGGCTTTTTGTCTGTGCGCCCACTCTAACGCCGTCATTCCCGCCCTTGTGGCGGGCCTCCCCGGTTCAGCTGGCATGTGGAGCGGATTGGCGGCTAGGCCGGCCACACTCCCACCCGCGTGGCGGCAGGAGGCCCCGTCGCAAGAGCGGGAGTGACGTTAGATTTGAGTGTCGGAGCCACGACCGCCTCCCCGCCTCCCTCCCCCTCCCAGACGCACCAAAGCCGCCGACCTCGCGGCCGGCGGCTCATGGCGGATACCTTCCAAAAGAAAACGTCGGCCAAAAGAAAACGCCGGTGCTTTCGCACCGGCGTTCCCCATCGATAGCCGAAGCTGTCGACTAGAAGGAGTAGCGCACACCCAGATAGGCGCGACGCGACGTGTTCCAGGCGTTGGCTTCCTCGAACTTGTACTGGCCGCTGTTGGCGCGGTTGGCGACGACGCCCGTCGGCGACTGCTTGTCCAGGATGTTGAAGACGTCGAGGAAGAACTCGGCCTCACCGACCGGGAGCTTCTGGACGTACTTCAGACGCGCATCCAGGGTGTAGTAGGACGGGTTCTTGCCAGCGCCCACGAAGCCCGGCAGCACGTAGGTGTCGTTGATGCCGCCCACCGGGCGGATGTCACCCATCGGCGGCAGATAGCGGCTCGAGACGACGTCGGCCGGCGTGTAGTACGAGCCGCTGTTCCAGTTGAACACGCTCGAGACCTGCAGGCCGAACGGGAAGTCATACGAACCGTAGGCCTTGACCTGGTGCTTGATGTTGCCGGCCTGGCGACCCCAGATGTTCGGCGCGCGCGGATCCAGAGCGAGCCAGTCGCCTTGGAAGTCTGCGTTGCCGTCCGAGTTCGAGTTACCGTACGCCTTGTTGTGGGTGTACGAGACCTGACCGAACCAGTTAGTGGTCTTGTACTTGGTCAGGACGAACTCGTAGCCGGTGTACTCACGCTTGCCGCCGGCCAGGGTGCCGATCACGTAGTTCGTGGTCGGGGCCGAGCTGAAGCCGAAGTACGAGTACGGCAGGTAGAGCGGCGATCCCGGGAAGGCGATGCCTTGCACCGGCGTGACGCCATCATCCGGGTCGACCGGCGTGCCATCGGCGGCCGTCGCGTTCGGATTCGAATACAGCGCCAGATCATAGTCTTCCATGATGTCTTTGCTGATCCGGCGCGTCACCGTCGCCGAGAAGCCGATGCTCGAACCGATCGTGGTCGAGGCGCCGATCATGAACTCGTCCGTGTACGGCGTCTTGGTGCTCGGCGCGAATTGCGCGTCGCCCGGGCCGCGGGTGCGGAACGTGATCCACTCGTTGCCCACGCGGATCTGCTCGTTGTTCACCGGACCGGTCAGCGCACCAGCGAAATCGCTCATGTCGTTGCGGATCGGGTCGTAGTAACGGCCGACATAGGCGAAGACCTTGGTGCGGCCGTTGCCGAACACGTCGTAGGTCGTGCTGACCCGCGGCGCGATATCCCAGTCGAACTTGGCGATCCGGCTGCCGTCCGAGGCGAAGTGACGCCACTTTTCAGCGCGCAAGCCGGCGTTCACGGTCAGGCGATCGATCGTCCAGGTGTCCTGGAGGTACAGGGTCTCACCCTTGCTCGACACGGTGTACGGCGCATCGGCCGCGCGGACCGCACGATAGACGTTGACGTTGCCGTACGGGTTACCGGTGGTGTCGTTGAACTGCAGGGCGCTCAGTTCGGTCTGGGAAATCGAACCATTGCCGTTGGTGTCCAGCAGGGCCTTGGCGCTGGCGCTGGCGTTCAGGGCCGGCAGGATGAAGCCGGCGGTGTCCGTCGAGGCGATCGCGCGAGCGGTCCAGCCCGTGCCGATGTACTGACCGTAGGTGGTGCCCAGATATTGCTTATCGATCGAAGCGTAGGTCACGCCGCCCGGGACCGAGTCGGTCTGGAAGTAGGTGTTGTCGGTGTTGATGTAGCCACCCTTGAAGGTGTGCGTGCCCAGCTTGGTGTCGAGGAAGTATTCGAAGTTCAGGCCGTATTCCTTGCGGTCACGGTGCTCTTCGAAGTTGATGCCGCGACCACCCAGCGAGCGCTGCTGGAGGGTGGATTGGGCGGTCGTGCGGAAGGTGACGTTGTCGCGGATGGTGCTGTCGACCGCGGTGTCGGTCAGTTCCGACTTGTGCTTGAACGCATAGGCGTTCACGCGCAGGTCGTTCCAGGTGTGGGTGTAGTCGACCTTGTAGTTATCGCCGCCTTGCTTGCGGCTATAGTCGCGGTTGTTGAGGATCGTCGCGTCACGCTGGCCGCTGAGCTTGGTCGGATCGTTGAAGAACGTACCGGTCAGACGGTCGTTGTCGGTGATCTGCCAGGTGGCCTTGAAGAAGGCGTACTTCTCGTCGCGCGTCACCGTGCGGATGTCGGCGCCGGTCGCGACGTCGAGCACTTCGTCAGAGCGGTGCTTCTTCTGATACGAACCGAAGACCCACAGCTTGTCCTTGATGATCGGGCCACCGAGGGTGAAGGCCGTGTCATAGGTCTTGAAGCCGCCCGAGGTGCTGTGCTTGTCCTTGCCGACCAGGTCTTTGTTCTGCAGGTAGTAGTTCAGCGAGCCGTGCCACTCGTTCGAACCCGACTTGGTCACGACGCGCGAAACCAGGCCCGAACCACCAGCGTATTCAGCCGGCACGCCGCCGACGATCACTTGCTGTTCCTGGATGATTTCCGAGTTGAAGTTGCCGCCGAAGGTGCCGGTGACCGGGTCGGTCACGTCGACGCCGTCGAGGTAGTACAGGTTGTCCGACGAACTGCCGATGACGCCGTTGACGTCCGAATAGTTGCTGCCCGAACGCGACGACGGGTTGCCGCCGGTCGAGGGCTTCACGCCCGGAACCAGCTGCAGGTAGCTCTGATAGCTACGGCCGGTGGGGAGCGATTCCACCGTCTGCAGCGTCAAGGTGGTGCCGACGGTGGCCGAGGTGACGTCGACGGCGGCCAGCGAACGGCCGGTGATGACCACTTCCTCGATCGTGTTGCCTTGAGCGGCCAGCGCGTAGCCGACCGAGCGATCCTGGCCCGAAACGACAGCGACGTTGCCGGTGCTGAAGTCGTTGTAGCCGGTCGAGGTCACGGTGACGGTGTAGTTGGTCGACGGGTCGAGGCCGCTGACGCGGACCTTACCTTCGGCGTCGGTGACGCCCGTGCGCGCCTGGATGCTGTCCGGCGACTTGACCAGGACCGTGGCGCCCGAGAGGGGCTGGCCGTTCGGACCGGTCACCGTGACGCGCAGGGCGCCCGACGACGCTTGGGCCAGGGCGACCCCGGCGACGCAGACGCTCAGCGCCATGCCGAGCGCGGCGCGGCTCACGCCCTTCGCGAGGCGCGCGCGTGCGCTACCTTTGTTGAATTCCATGCTCTTCAAATCCCCTCTGAGCGTGGCGCGGGCGGCAAGTCGGACAGAACCCCTCGAGAAACTTTGTCCGACCTGGAGCGGAAAAACCGCCAAACGGCGCCACGAGATCACTGGTGTCCCGGAAAACATTTCTCCGGTTGTGCGGACGTTAGGGGCGCGCGCCGCCGAGGGTCAATTGTCATTGCAAAATTGTAATTCACATCACGCCTCTCTGTCGCAAAATCGCCACAGGGCCGCCGCTTTTCCGGAGACCGTTGCTCGGCTGGGATACCCAAGGCTCGGGAGCCCGCGCAAAATCTTCGTCAGGCTTTTGTTTTATCGAGGTTATTCTGACCTCGAGGAACGCCGTTCAAGCCGTTATCGTTTCGAAGAAAATCCAGCGAGAAAATTACCGGCCATAATTGACAGACAGAAAATCATGCCCGGAATAACGCGGTTCGACACAAATCTCTTTTGAGAGCAGGGTAAAGGGCGACACATTCTCTTCACAAATGCCGTCCCAGCGCGCACCTTGACCGGCAGCGCTGACCATTGCCTGGCGCCGTCGCCCATGAAGATGCCGACGCGGCGGAGCACGCCGCGCGACATGAGCCCAAAGAACCGATGAGTGAATTTCGACGCGTCACCGACTCCCTTTCGGTCAGCCCGCAGGTGACCGAGGCCGACATGGCCCGCGCCGCGGCCCAGGGATTCGTCCTGGTGATCAACAACCGCCCCGACGGCGAGGACCCCAGCCAGCCGTCAAGCGCGACGATCGAGGCGGCGGCGCGGGCGGCGGGGATGAACTATCTGCACGTGCCGGTGCGGGGCGGCCCGACCCAGGAACAGGTGGACGCCGTTCGCGCGGCGATGGAAGGCGCCGGCGGACCGGTTCTGGCCTTCTGCCGCTCCGGCACGCGCTCGATCGTCACCTGGTCGATCGGCCGGGCGCAGGACGGCGAGGACCGCGAGACCCTGGTCAACCAGGGCCGTGAAGCGGGCTATGACCTGTCGGGCGTGTTACCCGCTTAAGCCTGACTAGAAAGCGGCCGAACTCGCGGGCCGCCATCGGCGTCGGTTCGGGGTGGCAGCTGGCCAGAACGAACTGCGCCATGATGATACACAGGATGGCGAAGGCCACGCGCTGGAGCCGTTTTGAGACAAAAATCGCCGCGTCCGCCGTCATGGCCGATCCCTCCAGGGTTACTGGAAGCTTAAAGCGCAAGACCGGCGCCGCCGCCGTGTCCCAGGAGCGAACCGATGATCCCCTTCGTCCGCGAGCTGGACTTCGAATACGGCCGCTGCGACCCGGTCTCGCCGCTGATCCGGCGGGTGATCGCCCGCAATCCCGGGCCGTTCACCTATACCGGCACCGGCGTCTACATCGTCGGACGGGGCGAGGTGGCGGTGATCGACCCCGGCCCGGACCTGGCAGAGCACTTCGACGCCCTCAGGGCCGCTCTGGCGGACGAGCGGGTGACCCATGTGCTGGTCACCCATCACCATCTGGACCACTCTCCCCTCGCCCATCCTCTGGCCCGGGCGTTCGGCGCGAAGGTCTACGGCCTGCCCGCCCCCGCCGACCACGGCGAGGCGGCGTCCCCGGACTCGAGGAAGGCGCCGACGGCCGGTTCAGGCCCGACGTCGCCCTGGCCGACGGCGACCTGCTTTCGGGCCCTGGCTGGACGCTGGAGGCCATCATGACGCCGGGCCACACGTCCAACCACGTCTGCTTCGCCCTGAAGGAAGAGAACGCCCTGTTCAGCGGCGATCACATCATGGGCTGGTCGACCACGGTGATCACCCCGCCCGACGGCGACATGGGCGACTACTTCGCCAGCCTGGAAAAGGTGAGATCGCGCGGCTTCGAGATCCTGTGGCCCACCCACGGCGCGCCGGTCCGCGAGGTCGGCCCGTTCATCGACGCCTATGTCGCCCACCGCCGCGCCCGCGAGGCCCAGATCCTTGAGGCCCTGGGCGCGGGCTTCACGACCATCAAGGCGATGGTGCCCAGCCTGTACGCGACCGTGGACCCCAGGCTGCACCCGGCGGCGGCCCACTCGGTTTTCGCGCACATGATCCAGCTGGTCCGCGAGGGGCGGGTGACAACGCCGGGCGAGCCGGAGCTGGACGCGGAATATCGCCTGACTTGAAGGATACTAGAAAATCCGATCTTCCCGGCGAAGGCCGGGGAGATCGGGATTTTTTCAGCCGCCCCGCACCGCCGCCGTCAGCGCGCCGATCCGCGCGCAGTTGCGACCTTGGTCCGGCCCCGCGTCACGGCCGATCGAGCGCATGTCGAGGCGCGAGCCCCTGGCGTCCGGACGCACCCGCACCACCAGATCGTCGGTCAGGCCGTACCAGAAGCTGCTGCCCGTGGCCTCCAGGCGGCCATCCATCGGATCGTCGGTGACCAGGGTCATGCCGGAGGCCAGGACGGCGGCCTTGACCAACTCATAGACGTCGCCCGGCGCGCGCTCGCTGACCAGCGGTCGGGCCGCCGGGCAGGTCTCGGCGTTGATCTCGGCCAGGCGGCGACCGGCATAGGCGGCCGAACCCACCGGCAGGCTGGGATCATCGACGACGATCTCCGCCGAGCCGCCCCGGGCGGCCATGGCGGCGTCCGAGAAGCCCAGCGGCGTCTTCCAGTCGGTGGCCACGTCATGGATCGGCGGCGACTGGCCGCCCAGCGCCTTGGCGGCGAACATCACCCCGAAGGTGGCCGCCGTGATCACCAGGGCCAGCACCGCGCCCTTCCACAGGCGCGCGAAGCCGGCGCTCAGCGCGATGACCAGGCCGATCAGACCGGTGGCGACACTGATGAAGGCCATGCGCGGCGCCCAGTCCAGGGTCATGGACGTATAGCCCAGCGGCAGGGGAATCATGCCCAGCTTGACGCCCAGGGCGCCGCCGGCGGCCAGGATGGCGGGGGCCAGGGCGATCAGCAGGGCCAGGTCCAGATACAGCGACGCCCAGCGGGGCGGCTTGCCCGAAGCCTTGTCCGTGGTCGCGACGTTGTCGGTCTTCTTCTTGCCCTTGCCGCGCTTGCCCGGCGTGATCGGCATGGCGAACGGCAGGGCCTCGCCGGCGTCGGCGAGGACGGGCGTGGGCGCCTCCGCCTGATCCGGATCCCGCAGGCGCAGAGGCGGTTCCGGCGCGATCCCGACCCCGCCCGGCTCGGGCTCCTGCGTCACGATGTCGGCGATGGCCGCGGGCGCCGGCTCGGCGGGCTTTTCGACCAGGGCGACGGCGGCGATGGCGGCGGCCTCGGCGATGATCGCGTCAGTCGCCGAGACCTGCTGGACTTCCGGCTCCGGCGTCGGGTCGGCGACGACCTCGGGCTCCGGCTCGGGCGCGCGCAGCGCCGCTTCGGCCTCGACCTCCTCCACGGGCTCGGGCGCATAGATCACCGCGGCGTGGCCGCCATCGGCGGCGGCCAGGGTCGGGGTCGGGGTCGGCGCGGGCTCCGGTTCAGGCGGGGGCGGAGGCGGCGCGGGCGACGGCTGCACTGGGGTCTCCGGCAGCGCGTAGCCTTCGTCCTGCAGACGCTTGCGGATCACCTTCTTGTCGATCTTGCCGGTCGCGCCCAGCGGGATGTCGTCGACGAACAGCACGTCGTCCGGCATCCACCACTTGGCGATCTTGCCTTGGAGGTAGTCGATGAACTCCGCCTTGGTCGCCGTCTCTCCCGGCTTCAGCTTGACCAGCAGCACCGGCCGCTCGTCCCACTTGGAATGCGGCATGCCGACCACCGCGGCCAGGGCGGCCTTGGGGTGGCCCACGGCGATGTTCTCGATCTCGATCGTGCTGATCCACTCGCCGCCGGACTTCACGACGTCCTTGGCGCGATCGGTGATCTGCATGAAGCCGTGCTCGTCGATCGTGGCGATGTCGCCGGTGTCGAAGAAGCCGTCCTCGTCCAGGATCTTGCCGCCGGCGCCCCGGAAGTATTCCGCGGCGATGATCGGGCCGCGGATCTTCAGGTGGCCGAAGGCCTTGCCGTCGTGCGGCAGGATCTTGCCGTCGTCGTCGGTCAGGCACAGTTCCACGCCCAGCGGCGGCCGGCCCTGCTTCAGGCGGTAGGGCATCTGCTGGTCGTAGGGCAGCTTTTCCAGTTCGTCGGTCATCACCGACAGGGTCCCGACCGGCGAGGTCTCGGTCATGCCCCAGGCGTGGACGACCTCGACGTCGTAAGTCTCCTGGAAGGCGCGGATGATGGTCTCTGGACAGGCCGCCCCGCCGATCACCACCTTCTTCAGCACCGGCAGCTTGGCGCCGGTGGCCTCCAGGTGCTGCAGCAGCATCTGCCAGACCGTCGGCACGGCGGCCGAGAAGGTCACGCCCTCGGTGTCCAGGAGCTCGAAGATCGAGGCGCCGTCCATCTTGGCGCCCGGCATCACGATCTTGGCCCCGGCGCCGGGGCCCGAGAACGCCACGCCCCAGGCGTTGGCGTGGAACATCGGCACCACCGGCAGGATCACATCGCGCTGCGACACGCCCATCACATCGGGCTGCATGGTGATGAAGGTGTGCAGGAAGTTCGAACGGTGAGAGTACATCACCCCCTTGGGGTCGCCCGTCGTGCCCGAGGTGTAGCAGAGCCCCGCCGCCGTACCCTCGTCGAAGCCGCCCCAGGCGCATTCGGCGCCGTGCTGCTCCATCAGGTCTTCGTACGCGATCAGGCCCTTGAAATGGGGCGCCTCGCCGGCCAGCGGGAAGTCGGCCGGCATGTGGCCGCGATCGGTGAACACCACCACGTGCTCGACATGCGGCAGGCGCGGCAGGATCGCGGCGATGATCGGCAGGAAGGTCAGGTCGGTGAAGATCAGCCGGTCGCCGGCGTGGTCGGCGATCCAGGCGATCTGCTCGGGGAACAGGCGCGGGTTCAGGGTGTGGCAGACCGCCCCGATGCCCATGATGCCATACCAGGCTTCCATGTGGCGGCCGGTGTTCCAGGCCAGGGTGCCGACGCGGTCGCCGGGCTTGACCCCCAGGGCCAGCAGCGCGTTCGACACCCGCTTGGCGCGGTCGCGAATCTCGCGATAGGTCGTGCGCACGATCGGCCCCTCGACCGAGCGGCTGACCACTTCACGCCCGCCGTGCCACTTGGCGGCGTGATCGATAATCTTGTCCAGGGTCAGGGCCCCGTGCTGCATCAATCCCTGCATCTGAACGCTACGCTCCCGGCCGCTTATCATTGTTCACGCAAGGCTATCGTTGTGCGGCGCAACACGCAACGCGCCGCGCCCTTCGGGAGAAAAGACAGCGCTCGCACGCCGCGCCAATCGGCCGCAGGGCGCGTTTAAAGACTTTCGTTGCCGTGGGCGGATAATTCCCCCTAGGCGAACGCGGTTCGTGGGCGGGGGACGCGGCGTGGGCTGGCTGGCCGACACTCTGGCGGATGAAAGACTGGACGAAGTGGGCGCCGACATTCGGCGGCTCGGCGTCTCGCGTCTCATCTCCGGCTGTCTGGCCGCCGTGGCCGTCAGCCTGGGTCTGGGCGTGGCCACCGCCTTCGCGTGGCTGGTCGGCTTCCTGCTCGCCGAAGGCCTGGCGACCCTGGCGACCCGCAACTTCGGCCGAGGCCGTCCGGTGTCGCGCGGCGACCGCGCCGTCTTCATCCTGGCCGCGATCCCGGTCAACGCCAGTTGGGCCGCGCTGGCCAGCCTGCTCTGGCTGCAGGGCTCCGACAAGCTGAAGATCGCCGCCGTCGCCATCTGGTGCGGCCAGCTGGTCTTCGCCCAGCAGTATCGTCACCAGCCGCTGGCCCTGCTGATCATCAGCGGACTGCTCCCCGTGGCCAGCCTGATCATCTTCCCGTTCTTCTTCATGCCCGGCGCCGACATGAGCACCCAGTCGATGCGCTGGTCGCTGGCGCTGCTGATCGCGGTCACGATCAACGTCGCCCTGCGCAATCGCGCCGCCGCCCGCCGCATGGACGCGCTGACCCGGGGCCTGCGCGAGGAACGCGAGCGCGCCCTGGAGGCCGCTCGCGCCAAGTCGACTTTCATCGCCGTCACCAGCCACGAGCTACGCACGCCGATGAACGGCCTCTTGGGCATGGCCCATGCCCTGCAGCGCTCGCCCCTGAACCCGGCCCAGCGTGAACAGGTCGCCCTGATGCTCAAGTCGGGCGACAGCCTGATGCAACTGCTCAACGACGTGCTGGACATGTCGCGGATCGAGGCCGGCCGCATCGAGCTGGCTCCCGAGGCGGTCGATCCACGCGCCATGGTCGCCGACGTGGTCGACGCCTGGCGCGACGCGGCGGTGTTCAAGAACCTGTCGCTGTTCGCCGATTTCGGCGCCGGCACGCCAGCCTGGATCGTCGCTGATCCGCTGCGCATCCGACAGATCCTGACCAACCTGGTTTCCAACGCCGTCAAGTTCACGACCCACGGCCACGTCCGGGTCAGCGTCGAGGCCGAGCGCGCGGGCGACGCGTGGATGCTGCGCTTCGCGGTCAGCGACACCGGCCCCGGCGTGCCGGCGGCGGCGGCCGACCGGGTGTTCGACAGCTTCACCCAGGCCGACGAGACCATCTCGCGCAGCCACGGCGGCGCGGGCCTGGGCCTGACCATCTCGCGCGCCCTGGCCCGCCAGCTGGGCGGCGACCTGGAACTGCGCCCGACCCCGGTCGGCGCCTGTTTCGTCCTCAGCATCCGCGCCGAGGAATCCGAAGCGGCCGAACCGGCGCCGGAGCTCGAAACCAGGGACGACGAGACCCTCGACCAGATCCGCGTGCTGATGGCCGAGGACAACGCCGTCAACCAACTGGTCGTGCGCACCATGCTGGAGCCGACCGGCGTGGCCCTGACCATCGTCGAGAACGGCGAGGAGGCGCTGAAGGCCATGGCCTCGGGCCAATACGACTGCGTGCTGATGGACATCAACATGCCGGTGATGGACGGCATCACCGCGCTGGAGGCGATCCGCCAGGGCCGGGCCGGCGATCCCGCCCTGCCCGTCATCGCCCTGACCGCCTCGGCCATGGCCGGCGATCGCGAGCGGTTCCTCGGCATGGGCTTCGACGACCATCTGGGCAAGCCGGTCAAGCCGATGGACCTGATCACCGCGATCATCCGGGCGGTGAACCCGCAGCCGCCGGACGAAGGTCGGCAGGCCGCGTGAGCCTTAGCCCATGGTCTCCGCCAGCGCCCGGGCCTCGTCCTCGAACGCATTGACCGTATCGACCTTGCGCCAGGCGATCTCGCCGGTCTCGCGGGTCAGCTGGTTCTCCAGCACCGCCACGTCGGCGTCCGACGCGTCGTTGACCCGGGCCGCCACCCGCGCGCGCAGCACCTCGGGCGGCGCCTCCAGCCAGACGCCCAGGAAGCCGACGTCGCTGCGCTTGGCCAGGGCCTCGGCGCGGGCCCGCTCCTCGGGCTTGAGGAACACCGCGTCCAGCACCACCGAGCGTCCGGCCTTCAGGCACAGCTCGGCGTCATGGAACAATTGGTCGTAGACCTTGGCGCTCATCTCCGGCGTATAGGCCTCGCGCGGCAGGCGCTGGAGGGACGGCGCGCCCCACAGGCGCTTGCGGATCTCGTCGGTGCGCAAAACGACCGCGCCGGGCGCTGAACCCAGGCCCGGGGCGCAGACGCGCGAGAAGGTCGACTTGCCCGAACCCGACAGGCCGCCGGCCGCCACCAGGCTGACCGGCTTGGGGGCCAGATGCTCCAGAGCGGTGTTGAGATAGGCCCGGGCGGCCTCGTCATCGCCGGTATAGGCCCAGACGTGGGTGCGCACGGCGGCGCGGACGCTCAGCATCAGCGGCAGGGCGGCCAGGCCCGTCCACAGCCCCTCGCCGAACGTGCGGGCGGCCTCGTCCAGATAGGCGTTCAGCACCCGGCCGGCGGCGTCGCGGCGACGGCGGAAATCCAGGTCCATCAGCAGGAAGGCCAGATCGTACTGCACGTCGATGTCCGACAGGGTGTCGTTGAACTCGATGCAGTCGAACAGGATCGGCTGGCCGTTCTCGATCAGGATATTTCCGAGGTGCAAGTCGCCGTGGCAGTGGCGGGCGAAGCCGTCCTTGGCGCGACCGTCCAGCAGGGGACCCAGGCGCTCAAGCGCGATGTCGGTCTCGTGAACCAGGCGCTCGACCGCCTGCTTGCCCAGGCGCGCGGACAGGCCGCGCAGCAGGTTGGCGTTCGAGCGGATCGTGTAGCCCAGGGCCGAGACGCCGCCGCCTTGCGGACGCAGCGACGCGCCGGCGTGGAAACGGGCCACCGTGCGGCCCAGCGAATCCTCCAGCGCATCGTCGATCGCCCAGGGCTGGGTGGCCAGCACGCCGTTCTGGTCGAAGCGGCGCATCTCCAGCAGGTGCTCGACGATCTCGCCCTCGCCGTCGATCTCCAGGCCGCCGTCGGCGGTGCGGTTCAGTTGGCGGACCTCGCGATAGATGTCCGGCGCGGCCGCGCGGTTGAAGGTCAGTTCGCGCTCCAGCGCCCAGCGCCGCAACTCCAGGGTCGAGTAATCCAGAAAGCCGAAATCGACCGGGCGCTTCACCTTGAAGGCCGAACCGTCGATCAGGAACACCCGGGCGCACGAGGTCTCGATCGTGCTTTCCGCCCGCTCGCCAAACCAAGCGGCGACTTCCTGCTCGCGCGCGGCTTCCGCGTCCTTGATCACGCCCAGCGTCCCATCTCGTCGCGCCCGAAGATCGGCGCCGGGGCTGCATAGCCGAAACGTGCGCCCGCGTCCTCTCGCGCAAGCCTTGCCGAGTCTTGAGTTTCGCGGTTAGATTGCATGGAAGCCATTGAGTGCGAGTGTCACATGCTTGTCGGTGCGGGTCTGAAGCGGTCTGGACACAAGCGCGAGGAAATCCTCGCCTCGGCCCGATCCCTATTCCTGAAGGAAGGCTATGCCGACACCGGCATGGAGGTGGTCGCCCGCGCCGCCGGGGTCTCGACCGCCACGCTCTATGCCTATTTCCCCAGCAAAGCCGACCTGTTCAAGGCGATCGTGCTGGAGACGGTCAGCAGCGTCGGCGCGCCGGTGCGCGAAGCCGTTCGGGTGAAGGGCGACGCCCGTACGCGTCTGGCCGCCCTGGCCGTCGCCTACGCGACCTTCCTGTCGCGGGCCGACACCCGGGCCATGTTCCGGATGGTCACGGCCGAGCGCCGCCGCTTCGAGGATGTCGCCGAATATTTCCTGCAAAGCGCCCGCGACGAACTGGGCGGCGCGGCGATCTCGGTGATCAACGACCTGGCCAGGACCGGCGAGATCAGGGTCGAGAAGGCCTCCTGGGCCGCCGGCCAGCTGCTGGGCCTGCTCGACCACGTCACCCTGGTCCTGGGCATCA
Organism: Caulobacteraceae bacterium; assembly: GCA_965283765.1. Lineage (GTDB taxonomy): Bacteria > Pseudomonadota > Alphaproteobacteria > Caulobacterales > Caulobacteraceae > Caulobacter. Next base: position 217,642 of record CBDIPU010000003.1, read on the forward strand.
CGGCCGGCGACGACGTCCTGCCCCGCCGTCCGATCAAGGACATCGCCGAGGACGCGGTCGAGACGTTCCTGGCGCGCTATGGGGTAAGGTGACCGGGAACGGGCGCGGGCCTAGGGAAACAGCCGCTTCGTGGTCCAGCCCCCGTCCGCGCGGTCGAACACCAGCCGTTCATGCAGGCGGAACGGCCGGTCGCGCCAGAACTCGATGGTGACCGGGATGATGCGGTAGCCCGACCAGTGCGGCGGGCGCGGAACCTTGGAGAGGCCGAACTTCAGGCCCATCTCGGCGACCCGCTTTTCCAGGGCCAGGCGGTCGGGCAGCGGACGCGACTGGTCGCTGGCCCAGGCGCCCAGCTGGCTGGGACGGGCGCGGCTGGCGAAATAGGCGTCGGCCTCGGCGTCGCTGACCGGCTCGACCACGCCGCGGATCCGCACCTGGCGGCGCAAGGACTTCCAGTGAAACAGCAAGGCGGCCTTGGGCTGGCCGTTCAGCTCGCGCCCCTTGGCGCTCTGGGTGTTGGTGTAGAAGACGAAGCCGCGCGGATCGACGCCCTTCAGCAGCACCATGCGCGAGTTCGGCATGCCGTCGGCGTCGACGGTCGAGACGGTCATGGCGTTGGGGTCGTTGAGCTCCTTCTTGCCCGCCTCCTCCAGCCACTCGGCGAACAGGGCGAAGGGATCCTCCTCCGATAGCAGGGCCGGCGGGACCGCCTCGGTGACTTGACGGACATACTCGTCCTCGCTGGGCGAGGCGGGGATCAGGGTCGGGTCAGCGCTCATGCCCTTCGATATAGAGCCTGGCGCGGTCGAGAGCCACATCAGGGCGAACCCTTTGGGGACCTGGCCTCTAAAGTCTTAACTTAACCCGCCGTTGACCATCCGGCGCCACGGTCGAACCATGACGACCCGTACGCCCGCCCTGACGCTTTCGGCTGCTCGCGCCCTCCTGGGTGTTGCGTCCACCGCCGACGAGCGCGAGCTGCGCATGGCCTATCGCGAGGCCGCCAAGCGAGCCCACCCCGACCGTCCGACCGGCGATGCGGCCCTGTTCCGCGATGTGCTGGCCGCCTACCGCCTGCTGCAGGACACGCCGGTCGTTCAGCACAACTTCCCGCCGACGGTGCAGGCCGTCCCGATCGCCGACCGCGTCTTTCTCGAGATCGACATCGCCACGGCCGTCGCCGGCGGCGCCGAGGAGCTGGCCATCGACGGCCGCCGCCTGAGGCTGAAGCTGCCCGCCGGCCTGCGCGAAGGCGACAAGGTCCGGGTCGAGGGCGTGCTGTTCGAGGTCCGCCTGCGGGCTCAGGACGGCGCCCTGGTGCGTGGCGACGACATCTGGCTGACCGGCAAGGTCGATCCGCGCGTGCTGGCCGAAGGCGGCCGCGTCGACGCCGACACCCCGCTGGGCCCGCGCCCGGCCTGGATCTCGACCAAGGCCGCCGCCCGCGGCCTGGTCCGCCTGCCCGGCCAGGGCCTTCCCGCCCGCGCGGCGCACAAGGCCGGGGACCTGTTTCTGCGCCTGGAAGCCGCCGAAGCCAGCGTCGAGAGCCCGGCGCGCTCGCTGCTCAGGCGCTTCGCGGCGGCCTGGGCGGCTTAGGCCCGCGCAGCCCCCTCCGGCCCTTCGGGCCACCTCTCCCATAAAGGGGGAGGAGAACCTCGGATCCTGCTTCCCCTTTATGGGGGAGCTGTCGGCCCACGGGTCCGGCTTCGCCGGCCCGAGGATAAACTCAGCCGACTGAGGGGGTTACGCAAGCCCGATTAAATCGCACGCGATCTTTTTCACCGCCCAGCCCTTGCAATTATATCGTACGCGATTAAATCGCTCACATCACTTCAAGCCAAGGAGGCTCCCATGACCACCCTCTACACCACCCGCGCCACCGTCGTCGGCGGCCGTGACGGCCACGCCCGCAGCGAAGACGGCCTGCTGGACGTCCAGCTGTCGATGCCCAAGGCCCTGGGCGGCAAGGAGACCGGCACCAATCCCGAGCAGCTGTTCGCCGCCGGCTACGCCGCCTGCTTCCAGAGCGCCATGGCCCACGTCGCTCGCACCCAGAAGATCGCTCTGACCGGCTCGACCGTGACCGGCCAGGTCGGGCTCGCCACGCAAGAGGTCGGCTTCAAGCTGGAAGTCGCGCTGGAGGTCGAAACCCAGGGCCTGAGCCAGGCCGACGCCGAGGCGCTGGTTGCGACAGCCCACCAAGTCTGCCCCTATTCGAACGCCACCCGTGGCAATGTCGACGTGGCCATCACCGTGAAGGCCGCCTAAGCCGTAATGTCATGACCCAGAAGAAGTCCGCGCCGTCCGATGCTCCGATCGAGGTCCTGCGCCTCGACAACCAGCTGTGCTTCGCCCTCTACGGCGCGGCCAACCGGATGACGCGGCTCTACCGGCCCATGCTGGACGCCCTGGGGCTGACCTATCCGCAGTATCTGGCCCTGCTGGTGCTGTGGGAGGCCAGTCCCCGGACCGTCGGGGCCCTGGGCGACGCCCTGGACCTGGATTCCAGCACCCTGACCCCGCTGCTCAAGCGTCTGGAAGCCGGCGGTCTCGTCCAGCGAACCCGGGATCCGGAGGACGAGCGGCGGGTCATCGTGGCGCTGACCGATAAGGGCCGCGCCCTGCGCGATCAGGCCGTCTCTATCCCCGAGAAGCTGTTCTGCGCGCTCGACATGCCGCTGGAGACGATGAGCGCGCTGCGCGATCAGCTGAAGACCGTCGCGAAGTAGCGGCCTTAAACCTGAGTACGCGGCGGCTGAGCCGCTTGACCTTAAACCTGAGAACGCGGCGGCTGCGCCGCCTGGCGAGCCCGGATGGCGGCGTGATCGGCGTCGCTGGTCTGGCGCAGGGCCCGCAGGTCCTCGCTGATCCGGAAGATGGCGACGTAGAACTCGCAGAAGGCGCGCCAAAGCAGAACCAGCGCGCCCGCGACCAGCAGGCCGGCGATCAGCACCGGGAAGGCCAGCAGCAGCGAGCCGACGCCCGGCTCCTTCAGCGCCAGGCCCACGGCGGCGCCGACGACCGAAAAGCCGAACAGCGCCACGACCCCGAGGCCAGCCCAATAGATGAAGTGAATCACCGGCCCGGTGACCAGGCGATCGAACGTGAGCAAGTCCCACAGCAGTGAGTTGGACCCACGCTTAGTCTTATTGGCCGGAGGCATACTGAACCCCAAGTCGGCGATGACCGCCCCTCTTGATGGTCATCGCTATCAGTGACGAGCCCGCTCGGCAATGCCGAGCGGGCTCGCTGTCGCATCCGTGCGGATACGGGTCGCTTACTGCGGCTTGGCGCCCGCGACCGTGGCGTCGATCTGAGCCTTGGTGGCCGTGGTCGATACACTGCCGTCGGCGGCCGCGCTCAGGCTGTTGGCCGGCAGGGCGAACTTCACGCCGCCATTGGTGACGATGACGTTGGTCGAGCCGTCGGCGCCGGTGCTGGTGCCGGTGATCTGGCCGACCGAGACGCCGCCGACGTCCTTCACGGCCGAACCGACCTTGAAGCTGGCGACGCTGGCCGAGGTCGGCGCGCCCGCGGCGTCGGCGGACGGGGTGGTGGTCTGAGTCGTCGTCGAGGCCGACGGCGTGGTCGTGGTGGTCGTGCTCTGGGTCGGCGTCGTCGTGGTCATGGACTGAGTGGGCGCCGGCATGGTGGTCGAGGCCGGCGGCATGGCCCCGGTGGTCGGCGCGGCCGGGGTCGTGGTGGTGGTCGTGCTCTGGGCAAAAGCCGCGCCGGCGAACGTCAGGGACGCGGCGGCGGCGAGCAGGGCGATCTTGTTGGTCATGGTCACTCTCCGTCGAAAGGGGCCCCTCCCTTGCCGGAAACAACGTGACCTTGCGGACACGGTTCCGTCGGCGAGTCGACGCCACGTTCTACCGGGGCGAGCCGCCGTCGCCACGAGGGGCCATGACCAGGGCCCCGATATAGGCCTCCATCAGCCGCACCAGCTCGTCCTCCAGCCGCACCGGGTCCAGCGCCAGCTCGGTCTCGGCGGTCGCCGCCCGCAGCAATCCGACCACCGCGTGGGTCAGGACGAAGCCAGCCTCGGGCGACAACGGAAAGCCGAAGGCGGTCTTGCCGGCGATCGTGTCGAAGAACGTCAGGTGGTGACGCATGACCACGTCGTCGCCGCCCGCCAGGGTCAGGGCGTCCAGCAGCGCGCGGCGGGTGGCGGGCAAGCCCTCGAAGGCCGTGGCCAGGGTGCGGACGATCAGGCGCACCGCGCCCAGTTCAGGTCCCGCGATGACGATCTCGGCGATGCGGTCGCGGGCGGCGGCGGCCCGCCGCTGAGCCAGGGCCGCCAGAATCGCCTGCTTGCCGGCGAAGTACTGGTAGAGCGTGCCGACGCTGACCCCGGCCCGCTCGGCGATGTGGTTGGTGGTCAGGGCTTCGACGCCATCGGCCTCGAGAAGTTGAAAGGCCGCTTCCAGAATCGCGTCCACCGTCGCCTCGGAGCGCGACTGGCGCGGCGTTCGCCTCGTCTTTTCAGTCACTTGTGGCTTGGCCTCCGAGATGCGGGCAAGGCGAGTAGCGTCTGGGTTCTGTGGGCCTAACCTAGCGCCGAACAGTTGGATCCGTCTCGGTTCCGCTACGCCAGGAGCTCCCATGAACGCCGCCCTCGAAAAGGTCCGCGCCAAGGTCGCGTCCCAGAAGACCGCCCTGCCCGCGCTCTATGGCGAGGTCGATTTCGACGCCACGCCGGAGCGCTTCACCGACGATCCGAAAGCCAGCGTCGCGCCTCGCCTGCGTAAACTCGATCCGGACAAGGTCGCCCTGATAAAGGCCTACACCCTGCTGGGCGACGTGGTGGCCGACGCCTATGCCGCCCTGATGCCCAAGTACGGCTTCCGGCCGCTGATCCAGATGCTGACCCAGGCCTGCGACGCCGGGATTGCCGCCGTGGAGGACGCGCCGCCGGAACTGGCCGCCTTCATCGCCGACATGGAGGCCACCCCGGCCTGGGTCGATATGGACCTGGTGCGCGAGGGCCAGCGGCTGGACCGCAACGCCGCCGCCAATCTGGGGCCGTTCGCGATCCGGGGCGCGTTCATCGCCACCTTCATGAACAAATACGCCGCCCTGCCGATGGCCCTGACCGGGACCCTGTCGAACGACACGGCCGCCCGCCGGGTCAACGAGACGGCGACCTTCTTCACCACCACCCTGCTGCCCGGCTCGCTGGAGCGCCACGGGGCCGGCTTCAAGGCCGCCGCCATGGTGCGGCTGATGCACTCCATGGTGCGGTTCAACGCCCTCAAGCGCTCGGACCGCTGGGACGTCGGCGTGTATGGCATCCCGATCCCGCAGGTCGACCAGATGCCCGCCGGCCTGATCCCGATCTTCCTGATGAGCTACAAGATCGTCGCCCAGGGCCGGAAGACCTTCACCGCAGACGAGCGCGCGCGGGTCGAGCTGGCCCGCTACCGCTGCTTCCTGCTGGGCCTGCCCGAGGACCTGCTGGCCGACACCCCGCAGGGCGTGGTCGACACCATGAACGCCCGCAGCGGCACCCTGCGCGCCGGCTTCGACGACGCCACCTGCGGCGAGCTGGTCCGGGCCACGCTGAACGCCTACCTGCCGCCGGACGAGCGCCCGGAGAACCGCCTGTTCGACAAGGTCGAGCGCCGCTTCTCCAAGGTGTTCTTCCTGCGCAACTTCATGAACGGCGACGTCGCGGCCGCGAGGCGCATGGGCGTCGAGATCGATCCCCGCGACTTCATGATGTTCGGCGTCGTGGCGCTGCTGGTGACCAGCCAGCTGCTGGCCTACCGCCTGGCGCGCAACGTCCCGGGCGTGAGCGAGCTGGCGGACGCCCGGCTGGTCGGCAAGCTGAAGCGCCAGCTGGCGCGATACGGCCACGCCGAATTCACCAGCGACGCCGAGAAATACCGACCGGCGCCCGGCGCGGCGGCGAGAGCGGCCTAAGGCGGGGGACGGCTAAGCCGACGTTTCGAGAGTCAGTGATGGGTGATGGGGTGGACGCCCCCCGACGGCATCTACGTGCCAGAGTGAGGAGTGTTGAACTTCACTCGAGGGAGGCGCCCATGGGCGAGCTTACCATCATCGGGCTGGATATCGCCAAGTCAGTGTTCCAGGCCCACGGAGCCGATGCAGCAGGCACGGTTATGTTCCGCAAGAAGCTTGGGCGGGGTCGGCTGCTGGCGTTCTTCGCCGGACAGCCGCGCTGCGTGGTCGCCATGGAGGCCTGCGCCGGAGCCCATCACTGGGGCCGTGAGCTGGCGGCGCTCGGCCATACGGTCAAATTGATCCCGCCGGCCTACGTGAAGCCGTTCGTGAAGCGGCAGAAGAACGACGAGGCCGATGCGGAGGCCATCTGCGAGGCGGCCCAGCGGCCGACGATGCGCTTCGTGCCCGTGAAGAGCCGCGAGCAGCAGGCCAGCGGCGTGGTGTTCCGCGCCCGGGATCTGCTGGTGCGCCAGCGCACGCAGATCATGAACGGCCTGCGCGGCCACTTGGCCGAGTTCGGCTATGTCGCCCCAAAGGGCGTGATGTACGTCGAGCGCCTGGTCGCCGAGATCGAGGATCCCGAGAGCCGACTGCCGCTGGCCGCCCGCGTGAGCCTGCAGGTCATGGTGCGGATTCTGGCCTCGCTGCAGACAGAGATCGCCAGCCTGGATGCCGAGATCGCCCGTCGCGCCAAGGAGGATCCCGTTGCTCGGCGGCTGATGACAATCCCAGGCATTGGACCTGTCACGGCCTCGGCGATGGTCGCCCTGGCGCCGGGAGCAGAGGCCTTCCGTTGCGGGCGGGACTTCTCGGCTTGGCTGGGCCTGACGCCTGTCCAGCGATCAAGTGGCGGCAAACAGAAGCTGGGCCAGATCACCAAGGCCGGCGAGCGAACGTTGCGACGACTGCTGGTGATCGGCGCCAGCGCCGTGATCAAGCAGGCCTTGATCCGCGGCGCGCCGCCCGGATCGTGGCTGGCCCAGATGCTGGCCCGCAAGCCGCGGATGCTGGTGGCCGTGGCGCTGGCGAACAAGACCGCGAGGATCATTTGGGCGCTGCTGGCCAGGGGCGGCGTTTACAGGGCTCCGGTGCTGGCGGCCTAACGGCCGCCGGCTCCAGAGGCGTCGAAGCGTAGTCGGACGACGGAGGGTATGGCGCACAGTCGGTGAGACGGGATTGGGAAAACCAGGGCTTTCCACCGTGCCTCTTGAGCACGCTATGGGTGATTTGGACCTGATCCGCGAACTTCCATACAGGCCAGCGCTCAAGGGCGCACAACAGGCCGGACAGATGGCAGCATCCGATCGAGCGTCAGAGCTTCAAAATCCGTCTTGCGCTGAAGGGGGCGTCCACAGATGGATTGCAGACTTGCCGGTCCCGCCTCAGACTTGAACCATGAGTACGATAGAGGCGAAGGCATTCGACGTTCGCGTCCGGCAGGACGGCACGATCGAGATCAGTGGCGGGGCAGCCGCGCACACGTTGATGATCCAGTGCGAAGCCAGCCTGAGCGACATTTTCGGCGATGAGTTGCAACTCACCGACTACAGCGCATCGTCGGGCGGTGGGTCTTGAAAGCCCATAAGGACGGAAGCCCACGCAAACACCGGAAGCTCAAAGGGCTTCTCGCGACAGAGCCGCGTTGCATCTACTGCGAGAACACGCACGATACCTCCAGGATCACCCTTGAACACATGCCTCCTATCTCGATGTTCCGAGACCGGCAGCGCCTGAAGGGCATGGAGTATGCGACCTGCGAAGCCTGCAACAACGGGACTCGTGGCGCTGATGTAGTCGCAGCTTTCATGGCTCGTATTGGGCGACACACCAGCGAGACCGGTTGGGAGTTGGCCGAGAACAGACGGCTCCGCAGTGGCGTCGATCAACGCGCGCCTGGCGTTTTGGAGGAGATGTTCGACGACCGGAAGGTCCAGCGGATTTACGTCAACACCCCTGGCGGAATAGCTGTCCCAAAAATCCAGGCGCGGGGGAACGGCCCGCTACTTACCGCCTACATGAATGTGTTCGCCGCCAAACTCGCAATGGCTCTTTATCGCGAGCACGTCGGGGTCGCCTTACCACTCGGGGGGCGGATCGAAACGATAGTCTTTTTCAACGCCGGACTGGCCCAGCAGACCGCCGATGCGATGCTCGAAATAATGCCAATAGGCGCGACCCTCACGGCAGGCCAGAAGCATGTAACCGATCAGTTCGCATACCGTTTCAATACAGACGGCAGGGAAATTGTCGCTGCGCTGGTGGGCTTCCACAACAATCTCCACATCATGATCATGGCTGCGTCAAATCCGATCTATGAAGGTCTGGAAAGCCCGCCATTCGCAAATAACTGCAGGCCTGGGCAGCTCCTAGAAATGCTCCCGAAGGCGAGGCAGACATTCATTCTCCCAGGCCTGCCGGGGTGGCAGCCTTAGAGTGATCTAGATTCAGGTTTCGATCTCGCAACCCTGACCTTCCCCCACAATTGGGAGAACAGATCGCCATCAGGTCCACGCAAGTCTCGCTTCGACCATCGGGGCGAACTGTCCCCAATCGACCCGCCATTCGAGCTGGCTCAGCTCATCGTGCTTCTGAAACGCCTCTAGAGCATGGGCCTCGAACTCGGGGATGCCGACGCGATTGAGCCGACAGAAATGCGCAATCGTGTCGTCGACAGCCTGGGCGGACAGTTCGCCACCTAGAGCCATGGAGCCGATAGCCCCGAAGTGCTCGACCGCGTGACAGTGCCAGCAGCTCAACTTGATCTCGGTGAGCTTGGCGACAGCGGGGGTCTGGCTGACATCGTACTCCCACTCCTCATGAGCGGAGAGGCGCTTGGATTCAGCTTCTTCTTTTCCGCACGTCTCACACCGAAGGCCGCGCTCTTCAAGGACACCAGCCCTGAGCTTCTTCCACTGGGTCTGGGTGAGGATCTTGCGGAGATTGCGCCCATAGAGCGGACGCGGGATTGGGTTCACGGAGGGAGAGTAGGTCATTGGGCCGCCTTCTGGAGTTAGGCCTGAAGCTCAACATTTAAAGGCGACAAATCCGGTCGCAGCAACTTCTTGGCGAAGAGCTGGTGGCGTTCCTCATGCTCCCAGGCTGTCCGATAGGCACGCATCCGGTGAGAACCGCGGCTAGGTCCGGCTAGCTGACGTCATCAAGTTCCGCGTGGGGTCGAAAGCCCCCCAGGGGCGATGACCAAAAGTCACCGTATCCCTAGACCATACCCACCGTCTTCAGGCGGGCGCGGGGGTGGATCTCGTTCTGGCTCATCACCACGGTCTGGCCGCGGAAGCGTTCGATGATCGAGCGGACATAGGGGCGGACGCCCGGGCTGGTCAGCAGCACGGCGTGCTCGCCGGCCAGGGCCGCGCGCTCGAAGGCGTCGCGGACGCCGCGGATGAAGTCCTGCAGGCGCGAAGGCGGCAGGGCCAGCTGCTTGTCGTCGCCGGGGCCGATCAGGGCTTCGGCGAAGGCCTGCTCCCAGTCGGCCGACAGGGTGATGATCGGCAGGGCGCCGTCGTCGCCGCGGTTGGCCCAGCACAGCTGGCGCGACAGGCGGGCGCGCACCTGCTCGACCAGCAGGGTGACCGAAGCGGTGTGCGGCGCGGCCTCGCCGATGCCTTCCAGGATCTGCGGCAGGTCGCGGATCGAGACCCGCTCCCGCAGCAGCGACTGCAGCACGCGCTGCACCGTGGCGGCGGTGGCCGTGCCCGGGATCAGGTCGTCGACCAGCTTCTTCTGCGACTCGGGCAGCTCCTTCAGGAGCTTCTGGACCTCGGCGTAGGACAGCAGGTCGGCCATGTTCTCCTTGAGGATTTCGGTCAGGTGCGTGGTCAGCACCGTGGCCGGGTCGACGACCGTGTAGCCGCGGAAGGTGGCTTCCTCGCGCAGATCGTCGGCGATCCAGGTGGCCGGCAGGCCGAAGGCGGGCTCGCGCACGTGCTCGCCGGGCAGCTCGACCTGACCGCCGCGCGGGTCCATGGCCATCAGGGAGCCCAGGCGCACTTCGCCGGCGCCGGCTTCCATTTCCTTGATGCGGATGGCGTAGCCCTGGTTGGCCAGGCGCATGTTGTCGAGGATCCGCACGGGCGGCATGACGAAGCCGAACTCGCCGGCCAGGGTCTTGCGCAGGGCGCGGATCTGGTCGGTCAGCTTGCGGCCGTCCAGGTCGTTGATCAGGGTCAGCAGGCCGTAGCCCAGTTCGATCTTGACGTCGTCGATCGCCAGCGAGGCGCTGATCGGCTCCTCTTCCGACTCGGCGGGGGCGGAGGCGGCCTCGAGCAGGGATGGATCGATGGGCTTGGGCTTCTTGGCGTCCTGGATGCGCTTGTAGGCCAGGGCCCCCGCGCCCAGCGACAGCACCGCGAACGGGATGATCGGCATGCCCGGGATCAGGGCGATGATGCCGGACGAGGCCGAGACCATGCCCAGGCCCGCCGGGTTCATGGCCAGCTGGGTCGTCAGGGCCTTGTCGGCCGAGCCTTCGACGCCGGCCTTCGAAACGACCATGCCGGCGGCGATCGAGATGATCAGGGCCGGGATCTGGCTGACCAGGCCGTCGCCGATGGTCATGATGGTGTAGGTCGAGGCGGCCTGGCCGATCGGCAGCTTGTGCTGCACGACGCCGATGATGATGCCGCCGACGACGTTGATGCCGGTGATGATCAGGCCGGCGATCGCGTCGCCCTTCACGAACTTGCTGGCGCCGTCCATGGCCCCGAAGAACGTGCTTTCCTGTTCCAGTTCCTTGCGGCGCAGCTTGGCGCCTTCCTGGTCGATCAGGCCGGTGGACAGGTCGGCGTCGATCGCCATCTGTTTGCCGGGCATGGAGTCCAAGGTGAAGCGGGCCGCGACTTCGGCGATCCGGCCCGAACCCTTGGTGACGACCATGAAGTTCACCACCACCAGGATGATGAACACGATCACCCCGATGACGAAGTTGCCCTGCATCATCAGGTGACCGAAGGCCTCGATGACCGCGCCGGCCCCGCCGGTGCCTTCCTGGCCGTGGCCCAGGATCAGGCGGGTCGAGGCGACGTTCAGACCCAGGCGATACAGGGTCGAGACCAGCAGGACGGTCGGAAACGAGGTGAATTCCAGCGGCCGCTTGATCAGGATCGCCGTCATCAGGATCAGCACGGATCCGGTCACCGAGATGGCCAGCAGCATGTCCAGCAGCATCGGCGGGACCGGCAGGATCAGCAGGACGATGATGCCCACGACGCCCAGGGCCAGGCCCATTTCGCCGCGCAGAAAGCCATCCAGCAGCGACCGGGCGCTGGGGACGGATCGGGCGGTCGGGGCGGCGGCGTCGGCCATGCTGAACCTTGAACCGTTGATGGGTAAGCTAGACCAGCGCTTGAAGCGATTTGCGGTCCGCCGCCATCTCCTTAACGAGAATTAGCCATGTTCGGCGCCGGACGGATGGTCGCGGCGCCGCGACATGTTGGCCCTAGGGCCGTCTTCTTCCTTGCGTCGTCCTCGTCCTTCGACGAGCTCAGGATGAGGACGATGGTCGGCGCCGCTTCAGTAGAAAACCTCATCCTGAGCTTGTCGAAGGACGGGGTTTTCGGCTCCGCGACGCCAACGAAAATCACTAGGCGGCCGCGCCCACGCCCCCTTGCGGCGGCGGCACCGGAACGCCGGCGTCGCTGTATTCCTTCAGCTTGTTGCGCAGCGTGCGGATCGAGATGCCCAGGATGTTGGCGGCGTGCGTGCGGTTGCCCAAGCAATGTTCCAGCGTGTCGATGATCAGCTTCTGCTCGACCTCGGCGACGGTCGAGCCGACGAAGGCGCGCGAGACGGCGTCGGCGGCCATCTGGGCGCCGCGGGCGACGGCGACATCCGGCGCGGGGGCCAGTTGCTGACCGTCCGGCAGGCGGATGGCGAACTCCTCGATCTCCGGACCGGTCGACAGCAGCACCGCGCGGTGCATGGCGTTTTCCAGCTCGCGGACGTTGCCCGGCCAGCGGTGGGCGATCAGGCGACGGCGGGCCTCGGCCGAAATCGGCTTTTCCGGCACGCCATTGGCGGCCGAGTACTTCTTCACGAAAAACTCGCACAGACTGATCACATCGCCCGGGCGCTCGCGCAGCGGCGGCAGGCGCAGGTTCACGACGTTCAGGCGATAGAGCAGGTCTTCGCGGAAGATGCCGTCCTTCACGGCCTGGACGAGGTCGCGGTTGCTGGTGGCCAGGATGCGGATATTGACCTTGACCGGCTTGGAGCCGCCGACGCGGTCGATCTCGCGTTCCTGGATGGCGCGCAGCAGCTTGGCCTGCAGGCGCACGTCCATTTCCGAGATTTCGTCCAGCAGCAGGGTGCCGCCGTCGGCTTCCTCGAACTTGCCGATGCGGCGGGCCATGGCGCCGGTGAAGGCGCCCTTCTCGTGGCCGAACAGCTCGCTTTCCAGCAGGTTCTCGGGGATGGCGGCGCAGTTGACCGAGATGAACGGGGCCTTGGCCCGGCGCGACTTGCCGTGGACGTAGCGGGCCATGACCTCCTTACCCGAACCGCTTTCGCCGGTGATCAGGATCGAGGCTTCGGACGCGGCGACCTGGTCGGCCAGTTTGATCACCGACTCCATGGCCGGGTCGCGGACGACCATCGGTTTTTCATCGTCGGTGACGGCGGCCAGGACGGCGGCGATCAGCTCGGCGTCCGGCGGCAGCGGGATGAATTCCTTGGCCCCGGCCTTGATGGCGGCGGCCGCGCGGGCGGGGTCGGCGTCGACGCCGCAGGCCACCACCGGCACCCGCATCCGCTCGGCCTCGTTGGCCGCGATCAGGCCGGCGATGTCGAGCGAGTACTCGACCATCAGCAGGTCGGCGCCCTGCCCTGCCCTCAGGGCATTGGTCGCCTGCTCCGTCGTTTCGACGTGCGACACCTTCGCGCCCGCGTTCATCGCCATCTTCACGGCGACCGAGAGCTGCCCGTTCAGTTTTCCGACGACCAGAAGCCGCATTTTCTACTCTCCCTCACGGACGGCAGGGCGTTAGCCCTGGTCGCCGTCCTTGATGATTTCCGTCATGGTCACGCCCAGGCGTTCGTCGACGACGACGACCTCGCCACGGGCGACCAGGCGGTTGTTGACGTAGATGTCGATCGCCTCGCCGACCTTGCGGTCCAGCTCCAGGATCGAGCCCTGGCTCAGCTGAAGCAGCTGCGCCACGGACATGTGCGCGCGTCCCAGCACCGCCGAGATGTTGACCGGCACGTCGAAGACCGGCGCCAGATCCGACGCGGTCTTGTCGCTGAGCTCGACCGGCATTTCGGAGGCGAGCATCGAGCCTCCGAATTCGTCGAGCGGGAGATTGTCTTCGGCCATCTTGGATCAGCCTTTTCAGGAGAACAGGGGTTCGGCGTGGAGACCTTCGGCGGCGATGGCCGCTTCCAGCGCTTCGGCGACGCGTTGGGCGGCGCCGTCTGGATCGAAGGCCGCGCGGCCCTCCCCCAGTCGAAAGTGAAAGCCGCCGGGGCCATGGCGCCGTCGGCGCGGGCGACGATCTGGCCTTGGAAGCCAATCTGGGTCGCCACCTGCTCCAGAGCCTGTTGGGTGCGCTCCTCCAGCTCGGGCGACACCCGGACGAAGATGCGCGGCTGGGCCTCGACCTCGCGGGCCAGGGCTTCGAGGGCCGCGGAGACCGGGGCCTCGGGGAAATGTTGCAGGGCCGCGTCGGCGATCTTGCGGGCGCAGGCCAGGGCCAGCATGGCCGCGCCTTCACGGTGCTCGTGCGCCACGTGGGTCAGCGACCCGAACGCCTCGCGGATGGCGTGGGCCACCTCGTTCAGGGCATGGGCGGCCTCCTGCTCGGCGCGGGCCACGGACGAGCGCTCGCCCTCCTGGTAGGCCTGGGCCTTGGCCGCCTCGACCTCCTCGAGGGTGAAGCTCTTCTTCACCTTCGGCGGGGTGTAGGCGACGCCGCCACGGTCGTCGAAGACCGTGTCGAAGCCAAATCTGCGGTGAGGGGTGTCGGTCATGCCATCCGCCTCAGTAGATCAGCTCGTCGTCGCCGCCGGAGCCGGCCAGCATGATCTCGCCCTTGGCGGCCAGATCCTTGGCGACCTGCACCATGCCCACCTGAGCGGCGTCGACGTCCTTCAGGCGCACCGGGCCCATGCTCTCCATGTCCTCGCGCATGATCTTGGCGGCGCGCTCCGACATGTTGGAGAAGAACATGTCGCGCAGCTTGTCCGAGGCGCCCTTCAGGGCGAGGCCCAGCTGCTCCTTCGGCGTGCCGCGCAGCAGGGTCTGGATGCCGCCCGGGTCCAGCTTCGACAGGTCCTCGAACACGAACATCAGGGCCCGGATGCGCTCGGCCGCCTCGCGGTTTCGCTCTTCCAGGGCCGCGATGAAGCGGGCTTCGGTCTGGCGGTCGAAGTTGTTGAAGATCTCGGCCATCATCTCGTGGCTGTCGCGCTTGGACGTGCGCGCCAGGTTCGACATGAATTCGGTGCGCAGGGTCATCTCGATCTTGTCGAGGATCTCGCGCTGCACCGGCTCCATCCGCAACATGCGGGTGACGCATTCCAGGGCGAAGTCTTCCGGCAGGCAGGCCAGCACGCGGGCGGCGTGATCGCTCTTCACCTTCGACAGCACCACCGCGACGGTCTGCGGGTATTCGTTCTTCAGGTAGTTGGCGAGCACCGCCTCGTTCACGTTGCCCAGCTTGTCCCACATGGTTCGACCCGCCGGACCGCGGATCTCTTCCATCAGGGCGTCGACCTTCTCCTGAGGCATGAAAGAGGCCAGCAGGCGCTGGGTCTGCTCGTACGAACCCATGATCGCGCCGGTCGCGCTCATGCCGGAGACGAACTCGACCAGCAGATCCTCGACGACGCTGGCCGACACCGTGCCGAGGCCGGCCATGGCCTGGGAGACTTCCTTGATCTCCTCGTCGTCCAGGGCTTCCCAGATCTTGGTGTGATCTTCACCGAGGGCGAGCAGAACGATCGCGGCCTTTTCCGGCCCCGAGAGGTTCTTGATATCGTTGACGGCGACTTTCATGGCCATCAGGTCGACTCGTGCAGCCAGTTACGGAGGATCGCGACCGATTCCTCCGGATGCTTTTCGACGAACTCTGACACCCGCTTGATCGACGAAGCCTTAACCTGGCCCTCGATCTTGGCGATATCGATGCGCGAGTTGATGTCGGAGACCGGACCGGCGATGGCGATCGGCTCGCCCGACTGGTCGACCACGACCTGCTGCTGGGTGCCGTCCGACAGGGTGACCAAGCGGGTCACCTGGCCGCCGGGACCGGCCAGGGCCATCGGGCCCGGCGCCGGCGTCGACAGGTTCTTGATGAACGGGCGGACCGCGAACAGCAGGACCAGCAGGGCGACGACGCCCAGGATGCCCAGTTCTGCGAAGCGCATGATGTCGTTCTTGTCGAAGCCGGCCAGCAGGCCTTGCTTCTCCAGGCCCTGGTCCTCGGGCTGCGGGAACTTGATGTTGGTGACCTTCACCTGGTCGCCGCGCTGAGCGTCGAAGGCCACGGCGGTCTTCACCAGCTCTTCGATCTGCGCGATCTCCTGAGCCGTGCGCGGGGTATAGGCGCCCGGCTTGCCGTCCTTGCCCGGAGGGGCGGTGACGCCGTCGATGGCCACGGCCACGGCGACCTTGCGGATCGCGCCCGGCTCGCGGACGGTCGTGGTGACCGACTTGGAGATCTCGTAGTTGGTGACGCTCTCGTTGGCGTTCGAGCGCGAGCCCAGCTGCTGGAAGCCGTTGGCGCCGCCCTGACCCGGGACGTTCGCGGTCGCGGTGACGCCCGAGGTGTCGTCGTTCTTGGTCTCGCTGTTGCCCTGTTCGTTGGTGCTTTCCGAGCGGACGACCTGACCGTCCGGGTCGAACTTCTCTTCCTGGGTGGTGACCCGGTTCAGGTCGAGGTCGGCGGTGACGTTGACGCGGGCCTTGCCCGGGCCGAGCACGCCTTCGATCATGTCCTTGACGGTCTTGGCGATGCGGGCCTCGGCTTCGGTGCGGCGATCCTCGGCCATCTTGCCGGCCAGGCTGTCGTCGCTGGGCGCCGACAGGGTCTTGCCGTGCTGGTCGATGACCGCGACCTTCTCGGCCTTCATGTTCGGGACCGACGACGAAACCAGGTTCTGGATGGCGCGGACCATTTCCGACGAGGGCTCGCGCGAGCCGACGCCGATGGTCACGGCGGCGGACGGTTGCTCGGCGTCTTCCTCGAACAGCTGGCGCTTGGGCAGCACCAGGTGGACGCGGACGCTGTTGACGCCCTGCATGGCCTTGATCGTGCGTTCCAGCTCGCCCTGCAGGGCGCGCTGACGGTTCAGCTGCTGGACGAAGTCGGTCTGGCCCAGCGCGTTGTTGCCGTCGAAGATTTCGTAGCCGATGGAGCCGGAGCTCACGAGGCCCTTGCCGGCGACCATCAGGCGGGCGCTGGCGACCTTGTCGCGCGCCACCATGATCGTCGAGCCGTCGCCCTTGGTCTCGTACTTGATGCCCGCCTGGTCCAGCGCCTGGGTGACCTGCGAGGCTTCCTTCAGGTCCAGGTTCGAATACAGCAGCTCATTGGGCTCCTTGCCCATGAACATGACGAGGGCCACCAGGACCGCGACGACGCCGGCGCCAACGCCGAGCATCGCGGCCAGACGGCCGACGCCAAACTGCTTGATCGAACCCAGAAAGCTTTCCACGAAGCCTCACCCTTGATCCCACGCCCCTCCGCGAGGAGGAACCGGCAGGCGAACGAGAACCGCCCGCCGGTAGGCAGGATTTACCCAGTACAAGGTAAACGAGGCGTTTATATCTGGGTCGGGAAGGCTGCCGGGACGGCGCCAAAACGTCGCGGCCGCCCCCTTCGGGAGCGGCCGCTGAACGTCTTCAAACCCTTGTGGCGCAAGGCCCGCGGGTTCTCAGGAGTAGCAAGGGGCGGTCACAATATCGCACCCCCAGTGGCCTGACGAACGGCTCTTAACGGTACTGCTGGATCCGGGTGGTCCGCAGGCCCGCCAGGCCGTGCCGGTCGATCGACTGCTGCCACGCGAGGAACTCCTCGTTGGTCAGCTTATAACGATCGCAAGCCTCGTCGAGCGAGAGCAGGCCCCCGCGGACGGCGGCCACGACCTCGGCTTTACGACGGATAACCCAACGCTGGGTCTCCGGCGGCGGCAGATCGGACAGGGTAAGAGGCGCACCGGTCGGACCGATAACGTACTTTTCACCCCGGCTGTTCGTGCGCTGCTGTTGCAACATGGCTTTACGCCTTTCCCACAACCATCACTGTTGAAGGCCACTATAGGCGCCGCCTAATAACAGCGGCTTAATCCCAATAGTAAAGAAGGCCTGAACAGAGTGGCTCCTTTAGCAGTCCGTAGTGTCTCGATGTGAAACACAAGAATTAAAGAGCGTTAATCCCTATGATCAGCGCTTAATATTCAGAAGCTCTTCAAGCATCTGATCGGCGGTCGTGATGATCTTCGACGACGCCGAGTAGGCGCGTTGCGTGGTGATCAGGCCCGTAAACTCAGTAGACAGATCGACCGTCGAAGCTTCCAGCGTCGAGGGCGCCAGACCGCCGGCCCCGCCCTGGCCCGGAGCCTTCAGACTGTAGGTGCCGCTTTCGTTGGTGACGCGATAGGCGTTGCCGTTGACGCCCTTCAGGCCGTTCGGGTTCGAGAAGGTGGCGACGGCGACCTGGGCGATCCGGCGGGTGACGCCGTTGTCGAAGATGGCCGAGACATAGCCGTCGTCATCCACTTCGATATTGGTCAGGTTGCCGAAGGCGGTGCCGTTGGTGTTCACCGACTGGACGACCGACTGGCTGTTGTACTGGGTCAGGCCGCCGGCGGCGTTAGCCAGGTCGATCTGGACGTCCTGAGTGTCAATGCCCAGCGCGTCGGCCCAGATCGGCGGTTGCGGCAGTTGCGCGGCTGGCGGGGCCGGCTGGACCACCAGCGGGGTGCCCGAAGCCTGGATGGAGATCGAGGTCGGGCTGGTGCCGCCGAACAGGTTGCCCGTGTCCTTGAGCTTGCCGTCGGTGGTGAATTCGATGACGCCCGTGCTGATCAGGCCGTTGGCGTTGTTGGCCAGGTCGCCCGGCTTGGCGCGCAGTTCGGCGTACCACTGGTTCGGGCCGGGGCCCTTCAGCAGCGACAGGGTGACCGTGCGCTGACCGCCCTTGGAATCCGACAGCGGGACCTGGATCTCGAAGTCCGGCTTCACGCCCTTGGTGTTGTCGAGGGCGTAGTCCGACATCGACCAGGTCGAGGGATCGTAAAGCTTGCCCAGCTTGGCGTCCGCGTCGGTGGAGATGCCCAGGTCGACCAGATCGACCGTGTCGCCCGCGGCGTTGATCGCCGTGTTGTTGACGTTGCCGACCGGGGTGGTGGCGCCCTTGTAGTCGATGCTCGAGCTGGCCAGCGCGCCCGTCGTCGCGTTGTAGCCGACCTTGCCGCTGGCGACGATCACGCCGTTTTCCTTGATATCGACCAGGTATTCGTTTTCGCCCGAGGCAGCCGGATTGGCCGCGCCCGTCGAGCTGTAGACGACGTCGAGGTTGTGGTTGACGAGGTTGGAGTCCTGGACGTTGGTCTTCGAGGGCGAGCCTGCGGTGCCGACCTTGTACGAGACGGCGGCGGCGACCGGCTGTTCGGAACGCAGGTTGGCGTTGACGCCGACGCGGGTCGTCTTCTCGGCCGTGCCGCCGACGCTGCCGACGTTGATCGACGACAGTTGCATCAGGTCCGACGGGTCGGGCGTGATCATGCCGCTGACCGGATCGGCCAGCCAGCCTTGCAGGTAGAGGCCAGCGTCGTTGCGCAGGTAGCCCAGGTTGTCCAGCTGGAACGAACCGGCCCGGGTGAACGAGCGGGTGTCGGTCGCCGTCAGGTTTTCCGGCTTCTCGGTGGTGACGAAGAAGCCCGAACCCGAGATCGACAGGTCGAGGTTCGAGGTGGTGGACTGGGTCAGGCCCTGCTGGCTGACGTACTGGTGCGTCTGAGCCTTCACGCCGCCGGCGCTGTAGGCCTGGTTCTTCGAGCCCGAGGTCACCAGGGTCGAGAAGTTGGCGCTGGAGCGCTTGTAGCCGACGGTGTTGACGTTGGCGATGTTGTCCGAGATCGCGGCCAGGGCCGACGAGTTGGCGATCAGGCCGGAGACGCCGGCGAGCATGGCGCTGTTGATGCTCATGACTGAATTCCTGCTTCTAAATGGGGTTCGAAGGGTTCAGCGCTGTTTGCGTTTGGGTCCGGGGGAAGACCGTCTTCCGGGGACCGCGTCGGCGTCATTCTGACGCCCGTTCGATAGGGTGGCGGCAGACCTAGGCGGCTTTGTCTTCCGTCTTGTCTTCCGTCTTGGTGTCCGTTTTGTCGTCCGTCTTGGTGTCGGAGTTGGCGGCCACGGCGGTGACGCCGATGACGTTGTCGATGGGGACCGGCTTGCCGTTGATGATGACCTGCGGCGAGCCTGTGGAGTTGTCGACCGCCGTGACCACGCCTTCGGTGCGGCCCTTGATGTTCGTCGCCTTGATTTCCTTGCCGTCCGCGCCCTTGGCGGTGACGGCGATGGTGTAGACGCCGCCGTTTTCCAGCTGGGCGCCGCTGTCGTCCTTGCCGTCCCAGGTGATGGTGTGGTCGCCGCTCTTCTGGTCGTCCGGCTTCAGCGTGCGGACCACCTTGCCGGCGGCGTTCTTCACTTCGACGGTCAGCGAGGTCGAACCGCCCGGCTGGCTCCACGAGAAGACCGCCTTGCCGTCCTTCAGGGTCGAGTTGTCGGTGGTCGCGGTGACCTGCTTGCCGATCATGTTGACGCCTTCCGACAGGCCCGTGCCGGTGTTCATGCCGACCAGGGCGGCCAGCAGATCGTTGGTGACCAGTTGCTGCTCGACGCCCGTCATCTGGGTGATCTGGCTGGTCATCTGGGTCGTGTCGGTGGGCGAAAGCGGGTCCTGGTTCTTCAACTGGACGGTCAGCAGCTTCAGGAACGTCTGCTCGTTGTTGGCGAGCGACGTGCGCGAGTTGTTGATCTTGTCGAGGACCGAAGAGGTGTTCTGAGACGAGACGGCGGAGGCCATGACTCGGTCCTTCCTTAGATGCGGATGTCGAGACCGCTGTCGGCGACCGTCTTCAGGCCGGGCAGCAGGTCAGCGGGGGCGATGGCGATGTCTTCGTCGCCGGTCAGCGAGGCCTGGAAGGCGCGGCCCGAGAAGGCGCGCCGTCCCTGGTCGCCGAAGTCCTGGAACGCGAGGAAGGGGTTGGAATTCTGGCCGTTGTTCTGGCTGGAGACGTCGAACGACAGGCCATTGTCGGCGACGCTGAAGCCGGCGTCGTTCAGGGCCTGGCGCAGTTCGCCCGCCTTGCTGCGCAGTTCCTGAGCGGCGTGGACGGTGTCGAACCTCATCGAGGCGGTCATCGCGCCGTCGCGGCCGATCTCGATGCGCACGTCGACCTTGCCCAGGTTATCCGGGGTCAGGGTCACGTCGAAGCGGGTGGCCTTGTCCGCGCGCTTGAGGATCTCGGCCGACAGGGCCGCGACGGTCTCGGGCGAACCGCGCACTGGGGCGGGCGCTGCGGCCGGCGCGGCGGCCCTGGCGGCCTGAGCCTGGGCGACCGGAGCCGGGACGGCCATGGCGTTGGTGTCGACGGCGGCCGCGGCGGCGACCGGCGCTTCGACCGAAGCGATCGTCGCGGCGGCCTTGTCCGAGCCTTTGGCGTCGGTGGTCGTTTCCCCCTTGTCCGCGGCGACGGCGGTGACGGCCTGGGCGGTCTCGACGGCCACCGCGTCGGCGGCCTTGGCCTGGGCGGCCAGCGGCGACGGCGCGGCCTTGGGAGCCTCGGCGGTCTTGGTCGTGGTCTGGGCGGCTTCCGGCTCGGCGGCCTCGGCGGCGGCAACGGTCTCGGCGACGACCGGAGCGACCTCGACCACCGGCGCCTCGATCACCTCCGCGGCGACCTGGACGGCCGGCGCGGCGACCGGGGCCACGGGCGTTTGCGGGACGGCCGGCTGGGCGGCGGCGGTCTTGGCCGCGTCGGCGGTCTGGGCGTCGCCGGCCTTGGCGTCGACAGCCTTGGGCGCGGTCAGGTCGTCGGTCGAGACCGGGATCGCTTCGTCGCTGGCGAGGGCGGCCAGAGCCTCGAGCGCGGCGGCGTCGACGGCCTGACCTTCCGGCGCGGCGGCGGCCGGCGTGGCCGGCGTGGCCGTCTGGACCGGCGCCTGAACGGCGGCGGTCTGCTGCTGGGTCGAGGCGGGCTGAGCGACTTCGGCGGCGACCGGCGCGGTCGCCTGGGCCTGGGTCTGGGCCGTTTGCACGGCGGCGGCGAAATCGACGGCCTGATCGGCGACGGCAGCCGTCGCGTCCGCGGCCGGCTGAGCGTCGGCGGCGGCTTCAACGGGGACCGGAGCCTGGACCGGCGCGGTCATGGCGGCGATCAGGGTGGCGGCGGCCTGGGCCGCGGCGTCGGCGGCGTTCGCCGCGTCATCCTTCTGGTCGGCGTCCTTGTCCGAGGCCTTGTTGTCCGCGGCGTCGCTCTTGCCGTCCTTGCCAGCGTCGGCCTTGTCCGAGGCCTTGGCGTCGGCGGCGTCGGCCTTCTTGGAGTCCTGAGCGGCCTTGGCGTCCTGAGCGTCATCGGCCCTGTCGGCGCGATCGGCGCGCTTGGCGTCGGTCTTGCCGTCCGTCCTGGTCGGCTTGTCGGCCGCCCTGGTGTCACGGTCGTCATCGCGAGCGTCGCTCTTCGACTCCGTACGCGACGGGGCGCGGGGCGCGGGGGCCTCATCGCTCTTGCCGGCGATGGCCAGCAGGGCGTCGAAGCCGTCGCCCGACGACTTGCCGTTCGCGGCCGGCGGCGGCGCGGCGGGAAGAGCGGCGGTGGGTGCGGCGATCGCGGTCATTCGCAGTCGTTGCTCGGTTGAGACGGCGGTCCATGACGAACGCGCCTTTGTCCGGCCTCCTTACGCAACGGTCGGGCCAACTCGCCGAAATGGTCTCAAGCCCTTGTTTTGGCTCATCTTAATGGCTTGTTTACGAAGCAAAATCGCTCTCCGTGCGGCGCTTTTTGCCGGGCCCGCCCGGTCGAAAGGGACGGGAGTTGCCGCGTCGCCCGGTCGCGGGGCCAGTTGGCGCCGTCCTTGCGCATGATCCTTCGTCGAACTTCCGACCGCCGGAACTTTTCGCAATGAATTTCAATAGCTTGGCAAATATCAGGAACTCCATTCCCTGCGTAACCCGGCAAGTTTGGCCGGGCAACGACGCGCCCTGCGTTGCGCGGTTTGCCCAGCACGAGCCTGTCGAAGCCGGACCTTTCCGTCCGGTTTCGATGAGCAGGCTCGATCTACACAAATTCGAAGTGGGCTTTGGGGGCGGTGTCGCCCTCGACGCCCACTTCTAGGGGAGCTGCCGCATGTCGCTGAATGCGATCATGAACACGGCGACGTCCGGCATGATGGCCGCGCAGACGGGTCTGCGCGTCACCTCGGACAACATCGCCAACGTCAACACCACCGGCTACGTCCGCAAGACGATCAGCCAGTCGAACCTGCTGTCCAACGGCATGGGGGTGGGCGTCAGCATCGACGCCATCAAGCGCGCGACCGACCGCTTCCTGCAGTCGGCCAGCCTCAACGCCGCCTCGGACAGCGGCCGCACCTCCGTGGTGGCCGACACCCTCAACCGCGCCCAGCAGCTGTTCGGCGATCCCAGCGGCGACAGCAGCTTCTTCTCGACCCTGGACGACATCTTCTCGGCCTTCTCGTCGGCCCAGGACGATCCGTCCTCATCCCTGCTGCGCACCCAGGCGCTGACGCGGGTGGACGACTTCCTCAGTGAATCCAGCCGTATCACCTCGTCGCTGTCCAAGCTGGGCAAGGACGCCGACACCCGCATCTCGGCCGATGTCGACCGCGTCAACGACCTGCTGAGCCAGATCGACGGCCTCAACACCGACATCACCCGCGCCAAGGTGGCCGGGGCCGACGCCACCGGCGCCGAGAACGTCCAGAGCAGCCTGGTCGACGAACTGTCCAAGCTGATGAACGTCCAGGTCACGCCCCGGCAGCTGGGCGGGATCTATGTCCGCTCGACCGAAGGCCTGCCCCTGGCCGGCGACGGCGCGGCCAAGATGACCTACCAGACCTCGGCCACCGCCACGGGCTACCTGACCGTGCAGCTGGCCAACGGCTCGGTGCAGCCCACGCCGTTGAACATCTCCAGCGGCGAGATCAAGGGTCTGCTGGACGTGCGCAACACCGAGCTGGTCAACCTGTCCGACCAGCTGGGCGAGTTCACTTCGCGCGCGGCCGAGGAGATCAACCGCGCCGCCAACGCCGCCTCGTCGGTGCCCGCCCCGACCAGCATGACCGGCCGCAACACCGGTCTGGACGAAACCGCGGCCATGACCGGCTTCACCGGCAAGACCACGATCGCCCTGACCGACAGCAGCGGCGTCATCCAGCGCCGGATCGACATCGACTTCGACGCCGGCACGATGAGCGTCGACGGCGCGGCCGGGCCCAGCTTCACCCCGTCCGACTTCATGGCCCAGCTGAACACCGCCATGGGCGGCATGGGCGCGGCCGGCTTCTCGGGCGGGGCCTTGACCCTGACCGGAAGCGGCGGCCTGGGCGTGGCCATCCAGGACGACGCGACCAGCCCGTCGAGCAAGGCCGGCAAGGGTTTCAGCCACTATTTCGGCCTGAACGACATCATCCGCACCAACGGCTACTCGCCGTACGAGACGGGCCTGACGTCGGCCGATCCGCACGGCTTCACTTCCGGCTCGATGACCATCCGCCTGACCGACGTCGAAGGCGGCCGCATCCGCGACATCGTCGTCGCCCCCCCCTCCCCCCGCGAGCGGCACGATGCAGGACATGCTGGACGCGCTGAACTCGCGCGCCTCGGGCGTGGGCCTCTACGGCCAGTTCTCGCTGAACGCCAAGGGCCAGATCGGCTTCACCTCGAACGGGACGACGCCGGTGTCGATGTCGATCCAGGCCGACACCACTGAACGCGGCGTCGGCGGCCCGTCCGTCAGCCAGCTCTTCGGCCTGGGCCCGGCCGAACGCAGCACCCGGGGCGAGAAATTCTTCGTCAGTAAGGCGATGAACGAGAACCCGAAGCTGCTGCCCCTGGCCCAGCTGGACCTGAGCCAGGCCGTCGGCGGCAACCCCGCCCTGGCCGTCGGCGACGGACGCGGAGCCCTGGCCCTGGCCAAGTCCGGCGACAATGCCGCCGGCTTCTCGGCCGCCGGCGACGCCTCGGCCGTCAATATGAGCGTCAACCGCTACGCCTCGGACTTCAGCGGCTCGATCGCCCGTAAGTCCGCCACCGCCGCCAACCGCAAGGACGCCGCCGACGCGGTGTCCAGCGAGGTCGACAGCCAGCGGCAGTCGGAAGAGGGCGTGAACCTCGACGAAGAACTGATCAACCTGACCACCTACCAGCAAGCCTTCAACGCCTCGGCCCGCCTGATCCAGGCGACCAAGGACATGTTCGACGTGCTCACCGGACTTGTGAGGTAAGCCATGACCCGCGTCTCGACCATTCAGAACTACAACATCATGACGTCCAACCTCATGAAGGCGCAGATCCGCCAGAATGACGTGGGCGCCCAGGTGTCCAGCCAGAAGGTCGCCAACGACCTGAAAGGCTACGCCAAGAACGCCGAGATCCTGACCGCCATGCGCGGCACCCAGAACCGGATCAACGGCTTGCTCGACCAGTCGAAGCAGGTCGGAAACCGGTTGGAGATGCAGGACACCGGCCTGGGCCGCGTGGCCGACGGAACCCAGAAGGCCCGCGAGGCCATCGCCAACGCCCTGGCCGCCGGCAACGCCACCACGCTGATGCAGCAGATGCAGGCCAGCTTCGGCGACGTGATCCAGGGGCTGAACACCAAGTCGAACGGACTCTACGTGTTCTCCGGCGCCAAGACCGATACGGCCACGACCTCGGCGACCACCATGGCCGACCTGACCACCGCGCCGACCACCGCCGACCTGTTCCACAACGACCAGTACATCACCACCAACCGCATCGACGAGCAGACCAACGCCAAGACCGGCGTGCTGGGCGACGCGATTGGCACGAACGTATTCGACGCCTTCAAGCAGGTGCAGGCCTATGTCGACGCCAATGGCGACTTCACCGGCAAGCTGGACGACGCCCAGGTCCAGTTCCTGACCGGCCTGCTGTCCACGTTCGACACCGCCCAGAAGGGCGTGGTCGACCTGCAGGGCAAGAACGGCGTGACCCAGAAGCGCTTCGAGGCCGCGACCGCCGACCTGTCGAACCAGGCCGACACCCTGACCGGCATGGTCGGCGGCATCACCGATGTCGACATGGCCGACGCCGTGACCCGCCTGGAAGCCGCCAAGCTGGCCGTCCAGGCCTCGGCCCAGGTGTTCACCAGCCTGCAGGCCTCGTCGCTGCTGAACGTGCTGAAGTAGGGGAGCGGCGACAAGCCGCCCTCCCCCAACCTCGCAAAACCAGCCATCAACCGCTATATGGCGGCGATGGACGCCGACTTGCTGACCCCCGCCGCCACGAACGACGCCGACTCGCTCATCGCGCGCGCGGTCGAACAGGTGCGCGCGGCCGTCAGCCTGCCGGAGGGGACGCGGATCGTCGCGGCCATGTCCGGCGGCGTGGATTCCACCGTCACCGCCGCCCTGCTGGCCCGCGCCGGCTATGACGTGGTCGGCGTCACCCTGCAGCTCTACGACCACGGCGCGGCGATCACCAAGAAGGGCGCCTGCTGCGCCGGCCAGGACATCCTGGACGCCCGCCAGGCCGCCGAGCGCATCGGCATCCCGCACTATGTGCTCGACTACGAGAGCCGCTTCCGCGAGCAGGTCATCGAGGACTTCGCCGACGCCTATCTGCGCGGCGAGACGCCGATCCCGTGCGTGCGCTGCAACCAGACGGTCAAGTTCCGCGACCTGCTGGACGTGGCCCGCGACCTGGGCGCCGAGGCCATGGCGACGGGCCACTATGTTCAACGCGCGTTCGCGGGGGGCGGCAACCGTCCGCAGCTGCGTCGCGCCGCCGACCCGGCCAAGGACCAGAGCTATTTCCTGTTCGCCACCACGCGCGACCAGCTGGACTTCCTGCGCTTCCCGCTGGGCGGCATGGACAAGCCCACCGTGCGCGCCGTCGCCGCGGGGCTTGGCCTGGCCATCGCCGACAAGCCCGACAGCCAGGACATCTGCTTCGTGCCGGAGGGCAAGTACACCACGGTGATCGACCGCATCCGCCCGCAAGGCGCGGAAGCGGGCGATGTCGTGCACCTGGACGGCCGCGTGCTGGGCCGCCACGAAGGCGTGACCCGCTACACCATCGGTCAGCGCCGGGGCCTGAACATCGCCGTCGGCGACCCGCTGTTCGTGGTGAAGATCGACGCCGACAAGCGCCAGGTCATCGTCGGTCCGCGCGAGGCGCTGCTGACCGCCGCCCTCACCCTCAAGGAAGGCAGCTGGCTGGGCGGCCAGGACAGCCTGGAAGCGGCGGCGCGGGACGGCCAGCCCGTGCTGGCTCGCGTCCGCTCGACCCGCGAGCCCGTCGCCGGCCGCCTGGCGATCCGCGACGGCGAGGTCTGCGTCTTGTTCGACGGCGCCGAGGAAGGCGTGGCGCCCGGCCAGGCCTGCGTGCTCTACGATCCGGCCGATCCCGAGCGTGTGCTGGGCGGCGGTTTCATCGCCGGCACGACGCGGACGATGGATCTCCAGGAGGCCTGACGGGCGTCCCGATCGCTGGATCGGGGATAGCCAGCGACCCTAGAGCCTGGCTCGGACAGCTTGGCCGAATACGAAAAACCCCCGCCGGCGAACCGACGGGGGCTTTCTGCGTCAAGCTGACGAAGCGATGCTTACGCGCCGCCCGGGAAGCGGAAGGGAACCTTCACCGAACCGGTCTTGGCGCCCATCGGCAGCTTCTCGGCGATGCACATGGCGGCCTTGTCGAAACCCTTGCCGGCGGCGCTGTTGTCGACGACCTTGCAGTCCGACAGCTTGCCGGCGTCGGCGGTGCATTCCAGCATCACCTGAGCGGCGTCGCGGGTGTTCGCGAACTGCTGCAGGCAACGGCCCATTTGGTCTTCGAAGCCACCGGCGGCCGAAGCGGCCTGAGCGACGAAGAAGCTGCCGGCGATACCCGCGGCGATCGCGATCGAGAATTTCATGGTTAGCTGCCCCTTGCGGCGTTCAAATCTGATGAGACTGTTTTCGCAGGCAGAAGCCAAAGAATGGCTAAGGTTCGCGGTTAATCATTTCCAAAAATGGTGAATGACCGCAGGCGGATGAAAAGCCGGTGCGGCGCGCGCGGGGACGGCCGAGCTCAGTCGATCGCGTCGAACGTCAGGCCGATCCGGAACAGGCAGTAGCCGGTTTCGTCGACCAGCCGCGCCACATCGGGATTGGTGTCCGCGCGCTCGCGGGCGCGGGTGAAACGCCAGTCTTGCTCGCGTCCTGCCGCCGGAAACGGCGCGCCGTCGGCGGTGACCAGGCGGTATTCCGGCTTGGTAAGGTGAACGTGGAACCTGTAGCGGCTCATTCCGCCGCGATCTTGGTGGCTTCCAGCGCCTCGCCCACGGTCAGCCCCCGTTGGAGCGGCGCGCCGCGCTCCAGGTCGCCGCGTTGAACGACCTCGCCGCATTGCTCGCAGGCCAGGACCGGGTGGAAGGCGCAACCGCAGCCCTTGTGGGTGAACAGCACCGGCGACTTGTCGCGGCCATAGACGTAGCGGTCGCCCCACTCGGACATGGTCAGCAGCACCGGCGACAGGGCCAGGCCCTTCTCGGTCAGCCAGTATTCGTGGCGCGGCGGACGCTCGGAATAGCGGCGGGTTTCCATCACGCCGTGGGCGACCAGGGTCTTCAGGCGAGCGGCCAGGACGTTGCGGGCGACACCCAGCCGTTCCTGCCACTGCTCGAAGCGTTTCACCCCGGCGAAGGCGTCGCGCAGGATCAGCAGGGTCCACGGATCGCCCACGACTTCCAGCGTGGCGGCGACCGAGCAACGTTCGTTCGTATAGTCAGCAGTGCGGCCCATTTCGTGAGGTTGAGACGTTCCGCGAGGGAAAGCAAGAGAGCGTTGCGTTTGAAGATGAACCGAAGTAGGTTTTTTATCGCAATTGACTCTCTCGGTTGCCACCTGGCGAGGCGTCACTCGAGTTTTTCTCTGATGACGCCTCGCCCCTTCTCATCACCGCATCGCAAGCCTCTTGTCCTGTGCGGGCGGATGAAGGCCTATCTCGCCTCGAATACGTCTTCAGGGAGCTAAACCATGTCCGCGTCCGATCCCGTCGTCATCGTCTCCTACGCCCGCACGCCGATGGGCGGCTTCCAGGGCGCTCTGGGCGGGGTGAAGGCCACCGAGCTGGGCGCGACGGCGGTCAAGGCCGCCATCGCGCGGGCTGGCGTCGCGGGCGACAAGGTCGAGCAGATCTTCATGGGCTGCGTGCTGCCGGCGGGCCTTGGCCAGGCGCCGGCCCGCCAGGCGGCGCTGGGCGCGGGCCTGCCGCTTTCGGTCGAAGCCACCACCGTCAACAAGATGTGCGGCAGCGGCATGCAGGCCGCGATCCTGGCCCACGACGCCCTCAAGGCCGGTTCGGTCGATGTCGTGGTGGCCGGCGGCATGGAGAGCATGACCGGCGCGCCCTACCTGATGTCCAAGCACCGCGGCGGGGCCCGCATCGGCCACGACCAGCTGTGGGACAGCATGTACCTGGACGGGCTGGAGGACGCCTACACCCCCGGCAAGCTGATGGGCGCCTTCGCCGAGGACACCGCCGCCCAGTACCAGTTCACCCGCGAGGCCATGGACGACTACGCGACCAAGGGCCTGATGAAGGCCAAGGCCGCCGTCGAGACCGGCGCCTTCAAGGCCGAGATCACCCCGGTCACCGTCGTCAGCCGCAAGGGAACCGAGGTGGTCGACACCGACGAGCAGCCGGTCAAGGCCGATCCGGCCAAGATCCCGACCCTGCGCCCGGCCTTCAGCCGCGACGGGGGCGTCACGGCGGCCAACAGTTCCTCGATCAGCGACGGCGCGGCCGCCCTGGTCATGACCCGCGAGAGCGTCGCCAAGGCCCTGGGCCTGCCGATCCTGGCCCGGGTGGTCAGCCACGCCGCCCACGCCCACGAGCCGTCCCTGTTCGCCACCGCCCCGGTCCCGGCCATGCGAAAGGCGCTGAAGAAGGCCGGCTGGTCGGTCGAGGATGTCGACCTGTTCGAGATCAACGAAGCCTTCGCCGTGGTGCCGATGGTCGCCCAGCAGGAACTGGGCTTCGATCCGGACAAGCTGAACGTCAACGGCGGCGCCTGCGCCCTGGGCCACCCGATCGGCGCCTCGGGCGCGCGGATCCTGTGCACCCTGATCTCGGCGCTGCAGGCGCGCGGCAAGACCAAGGGCCTGGCGTCCTTGTGCATCGGCGGCGGCGAAGCCACGGCGATGGCGATCGAGCTGGTCTGAGGCTTAAACCCTCCCCCGCCAGGGGGAGGATCGCAACGCCTCGGCCTCACTCGCGTTGGAAACTCCATGACCGACACCTTCCGCCACAACCCCGAACTCAGCCGCTACGAGCTGGAGGTCGACGGCCTCATGGCCGTGGCCGACTATCAGCGCGCCGGACACCGGCTGGTGATCCCGCACGTCGAGGCCGACATGGCCCTGCGCGGCACGGGCGCGGCCGGACGGCTGATGACCAAGGTCGCCGAGACGGCGCGCGCCGAGGGCATGCGGATCACCCCGCTGTGCTCCTACGCCGCCGCCTGGCTGAAGCGGAACGATCCGGACCTGATCGCCTAAGGCGTCTTGGGCGCGGGCGGCGGGCTCTCGAAGCTGCCCGCCGGCCCTGGGAACACGACCGGGCTCTCCCAGCCGTCGGCGCTGACCGACGAGACCCCGAAGAAGAAGTCGTCGATCACCACGTCCTTCAACGTTGTGGTCGTCGCCGCGTCCGGAACCCAGCGGCTGAAGCGCCAGGTCGGATCGGTCGTGCCGCGCCACCACACCCGATGCCCGGCCGCCCCCGGCGTCGGCGCCCACGAGACCTTGGTGTCCGGGCTGACCGCGCCGGCAATCTTGACGTCCGTCGGCGGCGTCGGGGCCGAGGCCAGGCTGGCCATGGCGATGGTGTTCAGCCGCGTGACCTGGGCCAGATAATTGAAGTCCACGCCCTCGATCACGTCGCCGTAGGGCTTGCCGTTCTCGGTGCGCAGGTTCTGGTGCTGACGGTCATAGTTCTCGACCGCCTCGGTGACGCGCACGGCCGGATAGCCGGCCTCCAGCAGCGGAACCTGGTCGCCGCCCCGGCCGTAGCGGTCGGTGCGATAGACCATCATCACGTCGAAGTTCGTGAGATAACGGTCGGCCAGGCCGTCCAGGAACCGGGCGAGGTTGCGCGACGGGCTGTCGACCTCGCCGCCGTTGTAGCGGCGGCCGTTGGCCTGCTCCGGCGTCTCGACGGCCTTGGTGCCTTCGGAGAACACGCGGACGTGGGTGTTGTCGATCACCCCGCTCTGGCCGCGACTGTTGCCGACGATGTCGTTGTTGAGGTCGGCCTCGACCTTCCAGCCCTGAGCGCGCGCGTAGTCGGCCAGCACCTTGCCGCCGTAGAGGCCCTGCTCCTCGCCCGACAGCACCGCGAACACCAGGGTGGCCGGGAACCTGTGCTTGCTGAGCACGCGCGCCGCCTCGATCACCGCCGCCGTGCCCGAGCCGTCGTCATTGGCCCCCGGCGCGTCGCTGGTGAAGTCCATCACGTCGGTGACGCGGCTGTCGATGTGGCCGGCGATGATGATCACCCGGTTCGGATCGCTGGTTCCCTTCTGGATCGCCAGGACGTCCTCCACCACCACGCCATTCGGCGCGCGCTTGCCGGTGAAGGTCTGCGAGGGCGTCTCGATCGTCAGGCATCCACCGCAGTCCTTGGAGATCGCCTCGAAGCGGGCCTTGGTCCAGCGGCGGGCCGCGCCGATGCCGCGCTTGTCCGACTTGGTGTCCGACAAGGTGTGGCGGGTGCCGAAGCCGACCAGCGACCGGATCGTGCTCTCCAGCGCCTTGGGATCGACGTCGCTGGCGATGGTTCGCAGCAGCGGCTGGTCCGTGGAGGGCGCCGGCGTTTCGGCTTGGGCGACCCCGGCGGCTATCAGGGCGGCGGCGAGAGCAAGAGACAGGCGCATCGGAGCTCCGGAAAAGCAGAGGCCGGACGTTGCCGCTTCAGACCGCGCCGGACAACACACTTTCCGATTTCCACCGACTCCCGCTCTCTCCGGCGAAGGCCGGAGAAACGGGAGATAGGTTACTTGCCCCGCCGCTCCGCCATGAAGGCCACCCGGTTCAGCACCTCGGGTCCGGCCGCCGGTCCGGGGGCGTAGGTGAAGTGCTCGTTGGTGATCGGCTTGCCGCTGATCCGGTCGACCATGATCGGCTCGGCGGCCAGGCCCGTCTCGCGGTCGATCAGCTGGCCAGCCACGCCCTCGACGGCGAAGTGGCGGTTGCCGAAGGCCAGCATCGCCGTCAGCACCGGCGCGAAGTCGCGACCGAGGTCCGTCAGCAGATATTCATAGCGCGGCGGCCGCTCATTGTAGGCGCGCTTCTCGAGAAGTCCGTTTTCGACAAGCCCCGCCAGCCGCTTCGTCAGAATGTTAGGGGCGACACCCAGGCTCTTCTCGAACTGGTCGAAGCGGGTCAGGCCCTGGGCCGCGTCGCGCAGGATCAGCAGGGTCCAGCCATCGCCCACGCGCTCCAGCGTGCGGCCGACCGGACATTGGGTGGGAGGGCGTTCAGATTTGCTCATGACGAAAGATTTGGCCACTCACTTGCGAAAAGCAAGTTACCCCATAGCTAGAGCTGGAAGCCGGACCACCAGGGCCTTGGCGAGACACTGAGGACTAACACGATGAGCGACACCAACACCAAGGGCGCGGCCCTGATCACCGGCGCTTCCACCGGCATCGGCGCGGTCTATGCCGACCGCCTGGCCAAGCGCGGCTACGACCTGATCCTGGTCGCCCGCGACGAGGCCCGCCTGAACGCCCTGGCCGAGCGTCTGCGCGGCCAGACCGGCGTCAAGGTCGAGGTCATCAAGGCCGACCTGACGAACAAGGCCGACCTGCTGAAGATCGAGCAGCGCCTGGCGACCGACGCGGCCATCACGGCGCTGATCAACAACGCGGGCGTCGCCGGCTCCAACGATTTCGTCGCTTCCGATCCCGACGCGCTCGAGAAGATGATCCAGCTGAACGTCACGGCCGTGACCCGCCTGGCGGCGGCGGCGGCGCGCAACTTCGTGCCGCGCGACAAGGGGACGATCGTCAACCTGGCCTCGGTGGTGGGCCTGATCCCGGAACTGGGCATGCCGGTCTATGGCGCGACCAAGGCCTTCGTGACCTACCTGACCCAGGGCCTGCGCGTGCAGTTCGCCCATTCGGCCGTACGCCTGCAGGCGGTGCTGCCCGGCGCCACGCGCACCGAGATCTGGGAGCGCTCGGGCTCCGACATCGACGCGATGGATCCGAACACGATCATGGACGTCGACGACATGGTCGACGCGGCGCTGGCCGGCTTCGACCAGGACGAGCTGGTGACGATCCCGTCGCTGCCGGACGCCGCCGACTGGGAGGGCGCCCTGGCCGCCAAGGCCAAGCTCTATCCGAACCTGTCGCGTCGCGAACCGGCGGCTCGCCTCAAGACGGCCTAGACTGAATTGCCATCCCGGCCGCAGCGAAGCGGAGAGCCGGGACCGACGGAGGCTCGGAGCTTCCCGCGGTCCCGGCTCGGCGCGCTAAGCGCTTGGCCGGGATGACAGTTTCATGGCCGAAAGCTCGCCGGCGCGGCGCTCACTCCCGCGCCGGCGAGTCCGCCCTGATCGGCTTTCCCGGGTTGATGCCGCCCGGGGAAACCGATCCGGAACGCGGGAAACTAGCTGAGCACCATCACCACGACGCGGCGGTTCTGGGCCCGGCCCTCACGCGTTTCGTTGGGGGCGACCGGGGCGTCCTGGCCGTACGAGATCGTCGCCATGCGGTTCAGGGCGACGCCGTGCTGGCTGAGGAACTTGCGCACGGTTTCCGCGCGCTTTTCGCCGAGCTCGTCGTTGTATTCCTTCGAGCCCGAATTGTCGGTGTGGCCCTGGATTTCCAGGTACACGTTCTTGTTGTCGGTCTTCAGCTTCTCGGTGAATTCCGACAGGCGCTGCTCGGCTTCCGGTGAGAGGTTCGCGGCGTTGACCGGGAACTTCACGGAGTTGTCGCTGAGCACCAGGGCGTACTGGAACTTGCCCTCGGCCAGCTTGCCGGCGGCAATGGCGCGATCCAGGGCGTCCTTGGAGGTCTTGTCGAGTTCGCCGATCTGGGTGTCGTGAGCGCTGACCCGCGTCTCGACCTGGCCGACCTGCTGGTTGACGAATTTCTTGGTCGCACAGCCGCTGACCGACAGGCCGCCCATCACCAGGGCGGCGGCGACCATCATGGTCTTCGTGCTAGCTATCATTGTTTGGGTCTCGTCCGTAAAATGGGGGCGCGAGACGTCCTGCAACGCTCGCGGTGACAAATCGGACAGCAGAACTTGACCAAAGATGGGCGCGATTCCGGCGCTTCAGGGTCAAGCTAGACCATTGATACTCAAGATATTTTCATTGACTTCTATGCCGCGCGCAAGCGCTGCGGACGAAAATTGGTTCCGAAGATTTTTTAGTTTTCGTGGAAGCTGGAAAGCCACGCCTGGAAGGCCCGCAGAGCCGGAGTCTGCCCCTGGACTTCAGCCAGGTCAGCCAGTAGCGGCCAGCGCTGACCTGAGTCTCGAAGGGCCGGATCAGGCGCCCATCCTGCAGATGACGCTCGAACATCATCGGCGGGGCCAGGGCCACGCCGGCGCCCTGCAGCGCCGCCTCGACCATCACCCAGGAGCTGTCGAACACCGGACCACGGATCGGCGGCGGCGACAAGCCAGCGGCGGCGAACCAGTCCGGCCAGTCGGCGGCGCGGTAGCTGCGCAACAGGGTCTCGCCGAACAGGTCGGTCGGATCGGAAAGTCGCTCGGCCACCGCCGGCGCGCACAGCGGGCTCATCGGGGCCTCGAACAGCGGCGCGGCCTCCGTGCCGTGCCAGGCCCCGTCGCCGAACCGCACCGCGCAGTCCAGCCCTTCGCCCGCCAGGTCGGTGCGGTTGTTGTTGGTGAACAGCCGCAGGTCGACGAACGGATGCGCCTCGCGGAAGGCCGGCAGGCGCGGCAGCAGCCAGCCGACCGCGAAGGTGCCCACCACCCCGACGCTCAAGACCTCCAGCACCCGGCCGCCCTCGAAGCGGGCCAGCACGTCGCCCAGCTTGTCGAACGAGTCCCGCACGCTGGGCAGCAGGGCCAGGCCCTCGTCGGTCAGGGCCAGGCCGCGCGGCAGGCGGCGGAACAGCGCCGCGCCCAGCCGGGCTTCCAAGCCTTTCACCTGGTGGCTGACGGCGGCCTGGGTCACGCACAGCTCGATCGCCGCCCGGGTGAACGACAGGTGGCGGGCCGACGCCTCGAAGGCGCGCAGGGCGTTCAGCGGCAGTTGGGCGCGGCTCATTCAGGATGACCCAAATTTATCTAAGATCTCTACCAAGCTATCGTCGTTTGCGGGGAACGCCAGCCCCGGGCAGGTTCGGCGGGCAAGGAGACCCCATCAATGCTTGATCGTCGCATGTTCCTGACGGCCCTGGCGGCCGCGCCCGTCCTCACGCCCGCGCCGTCCCAGGCCGCCGTCTTCGCCAGTCCATCGTCTTCCGCCCTTAGCTCACGTATTAACGAATTGGAGCGGCGCGGCGGCGGCCGCCTGGGGGTGGCGGTGCTGGACACCCAGGATGGCCGTCGGTTCGCCTGGCGCGGCGACGAACGCTTCCGCATGTGCAGCACCTTCAAGATGCCGCTGGCGGCGGCCATCCTGCGCCGCGTCGACCAGGGCCGCGAGCGCCTGGACCGCCGGGTGACCTATGGCCGCGAGGTGCTGATGGGCAATTCGCCGGCGGTCGAGAAACACCTGGCCCAGGGCATGACCATCGGCGAGCTCTGCGCGGCCACCATCACCCTCAGCGACAACGCCGCCGCCAACCTGCTGCTGGACGCCCTGGGCGCCCCGACCGACCTGACCCGCTTCCTGCGGGCGCTGGGCGACCAGACCACCCGCTGCGACCGCCGCGAGCCCGAGCTCAACACCGGCGCCCCCGACGATCCGCGCGACACCACCACGCCGACGGCCATCGCCGAGACCTGGAAGACCCTGCTGACCACCGACGCCCTGTCGGCCGCCTCGCGCAAGCAACTGACCGCCTGGGTCGTGGCCAACCGCACCGGCGACAAGCGCCTGCGGGCCGGCCTGCCGCGCGGCTGGAAGGTCGGCGACAAGACCGGCAACAACGGCCAGGACCAGACCAACGACATCGCCGTGATCTGGCCGCCGGGGCGCAAGCCGCTGTTCGTCGCGGCCTTCCACGACCAGGGCTCGGCGGATGACGACGTCCGCAGCGCGGTGCTGGCCGACGTGGCGCGGGCGGTCGTGGGCGCGGGGTTCAGAGGGTAGCGGCAGAAGTTATCCACAGCCCTCTTCCTTCTCCCCTTGCGGGAGAAGGTGGCGGCGGAGCCGACGGATGAGGGGTCGAAAGGTCTATCCGGACAACGGAGCACATCCCCTCACCCGACCCGCTTCGCGGGCCACCCTCTCCCGCAAGGGGAGAGGGGATACGCCCGTTCCCATCCCCGCCCCGTCAGCGCCTTTTCCCCGGCCTCACGGCCACTTACACGAAAATACCCGTTTCCCGTCCCCGCCTGTCGCGGCGCCCTCATGCTCTTCCCCATGAGCCCGTCCCCCGCCCCCAGCGCCTGGTGCGCCGACCTGCAAGCCAAGCTGATGGCCGCCATCGACGCGGCCTGGGCCCTGGCCGAGGCCAGCGACGACCCGGCCGTCATCGCCAAGGCCCGCGACAAGGCCAGACTCTGCGGCCAGCTGGCCGCCGAGGCCCGCAAGGTCGCCGCGCTGGTTCCCCAGCCCAGGCCACGCCAATTGCCGGCCATGATTCACGAGGCCTTCGACCGGCTGGACGCGGCCACCGCGCCGCTGGTCGCCGAGGTCGCGCGCCAGGAAGCGCGCGACGCGGGCAAGCCGCCCGCCGCCCAGGCCCTGGCGATGCAGGCGGCGCTGAAGAAACTGAAGCGACGATAGCGCGAGCGCGCCCGAGGCGCACAGGCCCCGGGCGCCGCCATGCGAGCCTAGAACGTCTCCCCGACCAGCTTCTCGCTCAGCGCCCACAAGGCCTGGGCATGGGCCGGGTCGAGGGCGTAGCTCCGGACGCCGGCGCGGATCAGCGAGGCGTCCTCGGCCAGCTCCGCGACGTGGCAGTCTTCGCAATAGAGGCCGCCGACCGTCTCGACAGGGGCGACGACCCCGGCCCAGACGCTGGTGGCCGCGCCCTGCGGAATGGTCTTCCATTCGATGGGCGGCTGGCCCTCGGCCGCGGCCTGGGCGTTCAGCTGCTCGATCCAGCCTTGGATGAAGGCCGGGTCGAGGTGGCGGGCCAGCTCGGTCTGGATGCCGCCCGGATGCACGGCCACGGCCCGCACGCCGCGATCCCTGTGGCGACGGTCGAACTCGACGGCGAACAGGATGTTGGCGGTCTTGGAGCGGCCATAGGCCTCGAACGGCACGTAGTCGGTGGTCTCGAAGTTCGGGTCCTCGAGATTGACGTCCGAGAAGCGGTGCCCCGCCGAGGCCAGGGACACCACGCGCGACCCGGCCTTCAGCAGGCTGGCGATGCGGTTGACGAACACGAAGTGGCCCAGGTGGTTGGTGCCGAACTGGGTCTCGAAGCCGTCGACGGTCTTGCCGAACGGCGGGGCCATGACGCCGGCGTTGGCGATGACCAGGTCGAAGGCGCGGCCGTCGGCCACCAGGGCGTCGGCGGCGGCGCGGACGCTGGCGAGATCGGCCAGGTCCAGTTCGATCAGTTGCAGCGAGCCGCCGCTCTTGGCCGCCGCCTCGCGGACGACGGCGGTCGCGCCCTCGGCCTTCTTGAGGTCGCGGGCCGCGCCGACGACATCGGCGCCGTGGGCGGCCAGGGCGCGGGCGGTCTCGACGCCCAGGCCGGCCGAGACGCCGGTGACCAGCACGCGCTTGCCCTTGAGGTCGACGCCGGCCAGGACGTCGTCGGTGGTGGATTTGGCGCCGAAGGAAGTGCTCATGACTCTCTCGATCCCTTGCAGGGTTGTTGTCCGAGCCGATCCGGAGGATTAAATGGAGGAAGGCTCCGGATACATATTCGGAGGCAGCCTCCGTTTTTCAAGGTCGATGTCCGAAGATTCCGAAACCGCCGTGGAGAAGGCCCCGCGCAAGCCGCGCGCCGACAGCCTGCGCAACCGCGACCTGCTGCTGACGGCGGCCAAGACGGCCTTCGGCGAGGTCGGGGCCGAGGCGCCGCTGGAGGACATCGCGCGACGGGCCGGCGTCGGCATCGGCACGCTCTACCGCCACTTCCCCACCCGCGAGGCCCTGGTGGCGGCGGTCTATTCGCGGGAGCTGGACCAGTTGGCCAAGGCCGCCGACGACCTGCTGGCGCGGCGCCCGGCGGGAGAGGCGCTGGAAGCCTGGCTGAGCCTGCTGATCGACTACATGGCCACCAAGCGCGTGGTGGCCCCGGCCTTGCGCGCCGATCCGGGCGAGGGCTCGCGGCTCTACGCCAGCTCGGGGGCGACCATCCTGCCGGCGCTGCGGCGGTTGACCGAAACCGCCCTCGCCGCCGGCGACATCCGCGCGGACATCGGCTTCGAGGACATCCTGCGCATGATGAGCGGCCTGAGCCTCGGCTACGAGCAACCCGGCTGGGACGCCGGCGCGCGGCGGCTGCTCAGCGTGATGATGGCGGGGCTGCGGGCGCGATAGCTCGCTGAGGGGCTTGAAAATTCAAGGTCCGTCGCTATGTTATTCCCACGGCTTCGGCCGCCGGGTCGCGAGATCCACGCCTCGGTGACGGGGCCAAATCAAGGGCCAGTCTTCGGACTGGCCTTTTTGTTTTGAAGCCCGCCCCTAGGCCCCCTCCTCGTCCACATAGATCACCACCGGCTTGCCGCGCGACAGCGGTTCCCAGCCGGCCTCGATGGCCGAGGCGATCGCCTTGGCCACGATGCGCTCGGGAATCTGCGAGGGCTTCAGCGGCGGGGCGCTGAACTTGGGCTTGGGGCCGGGCGGGAACTCGATCAGCGCCTCGCGCTGGCCTTCCTTGTGACGGACGGCCAGCACCTTGCCGTGCCGCTCCGACGGGTCGTAGTTCCATTGCGGCAGGCGGTGCAGACGCCAGACATAGGGGTCCGCGTCGACCTCGATGTCGAACTCGGCGGTGAGCTTGGTGGTTTTGGCCATGCGGGGGAATACCCCGATGTGGCCTCAAGAAAAAGGGCCGCCCCTTCCGGAGCGGCCCTTCTCTTACTGCAGCGTCGCCTTGCCGAACGACAGCTGGCCATCCTGGACCCCGACGGCGATGACGCCGCCGTCCTCGATCTCGCCGGCCAGCAGCTTGCGGGCGATCGGGTCGATCAGTTCCTTCTGGATCACGCGCTTCAAGGGGCGCGCGCCGTAGACCGGGTCGTAGCCCTTGTCGGCGATCCAGTTCAGGGCCTCGGCGTTGATCGCCAGGCTCATGCGACGGTCGGCCAGCAGCTTCTCGACCCGCTTCAGCTGGATCGTGACGATATCGCTCATGTGCGCGCGCGACAGGCGCTTGAACAGGATGATCTCGTCGATCCGGTTGAGGAACTCGGGGCGGAAGTGGCCGCGCACCATGTTCATCACCATCGGGCGCACCGCATCGACATCTTCGCCCTCTTCCTGGTTGGCCAGGAATTCTGCGCCGAGGTTGCTCGTCATGATGATCAGCGTGTTGCGGAAGTCGACCGTACGGCCCTGGCCATCGGTCAGGCGACCGTCATCCAGCACCTGCAGCAGCACGTTGAAGACGTCCGGATGGGCCTTCTCGATCTCGTCGAACAGCACCACCTGGTACGGACGGCGACGGACGGCCTCGGTCAGGGCGCCGCCCTCGTCGTAGCCGACATAGCCGGGAGGCGCGCCGATCAAACGGCTGACCGAGTGCTTCTCCATATATTCGGACATGTCCATCCGGGTGATGGCGTGCTCGTCGGCGAACAGGAACTCGGCCAGGCTCTTGGTCAGCTCGGTCTTGCCAACCCCTGTAGGACCGAGGAACAGGAACGAGCCGATCGGCTTGGACGGATCGTGCAGGCCGGCCCGGGCGCGGCGGACGGCGTCGGACACGGCGGCCAGCGCCTCGTCCTGGCCGACCACGCGACCGCGCAGCTCGTCCTCCATCTTCAGCAGCTTCTCGCGCTCGCCTTCCAGCATCTTCTCGACCGGCACCCCGGTCCAGCGGCTGACCACGGCGGCGATCTGCTCGGCGTCGACGACTTCCGGCGTTAGGGCCTGGGCATCGCCTTCCTCGGCCTCGGCCAGGCGGCGTTCCAGGGCCGGGATCTCGCCGTACTGGATCTGGCCGGCGCGGGCGAAGTCGCCGGCGCGCTGGGCGTTGGCCAGATCGGCGCGCAGGCGATCGAGGGCTTCACGCGCTTGCGCGGCGCCCGGCCTTGTCCTTCTCGGCCTTCCACTTGGCGGTCATCTCGTCCGACCGGAACTGCAGGTCGTCGATCTCGACCTCCAGGTTATCCAGGCGGTGCTTGGACGCCGCGTCGGTTTCCTTCGACAGCGCCTCGCGCTCGATCTTCAGCTGCACCAGGCGGCGGTCGATCTCGTCCAGCTCTTCCGGCTTGGAGTCGATCGCCATGCGCACGCGGCTGGACGCCTCGTCCATCAGGTCGATCGCCTTGTCCGGCAGGAAGCGGTCGGCGATGTAGCGGTTGCTGAGCATGGCCGCGGCCACGATGGCGCTGTCGCTGATGCGCACCCCGTGGTGGACCTCGTACTTCTCCTTCAGGCCGCGCAGGATCGAGATGGTGTCCTCGACCGTGGGCTCGCCGACGAACACCGGCTGGAAGCGACGGGCCAGGGCCGCGTCCTTCTCGACGTGCTTGCGGTACTCGTCCAGCGTGGTCGCGCCGACGCAGTGCAGCTCGCCGCGCGCCAGGGCGGGCTTCAGGAGGTTGGAGGCGTCCATCGCCCCGTCGCCCTTGCCCGCGCCGACAAGCGTGTGCATCTCGTCGATGAACAGGATGATCGAGCCTTCGGCCGCCGTGGTCTCGGCCAGCACGGCCTTCAGCCGCTCCTCGAACTCGCCGCGATATTTCGCGCCGGCGATCAGGCTGCCCATGTCCAGCGACAGCAGCTTCTTGTCCTTCAGGCTTTCGGGCACGTCGCCATTGACGATGCGCAGCGCCAGACCCTCGACGATGGCGGTCTTGCCGACGCCGGGCTCGCCGATCAGCACGGGATTGTTCTTGGTGCGGCGCGACAGGACCTGGATCGTGCGGCGGATTTCCTCGTCGCGGCCGATCACGGGGTCCAGCTTGCCGTCGCGGGCGGCGGCGGTCAGGTCGCGGGCGTAGCGCTTGAGGGCCTCATAGCCTTCCTCGGCATTGGCGCTGTCGGCGGTGCGGCCCTTGCGGATGGCGTTGGCGGCGGTCTCCAGGGCCTGGGCCGAGACGCCGGCCTCCTTGAAGAGCTTGGCCGCGTCCGCGCCTTCCTTGGCGATGGCGATCAGCAGGCGCTCGGTGGTGACGAACGCGTCGCCCGCCGCCTTGGCGCCCTTCTCGGCCTCGGCGAAGACGCGGGCCGTGTCCGGCTTCATATAGAGCTGGCCGCCGGCGCCGTCGACGCGCGGGGTCTTGTTCAGCAGGGTCTCGACGCCGCCGTCCAGCTGGT
Organism: Caulobacteraceae bacterium; assembly: GCA_965283765.1. Lineage (GTDB taxonomy): Bacteria > Pseudomonadota > Alphaproteobacteria > Caulobacterales > Caulobacteraceae > Caulobacter. Next base: position 258,426 of record CBDIPU010000003.1, read on the forward strand.
CGGGGCGGCCGCCGGCGCTCTGGATCAAGGCGCGGCTGAGGCCGTCCTTCTCCTCGAGCAGGACCTTGAGGATATGTTCGGGCGCGAACTGCTGGTGGCCTCGCGCGAGGGCCAGGCTCTGGGCGGATTGGACGACCTGCTTGGCGCGGTCCGAGTAGAGATCGATATTCATGATGTCCCCTTCCTAGGCGGATCGGGGCGCGCCGCCTTGACTAAGCACAACACGCTCCGATGGGGCATTTAGGTGTGGCGGATCCGCCACACAAGACCTACCACCCCTTGCCGATGAGATAACGTTCCAGTTCCAAAATTCGTACGGCGTCAGAGGGGTGGGTCGAGCTCAATTCGCCGCCCGAGGCCTGGCCCGAAGCCGCGTCCTGGGCCTGCATGTTGCGCCACAGGACCACCGCCTCGCGCGGCCGATAGCCGGCGCGCCGCATGAAATCGACGCCCAGGCGATCGGCTTCCAGCTCCTGCTTGCGCGAGAACGGCAGCAGCACGCCGTACTTGGCCGCGTCGCCGCCGTGATCCTTGAGCAGCTTGCCGAAGTCGGTGCCGCCGGCCGCCGCGCCGGCGATGCCCAGCAGGATCTTGGAGGTCCGCTCCTGCGAGACCCGCTCGGCGGCGTGGTGGGCGACGACATGGCCGGCCTCGTGGCCGATCACGGCGGCCAGTTGGTCGTCGTTCTGGGCCATGGACAGCAGGCCGACCGTCACCCCGACATGGCCGCCCGGCAGCACGAAGGCGTTCGGGGCCTCGTCCAGGAACACCGCGTAGTCCCAGGGCCGGCCCGCCAGGCCCGCGGCGGCGATCACCCGCTGGCCGACGGCCTGGACGCGGGCGTTCTTGCGCGGCTCCTTGGAGATGTAGGTCGTGCGCAGCGTGTCGGCCCAGGCCTTCTCGCCGTCGGCGGCCAGATTGTCGTCATTGACGATCAACAGCTGGTCGCGGCCGAGATCGGCGTTATAGGCGCAGCCCGACACCGCGCAGGCGGCGGCCATCAGGAGCGGCAGGGTCAGGCGGCGAAGGGCGATCATGGATGCGGCGAACCGTGTTTCGAAGTCGGCGCACGTTTATCCCCGCCGGACGACAAGGGCGCAACCGGTAGCGCTTGGCCTTGCCGATTTGTCATGCGGGACGCGCGCCCCCTATGCGCCGCTCAACCGCTCGATCACCCGGGCCAGATGGCGAGGGTCGATAGGCTTGGTGAGCACCGGCGCGTCGCGCAGATCCGCGCGCACGCCCTGCTCGCCGTAGCCGGTCACGAACGCGAAGGGCACGCCGCGCGCGCGAAGGATCTCGGCGGTCTCGAACGAGGTCTCGCCGTCACCCAGGTTCACGTCCAGCAGCGCGAAATCGAACGTCTCGCGCTCGGCCGCCAGGAGCGCCTCGCGCGCCGAGGACACCGGACCCACGATGCTATGGCCCAGGTCGGTCAGCAGATCCTCGACCAGCATGGCCACGAACAGCTCATCCTCGACGATCAGGACCCGCAGAGGCTCAAGCCGCTCCGCGGATGAAACGGTTTGACTGGCCGGTCTGGCCGAGTTCGGCGTCGATCTCGCAGATGACGCCGTTCGGCGGATAGTCGAGGCGGACCTCGCCCCCGAGCTCCCGGGCCAGGCCACCAGTGATGAGACGGGTGCCGAAGCCCTGGCGCGTCGGAGGCGAAACAGGTGGCCCATGAATTTCTTCCCACGTCATGCGCAGCCGCTCGCCCGCGTCCGCCTTGCTTCGTCGCCAGACCAACCGCACCTGGCCATTTTCGTTCGAGAGCGAGCCGTACTTGGCCGCGTTGGTCATCAGTTCGTGCAGGGCCATCGACAACGCCAGGGTCGCCTTGGGCGCCAGCCGGACGGGAGGCCCCTCCACGGAAAAACGTTCCGTCTCGCCATGCGCGGCGACCACCGAGGCGACGATATCGGCCAGCTCGGCCCCATCCCAGCTCTCCCGGGTGAGGATGTCGTGGCCGCGCGCCAGCGCCAGCAGCCGGGTCGTCAGGGCGTCCCGGGCGTCGCCCAGGTCCGCGGCGTTGCGCAGGGTCTGGCCGGCCACCGACTGCACCGTGGCCAGGGTGTTCTTCACCCGGTGGTTCAGCTCGTTGATCATCAGGCGCTGCAGTTCCTCGGCGCGCCGACGGTCGGTGACGTCGCGCATGACGCCCGTGAAGAAGCGCTTGTCGCCGTCGTTCCACTCGGCGATCGAGAGCTCCAGCGGAAAGGTCGTCCCATCGCTGCGCAGGCCGCTGACCTCCCGACCGATGCCGATGATCCGCCGCTCGCCCGTTTCACGATACCGCGCCAGATAGCCGTCGTGCTCGCCGTGATAGGGTTCGGGCATGAGGATGTGGACGTTGCGGCCGACCATCTCGACGGCCTTATAGCCGAACAGACGCTCGGCGGCGGGGTTGAAGGCCTCGATCCTTCCGCGTTCGTCGATGACGACGATCGCGTCGACGGCCGTGTCCACGATGGCCCTGTAGCGCGCGTCGACGGCGGCCGTCTTGGCCGTCTTCTGTCCGCCGGAGGTAGGCTTACGCGCACTCGCCATAACTGGCTCCGCCCCTGTAGCAGGCCAACCCTATCGGTGAAGTCGCGACATCGCCAGAGGGGACTCGCGCGCGCGCCGGGCATTGGTCGCGGCGACGTGTCGCGGCCCCGCCCGTCCATGGCCTCGGCCAGCCGCGTCCAGAGCCTGGCGGCGGCCCAAGAAAAAGGGAGCCGCTTTCACGGCTCCCTTTCGATCTTCAGCGGTGAAGCGGCCGATCAGGCCTCTTCCGGCTCCGAGCTGGCCGGAGCGCCTTCACCGGCTTCGAAGCTGCGCGGGGCGCGGCGACGACGGGGCTTCTTGACCTCTTCGCCGTCGACGGTCGAGGCCGGAGCCTCGACGGCCGGTTCGGCGACCGCCGCCGCGGCGGCGGTGCGTGACGTCTTGCGCCCCAGGAAGGCCGGAGCCTCGCTGACGGCGCCGTCCTGGCCACGCAGCACCGGCGAGCTCTCGCTGGCGGGCGCGCTGGCGATCGGCAGCGGCGAGGCTTCCGGCTCGATCACGGCCATCGGGTCGCGGTCACCGCGCGGCTGCCAGTCGCGATCGCGGTTGCGGTCGCGGCCACGGCGGCGGCCCTCGCGGAATTCGCCCTGACCTTCGCCGCCCTGCGGCTGCTCGCCCTCGGCGGCGGCCGGACGGTCCTCACGCGGACGATCGTCGCGCGGGCGGTCGTCACGGGGCCGATCATCACGGGGCCGATCATCACGGGGGCGGTCGTCGCGGTCCCGGAAGCGGTCCTCGCGCGGCCTGTCGTCACGGGGCCTGTCGTCTCGGGGCCTGTCGTCTCGGGGCCTGTCGTCTCGGGGACGGTCATCGCGAGGGCGATCGTCGCGAGGACGGTCATCACGCGGCCGATCATCACGCGGACGGTCGTCGCGGTCACGCCAGCGGTCGCGGCGGCCTTCGCCCTGATTGTTGTCGCGGGGACGATCGTCGCGGTTGCGGTCGCGATTGTTGTCGAAGTTGCGGTCCCGATCGCGGTTGCGGTCTCGATCGCGATTCTCGAAGCGGTCGCGGCGTTGCTCGCCGCCCTCACCGTTCTCGCCGCCTTCGCCCTGGCCTTCCGGCTGGGCGGGGGTCTCGGCGACCTCCTGCTCTTCCGGCGGCTCGGCCTCGAAATCGATTTCGTAGGCGGCGTAGACGTCCTTGCCGACGATGTCGGACACCGGACGATTCGGCTGGATGGCGCGCAGGACGCGGAAATAGTGCTCGGCGTGCTGCAGATAGTTCTCGGCCAGCACCCGGTCGCCGGACGACGTCGCGTCGCGAGCCAGCTGCTGGTACTTTTCGTAGACGCTCTGGGCCGCGCCGCGAACCTTGACCCCTTCGGGCCCGTTCGAATCGAAAGCGCGGTTGGCGTTGTGCTGTTGAGGCTTGCCGCCGCTGCCACCGCGATTGTTGCGGCCGCGCTGGCGCTTCATGCCTTTGAAATCTCTCATGGTCTCTTCTGAACCTGTCCGGAGGTCAGTCTTGCGCTGGACGCGTCCGGCCTTGCTGGTCTCTGAGCGGGTTTAACCCTGGTGAGTTTCAGAGACACTGGTTTCCGTAGAGCCCCCGCCCTGCTCTTTGGGCGCGGCGACCGGCGGACCGGGCGCGCCTGCCAGGGGAGCGTCGCATGCGTTCAACGCCTAGGCGTCATGAACGTCTGCTTTTCCCGTCACCTGGCGATCTGGAAGGAGACAAACTCGTCTAACGGTTCACGCCCCGGTTTCCAAGGGATTTTTCACCCCAGTGACAACGCGGTCGTGCGTCGACAGGTCCTTGATCGTTTTGACCTGCTGGGCGCCGGCTGTCTTGAACAGCGCTTCGACCGCCTCGGACTGGTCGTGGCCGATCTCCACGGCGAACATCCCGCCCGGCTTCAGCACACGCAGGATCTCCGGCGCCAGCAGGCGATAGGCGTCCAGACCGTCGTCGCCGCCGTCCAGGGCGAGACGCGGCTCGTGGTCGCGAACCTCGGGCTCCAGGGTGTCGATCACCGCCGTCGGGATGTAGGGCGGATTGGAGACGACGACGTCGAAACCGCCATCGCCCAGGCCCGCCGTCCAGTCGCCGTGCATCAGGGCCGCGCGATTGTTGAGGTCCAGGCTGGCGGCGTTGTCGCGAGCCACGGCCAGGGCCTCGGCGGAGGCGTCGACCCCCAGACCCTTGGCCGCCGGCCGCTCGGCCAGGACCGCCAGCAGGATCGTGCCCGAGCCGACGCCCAGATCCAGCATCGAGAACGGCATCTGCTCGGGGAAGGCCTTCAGCACCTCGTCGACGATGACCTCGGTCTCCGGACGCGGGGTCAGGACGTTCTTGTTCACCTGCAGCAGGATCTTCCAGAAGCCCTTGCGGCCGATGATGTGGCTGACCGGCTCGCGGCGGGCGCGGCGGGACAGATACTCTTCCAGGGTCGCCTGCTGCTCCGTCGTCAGTTCGCGGTAGGGATCGGTGACGATCTCGGTGCGGGTGACGTTGGCGGCCACCTCCAGCATCAGGCGCGCGTCGATCGACGGCTGATCGATGCCGGCGTCCTTCAGACGATCCTTGGCGGCGGTCCAGGCTTTGACGAGGGTCAGGGTCATGAGGGGGATTTAGCGCTTTGGATGGGCGGAGGCGAGATTGAAAGCGGTACCAGTTTTTGGTATCGTGGCGCCATGGCCAGCAAGAACACTTCCGTGAGCCTAGGGGAGCATTTCCAGGCTTTCATCGACAGCCAAGTCGCCGACGGCCGCTACGGCTCGGCCAGTGAAGTCGTGCGGGCGGGGCTGCGGTTGCTCGAGGATCAGCAAACGAAGCTGGCCGCCCTGCGGGCCGCACTGATCGAAGGCGAAGAAAGCGGCTTCATCGATGACTTCGATTTCGACGCCTATATCGAAGAGAAGCTGAAAGCCTCCTCCGCACCTCCAGGGTTCCACGAGGAATGACACGGTATCGGCTTTCGCGCCGTGCCAAAGCCGATCTCGACGAGATCTGGGACTATTCCCTAAATAGGTGGGGCGACCAGCAGGCCGCCGCCTATCATCGCCAAATCTACACGGCCATTAGCATGATTGCTGAACGACCAGACCTTGGCTGGTCTGACAGCAATCTGCGTCCCGGATACCGCCGACGCTCGGCTGGCTCCCACGTGATCTTCTATAGGGTCAGCGGCATGGTCGAGATCGTCCGCATTCTCCATCAGAATATGGACGCCAAGTTTCACCTGGGCTGATCAACCGACCGCCACCCCATCCCCCTCGCCCACCGCGCCGCCCCGCGTCACGTTCAGGTAGATGCCGCAGAACATGTGGCCGTAGGTGTCGAAGAGGGCCTTCACCAACTCGACATCCCGCTCGGCGGTCGTCGGATCCACGTGGGTGGCGGCGCAGCGGACGATGGGCTTGAGGACCTCGGCCGTCGCGCCGCCGACCGTCAGGGTCCTGCCGGTCCAGTCGTTCTCGACCCAGGCCGGCCAGCCCTCGACATAGAGATTGGCGCGGAACCGCAGCGGATCCAGGTCGCGGCCGATCCGTCGAGAGAGGTCGCGCACGCTGGCCAGGTTGACGATCGAGACATAGCCCGAGCGGCTGTCCATGAACCGGTAGGCGCCCGGTCCCTCGACCACCTTCAGCGGCCCCTTGATCTCGCCGGCCAGCAGGGTGGTCAGCCAGGCCTCGAGACCCGCGCGGCCCGCGTCCGTCCGCAGGTCGCCGGCGAAGTCGGGCGCGCCCTCCGCGCGGGCGCTGAACACGCCCGTCGTCTCGTCATAGGCCGTGCGGGCCTTGGCGACGGCCGGGATCTTGGCCAGCACCGTGAACTTCATCTTCGAGATGTGGGCCGGCGCGGCGGGATCGAAGCCGCTGGGGCCGTCCTCGACCGCGTAGAGCCGATCGCACGGAAAGCAGGCCCCGGCCTCCAGCGTGGCGGCGGTCAGCCGCTCGGGCGTGAAGCCCTTCACGGGATGGCGATAGATCGAGGCGATGCGGGCGTCCATGATCTCGAAAATCGTGGACGACGCGAGTCATGGCAAGGCTTGAGGGGCCCTTGGACGGGAACGCGACTCGCCGCGCGGGGTTCTGGTGGCCTGGAGAGCGCTTCATGACCGACGCTTCGCCGCGTCCGATCCTTAAATGGCTCAAATCGCGTCCGTACCATCTGGCGCCATGGATCGTGCTGCTGGCGGCCGCGCCGCTGGTCCTGCCGCGCAAGAAGCCCATCGAAGAGCCGATCGTCGATCCGCCGGGCCTGTCCGAGGACCGCGCCATGCCGCCGGCCCAGTTCGACGAGGCCGAGCCGCAGCGCGGCCGGGCCGCGCGCCATCCGGGTCATATCCCGCTGCTGGGCTGGCGCGACATCGTCTGGCGCACCTGGCTGGAGATCGGCGTCGACCGCCTGCCGGCCGTGGCCGGGGGCGTGACTTTCTACACCCTGCTGGCCCTCTTCCCGGCCATCGGCGCCTTCGTCTCGCTGTATGGCCTGTTCGCCGACGTGCGGACCGTCGAGGCGCAGCTGCGCGACATGGCCGGCGTCTTCCCCGCCAGCGTCGTGCAGATCGTCGGCGAGCAGATGCTGCGCCTGGCCAGCCAGGGCCAGGCCAAGCTGGGCGTGGCCTTCGGCTTCTCCCTGCTGCTGTCGATCTGGAGCGCCAACGCCTCCATGCGCACGCTCTTCGACGGGCTGAACATCGCCTATGACGAGGACGAGAAGCGCCACCTCGTACCGCGCACCCTGCTCAGCTACCTCTTCACCTTCTGCGCTCTGCTGTACGCGGCCATCGCCTCGGGCGTGCTGATCGTCACGCCTCTGCTTTTGAAGGCCGCGCGCCTCTCGGCGTTGGACGAGATCGTCGCGCCGCTGCGTTGGTTGCTGGTGTTGGCCATGACCGCCATCGCCTTCGCCGTGCTCTATCGCTTCGGCCCCAGCCGGGCGCGGGCCCGCTGGCGGTGGGTGTGGATCGGCGCGGCGGCGGCCTCGGCCGGATGGCTGTTCGGTTCGCTGGGCTTCTCGTTCTACCTGGCCAACATCGCCCACTACGACGCCACCTACGGCACGCTGGGGGCGGTGATCGCCTTCATGGTCTGGGTGTGGTTCTCGATCATGGCCATCCTGGTCGGGGCCGAGCTGAACGCCGAGATCGAGCACCAGACCGCCGTCGACTCCACCATCGGCCCCGAACGGCCGATGGGCGCGCGGGGGGCGGCCATGGCCGACACGGTGGGCCTGGCCTTCCATCCCTGGGAGATGATCAAGCGCGAGGCCGGCATGGTCCGGCGGGTGACCGGCGGGGCCTGGAACAAGGTGCGCGGCCGTTAGACTTCCCACGGCCGCGCTCGCCGCCTAAGGAACCGGCATGACCCTGCTCCTGCCCTACCGCGAAGACGAACTGGCCGACATCGCCGCCCTGGTGAACTCGGCCTATCGCGGCGAACTGGCGGCCAAGGGCTGGACCAGCGAGAGCTATCTGCTGGGCGGCCAGCGCACCGATGAAGAGAGCCTGCGCGCCGACCTCGCCGCCACGCCGGGCGCGACCCTCCTGACCCTGCGCGACGCCGAGGGCGACAAACCCCATGCCTCGGTGTGGATCCAGCCGTCAGAGGGCGGCGCGTGGTATGTCGGCATGGTCACCGTCTCGCCGCTGCGCCAGGCCAACGGCATCGGCCGCACGATGCTGGAGGCCGCCGAGGCCCATGCCCGCGCCCAAGGCGGCAAGACCATGGAGATGACCGTCATCTCGGTGCGCGACACCCTGATCGCCTGGTACGAGCGGCGCGGCTACCGCCTGACCGGCAGGACCGAACCCTTTCCCTATGGCGACGAGCGCTTCGGCGTGCCGCAGCGCGACGACCTGCATTTCGTGATCCTGGAAAAGGCGCTGTAGACGCGCTAGGCTCGGATCACACGCCGCCGTCGCGGCGAGGATCCCCCCATGCATCGCTACATTCTGACCGGCGCCCCGGGCGCGGGCAAAACCGTGCTGTTGCGCGCCCTGGAGCGCGCCGGCCACGCCGTGGTCGAGGAGGCCGCCACCGACATCATCGCCCTGGCCCAGGCCGAGGGCGTGGCCGAGCCGTGGACCGATCCGGGCTTCGTGGACGCGATCGTGAGTCTGCAGAAGCAGCGCGAGGCGCGGGCGGTCGGCGAGGTGGTGTTCTTCGATCGCTCGCCGGTCTGCGCCCTGGCCCTGGCGCGGTTCCTGGGTCATCCGGTTTCGCCGCTGCTGCGGGCCGAGCTTGAGCGGATCGAGGGGCTCTACCAGAGGCGGGTGTTCCTGGTGCGGGGGTTGGGCTTCGTCACGCCCACCGCCGCCCGCCGGATCAGCCTGGAGGAAGCCCTGCGGTTCGAGGCAGCGCACGAAGAGGCTTATCGGGAACTGGGCTACACGCTGATCCCGATCGCGCCGGGCGCGCCCGCCGAGCGGGCGGCGGCGGTGCTGGCCGACCTCGACTAAAATCCCCAAATCCGATCTTCCCGGCGGTAGGGATTACCGAAGCTTAATTGGCGATCCGACCCTCCCTGCTCTCACATGCCAGCGTTGTTGGCTCAGGGGCTTTTCATGTCGTTCATTTCCCGCATCGCCGTCGGCGCCGCGCTCGCGTTCGCCGTCACGGCTTCCGCGCAGGCCGCCGTCACCCCGGTTCCCGTCGGCCAGCCGCTGGCGCGGTTCGACAAGCTGCAGCCGGCCACCCATCGCTATCTGCGCTACCGTCAGATGGGCGAGACCATCACGCCGCTGGACGTCTGGACCCGCGAAATCCGCATCGAGCCCGACAAGGCCGGGGTCAAGCGCCTGCACATCGTCCAGCACTGGGACGGCTCGACGCCGGGCGTGGTGAAAAAGCTGGACAGCTGGTTCGAGCTGGGGACCTTCCGGCCCTACAGCCACGAGCGCCGCACCACCGGCAAGGACGGCCAGACCAAGATCGAAGGCTTCGACTTCAAGCCCGACCGGATCGTCGGGCTGAAGGATCTGGAGGGCAATACGACGGCCGACTACGACGTGGCCTCGCCCCAGCCGACCTTCAATTTCGAGACCGACATGGAGTTCCTCCAGGCCCTGCCGCTGGCCAAGGGCTACGAGGCCTCCATCGTCTTCCACCATCCGGGCGGCGGCGCGCCGGCGCCCTACGTCTTCAAGGTCACGGGCAGCGAAGTCCTGACCAGCTCGGCCGGCGGCAAGGTCGACTGCTGGGTGGTGACCACCGACTACAACCGCCCCGAAATGAAGCCGACGACCTTCTGGCTGGCCAAGGACAGCCAGGTGGTGATCAAGAACGTCTCGATCGCGCCGGACGGCTCGACGTGGGTGAAGACGCTGCTGTGGTAGCCAAAAATTCCGTTTCCCCGGCGAAGGCCGGGACCCAGATCGAACCCACGAGCGCATATTATCCTGACAGGTCGATAGGCGCGAACACCCCAGCCACTCCGGATGAATCTGGGCCCCGGCTTTCGCCGGGGAGACGGGGCGGGGTAGGTGGCTAAATCACCGCCCTAGACCGCTCCGAGACCTCGCTCGACAGCGCCCCGGCGACGATCTCCAGGCCTCGGCGCAGGACCTCGCGGTCCGGGACCGCGCCCAGGCAGACGCGGACGCCGCTCTCGTGGCCGGCCTCGACGACCGGCGCCGAGGGCGGGGTGACCTCGGCCCCGCCGCGCAGGGCGCGGCCGGCCAGGCGCTCGGCCTCCAGCTCGCTCATCGGCAACCAGATGTGCGGGGCGGTCTCGGCATAGACGGTCTCCATGGCCGGCCCCAGGAGCTCCCGCGCCATGGCCATGCGGACGCGGGCCTCGTCGCGGGTCTCGGCCAGGATGGCGTCGGCCGAGCCGTCCTCGATCCACTGGGTGGCGATCAGCCCGCCGAAAGCCGGCGGCGCGTAGACCGACACCCGCACCGCGTCCAGCACCCGCTCGAAGGTCTCGGCCGCCGGCACGACCAGGAAGCCGGCGCGCAGGCCCGGGGCCAGGGTCTTGGAGACGCCCGAGACGTGGAAGGTCCGCTCCGGCGCCAGCATGGCGAACGGCGGCGGCGCGCCGTCGGCATAGGCCCCGTAGATGTCGTCCTCGACCAGGGTCAGGTCGTGCTTGCGGGCGAGGGCGACGATGGCGTCGCGGCGCGCGCGGCTCATGATCCGGCCGGTCGGGTTCTGCAGGGTCGGCAGCACGGCCAGCACCTTCGCGCCGGTCGCGGCGATCGCCTCTTCCAGGGCGTCGGGGCGCAGGCCCTCGGCGTCCATCGCCAGGCCTCGGACACGCCAGCCGCTGTGCAGGGCCAGGGTCTTGAGGCCGTGATAGGCCAGACACTCGGTCAGCACGACGTCGCCCGGGGCCAGCACGGCGCCCAGCGCCAGGGCCAGGCCCTGCTGGGCGCCGGCGCAGCAGATCAGCCGCCGCCAGTCGACCGCCTCGTAGCTGCTGGTCCGCGCCAGCCAGACCGCCCCGGCCCGCCGCTGGGTCTCGTGACCCGCCGGCGGGGCGTAGGCCAGGTGCTCCAGGAGATCTGGACGTCGCCGCAGCCGGGCCAGGGCCTCGGGCAGGCGCGCCCCGGCGGGGGCCTGGGCGGCGATGTTCTGGGCCAGGTTGATCGGGCCGTCGCGCTCATAGGGCCGGTGCTCGGCCGGCGCGTTGACGAAGCTGCCCCGGCCGACATGGGCGCTGACCAGCCCGGCTCGCTCGGCCTCGACATAGGCCCGCGTCACCGTGCCCAGGCCCACGCCGAGGCGATAGGCCAGTTCCCGCTGCGGCGGCAGGCGCACGCCGGGGGCCAGGGCGCCCGAGACGATGTCGGCGCGCAGCACAGCCACCAGCCGCTCGTAGAGCGGGGCGTCACTCTCGGGAATTGTCGGTGTCCAGGCCACGGGGCGTCGCGCGTCTCGTTTATTGTCATCATGACAATATGCAATTTGACTCGCGATACAATGGAAATCATCACCGTGACACCTCGGTTACTCGTACCGAGACACTTGTCAGGGAGACCGGAGATGACCCCCGAACTGCTGCTCGCCCCCGATCTTTTTCTTGCCTACGTCCTGTTCTGCTTCGCCACGGCGGGGACGCCGGGGCCGAACAACATGATGCTGCTGGCGTCCGGGGCGAACTTCGGCTTCCGTCGGACGGTGCTGCACATCCTGGGGATCAGCTGCGGCCTGGGCTTCATGGTGCTGGCCATGGGCTTCGGCCTGGGCGGCGTGTTCCGGGCCTATCCGGTGCTGCATGAGATCCTGCGCTGGGTCGGGGCCGGCTACATGCTGTGGCTGGCCTGGAAGATCGGAACGGCCAGCGCGATCAGCGACAAGGACCTCGCCAGGCCGATGACCTTCCTGCAGGCGGCGGCGTTCCAGTGGGTCAATCCCAAGGCCTGGGCCATGGCGCTCGGCGCGGTCACGACCTACGCCCCCGAGGGCGGCGGTTGGACCCTCGTGCCGCTGCTGGCCGGGACCTTCATGCTGATCGGCGCGCCGTGCAGCGCGGCCTGGGCGGGGTTCGGCCAGGGGCTGCGGCCGTTCCTGAACAAGCCGGCGGTGTTGCGGACGTTCAATATCGTGATGGCGGCGCTGCTGGTGGCGTCGCTGTACCCGCTGTTCGTCAGCCATGAGGCCAAGCCGGTGAGCCTGGAGGCCCTGGCGGACGTGGCCCCGCCGCCGCCCATGCGGTCGCACGGGTGAGGGCCCGAAACCTCGTCCTTCGACAAGCTCAGGATGAGGTTTCTACTGGTGTGGCCGCTCAATAGTCCTCACCCTGAGCCTGTCGAAGGGCGAGGACAGCCCCCACGGAGACTCCCCATGCGCCTGCTGCTCGCCCTCGCCATCACGGCCCTGCTCGCCACGACCGCGGCCGCCCAGGACCTCAAGGTCACCGTCGCCGGCCGGGACACCGTCACCCTGAACGCGAAGGACCTGGCCGCCCTGCCCCGCGCCAAGGCCACGATCACGGTCAAGGGCGCGGCCGTCACCTACGAGGGCGCCCGCCTCGACGCCGTGCTGGCCCAGGCCGGGGTCGTGCACGGCGAGCGGCTGATGGGGCGCTATCTGAACCAGGTGATCATCGCCCGCGCCGCCGACGGCTTCTTCAGCGTGCTGTCCCTGGCCGAGACCGACCCGGTCTATCGCGCCAATCCGGTGGTGGTCGCCGACACGGTCAACGGCCACAAGCTGGACGCCCGCGAAGGCCCCTATCGCCTCGTCGTGGACGGCGACCTGCGTCCCTCGCGGGCGCCGCGCCAGCTGGTGTCCATCGAGGTGAAGCCGGCGTTCTGATCCTCCCCCGCGACGCGGGGGAGGATCAGGTCAGCGTCCTAAGCCGCCTTCAGGCGCTCCGGGCCGATGCCCAGGAAGTCGCGCTTGCCCAGCGGCACGCCCTTGTGGCGCAGGATGTCGTAGGCGGTGACGACGTGGAACAGGAAGTTCGGGATCACGAACTCCAGCAGATAGTCCTGGCCGGTGAACTGCAGGGTGAACGTGCCGGCCGGCACGGTGACTTCGCGCGTCTCGGCGCCGTCGAAGGCCGAGGCCGGAACGCTCTCGACATAGGCCAGGGTCCTGGCGACGCGCGCCTGCAGCTCGGCGAAGGTCTTTTCCTCGTCGGCCATGGCGGGGGCGTCGAGGCCGGTCAGCCGCGACACCGCGCCCTTGGCCGCGTCGGAGGCGCGCTGGATCTGGCCGGACAGGGGCAGCATGTCGTCGAACAGGCGCGCCTCGACATAGGCGTCCGGGCTGGTCCCTGCGGCCGCGGCGTGGGCCTTGGCCTTTTCGAGCAGCGACGACAGCGTCTTGAGGCCGCGCGTGAGCGACGTCACGGTGACGGTCTGGATGGTGACGGACATGGAAATTTCCCTCGCAAAGCCCGCCGGACCTCTCCGCGCGCGCTGCACCGCGACCTAAGCACGTCCGGGTAGGTTTTCAATCGCGACGCATGACAATGAGCGTCAGCAGCGCGTCCTTGGCGTCCGCCTGGCTCGGGCGCGGGAAACATTCCCTTCGGCGGGGAAAAGCACTAGGAAGACCGACCCTATCCCTTAGCCATTGCGACATCTCCCTTGCGACTGCCCCAGGCCCGCCTCGACCAGGTTCTCGACCGCTTCCGCGAAGTGGAGGCCCGCATGGGCGCGGCCACCGACGGAACCGAGATCGTCAAGCTCTCCAAGGAGCACGCCGAACTGCGCCCGGTCGCCGAGGCCGTCGAGCGCCTGGCCAAGCTGTCGGCCGAGCGCGCCGAGCTGGACGTCATGGCCGCCGATCCCGAGATGGCCGACATGGTCAAGGACGAGATCCAGGCCCTGGACGACAAGCTGCCGGCCCTCGAGCACGACCTGGCCTTGATGCTGGCCCCCAAGGACAAGGACGAGAACGCCTCGGCCATCCTGGAAGTACGGGCCGGCACCGGCGGCGACGAGGCGGCCCTGTTCGCCGGCGACCTCTTCCGCATGTACCAGCGCTACGCCCAGCTGCGGGGCTGGAAGGTCGAGGTCGACAGCATCTCGGAAGGCGAAATGGGCGGGTTCAAGGAAATCGTCGCCTCGATCACCGGCGACGGCGTGTTCGGACGGCTGAAGTTCGAGAGCGGCGTCCACCGCGTGCAGCGCGTGCCGGCCACCGAGGCGCAGGGCCGCATCCACACCTCGGCCGCCACCGTCGCGGTGCTGCCGGAAGCCGAGGACGTCGAGATCGACATCAAGGAAAGCGACCTGCGGATCGACACCTATCGCTCGTCGGGCGCGGGCGGCCAGCACGTCAACAAGACCGACTCGGCCGTGCGCATCACCCACTTGCCCACCGGCGTGGTGGTGACCAGCTCGGAAAAGAGCCAGCACCAGAACCGCGCCAAGGCGATGAAGAACCTGAAGGCGCGCCTCTACGACATGCAGCGCCAGGCCCTGGACAGCGCCCGCTCCGAGGCCCGCAAGAGCCAGGTCGGCAGCGGCGACCGCTCGGAACGCATCCGCACCTACAACTTCCCGCAGGGCCGGGTGACCGACCACCGGATCAACCTGACCCTCTACAACCTGTCGCGGATCATCGAGGGCGACGCCCTGGACGACGTGATCAATCCGCTGATCGCCGAGGACCAGGCCGAGCGCCTGGCCAGCCTCGAAGAGAGCTTCGGCTGATGGGTTGGCGCATGATCTTGTCCGAAAACCGGTTCCCACTTTTCGGGATCATGCTCTGATGTCCTGGACCCGGACCTACGACGAGGACGAGCCCCAGCGGGTCAACAAGTGGCTGGCCCAGAGCGGCGTGTGCTCGCGCCGCGAGGCCGAAGCTCTGATCTCCGAGGGTCTGGTGTCGATCGACGGCGAGGTCGTGGAAGACGTCGGCCGCAAGATCCTGCCCGGCCAGACCCTGACCCTGGCCGACCGGGCGACGGCCAAGCTCGACGGGGCCTTCACCTACATGATCCACAAGCCGGTCGGCGTGGTCTCGTCCCAGCCGGATCCCGGCCAGGTTCCGGCCGCCCGCCTGCTGACCCGGCAGAACATCTGGGGCGGCGTGCCCGCGCCGATCCCGCAGTCGGGCGACCTGCTGCCGCCGATCGGGCGGCTGGACAAGGACTCGCGCGGCCTCTTGCTACTGTCCCAGGACGGCGTCGTGGCCAAGGCCGTGATCGGCCCGCAGTCGGACCTGGAAAAGGAATACCGGGTCGCGGTCATGGGCGAGCTGACCGAGGAGAAGCTGGAGCTGCTCCGCTTCGGCCTGGAGCTGGACGGCCGCGAGCTGCGCCCCGCCGAGGTCGAGGTCATTTCGGACCAGCGCCTGCGCATCGTCCTGCGCGAAGGCCGCAACCGCCAGATCCGCCGCATGTGCGAGCTGGTCGAGCTGAAGGTCGTCGACCTGTTCCGCGTCAGGATCGGTCCGCTGACCCTGGGCGAGATGCCGGAGGGGCGGTGGCGTCCGCTGACCGGCGAAGAACGGGCGGCGTTGATCGCGGGCTGAGGCCGACGCGTCACGAAGCGCGGCTCGCCCTCGCCGCCTCAACCGTCGAGGCGGAGCCGGCGAAGCGTGCCTAAGCCCTGGCCGGCTTGCGCCGACGCGGCACGCGGACCACGGCCTCGCCGTCCATGATCAGGTCCTCGCCGACATAGCCGGCGCAGCGCAGGGTGACGCGGGCGCTCTCGGCGTCGATGGCCGCGACGGTGATGCGGGCGATGACCACGTCACCGACCCGCACCGGACGGTGAAAGGCCAGGGTCTGGGACAGGTAGATCGCCCCGGCCCCGGGCAGGATGGTGCCGACCACCGCCGAGCCGAACGAAGCCGACAGCAGGCCGTGGGCGATCCGCCCGCGATAGGCGGTCTTGGCGGCGAACGCCTCGTCCATGTGCACGGGATTGAAGTCGTCCGAGGCCTCGGCGAACAGGCCGATCCGCGCTTCGGTGACGGGGACGTGCTTTTCGGCGGTCATCCCGACGGACAGTTCGTCCAGGATATAGCCGCCCGAGGGGTGAGGTCCGATCATCCCACGCCGTTAGCCGTCATGAGGCGCCGTGACCAGCGAAAACTGACCACGGCTTCAGGGCTTGGGTTTTGCGTACGGCACGAAGTCGCCAAGGTTCACGAAGCCCCTGGAGAAATGCGACATCGGTTCGACCAGGGTGACGATGTCGGTGTTGCACAACTGGTCGGTGATGGTCCGCGTGACGATGATGTCGTCTCTGCGCAGCGAATCCGCGCCGCTACGCGGGCGGTTGACGTAGATGCGGCCGCCGGGGCCGTTGTAGAGGATCGCCGTGCCTTCGATGATCTCGCTGCCTTCCGTGGAGCGCAGGCTGATGCAGTGGACGGGCTTGCCGGCCACGCGACCCTCGAGGCGCTTGGCCAGCTTGGCCTCTCCCGCCGGATTGGGGCGTTCGGCGGCCAGGGCGCCGGACGCCGCCGCCAGAGCCAGGACCATAGTCAGACCGCGAGCCATAGCACGCATGGCGCTCACTCCTATTCGGCCGCGAGAGTCTCCGCGGCGGCCGCGGCCTGGATTTCGGCCGCCTTCTTCTCAACGAGTTCGACGATGTGATCGATCATCCCGTCGTTGGATTGTTTGTGGTCGGGCTTGCCGGCCATGTAGACCATGCCCGCCCCGGCCCCGCCGCCGGTGAAGCCGATGTCGGTCATCAGCGCCTCGCCCGGACCGTTGACGACGCAGCCGATGATCGACAGCGACATCGGCGTCGAGATGTGCGCCAGCCGGGCCTCGAGCGCTTCCACCGTCTTGATGACGTCATAGCCCTGACGGGCGCACGACGGGCAGGCGATGATGTTGACGCCCCGGTGGCGCAGACCCAGCGACTTGAGGATGTCGAAGCCGACCTTGATCTCCTCGACGGGATCGGCGGCCAGGCTGACGCGGATGGTGTCGCCGATGCCGGCCCACAGCATCGAGCCGATGCCGATCGAGGACTTCACCGTGCCGGTGCGCAAGGCCCCGGCCTCGGTGACGCCCAGGTGCAGCGGGCAGTCGATGGCCTCGGCCAGCTGGTAGTAGGCGGCCACGGTCATGAACGGATCGGACGCCTTCACCGAGATCTTGAACTCGTGGAAGTCGTGGTCCTGCAGGATGCGGGCGTGGTTGAGGGCGCTCTCGACCATCGCCTCGGGGCACGGCTCGCCGTACTTTTCCAGCAGCTCGCGCTCCAGCGAGCCGGCGTTGACGCCGATCCGCATCGAGCAGCCGTGATCGCGAGCGGCCTGGATGACGTCGCGCACGCGGTCGGGGCTGCCGATATTGCCCGGGTTGATCCGCAGGCAGGCCGCGCCGGCCTGGGCCGCCTCGATGCCGCGCTTGTAGTGAAAGTGGATGTCGGCCACGAGCGGGACCTTGGCCTCGCGGGCGATGGTCTTGAAGGCCGCCGTGCTCTCGACGTCGGGGCAGCTGACGCGGACGATGTCGGCGCCGGCCTCCTCCAGCTGACGGATCTGCTCCAGCGTCGCGGCGGCGTCGCTGGTCAGGGTGTTGGTCATCGACTGAACGGTGATCGGCGCGTCGCCGCCCACCTCGACATCGCCGACGCGGATCTTGCGCGATTGCCGACGCGTGATCATGCGCCAGGGACGGACGTGCGTGTGGTCTGCGGCCATGGGGCTAATTTAGAGGGTGTTGGGCAGGAACTGAAGGGCTTCCCCCGCCCTGCCCTCGATTTCCCTACACCCGTTTCCCCGGCGAAGGCCGGGGCCCAGATTCATCCGGTGAGGTTGGGGCGAATACGCCTACGGCCCGAGACAGGCCCGTGAACGCTCGTGGGTTCGATCTGGGCCCCGGCTTTCGCCGGGGAGATCGGTTTTTGGTTAGGGCTTCGGAGCCGCCGCCACCGGGGCGACCGGGGCCGGGATCAGCTTGGCCACCGCGGTCTGGTTCGACGTCAGATGTCCCGTCAGGCGGCCGTTGTAATAGACCTCGAACAGCGACGGCTCGACCACGTCGAGGATCAGGCCCGGCGTGCGCGGCGCGCGATAGGCGTCGCCGGCCGAGAGCCAGCGGGTCATATGGATCGTGCCGTCCGCGCGGCGCACGGTCAGGGAGCCGGCCTTGCGGGCCTGGATCAGCACGCCAGAAGCTTCGGCCGGCGTCGCGCCCAGGACCTGGCCCTTGAGCTTGAACGGCGAGCCCACCACGAACTGGCTGGCCGGATCGACGACGCCGGCCTTGGCGTCCGCCACGGCGCGCGCCTTGGAGGCGGCGTTGGCGGCGTCGACCGAACCGCCGTTGGCGGCGGCGTCGTCGAGGCCGGGGGTCTTGTAGGGATCGGGCGTGGTCAATTCGACCGGGGCCGGCAGCGGCGAGCCCAGGGCGACCTGGTTGTTGGCGGCGTGCGACTGGACCTGGGTCGAGACGGCGGCGGAGGCCACCTGCGGCGGCGGCTCTTCCTTGGTGATGGCGCGCTGGGCGACGTTCCACAGCAAGATGGCGCCCACCACCAGCAGGCCGCCGGCGAAGATCAGGGCCAGGCGCGGGTCGCGCTCGCGGCGCACGCCGATCGGGGCGCGCAGCTCGGCGCCCTCGTCGGGACTGTCGGTCTTGAAGCGGGCCACGGCCGCCTCTGCGTCCAAACCCAGCAGGCCGGCATAGGCGCGGACATAGCCGATGGTGAACGGGCGCGACGGCAGGTCGTCGAGACGCATGTCCTCGATCGCCTCGATATAGCTCTGGCGGATGCGGGTGGCGTCGGCGACGTCCTGGGTGGTCAGGCCGCGGAACTCGCGGGCCGCCTTCAGGGCCAGGCCGATATCGGCCCCCTCGTCCAGCGAAGGTTGCGCGACCGCGATCGGCGTATCGTCCACATCAGCGTCCGTGACGAGATGCAAACGCCTCACGTTGCCCGTATCCAGCGGCATGACCGACTAAACGCCCCCAATATCGCGCCGCGCGCGAAAGCGCGGAGCCCCCCAACTCCGTATCTCACGGAAGTCTTAACAACTGTTTGTGGATATCAAACTAAGTAGCGGGATTCAATGTACTAAACGGTGACGCTTGGTTAACGGCCAAGCTTTCGTCACACCGCCACGTAGAGCTTTCTCGCCAGGGTCTCGATCTCGCCGCGCAGCGATCCGCCGGAGCCCTTCAGCAGGGCCTCGACATTGCGCCGGGCGGCCTCGCGATCGCACGACAGGACCATCTGCTTGACCGGCCCGATGCCGGCCGGCGGCATGGAAAGGGCTTCGAAACCCAGGGCCACCAGGGTGAAGGCCTCCAGCGGACGGCCCGCCATCTCGCCGCACACGGACACCGGTGTGCCGGTGTCGGCGCAGGCCTGCTGGATGGTCTTCAGGGCGCGCAGGGCGGCCGGCGACAGGGGATCGTAGCGGTCCGAGACCTTCGGATTGCCCCGATCGGCGGCGAACAGGTACTGCATCAGGTCGTTGGTGCCGACCGAAACGAAGTCGGTCATCGGCAACAGTGCGTCCAGATGCCACAGCAGCGACGGGGCCTCGATCATCGCCCCGACGTCCAGGCGCGACGGCGCGGGCCGGCCGCGCTTCAGCGCCCAGGCCACTTCCTGGTCGACGAACGAGCGCGCGGCGCGGAACTCGTCGACATTGGCCACCAGCGGGAACATCACCTTCAGCGGCCGGCCCGCGGCGGCCTTGATCAGGGCGCGGATCTGCATGCGCAGCAGGGCCGGGCGGTCCAGGCCCATGCGCACCGCGCGCCAGCCCAGGGCCGGATTGTCCTCGCGCTCCAGCTCCATGTACGGCAGCAGCTTGTCGCCGCCCAGGTCGAGCGTGCGGAAGGTCACCGGCATGCCGTCGGCGGCTTCCAGGACCTTCTCGTAGAGCGCCGTCTGGGCCTCCAGGCGCGGCAGCTCCTCGGCGACCATGAACTGGAACTCGGTGCGGAACAGGCCGATGCCCTCCGCCCCGGTCTCGGCCAGGATGTCGAGATCGACCGCCAGGCCGGCGTTCATCAGCAGGGTGATCTTGGCGCCGTCCTTGGTGATCGGCGGGGTGTCGCGCAGACGGGCGAACTCGGCCTTGCGCTGGGCCCGGACCTCCATCCGCACCTTCAGCGCCTTGATGACGTCCGGACGCGGGCGAAGCCAGGCCTCGGCGGTCTCGGCGTCGACCACGACGGGGTCGCCTTCGCTGAGCCGGTCGCGCAGGCCGGCCAGGCGGCCCACGCACGGGATGTCCAGCGCCCGGGCCACGATGCCCGCGTGGCTGGCCGCCGAGCCCTCCTCCAGCAGGATGCCCTTCAGCTTGGTGCGGTCGTATTCCAGCAGGTCGGCCGGCCCCAGGTTGCGGGCGATCAGGATGGCGTCGTCGGGCAGCTTGCGCACGGCGTGGACGTCGCCCGACAGGTGGCGCAGCAGCCGGTCGTTCAGGTCTTCCAGGTCGTGCAGCCGCTCGCGCAGATAGGGGTCGCGGGCCTGGCCCAGGCGGGCGCGGTGCTCGGACCGCACGCGTTCGACGGCGGCCTCGGCGGTCAGGCCCGAGCGCACGGCTTCGTTCAGGGACCGGTTCCAGCCCCGGTCGTGGGCGAACAGGCGGTAGGTCTCCAGCACCTCGTAACTGGCGCCGACCAGGCCGTGTTGGCCCTCCAGCATCTGGTCGATCTGGGTCTGCAGCGCCTCGATGGCGTAGGAGAGCCGGGCTTCCTCGGCCAGGGCGTCGTCGGACAGCAGGGTCTCGGGCGCGACCGGCTGCTCGTGCAGCACCGCGACGCCGTAAGCGAGACCTTCGGCGAAGCGCGAGCCCTTCAGCCGCTCGGGCTTGTGCGGCGCCAGCTCGACGTCCTTGAGTTCGGCGGCGCCCAGGAGCTCGCTGGAGCTGACCATCTCGGCCAGCACCATGGCGATGATCTGGAGGTCCTCGACCTCCTCCTCGTCATAGTTGCGCTCGGTGCGGTTCTGGACGACCAGCACGCCGATCGCCCGGCCGCCGCGCAGCAGCGGCACGGCCAGGAAGGCGTGATACGGATCTTCGCCGGTTTCGGGACGGTACGAGAACTGCGGATGGCTGGCGGCGTCGGACAGGTTCAGCGGCCGGCCCAGGCGCATGGTTTCGCCGACCAGACCCTCGCCCGGCTTCAGCCGCGTGACGTGGACGGCCTCGCGGGCCAGGCCTTCGGTGGCGAACAGTTCGAGATCGCCGGTGGCGCGGCGCAGATAGATGGAGCAGACCTCGGCGACCATCGAGATGGCGATGGTGCGCACCACCATGTCGAGCTTGGCCTGGGCGGGACCGCCGCCGGCCATGGCCTCGCGAATCTGCCGCAGCAGGCTGCGTGGTCCTCGAACGGCGATGCCGGATGCCGCCATGACGCCTTTACGCGCTCCCTCTCGCTGGAACCGGTGTAGCCCAGCTTGAAGCGCCAAGGGTTAAGGCCGGTCCAAGCCTTCCAGATGGGGGCTACAGCAGATTCCGCCAGCGCGATAGCCGGCGCGGACAACCGAACGGCGATTAGGTGTGACCGCGCAGAAAAGCGCCGCCCTTGTCAGGGCGGCGCAGTGAGCTCGCTCGGGGAGGGATCGGAACACGAGCGGCGTTGGAGGACGCTTAGCGGCGATAGCCGTAGGCGTAACGGTTGTCGTAGCGGGCGTCATAACGGTCGTTGCGGTAGCCGCCGCGATCGTAGGCGTAGCGGTTGTCGTGGCCGTAGCGATTGTCGCTGTAGCGGTTGTCGCCGTAGCGGTTGTCGCTGTAGCGGGGGGCGGTCCGGTACGACTGGCTGTAGCGACGGCCGTACTTGTCCTTGGCGGTCGTCGCGCCCAGGGCGGCTCCGGCCACCGCGCCGATGGCGACCGCCTCGCCCTTGCCGTGACCCAGGGCCGCGCCGGCGATGCCGCCGATCAGAGCGCCGACCACGGCGCGATCGGTCTTCTCGCCGGCGAAGGCGGCCGAGGCGGGGGCGACCAGCGCGCCGGTGATGGCGACGGCGACGATGGTCTTGGTGAACTTGCCGATGGTCTTCATGGCGGGGCTCCTGTTCCAGAAGCGTCGCCCCCTTCCCGAAACGGAGACTGGGCGGCGCTGTTGATGTCCGTTGTAGGACCCCGCGCTTGAACCTGATCTGAACCGCGCTGTTCAGGTTCGCTTCATGTTGAGAAAGAGATTCAGGCCGCAGCCAACACTTCCTTGGCCGGCCGGTGCAGCCGCACCGACCACAGCACGCCGGCCAGCATCAGCACGATCGCCATCGTCTCCAGCCCGCGCGGCCAGCGGCCCTCGTACAGGAAGCCGTAGAGCAGCGCGAACAGGGTCTCGAACACGATCAGCTGGCCCGACAGGCTGAGCGGCAGCAGGCGGCTGGCCGCGTTCCACAGGCCGTTGCCGATCACCGAGGCCCCGATCGCGACGGCGAAACTGACCGTCCAGAACCAGCCCCAAGCTTCCGGGGTATGGGCGGCCGGCGCGTGGGCCTCGCCGCCCAGGGCGAAGGCCGGGATCACCAGCGCCAGCGACAGCAGGCCGGTGGCCAGGCCCGTCAGCAGCGACCACTCGTGGCTGGTGAACTTCGGCGTCGCGGCCAGGCGGCGGGCGTTCCAGACGGCGTAGGCGGTCCACATCGCCAGGGCCAGGGTCGCGCCCAGCACGCCGACGATCTGCCGCGCGACGCCGACGCCCTGGCTCTCAGTGAAGACCGAAACATTGATGCAGACCCCGCCGGCCACGACCAGCGCCAGCGGCGCGGCCAGATGGCGGAGCGCCACGCCCTCCCCTGGCTTCGCCCCAACCAGGGTGACGGTCACCGGCAGCAGGCCGATGATCAGCGAGGCCAGGGCCACGCCCGAACTCTGCACCGAGACCGACAGGCCGACATAGTAGATGAGATTGCCCAGCAGGCTCAGCGCGGCCAGGTCCCGCCAGTCCTTGCCGGTCATCTTGCCCATCACCCTCTTCCAGCCCGGGGCCAGCAGCACGGCCGAGGCCAGGCCGTAGGCGATGTAGCGCCCGGCCGTCATCTGCAGCGGCGTGAAGGCGGCCAGCAGCTTCGGCGCCAGGAACACCCCGCCCCAGAACGCGCCGGCGATCAGGCCGAACAGCAGGCCCAGAAGGAGGTTGCGGGAGGTGCTCATGCGTCCGGGTTAGCAGCCCCGGCGGCGCCTGGCTTGGCGAAAGCTCCTGGAGGTTTGGTGGCTTCTATTACAGGTTGACTCGAAGGTAGAGTAATGAACTCATCCAACCTTAGGTAACATCAGGAGGGTTGAATGAAGTCTCGTCGCGAATTGATGTTCGGCGCCGCTGGTCTCGGCGCGCTGCTGGTGGCCACGTCCGCCCAAGCCCGAACCATGACCGCCAGCGCCTCGCCGTCTTCTCTCGAAGGCGCCGGCTGGCCGCCCACCGAGCCCACCTACGTCTCCGTCAGTGGCGGGACACCGCCCTACAGCTACGAGTGGGTGCACATCGGCGGCACCGGCTATGTCTATCCCAACGACCCAGCCGGCAAATCCACCACCTTCTACTGGGATGGCCCGTGGGGCGGTCCGCCGAAGTTCTCGCGCTGGGTCTGCGTGGTGACCAACTCCGCCAGCCAGACGGCGACCAGCAACACGGTCACCGTCAACTTCGATCCGACGATGTAAGGCTAGCGCCGCTTTCGCCAGGCGCCGGGGGTGACGCCCAGCATCGCCCTCATACGCTTGGTGAGACCGCTCTGATCGCCGTGCCCCGTGCGCGCGGCGATCTCGGCGATCGACAGACGGGTGTCCAACAGCAGGCGCTGGGCCGCGCGCAGCCGCGTGTCGGACAGCGCGCCGTGCGGCGTCGTCCCGTAGGCGTCGGCGAACCGCGCGAAGAACCGGCTCTGGCTCATGCCGGCCTCGGCGGCGAGGTCGCGGACGGTCAGCGGCTGATCGTAGCGGGCCTCGATCATCGCGACCGCTCGCGCCAGGCGCGGGTCGATATCAATCGGGGCCACCGAAAGGCCGCGCAGCAGCAGCAGCGTCCACAGGCTGGCGACGCCGGTTTCGATCGCGCCGGGCACCTCGCCGGCCAGGTACTCGAGAAGGCCGCGCACCGCGCCGGTGACCGGGGCGAACGGCCGCTCGCGCAGGCGTTCGAACGGTTTCATCAGCGTCCCGCCGATATCGGCGACCACGAACAGGTTTTCGCCCGAGGCGGCGAAGGCGTGGCGCGCGCCGGGCGGGACCACCGCCGCGCGGCCCGGATCGACCCGGCCGCCCTGGCCGTCGATCTCCATCTCCAGCACGCCGCGGCGCGGCAGCACGATCTGGTCGAAGGCATGGACATGCGGCGGCGCGTCCCCGCCATAGCGGCGGAACGACAGTTCGGCGGGGGCTGAGAGGTGGTGGCCCATGACGGCTACCCTACCCCATTCCGATCTTCCCGGCGAAAGCCGGGACCCAGATCTCGGGGCGTTTGGGCTGACTGGAGGCGCGCGGCGCGACTAGACCCCGCCCCTGCGCTCTTCCATCTGGGCCCCGGCTTTCGCCGGGGAAAACGGAGGTGGGAGTTCGGGCTAGCCGTGCCCCGGCAGGGCCAGCGGCTCATCGGCGTCGGCCACCAGCTTGCGGGCCTGCTCCAGCGCCGCGTCGATGTCGGTCTCGATGAACTCGACCTCGAGATCGGTCAGCGGGTGCGGGGCGGCGACGACGTTGCGCAGATAGGCGCGCTTTTCCGCCTTGGTCATGGTCCACCAGCCGACCGTATGGCCTTCCTCGATGACCGCGTCGCCCATGGCCAGCAGGTCGTCGGTGTCGAAGATCGGCTGGCCGGGCTTTTCCGGGAACCACTGGCCGTCGTCCGGCAGGGCCTGGTCCAGCTGGTTCAGCAGCGCCGCCAGCCACGGGCTGATCAGCAGCGGCTTCTCGTAGCCGTCGCCGAACTTGGCGCGCAGCAGCAGGTCGTAGAGCAGGTCCAGACCGGCGTCGCCGTGGAAGGTGACGGTCTTGGCGTCGGGATCGAACTTGAAGACGTCGGACATGGGGGCTCCGTGGGCTGGCGCCCTCATAACGTCCGAACGCGACGTTTTGTAGAAGGAAGATGGCGGTGAAGCCCCCTCCGACCGCTTCGCGGCCACCTCCCCCATGAAGGGGGAGGAGAACCTAGGCGTGCTCCCCCTTTATGGGGGAGCTGTCGGCGAAGCCGACTGAGGGGGCCGCTCAGCCTTACAGCTGATCCAGCCCATACACCGCGTGCAGGGCGCGCACGGCCAGTTCGGTGTAGGCCGCGTCGATCAGGACCGAGATCTTGATCTCCGAGGTCGAGATGACCTGGATGTTGATGTTCTTCTCGGCCAGGGCCTTGAACATCGACTGAGCGACGCCCGCGTGGCTGCGCATGCCCACCCCGATCACCGACACCTTGGCGACGTCCTCGTCGACGGCGACATCCTCGAAGCCGATCTCCTTCTGGGCGGTGCGGACGATCTCGACGGCGCGGGCGGCGTCACGCTTGCCGACCGTGAACTCCATGTTGGCCGTCGCGGCGCTGCGGGCGCGCGACTGCACGATCATGTCGACGTTCACATTGGCGTCGGCGAGGCGGCCGAAGATCTGCGAGGACACGCCCGGGTGATCGGGCAGGCCCAGCAGGGTGATCTTGGCTTCGTCGCGGCTGTAGGCGACGCCCGAGACGATGCGCTTTTCCATGATTTCTTCCTCGTCGCAGACGATCGTACCTTGGCCGGGAGCTTCCCCGGGTTCGACGAAACTCGACAGCACCCGCACCGGGACGCGATGGGCCATGGCCATCTCGACCGAACGGGTCTGCAGCACCTTGGCCCCCAACGAGGCCATTTCAAGCATCTCTTCGTAGCTGATCTTGGCCAGGCGCCTGGCCTTGCTCTCGATCCGCGGGTCGGTCGTGTAGACGCCGTCGACGTCCGTGTAGATGTCGCAGGCGCCCTTCACGGCGGCGGCGATGGCCACGGCGGAGGTGTCCGAGCCGCCCCGGCCCAGGGTGGTGATGCGCTGGTTCGGGGTCACGCCCTGGAAGCCGGCGATCACGGCGATCTCGCCGCTGGCGAAGCAGGCTTCCAGATTGGCGGGCGGGATGTCCTCGATGCGGGCGCGGCCGTGGGCCTCGTCGGTGATGATCGGCACCTGCCAGCCCAGGAACGAGCGGGCCTTGTGGCCCATGTTGCGCAGGGTCATGGCCAGCAGGCCGGCGGTCACCTGCTCGCCCGAGGCGACGATGGCGTCGTATTCGTCGTCCGACTCCGGAAGCCCTTGCGCGGCGCGGCCCGCGCCGTCGGTCCAGGCGACCAGTTCGTTGGTCTTGCCCGACATGGCCGAGACGACCACCGCCACCTGCTTGCCCGTCGCCACCTCGGCCGCGACCAGGCGCGCCACCCGACGGATGCGCTCCAGGTCGGCCACCGACGTGCCGCCGAACTTCATCACCAACCGAGACACGTGCCTGTCACCTCGAAAACCGGTCAATTCTTGCGCGGAACGCGGCGCGAGGCCCCCGCTCGCGCAAGCCGCCGCCTTCTAGCGACCTTGATGCGGCGCCGCAATGCTCTGACGGCTATTTTGGGCCCGAAACGTCCGGAACCGGCGGAACCTGGACCGCCACCACCTGTCGGGTGGCGCGGTTGACGCCCCACAGCGTACGCTTCGCGTGGGGATCGCCGCCGCGATCCCAGGCGATGGCCTGGCCCTCGAACGGAATCGCCAGAGTCGCGACCAGATCCAGGGTCGCCCCGCCCTCGGTGGGAATGGCCAGGGCGTAGAGTTCGGGCCGGTCGTGGCCGGTGACATAGAGCAGGCCGTCGTCGCCGAAGCCGCCGCCCGAGCAGCTGTACGGCGCCATGCGCTCCAGCACCGCCGCCGGCAGGGCCCAGGCCCCGACGCGCCGCCACTGGTCGTCGAACTTCACCAGGGTGGTCCAGCGATGGTCGCGCCCCGGCTCGCCGCCCTTGGCGTCGTAGTTGGCGAACATCGCCCACCAGAACCCGTCGCGGCGGTCGACCCAGGTCAGGGAGCCGATTCCCGGCCCCAGCGGAATGGTCCGCACGTGGGTCATCTTGACGGGATCGAACAGCTCGACCGCGCTGTTCTGCGGCACGCTGGGATAGTTCGAGCCCGCGCAGACAAGGTCCTTGCCGACGATCAGGCAGGCGTTCAGGTGCTTGAAACGCACCGGGTCGCCCGTCCACTCGGCCTGCTTGACGCCCGTGGCCTTATCGTAGCGGGCGATCCTGCCGTTATCGACGGCGTAGAGGTGGGCCTTGTCGGCCGCCACCCCCTGGTTGGCCTCGGGCGCGTCCAGGCGGCGGGTCTCGACGGTTCTGAGGGACGGCTCCTGGGCCGAAACCTGGCCGGCGACCACGGTCAGCAAGGCGGCGGCGATCAAGGACTTCATCGGCTTTGACTCCAGGCGCTCGACCGGACCCTAGCCCGGACGCATGGGGCGCTCTAGATTGGCTTCATGACGGACACCACCTCGCCCTCGCCCTCCGGCGCGCCTTCCTGGAGCATCGACCCCGCCGACGTGGCGCGGTTCTCGGCCATCGCCGCCGAGTGGTGGGACCCCAGGGGCAAGTTCGCGCCGCTGCACGTGTTCAACCCCTGCCGCCTGGCCTTCATCCGCGACCAGGCCCTGGCCCGGTTTGACCGCGACGGAACGCAGCGCCAGCCGTTCGAGGGCCTCTCCCTGCTCGACATCGGCTGCGGCGGCGGTCTGCTGAGCGAGCCGATGGCCCGGCTGGGCTTCACCGTCACCGCCATCGACGCCTCCGAGAAGAACATCAAGACCGCCGCCACCCACGCGACCGAGCAGGGTCTGGCGATCGGCTACCGTCCCGCCACCGCCGAACAGCTGCTGGCCGAGGGCGCGGGTCCGTTCGACGTCGTCCTGACCATGGAGGTGATCGAGCACGTCGCCGATCCGGGCGAGTTCCTGCGCACCTGCGCCAAGCTGCTCAAGCCCGGCGGCCTGATGATCGTCGCCACCCTGAACCGCACGCTGAAGGCCCTGGCCCTGGCCAAGATCGGCGCCGAATACGTGCTGCGCTGGGTGCCGCCGGGCACCCACGACTGGAAGCAGTTCCTCAAGCCCGAGGAGCTGCGCGCCTTCCTGGCCGGCGAGCCGGTCGAGATGCAGGGCCCGTTCGGCGTGGCCTACAATCCGCTGACGGGACGGTGGAGTCGGTCGGCCGATGTCGACATCAACTACATGATGACCGTCACCAGGGGTTGAAACGAAGCTGAGCCGGGAACTTCGGCCCGAGGCGGGGCTTCTCTCCGCGCAGGGACTTGAACTCGGATTGGCGACCCAACTTTCGGGGGGTCGGCCGTCGATCCGTTCTAGAGGGAACGGAGACTTCTCATGACTTCCAAGACTTTGGCCGCCGTGCTGGCCGCCACCATGGCGTGCGGCGCGGTCGCCCCCGCCTTCGCCCAGGATTCCGCGTACCAGCGCAGCCTTCAGAACTACGACGCTCAGCGCTCCAACTACTATGACAAGGTCGCCGAGTATCAGGAGCGCCAGGACGCTTATGAGCGCGACCGCGCCAACTACGTCCAGGCCCGCGAGGACTATGACCGTCGCTACGGCCGCGGCGCCTATGATCGTCGCTATCCCACCTACGCCACGCGCTACAGCACGGCCCAGTATCGTGAGAGCGCCGCCTACTACTCCGAGCAGGCCAATTTCGAACGGGCCCGCGCCAACTATGAGCGCGCCCGTTACAACTATGATCGCCGCAACGGCGATGGCGCCTATGACCGCCGCCATCCGCGCGACGCCGACCGCTTCCGCACCAGCGGCGTGAGCTACGCCTCGGGCTCCAACTACGATCCGGGCCGCCAGCAGTGGGAGCGTGATCGCGATCGCTACACCTCGGCCCGCGACGCCTATGACCGCCGCTACGGCAATGGCGCCTATGACCGTCGCCACCCGGGCGAGGGTTCGCGCTTCGCCGCGCCCTATGCCGGCGCCTACAGCATCGACACCAACGCCAACGTCTCCGCCGCGAACGACTGCCGGCAGGACGCCAAGAGGAACGCCACCGTCGGCGGCGTGATCGGCGCCCTGGCTGGCGCGGCGCTGGGCTCGAACGTCGCCGCCCGCAACGCCCGTCCGGAAGGCACCGTGCTGGGCGCCCTGGTCGGGGCCGGCGTCGGCGCGGCCGTGGGCAACGCCTCGGCCAAGTGCGACACGCGCGGCGCCTACTACAGCTACGAGCAGACCCAGCCCTACCGCTACAGCGACGGCCGCTACGCCAGCTCCGGCGAACGCTGCCGCCTGGCCCCGGCCCCGACCGAGTACAACGGCCGCGTCGAGACCCGCTACATCCGCGTCTGCCCCGACGCCAACGGCCACTATCGCGTCGAAGGCTAGTCTTTCGACGACGTTAAGACCTGACCCGACGGTCGGCTGCCCGACTTTCCGGCAACCGACCGTCGGCTTGGGCGTTTACAAGCCGAGGGATCTACAAGAACAATTAATCGGAGAGCCCGCCATGCGCGCCCGCCTGAAGACCATCGTCCTGGCCACCGTCGTCGGTTTCACCGTCAGCAGCGTGGCCATCACCGCCGCCGAAGCCCAGCAACGCCGTGAGCGCGTCCTGGTCTGCAACAAGTCCAAGGCCAAGAACGGCGCCATCATCGGCGGCCTGTCGGGCGCCCTGCTCGGCAACACCGTCGCCGGCCGCGGCAACAAGACCGAAGGCACGCTGCTGGGCGCCGGCGTCGGCGCCGTCGCCGGTCACGAGATCGGCAAGGGCAAGAAGAAGTGCCACTACGAGTACCGCTATTATCGCAACCGCTAAGCGCCAAGCAGCGCTGACAGACAAAAGGGCGTCGGACTCCGGTCCGGCGCCCTTCGTGTTTGGAGCCTATGGCGAGCAATAAATCCACCCAGGGATTCATTTCTCCGACAGATCAATTTTTAAGACGCCTTTTAACAGTTTTCGCAACCTTGGGGACACCTGTCACAACCCCGAGGGTGATATGTCCGTTGGCCGGAAGGACCATCGCCAACCGCCGCTGGCGGCGCTGCTGACTACATTCGCCGTGCTGGGCGTGCTGGTGGCGCGCAACGTGACGATCCAGCCCGTCGGCCTGGATTTCCTGTGCTTCTGGAGCGGCGGTCGCGTGGCGCTCGTCGATCCCGGCCGGCTCTACGATTTCGACTATCTGACCCTGCGCCAGGGCTTCGATCCGGCCGACGGGATTCTTCGCCCCTACCTCAACCCGCCCTCGGCCCTGCTGCTGTTCGCGCCCCTGTCGCGGCTGCCGTTCCTGGCCAGCTACCTGACCTTGATGGCGCTGAGCGTCGCGGTCCTGGCGACGGCGGCGGCGAGGATCCGCGCGCCGTGGTGGTGGCTGCTGCTGCCGTCGGTGGCCTTCGCGATCTTCTGCGGCCAGCTCAGCCTGCTGATCGCCGGCCTCGTCGTGTTGGGCCTGTCGTTCCGGCGGCGGCCGCTGATCGCGGGCCTGCTGTTCGCGGTCGCCGCCTCGCTGAAGCCCCAGCTCCTGATCCTGCTGCCCTTGGCCCTGGCGGCTCAGGGACAGTGGCGCGCCATCCTGTTCACCGGCGGCTGGGGCCTGCTGATCTGCGCGCTGTCGGCGGGCGTGTTCGGGCCGCGGACCTGGGTCGACTGGTTCGCCGCCCTGCCGCGCTTCCACGGGATCGTCGCCAGCCAGGGCCTGCTCGACACCGCCATCACGCCCTATGCGAAACTGACGGCCCTCGGCCTGAACGGCGCCTGGGCCTATCTGCTGGCGCCCGCCGTCCTGTGGGGCGTGTGGACGGCCTTCCGCCGCGACGCCGCCTGGCCCGACCAGCTGATCGCCTTGCTGGGCGGGGCGCTGCTGATCTCGCCCTACGCCATGAACTACGAGTTGGCGCTGCTGGCCCCGGCGGTCGCGGCCTATGTCGCGCGGACACAGGATCGTCAGTGGCTGGCCTACGCGGCCGCCGCGGCGCTTTATGGCCTGAACATCTCGGCGGGCTCGCTGTCGCTGATCGCGGCCCTGATCCTGCCGGTCCTTGGCAGGGACCTTCAGTTCACCTCGGTCTTCTTCGGCGCGGGCGGCGGCAGCGGGGCCACGCGCACGCCGTCCTCGACCAGCGCCTTGACCTCGGTCGGCGAGGCCTCGCCGTAGATGCCGCGCTCTTCGGACTTGCCCTCGTGGATGGCGCGAGCCTCCTTGGCGAAGGCGTCGCCGACATAGTCGAAATTATCCTCGACATGCCGCCGGACCTCGCCCATGGCCGTCATCATCATTTCGCGCATCTTGGGGTCGACAGCCGGCGCGGCGCTTTGCGCCTTCGTGCCAGCCACGGCGGGAGCCATGATCTGCTTGGAGACGCCGCGCGAGCCGCACAGCGGACATTCGACGAGGCCCCGCGCGGCCTGGTCGTCATAGTCCGACGACGAGCCGAACCAGCCTTCGAACTCATGGGCCGCGTCGCACTGAAGCGCGTACTTGATCATGGGCTATAGATGGCGAGCTTTAGGGGCCGACGAAAGGCCTGGCGTTCTGAAGGACCGGGATCGCCGCCCGCGCCGACAGGGCGGCGGGCAGGTCGAGCTCGGCTATCAGCACGCCGGGCTCATCATGGTCAAGCTTGGCGATAACCTCGCCCCACGGCCCGACGACGATCGAGCGGCCCCAGGTGCCGCGGCCGTCCTCGTGGAAGCCGCCCTGCGCCGCGGCGATGACGAACGAGCCGGTCTCGATGGCGCGGGCCCGCAGCAGCACGTCCCAGTGCGCCTCGCCCGTCGGACGGGTGAAGGCGGCCGGCGCGGTGATCACCGTCGCTCCGGCCAGGGCCAGGGCGCGATGCAGGGCCGGGAAGCGCATGTCATAGCAGATGGTCAGGCCGAACGTGGCGAACGGCGTCTCGACCACCACGGCCTTGTCGCCCGGCGTATAGGTCGCCAACTCCCGCGCCGTTTCACCGGTCGGAAGATCCACGTCGAACATGTGCAGCTTGTCGTAGGTGGCGACGATCGCGCCGGTCGGATCGATGACGACCTGGCGATTGGCCGCCTTTCCGTCCTCGCGCCGCACCAGGGCCGAGCCGACGTCGATCCAGGTCCCGGTCTCGGCCGCGATGGCGCGCAGGCCATTGACCACCGGGTCGTCCGTCAGCGCCGTCAGGGTCGGCAGCAGCTTGCTCCGGTCCTTCTGCAGGACATTGGCGCATTCCGGCGTCAGCACGAACCGGGCGCCTTGCCGATCGCCTCGCGGACCAGCGGCGCGACATGGGCCAGCGCCGCCGCGTGCGTCGCGGGCGTCCGGGTCTGGATCAATCCAACTCGCAAGGGCGCGGACGGGCTCATGCGGCAAGAGAGCGTCCAGCTTGCCCTCGCGCTCGAGGGCCATCATGTCGTCGCAGCCGCCGATGTGCCGCTCGCCGACGAAGATCTGCGGGAAGGTGGTGCGGCCCGAACGGTCCATCATCTCCTGGCGCAGCTTGGGATCCATGCCGGCCTCGACCTCGGTGAAGTCGGCGCCCTTGTCGGTCAGCAGGGCGAGGGCGCGGGCGCAGTAGCCGCAGAACGGGCGGGTGTAGATGGTGACGTGAGCCATGGAACGGTCGATACCCTGGTGTTGTGCGTCCTCATATAGGACGCGCCTGCATTTCTGTAACGCGGGCGACGACGGAAAGCGTCACCGACGCCGCGCCGGCGGCCAGAAGCGCTCGCGCGCACCCCTCGGCCGTGGCGCCTGTGGTCAACACGTCATCAATCAGAACGATCCGCCGGCCGACAACCCGGTGTCGCCTCCCTTCGGGGACGGCGAAGGCGGCCGCCACGTTGCGCCGCCGGCCCGAGGCCGACTTGCCGCCCTGGCTGTCGGTGTCGCGCCTTCGGATCAGGACGTCGGGCAGGTAGGCCAGCCCGGTCATGCGGGCCAAGGGCCGGGCGATCTCGGCGGCCTGGTTGTAGCGGCGGCTGAGCAGGCGGGACCGGTGGACCGGCGTCGGCACCACCGCCTCGGCCTCGGCCAGCAGGTCGACGCCGGCGCGCGACAGCCAGCGGGCGAACAGGCCGGCCAAGTCCGTGCGGTCGGCGTGCTTCAGCTTCAGGATCAGCTCGCGCGAGTGCTCGTCATAGACGCAGGCCGCGCGGCAGCGCTGGAACGCCTTGGGCTTGGCCTGGCAGGCGGGGCAACGCTCCAGCGCCGCCTCCGCATAGGCCATGGCCAGGCCGCAGCCGTCGCAGACCGGATCGTCCAGAAAGGTGAGTTTCGAAAAGGCGCTGGCGGTCAGCCCGCCGCTCAGCGCCGCCTCGCCGTCCAGGCTGGAGGGCGGCAGCAGCAGGTCGAGCACCGAGCGCCCGAGTCCGAACATGAGAGGTCCGGCTTTCCAGAACGGTTCGGAGTCGCCATGTTCCGCGCGCAATGACCGCCTCCCCCTGCTCTTCGACCGCGCCCTGCATCGCGCCCGCCTCGACCGCGCCGCGCCGGGCTACGCCTCCGCCGACTTTCTCAAGGCCCGCGTGGCCCAGGACGTGGTCATGCGGCTGGAGACGATCCTGCGACGCTTTCCGGTCGCCGTCGACCTCGGCGCGAGAAACGGCCATTTTTTCAAGGCCTTGAGCGACAGCGACGCCCGCGCCAACATCGATGTGCTGATCGAGACCGACCTCTCGACGCGGATGCTGGACGGTCGCCAGACCCTTCGCGTCGCCGCCGACGAGGAGCGCCTGCCGTTCGGCGACGCGACGCTCGACCTGGTGGTCTCGACCCTGTCGCTGCACTGGACCAATGATCTGGTCGGCGCGCTGATCCAGATCCGCCGCGCCCTGCGCCCCGACGGCCTGTTCCTGGGCGCGATGTTCGGCGGCGCCACCCTGACCGAGCTGCGCCAGTGCCTGCTGGCCGCCGAGGCCGAGATATCGGACGGCGCGTCGATGCGGGTCTCGCCGTTCGCCGACGCCATCGACGCGGCGGGCCTGTTGCAACGGGCCGGCTTCGCCTTGCCGGTCGCCGACGTCGATCGCGTGAAGGTCCGCTACCCCCACCCGATCAAGCTGCTGCGGGATCTGCGGGCCATGGGCGAGACCAGCGTGCTGCTGGACCGCTCGCGCAAGCCGCTGGGCCGCAAGGTGCTGTTGCGGGCGATGGAGCTCTATGTCGAGAGGTTCGCGGAGGCCGATGGCCGCGTGCCGGCGACGTTCGAGATCGTCTCGGTGACGGGGTGGGCGCCGCACGACAGCCAGCAGAAGCCGCTGCGGCCGGGCTCGGCCAAGATGCGCCTGGCCGACGCCCTGGGGGTCCAGGAGCAGCCGACCGGCGAGAAGCCCAGGCCCTGATCAGGCGCCGAGGGCGGCCTTGGCCTTGTCGAAGGCCCCGTTGAGAGCCCCGCTCAGACCCGTCAGCACGCCGACGAGGGCCAGGGCCAGCAGTCCGACCAGCAGGGCGTATTCGATCGCGGTCGCGCCGAACTCGTCGGTCCAGAAACGCTTCAGAGCACGTCTCGCAGCCAGGCCACCAGAGGCTCGTCCGCGGGCGGCATCGGATAGTCCGCAAGCTTGTCGGGTTTCACCCATGCCAGGCCCTCATGCTCCCTGCGCGTCACCTGGCCTTCCCAGCGGCGCAGCAGATAAAGTGGCATCAGCAGGTGAAAAATTCGTAACCGTGGGACGCGAACACGAACGGCGCGAGGCAGGCCTGGGCGACCTTGATGCCCAGCTCCTCGTCGAGCTCGCGGATCAGGCATTCCTCGGGCGTCTCGCCCGGCTCGACCTTGCCGCCCGGGAATTCCCACAGGCCGGCCAGCTGCTTGCCCTGGGGCCGCTGACAGATCAGCACCCGCCCGTCGACATCGATCAGGGCGGCGGCGGCGACAAGGACGATCGGCTTGGTCATGAGCCGGGTTTGGCGCGGCGTTCCGACGCTGGCAAGGGCCCCGAGCCTCGCCTTCCTTGACTTTTGCACTGCAACAAGCGATATCCGCTTCGCGCTCCATTGGCGCTATCGGTGCTCCAGCCGCGTGACGGTCCGTTTCCGGACCAGCCTGTCGAGCGCCCTGAAGAGATTCTCATTAGATCGCCCGTGCACGCGGGGCGCTCCTCCGACGACCAGCCGAGGGGCCAGCCGTGCGAGGACGCATGGGCTGTCTTTCGGCGCACGAAAGACAAAACACACGTGACTCAATTTTCCGACCTTGGCCTGGCCAAGCCGCTGCTGAAGGCCCTTGCCGAGAAGGGCTACAAGGAGCCGACGCCGATCCAGGCCCAGGCCATTCCGGTCGTGCTGCAAGGCAAGGACCTGCTGGGCATCGCCCAGACCGGCACCGGCAAGACCGCCGCCTTCGCCCTGCCGATCCTGCAGCGCCTGGCCGAGAACCGCATGCCGGCCCCGCGCCGCGGCTTCCGTTGCCTGGTGCTGTCGCCAACCCGCGAACTGGCCACCCAGATCGCCGAGAACTTCAAGGCCTACGCCGTCCACATGGGCCTTTCGGTCCACACCATCTACGGCGGCGTGAAGTACGGCCCGCAGATGAAGGCCCTGGCCGGCGGCATCGACGTGCTGGTCGCCACCCCCGGCCGCCTGATGGACCACATGGCCGAGAAGTCGGCCAGCGTCTCGGGCGTCGAGATCTTCGTGCTCGACGAAGCCGACCAGATGCTGGACCTGGGCTTCGTGGTGCCGATCCGCAAGATCGCCGCCCAGATGTCCAAGAACCGCCAGAACCTGTTCTTCTCGGCCACCATGCCGACCGAGATCGGCAAGCTGGCCGCCGAGCTGCTGAAGGATCCGGTGCAGGTCTCGGTGGCGCCGCAAGCGACCACCGTCGAGCGCATCGACCAGCGCGTCCTGTTCATCGAGGCGCAACGCAAGCGCCCCCTGCTGGCCGAGATCCTGTCCGAACCGGGCGTTGATCGCACCATCGTCTTCACCCGCACCAAGCGCGGCGCCGACCGGGTGGCCAAGTATCTGAACGCGGCGGGCATCGAGGCCGCCTCGATCCACGGCGACAAGACCCAGGGCCAGCGCGAGCGCGCCCTGGCCGCCTTCAAGGCCGGCGAGATGCGGGCCATGGTCGCCACCGACATCGCCGCGCGCGGCATCGACGTCAACGACGTCAGCCACGTGATCAACTACGAGCTGCCCAACGTGCCGGAGGCCTATGTCCACCGGATCGGCCGCACCGCCCGCAAGGGCAAGGACGGCATCGCCATCAGCTTCTGCGCCGATGACGAACGCAACCTGCTGAAGGACATCCAGAAGGCCACCCGCCAGACGATCCCGTCCTTCGACCGCCGCAACGACAAGCAGCTGGCCGCCGCCGCGGCCGTCGCCGACAAGCTGGCTCCGGCCGAGAAGTACGTCGATCCGCGCAAGGCCGATCCGCGCAACGACGTGCCGTCGGAACTGCGTCGTCAGCGTCCCCGGGGTCGCAATGGCTCCAATGGCGGCGGCGGTGGACGCTCCGCTGGCGGACAATCGGCCCAGGGCAAGGGCCCGCAGCGCCAGGGTCAAGGCCGGGGTCCGGGCCAAGGTCAGAAGGCCGGGGCTCCCCGGAACGAGTTCCGCGGCCCCAAGCCCGCGGCCGCTCCGCCTGAAAAACGCTGGTCCCCGATCGACTAATCCTCATTTCGAACAATCCGTTGCGCCCGGAGAACCATTCGCGTTTTCCGGGCGTTTTCGTGCGTGCGTTCACCAAAGCCCCGCTTGAATCCGGATGGGCTATGGGTTCACCTTGTTCAGGGCCGGTCGTCTGATCGGATGGGGGACCGCAAATGGGCGAGGGCAGGCCACGCGCCGCGCCTGTGCTGACTAGAATCGCGGGCGGCGAGATGGCCGAGCGCGTGCGTGCGTTCGACTGGTCCCAGACGCCCGTCGGCCCCCGCGACGCCTGGTCGCCCAGCCTGCATCTGGCCGTGGACATGATCCTGGCCACCAATTTCCCGATGGCCCTGCGCTGGGGTCCAGAGCTGGTCCTGATCTACAACGACGCCTACGCGCCCGCCCTGCACGAGCGGCACCCCGAGGCGCTGGGCGCGCGGCTGGACCAGACCTCGCCCGACTTCCAGGCCTCGATCCGCGCCTTCCACGAGGACATCCTGGCCGGAACCAGCGGCGGCTTCGCGTTCGAGAAGCTGCCCCTGAAGGTGACGCGCCGCGGCGCCCAGGAGACCGGCTACTTCACCATCAGCTACAGCCCCGTCCCGGACGGCGCCGCGCCGAACGGCGTCGGCGGGGTGCTGGTCACCGCGGTCGAGATCTCGCGGTCCGTCGCCGCCGAGAAGACCCTCCGCACCACCCAGGAGCGCTACGAGATGGCGCGCGAGGCCGGGGTGGTCGGGGCCTGGGAGTGGGACATCAAGGCCAACAAGGTCTATGCCGACGCCCGCTACGCCGAGCTGCACAACGTCTCGCCCGAATTCGCCGAGGCCGGCCTGCCCGTCCAGAGCTACACGCCGGCCGTCCACCCCGAGGACTGGCCCACCGTCCGCGACACCGCCGTGAAAACGGCCCACGACGGCGGCGACTTCTCGCACGAGTACCGCCTGGTCCAGGCCGACGGCTCGATCCGCTGGGTCTATACGCGCGGCCGGGCCTATCTGGACGAGGATGGGCAGCCGGCCCGCAACACCGGCGTCGTCGTCGACATCACCGAACGCAAGCAGGTCGAGGCCGAACTGGCCGCGGCGCGCATCGACCTCGATCTCGCCGCCCAGGCCGCCGGCATGGGCCGCTGGGACCATAAGCCCCATATCGGCCAGCGCTTCTGGGACGCCCGCGCCCGCTCGATCTTCGGCCTCTCGCCCGACGAGAAGCCCACGCAGGAGACCTTCGAGCGCCTGCTGCATCCGGACGATCTGTCCCGGGTCCGCGCGGCCGTGGCCGCCGCCACGGATCCCTCCGGCGACGGCGCGATCAATCTCGAATATCGCATCCGCCGCGGCGGCGACGGCGCCCTGCGCTGGGTCGAGGTCTTCGGCCGGGCCTTCTTCGACGGCGGCCAGTGCGTGCGCTTCGTCGGCGTCGCGTCGGACGTCACCGAGCGCCGCGAGGCGGTCGACCGTCTGCTGCGCCAGGAAGAGACCCTGCGCCTCGCCATGGACGCCGCCGATGTCGGCACCTGGGACCTGGACCTGGACAGCCGCGTGCTGAGCTGGTCCGACCGCTGCTGCCAGATGTTCGGCCTCCCGTCCGGCGAACCCGTGGATGTCGAGACCGCCTACGGGCTGATCCATCCGGCCGACGTGGAGCGGGTGCGCGACGCGGCCAGGCGGGCCACGGATCCGACCCTACGCGCCGACTATGCCGTCGAGTATCGCGTCATCGGCCGCGACGACCATGTGGAGCGGTGGCTGGGCACGAAGGGCAAGGTGTTCTTCGGCGACGACGGCAAGCCGCACCGCGTCGTCGGAGCTCTGGTCAACATCACCGAGCGCAAGCGCGCCGAGCTGCACCTGCGCCTGCTGGTCAACGAGCTGAACCACCGGGTGAAGAACAGCCTGGCCACCATCCAGGCCATCGCCGCCCAGAGCTTCAACGGCGCCCGCGCTCTGGACCAGGCGCAGGAGGCCTTCTCCAACCGCATCGTCGCCCTGGCCGAGGCCCACGACCTCCTGACCCGCGAGAACTGGGAGGGGGCCGAGCTGCACGACGTCATCAGCCGCGTGGCGGCGCTGCATGGCGGCCCCGGCCGGTTCGACCTCAGCGGGCCATCGATCCGCCTCTCGCCCAAGAGCGCCCTGTCGCTGTCGATGGCCCTGCATGAGCTGGCCACCAACGCCATCAAGTACGGGGCGCTATCGACGCCGGAGGGCCGGGTTCGCGTCTCCTGGGCGCTGGCTCCCGATCCCGGCGCGGCGCGGCTGGACCTGACCTGGACCGAAAGCGGCGGCCCGCCCGTCGCGCCGCCCACCCGGCGCGGCTTCGGCTCGCGCCTGATCGAGCGCGGCCTGGCGGCGGAGCTGTCGGGCTCGGCGGCGATCGACTTCCAGCCGGACGGGGTGGTGTGCCGGATCCGGGCCCTGCTGGAGGCTTAGCTCGCCACGCGCAGCGCCGCGGCGATCTGCTCGTCGGTCCTTCGCAACGCCATCATCACCGCGCCCGCCACGATCAGCGGCGGCAGCGCCCAGACCAGCCAGCCCGCCACCGCCAGCGCCGTCGCCACCCCGATCAGGGTGGCGACGAACAATTCGGCCAGGGTCGCCAGCAGCGAGCCGCCCCGCCGCCGGCGGAAGTCGGATCGCTTGCCGGGCTTCTGACGCCAGACGCCGATCAGGCCCGTGGTCCAGGCCGACAGGGCCGCGCCGATCGCGGTCCACAGTCCGGCCAGCGGCGCGTACCAGGCCAGCACGGCGATCGGGACGGCCAGCAGCAGGGCCACCGGCAGCAGGGCGGCGGTCAGCTTGGCCTGGCGCAGGACGCCCATCGGGGCGGGCGCTATGGCCAGCAGGTCCGGCGTGTCCTCGGCCGAGACGGTGATCCAGACGAGACTCCCGGCCACCTGTCCGGCCAGGAAGGTCACGGCGGCGGCCGGTCCGGCCAGCGCCCAGACCGGCATGTGCGCGGCGCCGCGGGCCAGCACCAGGGCCAGCGGCAGCATGTACAGCACCCGCAGCAGCACCTGCGACAGCAGCGCCGCGTCTCGGCTGATCAGGCGCAGTTCCTTGCGCACCGTGGCGTGGAAGGGTCCGGCGGCGAAGGCGCGCGTCGGGCCCTTGGCGCTCTTGCGGGTCTCGGCGCCCTGGGTGGCGGCGGCCGCGTCGGCGAAACGGCGGCCCAGGGTCTGGGCGGCGAACAGGAAGATCCCCGCGCCCAGCGCGACCAGGATCAGCAGCGGGATCGGCTCGCCCAGGGCCGCGCGCAGCGGCAGGTCTGCGAACGGCGGCGGCTGGATGCGCCCCTCGCGGGCGTCCGTGGCGATGCGGGCGAACAGGCTCTCGCTGGCCTTCTGGCCCATCAGGTTGCGGTACTGGCTGGCCAGGAAGAACGCCGCGCCGATCAGGGCCGCCATCACCTGGGCCACGGTGCGCGTGCGGCGCGGACCGATCAGGGCGAACAGCGCCATGGCCAGCAGCAGGCCGACGCCCGAGGCCCCCAGGGCCGCGGCGGCCAGCACCACGAACACGCCCAGCCAGGCCGGATGTCCCAGCACGATCGACGGCGTCAGCAGCAGCACCGCCGGGACCATGAACCAGAGCCCGGCATTGACCGCCAGCCCCAGGGCCCGGACGAACAGCACCTTGCGCGGGGCCAGCGGCGAGGAGAACAGCAGGTCGAGATCGCCGCGCTCGTAGAGGGCGTCGGCCGAGGCCGCCAGGGTGCTGGACAGCATCAGGGTCAGGATCACCGCCAGCGCCAGGTCGACAATGACCACCGCCAGCGGGACCACCGGAACCTGCTGGCCGCGCAGGGCCAGGCCCATGGCCACGCCGCCGAAGACGATCAGGCCGCCCAGGATCACGAAGGCGATCAGCGCGCCGGGTCCCCGCCCCTTGCGTCCCGCCAGAAAGCCGCGCCAGGCCAGGCGCAGCTCGTGGGCCAGCAGCCACGCCGTGCTGGCCGGCTTGAACGGCAGGCTCACGCGACGACGCCCTGAGGGACGGCCTCTGAGGTCAGTTGCAGGAACACGTCCTCCAGCGTCCGGCCGCTGGCCTCGCCGGCCTTGCCGCGCAGCTCGTCCAGCGTGCCCTCGGCCAGCAGGCGGCCGCCGGCGATGATGCCGATGCGGTCGGCCATGCGTTCGGCGACTTCGAGAATGTGGGTGGTCAGGATCACCGTGGCGCCGGCGTCGACGCGGGCCCGCAGCATGTCCTTGACCAGGCGCGCGGCGGCCGCGTCCAGGCCGGTCAGCGGTTCGTCCAGGATCAGCAGCTTGGGATCGTGGATCAACGCCCCTGCCAGGGCGACCTTCTGCTTCATGCCGCGCGAGAAGCCCTCGCACCGGCGCCGCGCCTCGCTGGTCAGGCCCAGGGTCTCCAGCAGCTGCTCGGCCTTGGCCTTCGCCGCCTTGGGCTCGATGTTCCAGAGCCCGGCGACGAACTCCAGATATTCAAGCGGGCTGAGCTTGTCGTAGATCATCGCCTCGTCGGGGGCCCAGGCCAGCAGGGCCTTGGCGGCGGCGGGATCCTTGCGGGCGTCGACGCCGAAGATCGCCACCGCGCCGCTGTCGGGCTGGGTCAGGCCCGCCACCATCCGCAAGGTGGTGGTCTTGCCGGCGCCGTTGGGCCCCAGCAGGGCGTAGAGCTCGCCAGCGTGGACCGTCAGGTCGAGGTCGGACACCGCGGGCTTGGCGAACGTCTTGTTCAAGCCGCGAACGATCAAGGCTTCCGTCAAAACCCGCCCCCAAAATCACACGCGGGCATGTGACGTGATCAGCACGCGAGAGGCAAGGTGCGACGCCTGGGCGCTTGCACGAGACGCCGATGCGCCGCCTTATGGTTGCCCACAACCAGAGGTGAAGCCATGGCGGTCTCCGCGATCCTCGTTCCCACGGTCATTCTGCTTTCAGGAGCCGGCCAACTCGCCATCGTCCCGACCGACGGGACGCAGGCGGCGCGCCTCGCCCTGGCGCGTGTCTGCCTGCCCGGCGTCGTGGAGGCCCGTCCGATAGAGCCGCTGGCCAAGGCGGAAGGAATGACCATGGTCTCGCCGACAACGGTCGGCGCGGGCCCCACGGACAAGGCCTGGCGCGCGGACCCGGCCGCGCCCGCCTACGCCGTGGCCTGGGCCGACGGCAGCTGCACCGCCACGCTGCTGAAAGGCGACAAGGACGCCGCACGGACCATGGCCGAAAAGGAAATCCTGTCCCGCCCCGAGCGCTTCAAACATGGCGCGACGATGCTGGCCGACCACGGCCGCGTCGAGCAGAGCGTCTATTGCGCCCAGGTCAGGAACGTCTGGGCTGTCGTCACCATCGCCGTGCCTGGCCCGAAGGGCGACGCCCGCACCCGCGCCTTCTCGTCGACCACCTATCTGCGCCCGACACGGTCGCCGCTGTGCAGCTGACGCCCTACTCCGCCGCGATCGGGGTCCGCAGCGCCTCCAAGTCGCGCGCCGGCGGCAGGCCGTAGAGGCGGCGGTATTCGCGGCTGAACTGCGAGGGGCTCTGGTAGCCGACGGAGAAGCCGGCCGCGCCGACGTCCAGGCCCTCGACCAGCATCAGACGGCGGGCCTCGTAGAGCCGCAGCTGCTTCTGGTACTGCATCGGCGTCATGTTGGTGACGGCCTTGAAGTGGTGGTGCAGCGAGCTCTCGCTCATGCCCACGTGCTCGGCCAGGAGTTCGATCCGCAGCGGCTGGTCGAAATGCTGGCGCAGCCAGGCGACGGCGCGGGTGACCCGCTGGCCCTGGCCCTCGGCCATGGCGATATGCATCAGGCGCGCGCCCTGCGGACCGCTGAGCAGGCGGTAGAGGATCTCCTGCTCGATCAGCGGCGCCATCGCCGCCACGTCCCCCGGACGGTCCAGCAGGCGCAGCAGCCGCAAGGTGGCGTCCAGCAGTTCCGGCGAGGCCGGGTTCACCGCCACGCCGCGCACGCCGCCAGGCGGAGCCGTCGAGGCCTGCTCGGGCAGGCGACCGATCAGCTCGGCCAGGCGGGCCGGGTTGATCGCCACGCCGACGCACAGATGCGGCTCGGCCTCGCTGGCCTGGAGGATCCGCGCCGTGGCCGGCAGGTCCAGGGCCACCAGCAGGCAGTCGCCGACGCCGTAGTGCAGGTCCTGGTCGCCGACGGTCAGGCACTTGCGGCCGCCGGCCACCAGCCAGAACGACGGCCGCTGGTCGACGTGCAACCGGCCGCTGGGCGAGCAGCGACGCGTCAGATAGAGGCCGTCGATCGCCAATTCCGGATGGTCGTCCTTGGCGTAACGGGCGACCAGCCGGGCGATCTCGGCATAGACGCCAGCGCTGTCGGGGGCGTTGTCGGACACGCTCAAGGGCTTGGTTTCCTGGGTTTTCGCAACACTGAACCTCTACGCCCGCGCGGATGAGGCGAAAACCGTCCTCACGGCCTTTTGCAGGATCGTGCATGAGCTTTGCAGGATCGGCATAACGCCGCCGCCCC
Source organism: Caulobacteraceae bacterium (assembly GCA_965283765.1). Taxonomy (GTDB): domain Bacteria; phylum Pseudomonadota; class Alphaproteobacteria; order Caulobacterales; family Caulobacteraceae; genus Caulobacter. The sequence goes on from CBDIPU010000003.1 coordinate 301,312, forward strand.
GGCGCGTGGCAAACCTCCCGTCGTTCGATCCTCCCCGATCGGTCCCCAAACTCAAGGACACTTCCCAATGGCCACCGCTAAAGGCTATGCGGCGCCCGCCGCCGGCGCGCCCCTGGCGCCGTTCAGCTTCGAACGTCGCGAGCCCAATGCCGACGACGTCGTCATCTCGATCAAGTACTGCGGCGTCTGCCACTCCGACATCCACATGGTCGACAACGGCTGGGGCCAGAGCGTCTATCCGATCGTGCCCGGCCACGAGGTCGCCGGCGTGGTCACCGCCGTCGGCGCCAACGTCACGCGCTTCAAGGAAGGCGACCCTGTCGGCGTCGGCTGCTTCGTCGACAGCTGCGTGACCTGCAAGGCCGCCCGCGACCTGGACCGCGAGCAGTACCAGCCAGGCCTCGTCCTGACCTACAGCGGTTTCGAGCCGGGTTCGGACACGCCGACCTATGGCGGCTATTCCGACCACATGGTGGTCAAGGAAGACTACGTCCTGTCGATCCCCGAGAACCTGCCGCTGGACGCCGCCGCGCCGCTGCTGTGCGCCGGGATCACCCTCTATTCGCCCCTGCGCCACTGGAACGCCGGTCCCGGCAAGAAGGTCGCGATCCTGGGCATGGGGGGCCTCGGCCACATGGGCGTCAAGCTGGCCCACGCCATGGGCGCCGAGGTCACGGTGCTGAGCCAGACCCTGTCCAAGCAGGCCGACGGCCTGAAGATGGGCGCGTCGCACTATCACGCGACCAACGATCCCAAGACCTTCGAGACCCTGGCCGGGAGGTTCGACCTGCTGATCTGCACGGTCTCGGCCGGCATCGATTGGGGGTCGTACCTGAACCTCTTGAAGGTCGACGGCGCCATGGTGCTGGTCGGCGCGCCGGAAGAGCCCGTGCCGCTGAACGCCTTCGCCCTGATCCCCGGCCGCCGCACCCTGGCCGGCTCGATGATCGGCTCGATCAAGGAGACCCAGGAGATGCTCGACTTCTGCGGCGAAAAGAACATCGTCGCCGACATCGAGGTCATCGCGATCGACCAGATCAACGAAGCCTACAAGCGCATGGCCAGGAGCGACGTGCGCTACCGCTTCGTGATCGACATGAGCACGCTGTAGCCGAAGGTCCCCTTCTCCCGCCAAGGGAGAAGGGGAATTCCTAGAACCGTGTCTTGCAGCCCTGGCGCAGGTGCACGCCGCGCAGGAAGCCGCGACGGGCCAGGCCCGCGTCGACCACCGCGTTCATGTGGCGGTCGGCCGGAGCCGCGCCGGTCATTTCGCGGACCAGGCCGCGGAACGGGATGATGCTGTTGATGATCGTCTTGCCGCCGGCCTCGGCCAGCTTGCCGGCGCGGTTCTCGGTATATTCGTTGCCGATCGTGTAGTCGGGACCCAGCACGGCGTTCAGCTGGGTGATCTCTCCGGCGATCGCCTTGCAGGTCTTCAGGCCCTGCAGGCTGTAGGGATTGTCGAACGCCTTCTCCAGGATCGGCGGGATATCGCGCTTGGACATGCCGACGTCGCGCGCCGGCTGGCTGCCGATGTCGACGGCCTTCTTCTTGGCCTCGCCCCAACGGCCGCCCGGCTCGTCCGGCGTCGTGGGCGGCTTCATCTGGGCGTAGGCCGTCGGCGCGATCGCCAAGGCGACCACCGCTCCGATCATGACCAATAGCTTCCGAGACATGACAACGCCCTCCACGAGTGAACACCGATCAGGAACGACAAGCTTGGCCGGTGGTTCCCTTGGACCAGGTTCTAGACTAGTTCGGCGGCGTCGCCGCTTCCAGGTCGAACGCGGCGTCGAAGGCGTCGTCGTTGGGAACCACGCCCTCGAGCGCGCTCTCGAACAGGCCCTCCAGCGCGTCCCAGATGAAGGTCAGCTGTTCCAGCACCGCGGGGACCTTGGCGGGGTCGAAGCCCGGATAGAGGTCCTCGACCAGCCACAGGCCGGTCTCGATGTCATAGCCGAACCGGCAGCCGATCAGGCGGAACTGGGCCTTGGCCACCGTCTCGAACAGGGCCGTCAGGTCGCGGGCCTCGGCCAGATCCTCGGGATCCAGGACCAGGCAACGCGCCTGCAGCCAGCCATGGTCGGGAAGCAGGTAGTACGCGCCGCCCCCGTCGTCATTGGCCTCCTCGTCATTGGCCTCCTCGCCGCCGGACACTTCCAGCCCGCGATCGATCGCCTCGACCACATAGCCGGCCTCGCGGCAGGCCTTGGTCAGGTCCGCCAGCAGGGCGGCTTCCTGGTCGGGGGTGAGGTCGGTCATGGGGGAGAGCTCCGAGATTGTGCGTGGGGTTCTAGCACGAACCTCCACCACCCCATCCACCGTCATTCCCGCCCTGAAACGACAGGAATACACCTACGCTCGCAAAGGTCGGCCGCCGGCCTGGAAGCGGACATGGTGATCGCCTGTGCGGGGTCGTTAGGTGACCCTAGACTTGGTGGAAATGAGGGGATCCGGCGTTTCCACATGAAGACGCGCGCGTATATGGTGTGACACCTTGGCGCAGGGGCAGAAGCTGATGTTCTTTTGGTTGGCGAATGTCCTTGGATTGGGGACGGCCTATCTCATTGGATCGTTGCCGACCGGCTTCCTGGCGGGCAAGATTCTCAAGGGCGTCGATATCCGGCAATATGGCTCCAACTCTACCGGGGCGACGAATGTTCTCCGGACTTTGGGCTTCTGGCCGTTCGTCTTCGTGCTCGCCATTGACGGGCTGAAGGGCGCTGCGGCGATCATTTTCGTTCGGTGGTTATGCCAAGCTCTCTTGGCGTGGCCCGCTGCGCGGCCTCCGGCATGGATCGAACCATCATTGTTCGCTTCCTGGGCCGTCTGTCTGGCCGGACTCGCGGTTCTGCTAGGGCACGCTCGTTCAGTCTGGCTGAATTTCAGCGGCGGCAAGTCCGTTGCGGCCGGGGTCGGCATGCTGGCGGCTTTGTCATGGCCAGTCGCGTTGGCCTCCCTGACCGTCTTCGGCGTCAGTTTGGCGATACTCCGGACGATGTCGGTGAGTTCAATGCTAGCCGCGGTCACAGCGATCGGCTTCGTATGCGTCCTTGAAGAGCCTCTGCCCTATCGTGTGCTTGTGATCGTCGGAGCCGTTTTCGTGATTGTCCGCCATCGCGCCAACATAGGGCGGCTGCTCTCAGGGACAGAGCCGAGGGTAGGGCAAACGTCACAGTTCGGGTTGAAAATCCGCTGAGGGTCTAACTTCGTCACCAGGGTCCTGCAGACAACCGGACCCTCAGATCGCCACCGCCATGAATTGTCGGTCGCGGTGAACTCCCGCCCTTGTGGCGGGAACCTCTGGTTCAGCTGACACGTGAGACGCAAGCGACGTGCTGAGCACGTCGCCCCTCCGCACCTACGGCGGATAGAGGGGTTCCCGCCACAAGGGCGGGAATGACGGTTTATGGGGAATGCCGTGGGAAGAGGCGCTAAGCCCCTAGCTCCGGTAGTCCCCGTTGATCGCCACGTACTGCTTGGTCAGGTCGCAGGTCCAGACCGTGGACGAGCCCTTGCCGACGCCGACGTCGACGCTGACCTCGAACTCCTGGTTCTTGACGTAGGCGCTCATCTTGGCCTCGTCGTATTCCGCCGACACCAGGCCGTCGCGGGCGGCGTAGAGGTCGCCGAACTTGACGCTGATCTTCTCGCGGGCGACCGGCTCGTCGGCGCGGCCCACGGCCATGACGATGCGGCCCCAGTTGGCGTCCTCGCCGGCGAAGGCGGTCTTGACCAGCGGGCTCTCGGCGATGGTGCGGGCGATCTTGCGGGCGCTGGCCGGGCTCTCGGCGCCGTTGACCGTGATCTTGACGAACTTGGTGGCGCCCTCGCCGTCGCGGACCAGCTGCAGGGCCAGGTCCAGCAGGACGGCCTCCAGTTTCTCGCGGAAGTCGGCCAGGCGCCTGTCGCCGGCGCGGTGGATCTTGGGCGCGCCCGACTGGCCGGTGGCGAACAGCAGCAGGGTGTCATTGGTCGAGCGGTCGCCGTCCACCGTCACGCAGTTGAAGGTCGTGCGGGTATAGAGGCTGACCAGGGTCTGCAGCGCCGCGGGCGCGATGGCCGCGTCGGTGGCCACGAAGGCCAGCATGGTGGCCATGTCGGGCGCGATCATGCCCGAGCCCTTGGCGATCCCCGCGATCTTCACTTCCACGCCATCGATCAGCGCCGTGGCGTAGGCGCCTTTCGGGAAGGTGTCGGTGGTCATGATCGCCCGGCCCGCCTCGGCCCAGGCGTCGGCCTTCAGGCGGGCTTCGACCTCCGGCAGGCGGGCGGTGATCTTGCTGTCGTCGAGGATGACGCCGATGACGCCGGTCGAGGCCATCATCACATCGCGCTGGCGGCAGTCCAGGCGCTTGCCCACGGCCGTGGCCACGCGGCGCACGGCGTCGGCGCCGGGACGGCCGGTGAAGCTGTTGGCGCAGCCGGCGTTGACCACCAGGGCGCGGACGTCCGCGCCGCCGGTGGCGGCCAGCTGGCGCTTGCACCAGTCGACGGGCGCCGAGCCGACGCCGTGGCGAGTGAACACGCCCGCCGCCGAAGTCCCCTCGGCGAAGCGCATGAGGACCAGGTCCTCGCGCTCGTGCTTGTAGAAGCCGGCGCGACCGGTGGCGATCTCGACGCCGGCGATCGGCGGGATCACCGGGAACGGCACGGCCAGGGGAGAGATCGCCAGGCCGGGCTTACCCGGGCCGGTGGCGGCCGGCTTGGCGGGGACCGGCGCGGTCGGGCTGGCGAGGTCCTCGCCGGCCGATTTCTGGGCGCGGCGCAGACCGGCGCGCTTCAAGGCGGAGGTCAGCGGATCGACCAGGGCGCGCTCGATCGCGGCGCCGGCGGCGGCCACCGGATTGGCCGAACCTGGCGCGGCCTCGGGGGCCTTCGCGACGGTGGTCTTGCCCGAAGTCTTGCCGGCCATCTGGGGGGTCTTGGTCATGTGGGCCGCTCTTACTTCTTGGCGGGTTGGGCGGGTTGGACGGGCGCCGCCGCGGGCGGGGGGGCGCCTTGCGGCTCCGCCGGGGCCGAAGCCGGTTCCTGGGCGCCGGTCGCGCCGGACACGTCCTGGGGCTTGGCGACCAGCATCTCGACCTTGGCCGAGCCGCGCAGCTTCTCGAGAATGTCGCGCACCTGGTCATAGGTCAGGAAGCGCACGATCTGCGGCCGGGCGGCCTCCAGGGTGATCGGCTCCTCGGTGCGCTTGTCCTCGACCTTGACGATGACCCAGCCGCCCTCGGCCGCGAACGGACCGACCAGCGTCCCCTTCTGGGCGTCCTTCAGGGCCACGCCATAGGGCTCGGGCATCACGTCCAGGGTGAAATAGCCCAGGTCGCCGCCGTTGAAGCGGGTGGCCTGGTCGGTCGAGCGCTCCATGGCCAGGGCGTCGAACGAGGCCCCGGAGGCCAGCAGCTTCTTGATGCTGTCGGCCTCGGCCTGGCTGCCGACGATGATCTGGCGGGCGCGGATCTCTTCCGAGCGCTTCGAAAGCTTCTGCTGCTCGGCGTAGAGCTTGCGGATGGCGTCCTCGGTGACGGCCTTTTCGACGACGCCCTCGACCAGCATGTCGCCCAGGATGCGCTCGCGGGCGGCGGCCAGGCGGCGCTGGGCCACAGGCTCCTTGTCGATCTTGCGCTTGGTGGCTTCCGAGGCCAACAGCTTCTGGTCGATCACCTCGTCGAGGCGCTGGCGGAAGACCTCGCTAGAGATGTCCAGCGGCTCGCCCTCGCTGATCAGGCCCTGGGCCACGGCCTCGCGCTTGACGTCCGACGCCCAGATCACCTGGCCGTTGACGCGCGCCACCGCGGTGTCGCCAGGCTCCGGCGGCTTGTCGGCGACCTTGTTCTGGCCGCACGCGGCCAGCAACAAGGCGCAGGCGATGGCGCTGATCATACCGACGCGGCGGAAAGTGCTGTTCAAGGCCAAGATCTCCGGCTTTGCTGAAGCCGCTCTAGCGCGGTTTTTCGCCAAGAGGAAACGGCTTCGGCGCCGAAAGCGTTCGAGGCCCCGAAAACCGAGGCGGGACGGCCACTAAGGAGCCTGGAAGCCTTACTTACGACTGGGTCTTCGCGTTGACACCAAGATGACCGGTGCTTAAGTCTCCGGCCGCACCGGAATAGCGGATTTATCCGCTGATCCAGCGCGACTTCATCTACCGTAGTCGAGGCCACACAGCCTTAGCGCCGGCCTCCTCGTCAAACCGTCCCACCGGATTCCCCCTGCATGCTTGGTTTCGCCAAAAAGCTCTTCGGCTCTTCCAACGAACGCAAGGTCAAGACCTTCGCCGCGCGGGTGGTGAAGATCAACGCCTACGAGGCCGAATACGCCGCCCTGTCGGACGAAGCCCTCAGGGGCAAGACCGCCGAGTTCAAGGCCCGCCTGGAAAAGGGCGAGACCCTCGACGACCTTCTGAACGAAGCCTTCGCCGTGGTGCGCGAGGCCGGCAAGCGCGTGCTGGGCATGCGCCACTTCGACGTCCAGATGGTCGGCGGCATGGTGCTGCACTTCTCGGGCATCTCGGAAATGCGCACGGGTGAAGGCAAGACCCTGGTCGCCACCCTGCCCACCTACCTCAACGCCCTGGAAGGCAAGGGCGTCCACGTCATCACCGTCAACGACTACCTGGCCCGCCGCGACGCCGACTGGATGGGCCAGATCTACACCTTCCTGGGCCTCAGCTATGGCGTGATCGTCAACGGCCTCAGCCAGGGTGAGCGTCAGCGCGCGTACCGCAGCGACATCACCTACGGCACCAACAACGAATTCGGCTTCGACTACCTGCGCGACAACCTCGTCTACAGCGTCGATGAGATGGTCCAGCGCGGCCACAACTTCGTCATCGTCGACGAAGTGGACTCGATCCTGATCGACGAAGCCCGCACCCCGCTGATCATCTCGGGTCCCACCGAAGACCGCAGCGAGTTCTACAAGACGATCGACGTGCTGGTGAAGCAGCTGATCCAGGACAAGGGTACTTACGACCACGACGAGAAGCAGAAGCAGGTCATCCTGACCGAGGACGGCCAGGAGAAGATCGAAGAGATCCTGATGTCGGGCGGCCACCTGGCCGAGGACTCGGCGGGCCTCTACGACGCGGCCAACGTCTCGGTGGTGCACCACGTCAACCAGGCCCTGCGCGCCAACGTGCTGTACACGCGCGACAAGGACTACATCGTCAAGGGCGGCGAGGTCATCCTGATCGACGAGTTCACCGGCCGCATGATGACCGGCCGCCGCCTGTCGGAAGGCCTGCACCAGGCCATCGAGGCCAAGGAAGGCGCCGACGTCCAGCCCGAGAACCAGACCCTGGCCTCGGTGACCATCCAGAACTACTTCCGCCTCTACAAGAAGCTGTCGGGCATGACCGGCACGGCGTCGACGGAAGCCCAGGAATTCGACGACATCTACAAGATGACCGTCTCGGAAATCCCGACCAACCGCGTCATCAAGCGCATCGACGACGACGATGAGGTCTATCGCACCGAGCGCGAGAAGAACGAGGCCATCCTCAAGCAGATCGCCGACTGCCACGTGCGCGGCCAGCCGATCCTGGTCGGCACTGTCTCGATCGAGAAGTCCGAGGAGCTGTCCAAGCTGCTGTCCAGCTTCTCGTTCGAGAACAACGGCAAGAAGCAGAAGGGCATCCCGCACCAGGTGCTGAACGCCCGCTTCCACGAGCAGGAAGCCGGCATCGTCGCCGACGCCGGCGTGCCCGGCGCGGTGACCATCGCCACCAACATGGCCGGCCGCGGCACCGACATCCAGCTGGGCGGCAATATCGACATGCGCCTGGCCAACTGGCGCCAGCAGCAGAAGGGCATGGGCCTGGAGGTCACCCACGAGGACGAGGTCGAGGAGCGCAAGCGCCTCGAGGCCGAGATCCTCGTCGCCAGGGAACAGGCGCTGGCCGCCGGCGGCCTGTTCGTGCTGGGCACCGAGCGCCACGAAAGCCGCCGTATCGACAACCAGCTGCGCGGCCGCACCGGCCGTCAGGGCGACCCGGGCCGGTCGAAGTTCTTCCTGTCGTGCGAGGACGACCTGCTGCGCATCTTCGCCGGCGAGCGTCTGGACGCGATCATGCGCACCTTCGGCGTCCAGGAAGGCGAGGCGATCACCCATAAGTGGCTGAACAACGCCATCGCCACGGCCCAGAAGCGCGTCGAGCAGCGCAACTACGAGATCCGCAAGAACCTCCTGAAGTACGACGACGTCGTCAACGACCAGCGCAAGGCCGTGTTCGAGCAGCGCCAGGAGTTCATGGAAAGCGACGACCTCTCGGACATCATCGTCGAGATGCGTCGCGACACGATCGACGATCTGATCGCCCGTCACCTGCCGCCCAAGGCCTATGCCGAGCAGTGGGACGTCGAGGGCCTGAAGGAACGCGTCCAGTCGATCCTGGGCCTGGACCTGCCGATCGAGACCTGGGCCGCCGAGGAAGGCATCGCCGACGAGGAGATCAAGGATCGCATCGTCAAGGCCGCCGACGACTACGCCGCCCAGCGCGAAGTGATCATCACGCCCGAGCAGATGCGCTCGGTCGAGAAGAACTTCCTGCTGCAGATGATCGACCTTCAGTGGCGCGAGCACCTGATGCACCTGGATCACCTGCGCAACGTCATCGGCCTGCGCGGCTATGGCCAGCGCGATCCGCTGAACGAGTACAAGACCGAAGCCTTCTCGCTGTTCGAGAAGCTGCTGGGCGACCTGCGCACCAACACCACCCGCTGGCTGATGACGGTCGAGATCGCCTATGCCGAGCCGGAGATCCCGCATTCGTCGCTGGAGAACCTGGTCGAGGTCCACCTGGACCCGCTGACCGGCGAGAACGCCGCCGTCGCCGGCGTGATCCCGGACGGCCTGTCGCCGCAACAGCGCCAGGCCCTGCCGATCTCGTCCCTGCCGGAAGAGTGGGAACGCACCAACCGCAACGCCCCCTGCCCCTGCGGCTCGGGCAAGAAGTTCAAGCAGTGCCACGGCTCGCTGGTGTGAGCGGGGACTGAGGTTTGAATTGGAAACGCCCGCCCTGGGAGACCGGGGCGGGCGTTTTGCTTGGCGCTAAGCCTTTCGCGCGGGCAGCAGAATCACCGCCGCCGCCCCGACCAGGATCACCGCCGCGCTGATACCTGACACCCGCAACCCCGTCGCCACGTCCGCCCCCGCCAGCGCCCCGAAGATCGCCACGCCGGCCGCGCCGCCGACCTGGCGGCAGGCGTTGAGGGTTCCCGAGGCCGCGCCGGCGTCGTGGCGGTCGACGCTGGCCAACAGCCCGCTGGTCAGGGCCGGGATCGCCAGGCCCATGCCGCCGGGGATCAAAGCAAAGCCGGGCAGCATCTCCAGCAGGCCGCTGTCCGCGCCCAGTCGGGCGGTCAGGCCGTAGCCGCAGGCGGCGATCAGCACGCCGCCGGTCGTCACCGTCCTGGCCCCCAGCCGCGCTGCCAGGCCGCCGCTGACCAGGTTCGACAGCACGAAGGTCGCCGTCAGCGGCAGGAAGGCGATCCCGGCCTTGCCCGGCGCCCAGTGCAGGGCGCGCAGCATGTAGAGGCCCAGCACGAAGATCAGGCCGTAATAGGTGAAGTTCAGGGCCGAGCCGACCACGACCGCCGTCCAGGCCGGGCGCTCGCGGAAGGCCGCCAGCGGCATGGCCGGATGCCTGGCCCTCCGCTCGACCAGCACGAAGGCGACGGCCAGGAGCAGGCCGGCGGCCAGGGCCGCCAGCGGCCAGCCGTTCCAGCCGCGATGTCCCCCCTCGATCAGCCCGCCGACCAGCAGGGTGACCGCGGCGACGGCCAGGGCTTGGCCGGCGATGTCGAACGGGACCCTGGGCCTGGGCGGCGTCTTGGGGGCGACCAGCTGGGTCAGCACCGCCCCGGCCACGCAGAGCGGCAGGTTGACGAAGAACACCCAGCGCCAGCCGACCGCCTCGACCAGCAGCCCGCCCAGCACCGGCCCGGCGGCGATCGACACCCCGCCGGCGGCGGTCCACCAGCCGACGGCCGCCGCGCGCCTGCTGTCGTCTCCATGAGCGGCGTGGGCGATCAGGGCCAGAGACGGCGGGATCAGCAGCGCCCCGGCCGCGCCCTGGGCCACCCGGGCCAGGATCAGGGCCAGCGGGCTCCCCGCCAGGCCGCAGGCGGCCGAGGCCAGGCCGAACAGCGCCAGCCCCGCCATGAACGCCCGCTTGGGTCCGACCCGGTCGCCGATCGCGCCGGCCGACAGCAGCATCGCCGCCAGGGCCAGCACATAGGCGTCGACCACCCATTGCAGCTGCGCGGTCGGGGCGTCGAAGGCCTGGCCGATGGCGTCCAGCGCGACATTGACGATGGTCACGTCCAGCTGGGTGACCAGGAAGCCGAAGCTGGCGGCGGCGGTAATCCAGCCGAGGCGGGAGGGCTTGGTGCTCATGGCCTCCGTCATGCCCCGGTCCGGCGCGCGATTGCTACACGCGCCGATGAACCATTCCGGCGGCGATCGGTCTAGGATGCCGATCATGGACGCCAACATCGCCTCCCCCGCCGCCCTGATCGGCGACCCGACCCGCGCGGCCATGCTGCAGGCCTTGCAGGACGGCCGCGCCCAGCCCGCCAGCGCCCTGGCCTGGGCCGCCGGGGTCACCGCCCAGGCGGCCAGCAATCACCTCTCCAAGCTGGTCGACGGCGGCCTGCTGGCCGTCGAGCGCGAGGGCCGGCATCGGTACTACCGCCTGGCCTCGCCCGAGGTGGCCCACGCGCTTGAGGCGCTGTCGGTGCTGGCCGCGCCGGTGCGCTCCCTGGAGATCCCACGCTCGCCCAAGGCCCGGGCGCTGCGGGACGCGCGGTGCTGCTACGGCCATCTGGCGGGGCGTCTGGGCGTGAAGGTCTGCGAAGCGCTGGTCGAGCGCGACCTGATCCGACCGGCGGATGGGAAACTCTACGACGTCACGGCCGAAGGGCGACGCTGGTTCGAGGACCTGGGCGTCGCCGTGGACGCCCTGCGCTCGCCGCGCGGCGTCGCCCGCCAATGCCTGGACTGGACCGAGCGGCGCCATCACCTGGCCGGACCGCTGGGGGTGAAGCTGCTGGAGGCGATGACCGCGCGCGGCTGGCTGGCGCTGGAGGCCAAGGGACGGGCGGTGCGGGTGACGGCCGAGGGAGCGCTGGCTTTGCGGGAGCGGCTGGGGTTGAGCCTGGAGGATGAGGGACGGGTCGCGGCTTAAGGATTGCCCTCTCCTCCCCCTCTATGGGGGAGGGGGACCGCCGAACGGCGGTGGAGGGGGTCAGCCGCGGCGCCATTGGGCCTGCGCCGTCCCCCTCCGTCACGGCGCGTATCCGCGCCGCGCCACCTCCCCCAAAAGGGGAGGAGAGAGATAAATCCGCTGCTTGCTAAGGCCGCAGGACCACGCCCACGTCCGCCGGCGTCCCGCCGTCCACCTGCGCCAGGTACGCCGCCTGGACGGCCTCGCGGCCCTGTCCGGTCTCCACCTTCAACCACCGCGGCGCATCGGCCACGAACCCGGACCACGCCGCGCCGTAGCGTCGCTCGAATTCCCCCGGCGCCCAGTCCTGCCGCCGCTTGGCGATGCGGTCCGGGGCGAAGAAGAAGGCCGGCGTCGGGCCGGGAAGCTGGCCGCCGCCCCCAGTCTTGGGCGCCTCCCAGTGGGTGCCGCCGACCAGGATCGAAGCCTTCAGCGCATCGGCGAACCGGTTGTGCACGCTCGCCAGCACCGCCGCATCGCCCGCGAAGTCGACGAAGGCCGCCGGCCCCTCGATCGGCGCCGTCGCCAGGTCGTCGTACAGGACCACCTGGTCGTAGAAGCCCAGCCCCTCGACGAAGGCCTTGTTGCGGGGCGAGGTCAGGCCCACGACCTTGACCCCGCCGCGCCGCTTCAGCAGCGCCGCCAGGCCGATCGCCGTCTTGGACGAGGCGCTGGACAGGATCACGCTGGCCGCGCCGTAGAAGCCGTTCTCGTCGAACTGGTCCTCGATCAGGAACGAGGTGATGAACAGCGGCTGCAGCAGCGCCTTGTGCGCCTCCAGGCCATCGTCCTCGCCCACCGCCTGATACTGGTTATAGACCACCGCCAGGTGCTGGCGATGCGGCGCGGCGTCGGTGAAGCCGGTCTTGCCCGGCTTGGCCAGCACCGTCAGATGCGTCGACATCGGCCAATAGCCGTAGAAGCGCTGGCCGACCGCGATGTCCGGATGGTTCGAGGCCTCGACCCGGGCGTGACCCCAGACCGGCACCCGGCCGAAGCCGTCCGGGCCGGGGAAGAAGTCCCAGTACTTCATCGCCTCGCCGAACACGGCGTAGGTGATGTTGTTGGCCGTCAGGGCGAAGCTCTCGATCGCCAGCCGCACCTCGCCATCGTTCAGCGGCGCGGGCGCGGCGTCACGGAATTCCGTGCGGCGAAGGTCGCTCTTGGCGACGACGAAATCCCAGGCCATGGCGGTGTCTCCGGCTCGTTCGGCGGCGAGTAGGCCGCGCGCCCTCATCAAAGTCAAACAGGTGTTTTAGGTCGACCGCGCCGCCGCGCGGGCCCTGACCATAAGGTTGCGGAATCGGCCGGCGCGGACCGGGACGATTGTCACGGGGACAATGTTTCCGTTGCGACGCCCGGCCCGAGGGTTCAGGTCCAAGCCAGCCCAGCTTGTTCTTGGCCAGCTCGCGATTGGACCCGCCATGACCACCCACGCTCCCCTGCCCTTGCGCCACTTCCTGCTGGCCCTGGCCGTGGTGGCGGTGTGGGGCACCAACTTCGTGGTCATCCGCATCGGCCTGAACCACCTGCCGCCGTTGCTGTTCGCGACCTTGCGCTTCTGCATGGTGCTGGTTCCGATGGTGTTCATCGTCAAGCGGCCGGCGGTGTCCTGGGCCAACCTGGCGGCCTATGGCCTGCTGATCGGGGCGGGGCAGTTCGGCCTGCTGTTCGTGGCCATGAAGGGCCACATCTCGCCGGGCCTGGCCTCGCTGATCCTGCAGACCCAGGTGTTCTTCACCATCGGCATGGCCATGTGGATCAGCAAGGAGCGGATCCAGGGCTTCCAGGTCGCGGCCCTGCTGCTGGCCGTCGCCGGCATCGTCGTGATCGCCGCCCACGGCGGCGGGGCGGCCACGCCGCTGGGCGTGATGCTGGGCCTGCTGGCGGCGCTCAGCTGGTCGGGCGGCAACATCGTCGCGCGCCAGGCCGGGCCGGTGAACATGCTGGGCTATGTCGTCTGGGCCAGCCTGTTCTCGATCCCGCCGCTGTTTCTGATGTCGCTGTGGCTGGAAGGCTGGCCGGCCATCGTCCAGGGCGTGACCAGCGCCAGCCTCGGAACCTGGCTCGCCGTGGCCTGGCAGGCCGTGGGCAACACCATGTTCGGCTATGCCGCCTGGGGCTGGCTGCTGGCGCGGCACCCGGCCGCCACCGTGACCCCCATGGCCCTGCTGGTGCCGGTGTTCGGCATGAGCGCCTCCGCCCTGATCCTGGGCGAGGGCCTCCCGGCCTGGAAGCTGATCGCCGCGGCGCTGGTGCTGACGGGCCTGGCGGTGAACATGCTGTGGCCGAAGGTGCGGATGAAGTTCCTGGCGGCGGCCTGATACCCATACCCGTCTCCCCGGCGAAGGCCGGGGTCCAGATCGAACTCACGAGTCTCGGTGGGCCGGGCAAAGATCGTCGGCGCATCATCCCAAACTGCTCCGGATGAATCTGGGCCCCGGCCTTCGCCGGGGAAACGGGGGTTGGGATACTTGACCTCCCCCACGTCACCCGCCTGACCCTGCCTGAAAACAGGGAGGCCGCCATGACGCCGTTCGAGGTGAACTGGACCCGCGAGGCCATCGACAAGGTCCTCGCCCAGGTTCGCGCCTATGAGTTCCCGCCGGCGCCGGAAGGCGGCGGCTGGGGCTATGGCTGCGACGCGGATTTCCTGAAAGCGCTCTGCGCCTACTGGACCGACGGCTTCGACGTCGCGGCGGCGCAGGCCAATCTCAACCGCTTCCCGCAGTTCACCGCGACGATCGAGGATCTCGACATCCACTTCGTCCACGTGGTCGGCGAGGCGGGCGGCAAGCGGCCGCTGCTGATCAGCCACGGCTGGCCGGGCAGTCACTTCGAGTTCTGGGACGCCATCGAGCCCCTGGCCTTTCCCTCGCGCCACGGCGGCGATCCGGCCGACGCCTTCGACCTGGTGATCCCGTCGCTGCCAGGCTTTGGCTTTTCCGGAAAGCCCAAGCGGCCGCTCGGCCAGCGCGCCACCGCGCGGATCTTCGACACGCTGATGACGCAGGTCCTCGGCTATCCAACCTATCTCGCCCAGGGCGGCGACTGGGGCGGCCTCGTCACCTCGTGGCTGGGCCTGGACCACGCCGCGCATGTGAAGGCCATCCACCTCAATATGATCGGCCTGCGCCCGGCCGGACCGCCGACGAGCCCGGAAGAGATCGCCTGGATCACCGACTTCGGCGCCCAGATGGACGCCTACGGCGCCTATTTTCGCTTGCAAGCGAGCAAGCCGCAGTCCGTCGCCTGGCTGGGGGCCAGCAACCCCGTCGGCCAGGCCGCCTGGATCCTGGAGCGCTTCCACGACTGGGCCGACCTGTCGACCAAGCCGTTCGAGCGGGTGTTCACGCGCGACCAGTTGCTGACCAACCTGATGCTCTATGTGATGACCGGCGGGTTCACGACCGGCGCCTGGTACTACCGGGCGATGCTGGAGGAAGGCGGCCCCGTCCTGGCGCAGGGCCAGCGCTGCGAGACGCCCACCGCCTTCGCCAACTTCCCCGGCGAGAGCATCTACAAGCCCCCGCCGCGCTCGTGGGCCGACCGCGCCTACAACATCACCCGCTGGACCGACCAGCCGCGCGGCGGCCACTTCGCGGCGATGGAGGAGCCGGGGCTGTTCGTCGACGACGTGCGGGGCTGGGCGCGCGATCTCCTCACCCCTTGATGGGGGAAGGGTTCTGGACGGACCTCCGCCTCTGTGGCATCGGATCGGCCTTTCCGAGACTTCGCGCACCGAGGATCCATGGCCCGCTACGATTTCGCGTCCGACAATGTCGCCGGGGCCATGCCCGAGGTGATGGAGGCCCTGCTCTCGGCCAATGCCGGGACGGCCTCGGGCTACGGAACCGACCACGTCAGCAAGGCCGCCGGCGACCGTATCCGCGCCCTGCTGGACGCCGACGCCGAGGTCAGGTTCACGGCCTCGGGCACGGCGGCCAACGCCTTCGCCCTGACCTTGCTGGCCGCCCCGCACGAAGCGGTGCTGGCCCACGAGCATGCTCACATCTGCACCGACGAGACCGGCGCCCCGGGCTTCTTCAGCCAGGGCGGCGGCCTGATCGGCCTGCCAGGCGCCTCGGGCAAGATCGAGCTCTCCGCCCTGGGAGCCGCCCTCGCCCGTCCGGAGGTCTCGTACAACCAGCCCGCCAACGCCCTGTCCCTGACCACCGCCACCGAATACGGCACGGTCTATTCCGAAGACCATCTGCGGGCGCTGATCGCGCCGGTGAAGGCCAAGGGCTATGGCGTCCACCTGGACGGCGCCCGCCTGGCCAACGCCGTGGCCGCCGGCTTCGACCTGAAGAGCGTGGCCAGGATGGGCGTCGATATCCTGGTGATGGGCGGCACCAAGGCCGGCTCGACCCCGACCGAGGCCGTGGTGTTCCTCAACCCCGATCACGCCCGTCGTCTGGACGCGCGCCTGAAGCACGCCGGCCAACTGGTGTCCAAGGGCCGCTTCCTGGCCGCCCCGTGGCTGGGCCTGCTGGGCGAGGACGGCTCCACCGGTCCCTGGGCCGCTCGCGCCGCCCACGCCAACGCCATGGCCCGCAAGCTGGCCGACCTGATGCCATTTCCGATCAAACACCCGGTCGAGGCCAACGGCGTCTTCGTCGAGATGGACGACCCCACCCTGGAGCGCCTGCGCGGCGAAGGCTGGTTCGTCTATCGCTTCCTGGACGGGACCGTGCGCTTCATGTGCTCGTGGGCGACGACCCCGGAAATGGTCGAAGACCTGGGCGCGGCGCTGAAGCGGGTAGCCTAACGCTTGGCGGCTGCCATCGAATGTAAACATCCATAGGTTGAGATTATCGCAAGCGCGGGAACTGGCGCCAATCATCGAACAGGTCGAGGCCAACCTCGAGCTGCTCTGCACGGAATGGAGACGCGTGCATGGCGATTACCGATGAAGAGATCGAAGCGGCGACGCGACGTGGCGAGGCTTCGCGGGCCCAAAGCCCCCAGGCCCTAGCGGCGCGTTATGACTCCGCGCGAGGCCTCGTGGAGATCGCCCTGGCGAACGGCGCCTTCTTCAGCTTTCCGCCAAGTCTGGCCCAGGCGCCGCAAGGTGCGACGACCGCCCAATTGAAGGCGATCGAAGTTGTCGGCGCGGGCACGGGGCTGCACTTCCCGGCGATCGACGCCGATCTCTACATCCCCGCCCTGATCGAGGGCGTCTTTGGCTCGAAGGCCTGGATGGCGGCCCGAATGGGTCAGCAGGGTGGTCTGGCGCGGACCGACAGCAAGGCCGCGGCCGCAAGGGCGAATGGCAAGCTGGGCG
This sequence comes from Caulobacteraceae bacterium, assembly GCA_965283765.1. Classification (GTDB taxonomy): domain Bacteria; phylum Pseudomonadota; class Alphaproteobacteria; order Caulobacterales; family Caulobacteraceae; genus Caulobacter. The sequence goes on from CBDIPU010000003.1 coordinate 317,823, forward strand.
GTCGACCGCGAAAGACGGGCTAAGTCCCGAGCCGCTGTAACCCCTCATCCCCCACGCCTGCGGCGCGGGTCCCTCCTTCTCCCTCTGGGAGAAGGTGACAACGGGGGCCGCGGCCGCTTCAGCCGCCGCGCTGGCGCTCGTCTCGGTGATCCCCAGCAGCTTGGCGATCTCGCTGGCCGGGGCCGGGCGGCTGATGAAATAGCCCTGGATCTCGGCGCAACCCTGGCCGCGCAGGGCGTTGAGCTGCTCCAGGGTTTCGACGCCCTCGGCCGTGGTGACGATGCCCATCGACGAGCCGAGGTCGAGCACGGCCTTGATGATGGCCATGGCGTCGCTGTCTTCCAGGATGTCGCGGACGAAGGTCTGGTCGATCTTGATCTTGTCGAACGGGAAGCTGCGCAGATAGCTGAGCGAGCTGTAGCCCGTGCCGAAGTCGTCCATCGAGATCCGCACGCCCAGGGCCTTCAGGTCGTGCAGCATCGACATGTTGGCGGCGCTGTCCTGCAGCAGCACCAACTCGGTGATCTCCAGCTCCAGGCGCTCAGCCGGCAGGCCCGAGGCGGCCAGGGCCGAGACGACGGTGCGCACCAGGCCCCGGTCGCGGAACTGGGCCGGCGACAGGTTCACCGCCAGGCGCACGTGATCGGGCCATCGGGCCGCTTCCGCGCAGGCCGTGCGCAGCACCCAGTCGCCCAGCGGAACGATGAGGCCGATCTCCTCGGCCAGCGGGATGAAGTCGGCCGGCGAGACCATGCCCCGGTCGGGGTGGCGCCAGCGCAGCAGGGCCTCGCAGCCCGTCACTTGCTCGGCGCCCAGATTGTACAGCGGCTGGTAGTAGAGCTCGAACTCGCCGGCCGTCAGGGCCCGGCGCAGATCGAGCTCAAGCGCGCGGCGGGCCTGCAACTGCTCGTCCATGGCGCGTTCGAAGAAGTGGAAGGCGCCGCGACCGTCGGCCTTGGCGCGATAGAGGGCCATGTCGGCCTTCTTCAGCAGTTCGTCGGCGTCCTCGCCGTCCGACGGCGCGGCGGCGACGCCGACGCTGGCGCCGATCACCACCTGGTGGCCCTGCAGGTCGAACGGCGCCGACATCGCCTCGACGATGCGCTCGGCCAGGCGCGTGGCGCCGGTCATGTCGGACAGGCCGGCCTGTACCACCGCGAACTCGTCGCCGCCCAGGCGGGCCACGGTGTCGCCTTCGCGCACGCAGCCGCGCAGGCGCTCGGCGGCGACGCGCAGCAGCTCGTCGCCCAGCGGGTGGCCGAGGGTGTCGTTGACGGTCTTGAAGCGATCCAGGTCGATGAAGTGGACGGCCAGCTGGTCGCCCTTTCGGGCGCGGCGGGCCAGGGCCTCGGACAGGTGCCGCTGAAACAGCACGCGGTTGGGCAGCTCGGTCAGCGGATCGTAGTGCGCCAGGCGCGCGATCTGGGCCTCGGCGCGCTTGCGTTCGGCGATGTCTTCCGAGACGCCCAGCAGGTATTCGGCCTGCCCCTCGGCGTTGCGCAGGGCGATCTTCTTGGTGCGGAGGATGGCCATGCCGCCGTCCTTGCGCGGCACGTGGTCTTCCTCGATCACGCGAACCTCGCCCGAACTCCAGCACCTCGCGGTCGCGCTCGACATAGAGCGCCGCCAGCTCGGCGTCGTGGAAGTCGGCGTCGGTCTTGCCGATCACCTCGGCGCGCGGCCGGCCCAGCATTTTCTCGCCGGCGCGGTTCAGCAGCACATAGCTGTGATCGTCGGCGCGCTTGACGAACACCATCGAGGGCATGGCCTCGACAATGGCGGTCATGAAGGTTTCAGCGCGCTCGACATCGGCCTTGGCGGCGGCCAGATCGGCCACGCCCCGGCGGTTGGTCTCGTTGGCGGCCTGCAGCAGACCCAGCACCGTGCCAACGCCGAGATACCGGCCCCCCTCGGTGACGATGAAGCCGCGCAGCAGGTCGGACGCCCGGTACGACAGGCTGTCGCTGGTGAACTCGGCCAGGGCCGTGTCGGCGTCGACGACCAGCGGCTCGCTGTCCATCAGCGTCGAGATCGGACGGTTGGCGTAGAGGGCGCGGCCGTATTCGGCGGCCATGCGCAGGAAGAAGGCGTTGCGTTCGACCAGGCCGATCGGGCGGTCGTCGGCGTCGACGACGGGCACGATCAGGGTGTCGGGCTCCTCACGGAACCGCTCGTACAGGGCTTTGCCGAGATCGTCCTGACGCGCGGGGGTCAGGGAAGAAACGGTATCCCGCAGGGTGAACATGGCAACGCCTCCACTCGCGGAGGGAAGGATCATTTCCTCGGCTAACGACGTGCTAATGGCCCCGCTTGAACGGTGTTATTTCGCGAAAACTTCATAGCGACGTCACAGTGCTTGCGGGCGCGTTTACCGTTCCCGTCTACTCTGACTGGCGACCTGAACCTGGCGCCCGTTATCCATGAAAATCCCGGGCCGGGAAATCCGCCGGCTTGGCGAGCTTGACCACCGGCTCTCCGATCGTCGAACGCGGCGCCCGCGCCCCGGACGGCGTGATCAGCCCATTTCCTTCCTGGCGTCCCCCAGCAGCACCTGGCCAACCCAGCTGACGATCCCCGTCACCACGGCCGCCTGCACCCCGGCCCACAGGCCGTCCACCGCCAGCCCGTCGAGGAGCCAGGCCACCAGCCCGATCATCGCCGCGTTCACCACCAGCAGGAACAGGCCCAGGGTCAGGAGGGTCAGCGGGAAGGTCAGGACGGTGACCACCGGCCGGACGATGGCGTTGACGATCCCCAGCAGCAGGCCGGCGATCAGCAGGGTCTTCCAGCCATCGGCCGTGACGCCGGGCACGATGCGCGCGGCCAGCCACAGGCCGGCGGCGGCGATCAGGATGCGGAAGATGAAACGGAACATGCGGCGCGACTCCCCTCTCGATGGACGGAGATTGGCCCAATCCCGCCCCCGATCAAAGTGACGCCGCATTTGTACAATATCCCAGCGGGCAACTCGGACATTACAAATGCGTTACCACTCTTCCAACCGCCGCTTCGCGAACTATCTAGTCCCTCGTGTGGGGGATGATCGCGCGCGATTGGCGAGCGGATCCGCACGCAAGGGGATATGAAAAGTATGGCCGTGAATTCTCTATCGGTGATGTCGCCGGACGGCGGCCTGTCGCGATACCTCACCGAGATCCGCAAGTTCCCGATGCTGCCCAAGGACGAGGAGTTCATGCTCGCCCAGCGCTGGAAAGAGCATCAGGACTCCGCCGCCGCCCACAAGATGGTCACGTCGCACCTGCGTCTCGTGGCCAAGATCGCCATGGGCTATCGCGGCTACGGCCTGCCGATCGGCGAGGTGATCTCGGAAGGCAATGTCGGCCTGATGCAGGCCGTCAAGAAGTTCGAGCCCGACAAGGGCTTCCGCCTGGCCACCTACGCCATGTGGTGGATCCGCGCCTCGATCCAGGAATACATCCTGCGCTCGTGGTCGCTGGTGAAGATGGGCACGACCGCCGCGCAGAAGAAGCTGTTCTTCAACCTGCGCAAGGCCAAGAGCCAGATCGAAGCCTTCCAGGACGGCGACCTGCGTCCCGACCAGGTCAGCGCCATCGCCACCAAGCTGGGCGTGCTGGACAGCGAGGTCATCTCGATGAACCGCCGCCTGTCGGGTCCCGACGCCTCGCTGAACGCGCCGCTGCGCGCCGACGGCGAAAGCGAGTGGCAGGACTGGCTCGCCGACGACGACCAGGTGTCGCAAGAGACCGTCGTCGCCGAGAACGAGGAGAAGTCGCTGCGGATGTCGCTTCTGGAAGAAGCGATGGTCGAGCTGACCGACCGCGAGCGTCACATCCTCACGGAACGCCGCCTGAAGGACGACCCGACCACCCTGGAAGAACTGGCCGCCCAGTACGGCGTCAGCCGCGAACGCGTCCGCCAGATCGAGGTCCGGGCGTTCGAGAAGCTGCAGAAGACCATGCGCGAGGCGGCGATCGCCAAGAACATGGTGGATGCGTAAGGCTAGAGCTCACGTCAGTGGGACGGAAAGGGGCGCTCGCTGAGCGCCCCTTTTCGTTGCGCCACGGTCCTGAAGGTCCGGTTGCCGGATCAGGAGCCCCGTCCTAGTCGGTAGGACTATTTCGACGGTTCGGCATCACGCCCCTCAATGCCTCGACGACCTGACGAAATGCAGTGATCCTGCCCTTATAGTTGGGATCGAGCGGGCTGACGTGACCGTACGGATGCGAGAGAAACCGCACACGGCTTGAGGCCTCGCAAGAGACGTAGTCGCGCCGGGGCGAGACAACGTCGTCCCTCTCGCCGACCACAATCGTGGTGGGGGAAATTACCGGACAGGTTCGAAGGCCAGCGAAATAGTCGCCCGCCTCTTTGACCGTACCCCGCCCCCACAAACGCGCATTGACGCTGGCGCTGAGGGCCGCGATCTGGGCGCGTTGGGCAGGATCCTGGATCGACGAAAAGTCGGGCGTCGCCACTGTTCCTGATGGCGCAGCAAGGACGATACCTCGCATCCGAGCCAGGAACCCCGGTTCGAAATGGCGATAGAAGCTGGCGCCGAAGCTGAAGGCGTACAACGACACATCGCCCCTGTGGCCGTAGACTTGTTCGGCATAGGCCTGGATCAGCGCTGCGTCGCGGCGAAGCGAAGCGGGTCCATCGGCCTGCAGGCGATCATACAGCGCGAATGTGTAGTCCGACCCGCCGTACTGCACGACGTCGACGTTGAACCCGTTGTCCAGGAGCGTGGCGATGTCGTTGTCAAACCCGTTGTCGAGTGAGAGGTGCTGCCCAGGCCCGCCTCCGAGATAGAGCACCGTCGGTCGAATTCCGGACATGTATCGTTGAACGAAGATCCCGTTCTTGCCGCCGATCCGGCGGACCTCTTGTTCGGCGATCAACGCCCCGCCGCACTCGATCGTGGCGCTCCGGGCGCCTTGAACAATTTCGTGCCTGGTCGTCGCCCGCCCGTTGGCCCCGCGGTAAGGGCCGTAGCTGATCAAGGCCGCGCCAATGCCGTTGTGAACGGCTACGCCGGAGATGTGCTCGGTGCGTCGCTGGCTTACCAATCGGTTCAGCGCTGCGACGAGTTCAGGGCGAACGCCTTTGGCCACGAGGCCCTCAGCCGTCCAGTAGCCATAGTACCGAGCATCGTCTTCACCAGAGAGAAGAACGGCCCGGGACTTTAGCGCCGTCTCGTCCCGCAGCGGTCTCCCGGCCGAAATCCGTAAAACGCTGCCAGAAGCCAGAGCGATCGCGTCCGGGCCATCGAACTTGAATTCGAGGTTGGCGCGGCGCTGCGAGAACGGGTTGCCATTTGTCCAGAGCGGACGTTCTGGTCCGCCATCCAAGCGGTAGCTGACGGAGTAATCCCGATCGCTGCGAACGAGATAGATCGATCGATCATCGGCCACGCGGCCATAGAGGTTTCGCGCGTTCGGGCTCAGCTGTGAGCGCTGGCGGCTGGCGTCGACCAGGACCCCAGTATTTTTGTCTTTGGCCGCCTCTTCGCTACTGGCAAAGGGGCCGCCGGTCCGTCCGGCTTCGATGAAGCCCAACACGTCTTCGCCAGTGGGGAAATATGGTCTCTGGTCCCCAACCGCTTGGGTGCGGGTGCTGAAGGCGCGAATGGCGTTGGCGCCGGTCGCTCGGCCCTGACCATCCATGCCCGCCGACACGAGGTATATTTCGTCGTCGGTAGCGCCAAAGTAAGTCCCGCGCGGGAAGGCGTCAGGATTGCTTGCTATCGCCACCTGACAGTCTCGGCGACCCGTCAGGAGGCAATCGACCTCGGCATAGATGAGCTGCGCATCTTTCGATGCGTAAATGTAGCGGCCGTCAGGAGAAAAGCTGAGCGACCGACTGCCGCAAAACTCACTCGATCCTGTTTGAGCCTGCGCGACCCCGACTTGCATCACCGCCACGAACGCGGCGCCAACTAGGCTCAGGCTTCGTCTCATTATCCACCGTCAACGCAAAGATGCGGCCCCGCACCAATTATCGCAGAGCCGCATCCCAGAACTCGAACTTATACGTGAGCGATGACCTGATCGCCGACGCCGTCGCACCCGAAGTCAGCCGAGATTAGGCCGGTGCTGGGGTTGTAGAGAATACCCGTGTCGATCTGGCCGTCGCCATCTCGATCCCCGTACATGGCGCCGCCTATGCAGCCGTCTCGACTGCTTCCTGAAGTCCTGCGGCGGCCGCCCTGCTCGAAACCTTCCACGGGCCACGGCGTCGCCCCCCCCCGAACAGACGATGGGCAGGTCCGTTATCGGACGTCTGCGGCCGGCTTTGCTTGTATCGGTGTGCTCCCCCATCTCCGGGCGGGAATGACTGAGCATTTTATGGTGCTATGAGCACGGCAATGACCGACACGACCGCTCCCCTCCCCCAGCTGATCCTCCTGCCTGGCCTGCTCAACGACGCCGCGCTGTGGCGGGACCAGATCAGCGGCCTCTCCGACGTCGCCCGGCCGTGGGTCCCCGACCTGACGCCCTACGCCACGATCCGCGACATGGCGCGAAGCGTGCTGGAGAAGGCCGAGCCGACCTTCGCCCTGGCCGGGTTCTCGATGGGCGGCTACGTGGCCCAGGAGATCGCGCGGATCGCGCCCCAGCGCATCGAGCGGCTGGCCCTGCTGGACACCTCGATGCGCGTCGACACGGCCGAGCGCGCCGCCCAGCGCCGAGCCCTGAACAAGGCCGCCGCCAAGGGCGGGACGTTCCTGGGGATCGGCCAGGCGATCATGAAGAGCTATGTCGACGCCTCGCGCCTGGACGACGCCGACCTGACCGGCCGCATCGTCGACATGACCCAGCGCCTGGGCCGCGAGGTCTTCCTGCGCCAGAACAGCCTGGAGCGCGAGGACGGCGAGGCGGCGCTGAAGGCCCTGCGCGTGCCGCTGGTGGTCATCGTCGGCGAGAACGACCAGATCACCCCCGCCGCCGGTCATCGCGCGATGGCGGCGGCGATCGGCTGCTCGCACCTGCTCGTCATCCCCAACACCGGCCACATGACGCCGATGGAGGCGCCAGGGCCGGTCAACGGGGCGCTGCGCCACTGGCTGCAACGCCCCGCGGGCAAGCGTTAGGCGCGAACGCGCCGGGCGACCTTCAAGATTTTGAGATAAAACTGTCAGGGAAACATCGCCTCCTAAAACTATGCCGACCCCCGGGCTGTCCAAGCGCGCTGCTCAAGAATGCGCGACGAACAAGGGGATACTGATGAAGAAGACCATGCTCTTCGCGCTGGCGGCCTTCGGGCCGCTGGCCCTGGCGTCTGTCGCCGCCGCCGCGCCTGAGGACGCGCCGATCGCCACCGCTGAAACGCCGACCCTGGCCTCGGAAGTCGTGGTCCAGGCCAAGATCGCCTATCGCAACCGCAGCGAATTGACCGCCCCGGTCCTCGACTACGGCCTCGACTATTTCCAGCGCTTCGAGCCGCTGACCGTCGGCGACGCTCTCAAGCGCGTGCCCAGCGTCTCGTTCTTGTCGGACGTGCTGGAGTCGGACGGCGTGCGCCTGCGCGGCCTCGACCCGGCCTATACCCAGATCCTGATCAACGGGGAGAGGGTCCCCGGCTCGGGCTCCAGCTCGGGCACGTTCGGCAACGGCGCGGACCAGGCCTTCTTCGTCGACCGCATCCCGGCCGAGCTGATCGACCACATCGAGATCGTCCGCGGCAACAGCGCCAACCGCAGCGGCGACGCCGTGGCCGGCGCGCTGAACATCGTGCTGCGAGACGCCATGAACCTGGACGGCGGCTATGTCCGCGTCGGCGCTCTGCACTTCGACGACAAGCGCGTGCGCGAGACCTATGGCGCGGTTTGGGGCGGCCAGGTCGGCCCCGGCCGCCTGCTGGTCGGCGCCAACGTCCAGGGCCGCCGCAATCCGAAGGAAAAGCTCAGCCTGCGCTACGACAAGCCGGGCGCGGCCCTGAACAACAACGAAATCCAGACCGACAAGCGCAACGGCACCGACAGCTCGTTCAACATCGCCTACGACGTGCCGGTCGGCGCCGGCCAGCTGTCGGTCAACGGCTTCTACGTCCACACCGACCGATATCAGAACGAAGACTCGATCGAGTACAACACCGGCTCCAACGTCACCGCCAACCTGTCGACCATCAACGACAATGACGTCGACATCCAGCAGGACAGCTACTCGCTGAACGGCAAGTACAAGTTCCCGATGGCCGGCGGCGAGACCAGCATCAAGCTGGGCTACGCCTCGTTCGAGAACAACGAATACGAGTTCGAGTACGAGACCGAATATCTGCGTAACTCGACCCCGTTCCCGGACGGCGACCGCTTCACCGGCGACCGCGCCAAGACCCGCATCGCCGACGACGAGGTCTCGGCCAAGCTCGAGCACAAGCGCGACCTGACCGACAGCGCGAGCCTGGAGTTCGGCGTCCAGTACGAGGGCAAGCGTCGCGACGCCCACGTTCAGGAAGTCCCGCGCAATCGCTACAGCCTGCCGGCCGCTTCGCCGCCCGCCTACCGCCCCTACGGCGTGGTCGGCAGCGCGCGCCTGGAGCAGACCCGCATCGACCCCTACATCATGGCGTCGGGCCGCTCGAACGGCGTGAAGTGGGAAGCGGGCCTGCGCTACGAGACCACCGACGTCACGATCGAGGACTACGTCCTGAGGACCAAGGCGGACAAGGACTACCAGATCCTGCTGCCGTCGGCCTCGGTGCGCTACAACCTCTCGGGCGCCGACCAGATCTACGCCTCGGCCGCCCGCACGGTGCGCCGTCCCAGCTTCCAGCACCTTTCGCCGGTGCTGCTCGAGGAAGAGCTGGGCTCCAACGACTTCGTCGGCAACCCAGACCTGGACCCGGAAAAGGCCTGGGGTCTGGACGTCGGCTACGAGCACCGGATGGGCCGCGACGGCGTGTTCGGGGTCAATGTCTTCTACCGCGACATCAAGGACCTGATCGAACTGGCCAACACCGGCAAGCGCGGCTCGGCCGATGATCCGCCGGACGACATCGCCTGGGTCTATTCGGCCCGCAACACCGGCGACGGCCAGGTCTACGGGATCGAGTTCGACCTCTCGACGCCCCTGACGATCATCGGCCTGGAGAATACCGGGGTCTTCCTGAACTACTCGTACCTCGACTCCAAGGTCAGCGACGAGTTCGGCAAGCGCCGTTTCAACAGCCAGGCGGAGTCGGTGTTCAACGTCGGCTTCATCCAGGACATCCCGTCGTTCGGCGCGTCGTTCGGCATGTCCTATCGCAAGCAGGGCGAGGCCTACAGCCGCGTCGTCGGCGAGGAGGTCACCACCACCTACGGCGCCGACCTTGAAGCCTTCATCGAGAAACGCATCGGCAAGAGCATGGTCGTGCGCCTGACCGGCTCGAACCTGCTGGACGCCAACAAGCGCGAGACGTTCAACAAGTTCACCACCCTGACCAGCCAGCAGACCCGCGACTTCGACGAGTACGAGCTCGAGCGCGAAAAGGCCGGTCCGGTGTTCCAACTGGTCGCCCGCGTGGCGTTCTAGGGGACCGACAACCTGAAACGAAGAAGGCGGCGCCCGCGAGGACGCCGCCTTTTTTGTTGTTCCCCCCTGCCCTAGAGAGGAAGGAGCAACGCTACGCCGCCCGGCCCTTGTCCTCGCCGACCATGAAGCCCAGCAGGGCGTCAATGCGCTTGACCAGCTCCAAGCGGGCCGCGGGACCGGCCAGGTCCGCGCCCATGCAGGTTTCCAGCGCCGCGGCGGCCTCGACCAGGCGGCGGTCCTTGATGAACTCGCCGACCTTGCGCAACTCGACCGCCTGGGCGATCAGGGCGCGGCGGGCCTGGGCCGGATCGCTGTCCAGCGCGGTGGCGGCGGATTTGACGATGCGCAGGGCCTGGGACAGGCGCGCGCCGGGCGTGCCGGCCCCGTCGGCCTTGCGCTTGCGCGGGCCCTTGTAGTCGGCCGAGTTGAAGCGGCGGCGGTCGGGACCGACATAGGCCACGGCCTCGATCCAGTCGCGCGGCTTGAGGGTCACCGCTTCGAGGCGGCGCTCCAGATCGCCCAGATTGAAGGGCTTGCGCATGAACTCGTGCACGCCGGCGTCGCGGGCGCCGAAGATCGCTTCGGCGGTGGCTTCGGCCGTGCACATGATGACCGGTGCCTCGCGGCACATCAGGTCGCTGCGGCGAATCTTGCGGGTGAAGGCCAGGCCGTCGACGCCGGCCTGGTTGTGCTCGACGAAGATCAGCTGGGGATCGGTGGCGCGGGCCATGGCGTAGCCCTTCTCCGCCGATGGCGCGGCGAAGATCTGCACGCCCCCCAGGGGGCGCAGGTGCTCGGCCAGCAAGCGCGCCGTCGCCGGATTCGGATCGACGACCATGACTCGCTGCACCTTGGCGGCGACACGCTGGATTGTGCGGACGTTACCGTCGAACACGGACCACAGACTCCTCGAAACTAGACCCCGACGAATAGACCCAGAATGTAAAAATCCGCTTATAATCGCTCAGCGATTAATCGCGTCAGTTTGTCGTGCTCGCTCCGTGCGCTCGCTAGGCGCCCAGGGGCACCGACAGGCCGGCCTCGAAGTCCATCAGGATATCGATGGCCTCCTCGACGTCGACCGTCAGCGGCTCGTTCTGGGGGAAGCGATAACGCCAGTAGCTGGAGATGTGGGAGATCACCCCCACCCGCTCGCCCAGCGACAGGAACATCTCGGGCGCGCGCAACAGGAAGTCGCGGAAGGCCGTGGGCCGGCCGTTCTCGATCAGATCCTCGAACGCGTCGTCATAGACCTTCAGCGTGCGCAGGATCGCCGAGCGCTCGACCAGCACCCCGCCCTGCAGGCGGCGGCGGAAGTTGTCGACGAACTTGGCGGTCTCGGCGTCCTTGTTGCCGGTCACGATCAGCCGGCCGATCTCCTGGCCCACCGTGGTCAGCTGCGGCCACAGCTTGGTCAGCATCCACTTGTAGTAGAGGAAGCCCTTCCAGCTGAAGACGCCCTCCTTGAAGCTCTCGCCCTCCATGACCAGGGTGTCGCGCAGCGGCTCCAGGCGCTCGTCGACATCGGTCGACAGCAGGGCCTCGACCAGGCGCGCGGCGTGGGCGCGACCGACGCCGCCGGCCCCGCGATAGGCCAGTTCGATCAGCCGCGAGATTTCCAGGGTCACGAAGCCCTGCATGTTCTCGTAGTCGGCCGTCGACAGGGCGAAATAGCAGTTAGCGACCAGCACGCCGTGGCGGCGCAGGTGCTCGCGCAGCAGGAACGGATCCAGTGACGGCAGCACGTCGATCATCCGCAGGGTGGCGAGATCGCGGCTCATGTCGCCCGAGGCGTTGCAGGCCTCGACCACCAGATCGGCCCAGCCGCGCTGACCCACGAACACCGACTGGCCGCCCAGCCCCAGGTCCTTGCGGTCGAACGGGATGATGATCTTGGTCGCCGTCGGCCGGGCTTCGTCGAACAGGTAGATGTCGTCGTTGCGCAGGCGGTGCTTCAGCACGATGGCGGTGTTCAGGGTCCGGTTCCGGAACAGCGGCGCCTGGGCGTATTCGGGCCGGTGGGCGCTATCGGCTTCGACGGCCAGCAGGTTGAGGACACGGCTGGTCGAGGCCGTGCGCTCCAGGGCGCGCAGGCTGCGCATCATCCGATCGGACTTGTGGATCGGCTTCAGCTTGCGGCGACGCGCGAGTGCGGACACGAAAACCCCTTGTGTAGACACGCCGTCATAAGGCCGGGGTGGCTAACAAACGCTAACCAAACGACGTTCGCTCAATCGCACGCAACCGGAAGTGGGGACGCGGGGTCGCTCGAATCCTTCCCCACGGGCGCCCCGGAGGAACTGGCCCGCTATATCGGGGAATAGGCTCTAGCTCGCGGCCTTCAGCGCTTCGGGCGCCGACGCCGCGCCGCGCATCCTGGCCACCGTCATCAGCAGTCCGGCCGGCTGGATCGGCTTGGGATGGGCGTCGTCGAAGCCCTGGGCCAGCAGGCGCTCGGCGTCGCCGGCCATGGCGTCGGCGGTCAGGGCCACAACCGGCAGGTCGACCCGGCCGCCCTCGCCCGCGCGGATGCGGCGCACGGTCTCGACGCCATCCATCACCGGCATGTGCACGTCCATCAGCACGACGTCGAAGTCCTCGACCCGCAGGCGGGCCAGGGCCGTGTGGCCATCGGCGGCGGTCGCCACCAGGACTCCGGCGGCTTCCAGGATGGCGCGGGCCACGGTCTGGTTGATGGCGTTGTCGTCGACGACCAGCACCCGCGCTCCGGTCAGGTCGGCGGCGGCGGCGTCGTCCGACGCGTTCTCCGGCGCCGCGGCGGCGGGCAGCGGCAGGCGGGCGGTGAAGATCGAGCCCTCGCCCAGCGCGCTCTCCACGCCGATCTCGCCCGCCATCTGCTCGGCCAGGCGCCGGCAGATGGCCAGGCCCAGGCCGGTGCCGCCGAACCGGCGGGCGGTCGTGCGGTCGCCCTGGACGAACGGGGTGAAGAGCTGGGCGACCTGGGCGGCGTCCATGCCCACGCCGGTGTCGGACACGGACAGGGCGATCCCGTCGCCCTCTCCAGGACCGTTCGGCGCGACGCGGATGACAACCCGGCCGGCGTCGGTGAACTTCAGGGCGTTGGAAATCAGGTTGCGCAGGATCTGGCGCACGCGCGCATCGTCACCCGCCAGCCAGGCCGGCGTCGCCGGATCGATCTCGACGGCCAGCTCGACGCCCTTCAACAGCGCGGTCTCGCGCCAGACCAGGCGGATCTGCGAGACCGACTTGCGGATGTCGAACGGCGCGACATCCAGGACGAGCTTGCCGGCCTCGACCTTCGACAGGTCGAGGATGTCGTTGAGAATGGTCATCAGGCCGTGGCCCGACTGTTCGATCGTGTCCAGGTAGTCCATCTGGCGCGCGTCGAGGTTGGTGCCGCGCAGGGCATGGGCCAGACCCAGCATCCCATTCATCGGCGTGCGCAGCTCATGGCTCATCATCGCCAGGAAGTCCGACTTGGCGCGACTGGCCTCCAGGGCCTCGATCTCGGCGCGCTCGAGAGCCTGGGCGGACTTGCGCATCACGCGCACCGCGTCGATGGCGTAGCCGATGAGGCCGGCGATCGTCACAAGGACCACGGCCTTGTCCCAGACGGTGAAGCGCTTGGCCAGCAGGGCGATCAGGGTCAGGGCCCCGAACGGCCCGGGCAGGATGGCGAGCATGGCCGCCCAGCTGACCGTGGCGTATTTCAGCCCCTCGACCACCATGCCGAACAGGATGATCACGGCGGCGAACTTCATCGCTATCGGACCATGCACCGCGCTCCAGCCGGCCATGATCGACCAGGCGGCCGCGAAGCAGACCGGCGGCCCCACCCGCAGAGCCAGCGGCGTGCGCCCGGTCTGACGCGGTTCGAAGACCAGTTGCAGATAGACGAGCCAGCCTTCGAGGACGACATTCACCGCGCCCCAGGCCAGGGCCGGCCCGGCGCCGAAGTGAAAGGCCAGCAGCCCGCCCACCAGGGTGGTGACGATCAGGCGCGCGACGCGGCTGCGCCGGCTCATCAAGAGCGAGGCGCCTTCTCGTCCGTCGTCCAGGATATCTCGAAGAGCCAAACGCTCCTCCCGCAAGACTAGAGCTTCAGGCCGCCCTGCTCTAGGTCGCGGGAGGCTAGGCGAACAAGGTTCACCAAGCGTTTACCGTGCGACAGTCCGCCGCGCCTTTTTTGCGCTCTATCCCTGGAAAGGATCGCGCATCAGGATGGTGTCGTCGCGCTCGGGGCTGGTGGACAGCAGGGCGACCGGGGCGCCGATCAGTTCCTCGACGCGACGCACATACTTGATGGCGTTGGCGTTGAGGTCCTTGAACGAGCGGGCGCCGGCGGTGCTTTCGGTCCAGCCGGCGATCTCCTCGTAGACCGGCGTGGCGGCGGCCTGGTCGCGCAGGCCGGCCGGCAGGTAGTCGAGGACCTTGTCGCCGATCTTGTAGCCGACGCAGATCTTCAGGGTTTCCAGCCCATCCAGCACGTCCAGCTTGGTCAAGGCGACGCCGTGGATGCCGTTGATGGCCACCGACTGGCGCACCAGAACCGAGTCGAACCAGCCGCAGCGACGGGCGCGGCCGGTGTTGACGCCGACCTCGCGGCCGACGGTCGACAGGTGCTTGCCGACGTCGTCGAACAGCTCGGCCGGGAACGGGCCTTCACCCACGCGGGTGGTGTAGGCCTTGACGATGCCCAGCACGAAGCCGGTCGCCGACGGACCCATGCCCGAGCCGGCCGAGGCCTGGCCCGCCGCCGTATTGGAAGAGGTCACGAAGGGGTAGGTGCCGTGGTCGACGTCCAGCAGCGAGCCTTGCGCGCCTTCGAACAGGATGCGGCGGCCGGCCTTGTAGGCCTGGTCCAGCACCCGCCACGCCGGCTGGGCGTAGGGCAGGATGCGCGGGGCCAGTTCCATCAAGGCGTCGAACAGCTCCTGAGCGTTGGCCTCCGGCAGGTTCAGGCCGCGCCGCAGGGCGCCGTGGTGGCTCAGCAGACGCTCGATCTTCGGCTTCAGGGCTTCGGGATCGGCCAGGTCGGCGACGCGGATGGCGCGGCGGCCGACCTTATCCTCGTAGGCCGGACCGATGCCGCGGCCGGTGGTGCCGATCTTCTGGGTCGAGGCCGCCTCGCGGGCCTGGTCCAGGTCGCGGTGCAGCGGCAGGATCAGGCAGGCGTTGTCGGCCAGGATCAGCAGCTCGGGGGTGATGTTGACGCCCTGGTCGGCGATCTTGTCGATCTCGGAGAGCAGGTGCCAGGGATCGACCACGACGCCATTGCCGATCACCGACAGCTTGCCCTGGACGACGCCCGAGGGCAGCAGGGCCAGCTTGTAGACCTTGCCGTCGACCACCAGCGTGTGGCCGGCGTTGTGCCCGCCCTGGAACCGCACGACGACATCGGCCCGGTTGCTGAGCCAGTCGACGATCTTGCCCTTGCCTTCGTCGCCCCACTGGGCGCCGACAACGGTCACGTTTGCCATGGTGGAGATATGCCTTGTCGCCTGCCGGGTGACGTCGCGGGGTCCTTCGACAGGACTCGACCCCGGACGTTCAATCAGTTTTGGCCACCCTTGTTTTCAAGGGGCGACACGCGAACCGTCAAATCGGCTCGGCGCGAAGTCAGAAGGCGTAAACCAGCCTGACCCCCGCGTCGTCAAGCCCCTGGTTCTTGCCCTGGTGGAAGATCTGGCCGTTCGACAGGTGGGTATAGGAAAGCTCGACCGACACCTTGTCGCTGACCTGGTAGCCCAGGGCCAGCTCCGGCTCGAACAGCACCTTCGAGCCGAAATCGATGCGGTGATAATAGAGATAGGTCCGGCGATCGCGCTCGGCCTGGGTCAGGCCCGGCGCGTTGGCGGGCGGCAGGCCGGCCTTGCCGTCGGTATAGGCCAGGCCGATCCCGGGGCGGAAATAGAAGCCGCCCGGCTGGCCCAGCTCGATCTTCCAGTCGAAGCCGGCGGCCACGAAGTTCGAGGTGTTCTTGGTGTTGATCGACACCATGGCGTGGACCTGCGGCTTGCCCAGCCAACGCAGGTTTTCCAGCTTGTCGGTGCGGTAGCCGAGGTGGATGTCGGCCCCGTCCTCGCGTCCGGCGGCGCCCAGGCCGACCGCGTTGCCGATGAAGGTCACGTCGTGCTTGTAGACCCCGACGAATGCCTCTTCGGCCATGGCGGGGGCGGCGCACCCCAGCACGACAGCAGCCGTGGCGGCGAACATGGCGGTCTTCATCGAGTCGTCCTGAACAGTCAGCCCATCCCTATATGGATTGAACGGCGAAGGTCGCAAACTGTTTCAGGACCGCTCCTTGAACGGTTTTGCCCCGATGCGGCGGCGGTGCTTCAAAAGCGCCGCCGCAACCCCTAAACCTGGGGGCATGAACATCTGCCTCGCCGACATCCAAGCCGCCGCCGGACGCCTGAAGGGTCTGGCCGTCGAGACACCGCTGATCGAGAGCCCGGCGCTGAACGAACGCCTGAGCGGGCGGATCTTCCTGAAGCCCGAGACCCTGCAGCGGGCCGGGGCCTTCAAGTTCCGGGGAGCCTATAACCGCCTCAGCCAGCTGACCGACGCGGAGAAGGCGCGGGGCGTCGTGGCCTTCTCGTCCGGCAACCACGCCCAGGGCGTGGCCCTGGCGGCCAAGCTGCTGGAGATCCCGGCCCTGATCGTCATGCCGTCGAACTCGCCGGCCGTGAAGGTCGAGGGCACCCGGGGCTTCGGGGCCGAGATCCGCTTCTACGACCGCTTCACCGAGGACCGCGTGGCCATCGCCGACCAGATCGCGGCCGAGCGCGGCTGCGTGGTCGTGCCCTCCTACGACGATCCGCACATCATCGCCGGACAGGGCACGCTGGGGATCGAGATCGTCGAGCAGGCCAAGGCGCTGGGCGTCACGCTGGACCGGGTGCTCTCGCCGGTCGGCGGCGGCGGCCTGATCGCCGGGACCTCGACGGCGGTGAAGGCGCTTTCTCCGTCCACGGAGGTCTGGGGCGCCGAGCCCGCCGGCTTCGACGAGACCCGCCGCTCGCTGGAGAGCGGCCGGCGCGAAACCATCGACAAGGACGCCCGCTCGATCTGCGACGCCCTCTTGACCCCGACCCCCGGCGAGCTGACCTGGGCGATCAACAGCAAGACTCTGAGCGGGATCGCCGCCGTCACCGACGCCGAGGTCGCCGAGGCGATGCGCTACGCCTTCTCGGTGCTGAAGCTGGTGGTCGAGCCGGGCGGCTGCGTGGCGCTGACGGCGGCGCTGACCGGAAAGATCGACCTGAGAGGCCGGACGGCCGCGATCGTGCTGTCGGGCGGCAATGTCGATCCGGGCTTGTTCGCCAGCGTGCTCCGGGGTGAGATCTAGGCTCACCCTTCCCGATCAAAACCGTCATCCCGCGCTTTATGCGCGGGACCCATGGTTCAGCTCGCACGAGAGGGCTAGCTTTCCTTCGCCCTTGCGGCCGACAAATAGGTCCCGCGCATCAAACGCGGGATGACGATGAGGGATGGGAACAAAGTGAACTTTCCAGGCGCCGAACATCTCCCCCAGACGCCCCTCCTGGTCGTCGACCGCGCGGCGCTCACCCGCAACCTCTCCCGCATGCAGGCCCTCTGCGACGCCGCCGGCGTGCGCCTGCGCGCCCACGGCAAGACCCACAAGTGCTCGACCCTGGGCCGCCTGATCGTCGAAGGCGGCGCCGTCGGCCTGTGCTGTCAGACGGTGGGCGAGGCCGAGGCCTATGTGGCCGGCGGGATCACCGACATCCTCGTCACCGCCCCCGTCCCGCCCTGGGGACCGCCGCGCCTGGCCGCGCTAGCCAAGACCGGCGCGACCGTCGGCGTGGTCGCCGATGACGAGGGCCAGATCGATCGCCTGTCCGACGCCGCCGTCGCGGCCGGCGTCACGCTGGACCTGGTCGTCGACCTCGACCTCGGCACCCACCGCGCCGGCGCCTATCCCAAGGACGCCCCGCATCTGGCCCGCGCTGCCGACGCCGCGCCGGGCCTGCGGTTCGCGGGGATCCAGGCCTATCTCGGCCATATCCAGCATATGGACGACCTGGCGCTGCGTCGGAGCACCGCCGAAGCGTCCCACGTCGTGTTGAAGACCTTGGTCGCCGAGCTGACCGCCGCCGGCCTGCCGCCGGGCGTGGTGACGGGCGGCGGCACGGGCGCCCACGCCTTCGACCTGGCCTCGGGCGTCTATACCGAGCTGCAGGCCGGGTCCTACGCCGTCATGGACGTCGAGTACGACGCCTGCGGCGCGCCGGACGGCGAAGCCTGGGCGTTCGAGCCGGCGCTGTTCATCGCCTCGACCGTGGTCTCGGCCAACCACAAGAGCCATGTCACCGTCGACGCCGGCTTCAAGGCCGTGTCGATGGACGGCCCGCCGGCCCGGGTGGTCGCCGGCGCCGCGCCGGGCTCCCTCTGGCGGCCGATGGGCGACGAGCACGGCATGATCGCCCACCCGGCCCTGATCGACGTGCTGAAGGCCGGCGGCCGCGATCCGCTGAGCTTCGACCGGGCCGTGGCCGACGCCGACGCCGATCCCGATCGCGCCGTCCCGGCTGATGCGCCCAGGGTCGGCGACCTGGTCTGGCTGCAGCCTGGCCACTGCGATCCGACCATCAATCTCTATGACGCCCTGCACGTCTGGGATGGCCAGCGGCTGGAGCGGTGGGCGGTGGATGGTCGGCGAGTGAGCTTTTGAACCGCTCTCCCCGGCGAATGCCGGGGCCCAGATCGAACCCACGGTCGTTCTATGATCGGCCGAGGCAGAGGGCGCGAACAACCCAATCTCTCAGGCGGAATCTGGGCCCCGGCATTCGCCGGGGAGATCGGATTTTGTGTTGAGATGTACAGGCGCCGCCATCCCAACCAAACCACCTAGCCACACTCCAAAACCCTCTCTAGGGTCCGCGCCAAGATTTCCCCCCAAAGAGGGTCCCAGATGAAACGCCTGCTGCTCGCCACCGCCCTGCTCGCCGCGCCCATGCTGGCGCACGCAGCCGACGCACCCAAGATCGACCCCGCCAGGCTGTCGGCCCACATCAAGGTGCTGTCGTCGGACGAATTCGAGGGCCGCGGCCCGGCCACCGAGGGCGAGAAGAAGGCCGTCGGCTACATCGTCGACCAGATGAAGGCCATCGGCCTCTCCCCCGCCGGCGACCTGCAAAAGGACGGCAAGCGCGCCTGGACCCAGAACGTGCCGCTGGGCAAGTTCGAGATCGCCGGCCCGGTCGCCGCCAGCGTCACGGTCGGCGGCGCCAAGCAGGCCCTGACCCAGGGCGAGCAGGTCGCCATCCGCGCGGCCATGACCAATGTCGACAGCGTCTCGATCAAGGACGCCCCGCTGGTCTTCGTCGGCTATGGCGTCAAGGCGCCGGAGCGCAACTGGGACGACTTCAAGGGCATGGACCTGAAGGGCAAGATCCTGGTCGTGCTGATCAACGACCCGGACTTCGAGACCGGTTCCGGCGACTTCGGCGGCAAGGCCATGACCTATTACGGCCGCTGGACCTACAAGTACGAGGAAGCCGCGCGCCAGGGCGCGGCCGGCGTCCTGATCGTCCACGAGACGGCCCCGGCCTCGTACGGCTGGAACACGGTCAAGAACTCCAACACCAACACGATGTTCGACATCGTTCGCAAGGAGCCGGGCAAGTCGCACCCGTCGATGGAAGCCTGGATCCAGCGCGATACCGCCGTCGACCTCTTCAAGAAGTCGGGGCTGGATTTCGACGCCCTGAAGAAGCAGGCCCAGACCCGCGACTTCAAGCCGGTCGAGCTGAAGGGCGTCACCTTCTCGGCCGACTACAAGGTCAAGCACGAGGTGATCATCTCCAAGAACGTCGCCGGCCGCATCGTCGGCGCGAAGTTCCCGAACGAGACCGTCATCTACAGCGGCCACTGGGACCACCTGGGCGTCGGCGCTCCGGACGCCAGGGGCGACAAGATCTATAACGGCGCCATCGACAACGCCGACGGCATCGCCGCCCTGCTGGAACTGGCCCGCGCCTTCAAGAGCCAGCCCGCGCCGCAGCGCTCGATCCTGTTCCTGGCCGTGACCGCCGAGGAAAAGGGCCTGCTGGGCTCGGAATACTACGCTTCGAATCCTTTTCCCGCTGGCTGCCACGGTCGGCGACATCAATATCGACGCCCTGTCGGCCGCCGGTCCGGCCAAGGACATCGGCACCTCGGGCGACGGCAAGGTCGACCTGCAGGACATGCTGGTCGCCAAGGCCAAGCTGCACGGCCGCTATTTCACGCCGGATCCCGTCCCGCAGGCCGGCCACTTCTACCGCTCGGACCACTTCCCGTTCGCCAAGCGCGGCGTGCCGGCCATCTCGATCGGCTCGGGCAACGACCTGGTGAAGGGCGGCAAGGAGGCCGGCGAGAAGGCCGAGGCCGACTACACCGACAAGCGCTACCACCAGCCGGCGGACGAATGGTCGGCCGACTGGGACCTGTCGGGCCAGGCCATGGACCTGGGCCTCGTCTACGAGATCGGCCACGACCTGGCCAACAGCCGCGTCTGGCCGCAATGGCAGGCGGGCTCGGAGTTCAAGGCCCTGCGCGACAAGACCGCCGCGCAGCGGAAGTAGGATCTTGAAACTGTCATCCCGGACGCGCTTGCGCGATCCGGGACCGCCGGAAGCTCTGAGTTTCCCGCGGTCCCGGCTCTCCGCTTCGCTGCGGCCGGGATGACAAGCTCTATTGCGTAAAACATCCCATGACCGCCTCCGTCTTCGACCTCTTCAAACTCGGCGTCGGCCCGTCGAGCAGCCACACCATGGGGCCGATGAGCGCCGCCGTGCTGTTCGTCGGCCGCCTGCGCGAGGCCGGCAGGCTGACGAGCGTCCACCGGGTCGAGGTCCGGCTCTATGCCTCTCTGGCCCTGACCGGACGCGGCCACGCCACGGACCGGGCCGTGATCCTCGGCCTGATGGGCTTTGTCCCCGCGACGCTCGATCCCGACGCCGGCGAGCGCGCCCTGCTGGAGAGCCAGGCTACCCAGTCCTTGAATCTGGCCGGCGATCACGCCATCGCCTTCGACGAGGCCCGCGACATCGTCTGGCTGGGCCACGAGCGCCTGCCGCAGCACCCCAACGGCCTGACCTTCACCGCCTTCGACAAGGCCGGCGAAGTGCTGGCCGAGCGCACCTACTTCTCGATCGGCGGCGGCTTCGTCCGCGACGAGCGCGAGATGGGCAGCAACGCCCCGCCGGAGGAAGGCCCCGCCGTCCCCTTCCCGTTCGAGAGCGGCGCCGATCTTCTTGAGCGAGCGGACCGAGCCCAGCTGACCGTCGCCCAGGTCATGGCCGCCAACGAGCTGGCCCGGATGGACGAGGGGGCGATGAACGCCGGCCTCGACCGGATCTTCGGGGCCATGGAAGCGTGCATCGATCGCGGCATGCGCCAGGACGGCGTCCTGCCCGGCGGCCTGGCCGTCAAGCGCCGGGCTCACCAGATCCACCAGACCATCCTGGGCCGGATGGAGCGCCAGATGAGCGACCCGCTGGCGGCCATGGACTTCGTCAACCTGTGGGCCATGGCGGTCAACGAGGAGAACGCCGCCGGCGGCCGCGTGGTCACCGCCCCGACCAATGGCGCGGCGGGCCTGATCCCGGCCGTGCTGCGGTTCTTCGTGCGCTTCCACAAGGGCAGCCCCGAGCAGATCCGGGTGTTCCTGCTGACCGCCGCCGCCATCGGCGCGCTCTACAAGCGCAACGCCTCGATCAGCGGGGCCGAGGTCGGCTGCCAGGGCGAGGTCGGCGTGGCCTGCTCGATGGCCGCCGCCGGTCTGGCCGCGGCCCTGGGCGGGACCAACGCCCAGATCGAGAACGCCGCCGAGATCGGCATGGAGCACAACCTCGGCCTGACCTGCGACCCGATCGGCGGCCTGGTGCAGATCCCCTGCATCGAACGCAACGCCATGGGCGCCATCAAGGCCATCGACGCCGCCCGGCTCGCTTTGCTGGGCGACGGCCAGCACTCGGTCAGCCTCGACAAGGTCATCGCCACCATGAAGCGCACCGGCGAGGACATGAACGAGATCTACAAGGAAACCTCGATGGGCGGTCTGGCGGTGGGCCTGTCGGTCAACCGGGTGGAGTGCTGAGGGAGACGCAAACTCCTCCCCCTTCATGGGGGAGGAAAGATTTCTCCCCTCGACGCCCGCCTCTTCCTCGACTAGCTTCGCCGTGAACAGGAAGGGAACAAACATGGCCAAGGGCGTGATCCGAACCGGTATCGGCGGCTGGACGTTCGAGCCCTGGCGCGGGACCTTCTATCCCGATGATCTCAAGCAGAAGGACGAGCTGAAATACGCGTCGTCGAAGCTGACCAGCATCGAGATCAACGGCACCTACTATTCGACCTTCAAGCCCAACAGCTGGCAGAAGTGGCGCGACGAGACGCCGGACGACTTCGTGTTCGCGGTCAAGGCCAGCCGCTTCTGCACCAACCGCAAGGTGCTGTCCGAAAACAACAATTCCCTCGAAAAATTCCTGTCCCAGGGGCTCGAGGAGCTGGGGCCGAAACTGGGTCCCATCAACTGGCAGTTCATGGCGACCAAGAAGTTCGACGCGGCGGATTTCGAGGGTTTCCTGAAATTGCTGCCAAAGGAGCGGAAGGGCGTTCCACTCCGCCACGCCCTGGAGGTTCGCAGCCCGACCTTCGCCTGCCAGGAATTCTACGACCTGGCCGCCAAGTACGGCGCGGCCATCGTCTACGCCGTCGACGACGAGGAGCCGACCTGGCCCTGCATCGACCAGCCGACGGCGGATTTCACCTATGCGCGGCTGATGTCCAGCAAGCCGGACGAGCCGACGGGGATGACGTCTGAGGAGCTGGACGGGGTGGTGAAGCAGGCGCGCGAATGGGCCGAGCGCGGCGACGTGTTCGCCTACTTCATCGCCGGCGCGAAGGTGCGCAATCCGGCGGCCGCGATGGCGCTGATCGAGAAGCTGGGGGCCTGAAAGCTCCCTCTCCCTAAAGGAGAGGGGTTTCCTCATCCCTTCTTCGGAAACCACGGCACGAAGCCGCTGGTCCGCGCCACGTAGTCCTCATAGCCCGGCTTGGACTTGCGCATCTTGCCCTCGGTGGTCGGCACGCCGCTCCAGCGGGTCAGCAGCACGGTGATCAGGATCGGTCCCGGCAGGCTCCAGGCCCCCAGGCCCGTCTCGGCGGCGATCAGGTAGAGCCCCCACCAGACGCAGGCGTCGCCGAAATAGTTTGGGTGGCGAGTGTAGCGCCATAGTCCCCGGTCCATGACCTTGCCGGCGTTGGCCGGGTCGGCCTTGAAGCGGGCCAGTTGCCCGTCGCCGATCGTCTCGAAGGCGATGCCAGTCACGGCCAAGACCGCGCCGACGAACGCCAGGGGTCCCAGCGGTCCGGCCTGTTGTCCCATCTGCACCGGCAGGGCGACGACGAACCCCAGGGCGAACTGCAGCGAGAACACCAGCAGCAGGGCGGTCTTGGCGAAGCTCCAGCCGCGATGCGTCTTCGCGTGGTCGATCATGGCGACATAGCGCCGGTCGGCCCCGTGGGTGCTCCAGCGCCAGAACAGATAGCCGCCCAGCCGCGCCGCCCACACGGTGCACAGCCCCGTCAGCAGCAGGCCATGCGGTGTCGCCGGAGTCTGAAACAGGGTGCTCCAGGCCAGCAGCGCCATGCCCGGGCCCCACCAGGCGTCGATGAAGCTGACGTCCTTGAGCCGCAGACTGACGAGCCAGAGCGCCAGGAAGGCGACGGCCGAGACGGCGGCGTTGACGGCGAGAACGGTGAGGAGCGGCATGTCGAGACCTCGGGCTGGGTCACGGAGATACGCACCAAACCACGGGACGGACGGATCTCGCTATAGCCAGAGCCCCTGGGCCGTCACCGCATCGCCCAGAAGCCCGGCTTCGGCGGCGTGATCCGGCCGCGCTCGACCCGCAGCCCGCCGGGATGGTCGTTCGCCAGCCACCACGGCCCGTCGAGGTCGGCGAAGTCGCTGGCCCCGCCCAGATGCAGCGCCGGCGCGACGCCCAGGGACGAGGCGACCATGCAGCCGGTCATCACCCGGAAACCCAGCGCCTTGGCCGCCTTCAGCATGGCCACGGCCTCGGTCAGGCCGCCGGTCTTGTCGAGCTTGAGGTTCACCGCCTGGTAGCGCCCCTTCAGCGCCGCCAGGTCGCCGCCGACATGGACGAACTCGTCGGCGCACACCGTGAACGGCGGGTCCCAGCCTTCCAGCTCATGGTCGGCGTCGGCCGGCAGCGGCTGCTCGACCAGGGCGATCGGCAGGTCGGCCAGCAGGGACTTGAGCCCGTCGAGGATGTCGAAGGTCCAGCCCTCGTTGGGATCGACGATGAAGCGGGAATTGGGCGCGGCGGCGGCCACCGCGCGCAGGCGGGCGGCGGGGTCCTCGGCCGAGAGCTTGATCTTGATCAACGGCGCGTCGGCCACGGCGCCGGCGGCCGCCCCCATGGCCTCGGGCGTGTCGAGGCTGACCGTCACGGCGGTGACCAGGGCGGAAGGGATCGGCAGACCGGTGGCGGCGGCCACGCTGACCCCGGTGCGCCTGGCCCGCAGATCCCACAGCGCCAGGTCCAGGGCGTTGCGCGCCGCGCCGGGCGGCAGGGCGGCGCAGGCGGCGTCCACGTCCGTCGAGGCCAGGGCCGGCGTCAGCTGGGCCAGCACGCTGTCGACCGTCTCGCCGTAGCGGCCATAGGGCACGCTCTCGCCGCGCCCGACATGACCATCGGCCGAGGCGACTGCCTCGACCACGTCGGCGGCGGTCTTGACCCCGCGCGAGATGCGGAACGGGGCCTTCAGCAGGTGCGACACCGGGCGGACGGAGACGACGATCGACATGCCCGAAGGGATGCCGCGTTTTGTGGTCTCCTACCAGCCCCAGCGACGGGGGATCGGCGAGTCCGCGCGGCGCTCGGCCATCACCTTCAGGGCCAGCGGACGGTCGACGACGAACAGGGCCAGCCAGACCAGCAGCACGCCGGCATAGTGGACGGCGCCGAACACGCCGCCCGGACGGCCCGGACGCACGAAGCGGGGACGACGGGCGAACGGCTGGGTCATGGCGAAGTCGGTCATGTCTTTTCCCCGGTCCGATGAGGGGCCTCATCTGATAAGGACCAACTTGATCGCGCCATGCGCCAGAATCGGACGTATTGAACCGATCGCGCAAACCGTTTCGTATCCCGCCGCGTTTTGCCGGAAAGCCGCCCAAGGAAAGCCGCCCAGAGGACCCCATGGCCAAGACCATCAGCATCAACATCCCCCACCAGCTGGGCGCGGCCGAGGCCAAACGGCGGCTGGAACAGGGCCTGGCGCAACTGGCCGGCCAGATCCCCGGCGGCGACGCCAAGGGCTTCACCCAGAGCTGGGCCGGCGACGTGCTGAACTTCTCGGCCGTGGCCATGGGCTCGACCATCACCGGCGTCGTCCAGGTGCTGGAGGATCACGCCCGCCTCGACATCAGCCTGCCGGGCCTGCTGGGCATGGCCGCCGGCAAGATCAAGGACGAGCTGTCGCGGCGCGGCCAGTTGCTGCTGAAGTAGGCTACAGCGCCGACACCTCAACCTCGGACAGCCGGCCGGGGTCGCCCACGACCGTGATCTCGGCGATCCTGCCGCCTTCGATCCGGATGTCGAGCGCCATCAGCAGCTTGCCCATCGGGGCCACGACGGCGCCGATCTCGCCGTTGATCAGCACCGTACGCGCCGTCTGCGCCTTGCCGTTGTAGAAGGCCGCGACCTTCTGCGCCCCGACCAGTTCGCGGGTCTGGCCGCCGCCGGCGAAAACGTCGGCGCGGACCACGACATTCGGATCCAGCACCGCCATCAGCCCGGCCATGTCGCCGGTGCGCGCGGCCAGCAGGAAGGCGTCGACCACGCTCTTCTGGGCCACTTGGCCGGCGTCGAGATTGTCGCCGCCGCGCACCCGGCGGCGCGCCCGGCTGGCCAGTTGCCGGGCCGCGTCGGGCGTGCGCTCGACGATCGGGGCGATCTGGTCGAACGGCATGTCGAACAGGTCGTGCAGCACGAAGGCGATGCGCTCGGCGGGGCTGAGGGTCCGCAGCACCACCAGCAGGGCCAGGCCGACGGAGTCGGCCAGGATGGTCTCGCGCTCGATCGCCTCCTCGGCGGTGACGGCCGGCTCGGGCGCGCCGTCGGGGAGGGCGTCCTCGCGGCGGGATTTCCGCGACCGCAGCATGTCCAGGCACACGCGCGAGGTCACGGTCGTCAGCCAGGCCGAGAGATTGTCGACGCCGCCGGCGCCGTTGCGCGACAGGCGCAGCCACGCCTCCTGCACCGCATCCTCGGCCTCGGGCAGCGAGCCCAGCAGGCGATAGGCCACGCCGCGCAGACGGGCCCGGTCGGCCTCGAACCTGTCGGCCAGGAAATTCTGCTCAAAATTCTCTTGGGGCATCGGTCACATCGCTCCGTCGGGCTTCGTCACCTCTTCGACGAACGCAAGCCGTCGGATGTGACCGGCGGCGTCGCCAAATCGCAAGGAGACACCGATGCAAGCTCGCCAAATGAACGCCAGGATGACCCAGCCCGCCTACCTGCTGCCGGACGCCATGAAGGCGATGATGGCGCTGTCCAAGTCCGCCCATGTCGAGGGCGTGCCCGAAGCCCTGCACGAACTGCTGCACCTGCGCGTCAGCCAGATCAATGGCTGTGGCGTCTGCCTGGAGATGCACGCCCGCGGCGCCCTGAAGTCCGGCCAGAGCCCCGAACGGGTGGCCACCGTCGCCGGCTGGCGCGATACGCCCTACTTCACCGAGGCCGAACGCGCCGCCCTGGCCCTGGCCGAAGCCGTGACCCGCGTCGCCGACAAGGCCGACCCGGTCTCCGACGAGGTCTGGGACGAAGCCGCCCGCCACTATGACGAAAAGGCGCTGGCGGGCCTGTTGATCAGCATCTCGGCGATCAATGTCTGGAACCGCCTGAACGCGGCCACGCGCCAGGTGGCGGGGACGTTGGGGGTTTAGCCCCAGCCCCTCCCCCGCTCTCCCCGGCGAAAGCCGGGGCCCAGATGGAGGAGCGCTGAGGCGGGTTCTATGAGCGCCGCGCTCTTCCAATCAGCCCAAACGCCATGAGATCTGGGCCCCGGCTTTCGCCGGGGAGATCGGAGATTGGGGATTTGGGGAAGCCCTACAGCCGCCGCGAGTCGAAGTCGTGGCGGCCCAGGCTCTCGAAGCGGCCTTCCTCGGCCTTGTTGATATATTGCGAGGCGACCAGCCAGCTCTTCACCGGGCGCAGGGTCGCCAGACAGCCGATGATCAGCGCGGGGAACACCGTCACCAGATGCACCCAGATCGGCGGGTGATAGGTCACCTCGATCCAGGCGAAGACGGCGATCACCAGAATGCCGATGCCGCTCATCACGAAGAAGGCGGGGCCGTCAGCCGGGTCGGCGAAGCTGTAGTCCAGCCCGCAGCGGTCGCACTTCGGCGCCAGCTTCAGGAAACCACCAAACAGCTTGCCCTCGCCGCAGCGCGGGCAGCAGCACTTGAAGCCAGCCTCGATCGGCGTCGGGAAGTCGTAAACTTCATAGTCGGCCATCAGTGGCCCCTTCCTACAATCGCAGGATTGATCCATACATTGTGCGATTAATGTATGGATATTGAGCCATGCCCGCAACTAGGGGATCACCGAATCCGGCCGCCGCCTGGCTGCGCCGCATCGAGGCCCTGGACGGTCCCGCCTATCGCCGGATCGCCGAGGCCATGGAGCAGGCCGTGGCCGAGGGCGAGCTGCAGGCCGGCGACCAGATTCCGGCCCAGCGCGAGGTGGCCCGGCTGGTCGGGATCGACTTCACGACGGTGACCCGCGCCTACGCCCTGGCCCGCGAGCGGGGGCTGATCGAGGGGACCACGGGACGGGGCACCTTCATCCGCTCTCGCACGATCGAGGACGAGGCCGGGCTGGTCGACCTGTCGATGAACCTGCCGCCGCCGCCCGCGGGGCTGAACCTGGCGGCGCTGCTGCGCGAGGCGACCGGCGCGATCCTGGCCCGGACCGATCCGGCGACCTTGATGGCCTATCACCCCGGCGCCGGCTCCCTGGCCCAGCGCGCGGCCGGCGCGACCTGGCTGGCCCCGAGCCTGGGCGAGGCGGCCGCCGAGCGGGTGATCGTCGCCAGCGGCGCCCAGACGGCGCTATCGGCCCTGCTGGACCACCTGACGACGCCAGGCGACGTGATCCTGGCCGAGGCCTTCGCCTATCCGGGCCTGCTGGCCACCGCCGCCCGGCGCGGCCTGAGCGTCGTGGCATGCCCGATGGACGCCGAGGGGCTGGAGCCCGAAGCGCTGGATCGGATGATCGCCCAGCATCGCCCGCGCCTGCTGTGCTGCACCCCGACCTTCCAGAACCCGACGGCGGCGACCATGAGCCTTGCCCGGCGTGAGGCGGTCGTGGCCATCGCCCGCGCGGCCGGCGTGACCATCATCGAGGACGACGCCTACGGCCTGCTGCCCGCCGCGCCCCCGCCCGCCCTCGCCGCCTTTTGGCCGGAGGGCGTGTTCCATGTCGCCACCACCGCCAAGACGCTCTCGCCGGGCCTGCGCCTGGCCTACATCGTCGCCCCGCCGGGACAGGCCGAGGGCGCGGCGCGAACTCTGCACGCCATCGCCCAGATGCCCGCGCCGCTGATGGCGGCCGTGGTCACCGGCTGGATCCGCGACGGCGTCGCGACCCGGATTCTGGAGGGCGTGCGCGAGGAGGCCATCGCCCGCCGCGCCCTGGCGGCGGCGCTGCTGCCGGCGGCGACGGGCGGGCCCGAGAGCCTGCATGTCTGGCTGCCCGGCGCGACCGCGACGCCGGCCGCCAGGGACCGAGGCCTGGCGCTTGTGGGGGCAGAGGCCTTCCGGGCGCCGGGAGCGGTCGGTGAGGGGTTGCGGGTCTCGCTGGGCGCGGCGGCCAAGCGGGCGACCTTGAGCCGGGCGCTGACCGCGTTGCGGGCGCTGACCCTGCCACCAGGACAAGAGTGTTCCTAGAACTCCCCGTCGTCCTCGACTTCGCTCCCGCCGTCACCCTCGCCGCCCATGGCGTTCTCGAGACTGTCGATGATGTCGTCCATCTGGTCGGGCGTGATCGAGACGTAGAGCAACTCGCCGCCGATGGCCGAGACCAGCAGGCGGTAGCCGTCGTCGGTCTCCTGCAGGCTGAACGATTGGAGCGGCAGGAGCTGGGCCATGGGGATCCTTCCCGAAAGAGCGAGGCGCTCACTTAGAGGTCCCAGCCCTCTACTTCAACGCCCCCTACTTGAGCGCGCCTCTGCGCAGCATGGCCACATGGGTGGCGATCAACGTCTCGCGCTCGATCCAGGGAAATTCCGGTCTGGCGATCAGCAGCGAGACCAGACCGTGCAGCCCGGCCCACAGCGACTGGGTCGCGGCCATCACGTCGTCGCCGGCCATCAGCCCGCCGGCGTGCAGCTCGCCGACCATCTCGACGAACACCTGGAAGACTTCCTTGCCGGCGGCCATCGGCTTTCCGCCGGTCTTCTCCAGAAACGAGCCGTCGATGCTTTTCTCCAGCATGAAGGCCACGCGGTAGGCGTCGGGATGGTCGAGGCCGAAGTCGATATAGACCCGCAGGCAGCGATCGAAATTCTCGGTCGTCGGGGTGTAGTTCACCCGAGCATCGGCCATCCGCTGGCCCAGGATCGCGAAGGCCCGCACGCACAGCTCGGCGGCGATGTCGTCCTTGGTGGTGAAATAGGCGTAGAGGGCCGGCTGCGAGATGCCGGCGATCTCGGCGATCTGGCGGGTCGAGACCGCGTGGACGCCCTTCTGGGCGAACAGGCTCTGGGCGGCGTCGAGGATCTCCTCGCGGCGCTCGGCGCCCTGGCCCTTGGGTTTGCGTGGAGAACGCGTTTGGGGAGACTTCATCGAAGGTCGTTGACCACTGCTATCCAAGCTTGACAAGCCATCGCTATCAATCACTGATAACTTATCATTGATCGATTTGGAACAGTCTATGTGGCGGACCCCGCTCCCTCCCCTGGCGGCGCTGCTGATGACGACGGCGCTGGCGGCCTGTGGCGGCAAGGCCAAGACCGAGGCGGCGACCCCGCCGACGCCGGTCGAGGCCGCCCGCGTCGCCGCGCCTGAAGCGGCCGGCGCCGTGACCGGAGCCGGGACGCTGGAGCGCCGCCGCGAGATGGCGCTTTCCTTCCGCATCCCCGGCGTGCTGACGGCCATGAAGGTCGAGGCCGGCGACCGCGTCTCGGCCGGCCAGCTGGTCGCCGCCATCGATCCGGCCGGGGTCGACGCCCGCCAGCAGCAGACCGTGGCCGACCTGGAGCGCGCCCGCCGCGACATCGAGCGTGACAAGACCCTGTTCGATAAGGGCTATGTCAGCCGTCAGCGCATCGACGACCGTACGAGCGCGCTGAAGGCCGCCCAGGCCGCCTATGACGCCGCCCGTTTCGACCGCCGCTGGGCCAGCCTCGTTTCGCCGGCTTCGGGCGTGGTGCTGGAGCGCCGGGCCCAGGCGGGCGAGGTCGTCGCCGCCGGCCAGGTGGTGGCGCGGATCGCCGATCTCTCCAGTCCGCTGGTCCTGCGCCTGCCGCTCTCGGCGCGGGAAGCCGCGCGGGTGCGGGTCGGCGATGTGGCGCGGATTCGGGTCGAGGACCTCGCGGAGCAGACCCTGTCTGGCCGCGTCACGCGCGTCGGCGAGGCCGCCGACACTCGCACCGGCGCCATCAGCGTCGAGATCGAGCTCTCCGCCCCGCCCGCCGCCCTGCGCAGCGGCCAGGTCGCCCACGCCACGCTTTCCGTTCGCACCGCGCCGGGCGCCACGACGGCCTTTGCCCGCATCCCCGCCGAGGCGGTGCTGGAGGCCAACGGCCAGCGCGCCTTCGTCTACCGGTTCGACCACGGCAAGGCCCGGCGCATGGCCGTCGGCTTCGGCGGCTTCGACGGCGACGACGCCCTAGTCTCGGGCCTGCCGGACGGCGCCCAGGTGATCACGGCCGGGGCCGGCTTCGTCGCCGACGGCGAGGCCGTGCGGGTCATCGACCCCAAGCGCCTCGACGCCTCTAGGGGTCAGTAAGCCGTGAAGTTCGATCTCGCGACCTTCGCCGTCCGGCGCTGGCAGTTCACCCTGGTCGCCTTCGGCCTGCTGATCATGCTGGGGATCAACGCCTTCAACAACGTGCCGCGCTCGGAAGACCCGCACTTCCCGACGCCGATCGTCATCGTCCGCGCGGTCCTGCCCGGCGCCGAGCCGTCCGAGATCGAGCAGTTGATCGTCGATCCGATCGAGGACGCCGTCGACGGCCTCGACGACATCGACAAGGTCGAGTCGACCGCCGTGGACGGCTCGGCCATCATCCGCGTCCACTTCACCTGGGACGTCGACACCGAGCGCAAGTTCGACCAGGTGGTGCGCGAGGTGAACGCCATCCGCGGAAACCTGCCGGCCGGGGTGCAGAGGCTGGAGATCGAGCGGATCCGCACCACCGAGGTGTCGATCGTCCAGGTCGCCCTGACCTCCGACATCCTGCCCATGCGCCGCCTGGAAAAGACCGCCGACCGCCTGCGCGAGCGGCTGGACCGGGTGCCCGGCGTGCGCGAGGCCAAGTATTGGGGCGCGCCGCCGTCCGAGGTGCAGGTCACGCTGGACCTGGCCCGCCTGTCGGCCCTGAAGCTGCCGCCCACCGCCGTGGTCGACGCCCTGAAGGCGGCCGGGGCCGAGGCGCCGATCGGCGCGGTGCAGGCGGGTGAGCGGCGCTTCAACGTCAAGTCCGGCGGGGCCTTCCATGACCTGGCGACCATCGGCAACACCCCCGTCCGCTCGCTGGGCGGCCAGGTGACGCGCGTGCGCGACGTCGCCCAGGTGGCCTGGGCCCAGGCCGAACCGACCCACCTGACCCGCTTCAACGGCAAGCGCGCCATCTTCCTGACCGTCAACCAGAAGGACGGCCAGGACGTCGCCAAGATCACCAAGGGCGTGCAGCGGGTGCTGGACGACTACGAAAAGACCCTGCCCGCCGGGGTGAAGATGGAGCGCGGCTTCGTCCAGGCCGAAAACGTCAAGCACCGCCTGAACAACCTGTTCCGCGACTTCGCCATCGCCCTGTGCCTGGTGCTGATCACCCTGCTGCCGCTGGGGCCGCGCGCCGGCCTGGTGGTGATGGTGTCGATCCCGCTTTCGCTGCTGATCGGCCTGACCATGCTGCAGGCGCTGGGCTTCACCCTGAACCAGCTGTCGATCGCCGGCTTCGTGCTGGCGCTGGGCCTGCTGGTCGACGACAGTATCGTCATCACCGAGAACATCGCCCGCCGGGTGCGCGAGGGCGAGGACCGGGTCGACGCGGCGATCAACGGCACCCGCCAGATTAGCCTGGCTGTCTTGGGCTGCACGGCGACGCTGATGCTGGCCTTCCTGCCGCTGATGGCCCTGCCGGCGGGCTCGGGGGCCTATATCAAGTCGCTGCCGGTGACGGTGCTGTGCACGATCGCCGCCTCGCTCTTCGTGTCGATGACCATCATCCCGTTCCTGGCCAGTCGCCTGCTGGACAAGCATTCCGACC
Source organism: Caulobacteraceae bacterium (assembly GCA_965283765.1). GTDB lineage: Bacteria > Pseudomonadota > Alphaproteobacteria > Caulobacterales > Caulobacteraceae > Caulobacter. Next base: position 349,841 of record CBDIPU010000003.1, read on the forward strand.
CCGAGGGCAACGCCCTGCTGCGCGCGGTCAACAACGGCATCCACCGCTTCTACCGGCCGGTGCTGCACCGCGCCCTGGCCCGGCCGTGGGTGGCCATGGCCGTCCTGCTGGCCATCTGCCTGACCACCTTCCCGCTGGTGAAGCTGGTCGGCTCCAGCCTGTTCCCGGCCGCCGAGACCCCGCAGTTCTTGATCCGGATCGAGACCCCCGACGGCACGTCCCTGGCCCGCACCGACCAGGTGCTGCGCTATGTCGAGCAGCGCGTCAGGGCCGAGCCCGACGTCGTCTGGGCGGCCGCCAATCTGGGGCGCGGCAATCCTCAGATCTTCTACAACAAGAGCCAGCGCGAGAGCGCCACGACCTTCGCCGAGGTGTTTGTCAGCCTCAAGCGCTGGGAGCCGGGCCGCAGCGAGCAGGTGCTGGACCGTCTGCGCGAGCAGTTCGCCGCCTATCCCGGCGCGCGGATCAGCGTGCAGACCTTCGAGAACGGCCCGCCGATCGACGCGCCTGTCGCCATCCGCCTCACGGGCCAGAACCTCGACGTGCTCAAGGCCCTGGCCGCCCGCGCCGAGGCGATCCTCAAGGCCACGCCCGGAACCCGCGACGTCACCAACCCCGTGCGCCTGGACCGCACCGACCTCGACCTCGGCGTCGACGAGGCCAAGGCCGCGGCCCTGGGCGTCCAGGCCGGCGCCACGCGGCGCATCGCCCGCCTGGCCCTGTCCGGCGAGGAGACCGCCCGCTTCCGCGACCCGGACGGCGACGACTACGCGGTCAAGGTGCGGCTGCCGATGGCCCAGGCCGACGGCGCGGCGCGCAACCCGCTCTCGGCCCTGAAGGGCGTCTATGTTCCGACCGCCGACGGCCTGGCCGCGCCGCTGGACGCCATCGCCACCCCGCGCCTGAAGTCCAGCCCCTCGCGCATCGACCGCTTCGACCGCGAGCGGACCGTGACCGTCAGCTCCTGGGTCAGCACCGGCTTCCTGGCCTCAGGCGTGACCCAGGACGCCCTGGCGCGGCTGAACAAGGACCTGCCGCTGCCGCCGGGCTACCGCCTGTCGCTGGGCGGCGAGGCCGAGGCCGCGTCGGAAAGCTTCGCCGGCCTTGGCGCGGCGGTGCTGGTGGCGGTGTTCGGGATCCTGGCGGTGCTGGTTCTGGAATTCCAGAAGTTCAAGACCGCCCTGGTGGTCGCCGGCATCATCCCGTTCGGGGTGTTCGGCGCGGTCCTGGCCCTGGCCCTGACCGGCTATTCCCTGTCGTTCACCGCCACGATCGGCGTGATCGCCCTGATCGGCATCGAGATCAAGAACTCGATCCTGCTGGTCGACTTCACCGAGCAGCTACGTCGCGAAGGCATGAACCTGCACGACGCCATCGAAAAGGCCGGCGAGGTGCGCTTCCTGCCCGTGCTGCTGACCTCGGTGACGGCGATCGGCGGGCTGCTGCCCTTGGCCCTGGAGCGCTCGGGTCTCTACTCGCCCCTGGCCATCGCCATCATCGGCGGGCTGATCACCTCGACGCTGCTCAGCCGCGTGGCGACGCCGGTGATGTACTGGCTGACGGCGCGCGGGAAACAAGACTGAGCCCCCCTTGATGGGGGAAGGGTTGGGTGGGGGTGACTACGGCCTTGGCGGCCGAACGGCAGCATCACCCCCATCCCCGCCCTTCCCCCATCAAGGGGGAAGGGAGAAGGCTTGCCTATTATACAGTCGTATAGCAACCTCTCCGCCTATTCTGGGGAGAGCACCACCATGGCCGAAACCACCAACCGCGACGCCGTGATCATCGGCGGCGGTCACAACGGCCTGGTCTGCGCCTTCTACCTGGCCAAGGCCGGGCTGAAGGTCACGGTCTGCGAGGCGCGCGGCGTGGTCGGCGGGGCGGCGGTGACCGAGGAGTTCCATCCCGGCTTCCGCAATTCGGTGGCCAGCTACACGGTCAGCCTGCTGAACCCGCGGGTGATCGCCGACATGGGCCTGCACGACTACGGCCTGACCTTCCTGGAACGGCCGATCTCGAACTTCCTGCCGATCAGCGACGAGCGCTATCTGAAGCTGGGCGGCGGACTGGAGCGCACCCAGGAAGCCTTCCGCAAGTTCAGCTATCGCGACGCCGAGGTGCTGCCGGCCTACTACGCCATGCTCGACGAGATCGGCGACGTGCTGCGCGACTTCGCCCAGGAGACGCCGCCGAACCTGGGCGACGGCCTGCCCGGCGCGCTGCGAGCCCTGCGCCAGGGCGGGCGCCTGGCCATGCTCTCCCGGCAGAGGAAGCGCGACCTCCTGGACCTGTTCACCAAGAGCGCCCGCGAGGTGCTGGACGGCTGGTTCGAGAGCGACGCGGTCAAGGCCGCCTTCGGCTTCGACGCCGTGGTCGGCAACTTCGCCAGTCCCGACACGCCCGGCTCGGCCTATGTGCTGCTGCACCACACCTTCGGCGAGGTGAACGGCAAGAAGGGCGCCTGGGGCCACGCGGTCGGCGGCATGGGCTCGATCACCCAGGCCATGGCCAAGGCCTGCGAGGCGGCGGGGGTCGAGATCCTGCTGAACGCGCCCGTTGAGGGCGTGCATGTCGATGGCGTTAAGGCGGTCGGCGTGCAGCTGGTCGACGGCCGCCAGGTGATGGCCCCGATCGTCAGCGCCAACGTCAATCCCGCCCTGCTCTACAAAAAGCTGGTCCCGCCCTCGGCCCTGACCGCCGACTTCCGCAAGACGGTCGACGGCTACAAGAACGGCTCGGGCACCTTCCGGATGAACGTGGCGCTGTCGGAGCTGCCCAGCTTCACGTGCCTGCCCGGCAAGGACGCCGCCGAGCACCACCAGTCGGGCATCGTGATCGCCCCCAGCCTCGACTACATGGACGCCGCCTATCGCGACGCCAAGGCGGACGGGATCAGCAAGGCTCCGATCGTCGAGATGCTGATCCCCTCGACCATCGACACGTCCCTCGCGCCTCCGGGCCAGCACGTGGCCAGCCTGTTCTGCCAGCAGTTCGCCCCGACCCTGCCGAACGGCCGCAACTGGGACGACGAGCGCGAAGCCGCCGCCGACCTGATCATCGACACGGTCGAGCGCTGGGCGCCGGGCTTCAAGGCCTCGGTGCTGGGCCGGACGATCCTGTCGCCGCTGGACCTGGAGCGGAAGTTCGGCCTGATCGGCGGCGACATCATGCACGGTCACATGTCGCTGGATCAGCTATGGGCCACCCGTCCGTTCCTGGGCCACGCCAGCCACCGCGCGCCGATCGCCGGCCTCTACATGTGCGGGGCCGGCACGCATCCCGGCGGCGGGGTGTCTGGGAATCCGGGGCGGAACGCGGCGCGGGAGATCCTGAGGGACAAGGACTTCGTCACGGCGCTGAAGCTGTCGGTGGTGGGGCGGTGAGCGTGCGGTTAGCTCAGCACTGGCCCCCACCTGACCATGCTCCGCATGGTCTGTCCGCCCCCAAGCGGGGCGGAGAGAGAGATCTCCTCCCCCTCTTGGAGGAGGGGGACCGCCGAACGGCGGTGGAGGGGGCCTGCTCATGACCCAGATCTCCAACGAAGACCCTCAATCCAACAACTCTTTGGCCGACTGGGGCCTGCCCGGCTGGATCTACGGCTCCGAGCGCTTCTTTCGCGAGGAGCAGGACAGGATCTTCCGGCCGTCGTGGCAGATCGTCTGCCACCTGAACGACATCCCCAAGGCGGGCGACTTCCACACCTTCGACTTCGTGGGCGAGAGCCTGGTGGTGGTGCGCGGCAAGGACGGCGGGGCGCGGGCCTTCGCCAATGTCTGCCGCCACCGGGGCGCGCGGCTGCTGGACGGCCCGGTCGGTCGCTGTGGCGGACGGATCGTCTGCCCCTACCACGCCTGGACCTACGACCTGGAAGGCCGGCTGATCGGCGTGCCGATGCGCGACGACTATCCGGCGCTGGACATGGCCAAGGAAGGGCTCGCCACGATCGAGACCGAGATCTGGCGCGGCTTCGTCTTCGTGCGGATCGAGGGGGAAGGGCCGTCGGTGGCGACGATGATGGCCCCCTATGAGGACGAGGTCGCCCACTACCGCTTCGAGGAGCTGCAGCCGTTCGGCCGGGTCACCCTGCGGCCGCGCGCGGTCAACTGGAAGAACATCAGCGACAACTATTCGGATGGCCTGCACATCCCCGTCGCCCACCCCGGCCTGACGCGGCTGTTCGGCAAGGGCTATGGCGTCGAGGCCAAGACCTTCGTCGACAAGATGTGGGGCCAGCTGATCGACGAGCCGTCGGAGAGCCCGTCCGAGCGGCTCTATCAGGACCTGCTGCCCGACGTCCCGCACCTGCCGGCCGATCGCAAGCGGCTGTGGACCTATTTCAAGCTGTGGCCGAACTTCGCCTTCGACATCTATCCGGACCAAGTGGACTTCATGCAGTTCATCCCGATCTCGGCCACGGAGACCATGATCCGCGAGATCGCCTACGCCCTGCCCGATGACCGGCGCGAGATGAAGGCGGCGCGTTATCTGAACTGGCGCATCAACCGCCAGGTCAATGCCGAGGACACCGAGCTGGTGGCGCGCGTACAGCAGGGCATGGCCTCGCGGACCTTCACGGCGGGACCGCTGGCGGCCAGCGAGGTGTCCTTGCGCAGCTTCGGCCGCAAGATGCGGGCGCTGATCCCGGAGAGCCGGCTGGCAAGGCCGCCGGAGGGGTGGTGAGGATCGCGATAAGCTCCCTTCCCCCTCGATGGGGGAAGGGTTGGGGATGGGGGTGCTCGCACGGCGAACGCCGCATCCCCACCCAACCCTCCCCCATCGAGGGGGAGGGCTAGATCTTGCGCGCCGCCTTCACCCGCGAGACCGCCGATGTCCGTCGGCAAGCCCTCGTCGCCGCCGCCGAGACCGTCCTGGCGCGCGAAGGCGTCGACGGAACCTCCGTCCGCGCGATCTGCGCCGAGGCCGGCGTCTCGCCGGGCCTGCTGCGCCACTATTTCGAGGGGGTCGACGACCTGATCGCGGCGGCCTACGAGGCCGTCAGTCAGCGGATCGACGGCGCGCTGGACGCCGCGCTGGACGCGGCCGGACCGACGTCTCGCCAGCGGCTGCTGGCCTATCTCGGCGCCAGCTTCGCGCCGCCGGTGCTGGATCCGCGACTGCTGGCCGCCTGGATCGGGTTCTGGAGCCTGGTCAAGACCAAGCCGCGCATCGCAGCGATCCACGCGGCGTCCTACGCGGACTTCCGGGCGCGACTGGAAGGGCTGTTGAGCGAGGCGGACGTCGCCGACACCCGCCTGGCCGCCATCGCCCTGACGGCGACCGTCGACGGCCTGTGGCTGGAGCTGTGCCTGGACCCGGCGACCTTCAGCCCGCAAGACGCGCGCGTGATCGTGACACGCGCGCTGGAGAGCTGGCTAGCTTAAGCAGCGGCCGCCTGGTGCGCCGCGCGGTTGCGGCCCCACGAGGGCGTGCGGACTTCCGGCGCGTCGACGTGAACCTGGGCCTTGCGGCCCTGCTGGCGCATGTGGCGGGCCAGCAGCTGGGCCAGGGCCTCGGCTTCGTGTTGCGAGGAATAGCAGCCGATCAGTTCGGCCAAGTCGTTCCAGGTCACATGCCACACACCGGCGACCGGGCGGACGTAATAGTGGTTCTCGGTCATGGAGACCTCCTTGGACGTACTCAACGTAGAACTAACCACGTCGACATGACAGTTGTTTCGCTCTCGCACAATCAAATTGCGCTGCGATGCACAATGCATGGTCCGGGCCAAGGTTCAGAATGAGCATTTGTAGCTCAACCTCCCCCACGGGAAGAGACCGGGCTACTCGTCCTTCACGACCGCCCCACCCTTCATGACCTTGGGAATCCTGGTCAGGATCCCGATGTCCGCCAGCGGATCGCCGGACACCGCGATCAGGTCGGCGTAGCAGCCAGCCGCGTCGCAGCCGACCTTGCCGGTCTTGCTCATCAGCTCGGCCGCCACGGTCGTGGCCGACTGGATCGCCTGCATCGGCGTCATGCCGTACTTGACCATGTAGGGCAGCTGTCGCGCGTTGAGGCCGTGCGGATAGACGCCGGAGTCGGTGCCGTAGGCGATCTTGACCCCCGCCTTGACCGCCTTGCGGAAGCCCTCGCGCTGGGCCTCGGTGGTCTCCAGGTTCTTGCGCAGGGTTTCGGCCGGCCAGCCGTGGGCCTTGCCGTATTCGTCGATCCAGTCGCCGTCATAGATGTCGGCGACCAGGAACACGCCCTTGGCCTTCATCATGGCGATGGCCTCGTCGTCCATCAGCGAGCCGTGCTCGATCGAGCGGACGCCGGCGCGCATGGCGACCTTCATGCCCTCGGCCCCGTGGGCGTGGGCGGTGGCGTAGGTCCCGCGCCGGGCGGCTTCCTCGACGGCGGCGCGGATCTCGTCTTCCGACAGCTCCAGCTGGCCCGGCTCGGTGCCGACGGTCAGCACCGCCCCGGTGGCGATCAGCTTCAGGAAGTCGGCGTGATGCGCCAGGATATTGGCGGCCTTGCGGTGAGTGTCGGCGGCGTCCTCGACGACCCCGACCCGCATCTCGGCCGGGATGCCGACGTCGGCGGCGATGCCGGTCACCTCGCCGCCGCCGCCGGGCGCGGTGATATAGGCGCCGGCCACCGACATGCGCGGGCCAGGCACGAGACCGTTGTTGATCGCGTCGCGCAGGGCCACGTCGCCGAACGCCCGCCAGGTCCCGACGTCGCGCACGCTGGTGAAGCCCGCCATCAGGGTCTTGCGGGCGTGATCGGCGGCGATGAACGACTGGTAGGCGGCCGTGGTCAGCAGCGGCTCGGCGATGTTCTCGGTCTGCTCCTGGTCGACCAGGTGGGTGTGCATGTCGATCAGGCCGGGCAGGACGGTCAGCTTTGACCAGTCGGTCACGGGGCCATCCTTCGGCGCGGTCGTCCAGGCCGTGACGGCGGTGATCTTGCCGTCCTCGACGCGGATCAGCCGGTCGGTCAGCACCTTGCCCGACTGCGGGTCGATCAGACGCCCGGCGCGGACATAGGACGCCTCGCCGGCCGATGCGGCGGTGGCCACGAGCCCGGCCAGCAGGGCCGCGACGGTCAGGCAGGCGATCCAGGGGCGGGCGATCATCGGGCGGCCTCGCGAGCCAGGCGCGCGCGGCGCATCAGCAGATAGACCGGCGCGCCGGCCGCCAGCAGCACCAGCCCCCAGAAGGTCACCGACCAGCCCGCGCCGTAGAAGGTCCAGGCCGAGTAGACCGCCGCCACGGCGGCGATGGCGGCGAAGGCCGGCAAGACGGGCATCCGCTTCTCGCGCCCCAGCTTCAGCACCGCCAGCGAGCAGAAGAGATAGGCGAACAGGCTCGACGCCGTGGCCAGCAGGGCCATGAAGGTGAAGGTGTCGGCCATGGACTTGGCGTAGTTCATCACCACCAGGATCGTCACCAGCACGCTGGACATCAGGTGGGCGCGAACCGGCGTGCCGTTGGCCGTGGTCTTGCCCATCCAGGCGGGGAAGACGCCCTCGCGTGCCATGGCCGCCGGCAATTCCCCCTGCAGCAGCACCCAGCCGTTCAGGGCGCCCAGGGCGCTGATCGCGGCGAAGGCGGCCAGGGCCAGGCGAAAGTCGCCGCCGCCGTGATAGGCCATGAAGTCGACCAGCGGGGCGTTTGAGCCCTGCAACACCGAAACCGGCGTCAGCAGCAGCACGCCCGACGAGACGAGCAGATAGATCAGGCCGGTGAAGGCCGTGCCGAACAGGGTCGAGCGCGGGATATTGCGCTCGGGCTGGTCAACCTGCTCGGCGGGAATGGTGGCCAACTCCACGCCCAGCAACGCCCACAGGGTCAGGGCCGCGGCGGCGGTGACGCTGCCGCCCGACAGGGCCGAGGGCTCGAAGGGCGCGATCGCCGCGGGTCCCTTGCGCAGCAGGATGAGGCCGGCCAGGCCGGCCACGGCGACCAGCGGCGCCAACTTGAGGATCGTGGTCACCAGCTGGGTCCAGCCGGCCGTGCGGGCCCC